>NZ_JBQZFT010000007.1:0-204740 GCF_052692115.1 Serratia sp. TSA_105.2
CTGAGCCAGCTGGCTGCAGGGCTTGCAGGCGGGCTGGTGACGGGCGATACTGCAGGAGCGGTGACCGGCGGGCAGGCCGGCAAGAATGCGGTTGAGAATAACTATCTGAGCAGTACAGAAGCCAGAGCGCTTGATAAAGAACTCTCCGACTGTAAAGCATCCGGTGGTGACTGCAACGTAGTGGTTGAAAAATACATAGAAATCAGCAACAAGAACAGCAAGGAACTGATTGATGCTTGCTCCGGTGGTGGCGTTGCCTGTGTGACATGGGAAGAGCTTATTCAGGGGGCGACAAATGTTGCTAATGATGCGCATCCGTCGCAAATCCGGCTGGATGAAAAGCTGAAAGATCCGAGTGCGGCAGCACTGGTGAATTACCTAAATGGAACTGACCTTAAATTCCTAAAAGACAATATCACCACTGGAGATCGCCTGTTATCTGTAATAAGCGATCCGACCTCATGGCCGGTTGCGGTTATGGGCGGGAAAGCGATTATCACCAATACCGTTACCAAGGGTAAAGAACAATTAATTGCTGTTGGGGTGGCATCTGCGGCCAGTGCAGGAATTCAGTACGGCACGACTGGTGAAGTGAAACTCTCTGACGTGATCGGATCAGGAGTGATTGGAGCTATAACTGCGGGTAAAGGTTATAACCCTACAGTATCTTGGAATGCAGCGGGTGGTTACTATCAAGCGGAGATTAAAGGCGACGATCCGTTTATGGGGGCTCTACTAAGTAAGGCTGGCGCATCGGCTGGTTATGCTGCGGGTAATGTTATCAAGGTGCCTATGAGTAAGGTACTTAATCCAGTGTCGAAGCAATATGAATGGGTTCCAACAGGAGTCTGGACTATCACAAAACCAGCCCCTCACAATAACTTACCTTCACTTTCTGGAAATGTAGCTGACTCAGCTGCTTCTGGGTGGTTCTCTGACGCATTGCAAAACTCTATAAAAAATAAGGAGAATGGTAATGTTAATAAGTAAAAAGTCACTACTGGTCCTGTTGTATTTGTGCGTTGCCTTCTTTTTAATGCTTTTTTTTGTAAGTTTTATTTTTCAAGTGGTGGGGTACTGGATTGGTGGCGGCGATCAAATGCTAGGGTACTTGAAGGAGAACTTTCATAAAGTATTGAATACAGCTTTAGTGGGGGTTGGTGTTGGATTTGCCTACTGGTTATTTTACTACCGAAAGATATAGAGCATTTGGCTATGAAAGCGGATAATTGCAGAAGAACCGATCTGTCGGAATTTTTGTAGTTGAGAATAACCATCTGAGCTTGCCGAATGGGCTAATGGATGCAGGGCGAGCCACTTCGACACTGAGCAAGTTTATGACGGAGCATGGTGCCACGCCGGAAGAGGTAACACAGGCGCAGAGCGACCTGGCAAAAGGTCTGGGAACAGGGGCACCACAGCCGGCTACCGAGCTTGTGAAAAAATGGGCGCTATTGATGAGCACAGCAGCGACAATGGGCACGGGGTCAACCGTCGGTGTAGGAGCGGCCGCAACGGGAGGGGCTATTGGTGGTGCAGCGAATGTCAGTACGCAACTCACGGTGAATGGAGACAAACCCTTCAGCTACACCGATGCACTACTTGCAATAGGGACAGGGGCATTATCGCAAGGTAAAGGCCCGTTGCTGACAGGTGGTGTCAGTGTTGGCGGTGCTTATGTTGGCAGTACGATCAAAGGTGAAGATCCGACCAATGCGATGATTGGGGCTGGTAAAGTTGTTACTGATAAGTTGAAACCTATTATTAGTGATGGCTCTGCAGAGCTAATTGGAGCTGGAACTGGTGCTATAACATCAGAATTAACAGGAAGCAAAACCCAAGAAAAATTGGATGGTAAGTAAAATGTTACCTAAAAAAGTTAATTTTCATTTGCTAGTTTTTCTCATTGGATACTGCGTTATCTTTTTGTTTTCATTTGTTATGTTATTGGTTTTTGGAATAAGTGTGTATGCTTATTTTAAGATTGGGGTTTTAAATTACGGATGGGATGATGTAATTTACTCAGGAAAAACTGCTCTAGCCGGAAGCATTCCCTTAGGTATAGGTTGTTGGATATTGTCTAAGCTTGATGAACGGAAGCGTAATGCCCCCCACCCACCCGAAGAATAGCGGTCTGATTCCAGTCAATGATTGGAGGGGGAACTGTTAGGTACAAGGAAGTAAGCCAGTAAAAACAAATTACACAGATTTAATTTATTTATTTTTACTGCACTGACTACTATTTAAAGTCCACAATGCTTCGGACAACCTTTCCAGGTAATAAGAACCAAATGGCACATAGTTAAAATACTCAGTATTTTTCGGTGGTTAATAAGATGCTTCTCTCATGTGTTAATGAGCGGTCCCATATGAAAAGTGGAGGGAGTTGTGAGTAAGGATTTGGAAATTTCTATTTCAAGTGGTCGTTTCAAGAAGTTAAGGGAGTGGAACAGGAGACGAAATTATTACTTCAAGGAAGTAAAGCTTAATATCAAAATTTATATTGCAAAGCTTATCTGGGATAAGCGTAGAAAAAGCAATTTTGATATCAAAGCAATCAAAACTGTACTGCTCCTTCGCAATGAAGGAACAATCGGAGATGTTGTGGTTTCAACGCCACTAGTGAAGTGCCTTTATGAGTCGGGTTATACAGTTGATTTACTACTGACAAAGTCAAGTAGCGTAGCTATGAAATACAACCCCTATATCAGGAATATCTACGAAGCTGGGGACTGTAACAATGAGGTTTTCTTGAAGAGATTTAGTCACACCGTGGCTGAGTCGACAATGAGAGCGTTGAATGAAAATAATTATGACCTGGTGGTTGATCTTTGCCTGTTCGACACCCCTGTGCATAGGATGATGCTTTTTCGAGACTTAAACGCAAAGTTTGTTCTTGGATTTAATAAATGGAATTTCATTAATCACTACAGCAAATCAATTCCATTTAAGAATGGTACGGAACATGTGACAAAAGCCATTTCCTTGGCAGCGCATAACATGGGGCTTGACTTTAAAAATAGTCACACCTATGACTTGCATATCCCTGACGCGATTGCTTCCGAAGTGCGAAAGTATTTAAGCGTATGGGAGGGGGGGATTAAAATTGTCATTAATGCTTTCACTGGAAGTCCAGAAAGAAACTTATCTCAAGAGCAATTAACTCAAACTATTGAGATGATTAACGAGAAATCAGATGACATCATCATTATTATTCTTGATCACAGGAAAGAACTGAATGTGTCTCTTCCCGATAATGTTGCGATAAATCCATTCAATTCACTGCATCATGTTATGGAACTGATTAGACAAGTTGACTTGGTTATCTCTCCAGATACTTCGATTGTACATATATCTGCCGCATGGAAGAAACCACTAATATCTGTTTACAAAAACATAACTGACAATAATTACTTGTGGGCGCCGGGTTATAAAGAAGCGAGTCAGATTATTGTTAATAAGAGAAAGATATCTGATGTGGAAAACGTTCCCGAACTTATATTGCAAGAGGCACGGAGTCGCGGGTATCTAAATAGAATGGATCCTTGAATATTAGACATCCCGACACTGATGTTAAGATAGGTCCTGTTTACTTTGGAGATTGCAATGGCCTGATAGTTTTAACGTAACCTACTCTATAGGTGGTGGTCGCCCTGTAATTAAAGACATTAGTAATACTCCTGGAGGGGGGGTGAACAATCTAGATGCTCTACACAGTAAAATTGGTCAGTTATTGGTGGATACAGGGCCTAAAAATGCCAAGGAGATTATTGCCCGTGCAAAATTATCTCTTGATGGTGAGTCATGTGAATATGAATATGATTATATTGATCAGGAAGATAACGAAGACTGGTTTGTACCAGATAAATTAGCCAGTTATGATCTTCGTCTTCTTCTGGTTGAGATGAGGGATCTTTATATCAAGAATAATATGACTAACGGGAAGTCCGCATGGACTTCTTGTGAATTAATCGTTGACATTCTAGCAGCTAAAATATGCATAAGCTTCCAATACGATGACTAACAAAACTCCCGGTCTGTTGACCCAGCTCATTGTTTTTATGTATGTTTTTAAACCCTGAGATTGCTGCTGTAATCGGGTGAAGAGAATGTAGCGGTGATTTTTCACATTTTCGCAACGCTAATCCCAAATACGATGGGCTAGTCCTCTGCGATAATCAACTGGGATATCAAGAGGCAAGTATCGGCGTGCCACTACGGACTTCCCCCGTAGGGGAAGAAAAATTTTTAGAAATCAATAAAGACTTCTTTGCTGCCTTTCTGACCATGTCGTAGCACCCTATGTGGATTCTATCCACGCAGGAGTGCACGCCATGAAAATCAGCACGTTGCTGACGTTGTTTCCTCTGCTGATGCCGGCATCGGTGCTTGCCGGCACGGTACTGTATACCGATTCCCACCATCCCCCGACGAATAATGATGCTTCCGTGACCGTGATTTATCTTGACGGTCCGGAGCAGTTGCAGACGCAGCTCTTTGGCGCACTGTCGTCGAACCCGGATGAAGCGCAACGGCAGGCGCAAGCCGTACTGCAGTCACCACAATGGCAGGCGCATGAAAAGGAGCTGGCCACGGTTTACCGCGCGGTGGTGCGCGCGTGGGAACTGGGCGTCAAAAAAGTCCCCGCGGTCGTGTTTGACGATCGAGATGTGGTGTATGGCACCGCTGATATCGCCCGGGCCACCGCGTTGCGCGCGAAGTCACTGGAGGGGCAGTGATATGCAACGAGCTCCCTTGCAGCTGGCGTCTTCCGGACAACCCCGGCTGACCCTTAAATCCCTCGGTGTGGCCATGATGCTGTCTGCAGCCGGCGTGCCGGCGGCGAATGCCGCGCTCAACAGTGCACAGATTGTTGCCAGTGCGGTGTCGCAGTCCTGCATCAGCTGGCGCGTCAGCGGTATTTGCTACTGGTTGTTCTGCAGTTGGGGCGGCTGCACTGTCCGAACTTCGGTCAAAGTTAGCCATTTCATCCCGGAGGGGGTGGTGTCGGCGTACAACACCCCGGGAGGCAACCCGTGGCGTGAGATGTCGATGGTCAGTCAGGCCGCTGGCGGACTCGAGAGCCGTATCACCAGCGCGCTGGGCGGCGTTGCAGCCGGCGGTGGCAACAATGAGCTGAAAACCCCCGGGCAGCGTAAAACCAACCTTCACTTCAAGTATGCCGATGCCATTGGCCATCCAGCGACGACCCTGATTGGCGGCAGCATTGCCGGCTATTCGTGCCGCAGTGCGGCGACCCCCTTCGTGCCGTATTTCCTCAGCACGCTGGACAGCCTGGTATGGCGTACTGGTATGCCGGAATCCCTCTATCCCGAAGCATTGGTGCCTGGTCAGCGTGAGGTCGGCAGTCAGGCGGCAGCGAATATGTGGGGCAATGTCTATCCCCGTTCGGGATTTGTGACCCAAGTCGATGACGACAAGGCGGGTGCTCTGGTGGCACAGCGTGTGGCGGACATCATCACCCGCTCTGGTCAGCCGCACGTCTACCAGCCCCTGATGGGCCAGCGCTCGGAAGGGTACTGGCCACCAGGTGCGGTTCAGGAAAATACCGGAACCAGCAACCACAAATGGCAACGCCTGGCGCCGCAGCTCAGCCAGTCCTGCGCCGTGTTCCCGGACGGTGACCATACGCCAGCAGCGGATGCGAACGCTGCCTTTGCCCTGTGGCAACCCTACAGCTGCTGCCAGCGCCGCGGGCAGCGTTTCCTCTACAGCACAGATTTCTGAGGCATGAATGATGAAAAACACAATGACTAAATGCACCGTACAGGATCGCCACCTCGTGCTTCCCCTACTGATTGCGGGCTGCCTGGCACTGAGCGGTGCGAATGCGTATGCCGACGACAATGACAGTACCTTGTTTGGTATTTCACTGCCCCAGGTGAATGACAGCAATATCGGTTACGGGAAGAATGCCAGCGGCGCGGTCTCGGACAAACTGTTCTATTCCCTGGGCGGAGGCTCGGTGATATCGCAGCCGGCGACGCGTGGCAATATGCAGCGCCTGGGGATGAACCTGGGCTGGAGCTCGGATTTGATGTGCGGCAACTTCGACCTGAAGAGCACCATCGGTAACCAGCTCAATGGCGTGACGGACGGGTTCAAGAGCTTGATGGGTAATGTTATTCAAGGTGCTACCGGTGCGGTAGCCAGTCTGCCGGCGATGGCTATCCAGCGTGCTAACCCTGGCTTGTATGAAATGCTGACCAACGGGGTATTGCAGGCCAATGTGGCATTCGATAAAGCCCAGCTCAATTGCCAGAACCTCTCCAAACGGATGATGGATATGGTGGATACCGGCGGCTGGAGCCAGGCGGCGGCGATGGAGGAGGCCAAAAGCCTGGTCAACAACGGGGATGCCGATGCGATCCGATCGATGAACGCCACCGAGAAAGTGACCGGACAATCCGGCCAGACCTGGATCGGTGGACAGAAGCGTGGCGGCGCCGGTCAGCCGGCGATCAAGCCAACGCACGATCTGGCTGCAGCCGGCTACAACATGATGAATGCGTTGCCGGTCACCAGTACCTCCAGCGTATCTGGCAGCAGCTGTACCGGCGGAGCTTGTACCAAATATGCCAGCAGTGAAGAAGCGGCAGCAGCTGTAGTGAAGGTGTTGGGCGACACCTCGCTGCGCACCTGCAAGGATGCAGCGCAATGTAAAAGTGGTGAAGGGACCGAACAGCCAGGCAGCACCGTAGCTGGTACGGGTTTTGCGCCGATTCTGGAAGAGGCAACCAAGGCGAATAACGAACAGTTGGCCAGGCTGGTCAACGGGGCAGAAAAACCTACCGCGGGCAACCTGGCCAAACTCAAAACGGGCAGCCTGGCTGTGACCGCCGGCGTTATCAAGGCACTGCAGCGAGATCCGGATAATGCCGCCCTGGTTGGGCGCCTGGCCAGTGAACTGGCGATGGCGGATACCATCGAAACGGCCTTTATCATGCGGCGCATGATCACAACCGGGATGTCTGAGCCGAACGCCTCTGCGCAGAAAGTCGCGATGGAAGAAGGCGATCGGCGTATCGAGGCGCTGGATCGTGAGATCACGGCGCTCAAGAACGAGATGGAGATGAAGCGTGAGATTGCGCGTAACGCGGTGCTGACCATCATCGACAGGGAGAACAACCGGGCGGAAACCAACCCGCAGCGTCAGTCGATTGACAGCCCTGATACCAAGTTCAACCAGTTGGCCGTGCCGGAAAGCGACCAGTAATTGTGAGGATGAATCAATGACCGGAACAGAGAAAAAAACGGTGACGCCTACCAGGAGGCGCCGGTTTGGTCTGCGGGCAAAGCGTGTTCTGCAGATGTTGGGCATGCTGGTGATAGCGACGATAGTCGCGCTGGGCATGGCTCACTGGGGTGTCAATCACCCGGGAGAGAGTGCTGCGCTGCGTGACTGGGTGAACAGCACCCGTTATGGCTGGCTGAGCTGGCGCCTGGCGCTTTACGCCGCGCTGGCCTGGGGGTTCTGGAAATTCTGGCATGCGCCGGGCTGCAAACCAGAATACCGGCACCCCCTCAAACGCATGGCCATCGCCTGCGCTGTATTTGCCCTGGCCTGTGAATACAGTCTCTTTGGCGGAGGGCTGTCATTATGATGACCAACAGCTATCTGGAGTATTTCCTGACGTTGCTTGGCTGGCTGATTAACAATGGCTTGTGGGAACTGCTGGTCAGTACGGGGCTGTTTGTGCTGCCGTTGCTGTTCAAGGTGGCGGCCATCTGGCTGAAGGTACGCGAGGAAGGGGAGGATGAGGGCAACAAAGGGATGCTGTCCCTGCCACGCATCGAAAACCTGCTCTACGGGGCATTCTTTGTGATGCTGGCCTGCTGTCTGCCGCTGATGAATGTCAGCCTCGACACCATCAAGTATGACAGCAGCCGGGCGGCGACCTGTGGTACCTGGACACCGAAAAAGCCGGATGAAACGGGCTACGCCAACATCATGTCGAGTATGAACGGCCAGACGGCGAAGGTGCCGGTGTGGTGGTTGGTGGTGCATAAACTGTCGAAGGGGATCACGTCGGCGGCCGTGGCCACCATTCCGTGCCGGCCGGATCTGCGGCAGGTGCGTTTTGAAGTCCAGCACAGTCGGGTCAATAACCCGGCGCTTGCGAAGGAGCTGCAGGACTTCACCAACGACTGCTACGCGCTGGCATTGTATACCTGGCAGAACCGCGACCAGGGCCAAACGACGGACAAAGTCACCCTGCGTGACATCGAGTGGCTGGGGTCGAAGACCTTCCTGAACGGTGGGTACTACAACAACCTGCAGTCCAAAACGCCGCGTGCCAGTTTCCCCTGGAATGAGGGGCGGGACAGTGGTCGGCCAAACACCGGGCGAGGGGGATACCCGACCTGCAGCGAGTGGTGGTCAGCTGGTAAAACGGGGCTGGAAGCCCGCGTGGTGAAACAGGTCGATCCTGGCGTCATGCTGCGGATGTCTGCCGCGCTGAAGATGATGGGGCAACCTGATGCGGACTATAAAGAGGCGGTGGAGCGCCGCCTGGTAAGCCCGGATAACCTGACGGTCTCCCAGGGCGGACGCGCTTATGCCGGCTACGGCGGCAATGCAGACTTTACCCTGGACAACTCGGTTAACCGGCTCGCGTCGCTGGGAGGAACCGCGTTGGGGAGCCTGGCGGCCTATCCGGCATTTGATGCGATGCGTCAGGCATTGCCGATGGTGCAGGCGGTACTGCTGATGGCGGTGTATATCATGGTGCCACTCATACTGGCCTTTGCGGCCTACGAGTACAAGACGGTAATCACCGTGACGTTCGTGGTGTTTGCGCTGAACTTCCTGACGTTCTGGTGGGAGCTGGCGCGCTGGCTGGACAGCTGGTTACTGGAGGCATTGTACAGTTCGGACTCGCACAGTCGCTGGAATGTGGCCGGGTTTCAGAATAGTGCCGATGACCTGATTATGAATCTGGTGATGGGTTGTATGTTTATTGTCCTACCAGCCTTATGGTTAGGAGCGCTGTCTTGGGCTGGAGTAAGTGTGGGTCAAGCAATTGGTAATGCTATCAGCACCGGCTCTAAGAAGGCTGAAAGCACAGGTGGGGATGCGGTAGATACTTTGAAAAAAACTGTCAAATTATAGTCGTTCCTATTTAAGGAGATGTATCTTCATCTCCTTAGTCTTCTTCATTATCCATTCTATGTGACGTAATCAAACTATCAGGGCCAGAATATAATCCAAAGCCCTGATCTCCGTTTCTATACTCTGAGGTTGCCTGCTTATTGGAATCGCTGTCATCAAAAGCTTGAGAGGCAATACTCTGTAATATGAACGCGATCGCCCAGATGAAAAGCAGAGCGCCCGTAATGATCGCGCCACCTACCAACATAATGGTGAGTGATCCCAGTAATGCGACGGCGACAGGCATATGGCCTAACCAAGCTGGTAGGTTGTAATTACGAGCCTTTGTCAGCCAGAACGAGTCCCATTTCAAAATCGTATCTTGAAGACGTTTCCACAGGCTTGCCATACGTACCCCACGCCGATAGGCGTGGTACTGTCTTGTTTTGTTCATCATCACATTTTCACTTTTTAGCCAGATGATAACCAGACTTCAATTGTAGCTTAAATAATAATCAATGACTACTTGGCTCATCAGGCCGTAAGCAGCTAGGCTTTTTTGTGTTCGGGGGGAATGGAACTAAAACGAACGATATAATAACTATATAATTTAAAACTATTTTTCTTGGTTTAAGGATTTGTCTGACACACCCACAGCTTAGAGCTGTGCGGTGTGTCTCTTGTTCTTTGCCTTAACTTAGGCTGTCAAATCGTATCGTTAAGAAACCTTTGCTTTCACTTATTGACAATCTGTATGTATATGGCAAAATCCACACAAAGATAACGATAATCATTATCAACAATGGACGTTGTTCAGATATGAAGCAAAAACTAGCTCCTTTTGCAATGTTAGCATTGTGCTTTGTCACAAAGCTTGCTTATGCAGAAAATATACCTAATCTTGTCGTTGGTGCAGGAGGTATCTACAAAGTTGAAGACTTCCTACCAGAGGAAAATAAGTGGACAATAAGTTCTGGCATTTCAATTTATGAAAATACTAAAACTAACACATCACCGCAGTACTCACTAAACATCACCTCATTAGGTTCTTTTTTTATAGACAACTCCGTCTCTATAATTACCACTAATACAAAGCAACTTTCCGGATATACTTCTTTTCAATATGGCGTTAGCAATAATTTATCACTTCGTGGAACAGTTATTGGAAAATACACGAAAAAAGACACTACCGACGAGCAATTTAAGCTTAACACTGAAAACAAACATAGTGTTGACAACTATAACTTTGGGGTTTCATATCGGATAGAAAATTTTTATCCACTTACAGTGGTGAGCGCTGGTACGGGGTTTAAGGCTGGTAGCCTTAATAATTACACATTATCATCCTCTTTTAGTTGGATTTTGGATCCCGTTGTGCTTACTTTATATCCTTCATATATCGATGGTATATCTAATAGGAAAGATGATGTTAAATACCGCTATTTCTCAACTACAGGAATTATAAGTGTTGCTTTAAATAATGATATAGACATTAAGTTTGGTGCCTCTAAAGATATTTACAGTATGAAAAAAAAGAACCCTCACTCTCCATCTTGGGATACAGCTAGTTCATTAATAACCGGCATCACCTTCAATAGCTGGAAGGATTTTACTGCTGATTTTAGCATCGATCATGAACTAGGTGGCATGGATTCAAACACATTTTCTATCGACATTTCATGGAGGGTATAATTATGGAAATAAGAATGAAAAGTTTTAAATATTTAATTCTTTCATTATATCTACTAAACTTTAATTCCACAGCTTCAACTGTACAAAAGATCGATGATCTTGAATATAAACCTTATCAAGTTATGACTGATGCGGAGTTGAATAGTACGAAAGGAAAAGCCATTCCGGTTGTACTTGTACCTATCTTATGGGCAGCAGCTCAAGGAGCCACTGTAAACTTAAGCGCTTATCTAGCGCAAACAATTGGAGCTGGAAATGAAGTGAAATTCAATGAAGCACTAGCTGCAGCGGCTGTTGGCGCAGGTATTGGCGCTGTGGGCGGCGCCCCATTAATGGCTGATAAATTTTTACTCACTGAAGCAGGTGGATTGTTATTTGGTGGCTTGGCTGGTGAATATCTAGGGAAAAATAAAAATAAGGTTGGGCCTGCTCTAGATTCTGTTCCGTCTCAAGCGGATTTAAACAAAATTTTGAATGATCCTAACTGGGGTGATAGTCATTTTAAAAATATGCCTGGTCTTAGTGGAGGCCGCTACAAAGAAGCAATGCAGAAAGCTGTCGACGATCCTGCTTCATGGAATAAGTTAATGAAACAAAGATGTACGGCTTGTCATTAAAGGGGCTATCATGAACTTTATTTATATCGTTTTTATTTATGTCATGTGGTTTTTTTTATTTAAAATTTTGAGTGGTAAATATAAGTGGTTAAACGCAATATATTCAATTATACCTGCATTTTTAACTGTTTGCTTAGTTAGGTGGTTAATTGGTTAGTTGTTAAATTGTTTAAAGGATGCATATGAATGAAAAAAGCGTCGTGTTTATATTGGGTTTTTCTCTAGTATTAGGATTGTATAGTGAGGCTTTTGCCATTGAAAGGCCTCGAGATAAAGTGAAGGAGTACTTTTCTGAAGCAAAGACAAAGAATATAGAAAGACAACTGTTTGACAATTCATGCGGAATTGCATCATTGGCTTTTGTTCTGAATAAGTACTATGACAAAAGCACTTCGGAGAAAAATCTATTTTTCTTTATTGGTTTAAAGCCTGAGTATTCGTTGGGGGATTTGAAGAAAACCGCTAACACATTTAATATTGTAACGGTTGGATTAAAAATCAAACTGAATGAGTTAAAAAGATTAAAATCACCAGCCATCTTGAAAACCAGTACAAACGGAGGGCATTTCATTGTGTATACAGGTTATAAAGATGGGTGGTTTCAAGTTGTGGATCCTGCTAAAGGGAGGATGAACTATTTTGAGAGCGAACTAGAGAAAATATTTAAAATAGAAGGAGGAGGTCATGGTGCTGCGTTGGTTTTTATCTCCAACATAAAAAATAATTTTGATGATAAAATTCTTTACACCAACTCTACGAATAGACTCTTTTTGGAAAAATGATTCGTTTATATTAATAATCTGGATGGATACTCTTTATGCATTTTTATCAATCTATTCATCAATGGTTCTATATGCTTTGCAGGAAAAATACAGCGCTCTAAAACTAACAGTGAGATGCGTCGAGATCACTTATCGGTAGTGGGGTAACTAAATGTACTTATATACTAAAATTAAAGGTGCGTATATCGATAAAAGTAAGGGCGCTGACTGCGCCCTAAATAGCAAGGTCAAATATCCCCATGCATTATCTTCATTGCGTTAATTATAACTGACATTTTTTCGTCCCCAATGGCCTTCAGGAACTTCTCTTTAAATTCATTATAGAGCTCTGATACGTATATTAACCTGAGTGAGTCTATGTCTATCGTTCCGTTATTATCAGTGGAGTGCGGTGGCCAGATAGTTACTTTATCAGAGTCATTATACGTTCTGGAAAAATCGTCTAGTTCGTCCCGATTTACTAAGCGAATGATCGCAAGTAGGGGCTTTAATGAATATGGCTTGATAAAGTGCTTTCCTTCGATAATAAAGAAAACGGATGCAGGGTCATCATATCTTAGTTCGCTGCCATGGCAAACTATAGAAAAATTCAAATCATCGACGCAAAAATCCACTCTATGCGAAGGGATGTTTTGATAAAGTTCTTTTATTCTCCATTTATCTTTGTTTTTTTGAATGATTCCGCGTGTAACAAGAGGGAATAGTTTTTGCAATCTTGCTTTGGTAAATATTAAATCTATAGTTTCTTTTGGGTACTGTGCAAAGTTAAATGCTCCACTTTCCAATGGGCGGGTTAAATATTCGGCGTAGGTGCCATCGATGCATTTATTAATAACTGATTTCATACTGCTGATAGTTTCATCCAGGTTTTCATCTGATAGGTCAAAACAACGGTAGACATAATGTTTATCAAAGGCAATATTTTCACGTACTGAAACAGTAACTAGGTCTAATGATATATCGATAATTACCTTGATGTAATCATTGCTAACAGCATGGCTGTGAAAGAGATAGGCCTGATGGCAGTGGTGTATAATGAACTTTAGCTCAGACAGGCTTAAGCGCGTTGTCTGAGTGTTTATTGTACTGAAGAGTTTTATGTAAATGTCGGAAATGCTTTTATCTGGATTCTCCATAAGCTCAAAGTAATGTTTCTTCTCAAAGTCTTCGTTGTCCAAGCTTGCTTCCAGGACAGTCTGAACATGTTCAGTCAGCGATTTATTTCGTGACTCTGCACGAGCCTTTAAACTATTCATTAATCGTTCAGGGAAACGAAAGGATGAAGGTACTTTCATGTTATTTCCTTTTTTGTGTAATGCGATTTTATGTAGTGTAATACACTGTGGCCAGCGAACGAAATCAAGTCAAGTGATTGACGGGATTCGATAGGATCGCTTACCCTACTCGAGTTGTATCGTCGTCTTCGGACGACCATCCAATGTCTCAGCGCTCTGTGAGAGACGCCTTCGGGTGAGTGCCATCCAATGTTTCATGTGACCTGTGAGAAACGCCTTCGGGTGGTCACAATATCCTCGTAGCCTGGAAGAGGATGCCCATGTGGCGGTACCTCCGTTTTCCCTTTGAGAACGGAGATCACGGCAGTGATGAAGGTTCATTAACGACTCAACCGCGCCAGTCCTTGTACGGTTCCTTTCACCAATAACGTATATATTACGTTTTTCAGCTATAGAGCTCGCCATGGCGATGTTCTACGCTTCAACGGTTTGATTCTCTTATCTTTTATGACGAGTTGCTAACGATGCGACTTTTGAACGCACGTATAAGGCCATTTGGTACATTTGGCCGCTTACGTGAGTCTCATTAGGAGCAGAGGAGCGCGCGTCACTTGTGAAGTGGCGAAGACACTACCAAGTGACGCGCGTAGCGCATAACGTCTCAAACCACGCACGACGTGGTTTTCAACGTTTTACTACCATCTGACCAACACGTAGTCCGTGTCAGTACGGTTTTAAATACCCATTAACTTCAACGTAATTACGACGGAAAAACACCGTTTTGAACGTTTCACTATCTAAAAGGAGGAAATCGACTCGGTATCGATGGCGACACTACGAACAGTAGTGTGTGGAGGCAGACTGACTAACGTCAGGCCGGCGAAAGCCGCGAACAGGTCAGAGACCTGGGGAGCCTCGAAATAACTCAACATTTCGCCGCCCCGATGCACAGATGCCAGTCGAGACGCAGGAAGCGCAAAAGTAACCATGTCGTCGGGGTTGAAATTATCGGGACACAGATCCGTCTGCTTTGTGGAAAGCAGAGGGGTGTGTATCCCGTGGGAGGAACAGCTATGTCAAAACTCAGCAAGCAGCTGGTTACGCTCGCCCGCCAGGGGCGGGGCGGTTTTAAAACCGTTGCAGACCGTTCGAGAATAGCAGAGCGTTTTTCTGAACGTCTTGCGAAATTGAATATCCAAATCCGTGATGTAAAACACGTTAAGGCGTCTCATATCGAAAAGTATATTGGTAGTCGTATGGCTGAGGATATATCAAAACGTACACTCCAAAATGAAATGGCTGCTGTCCGTTCGATCATGTTAGTTGCAGGACGGAATAAACTTGCTGATCCATCGCATGATAAATTGAGTAACCGGGCATTAGGCATCTCAGGGGCAAGCCGCGATGGAACTAAAACACCACTTCCGGATGAAAAGTTGGCTGCAATTGTTAGCTATGCTTTTAAAAAAGATGAGGGTGTGGCAATTGGTGTACAATTGTCTCGTTACTTGGGTTTGAGAACAGAAGAAACAGTCCAGTCCGCCAAATCACTAAAAACCTGGAAGCAAGCCATCTTGAATGGCAACGATAGGGTTAAGGTAATTTTTGGGACAAAAGGGGGACGCGCTAGGGAAACAACAGTTTTTAATCGTGAGAAAGTTTTGGCTATTTTAGATAAAGCGATAAAACATTGTGGTGAGAATAGAGGGAAACTGATTGATAAGCCGTCTCTGCATACGGCGATAGAACGATATAGAAATATCGTGCGAGACGCAGGTATGACTGGAAAAGATGCCCCCCACAGCTTGCGATATGCTTATGCCAGGGATGCTGTAATACATCATGTCAAAAATGGCATGTGCAGAGATGAAGCAAATGCATTGGTCTCAATGGATTTGGGACACGGTGATGGGCGTGGACGTTATATTAGACAAGTATATCTTAAAGACGATATTGAGTGAGTAGTATAAAACGGTCGCAGCTCTCACGGGGCTGCGACCATTTAAATTGTTTACGAATAGTCACCCCTTAATACCAATGGGGAATCCTTGGATAAGTAATTCGCCGCTGAATTTACACTCATCCCATTCAATATATCATTATACCGCTTTTTATTTCTGACTATAATACTGGATGTCTGTAGTTTAACTACTCCGTTCGGTGATCTGTTTATTACTACCCACTCCCCAGGTTCAACCAACCAAGAATTAGTATGTTTTGATTCTATGAATTTATAACAGTAGAGGATATCTTTTGCTGGAACTCCTAACTGGAGTGATATGTCTCCTAAATATTCACCTGCATCACCAAAAGAATTCAGAGAGTCCATTTCTATATGCATATGGTCCTTTCCCAACATCTCCGATGCAGCCTTTCTTACTAGTATGTTATTAATGTAGTTATTTGCATCTTCTCCTCTTAATTCACGACGTAAGTTCACATCATCTAGTTCTGCTTGCTGAAGATTTCTCTGAGTATGCATGTAAATTTCATGAATTTCCCTGCAAATCTCACTGACCCTTTCTTCATCTAGGGATAGTAGAATTTTATTTTCATGTTTATTTCTGAGGTGGAAATTATTATAAATGCGATCTTCACAGTAAGGCATCCTCTGGATATTAAGCGCCCTTGATGTAAAATAGGTGAGTAGCGCATAGCCAAAATCTTTTCCACAATTAAATCCCTGAACCCTACTGTAATCTCCAGAGTTTGCCCTTCCCATACCAATGCAGTCAGATAGCAAAGGGTCTTGGACTATGTACTTACTGATTTTAATATTTTCAAATGCTTTCTTCGTTCGTGTTGTTACAAATGAGCTCATATTTACCTCTATTCTGTATTCATTCTCTTGGTAGTGTTCGGGCTTACAGAGTTTCTACTCTTTTGTAAAAGAATAACTATATATATTTATATGGTTGACATAGTGCCATTTTGATTCGAAAATGAACAGGCTTACTTGTTGTCTTCGGACAACCAGCCAATGCTTCAGCACTCTGTGAGAAGCGCCTTCGGGTGAGTGCCAACCAAAGTTTCAGCGGTCTGTGAGAAACGCCTTCGGGCGACTGCGAATATCCTCGTAGCCTGAAAGAGGAAGCCCCTGTGGCGGTAACCCTGTTTAACCTTTGAGAACAGGGATCTCTTAACGGTGATGAAGGTATTGACTGATGTTATAACAACTTCGGTTGCTGCAATCTAATCCCCCGGGGAAATACCTTCCCCTGGGAGTGGTGTTTCCCTTTTTTACAGGAGAAACACCATGTCTGTTTTTACTTCTTCAGTTGTTCCTGATTTCTTCTCAACCCTGCACCGTGTCAAATCGGCTGTCCAGCGAATACCTTTTCGCATGGCGCCGCCGCGTTTTACTGATTGGTACGTCAATGCAGCCGGTAATTTTGCCGTTCGCGCGCATGTTATCTGCAGTGGTGATGGTTCGGTCAGCGCGTTACTGACGCTGCGCAAAGGTTGGTACAAAGGCGAATATATCTACGCAAGCACCCATGTTGTGCTGTCTTGCAAGCATACCGAGCGCAGAAAAGCTTACCGACTCGCCAGTCAACATGTTGAGCATTTGGCCAGACTGCGTTACCGCTTTTAGAGTGGTCGGTTTACCCACTTAATACCCTGACGGGGATTTACACCCGTTATGGGGATAAATCCCTCGGCATTCTATGGAGGATTTATCGATGCATACCCCGTTACCCAACGTACTTGACGTGAAAACCGCGCTTGATGCGTTTCATTTCCTTTGCCTGGTTGAAGGCAAGATCATGAGTATCCGGGCTTGCCAGCGTCTGGGACTGGGTCTTGAACGTGAAAATCCCACTGAGCTGAATGATGTGGAAAATGCCGTTATCAATGCGGGAGAGGCCTTTGGTGGTTTCCTGCTGGTCATGCAGTACGGCTATATATCGACACTTTCCGCTAGCGGGGAAGCGCTTATGGTTCGCCTGGATACACTGAGCAAAGATATTCACGCGTCTTATTGGGCGCAGGCCGTGGAGCAAGGCAAGCGCGATGTCGAAGCCGACATTGCGATTGGCGAGCTCGAGGTTTGGTGATCGGCACGGCAGCCTGACAGACACACACCCTGACGGGGATTTATTCCCGTCCGGGGGATAAATCCCCCCAATTTTTTGTTACCGGAGGATTTATCGTGAGTATGAACGTTTATTTTGTCGCATCACCGTCCCAGGACGCATGGATTCATTTCACCCTGGCGGTGACCGAGTTGTTCTGGCTGTTGCCGGAAGAGGCCCGGCCAGAAGGTATCACGGAAGCCGGTCAGCTGTTTGATGGCATGATCTTCGAAACGGCTGGTTTACGTGTATCACCGGGAGCAGAGGAAAATATCCCGATGCAACCGGTGCCTTACGTCAAAGAACGTGTGGGGTTCTTTCAGCACCCTGGTTTTTTTCACCGACTGGTTCTGATACTGATTCATAACCTGTGCCCTGGCTCTGTACGGATAAAGCGGAACGACTCCAAACTTTCCAAAAATCCAGGATGGGAGTTGCCACTGCTCTGGTTGCGCCACCACCTTAAACGCCCGGAACTTCTTGCTCCGGGTGAAGTGGATGAGGCGGCACTGGCTGATGATTCCATTCTTTACCCTTTGGAAGGGTATAGCAGTCATAACGATGATCCCGATGAATTGCTTTGTCGCTGGCGCGTTATTGTCGGCATGGATGAAGTGCTGGCGGTGCGTCTGAATCAGGCGCATTCGGCGGCATAGTCGCGATTTTTAATTCACCCGGCAGGGTCTTCCTGCAGGGGAGCTCCTGTCCGTATACCGAGAGGAGTGACCCATGGGACTTGATATCAACTTTTTCCGTCAACGTAAGGCTGACTATCCGATGTTGCCGGTAAACGGCGACTGGACACCTGTCGGCGACTGGGTGCCGTGTTCACCAGCGTGGCTGGAGGACGGCGGTGATTGTGCGCAGGCGCCGCGAATTTACAACCACAAAACGTGTAACCACTACCATCCGCCGCTGCTGGTTCACACCTGTCATTTTCGCGGGTTTACTGCGTTGATGCATTGGGTGGCCAACAGTGTCGGCGACGTCAAAAGCGGTGAGCTGATGGCGTTCGACCGCAATGACATCCAGATGCTGGATTTGTGTCTGTCGCGGCTGAATGAAGCGAACTGCCATGATGAGTTTCCTTCTGAATCTCGTGACTACGGCAGTATTTACTGGACGCAGGTCGATTTACTGAAGGCGTACGTTAACAACGTTCTTGCCGATTTTGATTTCAGTCGGGACCACCTTTACTTCCGGGCTTCGTGGTAACACCTCCCACTGGCCATAACGTTTCATTTCCCTGGAGGGGCTTTTCCTCCCGGGGAAGTCCGTCTCCGCAACTCAGGAGACTTATCATGTTGCATTTTAACCCTGCAGAACTGCGCGCCGTGGTGGCTGAAGTACGCGCCAATCAGTGTGCGCTGGTGTTGGCCAAGGATAATGGCGTCTATCTGATGCCGGCCGTGGGCGAACGAAACGCCACCGGCCGTATCAAACACCTGGCGTATGCCGACGGGTGTCATCCTAACAAGGATGAGGCCTGGTATGAAACGTCCCGGCAGCTTGCCGGCGGCGACGACTTTGGCGAGGAGCTGGTGCTGAACGACAGTTGTATCGAGCGAATACTGTCGCAAGGCCATGAGCTCTGGATACATCTGTTACCCGAAACGGTCTATATGCACGTTGCCACGGTTAACTGGGTGTGTGTCGCCGATTATCGGCGGGTGACCGCGCGCATGCTGCAGCTGGCCGAGGTCCATTACTCGGTCTGCGTCAGCCAGGATGAGTTTAAACACTGGCGTGAGCGGGCCATCAACCTGCTGGCCACGGCCTGTCATACCGATTGCAAACGGGCAAAGCCCGCCGATCGGGCTGATTACCTGGCTCTGTTCGAACGGCTGAAACAGCGTGTTGACACAGTGAATCCGAAAGGGGCGCTGCGTTACCCTGCTCTCTAACCACTTTTCCTGTCCCCTGGGGCGTATTCTTCGCCGCCAGGGGAAGAATGCGCCTTTTTCATTGAGGAGCATTCCATGAAGAAAACATTACCATCACGCCGGTCGGCAAAAGCCCGTCGCGAACGACCAGACCTGTACCAACAGGTCACGGACAACATCATTGGTGCCATCGAGCGTGGCACCTTACCCTGGCGCAAGCCCTGGCGGACTGACCGGAACCGGATTTATACCGGGTCTGTCATGCCGCAGAACGGCACGACGGGGTACCACTACAGCGGCGTGAATGTGCTGCTGTTATGGATAGCTGCGGAAGAGCGCGGTTTTCACTCCAATCGCTGGCTGACTTATAAGCAGGCGGAAGCCGTCGGTGGCCATGTACGTGCCGGCGAAACGGCAACCCTGGCTGTGGTATTCAAACCCTGGGACAAGCAGGTGGAGGATGCTGATGGCCGGCAGCTGTTTGACGAAGAGGGGAAACCGCTGAAAATGCGAATACCCATGCTGAAGCCGCTGTACCTGTTTAACGTTGCCCAATGCGACAACCTCCCCGAGACCGTTGTCGGCGTTATGCCAGCAACCGAGACGGATGAGGGTGATGCGTTGGTTGATACGAAAACGCAGGCTCAGGTTAACACCCTCGTTGAGGCCTGCGGTGTTCGGGTTGAACAGGTCTACCAGGACAGGGCGTTTTACTCCCCGCTCCGGGACCAGATTGTCCTGCCACAGGCTCAGCAATTTCGAACCGAGGCGGATTACTGGTCAACGTTGTTGCATGAACTGGTGCACAGCACCGGCCATGCTAAACGGCTTAACCGGGAAGGGATCACGTCTTCTTCCCGGCGGTTCGGCGACCCGGTTTACGCGTTTGAGGAGCTGGTGGCGGAGCTGGGCAGTGCTTTTATGTGCGCGCAGCTTGGCGTCTTTGGTGACATCCAGCACGACAGCTACCTTGAGCACTGGCTCAGGGTATTGCGTGAAGATAAGCGCGCGCTGTTTCGTGCGGCCAAACAGGCCCGTGAGGCATCAGAATTTTTGCTGAGGCCTCTGGCGGACCCGGTGACAACCGATCCAGCCGTTGCGGCATGAGGAGTCTGGTGATGACGATTGAACAACGTTACTGGCAGACCATTGCCGGCAGGTTACTGGCCAAATATTTTGGCCTGGAGTTAAACGATACCGATCTGTGTGAAGCGGAGTGCGTGATGGCTTTACAGGAAGCGGGAGTGCGGCCGTTTGAGGCGATCAACAACCTGGTGGATAAATACCACCTGGTACGCCTCGGCGCCAATCCCTTTACCTCATCATCACCGTATCTGCGCCAGGTGGAAGAGCTGGGCGTGATCGGTGAAACAGAACAGGAGATAACCGATGACTAAAGCCACCAACAAGGGGCTGCAGATAACCGTTGATCCTGAGATTGCCAGCGAGCTGGCCTACATGCTGAAGCTTTAGCAGACCTGTGGCGCCGCTGTTCAGCTTGAGAATGTCGAGGGCCTGATCCATTACATTCTGGTGAGTATCGCCGATGGTAGCCGACGACCGGGCTCGTGGGAGCGCGGAATATTGCTACAACTGGGATTGGTCGCTAATGGCGACGAACATCAGGTATACCGGGCTCACTATGGCGAGCAAGCCCACTAAGGACAGGATCAGCGTCCTGGCCATCATGAGGTAACACCTAACCCAACGGGGGAGACTTTCCCCCGCTGGGGAAAGCTCCCTCTTTTTCTTGTAAGAAGAGGAGAACGACCATGTCGAACTGGTGCAGTAACCGTTTAGTTATCACGGGCCAATCCGTTTTTGTCGATGAACTGCAGCAATGGGTCAATGGCCATGTTGTTCCTGACTACCGTCATGCTGTTCAACAAAGCTGCCGGCTGTTCCTGGCCGGGTGTGCCGGCATACTGAAGCCGGCGACGACAAAACCCGGTGTTTATGTGCCTTACCCGGGACTGTTAACGCAGCCGGGGATTGCATCGCCTCAGAATCTGGCCTTTGAACACTGGTTCGGGATGCTGAAGGCGGATGTACCGTTAACGGGTGAGAACATTCGCCTGATAGAGCGACTCTATCGCCAGTCGGGTATCGATGCGGTGAAATGGGAGAACATCCCTAACGTCGCAAAGGCGCGTATGGCGGATGTACTGTCGCGCCAATATGCGGACTGGTTCGGATTGGTGGGGGTGAGCCCTGACATCGATGCCGGCATCTGCTGGGAACGTTTGGGCGTGATGCCCGAGTATACCGCGCCATGCGATATGCTGATGTTGATCCCGACGCGTCTGGCAACTGAACTGAATGGCTCAGGCGGGCTACTGCGTGATGTGCCGTCCACCACTGATCTCTATGGTCGGCAATACGGCGTCGAGTGGCCGGCCGGCCATAATGTTGGTTGCGTACGTGATGGTATCAACACGTTGACGGTACACTTCGATTCTCCGTGGTACTCGCCAGCCGGCGAGGTTATCGGGAGAGTGTCTGACTTGTTCAGCTGCCAGGTGGAACATACCTGGTATATGCCTGATGCGGAACGCAGCGGCTACGATCGCTACGACCGCGGTGAGCATGTCGACGGTGGACGAATAGCGGCTGAGGTTGAGGAAGGTGAGGTGATCCACCTGACCTACGCCGACAAGGATTCTATTCCCTTGTCACCGAATGCAGCAGCTGGCTAATCACCGTTTTTTGCTGAAGCACTAACCTATGGCCACCGGTATCCCGGTGGCCTTTTTTTCCCGTGGGGGAGTTCTCCCTCGGCGAGTGAACTCCCTTATTAATGGAGTTCACCATGCTGACGTTTACTGAAGCACAAAAACAATTATCGGCCTCTTTGGCCAAACGGCACGCTACCATCACCGGTACAAGGTCTTTTCTGGCTTTGTTCAGTGCAGCGCGATAGCAATACACAACCGCTTTTCTCCGGACGACGTGCTGGATAAGCAGTACATGTCGCTCATCAAAGGGTATGAACGTGAGGATATCGAACGCCTGGCGCACTTACTTGCTCTTGTACAAATAGCACTGGCCGCTAAACCTTGTGATTTTTTGGCATGGCTTTCATGAATCTGGAGCTTGGTGATAGACATCGTGGGCAGTTTTTTACGCCCTGGAGTGTGGAATCCATGATGGCCAAACTGCCCCCTACTTGGGGTTCCGGCGTAACACCCCGAACTAGAAACTAGCAAAATTATTGCAAAGACCCTCAGAAAAGGGTTTTATTATATCAACCCACACTTTGTGTTTAATGGAGATGGAATGGCGTTTACTACTTTAATAGAGCGAAAGGATACTTCTGGTGATTGCATTGACGTTCAATTTAAATAGCTAGCTCCGTGGAGGGCAAATGAATAAGAAATACTATATCCGAAATATGCCTTTTGGATGCTTTATGTTTTTATGTTTCTTTTACTCGTCTTGGGGAGATGAATTTAATTATAAATATATATTATTGTTGGTGAGCATTTTTGGATTGGTGTTTTATCCCGTTTCAAAATGGATAGTGGAAAGTTTTATATTGACCTTCACGACAAAAGAATTTTGGAGTAGAGGTTTGTTTATGGATACGCCTGGGAAAATGGGCGGACTGGCGATTTACTATGGGACTGTTTTTTTATTATCAATGCCAATAATAACGATATTTGTTTTTGTTGTTTTTATGAAAAGGCTACTTAGCAAGTAAGCAGTCTTTTCTATAATCACAACTTAAATGCCGATAAATTTATTCACTTGTTCCATTGCATCATCATCTATTAACGCACCAACTCCTGCCATTATTAGACTATAGCCCAATAGCCCTACTGGTCCTCCTAGGATAATACTAAACGCAAAACCCGTAACCGCAGAGGCGGCCATGCCTGCCGCAATAGCTTCTGTTTTGACAAAAAACGGGCGCCAGTTATCAGTTTCTATTGCCTCTTTTAAAGCTCCGGCCCATTCTGCAGCATCGATAGCAAGGCTAGTATAGCCTAACCCTTTACCAAATTTACTTATATTCCTAGCCGCTTGCTTAACGTCAACCGATTCCAAAGCTTTTGAAATGGCTTCGCGATCTTTTTTATTGATCTTTTTGTTAATGTTTGCCTTGTATTTATCATAGGCTTTCAGCGCATCGTTTACATTGCGAACGTTTTTTTCTTTAGCCTGATCTGCTAATAATTTAGCAAGCTTTTCAGCTTTTTCTCCGTAAACCTTGAAAACTTCCTTATAAAAATCCGCAGTAAATTTAACAGCATCTTGTATTTCTTTCTCCTCCCTTTCTTTTGCCTCTCGAGCTAATTTCTCAGCTTCTTCCTTGGTTTTACGGGCAGCCTCTTCACGCTGACGTTGCTCTTCCTGACGTCGAGCCGCTTCGGCCTTTTCCGCCGCGATTTGCGCCTGAACATCGTTCAGCTGTTGCTGTTTCTGACTTTCCTGACTCCGTGCTTCGCTCAACCGGCGATTCACATCATCCAGTGTGCCCTGACTGGCTGCCGCTTCTTCCGAGAGCCGTTCGGCTTCCGCCTTGTTCCTCTGCGCGTCGTTCCATCGGTCTTCTTCCCACTTGCGTTGCTCCAGACTCAACGCATCGCCAGGCGTAACAATTTTTTCCTTCAGCGCCAGATTCTTGGCTTCTTCTTCTCGCTCATGGGCGGCTTGGGCGTTTTTGCTGCTGACCTCCCCCTCCAGACGCTGCCGCTCTTGCTCCAGGGCGTTAGCCTGATTGCGAACGTCTTCCAGTTCACGCGCGGCATTCACCTCTCGTACATCCTGCCCCGCATCCAGCGCCGCAACGTCCGCCATCAGCTTGTTGAGGCGGGCCACGCGCAGGTCTTTTTCACTCTGTTTCACCGGAATACCGTTCCGCAGTGCGTCACGCTCGTCCATCAGCCGTTTCTGCCGGTCGCCATCGAGACGAACATCACGCGGATTCTCCCGCCAGCGGGCGAAAGAGACTTCAAAGTCGGCATTCAGTTTGTTGGCTTTGGCTTCATCAAGCGTAATTTCCTGCGCCATTTCATCCACCGAGGCAACTGCCTGCTCTGCTTCCTTCCTGAGCTTATCCGCACCGGTTAAGCGGCTGGCCTCATCGCTGAGGACTCGCATGCGCTGACGCGCTGCCTCGAGTTTCTGTGACGCGTCGGATTCCACGTTCTGAAAGAACATTAGATCCTGTTCGAACTGCACTGCCTTTTTGGCATTGGCCGCAACCCCCAATGAGTCAGGACGTCCGGCGACGTAGTTGGTGCCATATCCGTTGAGGTTGGTGTAACCGCTTGGGGGAGTACTCCCTGAAGGCCAAACAGTCATCCCTGGTTCCGTATCTCCTATGCCGGGCGGCGTATCGACGCCCGTTGTCGGCCAGCCCCACGACTCACCGTTCCATTCATACCCAAGCTCAAGCATTTTTTTCCATTCAAGGCCGTCACTGTCTGCCAATCCTGATTTAGCCATCGTTAAACTCCTTCTTGATTTCAATAATAAGTGCTGTATATGCATACAGTAATAAAGAAAGTTACGCGCTTATCTATGGACTATCAATGGATGATAGTAGTTATCATTTACATAATGTGAGAAAAGATTAGCAGGCCGTAATGCTATAGTTGGGGTTATCGGGTCGCGCAGGAGGGAAGTTCCCCTGCGCGACCCGATAACCCCTTACGGGCTTCTGCGGCAATTCTCAGGATGTGGTCAGGCGTCACTACACGTAGCCACGTCTTTTACCCTTGACAGGTCTTTGGGGGCGCTTAGGCCGTATTTCGCGCTTACTTCGCTGCGCAGGTCATCGAAAGTCTGTTTGGCCATCTCCCCGGCTGGAGATAGCGCAAACGACAGCATCCCGGAGGTGTACCGGTGCTCGAACGCCATGAAATCTATCAGCAGGCGGGTTTGTCTGGAGAGCCGCGCAGGACTTGCGGCGGGTGCGCTTCACGGCCCGCCCGTTCCTGACTGGTGATGTACTCGACCGGCCCATGCCCGCCGGTGCCGTTCCGGGAGAAGCCAATAATCATCAGCTCAACGCCCCATGTATCCGTCCCAGTAGGTCGCCGAGGCCTCACGGGCAAGCAGGTCTTTGAGCCTGTAATTAATGCCTTTTTCTTTATTTTCCAAATCAATACCGACATCACCATAATGCTTGTCATACCCTTTAAAAAAAACGGGGCTGTAGTAAGAGTTTCGTTTCTCCTTTGCCTGTGGCTCAGGTATTCCCTCAACCCGATCTTCTTTACCCTCGTGATAAATACTTGTCAGGAAAGGAAGTATATTCTCGTAAACATCAGATCGACTCACAGGCAATACGTTAACTACACCATTTGCATAGCGCGTGGCATGCTTCTCCGGGCTGCTCTTGGTTGGTCCATCTGAAGCGACACAGCCCGACAGCAGCAACACAGAAAGTCCCAGTAAAACCAATATTTTCCTCATCACTACTCCTTGTTTTCCCTCGTCAATTCCAACACGGCGCGCTCGATGGCCATCAGGTGACTGACTGCCTCGACCGCCAGCGCACCGATGCGCCAGGTGTTCACACAGCGGGCAATCATGTTCAGGTTGGCGTTGATGCGGTTGAGCATTGCCACTCGTTCGCGTTCGTCCTGGCAATTACGTACCAGGATGCGGCCAATATGGGCACGCACCAGCTCGAACATGGTCATACCGGCATCGGCATCGGCAGCCAGCTGCTGCAGCTGCGCGTGTTCCTCATCGGAAAGCCGTACCTGCAGGATGCATTTTTTCGGTTTCATGCGGCCAAACTAGCCAAAGATCGCCATGGGCACAACATATTACTGAGGTCAGTTTGGTTATCGAATCAATGGTCACTCCCGTTTTTGCAACACTGATTTTCGACGATATCATTGGCTTGCTTAAATCTATCCGGCGTCTAAATCGCGCCACGATGAGTTCCGCGCCTGATGAACCTCAGAAAAATTATACGGCTTCAGATGAGCCATTCCGATATACAGGTTCTTCAACAGGCCGGTCGGCCGTTTGTATCATCAATGATCAGTATTCGCAAAACCAGATAAGTGATTGTTTAAACTATTTATTGCTATAGATACTTATGACGCGAACGTCTCTTGTCGCGTCGTAAGCGCCCAGGCTATTCTGGCCAGCTTGTTTGCCAGTGCACAGGTCACAACAAAGTTGCTTTTTCTGCACAGCAATTCCCTGACCCAGTCCGCCAGTTTGCCTTTCTGGTGTTCCAGTTTTTGAATGAACACTCTGGCGCACTGAACAAGCATGGTTCGGATCTTTTTGTTACCTCGTTTGCTGATACCCAACAGAGTTGTTCGACCGCCGGAGCTATACTGACGTGGAACCAGCCCCGTTGCCGCTACTAAGTCTCGACTGCTGGCGTAGTGTTTCCCATCGCCAAGCTCAGTGGAAATAGTACTGGCCGTCAGAGTTCCCACACAGGGAATGGTCAGTAAACGTTGTCCGACCTCATCTTCGTTTAACTTTTGCTTTAATTGAGTTTCCAGCTCCTTTATTTGCTCAAGAAGATAATGGTAATGTTGCTGTAGTCTCTGCAATAACTGACTGAGATACAAGGGTAAATTATTATCTTCAAGGATAGTGCTCAGTCGGCTGATAATAGTCGGTCCCCTCGGAACGCTGATACCAAACTCCAACAGGAAAGCATGCATCTGATTAGTCGTTTTAACCTTATCCTGCACAAATGATTCTCGTACCCGATGCAAAGCACGCATGGCCTGCTGAGATTCCGTTTTTGGCTGAACGAAGCGCATTGATGGGCGTGATGCGGCCTCACAGATAGCTTCAGCATCAAAGAAATCATTTTTGTTGGTTTTAACGAATGGACGGACAAATTGTGAAGATATTAGTTTTGGAGTATGTCCCAGCTCAGTTAATTTGCGGGCCATGAAGTGAGAACCGCCACAGGCTTCCATTGCAATGGTTGTTGCAGGACAAGTTGCCAGAAATTCAATCAGCTTTGGCCGGGTAAACTTTTTACGGTAAACCGCTTTCCCATGACGGTCCTGACAACGGACGTGGAAAGAATTTTTATCCAGATCGATACCAATGAGCGCAATGTTTTCCATGATGGTTCTCCATTTTAAGCCTGTTCACAGCATACAGCTGTGAGGGAGGGAGTGACCATCTCATTAATTATTGTACGTTAAGGCTATTTTTTTACCTTTCGACTTTAGCTGGTTTCAGGCGACGAAACTTGCCTGAAGCCTGTATCCGGTTGCTTTTCCAGATATAATCGTCTATCAGTTTGATGTACTCCCAGCCTAACAGCGACAAATGCGACAATAACTGCTCGTTGATCTTCGGCCCATTACGCTTCAGGGTATCAACCGCCCTTTCCATATACACGGTGTTCCATAGTGAGATCGCCGCTGTCAGCAGCGTCATCCCACTGGTGCGATAGCTCTGATTTTCCGGTTTTCGGTCCCTGAGTTCTCCATGCCAGTGCATAAATACCGCACGCGCCAGGGCGTTACGGGCTTCACCTTTATTCATTACCGCTTCTACCCTCCGACACAGTGCAGGATTGTGGAACCAGTCGAGCATAAACAGCGTTCGCTCAATGCGGCCTATTTCTCTCAGCGCCTTTGCCAGGCGATTTTGTTTGGGATAGCTGGCCAGCATTTTCAGCATCAGGGATGCCGTCACGGTTCCCTGTTCTATCGAGGTTGCCAGACACAGCACTTCACGCCAGTGAATTTCGATCTCTTTCAGATTTAGGCTGGTCGTTGATATCAATGACTGAGGTGCTGGGTATTGGTCTGCCTTCCCTTTGATAAACAGCTTCTTGTCATGGAGATCCTTGATTCGGGGGTAGAACGCAAATCCCAGCAGATACATCAGGGCAAAGACATGATCGGTGAAACCCGCTGTATCAGTGTAATGCTCCCTGATTTCCAGATCGCTTTCGTGGTATAGCAAGCCATCGAGCACATGAGTTGAATCCCTGACCCGACTGATTATGCAGGTGTAAAACGGGCTGTATTGATCCGAAATATGGGTATAAAACTGACGTCCGGGCTCCTGCCCGTATTTCGGGTTAACCTGCCCTGCGTAGCGGCCTGTTCTGAAATTCTGTCCATCTGATGATGACGTTGTCTCGTCTCCCCAGAATGCCGCCAGCGGCCTTTTTCCCCTGCCAGTTTACCAGCTCTGAGCTCTGCAATGGCGGCTTAATAGGCTTCGTCGCGGTGTACCATGCCTGAGTATCTTCGAGTGACGATTTAGTGCTCCCGGGGCAGGCTTCAGCCATTTTGGTCAGACCAAGATTGATGTCATCCGCAAGAATGGTGGTAAGAAGCAGGCGGGTATCGGGACGGGTAATGTCATTTTATATGCAAAAAAATGCCGGGTAAACGTCATCCAGCTGTTTACCTGATCGAGAATTTCCGTGATTTTAGGGTGCGGCAGCATGCTGTAAACCAGCTCTGCCAGCGGTGAAACCTGCACCGGAACGCTGTTATCCAGTGGAGAGACTTTTACGCCCCTGTCAGATATTTCCACATCGGGAAATTCACCAAGGGCAGCCATGGCATCGGCCTCTTCAAGCCTGGACTAAAGCAGGGTCATACGGCTGGTAATGTACTCATGATAATCAGCAGAGACGGGAAGTAGCAGCACCAGTGTGAGTTTGTCAAAGTTCTTTCCGGGCATGAGATAATCATCAAAGTTTTTGTAGCGGCGTGAGCCCTTAATCCAGATATCCCCGGAACGTAACGCTCCCTTAAGTTCGCTGAGCACACAAAATTCTTAATACTGCCGGTCAGGGACAAACTCTATCGGCGCTTTCGTCGGCACTTTTCGGGACTGTTTCCGGTACATGTCTTTGATCACAACCAGCGCATCGGCCAGAGGTTGCGCTGCCGGCGTGGCGACTAACTGCAAAGCGGGCAACATGCACGGGGCATATTTCCGTAATGTGCTGTATTTCTCGGTAATAATATGCAGTGGATCAAAATTATTTTTTCTGGCGAGATGGCGTGTTTCCTCCAGACTGGCGACAAATTCAGGCCATGGCAGTGTGTTTTCTATTGCGAGCCATGGAGCGCCACCGCAATCACGGGCTTCAGACAGCGCCTGACCGACATCGATGTATTGCCTCAGTTTTGACTGGATAAGCTTGCCGGTCTGCTGAAGGCGCTCAGCCTGTGTTCTTTTGGTTTTACTTAACTGGACTGGCCCCACCCCGGTAGACGATCCTGCCCTATAACCCGTCAGCTTGAGATGCCCGTTCCACGGTTTATAAAATTCTGGAAGATGAAAAGGTCGCATATAGCGACCTTTCCTTACATTATAACGACATGATAGTATAAGTTTTTATATATCATATAGTCATATTTCAAGTGCTACTTAGTGAGTGCGTTTAGCCAGTTGTGGGCACTGCGAAGACCATTTCACAAATTTGGCATTGTAGACAGAGTCATCGTCGCTGATGAACGAGACTTCGCCTTCTTTAGCTCCTTCCTTCAGCGTTCCCAGTAGATCTGCCTGCACCGTACGCTCATCAAACTCCTTGCCTTTATCATCAAATGCTTTGTAGCAGCCTACAAAACCGGTTAATTCAATCGGCTGTTTAATTTTAGTATATACAACGACCTTGAACGTTTTTTCGTATTTCGGTTGCCCTTCAACTACCACAGTTCCCTCGGAGGAAGGAATAGCCTGAATAATCAATTTACTATGCAAATCTTCAGCGGCTACTGAAGAAAATGAGAGTAGAACAAGCGAAGAAAGAAGAACCGTACATACCTTTTTCATTGAAAATCTCCTTTTATGAGATGCTGGTTATTTATTCCGCAATCATGTTATGTACTGTAACCTAAATCCGAGCTTAATTATTATTAATTTATGTAACGAAACCTGTGGCAATTAGTCCCCCCACTTGTGATATAGCTTCATGGGAGACGATTTTGTTACGCAGCCTCTCATCCTTAACGTGAGTTTTAGTTCCACTGAGCGTCAGACCCCTTTCAGTGTCTAAAAAGTGCAAATGCAGTGGGAATAGCCGCCTGCGCAAGGTGGCTGTGATACTCATGGGAATAATTAACTATCAAAAATGACCATTGCAATCTGCTGACAAGCCCTTATTAAGGCAAAAGTCAACCATGCTCCCCCAAGAAGGACCTCCGCCATTAGGATACATTACACTGGATGGTGTGCCTGGGGCCCAACATGTCCCGTTTGCATCGATATACGTCCCTTTATCAACACCGCGTTGATCGACTATATTTGTGGATTCGCGGTGACCATCAGTTACAAACCCGCCGCTTACTGATGCTAACATGTTACCTGTTAAATCTTTCATTAATAATTTCCTTATAAAAATATTTTATTGCTCGCATCCATGCTTCAATATTGACGTGTATTCATCGTAAAATGAAACACGCCTTAATACATCACCTTTGAGTAATGCGATTTTATTTTTCTTGTAAGGCAGGAAAAGTGAATCCATTTGGCGATAAGATAACTTTACGAGGCCACAAGCAGCATATAACTTAGCTTCCGGAGTGGCCTTTTCGTCTTTTGCCAACCGAGTAAAAATGTCTTTTGAGTTATTTTTTTTCAGAATGGCGTTATATGCTATTTCACCGTCACTTATTTTACCGGCAAAGCCGTTCATTCCAATCGAAAAAAAAGATGTTTTTTTCAGTATTTCATACTCGGTGTTTTCAGCGGCTTTCAGAAAAGAAGATTGCAATATCAAGAATGGAATAAGAAGTTTTAAAATTCGCATAGTAAGTTCCATTACCCTCGATTTTCCTTAATTCATTACCTTAGCACTATAAACAAATCGCGTTCAAGAGGCAATGTTGAAAATATCATGCAGAGAAAGGGTAATGCCTCCGTTGAACTGAGGGAGCAGCGTATGTGTAGCGGCTTGTCAACATAATGGCCTCGGCTCGCAAACATCCGCTTCTGCCAAAATCGGATCTGAGGAGAAAAAACACAGAAAATGACAAATGCAAAACATATCCATATGTCACACATCTGCATATGCACAACCTATACACATGTAATACATTGGCATATACTGAGGCTATGCTGATGGGCCATAAGGCCATAAACCAGGAGGATATCATGCGAACCGTATCTATTTTTAAAAACGGTAACAACCGCGCCATCCGTTTGCCCCGCGATCTGGATTTTGAAGGAGTGAGTGAACTCGAGATCGTCAGAGAAGGGGACAATATCATCCTGCGTCCCGTTCGCCCGACCTGGGGTTCGTTCGCGCAGCTGGATAAGGCCGATCCGGACTTTATGACGGAGCGTGCGGACGTAGTCAGCGACGAAGGACGATTTGACCTGTGAACAAGACCTATATGCTCGAGACCAATATTTGCTCATTCATCATGCGCGAGCAGCCGGAAGCCGTCATTAAACGCCTGGAGCAGGCAGTGCTGCGTAACCACCGCATCGTGGTCTCGGCCATCACTTATGCCGAAATGCGTTTTGGGGCTGTTTGCAAGAAGGCCTCGCCGCGCCACGCGCAGCTGGTCGACGCCTTCTGCGCCCGGCTCGATGCCATCCTGCCCTGGGACCGGGCAGCCGTGGACGCCACTACCGAGATCAAGGCCGCCTTGGCCGCGGCCGGGACGCCAATCGGCCCGAACGACACGGCGATCGCCGGCCACGCCATTGCTGCCGGCGCCGTGCTGGTGACGAGTAATGTAAGAGAATTTGCGCGAGTGCCGGGCCTGACGCTCGAGGACTGGGTCAGATAAACCCGTTATCAATGTCACTTCGTATAGCAAAATGAGCCTATCCATTACCCGTTTGCCATGCACCAGGCCATGGCGGTTATCTGGACGCATGCGGCCTGCGGCAGAATGAGATCCTGCGGCTGACGACCGGAGGGGGGGGCAGCCGTAGGGAGAGGATATCGTCTACGAACACGGCACCCTCATTCCGGCCGGAACTCTGTGCTACCTGAGTGTCCCCGCCGGAAAAACATCAAAAGCCTTTGTCAAACCGGTGGCAGCCGTGGTGAAAAAAATGTCGATTTATGGCTGCAGGTGCGCCCGGTCAAGCAGGTCGCACTCAGCGATGGGCGTACCGGCGAAAAAGTCCGCTACCTCTTTCAGTTCCGTGGCAGACAGGTCGGCCGCGCAATACTGAACAACACCCTGATCCCGATATTGTGCGCCCGCGGTGACGGCAATAGCCAGCGTACCGCAGGGTATAACATTGCATGAACTGATGGAATGGTCCGGGCACAGCTGCCCACGCTCGACGCTGCGCTATATTCGTCTCCGCCCCACCCGGCTGGCCGCATCTTCCGTCAAGGCCGACAAAATCTCCCACATGATCGGTGTGCTCATCGGCCACGACAGCCAGGCGATGACCGAAGAGGGCCCGGCATTGTATTACGAGCTGGGCGAGCTTTACTGCACCAATCCGTTCTGGAGCAACTGTCCGCATCGCATGGGCTGCATCGGCTGTGATTTCAGCCTGCCGAAAAGCAGCGCCAGGGCGGTGGCACTGGAAAGCCAGTCCTCCATTCGGCGCTATCTGGAAGAAGTGGCCCTAACGCCCGATGAACAGACCATCGTCGCAGGGGACATCGAAAAACTGGATGCTTTTATCAGTAAAACTCCCGATAAACCGACAACGGACTGATGGGGATAACAGTGTGTATTTATCCTCCAGCGGCTCACAAAAACTGCAGCTAAGGACTCTAAATATAGGGCTTCCCGTAATGCCGCTGAGGCGGCGTTAGTGTCCTATGAGGCTGTAGGGTTTGGGTAGTATCAATTGAAGAAACTCTCTGAATAGCTGAAATAAAAAAAACAAACTACCATTAAAAGGCTGAATTTGGAAATATCAGCAATGCCTTATGAGTAAATCTCATTAGATATAACTGGACGTAGCTTAAATATTGGAGAAAGTTATGGATAATATCTTGAATGGAAAAGAAACCGGTTGGGATAGCATTAATGATCTCATCAACTATCATAACCGCGGAGGTGGTTTGCATTTAAATAATAAGCCATCATATAATGTTGAGCAGGCCGGTATACAAATAGCAAGGGGGGAACAAACTTGGAATGGGGTTCATGTAACGGGACAAAATGCCACCATAACGTATTCTTTCCCCTCATGGGAGCCAGGTAAGTTGAACGTTGGTGGAGATACAATCCACTCGGCGTTCAATCTTGAACAACAAGCTCAGGCCAAGCTGTCATTGCAATCTTGGTCCGATGTGGCCAATATCAAGTTTGTTGAAGTGAGTGGATACCAGTATTCCAATATAACATTTGGGAATATTGATGCGCCTCTCACTCAGGCATATGCTCTACTCCCCCACACGACTGATTATGGCCTTATTATTTATGATGATCGTGGTTTCGATGCTTCTGGACAATCGTGGTACAGCACTGGCGACCCGCAAAATCTATCGCCCGAACTGGGAAATTACGGGCGGTTAACATTTACCCATGAAATTGGACATACCTTAGGATTAAATCATCCTGGGGACTATAACGCCAGCAGTAACCCTTCAGCAAACCCTACATATGCTGATGCTTCCTATGCTGAAGACACACGGGGATTCAGCGTGATGAGCTATTTTGACGAAACCATCACCGGTAGCGATTTCGGCGGTTATTATGCAGCAGCTCCTCTGCTTGATGATATCGCAGCCATCCAGCATTTGTATGGCGCCAATATGTCCATTCGAACTGGCGATACGGTCTACGGCTTTAATTCCAATACTGACCGGGATTTCTATACTGCCACGGACAGCAACCAGAAACTGATTTTCGCTGCCTGGGACGCGGGTGGTAATGATACTTTCGATTTTTCCGGATATTCTCAGAACCAACGAATCAACCTGAACGAAGGTTCTTTCTCTGATGTTGGCGGTCTGAAGGGAAATGTTTCTATCGCTGCCGGCGTAACCATCGAAAATGCCATTGGCGGTTCGGGCAACGACGTGATTGTTGGCAACGACGCCAATAACGTCATCAAGGGCGGTGCCGGCGACGATGTTATTTATGGCGGCGGTGGGCAGGACCAGCTATGGGGGGGCAGTGGTAACGATATCTTCGTCTTCTCTGACCTGAATGACTCTCCCACCAAGTCCCCTGATAAAATCTGGGACTTTGAGTCAGGCAAAGACAAGATTGACCTGTCCTTCTTCAATCATGGTGATGAGGGGATTGATTTCATTCAGTTTGTTGACCATTTCAGCGGTCAGGCGGGGGAGGCTCTCTTGTCCTATGATGCACAGAGCAATCTGAGCGAATTGGCACTCAACATCGGTGGCAGTGCCAATCCAGATTTTCTGGTACACATTGTCGGTCAGGCTGATGTTGCCACCGACTTTATCGTGTAAAACAATAACGGTGGGCATAAGCCCGCCGTTCCTGGCAGGCTATCCATGTATAAGCGTATTTTTGTTGGGATAATATTCTTTTTTTCAGGAGTCTCTATGGCAAACAGCCTGGTCTTACCTTCAGCCGGTTCACTGTCAGGTCAGTGGACAATCACGGATAAATCAAACTCATGTATCATGCATCTCAGCGCGGAAAACGTTGAGTCAGCAAACGGCTACAAGTTGAGTATATTGTCCACTTGTTCCCCTGAAATATTACCGCAAGTCCCTGTAGCCTGGCGACCGACACCAGACGGTATTGCTTTATTAGACCAAGATGGTTTAAGTGTCCTTTTCTTCTCCCGTGAAGGTATGCATTATCGTAGTCACATCTGGGAGCGGACCGGTAAAATACTTAAGAAAAATTAGTTACCGTCAGGACGGCCACTCTAACTTCGCTTTATGAACCTTGCGCAGAAATGCCACCTCGAAGCCGATCTTCTTGATTTTGTATTCCACATAAACGCCAACATGTCGCATCGGGTGATGGCTAACCTTGGCCAGCTGACACCGCGACTGGAGATCTACTCCATCAATGAGGCTTTCTGCGATCTGGCCGGTATCCCGGCCGAGCAGCTGGAGTCGCTCGGTCGCCTGCTGCGGGAAGAGGTGCGGCGCCGTACCCACCTGGCGGTCGGCGTCGGTATCGCGCCGACCAAGACGCTGGCCAAACTGGCCAACTACACCGCCAAGACCTGGCACAAGGCCGGCGGGGTGTTCGATCTGAGTGCGCCGGCGCGTCAGCGCCGCCTGATGGCCCACGTGCCGGTAGAGGAAGTGTGGGGCATTGGCCAGCGGATTGCCCGCCGGCTAGCAACGATGGGGATCACCCTGTGCTGCAGCTGGCCGACATGCCGGCGGCCGTGGCGCGCCGACAGTTCTCGGTGGTGCTCGAGCGCACCGTGCGTGAGCTGAACGGCACCGCCTGCCTAGGCCTGAAGAAGTTTGCGGCGCTGAAGGAGCAAATCGTCGGCTCCCGCTCGTTCGGCGACAAGCTCTCCGAGCTGGACAGCGTCAGCCAGGCGGTCTGCGCGCATGCCGAGCGCGCGGCACAAGAGCTGCGCGGCGAGCGGCAGCTCTGCCGGCACATCTCGGTGTTCTAGGCCACCAGTCCGTTCGCCGCCGGAGAGACCTATTACGGCAATCAGGCCACCACCCGGCTGGCGACGCCCCCCCAGGACAGCCGAGACATCATTCAGGTCGCACGGCGTGCGCTCGAACGGATCTTCATCGCCGGCTACCGTTATCACCGCTGCGGCGTGATGCTGGGTGATTTCACCAGCTAACACGTGGCGGCACAGTTCGGCCTGCTTGACGACGCACCACCGCGCAAAAACAGCGATCGGCTGATGCAGTTGCTCGACAGCCTTAATCAGGACGGCCGGGCGCCGGTGTGGTTTGCCGGACAGGGTATTCCCGATCGGGCTGACGGCTGGAAGATGAAACGGCAGCGGCTGTCGCCGGCCTGGACTACGAGACTCAACGACGTGCCTGTCGTGCACCTGAAATGATTGCCCACTTCACACGCAACACACCAAGCCTCGTTATCATGTAGCATACTCAGAACGGGTGACCAAATGACATCTGAGGCCGTTAAAAGCGGCGTCAAAGGTAGAAAATTTCTTAACGTGAGTTTTCGTTCCACTGAGCGTCCCCCCCTAATACGGTGCATGACCTTACCGGACGCGGGGTAGGCCTGAAGGTACTGACTGGTTACGGTGCGACCATTAATACCATGAACGCTGCCGGCAAGCTTGTTTTTGGCATTTTTGCTGCATTGGCCAAGTTTAGGTATGAGCAGATTGCCGAGCGGACGACTGCAGGCAGGCTTCAGCAAGAGTGCGCGGGAGGAACGGCGGGCGGCCTTGCAGAATGACACCAATAAAACTGCGACTGGCAATGGCGTCAATGGGACGGCCAGAGACGAAAGTCGTACCGGCATATCTCCCGGATGGTCAACTGCAAGCAGACGGTGTAAAGCTGCTGAAACGAGGGTAATTTATGTCGCCAGAAAAATCTGGGCCCCTGCTGGCTGCCCCTCATAAAGGTTTAAGTGAAAAAGCATATTTTATTGACATGATACATAAATTAATCTAACAATTATTTTAACTCTACGATTTTAATGGAATATGGCTGTTAACCCATTATGGTTAATTCAGTGCAAACCAAGGAGGTAAGAAATGAGAGAGCTCAGCGAGAAAGATGTTCAGCAAGTCAGTGGTGCCGGTGTGGTAACCGACCTGATCAATGGGGTACTTGATGCCCCAGCCAGACAGATCGGCTCGTCGATCGGCGCTTTTGCAGGGGATCTTGCTGTACAGGGGTTCCACACGGCCACAAATGCTGTTAATGAGTTATACAAAGGCGTATCGTCCTTTGTCAGCGGTATCTTTGGCCGATAATTTCTAAATGGAATTTCAAGGAGAACAGATATGCGTGAATTGACGATTCATGAAGTTGAGGATGTCAGCGGCGCGGGCATCATTCAGGATGTTCTGACATGGGGTGGCGCAGCCATTGGTGGAACAGTAGGTACCGCTGTCGGCTCGACCGCAGTAGGGCTGGCTGGTGCTGCCGTAGGTACTATTATACCCGTTGTCGGAAATATTATCGGCGGTGGTGCCGGAGCGGGTATCGGCGGAACGATCGGAGGCGTAGTCGGAGCGGGTATTGGAAGCGTGACTGGTCATACTGCCGGTGCAGTCATTGAAGGTGCTATCGGTGGATTCTTTGGCAGTATTTCTCATTCGCAAGCTGCCTGAACTCGTAAAACAAGCCCTGCACCCAAGTGCAGGGCTTGTTTTATATTGTACCGGCTGGATTTAGGGTAATGACCCTGTCTGCTGAAGCAACTGTTGATTCCCTGTGTGCAATAATGATCCGCGTAATATGAAGCCCTTTGATGGCCTGATTGACGGCGCTTTCACTTTCCTTATCCAATGCACTGGTGGCTTCATCCAGAAATAATAGCGCCGGTTTCTTGTAAATAGCCCTGGCAATAAACAACCGCTGTTTTTGGCCGCCAGACAATCCTTCTCCCAATTCACCGATTAAGGTTTCGTATCCCATCGGCATCTTCATAATGACGTCATGCAGATAGCTGGCACGGGCGCATGTCTGCATCCATTCATCATCAACATTGTCTGAGAACCCGCAGATATTTTCACGAATGGAGCCGGAGAACAGCTTGTCATCCTGCATCACGCAGGCAATCATCTTATGGTAATTGTTAATTCCCAACTGCTGTATATCAACGCCGTTGACTTCCACACGTCCACTGTCAGGAGGAAACAAACCACACAGTACTTTCATCAGTGTCGTTTTCCCCGCCCCCGATGGTCCAACAATAGCAACGCTCTCCCCAGGCTGAATAACGAGTTCCAGCTTGCTGAATACAGAGGGGGACTGGCTGTCATAGCGGTAGCTAAGAGCCTGTGTGGTGAGCGCTGCCGGTTGCATTTTCGCTTCGTAGGGAAGGTCAGGCTTACGGTTCTCCCGTGGATGCAGAGCTATATCAGCAATACGCTCGTTATGCAGGCTTATCATGCGAAGCTGAAGTAAAAACTCGGTCAATGAACCGATCCTGTCTGAAAACTGTCCACGGAACACACCGAAAGCCACAAACATACCGATGGTCATCTGATTATCGATAACCAGACTGGTGCCCAACCACAGAATAACTATCTGGTCACAGGCTGCAACGAAAGTATTAATACCGCCAAACAGCATATCCATTTTGGTAACCCGTATGCCGGTGTTAATGGCATCTATTTCCAGATTAAGCCAGTTTGCGCTGCGCCTTTCCGCCATTCCTTGCATTTTGACCGTAGCGATCCCGTACAAGGTTTCCATGAAGTACGAACCTGCCCGTGCCTTCCTCACCAGTGACTCTTCAGACAGTTGCCGATAGTAACCATATGTCAGCAGACGAAGCAGTACATACAGGGCTGTGAATGCGATCACCACCCAGGTCAGCCAGCCGCCGTATAACACCATCATCACCAGTACGCCAATGACCATGATACTGTCCATAATGGCGCCGACGATACTGGTCGTAAACGTGTTTCGCAACGTGTCCAGAGAACCGAAACGTGACTGGATATCCCCCAATTTTCGCCGCTCAAAATAGTTAAGCGGTAGCCGCATCAGGTGGTTAAACAGCCCGGACTGCCATTGAACGTTGATGAGCGTACTCATTACCAATGATGACCACGCACGCACCATACTGACCGCGGCTCGTAGTAAGATAAACAGCATTAATCCTGCACAAATGAGAGTAAGCAAGCCATGATCGCCTGCGGGGATCGCGTGATCCATCACCAGTTGCGTACCGACCGGCATCACCAGGTTAATCGTTTCTATCACCAGTGAAAGACTAAATATTTTGCCGAGCGTCCATTTAAGGCCGTGCACACTGCCTGTCAGCGTGCCAAGACTGAACGTGTTGCGAACAGTATTTGCGTTAAACGCACTGCCCGGCCAGACTTCAAGTGCCACACCGGTAAAGCTGGCCGACAATTCTGACAGGCTGACAGTACGCCGCCCACGAGCAGGGTCATGCAATACGACACGATTTTGTCCAACGCTTACCAATACGACAAAATGATTGAACTCCCAGTGGAGGACGCACGGCATCTTCAGCGCACCGAGTTCATTGATGTCCAGGGATAAAGGGCGAGTGGATAGCCCAAGTTGGTCGGCCATACCAATCAACCCGGCCAGAGTGGTGCCGCGCGCTGACAAATTGAATTGTTGTCGCAATGCAATCAGATCGACATTCTTGCCATAGTGCCCGCAGATCATCGCCAGGCAAGCTAGACCGCATTCCGATGCTTCGGTTTGATGTACCAAAGGCATTCGTTTGAAAAGATGTATATCCAGCTGATTAACCAGGCGTTTAAAAGAAAAATTAGTCATTGACAGGTCCCGTAGCGCTTTGTTTCATGTCGTAGAAAGGTGACAGCATCCATTGATAAACTTTTCTCTTTTCCAGAAACAGGGTGCTTTGCGCCTTCATACCGTTTTCCAGACTGAGGCGTTTACCATGGTAGGAAATAGCCTGCTTTTCTGGTCGTACAATCACTTTGTAATACGGTATGGCGGCAGTCAGCGCAGCTTTCGGTGCACCCTGGTAAGTCTGCATTTCCTGCGGCGACGCCGGAGCTTTGGAGATGACGGATACCGTTCCGGCGAACTGACCGAATTTCTCCGCCGGGAAAGCGTCATAGCGTACATTGACCCTATCGCCAGTGGAAATATAGGGGATGGCATCGTTAGGCACCCAGAGCACCAGTGCATAGTGGTCGACCTTGTCAGGAAGCATTTGCAACAGGCTGTCGCCGACGTTCACCATCTGACCAACGGTGACGCTCAATGAATCAACGCGTCCTTCGGATAATGCGCGTACAATGATCACCCCGCTTGCATCAATATTCAGCAGTTCCTTTTGCAGCTCGTAACGTTGCAGTTCCATCTGGTAAATCTGATTATCAAATTCTGCAGCCTGAGTGTGGATCTGACTTTCCAATGCAGTGATCTGCAGCGCATTCTGCTCGTTCTGTCCGCTCAGACCCAGCAGGTTATTTTGTTGCTGGTAATACAGCGCAACCTGATTGGTGAGTTGATCCTTGTTGATCAGTCCTTTGGCCTGATAATGTCGGTAGTTCTGCATGTTCTCCTTCATAATACGTATCCCTTCCTGAGCCCTGCGAAGGATATCGGTGGAGCGTTCAAACGCTGCTGTATATTGCGCTTTCTGTTTTTCCAACATTGCGAGGGTGGCCCGTTTATTGCCCTCCAGACGACTGATGATTTGTGCAATACGGGCCTGTTGACTATTTATATCCCGGCGCTGATTGTCACTGACCACACCGCTGCGGGTACTCTTGCTGACGTCAATTTGATAGATAGGGGTGCCGGCAGTGATGAGCTGGCCTTCAGTGACTAATTGTTTTACCACCACCCCCTGGACGGTAGAGTAAACGTTGGCAGCACGCGGGTAGGAGGTGATCTCGCCGGTTACGTTGGCTCGACGGGTGTAGGTACCGGCGATAATGAAAGTAAGAAATGCAACGATAAAAAATAGGCAGAGCCCTGTCATGAGCCAAAAGGGAATGCCGGGCAACAGCAATGCCCGTCCCCGCCATTTCATTTTTTGATGGTTAATCGCTTCCTGCCGAAACACTGTCTGCCTTCCTTATCATATTGATTGAAATGTGATTATAAGCTTACTCCAAAGGGGGGCTCATGCAAAATTTGTGGCTGCTCTAGATAATCAAGGTCATCGAAAACAGTCCAAATAATATTGATTGTTAGGATATTGAGAAGGGGGAGGGGGAGGAAGAGGGGGAAAACGCTAGGCGTACTGACTACTGGCATTAGAATTATCACTTAAAAAAGAAAGGTTAAAAAGTAGATGGCATAAAAAAACGAGAACATTCTTAAAATCAAACAGGATTTTATCCTGTTTTTTTTGCAAAACACGATCCATTATAATGTGGATATTGAGTTTTGTGGCATTTAGATCTAATATTCTATAGGGTTAGTGTGGATGGCTCTACTATCATGGAGGATTCAATATTGATAAGTAAGGCAAGTAGCGAGAAAGATCAATTATTGGCGGTGTTAGGCAGGGATGTATTCTTTAGATGTGCTGTAAAGCACATTGCAGAGGGGGTATTTGGAAAAGATAGAGTGTTAACATATCGATCATCAAATGATTTTTTACGAGCTTTGTCAGACAACGATAAAGTAAATACAGCTATTGTTGATTACGATGTATTGTACTCCGAGAATTTTTCATTATTAGATGCTATAAATGACTACTTCCCAAAATTAAATAACATTGTAGTGATTTCGAATCCTAATATACAACTAGTTTCACTTATTAGAAGTCTGAATATTAATAAGATCATATCTGCGAAAGATGATATCTCCTCCTTTATTAAAGTGTTAACTATTGAGAGGCATGAAGAGTATTACAGCCCACGTATCATCAGAAAAATAAAAAACATGTCCATTAAACCGCCATTGCTAACCATAATGGAGAGATATGTTTTAAAGAATCTAATTAAAGGCGTGTCACCCAGGTTAATTGCAACTTGGAAAGGTATTAGTATAAAGACAGTAAGTACACATAAAAATAAGGCATTAAATAAAATAAATGTAGGAAAACTTAATGATCTTGTTTTGCGTAATAAAATAAATGTGGCTTATCGTAAATAAGAGAAGTTTAAAATTTATTTAATATAAATCTGTACTCTGGTTGCAATAATGCTAGGGGCGGTAGCGTGGGGATTTATTAAACAATCATGGGATAACACGCTCAGGTTGCGTCAAATCACACGCAAGGAGGTTTTAATAAATGGGGGGCCTATTAAGTTGTCAAGCATGTTTATGATGCTGCAGGGATATAAAAAGCCCCGCCACGCATCATGGCGAACAGGACGTCACAGCGCCGCTTTGCCAGAGCGATAATTGCCTGGTTGTCTCGTTTTCCCTGGCTAATTTTCGTGTGTAGTAGGCCCTGGAGATCTGAGCTCTGAGTGCCGCGAAGGCCGACAGGAACAGCGCCCGTTTGAGGCGTTTATTACCCCGCCGAGAGGGATGCTCCCCGCATATGGATGAGCCGGAGCGTCGGGTTACCGGCGCAAGACCGGCATAGGCCGCGAGATTTGCCGCAGAGTCGAAGGCGCGGCAGGCGACCTCTGTGAGGAGTCTGGCTGCGGTCCTGACACCGGCTCCGGGCATGCTGGTCAGGACCGGGTAAAGAGGGTGAGCAAGAACCCGTTGTTCTACCTTAAGTGTCACCTCGCCTCTTTGCTGACGCAGCATGATGAGCTCGAGTGCCAGTCGTGGCAGAACAACGGCAGCAGCATTCGTGTCGGGAACGACGACGCTTTGCTGTGTCAGTGCCTGAGTGATATCTGCAGCAAGGCGCTTTACCAGACGAGGCGCGAGTTTGCAGAGCTGCGTTGCCAGTTTCTTCTCACCCAGTGAAGCGAGTTTTTCGGGTGAGGGATATCGTTGGAGTCACTGCCGGGTGATCCAGTCGCGGACCGAGAACGCGCTCAAGAGCCGGATGTATCTGGGTCAACAGGCCGCGGATACGGTTGCTGGCCTGTGTTGTCTGTTCGGCGAGATCATCATCGAAGCAGCAGAGCATGGAGAGTTCGGTGATTTGCTCGTCAGCCAGCTTCAGCGTGCGTAGCGCGTGAGGCAAAGTACGGGCCACTTCAGCGATGATGGCCGCATCGCGGGTATCGGTTTAGGCTTCACCGGCGTGTAAGTCGGCGATGCGGCGCATTGCCAGCCTGGGAAGGTATCCGACAAGGATGCCTTCAGAACGGGCAATGACCAGAAGTATATGACCATGCTGTTTCAGGTCAGGTATCAGCTACTGAGTTTGGTTTTGTCGCTAGGTAATTATTTATAAAACAGTGGCTTGTGTAAGCCACTAACGGCAACAGCGTGATGGATATATTTACCAACATCAACGCCAATAAAGACCTAGACTGATTTGTAATCGCTGGATTCGGCCATTCTGTCCCCCTGTTTATACGGGTTAACCAGACAACCACGGGGAGCTGGTACCGGCATCCACGTTACAGACGGTCCCGGCATAAAGTGCCTGACCAGGCTCCTATTGGCGGTTACCATCGCACCACCAGACCCGGTGACATCATGCCTCAGGATCATGGCCGACTGGGGCAGTAATCATGCCGGATCTGGCTGGTTAGCAACCGTAGTATAAGCGGTACGAATAAGGTAACGGGGGTAGAATAAAAAAGATGTGGTGTGCAATCGGTTTATGAAAAGCTGGTATTGAAATTTGAGTTTATGGGATAAATACATAGTGATTATAAAGTGGACTAAGTAAGAAGATGCATATGTAAATCAAATTGAAATTGTCTCTTATTGTTATCAGTATGAGAATTAAAGTGTTGTCCCGTATTGTGAAAGAAGTGAACATAATTTTTTGCTATTTCTCCAATATATCATCTCTTACTTATCTATAATATAAATTTTAATTTTATAAACAGGCTGAATCCGCAACTATGAAACTAATCTCGAATAAATACATAGGCGATAAGTATGGAAAAAATAAAGGATGGCTAATTGGTTTGTTAATTGTGTCACCTGTTTTTTTTTCTTATAAAGCCAATGGTAAGGATGATGTAATATATCCTGTGGTTTTTGATGATGAAAAATCACTGAACGAAAATTTTTTGCCGTTAAAGGAAAAGGAAAACCCTAAAATCTCATCTAAACATTATGAGGTAAGCTCAAAAAAGAATACAGCGAATAAAAATGAAAGCACTGATAGTGATATTTTTAAGGGAAAGTCAAGAAATAAGGATTACTTAAGCTACTATGAAGAAGAACGAATTGACTTAAATAATGGATTAAGTGAAGGTGGCGACAAAGCAATCAAATATCAACAGCCCAGCCGTTATTATAATTTAAGGCAAGTGATAGATATGGCAATAAGTTGGCATCCTGCTATAAAAAGGTCTAGCCGTGATCTTGAACGAATTAGAGAAACGATAAATGAAGCTATGGCTGCTTACTATCCATCTTTCAATGTAGGTATTCAATCTGGATTGCAAAGTAACGATTATGGTAGTGGGAATGAAAATACAAACAAACTAAAAATGGCAGCAGAACAGGTTATTTATGATTTTGGAAAGACCAAGTATAAGGTAAGGTTGAATAAATCAAATGCATTACATTCTGAAAATGAGTTGGATAAAGAAATCAATAATATTGCATATCAAGCGGTAACAATATATCTACAAGTGGTGAAGTATAAAAAATTATATAAAATAGCAGAAGAGCAACTCATAGGTTTTAATAAGATAAATAAAATCGCAAAATTACGCTCTGAGCTAGGAGCAAGTGCAGAATCCGATTATTCTCAATCAAAAGTGCGCTTGGCTTCCGCAGTGGCTTTATTAAATGATTACAAGGCGCAATATAATCGTTGGTCATCAGCGCTGGATAATATAACTAATACTCATGTTTCAAAATCAATTCTCGTGGAGTTTCCTGTTTTAGATAATGATATATGTTTAAATAGTTTGGAAAATATAAATAATTCACCAGCAATACTAGCAGCAAAGTCACAAATAGAAGTTGCTGAGAGTCAAGTAAACTTGTCAAATACAGAGTTTTATCCCAGCATATATCTTAGCCCGTTCTATGAATATCAACTAGATAGGCAAGGCAAAGAACGTCGATATAACAGTGACTATAATCGTGATAAGTTTGGAGTGTTTTTAGATATTAAAGTTCCAATCTATCAAGGTGGTGCTACTTCATCAAGAGTTAGGCAGTCGGAACAAGCCTTATATGCAGCAAGGTATAATTGGGATAACGAATTATATAATGCAAGGTCGAAAATAACAGAAGCATCTAGTCAAGTGCGTAATTCAAGGCTAAGCTTAGATGCGAAAATAAATAGAGTAAAAGATGCAGTGCGTACCAGAGATCTTTATATACTACAGTATGAAAAGCTAGGTAATCGGTCATTTTCAGATTTAATTAATTCCGAGGCTGAGATTCATCAGACAAACATAGACATAATTAACAGCAAATATAATATAATAAGTTTCTCCGTTGAATGTTTATATCAAACAGGAAAACTAACGAACAAAGAAAGAGTTATAAAGGAAGAGTAAATGAATAATGATTTCCTAGATGATGTAATAGATAGTAAAGAAGCGGAGGATAAATATTTCCTGACCCGCTGGAGGTCGGCTATTGTTCAAATAGCCCATCATTATCGGCTAAATATTTCAGAGCAGAATATATTAATAACTGAACTATGGAGTTATAATTTAGGAAGGGAGAAGATAATTAAAAATATGGCCAGGCAAGCCGGGCTTTCGCTAAAAATAGATAGTGGTAAGGATTACATATTCAATACTTGGCTCTTTCCTCAGGTGCTTGAGATGAGCAATGGACAGCTAGCTATACTTAAAAGTATTGATTCTAAAGGCAATTACATTATATCATTTATCGAAGATGATGGATTAGTATCAGTTGTTGGTCGTGATGATATAAACTCGAAAGTTAGTCGTATTGTTACACTGCGGCCTATAAAAACTCAACAAGACCCTCGTTCAGATAAGTATATAATACCGTTCAGAAAACATTGGGCCTGGAAAATTGCGTTCCCTAATCTAAAACCATATTATGTAATTATACTTGGTTCATTTTTCGTAAATATCCTTGGTTTGGCTGGAATAACATATTCGATGCAGACTTATGATAGAATAATTCCCGCTCAATCAATTCCAACCATGTGGGTGTTGTTTATTGGAGTTATACTGGCTTTTGTTTTTGATTTTCTTTTGAGGATAATGCGATATAGTATAATTGACATGCTTGGTAAGAGAGCCGATTTAATAATTTCAGATCGGGTTTTTGGTCGCTCATTAAGGATTAAAAATGGTTATCGTCCTAAATCCACCGGGACGTTTATATCTCAATTGCGTGAATTAGAACAAGTAAGAGAAATGATGACCTCGTCTACAGTCATAGCGATTGCAGATTTACCTTTCTTCTTCTTATTCTTAGCTGTTATTTACTCTTTGGCGGGGATTGTTTTTTTAGTGCCATTAGTGGGGATGGTACTGATGGTCTTACCTGGATTACTTTCTCAAAAAAAACTTTCTATTCTTGCTAATTCATCTATGCGAGAATCTAGTCTAAGAAATGCTATTTTAGTAGAAACAGTACAAGGGCTTGATGATATAAAATATTTGCAAGCAGAGTATAGATTTCAACAGCAGTGGCTTCATTACACTAATGCAACTGCAGACAACTCAATAAAAATAAAAAAATTAACACATACTCTAACAACTTGGTCGTTTTTTATTCAAAATAGTGTTTTTGTATGTGTTGTATTGGTAGGAACACCTTTTGTGATGGAGGGGCAACTATCCACAGGTGCTTTAGTAGCATCATCAATTCTCAGCTCCCGTATGATGGCGCCTATATCTCAAATAGCAAATATACTTACTCGATGGCAACAGACAAAAGTTGCTATCTCTGGCATTGATAACATAATGAAATTGCCCGTTGATCATCAAGAAGACTCAAGAATGGTACATAAACCGGCAATCTATGGAAAATATAAAATTCGTGATGCTGCTTTCATACACAATGATGAGAGTACTATGGCCGCTGTAAAGATAAAAAAACTAGATATTAAGCCTGGTGAAAGGATCGCGCTTCTTGGTAGAAATGGCTCTGGTAAATCATCATTGCTGAGTGCTCTAGCAGGCATGATGCTTAAAACAAATGGAGAATTGATTCTTGACGACATCAATTTATATAATATTGACCCATCTGACGTTCGTAGAGATGTTGGGTATCTAACTCAACACTCCAGATTATTTTATGGCACCATAAGAGAAAACTTAACATTAGGTATGCCATTATGTAAGGATGAAGATCTTTTTCAGGCTATAAGTTTAACAGGTGCAATTAATTTCATTAATCAACTTCCCGATGGGTTAGATTATCTTCTTCAAGAAGGTGGTGGCGGGTTGTCTGGGGGGCAACAGCAGATACTATTACTCAGCCGCTTACTTTTAAGGAATCCAAGTGTGATTTTATTAGATGAGCCTACTGCAGCACTAGACGAGCTTACAGAGGACGAGTTTGTTAATAATATGAAAGATTGGCTAAAAGGTAAGACTGTTATTATCGCAACACATAGAAAAAAAATTCTAGAGTTAGTGGATCGAGTCATAGTAGTTTCAAATGGGGAAATGCTTTTAGATGAGAAAAAAAAGGATGTTATCGCAACTCTTTAGCAGATTTAAAATGAATAGAGTTGCAATAAAAGAAAAGTTAAAGTCAATAAATTATTTTTTTTTCAAAAATGAAGATTTGAATTCAGAAGCGGACAGTGTAGATGATTATATAGCTTGCTATTCAGGTAAGAAAGGGGAAAGGGGGAAGATACAATTAACTCTAGCTATTATTATATTTTTCTTGTCTTTCTTAATTTTATGGGCATATATATCTGAGATTGATGAGGTTTCAAAAGGTAATGGCCAGGTTATTCCTAGCTCTAAAGAGAAGATAATTCAATCCATGGATGGAGGTATATTAAAGAGGCTATATGTTAAAGAAGGACAAATAGTTACGCCCGGTGAAGCTTTAGTACAGATGGATACGACCAGGACACAAGCATCAGTCTCAGAAACAACTGAAAGATATCATGCTTTACTAGCCCAGCAAGCACGCCTTAAGGCTGAAGTTAACAGCACAAAGATAGTTTTCCCAGAAGATTTGAAAAAAAAAGCAGAGCTAATTGAAGCTGAAACTAGACTTTTTGAGTCTAGAAAAAAACACTTTGAAGACTCATTGGTTAGCTTAAGGGACTCAAGGCTTCTGTTACAAAGAGAGTTAGATATAAATTCTAAGTTATCAAAATTAGGAGCGTCTAGTTCTGTTGATGTTATTAGATTGAAAAAACAGTTAGTTGATCTAAATATGAAAGAGGCTGACCTTACCTCTCAGTATTATTTAAAGTCTCGAGAAGAACTATCTAAAGTTTCAACAGAGATAAGTTCTCTGAGTCAAGTTATTCTCGGCAAGAATGATTTGTTATATAAATCTACGGTCAGATCTCCTGTTCGTGGGATAGTGAAAAATATAGTTACTAATACTATAGATGGTGTTATATCTCCTAATGGCATTATCATGTATATAGTCCCTTTGGACGACAGTTTACTAATTGAAGCTAAAATTTCTCCTCGTGATATTGCATTTATTCGCCCTGGGCAATCCGCGAGGGTTAAAATCACTGCATATGAATATTCTATTTATGGAGGGCTTGATGGAGAAGTTGTAACTATATCGCCTGATACAATTAAAGATGAGCAAAGGCCTGACATTTTATATTATCGAGTTTATATAAGGACAACTAAGGACTATCTTGAAAAAATAAAGGGAAAGCGTTTTTACATCAGCCCGGGCATGATTGCTAGCGTTGATATTCGAACTGGAAGTAAAACTATTTTAGATTATTTGGTAAAACCTTTTAATAAAGTAAATGAAGCTCTTAGAGAGAGATGATTAGAGGATTTAAAGATGGAAAAATCGAGTGAATATAATAAAGTTTGTATCTCAGGTAAAGAGTTTTACATTATAAAGTTAGAACCTTGGAAACGTTTGACTTTCATTGCTGACTTTCAAAAAGAATTTCTAGTTCCTGTGATTAATAGCATTGGTAATGGTAAGTTAAGTAATATATTAAACGGTGATGAATTACCTGATAACGAGGTGATGTCAATTATTAGTTCACTGTCACAAACCATTGATGGGAAAACGGTAGAGAAATGGGCAAAAAGAATAACGGATGAAGGTGTCGTAATCTATATTAATGATAACAAAGAAAAGGCAAAGCTGTCTTTTGTTCAGTTGAATGATATGTTTAAAAACCCTATTGATATTATTGTTTTAATGAAGGATGCAATTATCTTTAATATGGAGGGAGTATCAACGCTCTTTGATAGTTTCAAAAGAAATCAAAGTAATGAGGAAGGAATTTAATTTTTTTAATAATCACAAATCGAATCGAAATATCACTTATATTAAAGTGTTGTGTTGTTTTAAATATATCATCATTATATAAGCCATCTCAGAGGAGAACACGCTATGATGGATAAACTTGAGGCTTACACCTCTAAAAAGGTTAAGTCTAACTTAGTAGTTAATAAAGATATTGTATCAGTCCCTCCCTCAGCTAGCGTAGTTAAAGTCGGAATATCTCCAGGGGATATAGCCGGTGTAAAAAAAACGGGGACTAGTCTAATAATATATGATAAAAACGGCAAGCAATTAACAATAAATGATTTTTTTAAAAAAACAAACAACTCCAATATAAAACTTGTTTTTGAGGATGCTGTTTCTCATTCACTCTATGAAGCAAAATACGATGCTGAGAATTTTGCGGGCCTGTCTTTCTCAAAGCTAAGCTCTTTCGACGAGGCCTTTATCTCTGATAGCGAAAATATCAACCCTGCCGTTTGGGTTATTCCTTTAATAGCCGCAGGAGTTGGTGCAATTGCCATAGCCACTCATAAAAACTCTTCTGGTTCTAAGGCGGATCCAGAGCCAAAACCGGACCCAGAGCTGAAACCGGACCCAGAGCCGAAACCGGACCCAGAGCCGAAACCGGACCCAGAGCCGAAACCGGACCCGGACCCAGAGCCTAAACCGGACCCAGAGCCTAAACCGGACCCAGAGCCTAAACCGGACCCAGAGCCTAAACCGGACCCAGAGCCGAAACCGGACCCAGAGCCAAAACCGGACCCAGAGCCGAAACCGGACCCAGAGCCGAAGCCGGACCCAGAGCCGAAACCGGACCCAGAGCCGAAACCGGATCCGGACCCTGAAAAAGGTATGCTCCAAAAACTGATGGAGTTCATATCAAGTTTAATCAAAGATATTTCCACTATTTCAGGGAAAGTAATTTCCGGTATTTATGACATGGTTAAAGGTGTCGGCTCGTTCATCTGGGACGGCATCAAGGGTATTGCTTCAGTACCGGGAAAAATCTTTGAGGGGATCAAGGATGTAGTCAAGGGGGTCGGCTCGTTCATCTGGGACGGTATCAAGAGTGTCGCTTCGGTGCCGGGAAAAATCTTTGAGGGGATCAAGGATGTAGTCAAGGGGGTCGGCTCGTTCATTTGGGACGGCATCAAGGGTATTGCTTCAGTACCGGGAAAAATCTTTGAGGGGATCAAGGATGTAGTCAAAGGTGTCGGTTCGTTCATCTGGGACGGTATCAAGAGTGTCGCTTCGGTGCCGGGAAAAATCTTTGAGGGGATCAAGGATGTAGTCAAGGGGGTCGGCTCGTTCATCTGGGACGGCATCAAGGGTATCGCTTCAGTACCGGGAAAAATCTTTGAGGGGATCAAGGATGTAGTCAAGGGTGTCGGTTCGTTCATCTGGGACGGTATCAAAAGTGTCGCTTCGGTACCGGGAAAAATCTTTGAGGGGATCAAGGATGTAGTCAAGGGTGTCGGCTCGTTCATCTGGGATGGCATCAAGGGTATCGCTTCGGTACCGGGAAAAATCTTTGAGGGGATCAAGGATGTAGTCAAGGGTGTCGGTTCGTTCATCTGGGACGGTATCAAGGGTGTCGCTTCGGTACCGGGAAAAATCTTTGAGGGGATCAAGGACGTAGTCAAGGGTGTCGGTTCATTCATCTGGGACGGTATCAAGAGTGTCGCTTCGGTACCGGGAAAAATCTTTGAAGGTATCAAGGATGTCGGCTCATTCATCTGGGACGGTATCAAGGGTGTCGCTTCGGTACCGGGAAAAATTTTTGAAGGGATCAAGGATGTCGGTTCATTCATCTGGGACGGTATCAAGGGTATCGCATCGGTACCGGGAAAAATTTTTGAAGGGATCAAGGATGTCGGTTCGTTCATCTGGGACGGTATCAAGGGTGTCGCTTCGGTACCGGGAAAAATCGTTGAAGGGATCAAGGATGTCGGTTCATTCATCTGGGACGGTATCAAGAGTGTCGCTTCGGTACCGGGAAAAATCGTTGAAGGGATCAAGGATGTCGGTTCATTCATCTGGGACGGCATCAAGAGTGTCGCTTCGGTACCGGGGAAAATCTTTGAAGGGATCAAGGATGCTGGCTCATTTATTTGGGATAGTGTGAAAACCGTAGCCTCAATTCCAGGAAAAATAATAAATGAAGTCAAAGAAACCGTTAAGGGGAGTTGGGATTTCATAAAAGAGATGGGAAATGATATACATTCTGGTTTGGAGAAAACTGTCAATATTGCGTCTAAAGCAGTTTCTGTTTTCACTGACGCACTCAGTGCTATCACATCCCCAATTAAAGATATCGGAGGGACTATAAAAGATGTTGTTACTTCGTTAAGTGACGGAGTGAAGGCTATAGCTGAACCATTTACAAAAATTGCTCAAGCCATTACTACCATTATTGAAAAAATACCATCCTTGCCAGATCTCGGCAAGATTCCTTTCATAGGTGATCTATTTAAGGGTTCTAAGGAGAATGCAATCGAGTCAAGATCCCTAGATAAGCCAAAAGATGTTGATGAAAATATTTCATTAGTAAAATCTTTAGTAAAAGATAATGGAATGATATCACTAAATAAATTACCAGGCGGAGACAAGAGCGATGCTACTGTTAAATTTAACAAAGAAGTGGGGTCTGACTGGATAAATGCTTCACATTTACATAACGATGTCTTCAACGATATAAATCATAATCTATCTGCAGCATAATGTTTATGTGTGATATTCTATTCTGCAAGTTAATTTTATTTAAATTATTATTGCTACACTAATATAGTGCAATAGTTCATAAGTTTAGCCTGCAACGATAACTAAGTTACTATGTGAATAACGAAGTTAAAGTTGCAGGTTTTTGTTTTAATAGGTAGTAATGAGGGCTTTGTCAATTGATGAAGGTAATAATGTTAGAGAAATAGTCGAATCAGCATGGGCTTTAAAAGGCATTTTTTTAACTTGCGCCAATAGTAAAAATTAAAAAAACTCACTAATATTGTTATGTTTTTTAAGTGCGCTAACAATTTCAATATTATATGTGTAAGGTTGGAGGAAATGAGAAATATACGACGCTATACTTGGTTGATAGTGTTCCTATTATCATTTGCATTTTGGTTGTTAGTGTTGGTTGTAATATTAAAATTAAATGCGGTTTGAATTTTTAACAAGCCAGAGAGGGGTGGGGATCAAATGGGGAGGTGTACTTTAATGAGCGTCATGCAGTAAGTTAATTTTAATGATACTTTGGAAATAGTTGGTTAAATCATGTGTGCTAATTGACATAATTACCTATTACGATAAATAAATTCTTTTGACAAAGGAGTTGGAAATGAAAAAAAATAGCATATACTTGGCTATGTTGACTGCCATGCTAACCTCTGCTGGTACAATGGCAGCAGATAATTCCGCCGGTGGCGTTATTTCGTTTAGCGGTGCCGTTACGGATACCACTTGTACCATCAATGGCGGGAAAAGCGCCGATTTTACCGTTGCGCTCAGCCCGATTTCCGTGACTGATGCGGGCACCGTGGTCGGCCCCATCACCAAAAACAAGAAATCTTTCTCGCTGACGTTCTCCGGCTGCACGCCGGCGGCGGGAACGGCCGGTACACCGCTGAAGATCTACTTCTCTTCGGCGAATAATATCTCTACCGACGGGAAATATCTGCTGAACAGCTCCGTGAATGAAAGCGACGCCGCCGTAGCGAAAAACGTCGGTTTTTCTCTGGCTGAGCCGGGTTCATCCACGCCGATTCCGTTGAACGTGCCTTATGTAACCAAGATCAAAGGCGATAAAACGGCGCCGGATGCCGAAACGCTGACGCTGGACGCCTATTACTACAAGACCAATGCGTTGGAAGCAAAAGTGGGGGAATTGAGTTCCAACGTGACTTACACCATTTCTTACCTGTAATTGCTATTAAGCCAGGCCTGCGCCCAAGGCAAAGGCCTGGCTTCTGGGGTGACTATGAAACAGTGCTTAATCTTTGCTGGATTGTTTCTCAGCAGCTTTTGCGCCGATGCCAATATTGTAATTAATGGAACGCGCGTTATTTATCCGGAAAAAAACAAGGATGTTATCGTTCAGTTAGTCAACAATGGTGACGATCCGGCACTGGTGCAGGCATGGATTGATGACGGTGATATAAACTCGACGCCTGAAACGGCAAACGTGCCGTTCTTGTTATCCCCACCGGTTGTGAAAGTTGCCGGAAATAATGGCCAGCAATTACGCATACAAAAAATGAGCGCGGCGCTTCCCGGCGATCGTGAGTCGGTATTTTATTTGAATGTGCTGGATATCCCGCCTACGCCGGAGAATTTGCAGGGCGTCAATACACTGCAATTAGCCATCAAATCACGTATCAAGCTATTTTATCGCCCGGCAGGGTTAACCGGCAGTGTCAATAACATCACCGACTTCATTGAACTCCAGGCGGAGGGGAAGGGATTTAAGGTTATCAACAAAAGCCCTTACTATTTTACGTTGGCCAATGTTGATCAGAAAGGCAAAAAGAATCTGTTGGTCGATTCAGTGATGGTTGGGCCGTATTCCAGCCTCTTTGCCCCGACCAAAGTTGGCGTGAGCCGGAATATTCCCTACACCCTGCTCTATATCGACGACCTGGGGGCTTATAAATCTAAAGCCATTACAGCCCGCTAACGTGAAGAACGGCTATGAAGCTTAAACTAAAATTGCTTTCGATACTGACCGCATCTGTATTCATACCGTTAAATAAAGCATCGGCGATGAAATTCGACACTTCTCTATTGGCCGGTGCGTCCAGCGAATCCGATCTGTCGCGTTTTTACCTCAATAATGACATGCCGGCAGGCACGCAAACGGTCGACGTGTATGTCAACCAGAGTTGGAAAGGGCGGTTCTCGTTGCAGTTCGGCGAACATAAAGGCGATATTCGCATCGCCCATCGTGACGCCGCCCTGTTGGGCATCGATATGAGTAGTTTGTCCATCGGGGTGGACAAGGGGCCGATCCCCGTCCAAACGTTGGTGCAAGGAGGAAGGGCGGACTTCGATGTGGGGACGTTGAGCCTTAAGCTGACGGTGCCCCAGTCGCGAGTGATTCGCGCAGAGGCCGGCTATGTTGATGCCAAATTTTGGGATCGCGGCGTGCCTGCGTTGCTGCTGGCCTATAACACCACCTATTACCACGTGCAGTCGTTGCAGGGCGACAAGGCGTCAAACGACGATTTCTATACCGGTTTGGAATCGGGGGTCAATCTGGCGGGTTGGCAATTCAGAGACAGCAGCAATTTCCGCAGCAGTTCGCGGCAAGGCAGCGATTGGCAAAATAATACTCGCTATGTGCAGCGTGGCTTCGCCGCCATCAAATCGAACCTGACGATGGGCGATTTCTATTCGCCGGGTGATTTGTTCGACTCGATTCGGGTACGGGGCGGCGCTTTAGCCTCGGATATCAACATGCGGCCCAATTCGCAGCAGGGCTTTTCGCCGATAGTACGGGGCGTGGCGCAGAGCAATGCCCTGGTGAAAGTATTGCAAAACGGCAACCTCATCTATCAGGAGAACGTGCCGCCGGGCGCCTTTACGCTGGACAACCTATTGCCGACCGGTTCTGCGGGGGATCTGTTGGTCGTGGTCAGGGAAGCCGACGGGCGGGAACAATCCTTTACCGTGCCGTTTTCCGCCGTTCCCAACATGTTGAAGCAGGGCGTCAGCAAATACGGCCTGGTGGCCGGTAAGGTCAATCAGGCGGATACCGACTATGCGCCCGCTTTTGTTCAGGGCACGCTGCAGTACGGCTTCAATAATCTGGTCACCGGTTACGCCGGTACGATCCTCAGCGAGGACTATCGCGCCTGGCTGCTGGGCAGTGGCTGGAATCTGCCGTTCGGCGCGGTATCCGTCGATGTGACTCAGGCCTCGACGCATTTGCAGGATCGCAATGAGAATGGGCAAAGTTTTCGGATCGCCTACAGCAAGTTTTTGGACGCTACCGCAACCAACTTCACGCTGGCGGCATACCGTTATTCGACCAAAGGTTATTACAGTTTCAACGATGCCATCTACACCCATCAAGGCTACCGCGAGCGTGACAAGCGCTTTCACGATTATTGGAACGATCGGGATGACGATGAGCTTGCCCCGCTGGATTTGAATACCTGGGACGCCGTTCGAACCGCTCGTCCGCGCAATACCTTCAATTTGAACCTGAATCAGAGGCTCGCAGACGGGTGGGGCACGCTCTATTTCTCCGGCACCCAGCGCGACTATTGGTCGGATACGAATAAAAGCCGGGAATACCAGCTCGGGTACTCAAACGCCTTCGCGCGCGTCAGTTACAACATTTCCGCGAGTCGCGTGAGAAACTCCGATCGCAAAGAAGAGACGCGGTTTTATCTCTCTCTGAGTGTGCCGTTGTCGATGTTCGACAACAATGCCTATCTCAGCACCAGCTTATCTGCCACCGATTCGCACTATCAGCAAAGTTCGCTGAGCCTGAGCGGCAATGCGCTGGAATCAAACCGTCTGAGTTATGCGCTTGCCGGCAGCAATCAAAGCGGCGGTAACAGCATGGCGAGCATGAATGCCGCCTATCGCGCCAACGCGACGACTGTCGGCGGCTCTTACAGTGAATCATCAGACTATCGACAGTTGGGCATTAGCGCCCGCGGCAGCCTGGTGGCGATCCCTTGGCATTTGCTGGCGTCCAACGAAATGGGCAACACCATGATGGTGGTGGACGCGCCCAAGGCCAAAGGGCTGATGGTGAACGGCGACGAGAGCATCGTCACTAACGACGAAGGGCTGGCTTTGGTGCCTTATGCCACGCCTTACCGGCAAAACTCCGTGACATTGTCGGATACCGGCAACAGTTCCGGCGCCGAGATCGTCGGCAATATCGTACACAGCGTGCCCTATGCCGGCGCCGTCAACTATTTGATATTCGAAACCGATCAGCGTCGGCCTTATACGCTGCGCGCCTTTAAGCGCGGCAATAAGCCCCTGCCATTTGGTGCGGAGGTGGCGGATCAAAGCGGGCATGCCATTGGCTTCGTCGGGCAGGCCAGCGTCCTGTATCTGCGGGGGGAGCAGCAGCCAACGTCGCTGGAGGTCAGGCTGAATGACGGTGTCTGCAAGATTGAACGCCCGAAAATCTCGATGGACAGCGCAGCCAACACATGTCGATAAAAGGATAATTACACCATGCTCAGGATACTCACACTGACCCTGTCCCTGTTGTTCAGCGGTTACAGCTACGCTTCATGCTACGGCAACGGCATCCAATATGCGCCGCCTATCTACGTCGATTTGTCGGATAAGCTCAGCGATAAAACACCGGTCTGGGAAGGCAGTTTTTATACGCAATACAGTGGTTCATTCAGTTGTTCAACCTCGAGCAGCGAATTCGGCTATACGCGCATCCTGTCAACCGACAGCACAAAGGCGACCATCCTGGGATTCAACAACGGTAAATATTGGATACGCGCGGAAATAACCAACGACATCGCCAACAAAAAACTTAGCGGTTGGGGATCGCACTCCGCTTCGGAATTGAATCAGCCGATGAATATTCGTTTCAGTCTGGTCAGCAAGACGGGCAAATCGATACCCGGCGACACGGTTAGCCTAAAGGACGTGATGTTCGTGACCGATCTGAGCGGGATGTCCTTGCTGGAGATCATTTTATGGCCCGCCAAGCAGTTGCTGAAGATCTTGACCTGGCTGCTCAACGACTTCAATTGGCCTTACGAGCAGCGCGATATGTACGGACAGCCGATGACCATCAAGTATGCGCCCAAGATGACGACCTGCACTTTCGACAATGCCGGCCTGGCGGTGAAGTTGCCGACGCTGGGGATATCGCAGATTACTCAGGGGTCGCAAAATGGCCTGACGCCCTTTACGCTGAATATCAGCTGTCAGAATCGGCAAAGTGGCGGCACGGCCGATCGGGATATCACTATGTTTTTATCCAGCAATAATCTGTTGTCTTCGGATAATACGGTTTTGATTGATAAAAGCCCTGAGGCGGCAAAAGGCATTGGCATCCGGCTGGTCAAGATGGCTTCGCCGAATAATCCCGTCACGCTGTCGCTTTCCAGCGTGACGCCAGGCACGGCGACTTCATTATTTCATGTGGGAGCCGGCAATGCCTTGGATGCGCAATTTTCTATCCGTATGGCTGCATATTACTATCCATTTACAATCAATAGTATGAGCTCGGGGTTAATTAATACGACAGCGACAGTTAATATAATTTACAAATAAGATTTATCACTAAATATAAGCTTTGTGTAATTAATTTAGACGTTAAATTGGCTATATTTAATAAATAATCTCTTTGCATTGCAGTGGCTTGGTGGTTCAATTGATTTCTTTTTTATTTAAAGTGTTGTTCAGAACGTTACCCAGTATGTAAGCTATAACCAGTTATGCCTGGTGCATTTTCGAATAAGGTATTGGTGGTTGTTCAGAACCAGCCTTTCGTTGCTGGCTTTTTGTTAAATCAAGGTATTTGGATTGAGTATTTTTTTATGATGGTGTTGTACATAAAGATAAGGGACAGGATTCTCTTGTTACAATTTAACCTATATTTTAATGAGCATGCTCTAAAAATTCCGTATACTTCGGCGTCTCAGCATACGCGGCGTAATATCGATGAGGTATCGCTCCACATATCGGGTTCTAGACGTATTGACACGTTGCGAGAATATCCAATAAGTTATTTGCGTGTCCCGCTGCCAGGAGTTAGTTTGGCTTGAATGTGTATGAAAAAAACTTTATTTATCTTCGAGAAATAAGATGATTATCCTAGTGGGTCATTATTGTTTATAATCCTAAAGGATTAAGCTATGTTGAGAACGTCAATTGTTGTACTTGCGTTGGTTATTCCTGCTATTACACATGCGGAGATGCACTGGGTAAAAAATGATAAAATAAAACCGGATAACGTAGATACGGTTAAAATTGTCTATAACGGTGATGTAACTCCGACACTGGTGGCTGAGTTGATTTCAGCCCTCGATGAGATCAACGTGAATTACCCTGCCGCAAAATCTATTAAATTATTCATCAGCAGTTTTGGCGGTAGTATGGAAAGCGGATATTTGGCATATCAAGCCGTTAAAGGATCTAAGATTCCGGTTGAGACTATTAATGCCGGTATGACGGCATCTTCAGCGACATTAGTCTATTGCGGTGCGCCGAAGAGATATACTTTTCCTGATGCATCCTTCATGTTACATCCGTCCGCATCGCCAAACCTCAAAGCTGAGTGGATCAGGCCGAATGACGTCGAGTTTATAAGAAAGGACGTCGAGGACGGAAACAAATATTTTAAAAGCATCTATGGTAGTTGTACAACATTGGCACGTCAGGACGTTGAAAAAATTCTTTTTAGTAATGATTATGCCAGATACTTACGTCCAAAAGACGCGGAGAAGATAAAACTGTCTCAGGGAGTTGTAGAAGGGATCGCATCGACTTCCGTCTCTTATTATATTACGGAGGTTAAGAATTGAGTGCGGGATACCTTTCTTGATAATTCCTTTAGGGAAGGTCTGGTTTACGGTTTTCTCGTGGAGGTAGAGCAATATCGGCAATGCGTTTGTTATGCAGGCTCATCATGCGCAGCTGCAGTTAAAATTCTATCAGCGACTCTATACGGACAGAAAACTGCCCCTGCAAGGCACCGAAGGCGACGAACATGCCGATGTTCATCAGATTGTCGATCACCTGGCTGGTGCTCAGCCACAGTATGACGACCAGGTCGCAGGCCTCCACGAAGGTGTTGATCCCTCCAAACAGCATGTCTATTTTGGCTACCTGGATATCGGTGTTGATGGTGTCGATTTCAAGGTTGAGCCAGTGAGCGATGCGGCGTTCCGCCATGCCATGCATCTTGATCGTGGCAATACCGTACAGCGTCCCCATAAAATACGTGCCGGAGCGGGCATTTCTCACCAGTGTAGTGGTCAAGTAATACTGGCCACGGTTTTATAGTAAGAACGGTATCTGTTCTCTGATTCTTCCGGCGTTAGCCCCCCGTTGTAATGATGAGGTCTGACGCTATTGTAGTAATTCAGGATATAACCGCCGATTTGACGCCGGGCCTCATCACTCCCTGCGTAACCATTTGTCGGAACCCATTCTGTTTTCAGACTACGGAAGAAGCGTTCCATTGGGCTGTTATCCCAGCAGTTCCCTCGCCGACTGACGCTTTGCTTTATCCTGTAACGCCAGAGAACTTGTTGATATTTAAGGCCGGTATATTGGCTTCCCTGATCGCTATGGAACATGACCTCCCGGGGTTGGCCACGCATCTCATAGGCCATCCGTAGGGCACTACTTACCAACGCTGTATCGGCATTCGCTGACAGACTCCAGCCGATAATTCTGCGGGCAAAAAGATCCATGACAACTGCCAGATAGCACCAGCGATTTCCTGCCCAGATGTACGTAATATCTCCGCACCATACACGGTCTGGCTCCGGCACAGCGAACTGACGCTCGAGTAAGTTCGGCAAGCATGTATGTTCCTGACGGGCATTTTTATACTGATGTTTTCCGGGCTGACAACTACTCAGATTCAGGTATTTCATGAGACGCCCGGCACGGTAACGACTCATCGGGACGCCGTTCTGAGTCAGCATTTCAGCCAGAGTGCGTGCGCCAGCAGAGCCCCGACTCTGGTTCCATGCTTGGCGTATTTCGCTGCACAACCTGACTCGCGCTGGATTGACAGTATCGCGTCGTTTTCGCCAATATCGGCAACTGCTACGATGTATTCCCAGAGCGGAGCAAAGGGTAACAACCGTGTGGCTGTCACTCAGTCTGGCAACTATCGTGAACCGTTCAGTGAGTCGGACATCAAGAGCGCAGTAGCCTTTTTTAATATCGTATTCTGTTCCTCCAGGCGGCGAACCTGCTTTTCCAGCTCGCGGATACGTTGCTGCTCTGCAGTAATGGGGGTAGCAGAGTGCGTGATCCCTTGACGCTCTCGCCTGAGCTGGCGTACCCAGCTCTCAAGCGTGGTAGAGCCGACATTCATCGCCTCACTGGCTTGCCGATACGAGTATCCCTTATCAACAATCAGCTGTGCACATTCCAGCCTGGACTCAGGGGTGAAAGTACGCTTAGTTCTCTTGTTCATTAAGTCACCTGTTTCATGTTGAGGTGAGAATATCACCTTTAATCAGGTGGCCAAATTTACTGTGCCACTACAGTTTTGTTGCGTTTCGAGTGGGAATGGGGCGATGCCACTTTCCGACAATTTCTGACGCAACCTGAAATTTCCCGTGACTTCATGGACATACACCTGCCGGCCGACCTGCGGGCCATCTGTAACCTCAGCACGCTGAAGCTGGAGTCCGGCTCCTTTGTCGAAGATGACCTGCGCCAGTATTTCAGCGACGTGCTCTACAGCCTGAAAACCACCGCCGGCGCTGACGGTTACATGATGGTCCTTATCGAGCACCAGTCCAGCCCGGATAAGCACATGGCGTTTCGCCTCATTCGATATGCCGTTGCCGCCATGCAGCGTCACCTCGACGCCGGCCATAAATCGCTGCCGCTGATCATCCCGATACTTTTCTATACCGGCAAACGCAGCCCATACCCTTACTCGACTAACTGGCTGCAGGAGTTTGATGATCCGACGCTGGCCGGGAAACTGTACACCGGCATTCTCCGCTGGTTGATGTGACCGTCATCCCCGACGAAGAGATCATGGGCCACCGCAGCATGGCCGCCCTGACTCTGCTGCAGAAACATATCCGTCAGCGCGACCTGACCGAACTGACCGACAGACTGTCCGCCATTCTGCTGGCCGGCTATCTCTTCGCCCCAGGTGATTTCGCTGATACACTATATTATCCAGGCCGGTGAATCCGAGGATGCGCAGGCATTTGTCCGCGAACTGGCCCTGCGGGTTCCGCAACATGAGGAGGAACTGATGACTATCGCACAACAGCTTAAACAAAAAGGTATCGAGAATGGTATCGAGCAGGGTATCCAGTTGGGTGAACAGCGCGGCATTGAAAAAGGTGAGCGTGAAGCCTCACTGAAAATTGCCCGTGCCATGCTGGCCAATGGCCTCGATCGCGATTCGGTGATGCAAATGACCGGGCTGACAGCTGACGACCTGGCCCAAATTCGCCACTAATCCTTTGCGTCGACGGGCAGGACAGCCATTGACAGATAAAACCGCATCCGTTTCCCCGGAAAACACCACCTCAGCGCTCAGCCATCTGGCGTTCTGCGCCCTGGCGGCACTGGGGCTGGCACGCCCTATGCCGAAAACCTGTTCCTGATCCGTTGGCTGGCCATCGCCCAAAAGCAAAAACGCTTCCCAAGGAGCGTGGCGATTGATATCTAGTGGTTACTCGACCGCGGCCGTAAGCACGGCCCGGCTGGTCACCTGCGCCAGCATCTGGAATACCTGTGGCGTTTCTGCAGCGGCAACCTGGCCGCTCAGTCCGACATGTTCCGGCTCACCTACGCCTCTGAAACCCTGAAAGACCAGGGCTGGGACAATTATCTGCTGGACGCGAAAGAGTGGAAGTCCGGCGTCGTGCCGACACCGTCACAGCATAACGGGTTCTATGTCGAAAAAACGGCGCTGAACGCCGCTTTTGCCCTGGACGGTCGCCATCTGCACTCTGTCACATTTCGGGTGATCGGTGACGCCGACCGGTTTATGCATGTGATGGCCGAGTACGGACTGTGTACGCGCCGGCAGGGCAGCACGTCAGCCTACCACACCATAGCGCTCGAACCAGCATAATACCGCTACCGTCACGGTTCACATATTCCGCCAACGGCGCCGTCCCCTGCTGCCAAGACGATATCCACAAATTTGGGGGATAACCTGTGCGCATCGCCGGTAAAAATATTCACCTCAAAATGTGGGGCTAGTGCCCACCTCGCGGTTGACCTCACTATAGTCCCTTACCATTCCTCGTCGGTTTTATATTGAACTGGTTATACATACAGTGTGGTTATAATAACACGTTTCGTTTCCGACCAGAGGAGAACGCCCAATGAGCAATGTATCACGACCCCGCTAACACAGGACGTGGCCAAGTCGCGCTAAAGCACTGTAAGCGCCATTACCGCCACCGAGAAGGCGTTCAGCAAAGGTGCTAATGCACAAGGGCAACAATCCCGACCGGTCCGCTCGGCCTCGACATTGTGATCGGTAGGGATCTTCCGGTCGCCGCATCACCCAAATTGGGTTCCGGCGTAGAACCCCTTCCTGTTTGATTATTCCATTCGCCACAGATCCGGGTCGTTCGGCATGCCGTTTCTCGCCACGAGCGTCGCGCCCGCCGGCGCGGTGCCGTCACTGACACGGCGGACCTGTGCTGGCGCCCGTGCCAGGCAATAGCGCAGGCGCTGCAGCACCGCTTCTATCACGTGGTCGTCTGCCTCACGAAGCAGTACCTGCTGCCAGCGCGTGGCGGCACGCCGCCACAGCCCCTGCGACTCCAGGCGAAGAGCTGTTTTATCAGCAGGCAAAGCAACATAAGGCGAAGTGTTACCACGACAATAATACTGTGCACCCATACAATCTCTCCTTATCGAGGGTTACGCCAAAACCGCCAACATTTTCGGCTAGAGGTTTTACACTAAGAATACTGTGGTCAATTTGATTATATTATGGTCAAAAGCACCAAGCAGTTCATGCTTAGCTATCAAAAAAGCTGCTATAGCGTGTGTTTGAGTATTTGGCACAGTTTTTGTATAACGTTTATGCTGGCGAAATAAAGCTGGTTAAATATTCTGAGTCATAACCGTTATGGAGAACATCATGTTTGGGAAAGCTGAAGACAAAGTAAAAGAAGTTGCTGGCGAAGCGCAGGAAAAATACGGTGAACTGACCGACGATTACGGGCACCAGGTAAAAGGAGCGGCCCGTAAAGTCGCGGCACAGGGGAGTCAGGCAGCTCAGGAGGCTGCTGAAGTCGTACGTGATAATGTGGAAAACAATCCATTTGCGGCGATCTCCATCGCTGCGGGCATTGGCTTACTGATTGGTCTGCTCATTGGCCGTAAATAAGATAACCGCGGGCGCAAAGCCCGCTTTTTCTGATAGCGGGCGCTTTGCTATAATTTAAAGGAGTTAAAAATGAATATATTAAATATGGTTATCCTTTCTGCAACATTGGTATCAACAGGCGCTCTGGCCGAATCTATCAATGCTGAACATTTAAAAAACAAAGCAGGGCAGAAGGCTGAGCAGGCCACCAATCGTGCTGAAGAAACGGCTCACAAGGCAAAAAACCGGCTGGAGGAGAAACAACTTCAGGCTGAAAACCGGCTCAAAAACGGCGGAGAAGCAACCGCGACAGATAAGGTAAAGGAAAACTCACAGAAAGCCTGGAACCGGACCAAGGAAACCACAGAAAAAGGCTGGAATAAAACAAAAGAAGCCGCTCAACAGTCGGGTGACGCGGTAAGCGAAAAAGTAGGCCATTAACTCGATTCCCCGGCCTGTCCGGGGATACCGGATTAAACTTCGCGTTGACCTCTCTGGGCTGCGATTTAAAAAACACGGCAGAGCTATTGCTCGCCGGTCAGTGATGAAGCACAGTGGCAAAGAAGCCCTGTCGTACAAAACAGAAGGACGCCGTTATGAGAAAAATGAATGATCCGCAGCGGGGCCCCTCCCGTGGCCTGATAGACACTATTCGCCGCGTATTTACCGCCCTTACCGGAACGCTGCATACCCGCCTGGAGCTTGTAGCCGTTGAGCTGGAAGAAGAGAAAAGCCGCATTACCCATCTCCTGATAATGGTGGGGCTGACCCTTCTTTTCACTGCGTTTGGTATTATATCCCTTCTGGTGTTTATTCTGTTGTTAGCCTCACCGGAACATCGCCTCATGGTACTGGGGGGGGCTTCCGCTGTGTTTATTGTTCTCGCATTAGCTTCGAGCATTTTCATCAGACAAATAATTTCCCGTAGCAGAATATTGCCAGAGACCCGCAGACAACTCAGTAAGGATTTGAGCATTCTTAAGGGGGATGAAGCATGAATGTCAGGGAACTCAGGGAAAACCGTAAACAACAACTGTTGCAACAAATAGCACAACAGCGACAGATATTGAGCCTGTTAAAAAGTGATTGGCTAAGACTGTCGGAACCCGTTGATCGCGGCTGGCAGGCATTATACCGTTGCCGGGCTTTTATCGTTCCCGGTATCGGGATAGCCGCCCTGTATGCGCTCAAATCTAAACCACGTCGTCTGTTCATATGGCCACGCAGAGCTGTGGCCGCATGGGGGGCAATGAAATTTATTCGTCAACGGATCCGCCTGTTCAGATAACAAGACAAGAGGCTGGTTTAGGTTCTCGCGCTCCATGATTGAATCACCGCCCCTAGTCTGTTTCAGCCTTCGAAAAATCTGGGGTTCCCATGTAGAACCCCCTTATTATCGCCTTCAGCCAGCTGCCTACGCTTTCGCATTATTTGCCAAACGCCCGTTCACGAGTTTCCAACTCCTCATCGCTGGCCAGTAACCCGTCAACTGAGACATCCCTATCTTTCCAGGCCAACAATGACCTGATGTCGTCAGAGCGTCGTTGACGATGCGCTTTGAGCATGTTGCGCCGCCGGGCGTTGTCGACCATTGCCTTGCGCGCCAGTTCGCCGCGCGCCTTCAACATGGCCAGGTACAGCCGGTATTCCTGTTTATCCATGGCATGATTTCCTTATTGGGGATGGATGGGTCGTGCCAATTTGATATTGGGAGTAGTCGTCTCATCCGGGGCGTATTGACGTTTAGGATGAGATCGACTTTCCAGAGTTTGCACGAACCATATTAACCTCATCATTTTTCAATTACAGCAGGATCTGAGCTATATCCAGAAGCCTTTTCAGCATCCCTTACCTGCTCCCGCAAAGATTTATTAGGGGTTTCAGGACAACCTACAAGAATTAACGTAAAAATAAACATCAGTGTAAATCGTAAAATTGCCAGGCTGTATTTATTCACCAGGCTTTCCTTAATTGATTAAAAGAATAAAGCACGATCCAAACCTATTCCATTAAAGTTAGTTACATCTTTTTAAATGAGAATCCCTCTATAAAAAAGTGGTTTCTTAGACGGCATCTTAATGGTTGGATGATGGGTGTAACATTTTAATAACTATAGATACCAATCAGTTCTGTTGATTAATGAAGACCCTTGTAACAAGGGTCTTCATTAAAAAATAACACTGTTACTTAACTAATTTATTTTACTTCTATCCTCTTAACTTCATTATGGGATCTCTGAAATTTCTTTCACTTCAGACTGGTTAATTTGCTGTTTGACGCCATTAGCATCGGTGTAGCCTACCAAGCCTGCGCTGGTCTGGGCCGGTTTAACTTTACTGACTATAGTACGGCCGTCATGTGTATAGATGGCATAACTTGAACGTGTGCATCCCGATAGGGCCATGATGGAAAAAATGACGGTCGCAGCGTACATTAGCGATTTTCTCATAAGTCTCTCCTTAACAGCATGAACATAGCTAAAATTGCACTCAATCTGATTAGATCTCTTGATAACGCTAAACCAGCCTATCAGCTTCGAATATGACGGGCATTCGTCTTTACGCCCCATAACCCGGCCAACGCACTGATGATTGCTCCAAGAAGCAAGGCAAAGAATGACCACAGAGCCGCACGCGCCAATGCATCTGCAGCTGCGGCAGCCTGCTCACGTGCTTTCTGTTTAAGCTCGGCATACTTTTGCTTCGCCTCATTAATTTTCGCTTCTGCTTCATCGAGACGTTGCTTAACGATTTGAGCTGTTTTTTCTTTTGTATCGATCAAGTTAGTGACTGTTTTATCAACCTCTGCAGGAGACATGTCGGTGTTTTCACTCAGCGCTTTTTTCAATGAGTCCTGGTTGACATCCTGAGTAATTGCATCCGCGCGCTTTTTCAGCTTACTAATAAGTTTCTGTATGATAGCGTCATTGCTATCAGGCTGGTTGAAGAAAGCCTTAATCGCATCACTCAAATCCGCTTTAGCACCATCAAGCTGCTGCTGCATAAATTCTGGCTGCAACGAAGGTATATCGCTCTTTTTCAATGCAGCTACCACATCCGATTTTAGGTTTTCCGGCTCAAGTTTTGTGTCGATGTCCAGCTGGTCAAAGAGATTTTTTCCCACATTTGTCACTCCGGAAGCACCGTTTCCAAGCGCAGAGCCTGCACCTGAAAGCAGGCTACCTGAGGTAGAAGCTATGGCGCCGAGCGCATTACCAGTCATCTTAACGGCTGAGCCAACCAACAAGGTTCCCAGAACTGCAGCAACAATGAGCGCTGTAGCCCACACCAGGAAGCCATGAATGAGACCATCATTTGCTGCCAGACGACCGGCGACGAAAGCGCCGATGGCAAGACTGACAATAATCGAGATTGCAGACCAGACGGCAACGGTGGTTCCCGCTCCATTTACCGGATCGTCCGAAGCCGGGTCAACAATGGAAAGCCCAAGACTTGTACCCAGCGTTGACAACAGTAATGACACGGCCAATACAGTGATCACACCGCCTATTACGCTACCCCATGATATTTTTTTTTCAACAACCATCCCATTTTCCATTTTCATTTACGATCCTTTTCATGTTGTTAACATTGTGTTAATGTTTGCTGAAAGAGATGCCACAGTCTCAATCGAGCCATAACAAACATAGCAATAATAATCAGTTATGCCAAATCTACGGAGAAAAATCGTTACTTTAAATGCTATAACAATGAATAGTGCTTAAAGAGAGAGTTTAACCTCGCCGTTATTTAATATAAAACTTAATTTTCCATTCCAAAATTCCGCAAGGAAAACCGCGTGAGGATCTATAACAGCGTCCTTTAATTTACAGGCAAGCCATGCTTCATCTTTCTCTATCGAACTGAGTTCAGCAATCCTGGCCTTACCATCTTTCATTACGATAACTGAAGGCATCTTGGCGCCATCGCATACAACCGTTATTTGACCATTTGACTCTATCTGCGCATAAGTGACTTCCTGGAATGAGGGGATCCCTTGCGCATGAAGCTGAGACGAGACATTCAATATATCAATTTTATTTCTTTTACTCGATATAGCATCAATAAGAAAGCGACTCTCTTTGATGATTGGTATTGGCTGACCTATCATAACTGACTTGCTCCCGTTGATTAATACACCGCGATGTTAGTAATGTCTTCATAAGCCACATGAGGACATCCCCATGAAGAAGCGTTTTTCCGATGAACAGATCATCAGTATCCTCCGCGAAGCTGAAGCCGGGATTTCTGCCCGTGAGCTCTGCCGCAAGCACGCCATTTCCGATGCCACCTTTTATACCTGGCGTAAGAAGTATGGCGGTATGGAGGAGCCCGAGGTTAAGCGCCTGAAGTCGCTTGAGGAAGAGAACGCCAGACTCAAGAAGCTACTTGCCGAAGCCATGCTGGATAAGGAGGCACTTCAAGTGACTCTGGGGCGAAAGTACTGACGACAGACCAGAATCGGGAAGCTGTTGAGTTTATGAGTGATGCGACTGGTCTGTCTCAACGTCGTGCCTGCAGGCTTACAGGTTTGTCCCTGTCGACCTGCCGCTATGAGGCTCAGCGTCCGGCGGCCGATGCGCATTTATCAGGGCGTATCACTGAGCTGGCACTGGTGCGCAGGCGTTTTTGTTACCGCTGCATCTGGCAATTACTACGCCGTGAATGCCTTCATGTTAATCACAAGCACGTGTACCGCCTTTATCATCTGAGAGGGCTGGGCGTAAAACGCAGGCGGCGTCGTAAAGGGCTGGCAACAGAACGCCTGCCGCTGCTCCGCCCGGCGGCGCCCAACCTGACCTGGTCGATGGATTTTGTCATGGACGCGCTCGCCACTGGCCGCAGGATCAAGTGCCTGACCTTTGTGGACGACTTCACGAAGGAGTGCCTGACAATTACCATCGCATTCGGGATTTCAGGCGTTCAGGTCACGCGTATCTTGGACAGCATTGCACTGTTTCGAGGTTATCCGGCGACGATAAGAACTGACCAGGGGCCGGAGTTCACCTGCCGCGCACTGGATCAATGGGCTTTTGAGCATGGTGTTGAGTTACGCTTAACCCAGCCGGGCAAGCCAACGCAGAACAGATTCATAGAGAGCTTTAACGGACGATTTCGCGATGAATGCCTGAATGAGCACTGGTTCAGCGATATCGTTCACGTCAGGAAAGTTATTAATGACTGGCGGCAGAATTATAACGAGTGTCGTCCCCATTCAGCACTGAATTATCAGACGCCATCAGAGTTTGCAGCTCGGTGGCGAAATGGAAAATATGAAGGTAAACAAACCGACATTACTAACTGATGGTTGTATCTAATACTGGGGGCAGGTCAGTATCACTTAAGTTAGTGATAGTCATAATACTAGTTTTTAGATAGTCGTTGGTGTCAGGAATTGACGTTTTAGGTCCAAAGATGTGCAGACGACGTAGTGTTCAGGAAAAAATCGCCATTGTTCAGCAGAGCTTTGAGCTCGGTATGACGGTGTTGCTGGTTACGGGTCAGCACAACGTAGCCGCGAGCCAGCTTCCACTTAAAGAAGTGTGAAGGGAAGGCTCTCTGAGTCTGGACTTAGTGCGCCCCTATGGGGCGAAATCAATGCCACCTGCTATGCAGGTGGTTTTTTACGGCAATAAATGGGTTTTATCGTTATTTCAGTAGTTTTTACTTTTCAATAACTTTATTGATTGTTATCAGCGCCCCCCAAGATCTCGAAATCATCTGGGTTGCAGCTTTTCCATTTGTCTGAGCCGGCTAATATCTATCTGTCCCAACGCTTCACTATTTCCCCATTTTTTCAATGCGGATAATATAATTTAACGGGATAATTAACTCTTTGGATGTTGCGTTGTAGTGTTCAAATGATGGCATTTCTAACGCGGCATCCTCATCTGTATTCTTACGATAAGTAACCAGCCATTGGATTTTTTCTGATACTTTTGACATAAACATTACCTTCTTCTCTGGATGGTCTCGCCATTCACGTTGACGCTAAAATTGGTGCCGACCTCGACACGAGCGCATGGCGAGCTTATTCCTCTATTTCGCGATATGAAGAAAATCGAATCCTGATGAAACTCATTATTCGATAGAAATAATAATTTCAGTCGAGTACGGGCATCCAATAGCGTAACTATCTGTTGATTATGAGTTAATTGTTGATTGAAGTATGGATTGATTGTATGAACCACACCTGAAGTTGTCCAGGTAAGTCATCGAACAGGCAATAGGATCGCATTTAAAGTAAAATAAATCATTATGAGCCGTAGAGAGTCATACAGCTTTCACTCTGAAGTGTGGCTAGTGAGTGTAGCGCCCCAGCAAGGAGTCGTTATGAAAGTACATACGGATTTCCTCTGGTTGCCTTTTATAATTAAAAGGGTGTAGTCTTTTCAATAGCATTTCGTTACCCATGGTATGAGTAATGATTCTCTACCGTCAGATATTTACAACCAATCTTGAGGATTTTTTAATGTCAGCAAAAGTAGTTGTAATAACAGGTGCGCTTTCTGGGATTGGCGAAGAGTGTTGCCGTCAGTTTGCAAAAAACGGTTATAACGTAATATTTTCCGGCCGAAAAACCAAGCGTGGTGAAGAGCTACAAGAGGAGCTGAGGGACATTAATTCTCAAAGTCACTTTGTGCTTGCTGATGTTGCTTTTGAAGAACAAGTGGCCTCCTTGATGGAAATGGCCTGTCAAATGTACGGTAAAATTGACACGGTAATTCACAGTGCAGGAACAGAGGGGCTACCCGCACCCTATGCTCAAACTACCGTCGAAGACTTTCATCGGGTATTTGATACTAATGTCCTGGGCACACTGCTTGTGATGAAGCATGCTTTGCCTGTTATGTGCAAGCGGGGGACTGGCAGTTTAATTAATATATCTTCGCAAGCTGGATTGGTTGGTATCCCTAGAGGAAGCGTGTACGCTGCCAGTAAACATGCAGTCAATGGGCTTACGCGCTCCGTAGCACTTGAGGTCGCAGCTAAAGGTATTAGGGTTAATGCGATTGCGCCAGGCCCCGTTGATACTGATATGTTTGATCGCTTTGTTGGCCGGAATGAAGAAGCGAAAGCCGAATTTCTTAGTCGAATGCCTACCGGGCGTACAGCAACTACTGGGGAGATTGCTGCTACGGCTTTATTTCTCTCCTCCGATGCTGCTCGGTCCATCATAGGACAAATCATTACGGTTGATGGTGGGTATTCGGTTGGTTAGAACAAAGCCTGATGCTGTAAAGCCCACCATATTGAGTGGGCTTTACAGTATCAAATGGGTTTGAATCCATATCCACCTATTGTCAACACCTCACTTACAGCTTGTTTCCAGATATCTGAGGCATTCTATGAAAAAGGGAAAACGGATTTTCACAGGAGCAGAGCAAGCCCTTGAGCCAACAATTGAATCCTATATGGACAAACCATTAATTCATGCTGGCGGTGGTATTATCCTTGTGAAGGACCTGAACCACCGCTTTGTGGCATCTAACGCGGTATTTAGTCGTTTCTCAGGCGTACATCCACATAAGCTACAGGGGCTTAATGACTTTGACATGCCCTGGGCTGATAGAAGGGATATTTATACCAATCATGAGAATGCGATTCTATCTGGCGAGCGTTATAATGTTCTTGAACCTTTGCCTGGAGTGATTAAGGCCTTTTTGCACACATCCAAAGAAATTATTTATGATGCAAACGGGTATCCTGCAGGAACGCTTGCAACTGCTATTATCATGAATGGTGTCTTTGATTTTTCTAACATAGCTGGAACATCAAAACTTATGAGAGTATCCCCCTACCAAGGGGTGAACCTTACTGCTAATGAGGCTAAGATCCTGTTTTTTGTTCTTAAGGGAGTGAAAAGGAAACAGGTTTCAGATGTGATGAATATTACACCGGCGAACTATGATTATTATTTGAGAAACATTAAGTTTAAATTTCATGCTGGTTCAATAGTGAATCTAATAGAGATTTGCATTGAGCGTGGGTATCATGAAAACTTTCCTTTTCAGATGGTTGTGTAATATGTTAACTTTCATGACCTATGAAAACTCATAGGTTTTCATTTTTTGGTATTTGATTCTCTGGTCTGTTAACTTTATCCTGTAATCACTGAATAGGTGGAGTGTTAATTTTCCTGCATCGAAGCGATTGCAATACCAGGGGAGTATAAGAAGATAAAAAGACCGTGTGCCGGTCAAGTGTATTAATTTTTAATCTGCAACAATATTGGGCGCTAAATATTAATGGTGTGTGACCATAGTATTTGGCGTTTTTTTTAAGACTACTGCAACAGCAATACAACGTAAGGCAATTTACCCTGGAAATCTTTTCTTTCGGAAAAAGGTTTTTTGGTGGCGCTTGTCGTGCTGAACTGCGCAGGATAAGCGCCGGTCATGTGATTACGGAGTGCTGCTGATGTCTTATTCTGATACGCCCGAACAGGCTGCCATCATCGGTTGGTCTGGCCATCGCCTGGTGGTCAGGCCCTTTGCCGGCACCGGCAAAACGTCCACGCTGGTTCGGTTTGCCCAGGCAAACCCGGACCACAAAATGCTTTATCTCGCCTATAACCGTGCAGTCAGGGATGAGGCCGAGCAAAAATTCCCGTTCAACGTCGAATGCAAGACGTCACACCAGCTGGCCTGGCCCAACTTTGGGCGCCATTACCGGCAGCGGCTGACGGCTAATCTGCGTATCACCGACGTGGCCCGTCAGCTCAATACCCGCCATTGGCCACTGGCCCGCACATCTATCACGACGTTTAACGCCTTCCTCTGCAGCGGAGATGCTGAATTAGGCCCGCAACACCTGCCTAATGAAGAGGCGCGTAGCGGCCTGTCTCCCGATAAAATTCTAGCGGCCGCGCATCTGCTGTGGCGTGAGTCTGCGTGCCAGGACGGCACCTTCCCTGTCACCCATGACATTTACCTCAAGCTTTATCAGCTCTCGCAGCCTGACCTCTCCAGACGCTGGCAGACGCTCTTGTTTGACGAGGGGCAGGATGCAAATCCGGTGACGCAGTCGCTGGTACTGGCGCAGTGCTGTGATGTGGTGCTGGTTGGCGATCGGCATCAACAAATCTATCGGTTCCGGGGCGCGGAGAATGCTCTTGACGCCTCAGCGCTGGCTTATGCGGACCAGCTTTACCTGACTCACAGTTTCCGTTTTGGCCCCGCCGTGGCCCGGGTGGCCAACAGGCTGCTGGCCCGACAAGGCGAAACGGTGCCCGTGGTCGGGGAGTGGGGAAACGACAGGGTTGTGACGTGTTTACCCGATGACGTAAAGGCGCAATCTGTTGCCGTATTGAACCGCACGGTGGCCGGTGTCATCGGCGCGGCACTGGATGCCAGTCTGGCCGGCAAGAAGGTGTATTGGGTCGGCGGTATCGTCGGCTACAAGACCGAGGAACTGGAAGACCTGTACTGGTTCTCGGCGGACATGCCCGAACGAATGCACTCCCCGCAGCTTTCCCGGGATTACCGTAACTTTGAGGAGTTTGAGGCGGTGGCCAGGGCGACCAAAGATGCGGAAATGAACCAGGGGCTCCGGTTGCTTGACCTGTACTTCCCGCTGCCGCAAAAGCTACAGGTGATGCGTGAGCATGCGGTTACTGACGAAAGTCAGGCGCAGGTGACCGTGTCGACGGCGCACCGCAGCAAGGGACTGGAGTGGCCGGTGGTGGTGCTGGACGAAGATTTTGCGGATATCACGGACCCTTTGATGACCGAGTGTGAGCGTACCGATGAAACCAACCTGCTGTATGTCGCAGTGACCCGGGCCAAGGAAACGTTGGTGCTGAACGGATTGCTGCAGATGCTGATGGAGAAGGGCGACGAGGGCGAGGATGTTGCCGACACGGGAGACCCTGTATGCTGAAAGCCATCAAAGAGATGCTGGTTGGGACCAGGGAAATGCTGGTGAGGTCAACAGCACGCGTTTCAACCCCGCAGAGCCCAGCAGGCTATTTTATGCCGGCGACCGCCGAGCAGTTGCTAGACACGGCATCTCGCAAGCAGTGTCTGCAGCAGCTGTGGGAGAACAGCGTACTGCCCAAAGACCTCTATACGGATTTCTATCTGCAGCCGCTGAATCAGCTAATGACGCTGATGCAGGTACTGCCGGCTGCGCAGCAGGGGGAGTATGCCCGGGAGGGCGGGTTGGCTGAGGTAACCCTCCAGACGGTGGCCTATGCGGTGCGCCTTGCCAAGGGACATATGCTGCCCCCGGGAGCGGCGCCGGAAGAACAGGCAGCCCAAAATGTGCAGTGGAACATGGTGGTGTTCTATGCGGCACTGTGGCACTACCTGCCGCTGTTTAGCCAACTGGAGGGTGAGCTCCGGAGCGGTCAGCCCTGGTTAGTTGGTGTGGTCATCCCCATAGAACCTTACCGCTTTCGGTTCACTGCTACCTCGTCAGATCCGGTATTGGTGACAAGTCAGAGCACGATGATTGCGGCACGTTTGCTGCCGGCAGCGGTCACCGACTGGCTGTCAGCACTGCCGGTGTCCATTCAGTCGTTGATGCTGATTGCGTTACGTCAACCGAGTGCATTACCGGTGATAGACGACATTGTCCAGGAGGCGGTCAGGCTGGCCCGTGGCGAGGATTTATTGGCTGCCCTGCAGGAAGGTGGGGCTGCGCTTGTAACACCGGCAGTGCCATTAACGCCGATGGTGCCGGCAGTTGAAAAAGAAACTTTCACTCCGCCGGTGTCGTCGATTGATTTGCAAAGCACAGTCAGCAGCACCCACTCACCTCTTATCGAGGAACAACTGCTGGCAGAGATAGCAGGCCCGTCTAACGGGAATGCACCGTCAGCAACGGATGCATTACTCAGCTCGGCACTGGATACACCGGTGAACGACAAGCCGTTGGCCGGGATGACGATAGAATCGGAGCCGGTTGTCGGCACGGGGGAAGATCTCCAGGCGTTGCTGTCGTTGATGGATGTATCGGTGTCTGCTCCGGTGAACCAGGCAAAACAGGCATTAGGAGACGCCCCTCACGAAGATGAAGGCCCTATGCCTGCTGATAATCCTGTGCTTACTGCTGAAGTGGCTCAGGAGGTTGACGCAGCCGAAGTAAACCAGGAGTCAGACGGAGGCGATGATATCGCTTCCGAAGCGGCGTTTTCAACCCCCGAACTTGGCGCTCCTCAAATACCAACACCGGCTATTGAAGCTAATGAAGGGGTAGCGCCCGGAGACGCATTTTGGCGTTGGTTAGCTGATGGACTCAATTCTAATCAAATCCTCATTAACACTGGAGAGGCTAGGGTTCATCTTGTTTCTGGTTTTGTCTTTATAACCGTGCCTGGAGTTTTTTATTTGTATTTGAAACAGACGGGTCTGGATGGCTCTCAGCGAGAAGTCCTTCAGGAAGACTTTGAACGCCTGGAAAAACACCGCAGGGGGAAGGGTAAGCGATTTTATTTTGCGTACCTGTATAAAACATCAGAGTGCACAGGTGCGTTTAAACGAACCAAAGGTTATCTCGTTAAAGCAAGTTTGCTCTATCGGGGCGAAAAACTACCTGACGACAGTCCGGTATTAGTGATCCCTTAACAGGGATTAATCGTGTCATGCGAACATATCATGCTCGCATGATTTTTGTTTAAGCTAGGGAGATATCATGCATAAATTGCGTGCTATGGATTGGGAAACTCTGCTTGAGGAATATTTTTTCTCAAAAGCGCTACGTCCAGAAACTGAAAAGAGTTATTTCCGTGTCGTTGCCGTTTTCAGGAAGTTTATTGGGTATGACAAGTTACCTGATGACGTTACAAATCGAGAGCTGATTTTGTGGCGTAGAGACATGCTTGGAAGGGGGATTACAACAAGTACCTGGAATAATAAAGCTCGCCATTTGCGTGCGATCTACAATCAGGGGATAAAGAAAAAATGGTTAAACATAGAGGAAAATCCTTTAAACGAAACGCAAGTACCACCAGGTAGTAAGCGTAAAAAAATACTGAACCGTGACCAGTTGGTCAGGATTAATCTGGTGTTAGAGCAGTTTGAAGAACGCGAAAAAAGCCACGTGGGCAAAAGCCGTTCCTGTGCTCTTTTTCCTGTTTGGTATTGGCGGACGGTTATCGACGTTTTGCGTTCGACGGGGATGAGACAAAACCAGTTGTTACATATACGTCTTATGGATGTTGATCTTGAGGCAAACTCGATGTTGCTGTGTAAAGAGGGGAGTAAAACTCATCGTGAGTGGTTGGTTCCTATCGTCAGTTTTGTCCGCGAACGTATGCGAATACTTGTTAGTCGGGCAATTGAACAGGGGACCGAACCGGCAGATTATCTGTTCGATGTGGCGCGATTCTTGGCGCCATTGGGTGAGGTTGACTCAGAGCCAGCAATACAACCTGTTCGCTCGTTTTTCACCAGACTAACAAAAGAGTGTGGTTTTAAGGTAAGTCCACATCGGTTCAGGCATACACTGGCGACTGAGATGATGAAGTCACCAGATCGTAATTTGGCAATGGTTAAAGGTCTGCTGGGACATCGAAGTGTCAGTACAACGATGGAGTATGTTGAGCTGGATTTGAAGATGACAGGGCAAGCACTTGAGAATGAATTATCACTGTATATGGATGTCGCCACCAACGGTGAAAAAGGGCGCAGACACGCCTTGACATAATTTTAACAAGCTGTAAAAATCACCAGTGATCGAGAAAAGGACGCCTGTGCAGGAACACAGGCATCCATTTTAAGAGGAACCTAGTTATTAACATCGAGTGTGCAAATTCGAAAAAACATTGCGATATCAATCTGTTAGTTCCATTGTTTTGCCCGTTAAAGGGATTGCCTCTAACCAGCTCGCTTTCATGCAGAATTAATGGTGCCCGGACTCGGAATCGAACCAAGGACACGGGGATTTTCAATCCCCTGCTCTACCGACTGAGCTATCCGGGCAACGGGGCGCATTAAACCGTATTGGCTGGATGGCGTCAATCGCTTTCTGTCACAAAGCCGATCGGTTGCTCTATTTTCAGGCAGTGAACCCGGCGGAGTGGGGAGTGGGAGGGTATCGTCACTCAATAAATATGCATATAAAACGTGTATTTATACCGGTATTCAGGTGGGGTTTTATGGTTTTTTATTTAAAAAACAATATATTATATTTCAATTGACGCGCATTAAACCAAGGCGATTCTTGCTTGAACCCCGCAACGAATCATGCAATCATTGCGCAAATTTTAGCACTCTCCGTTCCCTGACGGTGTTCCCGCTTCTTATAAGCCAGAGGGTTATTGGCATGACTGGTTTTGTTGCTCAAGCGCTGCTGCGCACCAGACATCTGACGCCGCCACCGTTCCGCCGTTGTCTCCTTTGCACGTCATCCGCCCGAATACGCCTGCCGGCCATGCGGTAAAGCCGCCTGATGCTCGCTGTTAGGCATGCGTAAAGCCAGCGCTGCGGCCCTGATTTTACTGATGCCTGTCGGACGCTGCCAAGACCAGTTCCCCCGATAGCCGCCTGATGATCCCCGATCATGAGCCGGTCACGCACGCCGCTTATGCTGCCGTGCCCGGGTATCGCTTTACCGGGATAACCGCGTTATCTCATTACCGTGCCGGTGGCACACCCTCATCCTTCACCGTTTGAGAGTCAGCATGATGAAAGAATTGAAAATCGCGACCAGCGCCAGCCTGGTCGCCACCATTGAGACGCTGCGCCAAATCGTGCGCGTAGAGCAGACGGACTACACCGACGTGGCGGCGGCAGTGGTGTCGGTCGCCGACGTGAACGCCGGCATTCTGGCGCGCTTGCAGGCGACGGGTTTCGACATTCCAACCTTCGTGGCGGTGGAAGGGGATGAGCATCTCTCGCCGGACTATCTGCCGTTCGTCAGTGGGGTTTTCGCGCTGCTGGCCGGCGCCAGCAAGCCGTTCTATATGGCGCAACTGGAGGCCGCCGCCGACGCCTACGAGCAGGCGCTGCTGCCGCCGTTCTTCAAAACGCTGAAGACCTACGTCGAGATGGAAAATTCGACCTTCGCCTGCCCGGGGCATCAGGGCGGCGAGTTCTTCCGCAAACACCCGGCCGGCCGGCAGTTCTTCGATTTCTACGGTGAGACCCTGTTCCGTTCCGATATGTGCAACGCCGACGTCAAGCTGGGCGATCTGCTGATCCACGAAGGATCGGCCAAGGATGCGCAAAAGCACGCGGCGCGGGTGTTCAACGCCGATAAAACCTACTTCGTGCTCAACGGCACCTCGGCGGCCAACAAGGTGGTGACCAACGCGCTGCTGACCCGTGGCGATCTGGTGCTGTTCGATCGCAACAACCATAAATCCAACCACCACGGGGCGCTGATCCAGGCCGGCGCCACGCCGATCTATCTGGAAACCGCCCGTAACCCGTTCGGCTTTATCGGCGGCATCGATGCGCACTGCTTCGACGAACGCTACCTGCGTGAGCAGATCCGCGAAGTGGCGCCGGAGAAGGCTGCGGCGGCGCGGCCGTTCCGGCTGGCGATTATTCAGCTCGGCACCTACGACGGCACGATTTACAACGCGCGTCAGGTGATCGACACCATCGGTCACCTGTGCGACTACATCCTGTTCGACTCCGCCTGGGTGGGCTACGAAGGCTTTATCCCGATGCTGAAAGAGTGCTCGCCGCTGCTGCTGGAGCTGGACGAACACGATCCGGGCATTTTCGTCACCCAGTCGGTGCATAAACAGCAGGCGGGGTTCTCGCAGACCTCGCAGATCCACAAGAAAGACGACCATATCAAAGGGCAAAAGCGCCACTGCAACCACAAGCACCTGAACAACGCGTTCATGCTGCATGCGTCGACCAGCCCGTTCTATCCGCTGTTCGCCGCGCTGGACGTCAACGCCAAGATGCACGCCGGCCCCGCCGGGCGCCGCATGTGGATGGACTGCGTCAAGCTGGGCATCGAGACCCGCAAACAGCTGCTCACGCGCTGCTCGCAGCTGAAGCCGTTTATTCCGCTGCAGGTGGCGGGCAAAGACTGGCAGGATCACGATACTGACCTTATCGCCAACGACGCGCGCTTCTTCACCTTCGTGCCGGGGGAAACGTGGCACGGCTTCGAAGGCTATGCCCAGGATCAGTATTTGGTGGATCCGTGCAAGCTGCTGCTGACCACGCCGGGCATCGACGCCGCGACCGGCCAATACACCGAGTTCGGCGTGCCGGCCACCATTCTGGCCAACTTCCTGCGCGAGAACGGCATCGTGCCGGAGAAGTGCGATCTCAACTCGATCCTGTTCCTGCTGACCCCGGCGGAAAACCCGGCCAAGATGGAGCACCTGGTGGAGATGCTGGCGCAGTTCGAGCGCTATGTTGCAGAGGACGCGCCGCTGAGCGTGGTGCTGCCGACGGTGTACCGCAAGAACGAGCAGCGCTACCGCGGTTACAGCATTCGCCGGCTGTGCCAGGAGATGCACGATCTGTACGTCAGCTTCGACGTCAAACAGCTGCAAAAGGAGATGTTCCGCCAGGATCATTTCCCGCCGGTGGTGATGAACCCGCAGGACGCCAACGTGGAATTTATCCGCGATAACGTCGAGCTGGTGCCGATCGGCCAGGCGGAAGGGCGCATCGCGGCGGAAGGGGCCTTGCCGTACCCGCCGGGCGTGCTGTGCGTGGTGCCGGGCGAAGTGTGGGGCGGCGCGGTGCAGCGCTACTTCCTGGCGCTGGAAGAGGGCATCAACCGCCTGCCGGGCTTCTCGCCGGAGCTGCAGGGAGTCTACATCGAGAAAAAAGATCACGGCTGGAAGCGCATCTTCGGCTATATGATCAAGCCATAGAAAAAGGGCCGGTTCGCACCGGCCCTTCTCATATCCACGCGGGAAGCGTTACTTTCTGCGGTAGCTCTTCTGCGCGGTATTCACTTTCACCAGATAGCGGCGCGACTCGGCGGCCGGATGCTTGGTGGTCAGCGTCTGGTACACGTCGCCCGGCTGCATGCCGTTGATGATGCCCACGGCGCGCGTTCTGTCGCTGGAGAACACGCGCAGCACGCTGCCTGCGCCGCCGTTGTAGGCGGTGATCACCGCATAGCGGCGCGAGGTCGGGTTCTGAATGCCGCCCAGGTAGTTGTTCTGCAGGATAGCCAGGTAGGCGGTGCCGGTATCGATGTTGTTTTCCGGATCGAACAGGTAGCTGCGGCTCGGAGTGCCCCATTTGCCGCGCATCTGGAACACATCCTTACCGGCGGTATGCTGCACCACCTGCATCAGGCCCAGCGCGTCCGAACCGCTCACCGCATACGGGTTGAAGCTCGATTCGGTCTGCATGATAGCCAGGATCAGCGACTCGTCCACGCCGTATTTTTCCGACGCCTTGCGCACCATCGGCAGGTATTTGTGCGCACGTTTGTCCAGGTGGTTCGGCACCAGCTGGATGGTGACCGAGTAGATCACGTGCAGGCCGGAGGTGCGCTTTTGCAGCTTGGTCTGCAGCAGGTAATCGGCGAAGTGCGCCGCGCGCCATTCCCAGCGGATCGGCGCGCCCTTGTTATCCAGCACCTGGCCGTACAGGAACGGCTCTTTGCTGATCTGGATATCGTTGGCGTCGGAATAGAGGTCGATGGACCCCGGATCGTCACCCATCAGCAGCGTGCTGATGATCGCCTGGCGCAGGTGCGCGGCCGGATCGGTGGTGGCGATGGTCTCGATGGTAATGGCGCCGGTGTCGAAGTTGATATGGCTGCGGGTTTGGTATTGGTCGGTATATTTGACGTAGTCTTTCGGCCCGGCGATCAGAACTTCGTTCAGACCCCAGATGTTCTCGATATTGTGGGCGAATTGGCCCATCAGAATGTCGAAGCCGTTGGTATCTTTAATCCAGGCTTCGTTGATTTCTTCACTTTTTTTGCCGGAACAGGAGATCAGCAAAGGCGCTATTACGAGCAAAGCTAAAATTTTCTTCATCTTAAAGCCGTTTGGAAGAAGTATAAGAGGATTGAAGCGGGCCAGCGCCTGGCCCCAACAGCGTTATTCGCTCGGTGGCGTATAGCCTTCGATGTGCACGTCGTGCCCTTCGAACAGGAACTTGATCATTTCCTCTTCCAGCAGCTTGCGGTCGTCCACGTTCATCATGTTCAGCTTCTTCTCGTTGATCAGCATGGTCTGCTTCTTCATCCACTCGCCCCAGGCTTCCTTGGAGATCTCGTTGTAGATGCGCTTGCCGACGTCGCCGGGATAAAGCTGGAAGTCCTGGCCTTCGGCGTCACGCTGCAGGAAAGTACAAAAAATGGTGCGGCTCATGCTAATTCCTCATCGATGGCGCTATCGCCATATAAGTTTTGTTGGATCGGGGGCTGCTTCGCCAGCTGTTGCAACAGGCGATCCACCGGCGCTGCCAGCCCGACCGACGGCGGCTGCGCTAAGTTATACCAGAGACCTGCGCCCTCATCCATGCCGCTGCCCGCCGCGTCGAGCGACAGCCACATCGGCACGATATCGAGATGGAAATGGCTGAACGTGTGGCGAAACGCGGTCAGCTGCTCCAGGCGCTTGCCTTTCAGACCGCGCTGCTGCAGCCAGAGTTCCAAATCCACGCGAGCGCTGAACTGCGGGAAGCAGAACAGGCCGCCCCACAGGCCCACCGCCGGGCGCTGCTCCAGCCACACGCGGTCGCCGTGCTGCAGCAATAAGAAGTAGGCGGTTTTTTCCGGCAGGGTCTGCTTGGGTTTCTTGCCGGGGTAGTTGGCCCAGCTGTGGTTGGCGTAAGATAGGCAGCCGACGTTGAGCGGGCAGAGTTCGCACTTGGGTTTGGAGCGGGTGCAGACCATGGCGCCCAGATCCATCATCGCCTGGTTGAACTGGCCGACGCCCTGCGCCGGGGTGACCTCTTCGCTGATTTTCCACAGCCGGTTTTCAACTTCTTTCTTGCCCGGCCAGCCTTCCACCGCGTAGCAGCGCGCCAGCACGCGCTTCACGTTACCGTCGAGGATCGGATAGTGTTGGCCCAGCGCCAACGACAGCACCGCGCCGGCGGTAGAGCGGCCGACGCCCGGTAAATCGGCGATTTCTGCGAAGGTTGTCGGGAACTCGCCGCCGTGCTGTGCGACAATGGTCTGCGCCGCCTTGTGCAGGTTGCGGGCGCGGGCGTAATAGCCGAGGCCGGTCCACAGATGCAGCACTTCGTCGAGCGGGGCCTCCGCCAGCGCGCGCACGTTGGGAAAACGGGCCATAAAGCGCTGAAAATAAGGAATGACGGTGGCAACCTGGGTCTGTTGCAACATCACCTCGGAGAGCCATACTTGATAGGCGGTTTTTTCCAGCTGCCACGGCAGGGTCTTGCGGCCGTAGCGCTGATACCAGTCAAGCACCACCTGTGCGAATTGTTGTGCTTGCATCATGAGCAGCGTCGTTATCCGGCAGAAAATGAAGCGAGATTGCAGCATAGAGTTATGGTGCTGTAAACCGGAACTTTCCGACGCCGCACGGCGGGTACAGAAGATGAACACTTGCTAAACCAATGTATCTTTGCATAATGCGCGTTTCCCTAATTGGCAGCCAAACAGACAGAAAGCACTATGATTAATGACGTCATCTCCCCGGAATTTGATGAGAACGGCCGCGCGATGCGCCGTATCCGCAGTTTTGTCCGCCGCCAGGGGCGGCTGACCAAAGGCCAGCAGCACGCGCTGGAGAACTATTGGCCGGTGATGGGCGTGGAGTATCAGGCTGACGCTGTCGATCTCGCCGCGCTGTTCGGCCGCGAAGCGCCGACGGTGCTGGAGATCGGTTTTGGCATGGGTGCCTCGCTGGTGACCATGGCGGGCAACAACCCGCAGCAGAACTTTTTAGGGATCGAAGTGCACTCGCCGGGCGTGGGCGCCTGCCTGGCCGACGCCCACGAGGCGAAGCTGAGCAACCTGCGCGTGATGTGCCACGACGCGGTTGAGGTGCTGGAAAACATGATCCCGGACGGCTCGCTGGACATGGTGCAGCTGTTCTTCCCCGATCCGTGGCACAAGGCGCGCCACAACAAGCGCCGCATCGTGCAAACGTCGTTTGTCGAACTGGTGCTGCGCAAGCTGAAGACCGGCGGCGTCTTCCACATGGCCACCGATTGGCAACCTTATGCGGAACATATGTTAGAGGTTATGAACGGGGTCGCAGGCTACCGTAATCTTTCCAGCGATAATGATTACGTGCCGCGTCCGGATTCGCGCCCACTGACGAAATTTGAATTACGCGGCCAGCGCCTGGGACATGGCGTTTGGGACTTGATGTTTGAGAGGAAAGAATAATGGCTAAGAACCGCAGTCGTCGTTTACGTAAAAAGTTGCACATTGAAGAATTTCAGGAGCTGGGTTTCTCCGTAGCCTGGCGCTTCGCCGAAGGCACGTCGGTGGAAGACATCGACAGCACGCTGGATACCTTCATCGATGAAGTGATCGAGCCGAACGGCCTGGCGTTTGACGGCAGCGGCTACCTGCAGTGGGAAGGTCTAATCTGCCTGCAGAAGATCGGCCACTGCACCGACGAGCAGCGCGAGCTGGTGAAAAACTGGCTGGAAGCGCGCAAACTGACCGACGTTAAGGTCAGCGATCTGTTCGATATCTGGTGGGATTGATCGCGCTTGCCCGATGAGCGCGGCTTCGCGCCGCGCCGTTTTATTGATCTCAGGTGCCTTAACGGCGCCTTTGTTTTGCCCGGAGTGTGACCGAGGTGGTAACAACATTGGATAACGCGTTGCTGGAGGAGATCCTGCAACAGGTGCGCCCGCTGATTGGCCAGGGGAAAGTGGCCGACTACATCCCGGCGTTGGCGGAAGTGCCCGCCGATCGGCTGGCGATCGCCGTCTGCACGGTGGACGGCGAACTGTTCCAGGCCGGCGACGCCGCGGAGCGCTTCTCCATTCAGTCGATCTCCAAAGTGCTGAGCCTGACGCTGGCGCTGACGCGCTATCAGGAGCCTGAGATCTGGCGGCGCGTCGGCAAAGAGCCTTCCGGCCTGCCGTTCAACTCGCTGCTGCAGCTGGAGATGGAGCAGGGCAAACCGCGCAATCCGTTTATCAACCCTGGCGCGCTGGTGGTGTGCGACATGCTGCAAACTCGGCTCAGCGCCCCCAAACAGCGCATGCTGGAGGTGGTGCGCCAGCTGGCCGGCGAAGACGACCTGGCCTATGACCTGCGGGTGGCGCGCTCCGAGTTCGAACACTCCGATCGCAATGCGGCCATCGCCTATCTGATGAAGTCGTTCGGCAACTTCGAGAACGACGTGATCACCGTGCTGCAAACCTATTTCCACTACTGTGCGCTGCGCATGAGCTGCGTGGAGCTGGCGCGCAGCTTCGTCTATCTGGCCAATCACGGCCGCGATCTCAACGGCGAGACGGTGATCAGCCCGCTGCAGGCCCGGCAGATCAATGCTCTGATGATGACCAGCGGGATGTACGACGGCGCCGGCGAATTCGCCTATCGGGTGGGGATGCCGGGCAAGTCCGGCGTGGGCGGCGGCATCGTGGCCATCGTGCCGGGCGAGTTGTCGATCGTCGTCTGGTCGCCGGAGCTGGATGCTTCCGGCAACTCGCTGGCGGGAACTGCGGCGCTGGAACTGTTGTCTCAACGTATCGGTCGTTCGATTTTTTAATCCCAATCTGGATGGGAGTCAGGAGAAGCTATGTTGAAGAAAACCGGGTTAGCCTTACTGCTGCTGGCGGCGACTGCCGCGCAGGCCCACGCCGAGTACCAATGCAGCGTTAAACCCCAGGACGATGTGATCATCAGCCCGCAGAGCGTGCAGGTGAAAGGCGCCAGCGGCGACCTGCAAATTTCGCCGGATGGCGACGTGATCCGCAACGGTCAGGCGCTGAGCCTGAGCGACAGCCAGCGGCAGAAAGCCTTCAGCTACCAGAGCGCGCTGCGCAAGCAACTGCCGTGGATCGACGACGGCGCGCAGCAGCACCTGGAGAAAGCCCGTTCATCGCTGGATAAAGTGATCGTCAAGGAGCTGGGCAGCAACAGCAACGTGCGCAACCGGCTGACCACCCTGAACGGCCAGTTGAAACAGCAGATGAACCGCATCATCGAACACCGCAGCGACGGCCTGACCTTCCACCACAAGGCGATCGACCAGGTGGAACAGGACGGCCGCAACATCGTGCAGCAGAGCATGGGCGGGGTGCTGCAGGACAGCCTGAACGAGATGGGCGTCAAACAGGCCGCCAACAGCGGCGGCAACCCGCTGCAGGCGATCATGGGCAACCTGGGCGGCTTGCAGAAGGCGATCCAGAACGAATGGAACAACCAGGAGCAGGACTTCCAGAACTTCGGCCGCGACGTTTGCAACCGCGTCACCGCACTGGAAACCCAGCGCAAGGATCTGCTGAAGGCGTTGAAGTGATTTAAGAACCTTCTCGGTAGTATGTTTTTTGACCTTCTGAAGCTTGTCTGACAGACTGGTCAAACTACGTACAGATTTATGGATGTTTACGGAGGACGCTATGAGCCATACACGTTACGAAACCGATGTTGTTGCCTGGGCAAATGAACAGGCCGCTCTTTTGCGCTCCGGAAAATTGTCTGAGATCGATATTGAAAAGATCGCCGAGGAGATTGAGGACGTGGGGAAGAGCGAGCAAAGGGAACTTGCTAGCCGGATGACGGTGCTGATTGCACATTTGCTTAAATGGAAATATCAGCCGGCCAGGCGCGGAACCAGCTGGGAGAGAACGATTAAAGCGCAGCGCAAAGAGGTGCTTTACAGCTTGAAAGAATCGCCCAGCCTAAAAGGTAAACTGAGCGATGCTGATTGGCTGGATGTCGTCTGGTCGAAGGCCGTTGCGCTCGCTACGGCCGAAACTGGGCTGGATGTATATCCGGAAAACGGCATCTGGGAAACTCAGCAGATTCTGTCTCAGACGTTTTACCCGGATTAACACCAATAAAAAAGCGCTGATTATTCAGCGCTTTTTTTTACTCGTCGTCTGCCAGGAACAGTTCCAGCAGCGAGTTGAGGAACAGTTTGCCCTTCTCGGTGATTTGCCAGTGCTCTGCGGTTTCTTCCAGATAGCCTTTGGCCAGCGCTTCGTCCAGCTGCGGGCGAATGACGTTTTCCGCCAGCCCGGTGTAGTTGACGAAGTCGGCGCGCGGCGCAGCTTCCAGCAGGCGGAAACGGTTCATGAAGAATTCGAACGGCCGATCCGCCGCCGCCACCTCATGCTGCTTGTCCATGTAATCGCCGCGCATAAAGCCGCGCGGGTGCTTGGTCTTGGCGGTGCGCAGGATGCGCCCGTCGCTGAAGGTTACCTTGCCGTGCGCGCCGCAGCCGATCCCCAGATAGTCGCCGAAGCGCCAGTAGTTGAGGTTGTGCTGGCATTGGTAGCCCGGTTTGGCATAGGCCGAAGTTTCATACTGCTGATAGCCGGCGGCGCTCAGCAGCTGGTGGCCGCGTTCGAAGATATCCCACAGCGCGTCGTCGTCCGGCAAAACCGGCGGGCGCGAGCTGAACAGGGTGTTCGGCTCGATGGTTAACTGATACCACGACAGGTGCGGCGGATTGAGGGCAATAGCCTGGCGCAGATCGTCCAGCGCCTCTTCCAGTGACTGATCCGGCAGGCCATGCATCAGATCGAGGTTGAAGCTGCGCAGGCCAAGGCCGGTCGCCAACGTCGCCGCGCGCTTGGCCTCTTCCGGGCCGTGGATGCGCCCCAGGCGGGTCAGCTTCTCGGCGCTGAAGCTTTGCACCCCGATGGAGATGCGGTTGACGCCGGCGCGCTGGTAGCCGCTGAAGCGATCGGCCTCCACGGTGCCGGGGTTGGCCTCCATGGTGATTTCGGCGTCGTCGGCGACGCGTATGCGCGCCCGCACGCCGTCCAGCAAGGCTTGCATCGCTTCGGCGCTCAGCAGGCTGGGGGTGCCGCCGCCGATGAAGATGGTGCTTATCTCCCGGCCGCCGGCCAGCGGCAGGTCGGCATCCAGATCCGCCAACAGATGATCGACGTACTCCTGATGCGGCACGTCACCCTTCAGCGCATGGGAGTTGAAGTCGCAGTACGGGCATTTCTGCACGCACCACGGGATGTGGATGTAGAGACTCAGCGGGGGCAGCTTAAGCATTGCGCATGGCTTCCAACATCAGCTTCAGCGCCTTGCCGCGGTGCGAAATCGCCCGCTTCTCGTCGCGGCTCAGCTCAGCGGCGGTGCGGCCCAGCTCCGGCACGTAGAAGACAGGATCGTAACCGAAGCCGCCTTCGCCGGCGGCCTGCTCGGTGATTTCGCCGGCCCAGCTGCCGTGGAACACCAGCGGCGTCGGATCTTCTGCATGGCGCAGATAGACCAGCACGCAGTGGAATTGCGCGCCGCGCCGGCCCGGCGCCACGTCTTTCAGCGCCGCCAGCAGCTTATCGAGGTTTTGCCGATCGTCGGCGTCTTCACCGGCATAGCGTGCGGAGTAGATGCCCGGCGCGCCGCCCAGCGCGTCTACCGCCAGGCCGGAGTCGTCGGCGATCGCCGGCAGGCCGGTGACCTGTGCCGCATGGCGCGCTTTCAGAATGGCGTTTTCGATAAACGTCAGCCCGGTCTCTTCAGCGGATTCCACGCCCAGATCGGTTTGCGCGACCACGTCCAGGCCGAAATCGGCCAACAGGTCGGCAAGTTCGCGCACTTTGCCCGGGTTACCGGTGGCAAGAACGACTTTTTGCATAATGACTACCTTGAAAATTATTTGATGAGCGCCGCGACCACGGCGGGGATCTGTTGCGGATTCACGATGCGTAACTGTTTATGCCGCCCCAGTTCGCCTTTCTCGATGGTGACGCTGCTTTTCGCCACTTTGAACTGCTTGGCGATAAACTTGATCAAATGGGCGTTGGCTTGGCCGTCGACCGGCGGGGCGGTAATGGCGACTTTCAGTTCGTCGCCATGCAAGCCGATAATTTGGTCGCGGCTGGCTTTCGGCTGAATATATAGCCTGATCGCCAGCCCGTCCAGCACCGGAGTGACTGCACTCACAGCAGGAACCAGATCTCGCCGAACAGATCCATGCCCAGGTAGTTGATCAGATAGAGGATCAGGATTACCACCATGGCGGAAAAGTCGATGCCACCCATCGCCGGGATGATGCGACGGATCGGCGCCATCAAGGGTTCGGTCAGCTGGTACATCACGTAGTCGATCGGGCTGCGGCCCTGACTGATCCAGCTCATCAGCGCACGAATGATCATCACCCAGAAGATCAGGTAGCCGGCAGACTTCACCAGCGAGATCAGGCCGAACAGCAGGTTATAGGGGCTGAGCGACATCGCGCCGCCCTGGATCAGCAGCAGCAGCGGGTACTTGATGGTCATCAGCAGGAACGCCAGCAACAGCGAAGCGCTGTCGATAGGCCCCAGCGATGGGATGATGCGGCGCAGCGGGCTGACGACCGGCTGAGTGATCTTCACCACAAACTGCGAGAACGGGTTGTAAAAATCGGTGCGCGTCCATTGCATCCAAATGCGCAGCAACAGCACCATCACGTACAGATCAATAACGGTCTTGACCAGGAAAGTCAGCGTTAGCATGAAGTGGTCCTTCTCCTTAACTCATGGTTATTTAAAATAATTTTTCCATCTCTTGGGCGCGGGCAACGGCGGCCTGCATCGCTTGCGCCACGGTTTCCGGCAGCTGGCGTTCGTTGAACACCCGCAGCGCTTCGGCGGTGGTGCCGCCTTTGGAGGTGACCTGCTCGCGCAGCGTGCCCAACGGCGTATCCGGGTTGGCTTCTACCAAGGCGGCGGCGCCGGAAGCAGCCTGCTGCACCAGATCGCGCGCGGTCTGGCTGTCGAAGCCCATGCGTTCGGCCTCTTTTTGCATCGCTTCCATAAACAGGAAGAAATAGGCCGGGGCGCTACCCGCGGCGGCGATCACGCCGTTGATGCCATTTTCGTCATCGACCCAGCAAACTGTACCAACCGATGCCATTAAATCGCCGGTGTAATCACGATCCTGCTGGCTGACCTGCGCCGGCGCGTACAATCCGCTCATGCCCTTGCCGACCAGTGACGGAGTGTTGGGCATGATGCGCACGATGTTCAGCTTGTCGCCGAGCAGCTGATAGAAACGGCTGACCTGAATGCCGGCGGCGATCGACAGCACCAGTTTGCCACCGAAATCGACCTGCTCGCGCAGCGGTTGGCAAACGTCGGCCATCAGCTGCGGTTTGACCGCCAGCACCACTACTTCGGCCTCGCGCGCGCAGGCGACGTTGTCGCCGCTGCTGACGATGCCGTAGTCCGCCGCCAGCGCATCGCGGTTTTTCGGCGAAGGGGCGCAGACGCTGATGGATTTGGCCGGATAGCCGCCCGCCACCAGGCCGGCGATGATTGCACGCGCCATATTGCCGGCGCCGATAAAGGTAATCTTGCGATGTTGCATCAAATCCCTCGTCTGTTTGTCAGGCCTGCGAGTAGTCGCGGGCGCCAAAAATTGCGGTGCCGATGCGCACCAGGGTGCTGCCTGCGGCGATCGCCGCCGCCATGTCGTCCGTCATGCCCATCGATAGCGTATCGGCCTGCGGATAACGCTGACGCAGGGCGAGAAAGGCGTCGTTCATCCGGCTGAATACCGCCAGCTGCCGCTGGTAATCCGCTTCCGGCGCCGGGATCGCCATCAGCCCGCGCAGCGCCAGGTTCGGCAGTGCGGCAATCGCTTCCGCCAGCGCCGGCAGCTCGGCCAGCGCGATGCCGGATTTGCTTTGCTCGTCGCTGATGTTGATTTGAATCAGCACGTTGAGCGGCGGCATGTTGACCGGGCGCTGATCGCTCAGGCGCTGGGCGATGCGCAGCCGATCTACGGTATGGCACCAGGCGAAGTGTTCCGCCACCAGCCGACTCTTATTGGATTGCAGCGGGCCGATAAAGTGCCACACCAACTCGCCGCCCTGCGAAGACTCGGCGAAATGCCGGATCTTGTCTACCCCTTCCTGCACGTAGTTCTCGCCGAAGGCGCGTTGGCCGGCGGCGATGGCTTCTTCGATCGCCGCCACAGGTTTGGTTTTGCTGACTGCAAGCAGGGCAACTTCTTCTGGCGCCCGCGCGCAGTTTTGCGCGGCGGCCGCGATGCGGTTTCTGACATCCTGCAGGTTCTGTTGGATAGTGCTCATTATTGACCCGGGAGAGTGATATGGATATCGATGAATTCGTGGCCCTTAGTGTAAAGCATAATGCTTCCGATCTGCACCTTTGTGCCGGCCATCCGCCGATGTTGCGCATCGACGGCGAACTGCAAACGCTGGCGGCGGCGCCAACGCTGACGGCGCAAGGCGTGCAGGCCCTCTGCGACGGATTGCTGAATGCGCAGCAGCGCGAGAGCCTGCGGCGGCTGGGGCAGGTCGATCTGGCGCTGCACAGGCCGGGCGGGGAGCGGCTGCGAGCCAACGTTTTTCAGCAACGCGCGGGGATGTCTCTCGCATTGCGGCGCATCGCCGGGCAGGCACCTTCGCTTGCCGAGCTGGCGGCCCCGGCCATCGTCCCGGCACTGCTGCGGCGCGACGACGGGCTTCTCCTGGTCACCGGCGCCACCGGCAGCGGCAAGTCCACCACGCTGGCGGCGATGATTGACGAGATCAACCGGCACCAGCCGCGGCACATTTTAACGCTGGAGGATCCGATCGAATTCTTGCACCGCAGCCGGCGATCGCTGATTCAGCAGCGGGAGATCGGCCGCGACAGTCACAGCTTCGATACGGCGTTGCGCGCTGCGTTGCGCGAAGATCCGGATGTGATCCTGCTGGGCGAGCTGCGCGATGTCGCCACCATTCGGCTGGCGCTCACCGCGGCGGAGACCGGCCATCTGGTGCTGGCGACGCTGCACACCCGCAGCGCGCCGCAGGCGGTGGAACGGCTGGTGGACGTGTTTCCGGCGGAAGAGAAACCCTATGTGCGCGCCCAGCTGGCCGGCAGCCTGCAGGCGGTGATCGCGCAAAAGCTGATGCGGCGGCCCGGCGGCGGGCGAGTGGCGATCTTTGAGGTGCTGACGGCGACGGCGGCGGTCAGCAACCTGATCCGCGAAGGGAAAACCCATCAGTTGGCGAGCGTGTTGCAAACCGGCGCGCAGTCCGGCATGCAAACCTTTGAGCAAGGTTTGCAGCAGCGGATCGACGCCGGCGTGTTGGGGGATTGTGTTGGCGAAGGGGCGGGGAGTTAACCCAGCTGCCGTTCGAACCAGCTTTCGAGGATCACCACCGCAGAGGCGGAATCCACGCTGCCTTTGTCGAGCGCGCGGAAGCCGCCGCGATCGAACAGGTTGGCGCGCGCTTCCACGGTGCTCAGGCGCTCGTCATGCAGATCGATCTGGATGCCGAAGCGGCCGTGCAGGCGGTTGGCGAACTTGCGCGCCTGGGCGGTCACCGGTTGTTCGGTGCCATCCATGTTCAGCGGCAGGCCGACCACCACCAGATCCGGCTGCCACTCCTTCAGCAGCTTTTCGATTTTCAGCCAGTCCGGCGAGCCGTCCTGCGCTTTGAAGGCCGGCAGGGCGCGGGCGCTGCCGGTCAACTCCTGGCCGACGGCCGCGCCGATGCTTTTGGTGCCGAAGTCGAAGGCGATAATGGTGCGGTTGCTCATCAGGCGTGTCCTGCGTGGTTGGCGATGCTGCGAATGTCGATACCCAGAAGGTTCCCCGCCTCGCGCCAACGGCTGGCGATCGGCGTGCGGAACAGAATGTCGGTGTTGGCCTCGATGGTCAGCCAGGCGTTCTCCAACACCTCCTGCTCCAGCTGGCCCTTTTCCCAACCTGCATAACCCAGCGCCACCAGCACGTCGTCCGGTTGTTCCGGGGTGCCGAGCGTTTCCAGCACGTCTTTCGAGGTGGTGATCATGGTGTTGGGGGAAATTTGAATGCTGGCACCGAAGCCGTGGCGCGGCGTATGCAGGATAAATCCGCGATCGTCCGCCAGCGGGCCGCCGGCGAACACCGGCTTGTCCAGGCTGATGGCCGGATCGCGCGCAGGCGGCATGATCTTCAGCTTGCTCAGTACCGTGGCTACCGTGAACTGCTCCACCGGTTTATTGATCACCAAACCCATGGCGCCTTCTTCGTTGTGCTCGCAGACGTAAATCACCGAGCGCTTGAAGCGAGGATCCTGCAGGGTGGGCATGGCGATCAGAAAATGGTGCTGTAAATTCATGGCGTTAGTATAAGGTAATCAATGGGTGAGAAAATAAACAGCCGCCAGTATGCGGCTATACCCGCCGCCTTTCAAGCCGCGTGCAAAGGCGTGCTTTGGCGGGCGCGATGCAGGATAGCGGGCGGCAGGCCGCCCGCATGGCGCATTACTTCGCCGCCAGGCGCTTTTCAATCGCGTCCATCAGCATGCCGGTAATCGAGATCGGGAATGCCGCCTCAATTTCGCGCGCGCAGGTTGGGCTGGTCACGTTGATTTCGGTCAGGCGATCGCCGATCACGTCCAGGCCGACGAAGATCAGCCCTTTCTCTTTCAGCGTCGGCGCGACAGCGCGGGCGATTTTCCAGTCGCTCTCGCTCAGCGGACGCGCTTCGCCGCGGCCGCCGGCCGCCAGGTTGCCACGGGTTTCGCCCTGCGCCGGAATGCGCGCCAGGCAGTAAGGCACCGGCTCGCCGTCGACGACCAGAATGCGTTTGTCGCCGTCCTTGATCGCCGGCAGGAAGTTCTGCGCCATGCAGAAACGGCTGCCGTGTTCGGTCAGGGTTTCGATGATCACCGACAGGTTAGGATCGTCCTGCTTCACGCGGAAGATAGACGCGCCGCCCATGCCGTCCAGCGGCTTCAGGATGACGTCGCCGTGCTGCTGGTGGAATTTGCGGATGTGCGCGGCGCTGCGGCTGACCAGCGTGTCCGGCGTCAGTTCCGGGAACCAGGCGGTGAACAGCTTCTCGTTGCAGTCGCGCAGGCTTTGCGGCTTGTTGACCACCAGCGTGCCTTTGACTTCGGCGCGCTCCAGAATGTAGGTCGCGTAGATGTATTCGGTATCGAACGGCGGATCCTTGCGCATCAGGATCACGTCCAGATCGTGCAGCGCCAGATCCTGCTCGCTGCCGAAGCTGAACCAGTTCTCCTTGTCTTCCTTCACGCTCAGCAGGCGGGTGCGGGCGCGCCCGTCACCGGCGTGCAGATAGAGATCGTTCATCTCCATGTAGTGCAATTCGTAACCGCGGCGCTGCGCTTCGAGCAGCATGGCGAAGCTGGTGTCTTTCTTGATGTTGATGGAATCGATAGGGTCCATCACGATGCCGAGCTTAATCATCTTTTCTCCTTTAACCCAGGTCGCCGAAGCGGACCTGCAGAGCGGTAATGGCGGTGAGCGCTGTGGTTTCGGTACGCAGCACGCGTGGCCCCAGCAGAATATCAGTAAATCCGTGGTTGGTGGTCATGGCGATTTCGTCGGCGGACAAACCGCCTTCCGGGCCGATCAGCAGGCGGACGCGGTCTACCGGCTGCGGCAGCGTGTTGATGCTGTGGCTGGCGCGCGGATGCAGGTTGAGCTTCAGGCTGCCGTCCTGCTCGGCGCACCAGGCTTCCAGCGACATCGCCTCGCGGATTTCGGGAATGCGGTTACGGCCGCACTGTTCGCAGGCGGCGATGGCGATCTTTTGCCATTGCTGGATTTTCTTCGCCAGACGCTCGCCGTCCAGTTTGACGCCGCAGCGCTCGGAAAACAGCGGGGTAATGACGTTGACGCCCAGCTCGATGGACTTCTGAATGGTGAACTCCATCTTCTCGCCGCGCGAGATCACCTGGCCCAGATGCAGGTTGAGCGGCGATTCGATGTCATCCACGCGGCCGTCGCCGAGGCGCACCAGCACGCTCTTTTTGTCCACCCGAACTATCTCGGCGTCGAACACCTGGTTGCTGCCGTCGAACAACTGCAGCGCCTGGCCGGCGCTCATGCGCAGCACGCGGCCGACGTGGTTGGCGGCGTCCTCGCTCAGGGCGATCTCCGCCCGATCGGTCAACGGCTGCGGATGGTAAATGCGGGGTATGCGCATGGGTAGTCTGATCCTGACGAAACGGCGCCGCGGGTTGGCGGCGCCATGAAAGATAAAGGCTATAGTAGGTTAGCTTTTCCGCTGCTGACAAGCCTGTTGAATATAGGGGTTGTGGTTGCCCTGCACCTTGGCGATACGTGCTTCACGCTGACATTCCCATTGGCTCACCGGATATTGCCGGTTCCACACCTCGAACAGCTGGGTTTGCTGGCGTGACAGCCGCAGCTGGTAGCGATCGCGCATGTAGAAGTAGGTGCGGGCAATGGCGCCGCGGGCGCGGGCGGGCGGCTCCGCCTGTTTATTCTTGAAGTCCACCTTCATCGGGCATTGCCCGTATTGGCCTTCACCGCCGTTCCATTGGCTGTACATGAAGTTATTGCGGTCGCCGTTCACTTCGCCGATCGCCGGCTGCAGGTTGTGCAGATCGGTTTCTATCTGGCGATAGGTGGCGTCTTTGTTGCAGTTCTTGCGCCCGCCGTCCTGCCAGCACTGCAGCTGGTGGCCGAACTGCCAGGCCGGCACCACGTGTTCCCACTCGATGCGCTGCGCGCGTTGGGCGTTTTTACGCACCTGATAGCCGCAGCCGGCGAGATCCGGGATGCCCTTCTTGCCTTGCCAATCGATGCGGCAGCCGCAGTAAAAACTGCCCGGCGCATCCTGGTTAATCTTGGCCGCCGCCGCCTTGGCCTGAGAAAAATTATTGATGCCGTGCGCCTGTACGGCGCCTGCGGCGAAAACCGCCATAAACAAAATTCTGCGAAGCATATTCCAAAACAGCTCAAAATTGGAAAAGCAGGCAGGGTAACGGAACTTGCCGGCAGTGGCAAATGGCGATATTTGCTTGTTTTAACGTATAAATCGTTTAACTAAAGGTTCTCGCTAGCAAGAAATTTCAGTTTTTCGCCGCACCGGCGGCAGCGGTATTCGCTTTCGCCGCGCAGCACGCGGTTATGGCGGCGAATGGTGAGCTGGTGCTGTCCGCAGCCGCAGCGGTAGGTGAAGGTTTTGCTTTGCACCGAGGCGGTTTCGAAACGGTGAGTGCGGCTGGCGGGGGTCAGCAGTACGCTTTCCATCATCCAGCGCCATTCGCGGCCGTGCGGCGCCACCCGGCCGAATTGGCGAAACACCAGCAGGTGCGCCAGCTCGTGCGGCACCACTTCATCGATAAACGGCTGTTGGTTTTCCAGCAGCAGCACCGGGTTCAGACGGATTTCCCAGCTTTGCAGCCAGGCGGTGCCCGCGCTGGTGCCGCGTTGCTGATAGACGATGCTGGGTTCGGGGAACTCGACGGCAAAATGCCGGCGTGCCAACTGCAGCTTTTCTCGCAGGCAGCGCATCACCGCTTGTTGCAGCGCGATGGGGATTCTTGGTTTGTTCATTGCGGCCTAGCTTAAGCAATGGCGCGGCGGCTGACAATATGCCCCGGCCTAAATCCGCATCCGACGCTTTCTTGGCGCTGCGCGCCGGTTTTTCGCCACATTGATAAGACGATCGCCGCCGATGGATTGTAATCAATGTGTTAACTGCGGGATAATAAAGCGTGCATGATGAGCCTGTACCCGCAGTTCTCACCGAGCAAGGTTGAAACGCCGCCTGTGGTAATCCCTTACGCAAAGAGCGGTTATTTTGCGATTTGGCGCAATAACTGACTGATTAAAAATACGTAAGGTGGAGGCAGTTTTTTGACAAGGCGCCGAGCCGTGCGCCGCAAGTGTGAATTTAACGCAGCTGATGTTGCAAGTGAGAGATCAATGTCGAATAAACCGTTCCACTATCAAGATCCGTTCCCGCTGAAGAAAGACGATACCGAATACTACCTGCTGAGCCGCGACCACGTTTCCGTGAGCGAATTTGAAGGCCAGGAAATTCTGAAAGTTGCCCCTGAAGCGTTAACCCTGCTTGCCCAGCATGCGTTCCACGACGCCTCGTTCATGCTGCGCCCGGCGCACCAGCAGCAGGTGGCCGATATCCTCGACGATCCGGACGCCAGCGAAAACGACAAGTACGTTGCGCTGCAATTTCTGCGTAACTCAGAAATCGCCGCCAAGGGTATTTTACCGACCTGCCAGGACACCGGCACGGCGATCATCGTCGGCAAAAAGGGCCAGCGCGTCTGGACCGGCGGCGGCGATGAAGCGGCGTTGTCGCGCGGGGTGTACAACACCTACATCGAAGAGAACCTGCGCTATTCGCAGAACGCCGCACTGGATATGTATAAAGAGGTCAATACCGGCAGCAACCTGCCGGCGCAGATCGATCTCTACAGCGTGGACGGCGAAGAGTACAAGTTCCTGTGCATCGCCAAGGGCGGCGGTTCCGCCAACAAAACCTATCTGTATCAGGAAACCAAGGCGCTGCTGTCGCCGGGCAAACTGAAAAACTACCTGGTCGACAAGATGCGCACGTTGGGCACCGCGGCTTGCCCGCCGTACCACGTGGCGTTCGTCATCGGCGGCACCTCGGCGGAAGCGACGCTGAAAACCGTCAAGCTGGCCTCGACCAAGTATTACGATGGCCTGCCGACCGAAGGCAACGAGCATGGCCAGGCGTTCCGCGATCTGGAACTCGAAGCGGAACTGCTGCAAGAAGCGCAGAACCTGGGTCTGGGCGCGCAGTTCGGCGGCAAATACTTCGCGCACGATATCCGCGTGGTGCGCCTGCCGCGCCACGGCGCGTCCTGCCCGGTCGGCATGGGCGTCTCCTGCTCGGCGGACCGCAACATCAAAGGCAAGATCAACCGCGACGGCATCTGGCTGGAAAAACTGGAGCACAATCCGGGTAAATTCATTCCTCAGGAACTGCGTCAGGCCGGGGAAGGCGAGGCGATCAAAGTCGATCTCAATCGCCCGATGGCCGAGATCCTTAAACAGCTGTCGCAGTACCCGGTTTCCACCCGCCTGTCGCTGAGCGGCACCATCATCGTCGGCCGCGATATCGCGCACGCCAAGCTGAAAGAGCGTCTGGATCGCGGTGAAGGCCTGCCGCAGTACGTCAAGGATCACCCGATCTACTACGCCGGCCCGGCCAAAACGCCGGAGGGCTACGCGTCCGGTTCGTTGGGGCCAACCACCGCCGGGCGTATGGACTCTTACGTCGATCTGCTGCAATCCCACGGCGGCAGCATGATCATGCTGGCGAAAGGCAACCGCAGCCAGCAGGTGACGGATGCCTGCCACAAGCACGGCGGCTTCTATCTCGGCAGCATCGGCGGCCCGGCGGCGGTGCTGGCGCAGCAGAGCATCAAGAGCCTGGAGTGCGTGGAGTACCCTGAGCTGGGCATGGAAGCGATCTGGAAAATCGAAGTGGAAGATTTCCCGGCGTTTATCCTGGTGGATGACAAAGGCAATGACTTCTTCCAGAAGATCCAGGCCGGCCAGTGCTCCAGCTGCCTGAAATAAGCGCGGCCCCCTTCGCCGCCTGCGGGCGGTGAAGGGGAGTGTGTAAAGTCCTGTAGCTTGCTGGACGTCGAGTTTTAACCTGTATACCCTACGCGGATAGCACTAAAATTCGACTAATGGAATATCGGCAACAGAAGGTTCGGCAAGCACATGGGTACGCAGGAAAGTCATATCAAGGAATTGCTGGTCTGGATTGAAGATAACCTGACCAATCCGCTGTCGTTGGATATCGTTTCCGCCAAGTCAGGCTATACGAAATGGTACCTGCAGCGCATGTTCAAGAAGCAGACCGGGTTGTCGTTAGCCTCGTACATCCGCGCTCGCCGCCTCTACCTCGCCGCCTTCGCCTTGCGTTTCACGCAGAAGAGCATTCTCGATATCTCGGTCGAATACCAATTCGATAACCAGCAGACGTTCTCGCGCTGTTTCAAGAAACACTTCGCCGAATCGCCCAGCGTGTATCGCCATGCCCGCAAGCAGGACTTCAGCAATCTGGTGCGTTCGCTGGCGGCCAGTCAGCCCGGCGATATTCAGGTTGAACGCGTCAGCATCGCCCGCGGGCAATATGCCTTTCACGGCAAACAGTACGCTTATCACCTGGATATCGAGAAGCTGGACAAGTCGCACCTGCCACAGCGCAGCGCGCTGCGGGGGCAGTTCTACACCTTGTTGGGCGAGCGCCCGACGCAAACCTATTCGTTTACCCAGCTGGTGCCGGACGGCGAACGGGTCAGGGTCGATTATACCCTGGGCGTGACGACGGAATACCCGCTGCGCGAAGGCGTGGTGCTGGAGCCACTGCCGGAGATCCACGGCGAGTTTTGCCGTTTTCGCTATTCCGGCAAGCCGGTGGCGCTCAACGACCACATCATTCAGATCTATACGCAGGTGTTGCCCGAAATGGGGCTGGCCCGCGGTGACGGGCCGGACATTACGGTGTTCAGCTATTCGCTGAGCGGGAAAGAGGAGCTGCATCTGGAGCTGCAGCATCTGGTGCCGGTGGTGCCGCTGCATTGATCCCGTCGGCGGCCGGCAGCCGGTTTTTTTGCTGCACGATCGCCGCCATCACCGCCAGGGCGATCTCCGCCGGGGTTTTGCTGCCCAGCGGTAGGCCGATCGGCGCATGGATGCGTTCCAGCTCCTGCGGGGTGAATTCGGCAATCAGCTGCAAACGCTGGCGCCGCCGCGCGCTGTTTCTGAGCGATCCCATGGCCCCGATGTAAAACGCCGGTGTGTGGATCGCTTCCATCAGCGTCAGGTCGTCCATGCGCGGATCGTGGGTCAGCGCCACGACGGCGGTATTGGCGTGGCACCCCCCCTCTTCGATGAATTTGGCCGGAAACTGGCGCAGCAACGTCACGCCCGGTTTCAGCTCGGCGGCAAAGTTATCCAGCACCTCCGGGCGGTTCTCGCACACCAGCACCTCAAACCCCAGCGCCACGGCGAAATCGGCGCAGTACAGCGCCACGCTGGACAGCCCGGCGATCAGCAGGCGCGGCGCGGCCGCGATGTGCAGGGTGATCTGCTCGAGCCGGCGTTCGACCTGCGTGGCGCTGGTGAAGTGGCTCTGCTCGAGGCTGTGGCAGGCGTGGGGTAGCGTCAGGCGTTTGATCAACGCGTGATGCCCTTCCAGCGCGCCGGCGATGCGTTGCAGGTAAGCGATGCTGTCTTCACCCGCCGGCAGGTATTCGATCAGCACGTCCAGCACGCCGCCGCAGGGCAGCGCCACGTTGGGCGTCATGCCGCCTTCGCCGTAACGGATCACCTGGCTGGCCGCCTGGTACTCCCCGGCGGCCACGCGGCGCAAAAAATCCTCCTCCACGCAGCCGCCCGACAGCGAACCGCTGTAGCGGCCGTCGCGGGTCGCCGCCATCAGCGCGCCCGGCGACCGCGGCGAAGAGCCGTAGGTACTGAGCACGGTGCATAACCAGACCGGCTGTTGCTGCAGCCAGCTTATCGCCTGGCTGACCACGGTGACATCAAGATGTTGCATAGGTGAATTTACTCGCTGGCCGGGAGTTGCGATGGAAGATCAATATCCTGCACGACACCGGGGTGCTCAAGCGGCAGCAGGTGCACTGCCGCGCCTTGCAGCAGTTCACGCGCGCCATTATCGCCGCGCAGTTGGCAAAGTGGTTTGCGCAATAGGGCGGAAAAGCCGACCGGATGGCCGGGCTGTTGCGCATAGCAGGGGCGCACGATCGCGTGCTGCCGTAAGGCATCCGCCACCTGCCGGAAAACCTCGGCGCCGACGAACGGCATATCGGCCAGGTGGATCAGCCAACCCTGCCAGTGCGGCGTGGCCGCAACGCCCGCGGCGATCGAGTCGCCGAGGCCCGAACTGGCGAGTAGGGTGACCGGCACCTGATTGGCGGCGCAGGCTGCCAGCACCGGCAGATTATCCGGCCGGGTCACCACCTGTACCGGCAGGCCGGAGGCCAATGCCTGGCGCAGGGTGTGTTCGAACAGCGATCGCCGCTCGCCCGCCGCATCGGCAAATCCGGCGTTCAATTTATTGCCCTGGCCGCCGGCCTGAATAAAGCGCTCCCCGCGTCCGGCGGCGGTAATGACAATGCCTGTGGTCATGGTTGAAGTCCGCGTTTGCGCAAATTATTTATTAGCCTACAAACTACCTGTGTTTTGCAAATGTTTTTTTGTTGAAAACAGTCTGTTAATCATCACATAATTTTAGTTATAAGCATATGCTTATGACGTCTACGGCAAGGTCGTCAGCGTTTGCGCAACAACACCGCGAACAAAAACCAATTACAAGAAAGACGTGAAGGACTTATTTATGAGCAATTTCAACCCGTCGCGGCGCCGCTTTATCAAAAGCGCCGTGATTGCGGGGGTGTCTGTGTATCTCGCGCCCCTGTACAGCCGCGCCTACGCCGCGCTGTTCGAGCAAAAAATCCTCCAGTCACCCAACTGGGATCCGCAGACCAAACGCGTCCGTTTCCGCATCGACGGCCGCGCCAAGGTCATGGGGCAGAAAGTGTTCGCGCGCGATATTCGCGCGGTGGACATGCCGCACTGGCCGCAGAAACAGGCGCACGCCTTCATTCTGCGCGTCACCAAAGCCGACCGGCTGTTCGAGGGGGTCGATCTGTCGCTGTTGGGGGATGACCTGCAGCCGGATCGCCTGGTGACGGCGGAAGATCTGGCGCGCGACGGCCTGGCCTTCCCGGCGTTCTACGGTGACGACATGCTGCTGCCGAGCGGCAAAACCCCGGCCTACCTCGGCCAGGCGGTGGCGATCCTGATCTATCACGACTTCGCGCGGTTCCGCTTCGCCAAGGACAAGCTGAAATTCCGCGAAGAAACCATCAAATACGGCGCGGTCACCGGCCCGCTGGAGCGCGATCCCTGGGGCAGCTTCCGCTATGTGCGGGTGGGGGGCGATCAGCCGTTCGACGACGATCGCTTCTCCAGCCTGAAGGACACGCCAATCTTCCCGGTATCGATGAAAAAACACCTGCCGGTGTGGCCGGAAGGACGCGAGGGCGGCAAGCTGGATCAGGAAGGCATGCGCTATGCGGGCCTGATCGCCGACGAGATGGCCAATCCGCCGGCCGATTGGCTGGTGATGTCGCGCCGCTACACCACGCAGTCGATCGACACCTCGGCGCTGGAGCCGGACAACGCCAACGGCTGGTTCGACGCCGAGACACAAACGCTGCATCTGGTGGTGCCGACCCAGTCGCCGCAGGAAGTGGCCGACGAGATGCCGCGCATGCTGGCCAAGCGCAACCCGCCGGTGAAACAGCTGATCCTGCACCCGTGTTACACCGTGGGCTACGGTTCGAAAGATCACTACAACTTCCCGTATTACGGCGCGGTGGCGGCGATGTACGGCGATGGCCACCCGGTGCGCCTGGCCAATGACCGCTTCGAGCAGTTCCAGACGGCGCTGAAGCGCCACGCGTTCGATATGAATTACCGCATCGCGGTGAATCGCCAGACCGGCGTTATGCAGTCGTTCCTCGGCGACATGACCGCGGACGGCGGCGGCCGCAGCAACTTTACCCCTTCGGTAGTGATGGTCGGCGCGACCGCCGCCCAGTCGATTTACTACTTCCCGAAAAGCGATCTGTCGTCGGTCGGGCTGGCCTCGCGCGCCATCGATGCCGGCTCGGCGCGCGGTTACGGCACGCTGCAGAGCATGGCCGCCACCGAGATGATGGTGGACGAGCTGGCCGCCGAACTGAAGATCGACCCGATCGAATTCCGCCTGCGCAACGTGTTGAAATCCGGCATGAAAAATACCCAGGGGGCGATCCCTGCCGGTGCGATCCGCGCCGATGAGGTGCTGGAGAAGGCGGCGAAGCATGAGATGTGGCTCAAGCGCGCCGAACGCAAGGCCGAGTTTGAGGGCCGCCATCCCGGCAAGCGCTATGGCGTTGGCTTCGGCTGCGTGCAAAAAGACTTCGGCACCGGGGCGGAAACCTCGTTCGCCCGGGTGGCGCTGAGCGAAGACGGCCGCATCACGCTGCATCACAGCGGCGCGGAGATGGGCACTGGCATGTCGACCTCGCAGTCGGTGCTGTGCGCGCAGTGGCTGGGCAAACCGGCCGACGAAGCGCATTTCTCGGTCACCGACTGGTCGGTGCTGCCGATGGTCACCAGCGGCGATCCTTACCTGATGTCGCAAGAGGAGCAGGACAAGCTGCAAACCAACCCTAACTGGACGCCGAGCTACTGTTCGCCATCCAGCGCCAGCAACTCGGCCTATTATTTCTCGCACAGCACCCGCGAAGCGGCGCGCCTGATCTTCGATCACGGCCTGTGGCCGGCGGCGATGGCGCTGTGGCAGGCCGGTATCGGCGGCGGCCAGGCGGCGCCGCTGGTGGTGCGGCGTGAAGATGCGCGTTGGGTCGAAGGCGGCCTGACGGCGGCGGGCATGTCGGTGCTGAGCCTTGAGCTGCTGGCCAAGACGGCTTATCAGATGGGCGGCGTCACCGGCGCGGCGGTACACGTCTTCAACCGCTGGCAGTGGGCGGAGGCCGATTTCACGATGAACGGCAAAAGCGAACGCCTGCCGATCGACGGCATGGCGCTGCGCAATGCCGGCGGCGAATTCACACCGCTGGCGCGTGGGCAGGTCTACTACCCGCCAACCCAGCGCAACAATGCGGCGGTGACCTACTACAGCGCCGTCGGCACGCTGGCGGAAGTGGCGGTGGATATCGCCACCGGCCAGGTGGAATTACTGAATCACCATTCGATCATGGAGTGCGGCAACCTGATCGTGCCGGAACTGGTTTCCGGCCAGCTGCAGGGCGGGCTGGCGATGGGTATCGGCCATGCGCTGCACGAATATTTACCGCTGTACGAAGACGGCCCGGGCAACGGTACCTGGAACTTCAACCGTTACCACCTGCCGCGCGCCAGCGACGTGGCGGTGTGGAAACAGAGCGGCGACATCCTGCCGGCGCTGTCGGAAACCGATCCGCCGAAAGGCATGGCGGAGGTGGTGATGATCCCGATCGTGGCCGCGCTGGTCAACGCCATCGCCGACGCCACCGGCCACCGTTTCCGTGATTTGCCCGTTCGTGCAGAAAATATTCGTGAGGTATTACAATGAGCATTAAAACCCAGCCGATCTCCCTGACCATCAACGAGAAACCGTACGGCCCGATCGAGGTGCCGGAAGGCTTGATGATGATCGATTTCCTGCACGAGTACCTTGACCTGACCGGTTCGCGCCTCGGCTGCGGGCAGGGCATTTGCCACGCCTGCGTGGCGATCGTCGATCACCCGAGCGGCACCAGCGAAGAGGTGCGCACCTGCATCACCGGTGCACATTTCTTCAACGGCAAGAAAGTGCGTACCGTCGAAGGCCACGCCAAGGTGGACGAGCAGGGCGAGGTGGTTGAACTGTCGCCGATCCAGCAGGCGTTTCTGGAGCACTACAGCTTCCAGTGCGGCTACTGCACGCCGGGCTTCGTCAACGCCGCCACCATTTTCGTGGAAAAGCTCAAGCGTGAGCCTATCGCTCGCGAGCAGCTGGAAAGCGCCATCGAGCAGGCGCTGGACAGCCACATCTGCCGCTGTACCGGCTATGTGCGCTACTACGAAGCGGTGCGCGACGTGGTGCTGAAAACGCCGGGCCTGCTGAAGGAGACGGCGCAATGAAAAAACGTCTCGCAGTATTGATTTTGCTGGTGGCGATCGTGGTGATTGCGCTGCTGTGGTGGCGGGAAAACCGCCGTTACGACGGCCCGGTGCAGCAGGTGACCGCCGGCGCCGAACAGATCGCCCGCGGCCGCTATCTGGCGCAGGCCGCCGACTGCGCCGCCTGTCATACCGCCAGCGGCGGGGCGCCGTTGGCCGGCGGCTATCCGCTGGAAACGCCGTTCGGCACGATTTACGGCAGCAATCTGACGCCGTCGGCCGACCACGGCATCGGGCGCTGGACCAAGGACGACTTCTTCCTGGCGCTGACGCAGGGCGTGGCGCCGGGCGGGCGACACCTGTACCCGGCGATGCCTTACACCTCGTACAAGGGCATGTCGCGTCAGGATGCCGACGACATCTACGTTTACCTGATGACGCGCCCGGCGGTGGACGTGGCCATTCCGGCCAACGAGATGCCGTTCCCGTTCAACCAGCGCATGGCGCTGATCGGCTGGAACCTGCTGTTCCGCAGCCAGGATCCGCTGCCGGCCAGTTCGCAGGGCAGTTCGCCGCAATGGCAGCGCGGCCGCTATCTGGCCGACGTGCTGGGGCACTGTGGCGAATGCCACACGCCGCGCGGCGCGCTGGGGCAGATGGATCTCGCCAAGCCGATGCAGGGCGGCGATCTCGGCCGCTTCATGGCGCCGGACATTACGCCGCACGGTCTGGCGCAGCGCGGCTGGACGCCGCAGGACGTCAGCCGCTTCCTCAGCACCGGCCTCGCGCCGCAGGGTTCCGCCTTCAGCGAGATGCACATGGTGGTGGATCTCAGCACCCGTCATTTGACGCCGGAAGACCATCAGGCGCTGGCGCTGTATCTGATGGGCGAGCAGCCGCCGGCGGCGGTGCCGGTGAAAATGGGCCAGGGCAGCGATGCCGGGCGTATGGCCTATCTGGATCAGTGCGCCGGCTGTCACGCGCGTGAAGGCGAGGGCAAACCGCACGTGGCACCGGCGATGCGCGATAACGCCACGCTGCGCCAGGCGGACGGCAAGAACCTGATCGTGTCGGTGCTGGACGGCCTGCCGGCTCAGCAGTTCCCGAACGATGAAAGCATGCAGAGCATGCCGGGCTTCGGTGAGCGGCTGAGCGATGCCGAAGTGGCGGAGCTGGTGAATTACCTGCGCGTGACCTGGGGCGGCTTGCCGGCGGACATCACCGCCGAGCAGGTGAAAGCGCTGCGCAAGTAAGCGGCGTTCAGGCGAAAAAAATGGCCCGCATCTGCGGGCCATTTTATTGCGCGGTCACTGGGTTCAACGGCTGGTGACGCCGTCTACGCGTTGGCTGCGCTGTTTGATGGCGTAACCGACGGCCAGGATCGCCACCCACACCGGGATCAGCAGCACCGAGATTTGAATGCCCGGCGTCAGGTACATGATCACCAGGATGCCGGCCATGAACAGCAGGCACAGGTAGTTGCTGAACGGATACCAGAACGCTTTGAACTTCGGCACCACGCCTTCGCGATTTTTGGCGGCGCGGAACTTCAGGTGCGCCAGGCTGATCATCGCCCAGTTGATCACCAGCGCCGACACCACCAACGCCATCAGCAGTTCGAAGGCACGGCCTGGGATCAGGTAGTTAATCAGCACGCACAGCGCGGTGGCGAGGGCGGAGATACCGATGGCCACTACCGGCACGCCGCGGCCGTCGACCTTCAGCAGGCTTTTCGGGCCGTTGCCCTGCTGCGCCAGGCCGTACAGCATGCGGCTGTTGCAGTAGACGCAGCTGTTGTACACCGACAGCGCGGCGGTGAGCACCACGATGTTCAGCACGGTCGCCACCAGGTTGCTGTTCAGCGCGTGGAAGATCAGCACGAACGGGCTGCCGCCTTCGACCACTTTGCCCCACGGGTACAGCGACAACAGAATGGCCAGTGAACCGATATAGAAGATCAGGATGCGGTAGATTACCTGATTGGTGGCTTTCGGAATGCTTTTTTGCGGGTTGTCGGCTTCGGCGGCGGTGATGCCGACCAGCTCGAGGCCGCCGAAGGAGAACATGATCACCGCCATCGCCATTACCAGCCCCATGACGCCGTTGGGGAAGAACCCGCCCTGCGCCCACAGGTTGGTGACGGTGGCCTCCGGGCCGCCCATGCCGCTGAACAGCAGGTAGGCGCCGAACACGATCATGCCGATAATCGCCACCACTTTGATGATGGCGAACCAGAACTCCATCTCGCCGTAAACTTTAACGTTGGCCAGGTTGATGGCGTTGATCGCCAGGAAGAACACCGCGGCGGAGACCCAGGTGGGGATCTCCGGCCACCAATACTGCACATAGATGCCGACCGCGGTCAGCTCCGCCATCGCCACCAGGACATACAGCACCCAGTAGTTCCAGCCGGAAGCGAAGCCGGCAAAATTGCCCCAGTATTTGTAGGCAAAGTGGCTGAAGGAACCGGCGACCGGCTCTTCCACCACCATTTCACCCAGCTGGCGCATGATCAGAAACGCGATGAAGCCACCGATGGCGTAGCCGAGAATAACCGACGGGCCGGCCATTTTTATTGTTTGAGCGATACCGAGAAATAACCCGGTGCCGATTGCGCCACCTAAGGCGATGAGCTGAATATGGCGGTTTTTCAGGCCGCGTTTCAGCTGGTCACCATGCTGTTGACCATCCATCAATCTAACCCTCTGTCGTTGTGAATGCCCACATGCCTGTAAAGCAGTGGTTACGATGTGTGTTTTTTTATTTACGGCGTTATAGCTATTAATTCAACGGCGCCGCTACCGTTTGGCAGAGAATAATGTTATGCGCGTCGGTTTGCACCTGCTTTGTCGTGTGAGTGATTAAGATTGCAGCAGTTTAGGAAACAAAATGCGGGTTGTGTGACGGCAGGGGGGATTCAGTGCATGAAATAAGCAACAAATCACATAATGCGCAAAAATAACGTAGATCTGAACGGCGGCGTGCGTTCAAATAATGAACGAACTCCCGTTGCACTGCTCGCCAAATAGTCATTCATCAAAGCGTCATAACCATGCAATAAAACTCGGGCAAAAAGTTTGCACTCTGCCTTGCGTAAGGTTTGGTAAAAGTTAAATCCCAAACCCGGCGCGTAAATGGTAATACCATCACGGCGTTACCGGTTTGCAGCGGGGTTTTCAGCGGGGTGTTAAAATGTGCGGGTAACCTGATTTCGATCAAGGCCCGTATGGACAGGAGGTGAATACTTTGTTACTTTACCGTCACGTTTTTGAAATTGGTATTACCAATTGACTCCGCGCCATTCGCAGAGAAGAATTCACTCATGGCCTACAGCAAAATCCGCCAACCCAAGTTGTCAGATGTTATCGAGCAACAGCTCGAATACCTGATCCTCGAGGGGACACTGCGCCCAGGCGAAAAACTGCCTCCGGAGCGCGAGCTGGCGAAACAATTTGATGTCTCCCGTCCTTCTCTGAGAGAGGCCATTCAGCGCCTGGAAGCGAAAGGGCTGCTCCTGCGCCGTCAGGGCGGCGGCACCTTCGTGCAAACTAATCTGTGGCAGAGCTTCAGCGATCCGCTGGCCGAGCTGCTGGCCGACCATCCCGAATCACAGTTCGATCTGTTGGAAACCCGTCACGCGCTGGAAGGCATTGCCGCCTATTACGCGGCGCTGCGCGGCACCGATGAAGATCTGGCGCGCATCCGCGACTGCCATATCGTGATTCAACAGGCTCAAGACAGCGGCGATCTCGACGCCGAAGCCGATGCGGTCATGCAGTATCAAATCGCCGTGACCGAAGCTGCCCACAACGTTGTGTTACTTCACCTGCTACGCTGCATGGGGCCGATGCTGGAACAGAACGTGCGTCAGAACTTTGAATTGCTCTACTCGCGCCGTGAGATGTTGGCAAAAGTGAGCAGCCACCGCGCCGGGATTTTTGAGGCGATTGTGGCACGCGAGCCGGAAAAGGCCCGTGAAGCCTCGCATCGCCACTTGGCGTTTATCGAGGAAATCTTGCTGGATCTCAGCCGGGAGCATACTCGGCGCGAGAGATCGCTACGGCGTCTCCAGCAACGCAAGGATTAAGAGCTGTCCTCTTCAGGGTACACCAGCCTGCGGGGGTTAAGTTCGAGGTACTTAGTTAAGTACTTAAGCGGCAACTAAACTGATGGGCCTGTCTTCGTGTGTTTTTGCACAGAACACAGGAAGACAGGCTCCAAACAAACCATTAGACAGATAAGGAATACCACCATGTCAGAACGTTTAAACAATGACGTGGATCCGATCGAAACCCGCGACTGGCTGCAGGCGATCGAATCGGTCATCCGTGAAGAGGGTGTTGAGCGAGCTCAGTTTCTGATTGATCAGGTATTGGGAGAAGCCCGCAAAGGCGGCGTTAACGTTGCGGCCGGTGCTGCAGCGCACAACTACGTCAACACCATCGCGGTAGAAGACGAACCGGCCTACCCAGGCAACCTGGATCTGGAACGCCGCATTCGCTCTGCGATCCGTTGGAACGCGGTCATGACCGTTCTGCGCGCATCCAAAAAAGACCTGGAGCTGGGCGGCCACATGGCTTCCTTCCAGTCTTCCGCGACCTTCTATGAAGTCTGCTTTAACCACTTCTTCCGCGCACGCAACGAGAAAGACGGCGGCGACCTGGTGTACTTCCAGGGCCACATCTCTCCGGGCGTTTACGCGCGTGCCTTCCTTGAAGGCCGCCTGACCGAAGAACAAATGAACAACTTCCGTCAGGAAGTGCACGGCAATGGCCTGTCCTCTTACCCGCATCCTAAGCTGATGCCGGAATTCTGGCAGTTCCCGACCGTATCCATGGGCCTGGGCCCAATCAGCGCCATCTATCAGGCGAAGTTCCTGAAATACCTGGAACACCGCGGCCTGAAAGACACCTCTGAGCAGACCGTTTACGCCTTCCTGGGCGACGGCGAGATGGATGAGCCGGAATCCAAAGGCGCCATCACCATCGCGACCCGCGAGAAGCTGGACAACCTGGTGTTCGTCATCAACTGCAACCTGCAGCGCCTGGACGGCCCGGTTACCGGCAACGGCAAGATCATCAACGAACTGGAAGGCATCTTCTCCGGCGCAGGCTGGCAGGTGCTGAAAGTGATCTGGGGCGGCCGTTGGGACGAACTGCTGCGTAAAGACACCAGCGGTAAACTGGTTCAACTGATGAACGAGACCCTGGACGGCGACTACCAGACCTTCAAATCCAAAGACGGCGCTTACGTGCGCGAGCACTTCTTCGGCCGTTACCCGGAAACCGCGGCGCTGGTCAAAGACATGACCGACGACGAAATCTGGGCGCTGAACCGTGGTGGTCACGATCCGAAGAAAATCTTCGCTGCACTGAAAAAAGCGCAGGACACCAAAGGCAAACCGACCGTTATCCTGGCCCACACCATCAAAGGTTACGGCATGGGTGAAACCGCGGAAGGTAAAAACATCGCTCACCAGGTGAAGAAAATGAACATGGAAGGGGTTCACCACTTCCGCGATCGTTTCAACGTGCCGGTTGCCGATGCTGACATCGAAAAACTGCCGTACATCACCTTCGACAAAGAGTCCGAAGAGTACAAATACCTGCACGAACGTCGCCAGGCGCTGAAAGGCTACGTGCCGACGCGTCTGCCGGAGTTCACCCAGAAGCTGGAAATGCCGGCGCTGGAAGATTTCAGCTCGCTGCTGGAAGAGCAGAACAAAGAGATCTCCACCACTATCGCCTTCGTGCGTGCCCTGAACGTGATGCTGAAGAACAAGTCGATCAAAGATCGCCTGGTGCCAATCATCGCCGACGAAGCGCGTACCTTCGGTATGGAAGGTCTGTTCCGTCAGATCGGTATCTACAGCCCGAACGGCCAGCAGTACACTCCGCAGGACCGTGAGCAGGTGGCTTACTACAAAGAAGACGAGAAAGGCCAAATCCTGCAGGAAGGCATCAACGAACTGGGCGCAGCCTCTTCCTGGCTGGCAGCAGCGACTTCCTACAGCACCAACGATCTGCCGATGATTCCGTTCTACATCTACTACTCGATGTTCGGTTTCCAACGTATCGGCGACCTGTGCTGGGCAGCGGGCGACCAGCAGGCGCGCGGCTTCCTGATCGGCGGGACCTCGGGCCGTACTACCCTGAACGGCGAAGGTCTGCAGCACGAAGATGGCCACAGCCACATTCAGTCTCTGACCATCCCTAACTGTATCTCTTACGATCCGGCTTACGCGTACGAAGTGGCGGTCATCATGCACGACGGTCTGGTGCGCATGTATGGCGACAACCCGGAAAACGTGTACTACTACCTGACCACGCTGAACGAAAACTACCACATGCCTGCGATGCCGCAGGGTGCGGAAGAAGGTATCCGCAAGGGTATCTACAAGCTGGAAACGCTGGAAGGCAGCAAAGGCAAGGTACAGCTGCTGGGCTCCGGCGCCATCCTGCGCCACGTGCGCGAAGCTGCGCAGATCCTGGCGAAGGACTACGGCGTGGGTTCCGACACCTACAGCGTGACCTCGTTCACCGAACTGGCGCGCGACGGCCAGGACTGCGAGCGCTGGAACATGCTGCACCCAACCGAAACGCCGCGCGTGCCTTACATCGCTCAGGTGATGAGCGACGCGCCGGCGGTAGCGTCTACCGACTACATGAAACTGTTCGCCGAACAGGTTCGTACTTATGTGCCGGCCAGCGATTATCGCGTACTGGGCACCGACGGCTTCGGTCGTTCGGACAGCCGCGAAAACCTGCGTCACCACTTCGAAGTCGATGCATCCTACGTGGTGGTTGCTGCTCTGGGTGAACTGGCTAAACGCGGTGAGATCGAAGCTTCTGTGGTTGCCGACGCAATCAAGAAATTCGACATCAACCCGGAAAAAGTTAACCCGCGTCTGGCCTAAGAGGTACTGAATAATGTCTATCGAAATCAACGTACCGGATATCGGTGCAGATGAAGTCGAAATCACCGAGATTCTGGTGAAGGTCGGCGATAAAGTTGAAGCGGAACAATCGCTGATCACCGTGGAAGGCGACAAGGCCTCCATGGAAGTGCCCTCCCCGCAGGCGGGCGTGGTGAAAGAGATCAAAGTGGCGGTCGGCGATAAAACCGAAACCGGCAAACTGATCATGATCTTCGAAGCGGCAGGCGCAGCGGAAGCTGCACCGGCGGCGAAAGCGGAAGAAAAACCGGCGGCGGCAGCAACTGCCCCGGCCGCCGCTGCGGCCAAAGACGTTGCCGTGCCGGACATCGGCGCTGACGAAGTCGAAGTGACCGAGATCCTGGTGAAGGTGGGCGACAAGGTGGAAGCCGAGCAGTCCCTGATCACCGTGGAAGGCGACAAGGCTTCCATGGAAGTCCCTGCGCCGTTCGCGGGCACCGTGAAAGAGATCAAGATCGCGACCGGCGACAAAGTGAAAACCGGTTCCCTGATCATGGTGTTCGAAGTGGCCGGCGCCGCTTCCGCTGCGGCCCCGGCTGCGGCGCAAGCCCCTGCCGCCGCTGCAGCACCAGCGGCCTCTGCGGCCAAAGACGTCGCTGTGCCGGATATCGGCGGCGACGAAGTCGAAGTGACCGAAGTGATGGTTAAGGTGGGCGACAAGGTTGCCGCCGAGCAGTCTCTGATCACCGTGGAAGGCGACAAGGCCTCCATGGAAGTGCCGGCACCGTTCGCGGGTACCGTTAAAGAGATCAAGATCGCGACCGGCGACAAAGTGAAAACCGGCTCCCTGATCATGGTGTTCGAAGTGGAAGGCGCTGCGCCTGCCGCTGCCGCCGCTCCAGCCGCTAAAGCGGAAGCTGCGCCGGCGCCGGCCGCCGCTAAAGCCGCCGCACCGGCTGCGAAAGCTGACGACAAAGGCGAGTTCGCCGAGAACGCGGCATACGTGCACGCGACCCCGGTCATTCGTCGTCTGGCGCGTGAATTCGGCGTTAACCTGGCGAAAGTGAAAGGCACCGGTCGTAAAGGCCGCATCCTGCGCGAAGACGTTCAGGCTTACGTGAAAGACGCGGTGAAACGCGCTGAAGCGGCTCCGGCGGCTGCCGGCGGCGGTCTGCCAGGCATGCTGCCATGGCCGAAAGTGGACTTCAGCAAGTTCGGCGAGATCGAAGAAGTCGAAATGGGCCGCATCCAGAAGATCTCTGGCGCGAACCTGAGCCGCAACTGGGTGATGATCCCGCATGTGACTCACTTCGACAAAACCGACATCACCGATCTGGAAGCGTTCCGCAAACAGCAGAACGAAGAAGCGGCCAAGCGCAAGCTGGACGTGAAGTTCACGCCTGTCGTGTTCATCATGAAAGCCGTTGCTGCCGCTCTGGAGCAGATGCCGCGCTTCAACAGCTCGCTGTCCGAAGACGGTCAGAAGCTGACGCTGAAGAAATACATCAACATCGGCGTGGCGGTAGATACCCCGAACGGCCTGGTGGTTCCGGTGTTCAAGGACGTGAACAAGAAGAGCATCACCGAGCTGTCTCGCGAACTGATGGCCATCTCCAAGAAAGCGCGCGACGGCAAGCTGACCGCGGGCGAGATGCAGGGCGGCTGCTTCACCATCTCCAGCCTGGGTGGCATCGGGACGACTCACTTCGCGCCGATCGTCAACGCGCCGGAAGTGGCTATCCTGGGCGTCTCCAAGTCTGCGATGGAGCCGGTCTGGAACGGTAAAGAGTTCATGCCGCGCCTGATGATGCCGATGTCGCTGTCCTTCGACCACCGCGTTATCGACGGTGCCGATGGTGCGCGCTTCATCACCATCATCAACAACATGTTGTCCGACATTCGCCGTCTGGTGATGTAATGCAAAAGGGGCGCAGCATGCTGCGCCCCTGACGATTCTGTAGCAGTTTTGTCGGATTTTGCACAACTCGACAAAATTGTTGAGACACGGGTCACTCGAACACGCTTTGCAGATTATTAACAATTCTGTAAACTGCTCGCGGTGTAAGCGTCCCGGTGGATGAAGGGCGTTATGAGATCGATTAGCAATAAAAATGACGTCTGACCCGCCGGACAATCAATTAAGAGGTCATGATGAGTACTGAAATTAAAACTCAGGTCGTGGTACTTGGGGCGGGCCCGGCAGGTTACTCTGCAGCCTTTCGTTGCGCTGACTTAGGTCTTGAAACCGTTCTGGTTGAACGTTATTCCACTCTGGGCGGGGTTTGCCTGAACGTGGGATGTATCCCTTCCAAAGCACTGCTGCACGTTGCCAAAGTGATCGAAGAAGCCAAAGCGCTGGCCGAACACGGCATCGTTTTCGGCGAGCCGAAAACCGACATCGACAAAGTGCGCGTCTGGAAAGAAAAAGTCATCACTCAGCTGACCGGCGGTCTGGCTGGCATGGCGAAAGGCCGTAAAGTGAAAGTGGTCAACGGCCTGGGCAAGTTCACCGGCGCTAACACCCTGGTTGTGGAAGGCGAAAACGGCCCAACCACCATCAACTTCGACAACGCCATCATCGCTGCAGGTTCTCGCCCGATCCAACTGCCATTCATTCCTCATGAAGATCCACGCGTGTGGGATTCCACCGATGCGCTGGAACTGAAAACCGTCCCAGAGCGTCTGCTGGTTATGGGCGGCGGCATCATCGGCCTGGAAATGGGCACCGTATACCATGCGCTGGGTTCACAGATCGACGTCGTTGAGATGTTCGATCAGGTTATCCCGGCGGCAGATAAAGACGTGGTGAAAGTCTTCACCAAACGTATCAGCAAGCAGTTCAACCTGATGCTGGAAACCAAAGTGACCGCGGTAGAAGCCAAAGAAGACGGCATCTACGTCACGATGGAAGGTAAAAAAGCGCCGGCAGAACCACAGCGTTACGACGCGGTGCTGGTGGCGATCGGCCGCGTGCCGAACGGCAAACTGCTGGATGCCGGCAAAGCCGGTGTTGAAGTTGACGAGCGTGGCTTCATCAACGTCGACAAACAGCTGCGCACCAACGTGCCGCACATCTTCGCTATCGGCGACATCGTCGGTCAGCCGATGCTGGCGCACAAAGGCGTGCACGAAGGCCACGTTGCCGCAGAAGTTATCGCCGGCATGAAGCACTACTTCGATCCGAAAGTGATCCCATCCATCGCTTACACCGAGCCGGAAGTGGCTTGGGTGGGTCTGACCGAGAAAGAAGCGAAAGAGAAAGGCATCAGCTACGAAACCTCCACCTTCCCGTGGGCGGCTTCCGGCCGTGCGATCGCTTCCGACTGTGCAGACGGCATGACCAAACTGATCTTCGACAAAGAAACTCACCGCATCATCGGTGGCGCGATTGTCGGCACCAACGGCGGCGAACTGCTGGGTGAAATCGGTCTGGCTATCGAGATGGGCTGCGACGCGGAAGACATCGCGCTGACCATCCACGCTCACCCGACCCTGCACGAATCCGTGGGCCTGGCGGCGGAAATCTACGAAGGCAGCATCACCGACCTGCCTAACCCGAAAGCCAAGAAGAAGTAATTCTGCTGGTTTGACCGGTTAACAAGCGGCTCCTGACAAGGGGCCGTTTTTTTTTGCTCAAATTCAGAAAGCGGTATTTTTGTGGCCGCAGCGCCAAATTCCGATCCCCCTGCTTATATCCACTCTAATTATATGGATATAATGCCCTGCTAGTCCGGCAGCCGATTACGCTGCGCTCAACGATTCAGCAAAGATTTAATGTTGCTTTTATGTGAACGAATTAACAACCGTTTCAAATCCTGATATGCTGGCTGAGCGGAACCGGGCACTGTACCTTACAGTCCAGGACATCGACAGCAGTGCCCCGTCAGGATAGATGGCATCTATATCGCCGTGCGCTCTACCCATCAGTCTTTCATGCTGTAACGCTGTTTGACCGTGCTTGTTTGCCCCAATCACCGTTTCGGGGCCTTTACGGGCCGATCGCCTAGCCACAGAGTGAAACCCCAAGGGTATAAACCCGGTTTGCATATACGCCAGGCACAATAAATGACAATGAGAGCGAGGAGAACGTCGTGCTAGAAGAATACCGTAAGCACGTAGCCGAGCGTGCTGCTGAGGGCATCGCCCCTAAGCCGCTAGACGCCACCCAAATGGCCGCGCTGGTCGAACTACTGAAGAATCCGCCAAAAGGCGAAGAAGAATTCCTGTTAGACCTGCTGATTAACCGTGTTCCACCGGGCGTCGACGAAGCCGCCTACGTCAAAGCAGGTTTCCTGGCGGCCATCGCCAAAGGCGAAGCGACATCCCCCCTGGTTACCCCCGAGAAAGCCATTGAACTGTTAGGCACCATGCAGGGCGGCTATAACATTCACCCGCTGATCGAAGCGCTGGACAACGAAACGCTGGCGCCTATCGCCGCGAAAGCGCTGTCCCACACGCTGCTGATGTTCGACAACTTCTACGACGTGGAAGAGAAGGCCAAGGCCGGTAACCCGCACGCCAAGCAGATCATGCAGTCCTGGGCCGACGCCGAATGGTACCTGTCGCGCCCTGAGCTGGCGGAAAAGATCACCGTCACCGTGTTCAAAGTCACCGGCGAAACCAACACCGACGACCTTTCCCCGGCGCCGGACGCCTGGTCGCGCCCGGACATCCCGCTGCACGCGCTGGCGATGCTGAAAAACGAACGTGAAGGCATCGTGCCGGATCAGCCGGGCAGCGTCGGCCCGATCAAACAGATCGAGCTGCTGAACAAGAAAGGCTTCCCGCTGGCCTACGTCGGCGACGTGGTCGGCACCGGTTCTTCCCGTAAATCCGCTACCAACTCCGTGCTGTGGTTTATGGGCGACGACATCCCGCACGTGCCGAACAAGCGCGGCGGCGGCGTGGTGCTGGGCGGCAAGATTGCGCCTATCTTCTTCAACACCATGGAAGATGCCGGCGCCTTGCCGATCGAAGTGGACGTGTCCGAGCTGAACATGGGCGACGTGATCGACGTTTACCCGTACAAAGGTGAAGTGCGCAACCACGAAACCGGCGCGCTGATCGCCAACTTCGAGCTGAAAACCGACGTGCTGCTGGATGAAGTGCGCGCCGGCGGCCGTATCCCGCTGATCATCGGCCGCGGCCTGACCACCAAGGCGCGCGAAGCGCTGGGTCTGCCGCACAGCGACGTGTTCCGTATTGCCAAGCCGGTTGCCGCCAGCAGCAAAGGCTTCTCGCTGGCGCAGAAGATGGTCGGCCGCGCCTGCGGCGTCGCCGGCATTCGCCCTGGCGAGTACTGCGAACCGAAGATGACCTCCGTTGGTTCTCAGGACACCACCGGCCCGATGACCCGCGATGAGCTGAAAGACCTGGCCTGCCTCGGCTTCTCCGCCGATCTGGTCATGCAGTCGTTCTGCCACACCGCCGCGTACCCGAAACCGGTCGACGTGACCACGCACCACACGCTGCCTGACTTCATCATGAACCGCGGCGGCGTCTCGCTGCGTCCGGGCGACGGCGTGATCCACTCCTGGTTGAACCGCATGCTGCTGCCTGACACCGTCGGCACCGGCGGCGATTCCCACACCCGCTTCCCGATCGGCATCTCCTTCCCGGCCGGTTCCGGCCTGGTGGCGTTTGCCGCCGCGACCGGCGTGATGCCGCTGGATATGCCTGAGTCGGTGCTGGTGCGCTTCAAGGGCAAAATGCAGCCGGGCATCACCCTGCGCGATCTGGTGCACGCCATCCCTTACTACGCGATCCAGCAAGGGCTGCTGACCGTCGAGAAGAAAGGCAAGAAAAATATCTTCTCCGGCCGTATTCTGGAGATCGAAGGCCTGCCGGATCTGAAGGTCGAACAGGCGTTTGAGCTGACCGATGCGTCCGCCGAACGTTCCGCCGCCGGTTGTACCATCAAGCTGGATAAGGCGCCGATCGAAGAGTACCTGAACTCCAACATCGTGCTGCTGAAGTGGATGATCTCCGAAGGCTACGGCGATCGCCGTACGCTGGAGCGCCGTATCCAGGGCATGGAAAAATGGCTGGCGGATCCGCAACTGCTGGAAGGCGATGCGGATGCGGAATACGCGGCGGTGATCGACATCGATCTGAACGAGATCAAAGAGCCGATCCTGTGCGCGCCTAACGATCCTGACGATGCGCGCCTGTTGTCCGACGTGGCCAACAGCAAAATCGATGAAGTGTTCATCGGTTCTTGCATGACCAACATCGGCCACTTCCGCGCGGCCGGCAAGCTGCTGGATCAGCACAAGGGCCAACTGCCGACCCGTCTGTGGGTGGCACCGCCAACCAAGATGGACGCGGCTCAGCTGACCGAAGAAGGCTACTACAGCGTGTTCGGCAAGAGCGGCGCGCGTATCGAGATCCCGGGCTGCTCGCTGTGCATGGGCAACCAGGCGCGCGTGGCGGACGGTGCGACGGTGGTCTCCACCTCGACCCGTAACTTCCCGAACCGTCTGGGCACCGGTGCCAACGTTTATCTGGCGTCTGCCGAACTGGCTGCAGTTGCGTCCCTGTTGGGCCGCCTGCCGACGCCGGACGAGTACCAGACCTATATGGCGCAGGTCGACAAGACGGCGGCGGATACCTACCGCTACCTGAATTTTGACCAGTTGGGGCAGTACACCGAAAAAGCCGACGGCGTGATCTTCCAGACCGCCGTGTAAGCCGCTATATTGCGCAACTGTTTAACGGGAGGCCTTGGCCTCCCGTTTTATTTTGCTCAGTTGCCAACTTTGCGAGCGCTCACTGAGTTAGCAATCAATTTATGTTTACACTAAGAAAAAGGGCTCAGGAGGGCATGCTATGGATTACGAATTTCTGCGTGACGTCACCGGTCAGGTGATCGTCAGATTTTCGATGGGGCATGAAGCGATTGGCCACTGGATCAACGAAGAAGTCAAAGGCGATTTCAACCTGCTGGACCGCATCGAAGCCGGTGCGGCCGAGGTCAAAGGCAGCGAGCGTCAATGGCAGCTGGAAGGCCATGAATATACGCTGTTGATGGATGGTGAAGAAGTGATGATCCGCGCCAATCAGCTGGAGTTCGAGGGCGATGAAATGGAAGAGGGGATGAACTACTACGACGAAGAAAGCCTCTCATTCTGCGGCGTTGAGGATTTCCTGTTGGTGTTGAAGGCCTATCGTTCTTTCATGCTGAAGTACTAAGCATCAGGGCGCGGCGTGCCGCGCCCTTTCCATCACAGAGGCGGGATATTGCGGCCGTAATAGATTTCCTGCATCTCTTTCCATAGCAGATCGGTGATCTGTTTGCGTTCGGCGGCGCTCAGCGCTTCCGGCTCCGCGTTGAACAGGTAGTGCTTCAGATCGAAATCCTTCAGCAACATCTTGGTATGGAAGATATTTTCCTGGTAAACGTTCACGTCCATCATGTGGTACAGCGCCTTGATGTCTTCCGACATAAAGTTCTGGATCGAATTGATCTCATGATCGATGTAATGCTTCACGCCGTTCACGTCGCGGGTAAAACCGCGCACGCGATAGTCCATGGTGACGATGTCGGATTCCAACTGGTGAATTAAGTAGTTCAGCGCCTTGAGGGGCGAAATGACGCCGCAGGTCGAGACCTCGATATCGGCGCGGAAGGTACACAGTCCGCCTTCAGGATGGCTTTCCGGGTAGGTGTGTACGCAGATGTGGCTTTTGTCCAGGTGCGCGACGACCGTATTCGGCAGCGGGCCGGGGTGTTCCGACGTATCGACGTCTTTCGGATCGATCGGCTCTTCGCTGACCAGGATGGTGACGCTGGCGCCCTGCGGATCGTAGTCCTGACGTGCGATGTTCAAAATATTGGCGCCGATGATTGAGCAGGTCTCGCTCAGGATCTCGGTCAGCCGGTTGGCGTTATATTGTTCGTCTATGTAGGCGATATAGCCGTCGCGATCGTCCGCGGTCTTGGCGTAACAAATATCGTAAATACAAAAACTCAGGCTCTTGGTCAGGTTGTTGAAGCCGTGCAGTTTTAGCTTATGCAATTTGGGCCACCTCCTTTATCTTCTCGCTTAACGTGTTACGTTCAGGGCATTGAGCAAATATTGCGGCAGGGCAAAGCTGCCGACGTGAATTGCCGGGTTGTAATAACGGCAGTGTAGGCCGCTTTGGTTAAAGCGCTGTTGCAGGGTAGACAGATCGCGCTGGCGCAGCGCCGGGTTCTGGCTCGCCCAGGCAAAGGTCATGATGCCGCCGTAATAGGTCGGGATCGCCGCCTGATAGAAGCTGACGTCGCTAAAGTAGCCGCTCAGTTTGGCGTGGCTGTTGACCGCTTCGTCCTGCTGCAGGAAACAGACGCCGTTTTGCGCGACGAAAATGCCGCCCTCATTCAGGCTGCGGGCGCAGCCTTCATAAAACGCCGAGGTGAACAGGCTTTCGCCGGGGCCGATCGGATCGGTGCAGTCGGAGATGATCACATCGAAGGTTTTGTCGGTTTGGTTCACGAAGTTGACGCCGTCGTCGATCACCAGCTTGAAGCGCGGATCGTCATAGGCGCCGGCGCTGTGGTTGGGCAGGTATTGGCGGCAGAACTCGACGACACCGGCGTCGATTTCGACCATGGTGATCTGCTCCACGCCAGGGTGCCGGCTGACTTCGCGCAGCATGCCGCCGTCGCCGCCGCCGATGATCAGCACTTTCTTCGCCGCGCCGTGCGCCAGCAGCGGCACGTGGGTCAGCATTTCGTGATAGATAAACTCGTCACGCTCGGTGGTTTGCACCACGCCGTCGAGCGCCATCACGCGCCCCAGCACCGGGTTCTCGAAGATCACCAGATCCTGATGATCGGTCTTCTCGCGGTACAGCACCTTCTCAACCGAGAAGTACTGGCCGAAGCCCGTATGCAGCGTTTCGTACCAAATTTCTTTCTGGGTCATGTGCGGGAAACTCCGTAATAACAGCCATGAAAAATCGGCGCAACATCATAGCTAACTCTGTCTGGCGATGCACGGTTGAATTTCAGACAGAGAGAGCGAAAGGCGGATGGGGGAGAGGGGCGGAATTAGTTGGCGTAGGCCAGCAGGCTCAAAGAGTCGCGCGCCAGCGATTTGCACTTCTTAGGCGTTGGAATGGCGATGCCGCTGAGATCGCGATAGCTGTCTTCGCCCAGCGCCTTCATGTTAAAGCTGTTGTAGTTGCTCAAATCCCAGCGGTTTTGTTGCGCGAAATAGACGATGGCGCGTTTGATTTGCGCATTTGGCAAATCGTTGTAGCCGCAATCATTTTTCAAATAAATAAATACCGCCGTCAGGTCGGCCAGATCTTCCGCCTCGGATTCATTCAGCGCCAGACTGGCGTTGGAGAAGCCCAGCATCGCCAGCAACAGCATCGATAACGTTGTTTTTTTCATCATGAAATAGGCCTGTTTGTCGTCTGCTGACGTTACCACACTTGCCTGTAAAGGCACCAAATTTTATTGCCGCCGGGCTGGCGTCACGCGTGCCAGTCACACTCTCTTGATTGTGAGGCATAGCTTAAAATACCGCCAGGAAAGGCTTGACCTTCCGCCAGGGGGAAGGTTTAGGCTGGCGGCATTGAGTTATATCACTGAGAAAAGGGAGTCAGCGATGTTACGCCGTGATTTTATTAAATTAACCGCTGCGCTGGGCGCGGCGAGCGCATTGCCGTTATGGAGCCGGGCCGCCTGGGCGGCCGATCGGCCGGCCCTGCCGGTACCGCCGCTGTTGACGCCGGACGCGCAGGGAAAGATTGCGCTGGCGCTGCAGGCGGGGGAAACCCGCTGGTTGCCCGGCGCCGCCACCAAAACCTGGGGATTCAACGGCGCGCTGCTCGGGCCGGCGGTGAAGCTGCAGCGCGGCCGGCCGGTGACGGTCGATATCAAAAACAGCCTAGCGGAGGCCAGCACCGTTCACTGGCACGGCCTGGAAATTCCCGGCGACGTCGATGGCGGCCCACAGGCATTGATTCATCCCGGCGCGACGCGCACGGTGAATTTCACCGTCGATCAACCGGCGGCCACCTGCTGGTTCCACCCGCATACCCACGGTAAAACCGGCAGCCAGGTGATGATGGGGCTGGCGGGACTGGTGCTGCTGGAAGACGAAGAGAGCGCCAAACTGCCGCTGCCGAAAACCTGGGGGCAGGATGACATTCCGGTGGTCCTGCAGGATAAGCGGCTGGGCAAAGACGCGCAGATCGAATACCGCCTGGACGTGATGAGCGCGGCGGTGGGCTGGTTTGGCGATCGCATGTTCACCAACGGTGCGCAGTATCCGCAACATCTGGCGCCGCGCGGCTGGCTGCGCCTGCGTTTCCTCAACGGCTGCAACGCCCGCTCGCTGAATCTGGCGGCCAGTGACAACCGTCCGCTGTATGTCGTCGCCAGCGACGGCGGTTTTCTGGCGGAGCCGGTGAAACTGACCGAGTTGCCGATGCTGATGGGGGAGCGCTTTGAAGTGCTGGTCGATGCCTCGGATGGGAAAGCGTTCGACATTGTGACGCTGCCGGTGAAGCAGATGGGCATGACGCTGGCGCCGTTCGATCAGCCGCTGCCGGTGTTGCGCATTCAGCCGTCGCTGGCGCAGGGCATCAAAACCATGCCGGACAGCCTGGTGAAGCTGCCGACATTGCCTGCTACCACCGGTATCCAGGAGCGTTGGCTGCAACTGATGATGGATCCGCAGCTGGATATGCTCGGCATGCAGGCGCTGATGGATCGCTATGGTCACCAGGCGATGGCCGGCATGAGCATGAATCATGGCGCGACGGGCGGCGCAGATATGAAAGGCATGGAGCAGGGCGGCATGCAGAGCATGGACCATGGCAACATGAAAGGCATGGAGAAGGGCGGCATGCAGGGCATGGACCATGGCAACATGGGCAATATGAAGGGCATGGATCATGGCAATATGGCCGGGATGGATCACGGTAACGCGCAGGGCAAAGCCAAACCGTTCGATTTCAGCCATGGCAACATGATCAACGGCAAGGCCTTCGATATGACCAAGCCGATGTTCGCCGCCAAACGGGGCCAGTATGAAAAGTGGACCATTTCCGGCGAGGGCGACATGATGTTGCACCCGTTCCACATTCATGGCACCCAGTTCCGCATCTTGTCGGAAAACGGCAAACCGCCGGCGGCGCATCGCAGCGGCTGGAAGGACACGGTGCGCGTCGAAGGGTGGCGCAGCGAAGTGCTGGTGCGCTTTGACCATCCGGCCAGCAGCGAACATGCGTACATGGCCCACTGCCACCTGTTGGAACATGAAGATACCGGCATGATGATGGGCTTCACCGTCGCCGATTGATCGCGGCCCGGTGCTCCGGTGGTGGCGCGCTCGCGTCGCCACCGCTTGGTTCAATGAAAGGAAGCCGTTATACTGATTAAAATATCAGCTGTTGAGGAGTGCGTCATGCCGACAAAATTGGATCCCATCGTTTCTGAGTTTGAGACTCAAGAGCAGGCTGATAGCTACGATCGTTGGTTCAGAAGCACCGTGGAATCTTCCGTCAATAGCGACTCCCCCCGTATCCCCCATGACGAAGTCATGGCCGGCGCTCGTCACATTATCGAGCAGGCGAAGGCCAAAAGAAAATCGGCCTGACCCTTATGTTAACCGTCAAATGGACTGACGAAGCAAAAACGGGTTTATATACGCTGCTGGCTTTTATCGCTGAGCGAAATCCACTTGCCGCTGAGGCTTTGTTGCATCGTATTGAAGAGTCGGTTATCCCGTTAGCGGAACATCCTTATTTATTTCGGCCAGGCAGGGTGAGCGGGACTCGTGAAATGGTTGTTCATCCTAATTACATTGTGGTTTACCGCGTGCTGGCTGCACATATTGAAATTGTGAGTGTCCTGCACGCCCGTCGGGAATACCCTTAATAAAGAAAACTCCCCTGTCCGGGAGAGAGGCAAGTCGTAACGGCCTATGCTAAACTCTGCGCCTTTCTTCCGGCAACTGACCTGAATACTATGAAACACACTGTAGACGTAATGATTTCCGAGCAGGAAGTTAAGACCCGTATCGCCGAACTTGGCCGCCAGATCACCGAACATTACCGCGACAGCGGCAGCGACATGGTGCTGGTCGGGCTGCTGCGCGGCTCCTTCATGTTCATGGCCGATCTCTGCCGCGCGATCGACGTGCCGCACGAAGTCGACTTTATGACCGCCTCCAGCTACGGCAGCGGCATGTCCACCACCCGCGACGTGAAGATCCTCAAGGATCTGGACGAAGACATTCGCGGCAAAGACGTGCTGATCGTGGAAGACATCATCGATTCCGGTAACACGCTGAACAAAGTGCGCGAGATTTTGGCGCTGCGCGGGCCGAAGTCGCTGGCGATTTGCACCTTGCTGGACAAACCTGAGCGCCGTGAAGTGCAGGTACCGGTCGAATATGTCGGCTTCTCGATCCCGGATGAGTTCGTGGTGGGGTATGGCATCGACTACGCTCAGCGCTATCGTCACCTGCCGTACGTCGGCAAAGTGGTGCTGTTGGACGAGTAATCGATGTGGGGCGCGGCCAGCCGCGCCCACGGCGAGGTTATACGCCTTTATCCTGCTTCAGTTTGGCTATCGCTTTGCGGTAGCCCATCTCCAGGCTCTCGCGGCTGGTCGCCAGCACTTCCATATCGCGCAGGCGGCCGTCCTGAATGCCGTACACCCAACCGTGGATCATCACCTTCTGGCCGCGCTTCCAGGCGGACTGCATGATGGTGGAGTGGCCCAGGTTGTACACCTGCTCAATGACGTTGATCTCGCACAGCATGTCGAAACGCTGTTCCGGCGGCAGCTCGCCCAGCAGCGAGCTGTGCTTGTACCACAGATCGCGAATGTGCAGCAGCCAGTTGTCGATCAAACCCAGCTCCGGGTTTTCCACCGCCGCCTGCACGCCACCGCAGCCCAGGTGGCCGCAAATGATGATGTGTTCGACTTCCAGCACATCTACCGCATACTGCACCACCGACAGGCAGTTAAGATCGGTATGGATAACGAGGTTTGCCACGTTGCGATGGACGAACAGTTCACCCGGCTCGAGGCCGGTCAGCCGTTCTGCGGGAACGCGGCTGTCAGAGCAACCAATCCATAAGAAGCGGGGCTTTTGCGCCTGGGCTAAACGTTCAAAAAATTCCGGGTCTTCCTGGCTGATATTGGCCGACCAGGCCTGGTTGTTGGCGATAAGCGCTTCGATTTCTTTCATGGAGATGATTGACCCGTAACGAACAGATTGCGATGGGGTAATATAGGGTAAGCGTCACAATTTGGAAATCGGAACAGTGGTGCAGCCTCATTTTCCGCACGGATTCGACTCAGTGAAAACGTCGCCGATGCTAGGATTATCGTTAGTGTTTCAAGCCTCGCAAACAGGGGCGCGGCGGCATACTCATCGTCATAAGGTACTATTTTACATATGAATTATGCACTGGAATTAGCGCAGCTGACCAAGACTTACGCCGGTGGCGTCAAGGCATTGCGCGGCATCGACCTGAGCGTCGAAGCGGGGGACTTTTATGCCCTGCTGGGGCCAAACGGCGCCGGAAAATCCACCACCATCGGCATCATCAGCTCGCTGGTGAACAAAACGGCCGGCAGCGTGCGGGTGTTCGGCTACGACATCGATAAAGACATCGTCAACGCCAAGCGCCAGCTCGGCCTGGTGCCGCAAGAGTTCAACTTCAACCCGTTTGAGACCGTGTTGCAGATCGTGGTGAACCAGGCGGGTTACTACGGCGTCACGCGGCGTGAAGCGATGGCGCGCGCCGAAAAATACCTTAATCAGCTGGATCTGTGGGGCAAGCGCAACGAGCGCGCCCGCATGCTGTCCGGCGGCATGAAGCGCCGCCTGATGATCGCCCGCGCGTTGATGCATCAGCCGAAGCTGCTGATCCTCGATGAGCCGACCGCCGGGGTAGATATCGAGCTGCGTCGCTCGATGTGGGGCTTCCTGAAAGAGCTGAATGCCCAGGGCACCACCATTATCCTCACCACCCACTATCTGGAAGAGGCGGAGATGCTGTGCCGCAACATCGGCATTATCCAGAACGGGGAACTGGTGGAAAACACCTCGATGAAGGGGCTGCTGGCCAAGCTGAAGTCGGAAACCTTCATCCTCGATCTGGCGGCGAAGAGCCCGCTGCCGAAGCTGGACGGTTACCGTAGCCGCCTGACGGATACCTCCACGCTGGAAGTGGAGGTGATGCGCGAGCAGGGGCTGAACGGTCTGTTCGCCCAGTTGAGCGCGCAGGGCGTGCAGGTGCTGAGCATGCGCAACAAGGCGAACCGCCTGGAAGAGCTGTTTGTCACCCTGGTTAACGGCAATGGAGAGAAAGCATGACGCGTTTGTATTGGGTGGCCTTACAGAGCATCTGGGCCAAAGAGGTGAACCGATTCGCGCGCATCTGGATCCAGACCCTGGTGCCACCGGTGATCACCATGACGCTGTACTTCATCATCTTCGGCAACCTGATCGGCTCGCGCATTGGCGATATGCACGGCTTCAGCTACATGCAGTTCATCGTGCCCGGCCTTATCATGATGTCGGTCATCACCAACTCTTACGCCAACGTCGCCTCGTCGTTCTTCAGCGCCAAGTTTCAGCGCAACATTGAGGAACTGCTGGTGGCGCCGGTGCCGACCCACGTGGTGATCGCCGGCTATGTCGGCGGCGGCGTGGCGCGCGGCATCTGCGTCGGCGTGCTGGTGACCATCATCTCGCTGTTCTTCGTGCCGCTGCAGGTGCACGCCTGGTGGGTGATTGCGCTGACGCTGCTGCTGACGGCGATCCTGTTCTCGCTGGCGGGGCTTATCAACGCGGTGTTCGCCACCACCTTCGACGACATCAGCCTGATCCCGACCTTCGTGCTGACGCCGCTGACTTACCTGGGCGGGGTGTTCTACTCGCTGTCGCTGCTGCCGCCATTCTGGCAGGCGGTGTCCAAGCTGAATCCGATCGTCTATATGATCAGCGGTTTCCGCTACGGCTTCCTCGGTATCAACGACGTGCCGTTGGCGTTCACCATGGCGGTGCTGGTGGCGTTTATCGCGGTGTTTTACCTGCTGTCCTGGTACCTGATCGAGCGTGGCCGCGGCCTGCGCAGCTGATCGTATCGCGCTTCCGCTTTCCCGGCGGGAGCGCCTTTATTGATTTGGCGCACGCGGCGCGTAAATCAATAGAATTGCTCAAATAACCGCTAGTTCCCCGCTGTTCAAATCGTGCTATGCTGGCGCTCCACATTTCCTTCACTTTTGTCACTACGCACTCGTAAGCAGAACATCATCATGCGGTCTCAATACACGTTAACGGCTGGGTTACTCGGCATTCTGATGTCGTTGGTTTCCCCTGTGAGCCTGGCGAATCTGCTGTCGGAAGACGGCGCGGTTAAATCTGAATACATGGAAGCGCAGCGCGATAGCGAAGTCTATGCGTTGGTGGGCGAGCATGTGATCCCGGTAGGGGAAGTGAAGCGCGGGCAGCTGATTCAGGTGTTCCCGGCGGATGCCGAATACTACGAATTCAAATTCGGGCACGGAACCGGCTTTATCGATAAAGACGACGTGCGTGAATTGAAGAAGTCGCGCAAGGTGCAAGACGATCTGGGCGAGCTGAATAAACCGCTGACCAACCAGAATCTGATCACCCAAAAAACGATCGACGTTTATACCGCGGCGGACAAGGACAGCGACGTCCTGGGCACGCTGGAAGGCAACCTGCGTTATCCGATCATCGGCAAGCTGAAGGATCGCCTGAACAACACCTGGTACGAGGTCAACATCGGCGAGCGTCTGGGGTTCATCAATGAGCTGGACTGCGAGATCGATAACGGCATACCGGTGCTGACTTACCATCACCTGCTGAAAAACGAAGAGAACAAGCGTTTCCGCCACACCTCGACCACCACTTCAGACGTGGCGTTCAGCAACCAGATGACCTATCTGAAGCAGGCGGGCTACGACACCATTTCGCTGTATCAGCTGGAAGCCTATCTGAAGAACCAGATCAATCTGCCGGGCAAGGCGATTGTGCTGACCTTCGACGACGGGCTGAAATCGGTTTATCGCTACGCTTACCCGGTGCTGAAGGATTACGGTTTCCGCGCCACGGCGTTCATCATCTCTTCGCGCATCAAACGCCACCCGCAGAAATGGAACCCGGACTCGCTGCAATTTATGAGCGTCTCGGAGCTGAAGCAGATTCAGGACGTGTTCGACGTGCAATCGCATACCCACTTCCTGCACCGCACCGACGGCAACCGCCAGCCGATTTTGCTGAGCCGTTCGTTGCACAATATCGAGTTCGATTTTGAGCGCTCGCGTCGCGCGCTGTCGCAGTTCAACCCGCACGTGCTGTATCTGTCCTACCCGTTCGGCGGCTATAACCAGCGGGCGATCCAGGCGGCGCAGGACGCCGGTTTCCATCTGGCGGTGACCACGGTGCAGGGCAAGGTGAAACCGGGGGATAACCCCTATACGCTGAAGCGGCTATATATTCTGCGCACCGACTCGATTCAGACCATGGCGGATCGGATAGCCAACAAGCCGGGCACGGTGGTGGTGCAGTAAGGAAGAACGGGCGCGTAAGGCGCCCGTTTTAGTGTCAGGCGACCTGAACCGGCACGGCTTTCGCCTTGCGCTGCAGGTTGTTGTCACCTTCGAAATAGGCGACTTTCGGGTGGTGTTGGCGGGCGTCGGCGTCGGTCATTTGCACATAGGAGCAGATGATCAGCTTGTCGCCCACGCAGGCGCAGCGCGCGGCGGCGCCGTTGACCGAAATGATGCGCGAACCGCGCTCGGCGGCGATGGCGTAGGTGGAGAAGCGCTGGCCGTTATCCACGTTGTAAATATCGATCGCTTCATATTCCAGAATGCCGGCGGCCTCCAGGAAATCCTGGTCGATGGCGCAGGACCCTTCATAGTGCAAGTCAGCCTGAGTGACTTTGACGCGATGCAGCTTGCCTTGCAGCATAGTACGTATCATAGCTTTACCTAACTGAATATCGGCCTTCACAGGCGCTGGGGTTGAACATCTCTCCTGCATCCCTGCAATCTCTATCGTCACCGATTGCCCCGCCATTGTCTACCAGTGGCCTGGGTTTCAGGGTGACGATAGTATAAAAAATGGCTTACAGCGTCAGGTCGACCTGCTGATTGTCGATAAGACGCGCCTTGCCCAGCCAGGCGGCCATCAGCACCACCGCCCGCTGGCTGTCCACCGTCAGCGGCTGCAGGCTGTCGGCGTCGCGAATAAACAGCTCATCCGGCGTAAAGCCGGCGGTGCGCAGCTGCTCGGCGGTCTGCTCCAGCAGCTCTTCGACATGGCGTTCGCCATTGGCCAACTGCTGCGCCAGCGCGTTCATGATCTTGCTCAGCTGCGGAGCGATCTTGCGCTCTTCGGCGGTCAGGTAGCCGTTGCGCGAGCTGAGGGCCAGGCCGTCTTTGGCGCGCACGGTCGGCACGCCGATGATGTCGATGTCGTAACCCATGTCCGCCACCATTTTGCGGATCAGCGCCAGCTGTTGGTAATCCTTCTCACCGAAGCAGGCTAAATCAGGCTGCACCAGGTTGAACAGCTTGCTGACGATGGTGGAAACGCCGCGGAAGTGGCCCGGCCGGCTTGCGCCTTCCAGGATGCTGGAGATGCCCGGCACGTCGACGTAAGTCTGCTGGTCCAGCCCCTGCGGATAGACCGCAGCCGGGGCCGGCGCGAACACCAGATCGACGCCGCGGCGGGTCAGCTTCTCGCTGTCTTCCTGCAGCGTGCGCGGGTAGCGCGCCAGATCGTCCGGCCGATCGAACTGCATCGGGTTGACGAAGATGCTCACCACCACCACGTCGGCGCGGGCGCGCGCTTCATCGACCAGCGTCATATGGCCGTCGTGCAGGTTGCCCATGGTCGGCACCAGCGCGATGCGTTTGCCTTCCTGGCGCCAGCGGCGGATCTGCTGACGCAGCATCGGCAGGGTCTCGATAATAATCATTGGGTGACTCCTGGAACCATCGCTTAGTTAAAAGAGTGTTCAGCCGCCGGGTAGAGGCCTTGCTCCACTTCCTGAATGTAGTGCTGCACCGCCGTGCGGATATCGCCGCTCTGCGCCAGGAAGTTCTTGGCGAACTTCGGCGTGTGGCCGCCGGTGATGCCGAAGGCGTCGTGCATCACTAGGATCTGGCCGTCGGTGCCGTTGCCGGCGCCGATGCCGATGACCGGAATGGACAACGCTTCGGTGATCTGGCGCGCCAGCTCGGTCGGCACGCATTCCAGCACCAGCAGCTGAATGCCGGCCAGTTCCAGATTCTGTGCGTCCTGCAACAGCTGTTTGGCGGCCAGTTCGTCGCGTCCTTGTACCTTATAGCCGCCGAACACGTTGACCGACTGCGGCGTCAGGCCCAGGTGGCCGCACACCGGTACCGCGCGCTCGGCGAGCATTTTCACCGTGTCGCACAGCCAACTGCCGCCTTCCAGTTTCACCATGTTGGCGCCGGCGCGCATCAGCTCGGCGGCGTTGGCGAAGGTCTGTTCCGGGGTGGCATAACTCATGAACGGCAGATCGGCCAGCAGCAGGCAGGCCGGCGCACCGCGGCGCACGGCGCGAGTGTGGTAGGCCACGTCGGCGACGGTGACCGGCAGCGTGGAGTCGTGGCCCTGCAGCGTCATGCCCAGCGAATCGCCCACCAACAGGACTTTGATGCCTTGCTCTTCAAACAGTTTGGCAAAGCTGGCATCGTAGGCGGTAAGGGTAGCAAACTTGCGCTGCTCCTGTTTCCACTGGCGCAAGTGGGTCACGGTGGTGGGTTTCATCACAACGTCTCCTGAAACGGGCCGTGCGGCGTACGCAGGCCCAGGCTGCAAAAAAGTGCAGTCATTCTACTGTAACCCGATCGGGGTGGGTAGCGCGGATCGCCATGCTTAAGCGGTTCTTAAGAACCTTGTGGTGCAATGGCGCCATGACTGAAAAGGGATACTCATGCGAATTTTGCTGATCGAAGATGACAAACTGATCGGGGACGGCATCAAGGCCGGGCTGACCAAACTCGGCTTCAATCTGGACTGGTTCACCGACGGTGTCGTCGGCAAAAATGCGCTGGACAGCGCGCCGTACGACGCGGTGATCCTCGATCTCAGCCTGCCGGGCCTCGATGGCCTGGATCTGCTGCGCCAGTGGCGCCAGGCCGGGCAGGACGTGCCGGTTCTGATCCTCACCGCCCGCGACGCGCTGGAGCAGCGGGTCAGCGGGCTGCAAAGCGGCGCCGACGATTATCTGTGCAAGCCGTTCGCACTGGCCGAAGTGGCGGCGCGCCTGCAGGCGCTGATCCGCCGTCGCCACGGTCAACTGATGCCACAGCTGACGCACGGCAACGTGGTGTTCGACAGCGCCACCCGCAGCGTGAGCTGCAACGGCGAGCCGGTGACGCTGACGCCGCGCGAATTGGCGGTGCTGGAACTGTTTCTGCACAACAAGGGGCGGGTGCTGGCGCGGCCGTTGATTCAGGAGAAGCTGTACAACTGGGACGACGAAGTGAGCAGCAACGCGGTGGAGGTGCATATTCATCATCTGCGGCGCAAGTTGGGTAACGGCTTCATCCGCACCATCCACGGCGTGGGTTATACGCTGGGGGATGCGCCGTGAAGCGTCTCAGCCTGCGGCTGCGCCTGATCCTGATCTTCAGCCTGTTGGCGCTGCTGACCTGGAGCACCGCCAGCGTGGTGGCCTGGGTGATGTCGCGCAACACCATCAACGAAGTGTTCGACACCCAACAGATGCTGTTCGCCAAACGGCTGGCGACCGCCAACCTCGGCGATCTGCTGGCCGATGAAAGCGCGCGCAGCCTGCCGAAAACCAAGAAGCTGGTGCATCACGGCAAGCGCGGTGAGCAGGACGACGACGCGCTGGCGTTTGCCATCTTCGATCGCCAAGGCAAGATGCTGCTCAATGACGGCGAGAACGGCGCCGACTTCCTGTTTGACGGGGAGCGTGAAGGTTTTACCGACGGCGAGCGCAAAGGCGATGACGACAGCTGGCGCCTGGTATGGTTGACCAGCCCGGACGGGCGCTACCGCATCGTGGTCGGCCAGGAGTGGGATTACCGGCGCGATATGGCGCTGGGCATGGTGACCGGCCAGCTGGTGCCCTGGCTGGTGACGCTGCCGGTGCTGATGCTGCTGATCGCGCTGATGGTCGGGCGCGAGCTGAGGCCGCTGCGCGCGGTGGCGGCCGGTTTGCGCCGGCGCGCACCCGATGACGCGACGCCGCTGGACGCGCGCCAGGTGCCGACCGAGGTGCGCCCGCTGGTGGATGCGCTCAATGCGCTGTTTGCCCGCATCAACGCTCTGCTGGTACGGGAGCGGCGTTTCACCTCCGATGCCGCGCACGAGTTGCGCAGCCCGCTGGCGGCGCTGCGGGTGCAGACCGAAGTGGTGCAGCTGGCGGGGGATGACGCGCCGATGCGCGAGCACGCGCTGGACAATCTGACGCTCGGCATCGATCGTGCCACCCGGCTGGTGGATCAGCTGCTCACGCTGTCGCGGCTGGATTCGCTGTCGGATCTGGCCGAACTGGCGCCGATCGACTGGAACGATCTGGTGACGATGACCCTGGCGGAGCAGGATCGGCAGGCCCATGCGGCGGGCGTGACGCTACGCTATGAACATCGGGGAACGCCGCCGCCGCGTCAGGGGGAAACCTTGCTGCTGTCGCTGCTATTGCGCAACCTGCTGGACAACGCGGTGCGCTACACCCCGCAGGGCGGCGTCGTCACCGTGACGCTGAGCGAACGCTCGCTGACGGTGGAGGATGACGGTCCGGGGGTCACCACGGAACATCTGGCGCGGCTCGGAGAGCGCTTCTATCGCCCGCTGGGGCAGGAGCAAACCGGCAGCGGGCTGGGGCTCTCGATCGTGCAGCGTATCGCCGGCTTGCATGGTCTACAGGTCAGTTTCGCCAATCGCCCGGCGGGGGGATTTGTAGCGCGGTTGGCGCTGTAGGTGGGTCAGGACTTGGGTTTTGGCTGATGCCACAGCGCCATGCCGTTTTCCGGCACGCGCTTGAGGCAGCTGGCGAGCGGCTCGCCATCGGGGAAAATCAGGTCGGGGGCGATTTCCGCCAGCGGGTAGAGCATGAATTCGCGCGCTTTCAGGCCGTAATGCGGCACCGTCAGGCGCTCGGTATGGATCACCTTGTCGCCGTACAGCATGATGTCCAGATCGAGCGTGCGCGGCCCCCAGCGTTCATCCTTGCGCACGCGCCCCTGATTGCGTTCTATCGCCTGGGTATGGTCGAGCAGCTGTTCGGGCGGCAACAGGGTATCCAGTGCCACCACCGCGTTGAGAAAGTCCGGCTGGTTTTGCGGCCCCAGCGGCTTGGTGCGGTAAAACGAAGAACAGGTGACCAGCCGGGTGCGCGGGAGATGCTCCAGCGCCTCCAGTGCGGCTTTAACCTGTTGCAGCGGCTGCGCCAGGTTGCTGCCCAGCGCGATATAAACGCGGATCATTATGCCCCTTCTTTACGCGGTGCCCGGCGGCGAGGGCGGCGTTGACGCGCGCGGCGCGGCGCCGGATCGTCCCCCAGGGTGCTCAGCATGGCTTTCTGCCGCGCCGGCGTGGCGTCCTGGAACTCGCCCCACCATTCGGCCAGACGCAGCATCTCCTGATTGTCTTCCACTTCCGCACGCAGCGCCAGCAGATCATAGGCGGCGCGGAATTTCGGGTGCTCCATCAGCTTGTGCGCACGTTTGCCCTGGCGGCGGGACAGGCGCAGCTGCAGCTGCCAGATATCGCGCACCAGCGTGGTGATGCGTTTCGGGATGGCCAGCGAGCGGCACTGCTCGTCGAGCACATCGTTCATCGCCAGCGCGAAGGCGTCGTAGTACGCCAGGCCGCTTTCCTGCGCCAGCTTCTGCGCGTGCTCCAGCAGCGGGTACCACAGCATGGCGGCAAACAGGAAGGCCGGGTTGACGCGCATGTCGTTCTGCAGGCGGTGATCGGTGTTCTTCAGCACCTGCGCCAGAATGCGCTCCATCGGCGTATCGTGGTTCGGCGTGAAGTTGCGGGCGATCAGCGGGAACAGCGGTTGGAACAGCTGGTATTCGCACAGCTTCAGGTAGGTCTGGAAACCGTAACCCGCCTGCAGCAGCTTGAGGGATTCTTCGAACAGCCGCGCCGGCGGGATCTCATGCAGCAGCGAGGCCAGGCGCGGGATCGGCTCGGCGGTCTCTTCGCTGATGCGCATATCCAGCTTAGCGGCGAAGCGCACCGCGCGCAGCATGCGCACCGGATCTTCACGGTAGCGGGTTTCCGGATCGCCGATCAGGCGAATCACGCCCTGTTTCAGGTCGTTCAGGCCGCCGACGTAATCGCGCAGGGTGAAATCCGCCACGCCGTAGTACAGGCTGTTGATGGTGAAATCACGGCGCTGGGCGTCTTCCTCGATCGAGCCGAAGATGTTGTCGCGCAGCAGCATGCCGTTTTGCGCCTGCTGGGACGAGTTCTTGTCGGACTCCTGATTCTGTTCGTGGTGGCCGCGGAAGGTGGCCACTTCGATGATCTCCGGCCCGAACATCACGTGCGCCAAGCGGAAGCGGCGGCCGACCAGGCGGCAGTTGCGGAACAGCTTGCGCACTTGCTCCGGCGTGGCGTTGGTGGTGATGTCGAAGTCTTTCGGCTTTTTGCCGAGCAACAGATCGCGCACGCCGCCGCCGACCAGATAGGCTTCGTAGCCGGACTTGTTCAGGCGGTAAAGCACTTTCAGCGCATTTTCGCTGATGTCTTTGCGGGAAATCGAGTGCTGTTCGCGCGGGATCACGGTCATCGAGTCGTTGCTCTCGGCGAGGGGAAAAGGCGGACGCTTGCGCGGCGTTGAGCGGCGGGCAGGGGCGTTGCTGCCGTTATCGGCGGCGCGCGGCTGCGGCGCAGGGCGGCTTGGCGCCGCGGCACGCTCTTCGCGGACTACGTTTTTATCGCCGGCCGCCGCGTCGTCGCGGGGCAGCTTGTCATCGCGGGTCAGTACCTTACGACAGAAGTTGGCTACTCGGGTAAAAATGGTACACCTCGATAGTGACTGATAAAAATGGAGCTAACAAAAAATAGCGGCTAATCATAGCTCACCATGGCTCCTTTGAGAATGCCGGCGTGTTTTCATCCAGAGGGATAGCCTCCTGACGCGGCACGTTTTCCAACCGCCAATGTGCGACCGCCCAGCTCAATAATAATGGCAGGTCAAGATCTTGCCAGCTTTCCGGCAGCGGTTGGCGCAGAAATTTCAGCGCGGCGATCAGCACCGGGCGCGGATCGCCGGCGGGCAACGCCGGCGCATGGTTTTGCTTCGACAGCTTGATGCCGTTGGCGCCCAGCGCCAGCGGCAGATGCACATAGGCGGGCACCGGCGCCTGCAGCTGGCGATAGAGGGCAATTTGGCGCACCGTCGGTTCGATCAGGTCGGCGCCGCGCACAATTTCGGTCACGCCCTGAAAATGGTCGTCGATCACCACCGCCAGGTTGTAGGCGAACAGCCCGTCGCGGCGGCGAATGATAAAGTCTTCCCCCGCCAGCGCCGGATCGGCGTGCAATTCTCCCTGCAGGCGATCGTGGAACCCGTAAACGGGCGCGGTCTGGCGCAAGCGGATGGCGGCACCCTGCGGGCCGAGCTGCAAATCGCGGCAGTGGCCGTCGTACAATCCGCCGATCTGCTGGATGCGGCTGCGGGTGCAGGTGCAGTAATAGCTGAGCCCCTGGCGCTGCAACAGATCCAGCGCGGCGCGATAGGCGTCGTGACGTTGGGATTGATAGATGACCTGGCCGTCCCAGTGGAGACCATAATGTTCCAGCGCGGACAGGATGCGAGCGGCGGCGCCGGGGACTTCGCGCGGCGGGTCGATATCTTCGATGCGAACCAGCCACTGCCCGCGTTGGGCGCGAGCCTGAAGGTAGCTTCCCAGAGCGGCAATCAGCGAACCGAAATGCAGATCCCCGGAAGGCGATGGGGCAAAGCGCCCCACATAATGACTTTCTTGCATATCAGAGGGGAGAGGTTCCCTTTTCTCTGTGCGGCGCACGCAGGTGCGCACGCCGCAGCGGTAACATACTCGTTATGCTTGAAACTGCATCTGTGTTAGCTGCGCCTGCTTACCCGAATCACTTACTTGAGTAAGCTCATCGGGATGCGCATTCTTGCCGCCTTGATGCCGCTCCAATCATTTAGAGTAGCGGTATTAGCCGGCCATCTGCTTTTCGCGGATCTCAGCCAGCGTCTTGCAGTCGATGCACAGATCGGCGGTCGGACGCGCTTCGAGGCGACGAATGCCGATCTCCACGCCACAAGATTCGCAGTAGCCGAAATCATCGTCTTCCACTTTCTTCAGCGTTTTCTCGATCTTTTTGATCAGTTTGCGTTCACGGTCACGGTTACGCAGTTCAAGGCTGAACTCTTCTTCCTGGGTAGCACGGTCGGCCGGATCAGGGAAGTTGGCTGCCTCTTCTTGCATATGCGATACAGTACGGTCCACTTCGTCCCTGAGCTGGTTGCGCCACGCTTCAAGAATGCGCTTGAAATGCGACAACTGGGCGTCGTTCATGTACTCTTCGCCCGGCTTCTCTTGGTACGGCTCCACCCCAGCGATGGCGAGAATGCTCAAGGACGAGGTTTTACGGTTTTGCCCTTCTTGCATGTTGCTTCTCCTACATACACACGCACTATCGAATCCCCAATGCGGGGGAAAAACAGGCCGCTATAAATAACAGAAGGAAGGTAGGTTGGCAATTATTCCTGTCGCCCGCTTGACAATCGTGTGAAGGAGGGCGTATTTGGCGATCGTGCTGGCCGGTTGTCTATTTATAGGGACCCGACTGCGCTAATCGATAAAAAACGGCAGCTTATCGCAGAGATAAATACCGTCAGGTGATAACTTTGCCCCGTAACAAACCACTTCCACTCCCAACTGCCGGACCTGTGCCAACAGCGCCGCATAGCGCTCATCTATATGATGTGCCGGTGCGACCTGCTCAATACCGCTGTGTAACACGGCAAAGAACAACACCGCCCGTTGCCCGCTTTCAACCACGCTGAGCAACTCACGCAGGTGCTTTTGCCCTCTGAGCGTTACCGCATCAGGAAAGTAACCACGTTGTTGTTGCAGTAATGTGACTGACTTAACTTCAATATAGCAGTTAACCCGATTTTCTGCCTGTAATAACAAATCGATACGGCTGTTTTCACCGCCGTATTTCACTTCGCCGCTGATTTTACTGTAACCGGATAATTCATTGATTAAATTGTGTTCAATTGCCTCGCGCACCAGCGCGTTGGCGCGCAGGGTATTGACGCAGATCCAGTGCCCCTGTTGGGTATGGGTCAACTCCCAGCTGTGGGCGTATTTGCGCTTGGGGTTATCCGAGGTGGAGTACCAAACGGTATCGCCGGGCGTGGCGCAGCCGGTCATGGCGCCGGTATTGGCGCAGTGCAGCGTAAAGGTTTCCCCTTCCGGGGTGATCACGTCCGCCAGAAAGCGTTTGTAACGTTTGATCAGCGTGGCGGAACGCAGCGGTGGAGAGAAAATCATGCGGATGCCTGCTTGGCCAGCGGCCACTGTTCGAGGTGTTGATAGCGGGTGCGGCCGTTTTCGAACACCGACTCATATAAGGAAAAGGCATCGGCGCTGAACGCCCAGCCCGGCGTCGCCGGCGGGATCGCCACCGGCTGGGTGGCGGCGCGCAACAGCGTGATGTGCGGATGGAACGGCAGCGCGCTTTGATGGCAGCCGTTGCGGGCGGCCTGCGAACGCAGCAGCTCGGCCAGCTGCAGCAGCCCGCGCGGCGCGCGGCGGGTGCCGAGCCAGACCACGCCGGGGCGCGGCCAATGGCCGAGATCGTCGAGCCGCATGCTGAAGCCGGGTTGCACGATGCGCCCGGCCAGTTTGCGCAGCGCCAGCTCTTTCTGCGCGGTGACCTCGCCGAGAAACGCCAGCGTCAGGTGCAAATTAGCCGCCACCACCGGTCGGCCGGCCTCTGGCGCAAACGCCTCGGCGCGCCAGCGGATCACCTGCTGTTGCAGGGCATCAGGCAAGGACAGGGCGAAAAACAGGCGGCGCGAATTGGACATGGGGGCTCGGTAAATAATGACAAATCCGTCGGGACAGACATGGATGCGGCTTGCAACGGTCGCGCGCGAAGCGGGACGCATGGACGAGGTCCGTACTATAGCTAACGCCGCCGCAGTTTGGAAGGCTACGGGGACAAAGCTAATGCTACACTGTACGCCGTTTAACGTTAACCACCACGGAGAGTTCAGTGTCTTCATTGCCCGTCAGCGCGGTGCTTGATGAGTTGCTGGCTGCGTTGCAGTCCGCTCCTCAGGTGCTGTTGCACGCCCCGACCGGCGCCGGTAAATCCACCTGGCTGCCGCTGCAGATCCTGGCTAAGGCCGGGTTGCCGGGGCGCATTATCATGCTGGAGCCGCGGCGGCTGGCGGCGAAAAATGTCGCCTATCGCCTGGCGCAGCAACTGGGGGAGGAGCCCGGCCAGACCGTGGGCTACCGCATGCGCGCCGAAAGTAAAAGCGGGCCGCAAACCCGGCTGGAAGTGGTGACGGAAGGCATTCTCACCCGCATGCTGCAGCAGGACGCCGAGCTGCAGGGCGTGTCGCTGGTGATCCTCGATGAGTTCCACGAACGCAGCCTGCAGGCCGATCTGGCGCTGGCGCTGCTGCTCGACGTGCAGCAAGGGCTGCGCGACGATCTGATACTGCTGATCATGTCGGCCACCCTGGACAACGCTCGCCTGTCGCAGCTGCTGCCGGAAGCGCCGGTGGTGGTGTCCGAGGGGCGCAGCTTCCCGGTTGAGCGTCTGTATCAGCCGTTGGCCAGCCATCAGCGGCTGGAAGATGGCGTAGCGGCGGCGGTGAAGCGGTTGCTGGCCGAACAGCCGGGATCTTTGCTGCTGTTCCTGCCGGGCGTGGCGGAGATCAATCGGGTGCTGGAGCGATTGACCGGCGAGGTGGCGAGCGATACCGATCTTTGCCCGCTGTATGGGGCGCTGCCTCTGGCCCAGCAGCAAAAAGCGATTCAGCCGGCGGCGCCTGGCCGCCGCAAGGTGGTGCTGGCGACCAACATCGCCGAAACCAGCCTGACGATCGAGGGCATTCGGCTGGTGGTGGACAGCGGCCTGGAGCGCGTGGCGCGCTACGACGTGCGCAATGGTTTGACGCGGCTGGCGACGCAGCGCATCAGTCAGGCCTCGATGGTGCAGCGCGCTGGGCGCGCCGGGCGCCTGGAGCCGGGCATTTGCTGGCATCTGTTCGCCAAAGAACAGGCGGAGCGCGCGGCGGAACACGCTGAACCGGACATTTTACAGAGCGATCTCACCGGCTTCTGGCTCGAACTGCTGCAGTGGGGATGCCATGATCCGGCGCAGCTGACCTGGTTGGATGCGCCTCCGGCGGCGGCATTGGCGGCGGCCAGGGCGTTGCTGCACCGGTTGGGGGCCACGGATGACGGCGGCAAACTTACCGCACTGGGGCGCCAGATGGCCGCGCTGGGGTGCGAGCCGCGGCTGGCGGCGATGCTGGTCACCGGCGCGGCGCTGGGTGCCGACGGCCTGGCGGCGGCGGCGTTGCTGGCGGCATTGCTGGAAGAACCGCCGCGCGGCGGGCAGATGGATATCGGCTACTGGCTGAGCCGCCCGCAACCGAACTGGCGGCAGCGTGCCGCGCAGTTGGCCAAACGCCTGCCGCAACGTGCGGGGCAAGTCGACGTCGATCTGGCGCCGCGCCTGTTGGCGACGGCGTTTACCGATCGTATCGCCCAGCGGCGTGGTCAGGATGGCCGCTACTTGCTGGCCAACGGTCTGGGGGCGGCGATGAACCAGGACGAGGCGCTGTCGCGCGCACCCTGGCTCATCGTCCCCAGCCTGTTGCAGGGCCACAACAGCCCCGATGCGCGTATCCTGTTGGCGTTGCCGGTGGATATCGACGCGCTGGCGGCGCAGCTGCCGGCGATCGTCACGCAGCGCACGGCGGTGGAGTGGGATGACGAGAAGGGCACGCTGCGCGCCTGGAAGCGCCAGCAGATCGGCCGTCTGACGCTGCGCGCCCAGCCGCTGGCCAAACCGGCGGATGAAGAGCTGCAGCAGGCGCTGCTCGATTGGGTGCGCGCACAGGGGCTGGCGGTGCTCAACTGGGAGGGCGCTGCCGAACAATTGCGGGTGCGCCTGCAGTGCGCGCAAGCCTGGCTGCCGGAGGCGGAATGGCCGGCGATGGACGAAGAACCCCTGCTGGCGGCGCTGGAGCAGTGGCTGTTGCCGTCGCTGAACGGCGTGCGCGATCTGCGCGGTTTGAAGCAGGTCAACATCGCCGAGGCGCTGTCCCGCCTGCTGGACTGGCAGCAAAAGCAGCGGCTGGATAATGCGCTACCCACTCATTACACTGTGCCGACCGGCAGCCGCCTGCCGATCCGTTATGAGGCCGGCAAACCGCCGGCGCTGGCGGTGCGTTTGCAGGAGGTGTTCGGCGAGCAGCGCAGCCCGATGTTGGCGGAGGGTCGCATCCCGGTGGTGCTTGAGTTACTCTCACCGGCGCACCGGCCGTTGCAAATCACCGGCGATCTGGCGGCCTTCTGGCAAGGCGCCTACCGCGAGGTGCAAAAAGAGATGAAGGGCCGCTATCCGAAACACGTTTGGCCGGACGATCCGGCCACGGCGGTACCGACGCGCCGAACGAAGAAATATCAGTAGGTCGCGATCATTCAAGGTTTGGAATTCAGATGTTTCTTCTGGTCAGCGCTGCGGCGTAGGCACAGATTAAGCGACTAATCATGGCCGGCAGTGTCGGCAAGCTCGGAGAACAACAGCCATGGCTGGGGATGACCGCGAGCCCATCGGGCGCAAAGGAAAACAACCAAAAAACACCGCGTCGCGCAAGCCGCCGCGCCGTCGCCGAGACGACGATTATGACGATTACGAAGAAGACGAGTATGACGATGATGAGTATGAAGAGGAGGAGGAACGCATGCCGCGTAAGGTAAAAGCGACTCCGCCGCGTAAAAAACGCCGCTGGCTTGGCCTGATAATCAAACTGATCCTGGTGCTCGCCGTCCTGTTGGCGATCTATGGCGTCTATCTGGATTCGCAGATCCGCAGCCGCATCGACGGCAAAGTCTGGCAGTTGCCGGCGGCGGTGTACGGCCGCATGGTCAACCTGGAACCGGGCATGCCGTACAGCAAGAAGGAGATGGTCAACCTGCTGGAAGGCATGCAGTATCGCCAGGTCAGCCGAATGACGCGCCCGGGCGAGTTTACCGTGCAGGCCAACAGCATCGAGATGCTGCGCCGCCCATTCGACTTCCCGGATGGTAAAGAAGGGCAGATCCGCGCCCGTCTCGATTTCCAGAACAACCGTCTGGCGAAGATCGAAAACCTGGACAGCGGCCGCAGCTTCGGCTTCTTCCGCCTCGATCCGCGTCTTATCACCATGCTGCAGTCGCCAAACGGTGAACAGCGCCTGTTCGTGCCGCGCTCCGGTTTCCCGGATCTGTTGGTGGATACGCTGATCGCCACGGAAGACCGCCACTTCTATGAGCATGACGGCATCAGCCCTTACTCCATCGGCCGTGCGGTGCTGGCCAACCTGACCGCCGGTCGTGCGGTGCAGGGCGGCAGTACCCTGACGCAGCAGCTGGTGAAGAACCTGTTCCTGACCAACGAACGTTCGCTGTGGCGTAAGGCCAACGAAGCCTATATGGCGCTGCTGGTGGATTACCGTTACAGCAAGGACCGCATTCTGGAGCTGTATCTGAACGAGGTGTACCTCGGCCAGAGCGGCAGCGACCAGATCCGCGGTTTCCCGCTGGCCAGCCTGTACTACTTCGGCCGTCCGGTGGACGAGCTGAGCCTCGATCAGCAGGCGCTGCTGGTCGGCATGGTCAAGGGCGCGTCGTTGTATAACCCGTGGCGTAACCCGAAGCTGGCGCTGGAACGCCGCAACCTGGTGCTCAAACTGCTGCAGAACCAGGGTGTGATCGACGGCGAGCTGTATGACATGCTGAGCGCGCGCCCGCTGGGCGTGCAGCCGAAAGGCGGCGTCATTACGCCGCAGCCGGCGTTTATGCAGATGGTGCGTCAGGAACTGCAGAGCAAGCTCGGCGATAAGGTCAATGACCTGTCCGGCGTGAAGATCTTCACTACGCTGGATCCGGTGTCGCAAGACGCGGCGGAAAAAGCGGTCGAAGACGGCATCCCGGCGCTGCGCGCCGCGCGTCACCTGCAGGATCTGGAAGCGGCGATGGTGATCGTCGATCGCTTCAGCGGTGAAGTGCGCGCCATGGTCGGCGGCGCCAACCCGCAGTTCGCCGGCTTCAATCGCGCCATGCAGGCGCGCCGCCTGGTCGGCTCGCTGGCCAAGCCGCCGACGTACCTGACCGCGCTGTCCGAACCGGATAAATACCGCCTCAACACCTGGCTGGCGGATGCGCCGCTGTCGCTGAAACAGCCGAACGGCGCCGTCTGGCAGCCGAACAACTATGATCGCAAATTCCGCGGTCAGGTGATGCTGGTGGATGCGTTGGCCAACTCGCTGAACGTGCCGACGGTGAACCTCGGCCTGTCGGTTGGGCTGGATCAGATCAGCGCTACGCTGCAACGCCTGGGTATCCCGAAAGCGGAGATCAACCCGGTGCCATCGATGCTGCTGGGGGCGATCGGCCTGACGCCGATGGAAGTCGCGCAGGAGTACCAGACCATCGCCAGCGGCGGTAACCGTGCGCCGCTGTCGGCTGTGCGTTCGGTGATCGCCGAAGACGGCACGGTGCTGTACCAGAGTTTCCCGCAGGCGGAACGCATGGTGCCGGCGCAGGCCGCTTACCTGACGCTGTACGCGATGCAGCAGGGCGTGGCGCGCGGGACTTCCCGCTCGCTGTCGGTGAAGTTCCCGAACTACAACCTGGCGGCGAAAACCGGTACCACCAACGATCTGCGCGACAGCTGGTTCGCCGGCATCGACGGCAAGGAAGTGGCGATCGCCTGGGTGGGGCGCGACAACAACGGCCCGGCCAAGCTGACCGGCGCCAACGGCGCCTTGACTCTGTATCGCCGTTATCTGGAAAACCAGACGCCGCTGCCGCTGATGCTGCAGCCGCCGGAAGGCATTAACCAGATGAGCATCGACTCTGCCGGCAACTTTATCTGCGGCGGCGGCAGCTGGCGCACCATCCCGGTCTGGACCGACAATCCGCAGGGATTGTGCCAGGCCAGCCAGGCGGCGGTGCAGCAACAGCAGCAACCGGCAGCGGGTGAGCAAAAAGATGGCGATGGCGTCGCTGGCTGGATCAAGGATATGTTCGGCCAGTAATCGCTACCGGGGCGTCGGCCCCGGTGAAAGTTTTTTCTTTGTTATTAAGCCCGTAACCTTGGTTGCGGGCTTTTTTATTTTTCCGCTCGTTTTATTTCCCTGTTAATCGCATGGCTAAGCGCCTAATCCTTAACCTATTTGCCTTATGAATTCGGCTTGCAGTTTAATTTCGCTTCTGCATAAAATGCGACGCTTATAATAATTATTATCGTTTACATTCGTCATTTAATTATTCATCAGAGAAATCAACTATGCCGACCAAGCGTCTTTCATCATCCGCGGCCAAGCAGGGCCGCACCCCCGTCAGCGCGTTAGCGATCACCGTCGCTGCGGCGTTGGGCACGCTGGCGATGCCGGCTTTTTCCGCCGACGCCAAGCCGGCCGCCAAGGAAGACACGATTACCGTTGTGGGCGGTAGCAATACCGCCCAGCAGGAAAGCGCCTGGGGGCCGGTCGGCACCTATGTCGCCAAACGCAGCGCCACCGGCACCAAAACCGATACGCCGATCGAGAAGAACCCGCAGTCCGTTTCCGTGGTGACGCGTGAAGAGATGGACATGCGTCAGCCGGATACGGTGAAGGGCGCGCTGGCCTATGCGCCGGGCGTATTCGCCAGCCGCGGCAGCTCCACGACCTATGACGCGGTGGCAATCCGCGGCTTCCCGGCTACCAACACCACCCAGTATCTGGATGGCCTGCGGTTGCTGGGCGACAACTACAGCGAAGCGTCCATCGATCCTTATTTCCTCGAACGCGCCGAGCTGCTGCGCGGCCCGGTCTCGGTGCTGTACGGTAAAAGCAACCCGGGCGGTTTGGTCTCGATGGTCAGCAAGCGGCCAACCACCGAGCCGCTGCGCGAAATCCAGTTCAAAATGGGTACCGATAACCTGTTCCAGACCGGTTTCGATTTCAGCGACGCGCTGGACGATCAGGGCATTTATTCCTATCGCCTGACCGGCCTGGCGAAAGACAGCGATACGCAGCAGACCATGAGCAAAGAGAAGCGCTATGCGATCGCGCCGTCCTTTAGCTGGCGCCCGGATGACAAAACCAACTTCACGCTGCTGGCCAACATTCAAAACGATCCCTATACCGGTTATTACGGCTGGCTGCCGAAGCAGGGCACGCTGATCCCGCTGCCGAACGGCGGTAAGCTGCCGACCGATTTCAACGAGGGCGAAGCCAGCAACTACACCTCCCGCAAACAGCGGATGATCGGCTACAGCTTCGAACATGCCTTCAACGATACTTGGGCGGTACGCCAGAATCTGCGCTATATGCAGCTGGAAACCGACATGAAGAGCATCTATGGCAGCGGCGTTTCTGCGGCGACGCCGACGACGATTAATCGCGCCTATGTGCAGTCGAAAGAGCATCTGAACAATTTCTCTGTGGATACCCAGGCGCAGGCGAAGGTGAAAACCGGCGATATCGATCACACGCTGTTGTTCGGCGTGGACTACATGCGCATGCGTAACGATATCAATGCCGCATTTGGCTCTGCGGACGGTCTGAGCATGACCCATCCGCAATACGGAAATGACGCGGTCAATATCAACTTCCCCTACCATTACCTGAACCGTCAGGAGCAAACCGGCCTGTATGTGCAGGAGCAAGGGGAGTGGAACCAGTGGCTGTTGACGCTGGGCGGGCGCTATGACTGGGCGAAGACTTCCGCTTATAACCGCGATGCGAGTTCGACGAGCCAGCAGACCGATCGCCAGTTCACCTGGCGCGGCGGCCTCAACTACCTGTTCGACAACGGCGTGACGCCGTATTTCAGCTACAGCGAGTCGTTTGAACCGAATCTGGGCACGACGCAAGGGGGCAGCACCTTCAAACCTTCGATCGGCAAGCAGTATGAGGCCGGCGTGAAATACGTGCCGAAGGATCGCCCAATCGTGCTGACTGGCGCGCTGTATCAGCTGACCAAAAACAATAACCTGACGCCGGATCCGGATAACGCGCAGTTCAGCGTGCAGAGCGGCGAGATCCGTTCGCGCGGCGTGGAGCTGGAAGCCAAGGCGGCGTTGAATGCCAACGTCAACCTGATCGCCTCCTATACCTATACCGATGCGAAATACACCAAGGACAATACCTATCAGGGCAAACCGACCGTCGAGGTGCCGAAACATATGGCGTCGCTGTGGGCGGATTACACCTTCCACGAAACGGCGGTGAGCGGCCTGACGCTGGGTTCCGGCGTGCGTTACGTTGGCTCCAGCTCGAGCTTCAACAGCGATAACTCTGCCTTCAAGGTGCCGGACTACACGCTGGTGGACGCGACCATTAAATACGATCTGGCGCGCTTTGGCCTGCCGGGCTCGTCCGTGGGCGTCAACATCAACAACCTGTTCGACAAGACCTACGTGTCCAGCTGCTACCGCGACTACGCCTGCTACTGGGGCGCAGAACGCCAGGTGGTCGCCACCGCAACCTTCCGTTTCTAACCGGATAGCCGGGGCGGCGCCGCGTCGCCCCGGACAAAGCAGGATCTATGCAGGACAAACTTCTTAATCCCGGCGCGACCTTCGCGCTGGATAACGCCAGTTTCGCCGTCCCCGGCCGGGTGCTGCTGCAACCGCTGTCGCTCAGTTTTCCCCAGGGCAACGTCTGCGGCCTGATCGGCCATAACGGTTCCGGTAAATCCACCCTGTTGAAACTGCTCGGGCGGCACCATGCGCCCAGCGGCGGCCAGGTACTGCTCAATCGGCAGCCGTTGGCGCAGTGGGACAGCAAATCCTTCGCCCGCCAAGTGGCCTACCTGCCGCAGCAGTTGCCGGCGGCGGAAGGCATGACGGTGCGCGAACTGGTGGCCGTCGGGCGCTATCCGTGGCATGGCGCGCTGGGGCGTTTTGGCGCCAACGATCGCCAATTGGTGGAAGAGGCCATTTCACTGGTGGGGCTGAAGCCGTTCGCCAACCGCCTGGTGGACAGCCTGTCCGGCGGCGAGCGCCAACGCGCCTGGCTGGCGATGATGGTGGCGCAGGACAGCCGCTGCCTGTTGCTCGACGAACCGACGTCGGCGCTGGACATCGCGCACCAGGTCGAGGTGCTGGCGCTCATTCAGCGCTTGAGTCGCGAACGCGACCTCACGGTGATCGCCGTGCTGCACGACATCAACATGGCGGCACGCTACTGCGACCATCTGGTGGCGCTGCGCGGCGGGGAAATGATCGCCCAGGGCGGCCCGCTGGAACTGATGCAGGGGCCGGTGCTGGAGCAAATTTACGGTATTCCTATGGGCACGTTGCCGCACCCGAGCGGCGGCGCGCCGGTGAGTTTTGTCTACTGATGTCTCCTGCATTCACTTCTTCTCACGATCCGCTGCGCCGCCGTTTGTTGATGGCGCTGGCGCTGTCGCCGCTGTTGGGCTCGTTGCCCGGCCGAGCGGCGGATGCGCCGCCGGATATCGCGCGCGTTGCGGCGCTGGAATGGCTGCCGATCGAGCTGCTGTTGGCATTGGGCGTGACGCCGCTGGCGGTGGCCGATGTGCATAACTACAACCTGTGGGTAGCGGAGCCGAAGCTGCCGGCGACGGTGGTCGACGTCGGTCAGCGCACCGAACCTAACCTCGAACTGCTGCAGCAGCTCCGGCCTTCGCTGGTGTTGCTGTCGCAAGGCTATGGCCCGACGCCGCGAAAAATCCAACCCATCGCGCCAACCATGAGCTTCGGCTTCAACGACGGCAGCGGCAAACCGCTGACCGTCGCCCGCCAGTCGCTGATGGCGCTGGGCCAGCGGTTGGGCATCGAAAGCCGGGCGGTAAACCACCTGGCGCAGTTCGACCGCTTTATGCAGGATGCGCGTCAGCGCCTGCAAAGTTACACCCGGCAACCGCTGCTGTTGTTTTCGCTGATCGACACGCGCCATGCGTTGATCATCGGCCAGAAAAGCCTGTTCCAGGAAGCGATGGACCAACTGGGCATCCGCAATGCCTGGCAGGAGCAAACCGACTTTTGGGGCACGGCGGTGGTGGGCATTGAACGGTTGGCCACGGTGCGTAACGCCCGGGTCATCTACCTCGATCACGGCAATCAGGCGATGATGGATAAGGTCAGTGCGACGCCGTTATGGCAGTCGTTGCCCTTCGTGCGGCAAAACCAGCTGCGGCAGGTGCCGGCGGTGTGGTTCTACGGCGCCACGCTGTCGACGATGCGGTTTTGCCGCCTGTTGGCGCAGGCCCAGGAGAGTGGGGCATGAATTCGGGCATCCGGAGATTACCGCTGACGCTGATCCTGCTGTTGCTGGCGGCGGCAGGTGGCCTGACGATATACAACCTGGCGCAGCAGCTGCCGCCGGCGCACTGGGCGCGGGCGCTCAGCGCGCCGGACATCGACGACGTGCGGCAAATGCTGTTCCATTACAGCCTGCTACCGCGGTTGACGGTGTCGCTGTTGGCCGGCGCCGGCCTGGGGCTGGTCGGCGTGCTGTTCCAGCAGGTGTTGCGCAATCCGTTGGCGGAGCCGTCGACGCTCGGCGTTGCCGCCGGCGCGCAGCTCGGCCTGACCATCGCCACGCTGTGGGTGCTGCCGGGGGGCGAATTCACCCGCCAACTGGCCGCTATGGTGGGTGCAATTGTGGTGGGCGGGCTGGTGTTCGGCGTCGCCTGGGGCAAGCGGATGTCGCCGGTCACGCTGATTCTGGCCGGGCTGGTGCTGGGGCTGTACTGCGGCGCGGTCAACAGCCTATTGGCGCTGTTTCATTACGATCAGCTGCAGGGCATGTTCCTGTGGGGCACCGGCGCGTTGAACCAACAGGACTGGAGCGCCGTGCAGTTCATTCTGCCACGTTTGCTGGTGGCCGGCCTGCTGGCGGCGCTGTTGCTGCGCCCGCTGACGCTGCTGGGGCTGGACGACGGCGTGGCGCGCAACCTGGGGCTGGGGCTGTCGATGGCGCGTTTCTGCACCCTGGGGCTGGCCATTATCTTCAGCGCCATGTTGGTGAGTGCGGTGGGCGTTATCGGCTTTATCGGCCTGTTTGCACCGCTGATGGCGAAGATGTTGGGCGCGCGCCGCCTGGCGCACCGCATGATGCTGGCGCCGTTGCTGGGGGCGCTGTTGCTGTGGTTGACCGATCAGGTGATGCTCGGGGTAACGCAGGTGTGGCGCGAGATCCCGACCGGTGCGGCCACCGCTCTGTTCGGCGCGCCGCTGCTGCTGTGGCTGCTGCCGCGCCTGCGCAGCGCCGCTACGCCGCCGCCGATGAACCTCGGCGACAAGGTGCCTGCCGAACGTGGGAATCTGCCTGCCTGGATCCTGGTGGGGGGCCTCGTACTGCTGATCGGCCTGACGCTGGCGCTGATGCTGGGCAAAAATGCCGGCGGCTGGCACTGGAGCCTGAGCGCAGAACTGGACGCTCTGCTGCCGTGGCGTTGGCCGCGCGTGCTGTCGGCGCTGGCGGCGGGCATGATGCTGGCGGTCGCCGGCACGCTGATCCAGAAATTGACCGGCAACCCAATGGCCAGCCCAGAAGTGTTGGGCATCAGCTCCGGTGCCGCTTTTGGCGTCGTGATAATGCTGTTTATGGTGCCGGGCGACGCCTTCGTATGGTTGCTGCCCGCCGGCAGCCTGGGGGCGGCCGCGACGTTGCTGATCATCATGATCGCCGCAGGCCGCGGCGGTTTCTCGACCGAACGTATGCTGCTGGCCGGTATCGCGCTCAGCACCGCCTTTACCACCGTCATCTTCCTGCTGTTGGCCAGCGGCGATCCGCGTATGGGGGGCTTGCTGACCTGGCTCTCCGGTTCGACCTATTCGGTGGAGCCTGCGCAGGCGCTGCGCACCGCGCTGGTGGCCGCCGGATTGATGGTATTGGCGCCGCTGTGCCGCCGTTGGTTGACCATCCTGCCGCTCGGCGGCGCCACCGCCCGCTCGGTGGGCATTGCGCTGACGCCGGCGCGGTTGGCCATTCTGTTGCTGGCCGCCACCCTGACCGCGATGGCGACCCTGACCGTTGGGCCGCTGAGCTTTGTCGGGCTGATGGCGCCGCACATGGCGCGCATGCTGGGCTTCCGCCGCGCGCTGCCGCAGATGGTGATCGCCGCGCTGCTGGGCGGCTTGCTGATGGTGTTTGCCGACTGGTGCGGGCGGATGCTGCTGTTCCCGTATCAGATCCCCGCCGGGTTATTGGCGACCTTTATCGGTGCGCCGTACTTCGTTTATCTGTTGCGTAAGCAGACGTCGTAAGCGGCGTCTCGGCCGTGCTTTTTCTGCCATCAAAGGCTCAGCGTTGCTGAGCCTTTTTTTTCATGGTGTTGCAAGGCGCTGCGAGCGGGTGAGCAAAAGCGATATTGCGTGCGAAAAGGAACACGAGGCGTGGCGGTGAGATGAATATACTGCAGGCGGGTGCTCTGGATCTTTGTCTCTGGAGCCCGTGCGAAAGAGACAAAGAGAAAAGCCCCGAGTCGATATCCATCAACCCGAGGCCTACTCTAAAGCACGACAACGTTAAGTTAGCCTCTTACCCGCCGCGAGGCAAGGAGAAGAAGGCATGATGCCGAACAAACGGAGCCTGTTAAAATTGGTGGTTATTTGTGCCACGGTAATATCACTGGCATGGATAACCCGCAGCACGCTGTGTGAGCTGCGGATCCGATCGGGCAACACGGAGGTTGCGGCCATTTTGGCTTACGAATCCGAACGGTAAGGCAACCCGGCGACGGGGGATGTCCCCCGTCTGCTGATTGTTGGCGTCCAGATCCATGAGCACCCTCTCAACGCTTTCGGTTTTCCGCCGCACAAGACAGGGAAACGGGTCTATGCCCGCTTCACCTGCCGCGCCAGCAACATGCGGCCAAACAGCGCGCCGCCCGCCAGCAGCGTCAGCAGTTGCGAGGCGATCAGCACCGCAAAGCCTGAAGACACCTTGCCCTGGCTGGCCATCACCATGCCCATCGCCATCGGCACAAACGCCGAGAATAAATTGCCGATGCCGTTGATCAGCCCATAGGCGCTGCCGACCGCCTCCGGCCGCGCATAATGTTGCAGCAGGGTAGGGATCGCTGCGCCCTGCGCGCCCCAACAGGCATTGGCCGCCAGCAGGAAGAAGGCGATCCAGCCAAGCTGATGGCTGTTCATCACGCCATAGATGCACAGCGCGGTCGCTGCGCCGCCGCAGACGAAGATCAGCGGCGCCTGATAAGGGCGGATACGATCGAGCAACACGCCGCCGAGGTATTTGGAGGCGATGCTGACGATGAAAGGCAGCGCGGCCATCCAGCCCATCTGCTTGATGGAGAATCCCTTTTCATCGGTCAGGTACGCCGGCAGCCAGGCGCTGGAGCCCCACAGATAGCTGAGCGTGGCGATCTCGATCAGCAGGATCCAGCCGAGCATCGGCGTGCGCCAGGCCAGCGCAAAGGTGTGCCAAACGCGGCTCAGCACCGGTTGCGGATCGGCAGGGCGCGAGGATGAAGACAGAGCGAGGGGATGAACGAACAGCCGCACCAGCGCCAACCCCAGCAGTAGGTTGAGCAGCGCCAGCAGGTGAAACGACATCGCCCAGCCGAAGTGCGCCATCAGAAAACTCACCAGCGGAAAGCCGAGCACCAGCCCCAACGAAACGCCCAGCGTGCTGACCGCGTTGGGCTTGCCGCGCTCGTCGGTGGCGAAATGATCGCCGATGTACATGGTCTTCAGCGAGAACAGCGGCCCTTCGCTGACGCCAAGCAGCGCGCGCACCACGCACAGCAGCATCAGCGATCCCGCCAGCGGCGAGGCGGCGGTGAGCAGCGCCCACAGCACCACGCTCAGCGTCAGCGCGCGGCGGTAACCCATCAGCGTTTCCAGAAACGGCGTCAGCAACATGGCGGACAGGCCGTAGCCGAGCAAAAACACCGTCATCAGCGTGCCCTGGTGAGCGCGGTCACTGCCGAGCTGGAAGTGTTGCAGGAAGTCGGGATTGACCAACATCACGGCGATATTGACCCGATCCGCATAGGCGATAACGATCAGAAACAGCAGGGCGATCACCCCAAACCAGCGTTGACGTTGTTGCACGATGCATTCCTCGGTGCGAGCGGTTGACGAATTCAGGCAGCAGTAAACTCACCCGAGGATGCCATATAGCGCAAACGCGGGAGGATTGGGCTGATTGATGTAAATTTATTGTTATTAAATAAGGTGTGAAAGACAGAGAGAAAACATTTTTACGCGCAATGCGTCGTCGGAATCAACGCATTTTTTGCCATAAATTAGCGAGAGAGCGCACAACTGACATAGGTTTTTCATATCGGTGCATGATTTCGTGATCCTTCCCGCATTTGTCATTTTTAAACAACTTTTCATTAACATTTGCCGTTCCGCTCGCTTGACGAAAGTTTCGCCAGACTTATAGTGACTGTATTAAATAAGAAACTGAGTTTCATATATGAAACAATCAGATAGAGGAAAAAAGCAATGAGCTGGAAGAATGTGTGCGAAGTGTCTCAGGTGAAAGAAGATTTTCCTTTTTCCGGCAAAGTGGAAGGAAAAGAGATCGGGGTGTACCTGCTCGACGGTAACTACTACGCGTTGGAAGACGTTTGCCCGCATGCTTATGCCTTGCTCAGCCAGGGGTTTGTAGACGACGGCAAGGTTGAGTGCCCGTTGCATGAAGCGTTGTTTGACGTGCGCACCGGCCAGTGCCTGCGCGAGCCGGGCGGCCGCGATCTGCAAACCTATCCCACCCGGGTGGTCGACAACCAAATCCAGATCACCTTTATCCCGGAGGAGTAATCATGCAGCACATCACCGATTTCAATCCCTGGCTGCCGGACACCCAACAGGTGACGCCGGCCCGTGAAGGCGGCAACGGCCAAATCCACCAGCCGGGCCAATTTCGCAACGTGATCTGGCAAACCCGCGCTCGGGTGCCGGACGGTTTCGAAACCGCCCTGGTGGCGGCGCTGGAAGCCATCTTCGAGCAGGGGGCGGAAGAGCTGGATCAGATCGTCAGCGCGTTGAACGAGCGCCGTCTGTTCGATCGCAGCGGCCAGCCGTGGAATGAGACGACGTTCCGCGAGTTCCTTCACGTTAACGGTTTTTGAGCCGCATCCGGGAGAAGACAATGACAGTAAACACAACATCATCCTCCGCACACAGCTTGCAGGACTATCTTGACCAGGGGTTGCGCAGCATGTGGTATCCGGTGCTGGCCAGCTGGGAAGTAGGCAACAACCCGGTCGGTATCACCCGTCTGGAACAGCAAATCGTGGTGTGGCGTGACGGTGAAGGCCAGATCCACGCGCTGGAAGACCGCTGCCCGCACCGCGGCGCGCGGCTTTCCATGGGGTGGAACCTCGGCGATCGCATCGCCTGCTGGTACCACGGGGTGGAGGTTGGCGGCGACGGGACGGTGAAAGACGTGCCGGCGGTGGATCGCTGTCCGCTGGTGGGCCAAAAATGCCTGCGTTCTTACCCGGCCAAAGAAGCCTATGGCGCGGTGTTCCTCTATTTCGGCGTGACGGCGGATGAAGCGCCGGCGGAGCTGACTTTTCCGCAAGAGCTGGCGGACGAAGCCGCTTACAGCAACTTCCTGTGTACCGCGAGCTGGGACTGCAACTACCAGTACGCGTTGGAAAACGTGATGGATCCGATGCACGGCACCTACCTGCACTCTTCCTCGCACTCGATGGCGGAAGGGGATCGCAAGGCGGATATGGGGCTGGAGCCGACCGACAGCGGGTTTATCTTCAAGAAGAACGGCCAGATCGGCGTCAACTTCGACTGGGTGGAGTTCGGCAGCAGCGGCGCCTATTGGATGCGTCTGTCGATCCCGTACAAGAAGCGCTTCGGGCCGGGTGGTCACTTCTGGATCATCGGCATGGTGGTGCCGGAAGACAAGGATCACTGCCGGGTCTTCTTCTGGCGCATCCGTAAGGTCAAAGACTGGCAGCGCGACATGTGGCGCTTCATGTACCGCAACCGCCTGGAGTCGCTGCATTGGGACGTGCTCGAGCAGGATCGCATCGTACTTGAGAACATGGCGCCTAACGCCCGCGGCCACGAATATCTGTATCAGCACGACGTCGGTCTTTCTCGCCTGCGCCGCATGATGCAGAAAGAAGCGCAGAAACAGCTGGCGACGTTGCGCGAGCGCGAGGCGGCGCAGTGAACGGCCTGCTGAACGGTAAACGCATTGTTGTCACCGGCGCGGCGCGCGGCCTGGGCTACAGCTTCGCCGCCGCCATCGCCGCCGCCGGCGCGCAGGTGGTGATGTGCGACATTCTGGCGGATGAGCTGATGGCGGGCGGCGCCGCGCTGCGCGAGCAGGGCGCTCAGGTGGAAACGCAGACGATCGATCTGGCGTCACCGGATTCGATCCGTTCGGCGTTCGAGAAGATCGCCGTAGGCGGCGGGATCGACGGCCTGGTGAACAACGCGGCGCTGGCGACCGGCGTCGGCGGCAAAACCATGATGGAATACGATATCGATCTGTGGGATCGGGTGATGCAGGTCAACGTGCGCGGCACCTGGCTGGTGAGCCAGGCGGCGGTGCCGCTGCTGGCGCGCAACCCGCACGCCAAGATCGTCAATGTGGCGTCGGACACCGCGCTGTGGGGCGCGCCGCGCCTGATGGCCTATGTCGCCAGCAAAGGCGCGCTGATCGCGATGACGAGATCGATGGCGCGCGAGCTGGGCCCGCAGGGCATCTGCGTCAACGCCATTGCACCGGGCCTGACGCGGGTGGAGGCTACCGAGTATGTCCCCGCCGAGCGTCATCAGCTGTACGAGCAGGGGCGCGCGCTGGCCGGGGCGCAGCACCCGGACGATGTGAACGGTACGGTGCTTTATCTGCTGTCGTCGCTGGCGGATTTCGTCACCGGCCAACTGCTGCCGGTCAACGGTGGCTTCGTATTCAACTGAGGCCCGCAGGGCTGGCGCACAGCGCAGGAGCGAGACATGGCGGATGAGCAAGCATGTAAGTATCTGATCCCGGGACTGGATCGCGGATTGCAGTTGCTGCTGGCGTTTGGCGAGCAGCATAAGGAAATGACCTTCGCCGAGTTGCATCGCCTGGTCAACATGCCGAAGGCCACCGCTTACCGCGTGGTGCAGACGCTCGAGCACCTGGGCTTTTTGGAGCGCAATCCGCGCACCAACACCTTTGCGCTCGGCATCAAGGTGCTGCGCCTCGGCTTCGAATACATCGCGTCGCTGGACGTGGCGCAGGCCGGCCAGCCGGTGATCGAGCAGCTGCGCGATCGCAGCCAGTGCAGCAGCCATCTGGCGATCCGCGATGGGCGCGACGTGATCTACATCGCCCGCGTCAGCGCCGCCGGTTCGCAGATCAATCAGGTCAGCGTCGGCACCCGCTTGCCGGTACACCAAACCTCGCTTGGGCGCATGCTGTTGACCAGCGCCACCCGCGGCGAGTTCGAACAACTTTATCCGGACGCGCAGCTGCCGGGCAATGCGCCGGGCACCCCGGCGGATCGCGAAACGCTGTGGCAGATGGTGCAGCAAGACAAAGCGCGCGGCTATGTGATCGGCGAATCGTTCTTCCGCCACGGCATCTCCTCGATCGTCTACCCGATCTTCAACCGCGAGCAGCGGGTCGAGGCGGTGGTCAGCATCATGGTGCCGTCCGATGAGATCCCGAAAGCGGATCGCGAGCGGCTGCGCATGGAAGTGCGCGACGCGGCGGAGAAAATTTCCGGCTTCCTCGGCGCGCCGCCGCAGGCCAAGGTCGGCTAACCGACAGGACCGACTCTTTTACTCAGGCAGGGATAAGGCCCGTAGCAAACAGGGGCCGGGGTTCACTCATGCCTGAAAACCGTATGCAGCGAGAACGTGAGGCTGAACAATGAGCGTAATCGGAATCGAAAAACTGGAATTTGGCGTCGAAGATCTGCCAACCTGCGAAAAATTCATGCAAGACTTCGGCCTGCAGCCCGCCACGCAACATTGGGGCGAACCGCAGCGCGAATTCACTACCCTGAGCGGGGCGCGGGTTGTCCTGCACCCCTTGCAAAGCGCGGCGCTGCCTGCGGCGTTTGAAGGCGGTTCTACCCTGCGCCGCATGACTTGGGGCGTGGCCTCGCCTGCCGATCTGGCGCGCCTGCAGCCGCGTTTGGCGCTGATGCCCGGCTTCCGTCAGGTGGGAGAAGAGCTGGAATGCCTCGATCCCAACGGCATGACGCTGCGCTTCGTCGTCAGCCGCCAGCAGGCGGTCGAGGTGCCGGTCACGCCGATCAACCAATGGGGCGACGTGCGCCGCATCGATCAGCCCAGCCCAGTCTATGCGCAGGCGCAGCCGATCAACATCGGCCACGTGGTGTTTTTCGTTGAGGATCTGGCGGCGACCGAGCGTTTCTATCGCGAGCTGTTGGATTTCCAGGTTTCCGATCGCTATATCGATCGCGCCGTCTTCCTGCGTACCCAGGCGCGCGGCGGCCACCATAACCTGTTCCTGCTGAAGCTGCCGAACCGCGCACGGGGCCTGAACCACGTGGCGTTCACCGTGCGCGATATCCACGAAGTGATCGGCGGCGGCATCGCCATGAACAAGGAGAAGTGGAGCACCTTTATCGGCCCCGGCCGCCACCCGATCTCCTCGGCCTATTTCTGGTACGTCAACAGCCCGACCGGCGGCGCGTTCGAGTACTACACCAACGACGATTATCTGACGGAAAACTGGCAGCCGCGCGAGCTGGAGCATTCATTGGTCTCCTTCACCGAATGGGCGGTAGAGGGCGGCATCGATCACGACACGCGCCGCCAGCATAAAAAGGCGGCGGCGTTATGAACCGGCCGGAACACTCGGGCATCGTCATCGTCGGCGGCGGTCAGGCCGGCGGCTGGGCGGCCAAGACGCTGCGCGATCGCGGTTACAGCGGCCGGCTGACGGTTGTCAGCGACGAACCCTACGATTTTTACGAGCGGCCGCCGCTGTCGAAAGCGGCGCTGTTGGATGCCGCGGCTCCCCTCAGCCGGCTGTTCAGCGAACAGACGGTGGCGGAGCTGAATATCGACTGGCGTCGCCCGCTGCGCGCCGAGTCCATCGATGCAGAACAGCAAATCGTCACGCTCAGCGACGGGCAACGGCTGCAGTTCGAGCAGTTGCTGATCGCCACCGGCGGGCGGCCGCGTGTGCCGAGCGCCGCCTGGGCGCAGCACCCGCGCGTGATGACGCTGCGTTCCTGGGACGATGCGGCCCGGTTGCGGCAGGGCCTGCAGGGCTGCCGTCGCCTGGCGATCGTCGGCGGCGGTTGGATCGGGCTGGAGATCGCCGCTTCCGCGCGCCGTCTCGGCGCCGAGGTGACGGTGTTTGAACGCCAGCCTGCGCTGTGCATGCGCAGCGTCGGCGCCGACGTCTCACAGGCGTTGCTCGAACTGCATCGCCAGCAGGGCGTCACGGTGCTGTGCGGCTGCGGCGAGATCTCGCTGGAAGATCGCGATGGCGCCGCCTGGATCGGCAGCGAAGTCAGCGATCCGCAGGACTTCGATCTGGTGGTGGTGGGGATCGGCGTCGAGCTGAATCTCGAACTGGCGCGCAGCGCCGGGCTGACGATCGACTCCGGCATCGTGGTCGACGGCCAGGGGCGCACCAGCCATCCGGCGATCTTCGCCGCCGGCGATGTGGCGCGCCACCCGACGCTTGGCCTGTGCCTGCAGTCCTGGGCCTACGCGCAAAATCAGGCCATTAGCACCGCCTGCGCGATGCTCGACGCCTTCGCCGCCCCGTATGACGACGTGGCCTGGCTTTGGTCGGATCAATACGACGCCAATATCCAGATCCTCGGAGTGCCGAGCGGCGGCGTGCACCATGTGGTGCGCCGCACGCCGCAGTCGCAGGTGTTCTTCACGCTGAACGCCGATCGGCAGCTGGTGCAGATGGTGGCGTTCAACGACGCGCGCACCATCAAGCTCGGCAAGCGTTGGCTGGCGAGCGGCCGGGTGTTGGATCCGCAGCAGCTGGCGGATGCGGAGTTTTCTTTGATGGCGTTGAAATAACGCCCGAACCTCGGGAGCGTTTTATGACTACGCAAGACATTGACGCCCGCGCAGGACGGGCGGGGGAAGCTGTTGCCGAAAATCCGCAGCAGCGGGTGCGCTGGTCGGTGCCGATCGCGCTGTTTGCCTGCGTGTTGCTGGCGTTTTTCGACAAGATCAGCATCGCGGCGCTGTTTTCCGATAGTGAGTTTCAGCAGGCGTTAGGGATCGGTTTTGACCCGGCGCGGCTGGGCTTGCTGATGAGCGCCTTTCTGTTCTCCTACGGCATTTCCTCGATGCTGCTCAGCGGCATCGGCGATCGGCTTAATCCGGTCAAGGTATTGATTGGCATGATGGTGGTGTGGGGCGTGCTGATGGTGTTGATGGGGATGGTGCGTTCCTATCACGCCATGATGACGCTGCGCATTCTGCTCGGCATCGCCGAAGGGCCGCTGCTGCCGATGGCCTACGCCATTATTCGTCAGGCCTTCCCGCCGCAGCTGCAGGCGCGCGCCACCATGCTGTGGCTGCTCGGCACGCCGCTGGGCGCCGCGCTTGGCTTCCCGGTCACCCTGTACATTCTCAATACCTTCGACTGGCAGGCCACCTTCTTCTTTATGGCGTTTCTGACGTTGCCGGTGATGTTGCTGGTGCTGTTCGGCATGCGCCACCTGAACGTCGCGCGTCCGGCGGCGGCGACCAAGCCGGCGGTGTCCGAACGCCAACAGCATCGCCGAGAGCTATTGCGCAGCCCGCACTTTTGGATGATCTGCCTGTTCAACATCGCCTTCCTGACCTACCTGTGGGGCATGAACGGCTGGTTGCCGAGCTACCTGATCAAGGGGAAAGGCATTCATCTGGAGCATGCCGGTTACCTCTCTTCGCTGCCGTTCATCGCCATGCTGCTCGGCGAGGTGCTGGGCGCCTGGCTGTCGGACAAGCTGGATCGGCGCGCGCTGGCCTGCTTCCTGTCGCTGTGCGGCGCCGGCCTCGGTCTGGCGGTGGTGCTGCACCTGCAGGGCACCTACAGCGTGATTGCCGCCATGGCCTTCAGCACCTTTATGTGGGGCGCCGGTGCGCCGAATATTTTCGCGCTGTTGGCGAAGGCGACCAGCAGCAAGGTCAGCGCTACCGCCGGCGGTATCTTCAACGGGTTGGGCAATTTTGCCGGCGCGCTGGCGCCGGTGCTGATGGGGGCGTTGATCGCCGCCACCGGCAATATGGATAACGGCCTGCTGTTCCTGGTGGTGATGGCTTTCGTCGGCTGCCTCATTCTGCTGCCGTTACTGAGAAAGTACTGATTAATCAATCGATTCAACAGAGGAGTGACAACATGTCTCAGGTTGAGAACAAAGCCGGCGTCAAGCCGCAGGATCTGTCGATGGAAAATTGGGTAGAGTCGCGCATCGCGCGTTTCGAAGGCCGTAAATACGACTGGAACGCGCTGAAATTCCAGGCCGATTTCGACCCGAAATACCGCCGCGCGCAGATGCGCTACATCGGCACCGGCGCCACCGGCGTGGCCAGCGACGCCAACACCATTCCGGCGGGCAACTTCACCTTCTCCACCATGGTGCTGCCGGCGAAGTGCGAGGGCCCGTTGCACCTGCACGACGACGTGGAAGAAGTGTTCTTCATGCTGAAAGGCAGCATCACGCTGATGATTCAGGATGGGGAGGAGTATTACGAGACGAGGCTGAAAGAGCGCGATCTGATCTCGGTGCCGGCGGGGGTGTATCGCGGTCTGTTCAACCACGGCGAGGAAGAGGCGCTGATGTGCGTGATGCTCGGCACCGCCAAGCCGGAGATCCCGACTTACCCGGCGGATCACCCGCTGTCCAAAGTGAAGCGCAACTGATGAACGGCCTGGCGCAACGCCAACGGGCGCGCTGCGGGGCGTACACCCTGAGCTGGCGCGAGGCCGGGCAGGGGCGGCCGGTGGTGTTGCTGCACGGCATCAGCTCAGGATCGGCCTCGTGGATCAAGCAGCTCAACGATAGCGGCCTGACGGACGGCCACCGTCTGTTGGCGTGGGATGCGCCGGGCTACGGCGGTAGCCTGCCGTTGGCGGATCCTCAGGCCGATGCCGCCGGTTATGCGGCGGCGTTGGCGGCGCTGATTGATGAGCTGCAGCTGGCGCAGCCGCTGATCGTCGGCCATTCGCTGGGGGCGCTGATCGGCAGCGCCTATGCCGCCGGCTATCCGGACGGGTTATGTGGATTGGTGTTGGCGGATCCGGCGCAGGGCTATGCCACGGCGCCGGAGGAAAAACGTCGGCAGGTGTACGGCCAGCGCCAACAGATGATAGAGACGCTGGGGCCGGTGGGCTATGGCGAGCAGCGGGCGGCGGCCTTGCTGCGTGAAGGGGCGGATCCGCAGGATATCGCCTGGGTGCGCAACGGCATGCAGCAGCTCGATCCCGACGGTTTTCTGAGCGCCGCCTGGATGCTGGCCAACGACGATATCGGCCGCTATCTGGCGCGCTATCGCGGCCCTCTGGAAGTCTGGTGCGGTGAACAGGATCGCATTACGCCGCCGGAGAAGGCGGCCGAGCTGGCGCGTGAGCAGGACGCGACGCTGCGTTTGATCGCCGCCGCCGGCCATGCCAGCTACCTCGACGCGCCGGCGTGTTTCAACCGCTATCTGCGGGACTTTACGGGAGCAATCCAACGATGAATTTTCAGCTTGAGAATCGGGTGGCGGTGGTAACCGGCGGCTCGTCGGGCATCGGTTTCGAAACCCTGAAGCTGCTGCTGGCCGAAGGGGCGAAGGTGGCGTTCTGCGGCCGCGATCCGGACAAACTGGCCGGTGCAGCAGCCAGCCTGCGCGCGGAGTTTCCGCAGGCGGAGATCCTGGCGCTGCGCTGCGACGTACTGGACGCGCAGCAGGTGGCGCAGTTCGCCGCCCAGGTGACGGCGCATTTCGGCGGCGTGGATCTGCTGATCAACAACGCCGGTCAGGGCTTCGTTGCCCATTTTGACCAGACGCCGCGCGAAGCCTGGCTGCATGAGGCCGAGCTGAAGCTGTTCGGCGTGATCAACCCGGTGCAGGCGTTTTTACCGGCGCTGGAACGATCGGCGATCGCGTCTATCACCTGCGTGAACTCGCTGCTGGCGCTGCAGCCGGAAGAGCACATGATCGCCACCTCGGCGGCGCGCGCCGCGCTGCTCAACATGACGCTGACGCTGTCGAAAGAGCTGGTGGGCAAAGGCATTCGCGTTAACTCGATCTTGCTGGGGATGGTGGAGTCGGGCCAATGGCGCCGCCGTTTCGACGAGCGCAGCGATAAAGATCAAAGCTGGGAGCAGTGGACGGCGGCGATCGCCGAACGGCGCGGCATCCCGATGAAACGCCTCGGCAAGCCGCAGGAGCCGGCGCAGGCGCTGCTGTTCCTCGCTTCGCCGCTGGCTTCCTTTACCACCGGCGCGGCGCTGGACGTTTCCGGCGGCTTTAACCGCCATGTGTAGCAGGGGCCGAAAAAGATGAAGAAGATCATGATGATTGGCTACGGTGCGATGGCGAAGGAAGTGATCGCCCGTTTGCCTGAAGGCGTGGAGGTCGGTTGGATCCTGGCGCGCGCAGCTCATCATGCGGCGATCGCCGGGGCCTTTGGAGGGCGGGTGCAGGCGCTGACTCATCCAGCCCAGTGTTCGCAGCGGCCGGATCTGGTGCTGGAGTGCGCCAGCCAGCAGGCGGTGGCGGAGTTCGGCGAAGCGGTGCTGCAGCGCGGTTGGCCGCTGGCGCTGATCTCGACCGGCGCGCTGGCGGACGCCGCATTGCAACAGCGGCTGCAGCAGGTTTGCCGCCGCCATCACGGGCAGCTGATCGTGCTGTCCGGTGCGGTGGCGGGGATGGATGGGCTGGCGTCGGCGCGCGAAGGCGGGCTGGAGAGCGTGACCTATCAGGCCAGCAAAAGTCCAGCCAGCTGGCGCGGCAGCCCGGCGGAGCAGCTGATCGACCTTGATGCGGTGAGCGAAGCGCAGGTGTTTTTTGAAGGTTCGGCGCGCGAAGCGGCACGTTTGTTCCCGGCCAATGCCAACGTGGCGGCCACCATTGCGCTCAACGGCCTGGGGATGGACGCCACCCGGGTACGCCTGCAGGTCGATCCTGCCACCCGGCGCAATACCCATCGTCTGCAGGTGTGCGGCGACTTTGGCGAATTTCACATCGAGCTGAGCGGCACCCCGCTGGCGAGCAATCCCAAAACATCAACCCTGGCGGCGCTGAGCGCGGTACAAGCCTGTCGCCGTCTGGTGGACGGCGGTTTTATTGCCTGAACGGCAGGAGCGGAGCATGGAACGATTGAATATTTTTGTCGCCGGGCGCTGGCGTGAAGGGCGTGGCGAAGAGATGGCGTCGGTATTCCCGGCCGACGGCAGCGTCAACGCGCGGCTGCGTGCCGCTAACGTCGAGGACGTGAACGAGGCGGTGGAAGCGGCGGAGCGCGCCTGGCGCGCGCCGGAATGGCGTGGGTTGGTGCCGCATCAACGCGCCTCGATCCTTTACCGCGTCAGCAACCTGATTCTGGCGCAGCAGGAACAGCTGGCCGAGCTGCAGACCCGCGACAACGGCAAGCCGCTGGCGGAGACCCGCGGGCTGGTGGCCAGCGCGGCGGCGACCGCGCGCTACTTCGCGGCCGCCTGCGAGGTGTTGGAAGGCGAGCTGCCGACCCCGCGCAGCGCCGAGGTGATGACGCTAAGCCAGTATCAACCGATGGGTGTGATCGCCGCTATTACGCCGTGGAACTCGCCGATCGCCAGCGAAATGCAGAAGGTGGCGCCGGCGTTGGCGGCGGGCAACGCGGTGGTGCTCAAACCGGCCGAAGCCACGCCGCTGATGGCGCTGAAGCTGGCCGAGCTGTTCGAACAGGCGGGCCTGCCGGCCGGGCTGCTCAGCGTGTTGCCGGGCAAAGGTTCGGTGATCGGCGAGGCTTTGGCGCGTCATCCGCTGGTGAAAAAGATCTCCTTTACCGGCGGGACCAGTACCGGGCGCCATTTGGCGCACATCGCCGCCGACAAGCTGATCCCCACTTCGCTGGAATTGGGCGGTAAGTCGCCGACCATCGTGCTGGAGGACGCCGATCTGGAGCAGGCGGCGCGCGGCATCTGCTACGGCATTTTCAGCTCCGCCGGCCAGGCGTGCATCGCCGGTTCGCGGCTGTTCGTGCATCGTTCGCTGTATCAGCCGCTGCTGGCGCGCTTGACCGAACTGACGGCGGGGCTGCGCATCGGCAACCCGCTGGTGCCGGGCGTGCATCTCGGCCCGCTGATCAGCGCCAAACATCGGCAAAGCGTGGCGGACTACGTGGCGCTGGCGCGGCAGGAGGGCGGCCGGGTGATCATCGGCGGCGAAGCGCCGGCCGATCCGCTACTGGCGAGCGGCAGCTATTACCTGCCGACCATGATTGAAGGCTTGAACAACGACGCCCGCGTTTGCCAGGAAGAGATCTTCGGCCCGGTGCTGGTGGCGCTGCCGTTTGACGACGAGCAACAGCTGATCGAACAGGCCAATGACTCGGTGTACGGCCTGGCGGCCGGCATTTGGAGCCGTGACTTCCCTCGCGCGATGGCGCTGGCGGAGCGGCTGGAAACCGGCACCGTCTGGGTCAATACCTACAAAACGTTCTCGATTTCCACGCCGTTCGGCGGTTTCAAGGAGAGCGGGCTGGGCCGCGAAAAAGGCCTGAACGGCATCAAGGCCTACATGCAGCAGAAAAGCGTGTATCTGGCGCTGAGTCATCAGGTGAGCCGCTGGAGCGACTAGGCCGACACCTCTACGCATAACCCTAATAACGAATACCCTAAGAAGGCAGATGATGAGCGATAAAATCACGGTTGGCGAGGCGATAGCCCGGACTCTGGAACAGTACGCGGTGTCGGCGATATACGGCATCATTTCGATTCATAATCTGCCGATCGCCGATGCGGTGGGGCAGCGCGATAAAATCCGCTTCGTGCCGGCGCGCGGCGAAGCAGGGGCGGTCACCATGGCCGACGCGCACGGGCGTTTCTCCGGCCTGGGCGTAGCCTTGACCAGCACCGGCGCCGGCGCCGGCAACGCGGTGGGGGCGATGATTGAGGCGCTCAACGCCAACACGCCGCTGCTGCATATCACCGGCCAGGTGGAAAAAGCCTATCTGGACGCCGACGCCGGTTTTATTCATGAAACCCGCGATCAGCTCGGTTTCCTGCGCGCCTGCTCCAAGCGCGCTTACCGGGTCAATTCGCCGGAGCAGGCGGTGGCGGTGATCCAGCGGGCGATCCTGGATGCGCAAACCGTGCCCTGCGGCCCGGTGGCGGTCGAGATCCCGATCGATATTCAAAGCAGCCTGGTTTCCCGTTCGGTGCTGACCGAGCCGTTGGCGCCGGCGCCGCTGCCGAAGGCGGACGATGCGGCGGTGGAACGGTTGCATCAGCGGCTGAAACAGGCCAAGCGTCCGCTGCTGTGGTTGGGCGGCGGCGCCTTGGCCTGCGGCGACGCGGTGCGCAAGCTGGCGGACGCCGGCGTGGCGGTGATCTCCAGCACCCACGGGCGCGGCATTCTGCCGGACAGCCATCCGCGCAGCCTGCGGGCGTTCCATAACTCACCGAGCATCGAAGCGATCCTGACGCAGTGCGATCTGACGCTGGTGGCCGGTTCGCGCCTGCGCAGCAATGAAACCCGTACCTGGACGCTGCCGCTGCCGCGCCCGCTGGTGCAGATTGACATCGATCCGGCGGCGGCCAACCGCAACTATCTGGCCGATGAACAGATCAACGGCGACTGTGCGGCGCTGCTGGCGGCGCTGGCGGCGCGGCTGGCCCCCGGCGAGAAGGTCAACGCCGAGTGGGATGCCGAGATCGCGGGGGCGGTGCAGCAGGCGGAGAGCGCGCTGCGCCAGCAGTCCGGTGAATACGCCAAACTCAACGACGCCATCGACGCCGCGCTGCCGCAGGACGGGCTGTTGGTACGCGATATCACCGTTTCCGGCAGCGTCTGGGGCAGCCGGTTGTTCCGGGCGATCTCGCCGCTGTGCAACATTCACTCGCTGGCGGGTGCCATCGGTATGGGGCTGCCGATGGCCATCGGCACCGCGATTGCCAACCCGCAGCGCAAGGTGGTGGGGCTGGTGGGCGATGGTGGTCTGGCGCTGGGCCTGGGCGAGTTGGCGACCATGGCGCAGGAACAGGTGAATATCACCTTGCTGATCATGAACGACGGCGGTTATGGCGTGATGCGCGGCATTCAGGACAAGTACTTCGCCGGGCGCCAGTATTACAACGAGCTGCATACGCCAGCCTTTACCCAGGTCGCCGAAGCGATGGGGTTGAAAGCCTGGAAGGTGGACGCGGTGTCGCAGTTCAACGGCGTGCTGGCCGAGGCGATCAACTACCCGGGGCCGTCGGTGGTCGAGGTGGACATGAAACAGGTCGGGCCGCTGACTTTCGCCGGGCCGCCGCAGAAAACGCTGTATTAATACGATAAAAAACGCCCGGCGATTGCCGGGCGTTTTCGTGGTTATTTCTCTGCCGCGATGCGATCGCGGATGTGCTGCGCACGCGCTTGGGAAGAAGGGTGGTCGTCGAACAGGCTGCTCTGGCGGCCGGCTTCCATCTGGGCCAGCTTCTCGAAGCTGGTGGCCAGGCCGTTCGGATCGATGCCGCGCTTTTTCAGCAGATCGAACGAGTAATCATCCGCTTCGCTTTCCTGCTTCTGCGAGAACTGGGCGCTGACCAGCTTCTCGCCGATGTCTGCCAGCTGCGACTGCGACAGCGAGCCGATGACGCCGCCGGCGGAGGACGCCGCGGTGCGCAGCGCCACGGTGCCGTAAGCCACCTGCATCGCCTTGCGGGTGTGGCCCAGCGCCACGTGGCCCATTTCGTGGCCCAGCACGCCTTCCACTTCGTTGTCGTTCATCATGTCCATCAGGCCGCTGTAGACGCGGATGCAGCCGTTGGCCATCGCCCAGGCGTTGACGTCTTTGGTCACGTAGACCTTGTAGTTGGCCGGGGTGCCGTTGATGTTGTCGCCCAGCGCCGCGGCGATTTTGTTGAGACGCTTGGCGTAGGTGCTGTCGGCCGGCGCGATTTGTGCCTTGCTGTCCATCTCGGCACAGGATTTATCACTCAGGGCCTTAACGTCGTTGTTGCTCAGGGTCGCCGCCTGGAACGCCTGCGCGCCGGACTGCATCAAGGTTTCGGTATTCAGGTTTTGACAGCCGGTTGCCAAGGTGGCAATGCCCAACGCAATCAAAGAGGTACGGATCTTCATAACGCCATCTTCCTGTGAAGGTAACAAGGTAAAAGAGTCATTTTGCTTGGAGGAAATCTTGTCGCAAGAGCCTAGTGTACGCCAGCCAAGGCGAGAATAGTGTTATTCCGAAAAAGCGTCCAATCGTGCTAATAAGTGGTGAACTCGCTCTCATTTGGCATTAGGGATTGCCGTTGTGATGTGGAGTCTGAGAAAATAGGGAACTTGACTGCTTTTTTTATCCGACCTGGAGTAAAACATGTCCTCTCGTAAAGAGCTTGCCAACGCCATCCGCGCACTCAGCATGGACGCCGTACAAAAAGCAAATTCCGGCCACCCGGGGGCCCCTATGGGCATGGCGGACATCGCCGAAGTCCTGTGGCGTGACTATCTCAACCACAACCCGACTAACCCGCACTGGGCTGACCGCGACCGTTTTGTGCTCTCCAACGGCCACGGCTCCATGTTGATTTACAGCCTCCTGCACCTCACCGGCTACGACCTGCCGATGCGCGAGCTGGAAAACTTCCGTCAGCTGCACTCCAAGACCCCAGGGCACCCGGAGTACGGCTACACCCCAGGCGTTGAAACCACCACCGGCCCGCTGGGCCAGGGTATCGCCAACGCCGTCGGCTTCGCCATCGCCGAACGCACCCTGGCGGCGCAGTTCAACCGCCCTGGCCACGACATCGTTGACCACCATACCTACGCCTTCATGGGCGACGGCTGCATGATGGAAGGCATCTCGCACGAAGTCTGCTCCCTGGCCGGTACCCTCAAGCTCGGCAAGCTGACCGCTTTCTACGATGACAACGGCATCTCCATCGACGGCCACGTCGACGGCTGGTTCACCGACGACACCGCCCTGCGCTTCGAAGCCTACGGCTGGCACGTGGTGCGCAACGTCGACGGCCACAACCCGGACGCCATCAAGGCCGCGATTGAAGAAGCCCGCAAGGTGACCGACAAGCCGTCGCTGCTGATGTGCAAGACCGTTATCGGCTTCGGTTCGCCGAACAAGGCCGGCACCCATGACGTGCACGGCGCCGCGCTGGGCGCAGCCGAAGTGGCCGCCACCCGCGAAGCGCTGGGCTGGAAATACGCCGCCTTTGAAATCCCGCAGGACATCTACGCCCAGTGGGACGCCAAGGAAGCCGGTCAGGCCAAAGAAGCGGCCTGGAACGACAAGTTCGCCGCCTACGCCAGGGCCTTCCCGGAGCAGGCTGCCGAGTTCAAGCGCCGCATGAACGGCGAGCTGCCGGCCGACTGGAAAGCCGACGCCAAGGCGTTCGTGGAAAAACTGCAGGCCAACCCGGCCAACATCGCCAGCCGCAAGGCGTCGCAGAACGCGCTGGAAGCGTTCGGCAAGGTGCTGCCGGAGTTCCTGGGCGGCTCCGCCGACCTGGCGCCGAGCAACCTGACCCTATGGTCCGGCTCGAAAGCGCTGAACGTTGACCCGGCGGGCAACTACATTCATTACGGCGTGCGCGAGTTCGGCATGACCGCCATCACCAACGGCATCGCGCTGCACGGCGGCTTCCTGCCGTACTCGGCGACCTTCCTGATGTTCGTGGAATACGCCCGCAACGCGGTGCGCATGGCGGCGCTGATGAAGCTGCGCAACGTGTTCGTCTACACCCACGACTCCATCGGTCTGGGCGAAGACGGCCCGACCCACCAGCCGGTGGAGCAGCTGGCAAGCCTGCGCGTGACCCCGAACATGAGCACCTGGCGCCCGTGTGACCAGGTGGAATCGGCGGTGGCGTGGCAGTACGGCATCGAGCGCAACGACGGCCCGACCACGCTGGTGTTCTCGCGCCAGAACCTGACCCAGCAGCCGCGCACCGCTGAGCAGCTGGCGAACGTGTACCGCGGCGGCTACGTGCTGAAAGACTGCGCGGGCACGCCGGACGTCATCCTGATTGCCACCGGCTCCGAAGTGGGTATCACGGTGGAAGCGGCGGACAAGCTGACCGCGGCGGGCCGCCAGGTGCGCGTGGTGTCGATGCCGTCGACCGACGCGTTCGACAAGCAGGATGCGGCATACCGCGAGTCGGTGCTGCCGGCGGCGGTAACGGCGCGCGTGGCGGTGGAAGCGGGTATCGCGGACTACTGGTACAAGTACGTGGGGCTGAACGGCGCCATCGTCGGCATGACCACCTTCGGTGAGTCGGCGCCGGCAGAGCAGCTGTTCGCCGAGTTCGGCTTCACCGTGGACAACGTGGTGGCCAAGGCGCAGGCGCTGCTGAAGTAAGCGGCCTGGCGCCAGCCGATAAAAAAGCCGGTCATCGTGACCGGCTTTTTTTATGCCATAACCCGATGAATCTGCAAATATTGCAGCAGCATGATGGTCTTGCCGTCTTTAATGCGGCCATCGGCGATCATCGCCACCGCTTCGCTGAACGGCAGTTCGATCACTTCGATATCTTCATCTTCAATGCCGCCGCCGGCCGCGCGCCGCTCATCATCATGGTATTCGGCGATAAAGAAGTGCACGATCTCGGTCACGCCGCCCGGCGACATGTAGGCTTCGAAGATTTTCTTGACCTCACCCACCTGAAAACCGGTCTCTTCCACCGCTTCGCGGCGCGCACACTGCTCCGGAGAGTCGGCATCCAGCAGGCCGGCGCAGGCCTCAAGCAGCATGCCGCTTTCGTTGCCGTTGACATAGGTTGGCATGCGGAATTGATTGGTCAGCACCACCGTGCCCTTGGCGCGGTTGTACAGCAAAATGGTGGCGCCGTTGCCGCGATCGTAGACCTCGCGCACCTGTTGCACCGAACCGCCGTTTTTGCGTTTCAGATCGAACGTGTACTTGTGCAGCACATACCAGTTGTCCGACAACAGCTCTTTCTTCACATTCTCAATTTTCGACGACATGACCCTTTTCCCTTGAGTTGCAACCTAAAGATCATACCGCGATTACGCCGCGCCGCGGCAGACGATTTGCAACAAAAATCACACCGCCCCCCGCCGGACAAGCTGGGACTTAATATTGCTTAAAATAATGGAAAATAAGTCGCGCTCAGGCGCATGACATTGCATAAAACCCAGTGCGATTCGCCCCCCAAAGACAAATCGCCGGAGGAAACTGGCCCGCCGCTGAACATCGGCAGGCATTTCGCTATTCATTTGATTACACAACGACAATTGTTCCCGTTTTGTTGACAACTTGATACAAATCGCGGTGCAATTTAGTTGCAAAAGTTATAGTTTTGCTTTCGAATGAAACTGGCGAAGCGCCTCACCTGAGAGAAAAGGATTCCGTGATTGCTTGTTAAACGTTCCGTGACCGGCAGCCTGGCCAGAGCGCTGTTCGGCATCGTGATACTGTCGGTGCTCGCCACCGGGTTGGCGTTGACGACCGTCGCCGGCAGCCAGAGCGATGCCGAGGCGATCAACATTGCCGGTTCGCTGCGCATGCAAAGCTACCGCTTGGCCTTTGATCTTGACCGGCAGAGCCCGGAGCTGGAGCTGCACCTGCAGCAGTACCAGCAATCTTTACAGGCGCCGGCGCTGCAAAAACTGGCGCGCTTTTACGTTCCGGCTGAGGTGCGCAACCACTATCTGGCGCTGCAACGAACATGGCAAACGATGGAGCGGCAGATCCGTGACGGGCAGGCGGCCGCCTACCGGGCGGAGGTCGCCGGCTACGTCAACCGCGTCGATCATTTCGTTTCCGCTCTGCAGCGTTATTCCGAGTTGAAACTCACCCTGGTGGCCGCCGTCAGCGTACTGGGCTACGCCGCCATCATCGGCCTGGTGCTGTTCTGCATTCGTTTTATGCGCCGCCAGGTGGTCACGCCGCTGCAGCATCTGGTCGAGGCCAGCCAGCGCGTGCAACAGCGCGATTTTCGCCACCCGCAGCTGGACGTGGCGCTGCCGAACGAACTCGGCGTGCTGTCGCAAACCTTCAGCGCCATGTCTGACGAGCTGGCCCGGCTCTATCAGTCGCTGGAGCTGAAAGTGCAGGAAAAGACCCGGCGCCTGCAACAGGCCAACGAAACGCTGGAGGTGCTGTATCGCTGCTCGCAGGCGCTGAGCGTGCGCCAGATCGATCAGCAGGCGTTCGAAAATGTGCTGCGCATCGTGCGCCAAAGCGAACGACTGCGCTGCATCCGGTTGAACGTGGCGGACGATCATGGCCAGTGGCAACTGAACGAAGGAGAGCCGGCACCGGCGCAAACCTGGAGCGCGCTGCCGATCACCCAAGGCGATAAACTGCTGGGCGAGTTGCGATGGCAGCCCGAAGCGCAGCCGCCGCATCCTCATCTGATGCAGAGCCTGGCCAACATGCTGGGACGTGGCGTCTACTTCAACCGGGCGCAAAAGCAGCACCAATATCTGCTGTTGATGGAAGAGCGTGGGACCATCGCGCGCGAGCTGCACGATTCGCTGGCGCAGACGCTGTCGTTCCTGCGCATTCAGCTGACGCTGCTCAGGCGCGCCGCCGACGCTCCGGCGGCGCAAACGATTATCGACGATTTCGATCGCACGCTGGCCGATGCCTATCGCCAGCTGAGAGAGTTACTGGCCACCTTCCGCCTCAACATTCAGGAGGCGGATCTGAATGCCGCGCTGGAGCAACTGTTGCAGCCATTAAAGGCGCTAACCCCCGCGCGGATTCAGTTACACTGTCGGCTGCCCTCGCAGGCGCTCAACGCCCAACAGCAGGTGCACGCGCTACAGATCGTGCGCGAAGCGGTGCTCAATGCCGTCAAGCACGCCGGAGCAAGCGAGATCGCGGTGTGTTGCGAGGTCAACGCCGCAGGCGACAACGTATTCAGCATTACCGACGACGGTTGCGGCATCGCCAGTCTGGAAGAACCGGAAGGGCATTACGGCTTGACCATCATGAGCGAACGCGCGGCGCGACTGGGAGGAACGCTGCGCATCCGGCGCAGAAGCGGCGGCGGCACGGCGGTCTGCCTGACATTCTCGCCCTGACCTTGCGGCTGTTCACTCTGCGTTACGGTTACCGCCGGGCAGAAGACCGCCTGGAGAGGTTTGCGGTACAGATTGCCGCTATTTTTGAAGAGACAGTCCCACTGTGAAGCACGCCTCCGGGCGCGTTTGAGTGGCTTTACTTGCTACAGGGAGCATATTTCATGGTGATGAAGCAATACCGAGTCATGATCGTTGACGATCATCCGTTGATGCGGCGCGGCATCAAACAACTGCTGGGACTGGATGCGCGATTTAGCGTGGTGGCAGAGGCCGGCAACGGCAGCGAGGCGGTTGCGCTGGCGCTGCAGCACGCTCCGGACGTGATCTTGTTGGATCTGAACATGAAGGGCATGTCCGGGCTGGATACGCTGCGGGCCCTGCGCGACGAAGGCGTGGACGCGCGCATCATCGTGCTGACGGTCTCCGACGCGCGCAGCGATCTGTACGCGCTGATCGACGCCGGCGCCGACGGCTATCTGCTGAAAGACAGTGAACCGGAACAACTGCTGGAACACATCAGCGCCGCCGCCGAGGGGCAGAACGTGATCAGCGATGCCATGGCCGACTATTTGCTGGCGCGCAGCGAGCAGCGCGATCCCTTCACCGCCTTGACCGAACGCGAACTGGACGTCTTGCAAGAGGTGGCGCGCGGCCTGTCCAACAAACAGGTGGCGGCGCAGTTGCATATCTCTGAGGAAACCGTGAAGGTGCACATCCGCAACATACTGCGCAAGCTGGACGTGCGTTCTCGCGTGGCGGCGACGGTGATGTACCTGGAGTACAAAAGCCACTGATCGCCCCGCCCCGGCCAATACGCCGGGGCCGCTTACTCGATGGCGCTGAGCAGCGCCTGATGATGCTGATGCACCCAACTCTTGTTGAACGGCCCCCAGCTTTCCAACTGATAGAAACCGTCGTTGTTGCGCACGCCTTGCTGCACGAACTGCAGCTCGACGCCCATGCCGGGCAGCGCCTTCAGCACATCCTGCAACGTGCGGCGCGGCCAGCCGGTCAGCGCCATCAACCGCGGCACATTGGGCCGCTCACTGTGGCTGATCAGCCAGCATAAATAAAGCCGACGGGCAAATACCGGGTTAATTCCCATGCCAAGCTCCTGCTGTAAGGTGAGTCCAGTTTTTTACTTTCCTGTTCCCTGCGGCGAAGAGATGCGCAAGGCCTTTGATAGTAATAAAAATGTCTTAATAGCGTACAATTATCGACGCCGGTGCATCCACGCCGTTTTCCGCTACCGTTATTTACACTATCTCCTTTTTTTCTCCACGCTTTCCTCGACTATCCCGAGTAAAGTGCAATAGCGCCGGAATCCTTCCCTGCCGCTGAAATGCATATTTCCGATGCGTTTTAAAGATAGAACAAGTCATAACGAGGTTCGCGCTGCATGGCCAATTTTTTTATTGATCGCCCGATTTTCGCCTGGGTGCTGGCAATTATTCTTTGCCTGACCGGGGCATTGGCGATTTTTTCTTTACCGGTGGAACAATACCCGAATTTGGCGCCGCCGAACGTGCGCATCAGCGCAACTTACCCAGGTGCTTCGGCGCAAACGCTGGAAAACACCGTCACGCAGATCATTGAACAGAATATGACCGGCCTCGACAACATGATGTATATGTCGTCGCAGAGCACCAATACCGGCCAGGCGACCGTCACGCTGACGTTCGAAGCTGGCACCAATCCCAACGAAGCGATGCAGCAGGTACAAAACCAGCTGCAGGCGGCGATCAAGCGTCTGCCGCAGGCGGTACAGAATCAGGGGGTCACGGTGTCGAAATCCGGCGACACCACGCTGATGATGGTGGCGTTCGTCTCCACCGACAACAGCATGGACAAGCAGGACATCGCCGATTACATCGTCTCCAACCTGCAGGATCCGCTCAGCCGCATCAACGGCGTCGGCAGCATGGACGTGTACGGCTCGCAATACGCCATGCGCATCTGGCTCGATCCCAACAAGCTCAACAGCTACCAGCTCACGACCCAGGACGTGGTCAATGCCATTCAATCACAGAACGCCCAGGTGGCGGTCGGCCAACTGGGCGGCACGCCATCGGTCGATAAACAGGCGTTGAACGCCACCATCAACGCCCAGTCGCAGCTCCAGACGCCGGAACAGTTCCGCCAGATCACCCTGCGGGTCAATCAGGACGGATCGCTGGTGACGCTGGGCAACGTCGCCACCGTCGAACTGGGCGGCGAGAACTACAACTACCTCAGCCGCTACAACGGCATGCAGGCCGCAGGCATGAATATCAAGCTGGCCTCCGGCGCCAACGAACTGCAGACCGACCAGTTGGTCAAGGACAAGATCGCCGAGCTGTCGCAGTACTTCCCGCACGGGCTGGAGGCCAAAGTGGCCTATGAAACCACCCCGTTCGTCAAAGCCTCGATCAAGGACGTGGTGAAAACGCTGCTGGAAGCCATCCTGCTGGTGTTCCTGGTGATGTACCTGTTCCTGCAGAACTTCCGCGCCACGCTGATCCCCACCATCGCCGTGCCGGTGGTGTTGATGGGCACCTTCGCCATCCTTTCCGCCTGCGGCTTCAGCATCAACACCCTCACCATGTTCGCCATGGTGCTGGCGATCGGCCTGCTGGTGGACGACGCCATCGTGGTGGTGGAAAACGTCGAGCGCGTGATGAGCGAAGAAGGCCTGCCGCCGCGTGAAGCCACGCGCAAATCCATGGGGCAGATCCAGAGCGCGCTGGTCGGCATCGCGCTGGTGCTGTCGGCGGTGTTCGTGCCGATGGCGTTCTTCGGTGGCACCACCGGCGCCATCTATCGCCAGTTCTCCATCACCATCGTTTCCGCCATGGTGCTGTCGGTACTGGTGGCGATGATCCTGACCCCGGCCCTGTGCGCCACGCTGCTCAAACCGATCGCCAAGGGGCACCACCACGGCAAGCGCGGCTTCTTCGGCTGGTTCAACCGCATGTTCAACCGCAACACCGAACGCTATGAGCGCGGCGTGGGGCGCATCCTGCATGCCAGCGGCCGCTACATGGTGATTTATCTGCTGTTGCTGGGCGGCATGGCGCTGCTGTTCATCAAGCTGCCGACCTCGTTCCTGCCGCAGGAAGACCGCGGCATCTTCACCGTACAGGTGCAGCTACCGGCAGGTTCGACCCTGCAGCAAACGTCCAAAGTGGTGGAAAAGGTCGAGCAGTACTTCCTCACCGAAGAGAAACAGGACGTGGTGTCGGTATTCGCCATCATCGGCTCCGGGCCGGGAGGCAACGGCCAAAACGTGGCGCGTCTGTTCATTCGGCTGAAAGACTGGGACCTGCGCACGGCGGGCGCCAACAGCTCATTCGACATCATCGATCGCGCCACGCTGGCATTCAACAAGATTAACGAAGCCCGGGTGATCGCCAGCAGTCCGCCGGCGATCACCGGCCTCGGCAACTCCTCCGGCTTCGATATGGAGTTGGAAGACCACGCCGGGCTCGGCCACGCCAAGCTGATGGCGGCGCGCGATCAGCTGCTGCAGCTGGCCGCGCAAAACCCGCTGCTGTCGCGCGTGCGTCACAACGGCCTGGACGACAGCCCGCAGTTGCAAATCGACATCGATCAACGCAAGGCGCAAGCGCTGGGCGTGTCGATCGACGACATCAACAATACCCTCTCCACCGCCTGGGGCTCGACCTACGTCAACGACTTCGTCGACCGCGGTCGGGTGAAAAAAGTTTACGTGCAGGCCGCGGCGCCGTTCCGCATGCTGCCGGATGACATCAACAAATGGTATGTGCGCAACGGCGCGGGCGGCATGGTGCCGTTCTCGGCCTTCGCCAGCTCGCACTGGGAGTACGGTTCGCCGCGGCTGGAACGCTATAACGGCAGCTCGGCGTTGGAGATCGTCGGCGAAGCGGCTAACGGCGTCAGCTCCGGCACCGCCATGATGGAAATGGAAAAACTGGTCAGCCAACTGCCGACCGGTTTTGGCCTCGAGTGGACGGCGATGTCCTATCAGGAACGGCTGTCCGGCTCGCAGGCACCGGCGCTGTACGCCATCTCGCTGCTGGTGGTGTTCCTGTGTCTGGCGGCGCTGTACGAGAGCTGGTCGATTCCGTTCTCGGTGATGCTGGTGGTGCCGCTGGGGGTGATCGGCGCGGTCGCCGCCACCTGGCTGCGCGGGCTGGAGAACGACGTTTATTTCCAGGTCGGCCTGTTGACCATCATTGGACTGTCGGCGAAAAACGCCATTCTGATCGTCGAGTTCGCCAATGAGCTGAATCAGAAAGGGCAGGATCTGATGTCGGCGACGCTCGAAGCTTCACGCATGCGTTTGCGCCCGATCCTGATGACCTCGCTGGCGTTTATCTTCGGCGTGCTGCCGATGACCACCAGCAGCGGCGCCGGTTCAGGCAGCCAGCATGCGGTCGGCACCGGGGTGATGGGCGGCATGATCTCCGCCACCCTGCTGGCCATTTTCTTCGTGCCGCTGTTCTTCGTGCTGGTGCGCCGCCGCTTCCCGGGGAAACCGCATCCGGCAGCCACGCCGACCACCGAGGAGTAACAGACAGCGCATAAAAAAGCAGCGTCGGGTTACCGATGCTGCTTTATTTCGAACGAAAATCTCGTTCCCAAGGTGTTTCAGTGACTTTCCAATGACTCAACCTTGCCATCTGCTTCAACGCTGTGTCAGTTGCCCAACATCTCATCAATGAAGTCTTTCCAGTTTCCTAATTCACGATCAACCATAATACTTTACAACCTCAATTATTTGACGATGCGGATTCTACGCCTGTTTTTTGACCATGTGAAGGGAAACGGGAACGATGCCGGGCCCGGAAACCGGGCTTAGCGCACATTTTCGTATTTATCTGATCAATGTGTAGTGAAGCTATTCCCTTGTGATATCAATTTCTCCACGGTAGCGTGTAAAAGGTATAAAAATACGCCAATGGAGCGCCGATCATGTCCACCTCTTTGTCTCTCTCGCAGTTGAAAACGCAGGGCCGCTATCAGGAAGCGACTGCGCTGGCGTTACGGCAACTGGCGGCCGAGCCGGAAGCGGCGATATTGCACTTTCAGCTGGCCTGCCTGTATGACGTGCAGGGCCTGGAGCAACAGGCCATTCCCTGCTACCTCGCGGCGCTGGCCCGCGATTTGCCGCCCGCCCAGCGCCGCGAGGCCTGGCTGGGCCTCGGCAGCACCTACCGCGCCCTGGGAGAATATCCGGCTTCGTTACGGGCTTTCGACGACGGCCTGACCGAGTTCCCGCAGGCCAACGAGCTGATGTTGTTTCGCGCCATGGCGCTGTACAACCTGGGTGAAAATAAACGGGCCGTGGCCGATCTGTTGTTGCTGCTGGCAGAAACCTCGTCAGACCCCGACATTCGCGGTTATCAACGCGCCATCCGGCACTATGCCGCCGATCTCAATCTTATTGGTTAGAGGAAAACGATGGAAATTATCACCGACCCGAACCGCCGCGCCATCGACTGGCAGCGGCTGTGTGAATTGCTGGAGGCCGCCGGACTGGGCAAACGCGATCCGCATACCTTGCGGCGCGTTTACCAACACAGTCAGTTTTGCTATTGGGGGTTTATCGGCGACGAACTGATCGCCACCGCGCACGCCATCAGCGATCTGACCTCGGTCGCCTACCTGGCCGACGTAGCGATCGATCCGCGCTTTCAGGGGCAAGGGCTGGGACGCAGGTTGATGGATCGGGTAATGCAAGATTTGGCGCCGCTCGGCAAGATTTTCATCTATTCCGTGCCGGAAAAGCTGGCCTTCTATAAAAAGTACGGCTTTCACGATTTGGCCACCGGCATGGTGTATGCGGACGGCGCCTCCCTCCAGCGCCTGCAACAGGGAGGCTACGTGCGTTAAACGCGCTTCACAAAGTTTTGCTCATAAAGATGCGGCTGGTTCCCGGCGGCAAGCAAGGCACTTCGCCCATGCGTTGCCAGCCATGCCGTTGATAAAAGTCCGGTGCCTGAAAGCTGATGGTGTACAACACGGCCGAAAGGCAACCGCGCCGGCGGCCTTCCTGTTCGAAACGGCGCAACAGTTCGCTGCCCAGCCCCGCGCCGCGCAGCGCTTCCGGCAGATAAAAGAGATCGAGAAACAGCAGCCCTAATGATGAACGCCCGGTAATTCCCCCCAGAACGTCCCCACTGTCGTGATCTTTTACCACCACCGCCAGCGGCAGACGATCGCCGTAGCCGATCTGTTGATCATTAAAACGGTCCAACCCCTCCGCAATACAAGACGTTATTTCCGGTGTTACCCGATCGGAAATTTCGATATGACATTCTTTCACGCCAGCTCTCCGTATCAACCGCCACATTACGCGCTGTTCGTCGCTCAAAACATCGCATTTTCTTTGTTTAGATTTATCTTTATCTCAATTTCAAACCGAATTTCCGCATAAACTCATAGGCTGTCTTTCCACCGTTCAAAATAAAACCGCCATCACGGCAAGAAAACAAGAAATATCTTAGTTATTAACTCATTAACGAAAACAGTCACGCTAAAATTATCGATAAAAACGATCGAATTTACTTTTGTGATAGGTGACATCTATGTTAATTCCTTTTAATAACCTGAGTATTAATAGAGGATTTCTATTCTATTAAACTGCCTCCGGCCAAAGGGCCGGCTAAAAAGCAGATTTACTCTTTATAAATCATGTTAGTATATGAGACTTTCCTTACTTGCCACCTGCGAAGGAGGATTTCTGCCTGTGTAGCAAAATAAGTTCAACATGAAATTATTTAGATCATTTCTTTTTTTATGTTTTAAGATATCAATCCTCACCGGGAAATAGAAAGTAAAGGATTATAATAAAATGGAAATTGATATTTTCAGCGAGTGTGCCTATACCAGCGTCGGCATCCGACAACTCATTAAGCAAACCTGGGCGGAAAAACGCGCACCTGCCGGCTTGAGCCGCAAAAGAGTCTGCTTTATCGATGTCACTATCACCAACTTTGAAGCGCGTTACCGCGATGAATATGCCAACCCCAACACCTACAAAATAGTCATTATCACCGACTGCCCGCATGAAATGGTGATTGTCGACAATAAGACCATTATATTATCAAACCTTATATCATTGAGCCGCTTCAGCCACCTGATCGGCGACTTATATAAGCGTTACAGTCACTATACCGAGCCGCCGCAACTCTCCCAGCGCGAGTCCCTTTTCCTCTCGGAATGGTCGACGGGAAAATCGCTGACCGATATCAGCAATGCCATGAATATCAGAAATAAAACCGCCAATCATTACAAATCGCGAATAATGAAAAAATTCGGCACCAGCAGGATAAAACCGCTGTTGCATATTACCCGCGTACGGTGTTTAACCGATCGTTTAAACATAAGAATAAATAAAGAGTAGCGTTTTCTTTCCCAAAACCGCAGGAGTGGCTGAACGCGTTCGCCGGCATCTTTTAACAGCACCGCCGGCGAAGGTCGCCGTTTCATCGCTTTGACAACCTCTTTCCCTGGCGCCCAATCGCATCTCACGCGCATCGTTGTCTGGATCTCGCCGCCGCTTTACTGGCATTATCTCTGCTATCGCCGGGCGGCGAGAAGGCCTAAGATCGTGCCCGCCGCCCAGTATCGACTCGACGAGACAGGTAGCTTTACGCCATGGCAAACAAACCGCAACAGACAACGCTGACGATGTACGGCATCAAAAACTGCGACACCATCAAAAAAGCCCGCCGCTGGCTGGAAGATCAGGGCGTGACCTATCATTTTCACGACTACCGCGCCGACGGCCTGACCGAACAGCAGTTACGCGGCTTCGTCGCGCAACTGGGTTGGGAGCCGCTGCTCAATACCCGCGGCACCACCTGGCGCAAGCTGGATGAAGCGCAACGCAATGCCTGTGATAACGCCGACGCCGCCATCGCGCTGATGCTGGCGCAGCCGGCAATCATTAAACGTCCGCTGCTGGACGACGGCAACGGCCACGCGCTGCTCGGTTTCAATGCCGACGCTTACCAACAATTTATCGCCGAGGTTGCCGTATGACTTGCCCGGTTATCGAACTGGCCCAGCAGTTGATCAAACGCCCTTCCCTCAGCCCGAATGACGAAGGCTGCCAGCAGCTGATGATCGAACGTTTGCAGGCGATCGGCTTCACCGTCGAAGCCATGGACTTCGAAGACACCCAAAACTTCTGGGCCTGGCGCGGCGAAGGGCAAACCCTGGCGTTTGCCGGGCACACCGACGTGGTGCCGACCGGCGATGAAAAACGCTGGGACAATCCGCCGTTTGAACCGGCAATCCGCGACGGCATGCTGTATGGGCGCGGTGCGGCAGACATGAAAGGCTCGTTGGCCGCGATGGTGGTAGCTGCGGAACGCTTTGTCGCCGCCAACCCGAATCATCGGGGCCGGCTGGCATTTCTGATCACTTCAGATGAAGAGGCCAGCGCCACCCACGGCACGGTTAAAGTGGTCGAAACGCTGATGGCGCGCAACGAGCGGCTTGATTACTGCCTGGTCGGCGAGCCGTCCAGCACCGAGCGCGTCGGCGACGTGGTGAAAAACGGCCGTCGCGGCTCCATCACCGCCAACCTGCATATCCACGGCGTACAGGGGCACGTCGCCTATCCGCACCTGGCGGACAACCCGGTGCACCGCGCCATGCCGGCGCTGAATGAACTGGTGGCGATCGAATGGGATCGCGGCAACGAGTTCTTCCCGCCGACCAGCATGCAGATCGCCAACGTGCAGGCAGGCACCGGCAGCAACAACGTGATCCCGGGCGATCTCTACGTGCAATTCAACTTCCGTTTCAGCACCGAACTCACCGACGCGATGATCAAGCAGCGCGTGGAAGAGCTGCTGGAACGCCACCAGTTGAATTACAGCATCGAGTGGCGGCTGTCCGGCCAGCCGTTCCTCACCTCGCGCGGCGCGCTGGTGGATGCGGTGGTCAACGCCGTCGAGCACTATTCTGAATTGACGCCGCAGCTGCTGACCACCGGCGGCACCTCCGACGGCCGCTTCATCGCGCAGATGGGCGCGCAGGTGGTGGAACTGGGGCCGGTCAACGCCACCATCCACAAGGTCAACGAATGTGTCAACGCCGCGGATCTGCAACTGCTGAGCCGCATGTATCAACGCATCATGGAGCAATTGGTCGCATGATCAACGCAGAGATGCTCACCGGCCGCTCAACCGAACACCTGGCGCCGCTGAGCGGGAACCATCGGCTGCAGCCGCAGGCGGTCAACGCCTTCCTGGCGATGCAGCAGGCGGCGCGTGAGGCGGGATTCGATCTCCAGCCCGCCAGCACCTTCCGCGATTTCGACCGGCAGTTAGCGATCTGGAATGGCAAATTCTGTGGTCAGCGGCCAGTATTAGATAAGGACAGCCGCCCGATAGACGTCGCGCCACTGTCCGCCGCCGAGCGCTGTGAGGCGATCCTGCGCTGGTCGGCCCTGCCGGGCGCCAGCCGCCATCACTGGGGCAGCGATCTCGACGTGTACGACCCGTCGCTGCTGCCGGAAGGGCAAAAGCTGCAGCTGGAGCCGTGGGAATATGAAGAAGGCGGTTACTTTGCGCCGCTCAACCAGTGGCTGACGGCGCATATGGCCGAGTTCGGTTTCTATCGCCCCTTTACCGAAGACAGCGGTGGCGTGGCGGTAGAGCCGTGGCATCTGAGCTACCGGCCGCTGGCGCAAGAAGCCGAGCATTTGCTGACCCCGGCGCTGTTGCTGGCGGCCTGGCATGATAAGGAGGTCGCCGGTGCCGAATGGCTCGAACGCCATCTGCCCTCGATTTTTTCGCGTTTTATACGCAGTGAAGGAAAGGAGTAGCTATGCAATGGTTAGCTGATTACTGGTGGATTATCCTGCTGGTTCTGGTGGGAATGGTCGTCAGCGGCATTAAGGAACTGCGCCGCGTCGACGTGAAAAGCTATCTGGCCAACAAGCCGGAGATACCGCCGCACCGCGACAACAACGCCCAGTGGGATGACGAAGACGACTGGCCGAAAAAGAAATGACATCAGGGCGCTCATCGGCGCCCTGAATTTTTAGCGAAAGGCGATCAGCTCGCCACGCTTGCCGGACAATGCCTCGTCCCAGTAGCGCTGCGGCACATAATAATGCAGCCTTTCCAGCGCGGCGTTCATCATGCCCTGGTTGATTGCGTGCCCGACGTTTTCCTCCACGTCCAGCGTAAAATCGGCGCCGCCGGCCCGTAGCGCTTCTGCCGCCGCGTGAGCGTGTTGCACCGCGATCACTGCGTCCTCTTCACCGTGGATCAAATGCACCACGCTGTCGCCGAAAGCCTGCTCAGGCAGCTGGGCGAAACGCCCGCTGAACGCGACCACGCGCCCGGCCAACCGGGTTTCCGCTTTTAGCGCCTCAAGCGCCATGATCGCCCCCTGCGAGAACCCCACCAGCGCCGTGCCGGCATAGCCCACGCCGCTCAGCTGCTGCCAATGGCGCACTACCGCCACAAACTGCGGCATTACGTCTGCGATGCGGGCCGCGCGATTCTCTTCGGTCACGTCCTGCACCGAAAACCACTGGCGCCCGGCGCCGTTGCCGAACGCTTCGGGGCCACCGATGCTCACCACCTGTGCCTGAGGAAAGTCTTTGGCGAAGTAGCTGCCGATCTCCCCCATCGCCACCGGATTGTCGCCGACACCGTGAAACAGCAAGATCAGCTGCGCCGCCGGGGCCGCCGGGCTTTGGACAACGAAATGCTCATGTTTCATCGATGACTCCTTAATCGTAACCAAACCTGGTGCGGCGACAGTCGCCGCCACACCGCTGACAGTGACTATACGCCGTTGAGAAATCGGGAAAATCGGGTTTTATTGAGCGAGTTATTCAATTTATTGCAACGACTGCGTCCAGTCGCGCCAGTAGCGGCAGTGCTGCGCATTCAGCTGTTCCAGCGCCTGCGCCGCTTCGTGCCGCCAGTGGCGCAGCAAGGCTTTCTGGCCGCTGACGCCCGCCAGCTCCGCGCAGGCCGCCGGGGATTGCCGCCGTTGCAGATGGCCGCGCAGCGCGGGCAGCGGCAGATTGCTGGCCAACAGCAAACGCTGCAATGCCCCCAGGCTGGCCTCCAGCGGCCGATGGGCGAAAGCGAACCCGGCCAGCTCGCGCCAATCCTCTTCGCCCAGCGGCGTATCGCCGTCGTCGCCCGGGATCGCCAGCGCGAGTTCAATACGCTGCCGCAGCCAGGGCCAGTCGCGCGCCAGATGCTTGTGCGCCGCGTGCCGCAGCGCCTCTCCTTGCTCGCTCAGGGGCAGGATAGCCATCGCGGTATAGCAGCCGCTGCTGGCCTCCGGCTTGCTGCCGATGCGCACCAGCTCGAAACCGCAGGATTGCCAAAAGCGCCACAGCGGCTCGGTATAGCCGAAGCTGACCGACAGAAAATCCAGCCCCTGCGCCTGACGGCGTTGCCGCTCGACCAGCTGACGCGCGATACCCCGCCGCCGCAACGCCGGCAGCGTGGCGATGCGGGTAATGCGCCGTGACCGCAGCGTCGGCGCCCACCACTGGCCGCCATGCGCTGCCAGCGACTGCGCCACCAGGTTGCCGCGCGGCCGGCGGCGGCCGGCCCACACATCGTGCGCCAACTCGGCGCTCAAGCCACCTTCGTCCACCAGCCACACGGCGCCAACTACCTCCTGCCCGGCCTGCGCCAGCCCGAAATGCATGCCGGGCGCATCCATCAGCCTGCGCAAATCCAGCGGCGAGGTGCGGTAATGCGCGCTGCTCAGCAGAGCATAGAAACGCGCCAGCCGCTGCGGATCGGCGCACAGCTCACGCTGCTCCGCCTGACTGTAATCGATCGCCTGGCCGTCCGCCGGCCAGGCGGGCAGCTCATTGAACAACAGCGCATTGTCCGTTATCCGTTCCAGCGCATCCCCCTGCGCCCAGCGCATCGGCTGTTGTAGGCTCAGTGCCTGATAGGAAGGCAGCCCGGCGCAAAACTTCAGCAGAAAACCGCGGCCGGTACCCTCATACCCCTGCACCGTGGTGGTCAACAACACGCGAGGGAAATAACCGATTAGCTGCTGCAACAGCGGCGCGGGGATAGCCGCCGCTTCATCCACCAGCAGCCAGCCCACGGCGCTGACGTCACCCTCCCGGCACTGCGCCAGCAAGGCATCCGGCGCCCAAAACTGCGCGCGCCCCTGCGCCCATTCCCCGGCCACCTCAATGGCGGCGCGGCTCGGCCCGGTTATCCAACAGGTCAGCGGCGACTGCGCCACCAGCATGCCGGCCAGCGTCGATTTGCCGCGGCCGCGCGCGGCGGTCAGCACCCACACGCCGGATTCGGCGTGCAGCAGCGTCGTCAAGATCGCCTGCTGTTCCTCGGTCGGTCGGCCATCCGGCGGTTGCCAACCCTCGCGCGCCGGCAGCGCGGCCAGCGTCAGGGGCTCATCCTGCCGCCAGATCGTCACTTCGCGATCATCGGCCAGATGCTGCTGCAGATGGTGGATGAAATGCGGAGTGGTAATAGGCTGCGGGCAATCGCTCCAGCGCAGGCTGTCGCCGTCCGGCTGCTGAGGCCATTGCCGCCAGGGCGGCGTCAGCAACAGCAGCCAACTGCCGGCGCGCAATGCGCCGCACAGCGCCGCCAACGCCTCCACGTCCAGCGACTGACCGGCGTCGAACACTGCGTGCAGCCGCTCCTGCCCCAGCAATTGGCGCACGGCGCCACTCGCCAACGCCGTCGGGCCGGGCGGCGGGTTTTCCCCCACCCACGGCCAGTCGCCCGGCAGCGTCGCCGCCAGCCGCTGCGCCTGTTCGCGACACCAGTCGGGCTCACCGCTGAGCACCAGCAGGCGCCGGATGCCCTGCCGCCGCATGAGTTGTTGCGCTGCCTGTAACATAAGGCTGTATCTCAATCCGAAAAAAATGCCGGAGTCAGGCTCCGGCACTTGAGGCGTTAACGGGATGCAAAGGTGTTGCAGGTATTGGGATCGCCGCTGTCGAAGCCCTGTTTAAACCAGGTGTATCGCTGCTGCGAGGTGCCGTGGGTGAAGCTGTCCGGCACGACGCGGCCCTGGCTCTGCTGCTGCAACCGATCGTCGCCAATCGCCTGCGCGGCGTTCAGCGCCGCCTGCAGGTCGCCCTCTTCCAGCATCTGCTGCTTCTCGGCATATTTGCCCCACACGCCGGCGAAGCAGTCCGCCTGCAGCTCCATTTTCACCGACAGACGGTTCACTTCCGCCTGGCTGGCGCCCTGCTGCATCTGGCGGACCTTGGGCTCGATGCCCAACAGATTCTGCACGTGGTGGCCGACTTCGTGCGCCACCACATAGGCCTGGGCGAAATCACCGCCGGCGCCCAGCTTGGTTTTCATGTCCTGATAGAAAGACAGATCGATATACACCGTTTTGTCACCCGGGCAGTAGAACGGTCCCATTGCCGCCTGACCGGTGCCGCAGCTGGTGCGCGTCACGCCGCGATACATCACCAGCTTCGGCGGTTGATAGGTTTTGCCCATGCGCTGGAAAATCTCTTTCCAGTTATCCTCGGTCGAGGCCAGCACCACCGAGGTGAATTTGGCCAGCTCATCGTCTTTCGGACTGATGTTGGCGCTCTGTTGTTGACCCTGCGGTGCGACGTTACCGCCGTTCAATAGCGGCGACAGATCGATGCCGTAATAGCCGGCCACCAGCACCACCACCAGAATGACGATGCCGCCCTTGCCGCGCACCGGCACGCGGAAACCGCCGCCACCGCCGCCCAAACCTGAAGACTGCCCGCGACGATCCTCAACATTGTCACTTTCCCGACGCCCTTGCCAACGCATAAATATACTCCAGATATTTCCCCTGCTCGTTGAAGTTGCGCCGCGATCGTAAGCGCAAAGGCAGCTTCAAGCCTGAGTGGGATAGGTTTTAGTCATCTCGCATCCATCATTATAAATGGTCTGCCGCGGAGGAAATGTAGAAATTTTCTGGAAAAACGCAGAATAGCGGGACGATCCGGCCGGATCGCCCCGAATGGCAGTGCCGACGCTTAGTCGAGTTTCACGCCGATGCGGCGCGCTACTTCTTCGTAGGCTTCGATCAGGCCGCCCAGGCTTTGACGGAAACGGTCTTTGTCCATCTTGTCCAGGGTGTTTTTGTCCCACAGGCGGCTGCCGTCCGGCGAGAACTCATCGCCCAGCACCACTTCGCCGTTGAACAGGCCGAACTCCAGCTTGAAGTCGACCAGGATCAGGCCCGCGTCGTCGAACAGCTGGGTCAACACGTCGTTGGCGCGGTAGCTCAGCTCACGCATGCGCGCCAGATGTTCTTTGCTCACCCAGCCGAAGGTTTCGCAGTAGGATTCATTGACCATCGGATCGTGCATGGCGTCGTTTTTCAGGAACAGATCGAACAGCGGCGGGTTCAGCACCAGGCCCTCTTCGATGCCCAGACGCTTCACCAGCGAACCGGCGGCGCGGTTGCGGATCACGCATTCCACCGGCACCATTTCCAGCTTCTTCACCAGCACTTCGTTGTCGGACAGCAGACGCTCCATCTGGGTCGGGATGCCGGCTTCTTCCAGTTTGCTCATGATGAAATGGTTGAACTTGTTGTTCACCATGCCTTTGCGATCGAACTGCTCAATGCGCTGACCATCCAGTGCTGACGTATCGTTGCGGAACTCCAACACCAACAGATCGGGATTCTCGGTGGTGTAAACGGTTTTTGCCTTTCCGCGATACAGCTCAGCTAGCTTTTGCATCTTACTTACTCCAGTGATGTATCCCCGATGTCTCCCGAGCGCGGCCCGAAATTAGGGGGTATAGAATTGACCTAATGAATTCTTTGGCGTGCCGGACACTATTGTGCCAAACCTGCGACGCAAACGATACCGTATAGACAAAACAAAAAGGGGCCGAAGCCCCTTTTTGATTAGTTAACGCTGGTTTTACTGAAGGCAGACTGGAATGCCGCCACCAGTGCGTCGTTTTTCGACTGGGTGAGCGGTTTGCCTTTCGGATCGATAAATTGCAGGCTGGTGCGGTTGTTGAGATCGCCGACCTGCAGCTTGTAATCCCCTTCCGCCAGTTCAGGATCCTTGACGCCCAACGCATCCCAATCGCTGCTGCTCAGGGACTTGTAGGTCACGGCGACGGTGCCCTGCGGACGGCTGCGGTCACCCACTTTCATCCCCAGTTTTTCGAGCGCCGGCGGCAGGCGATCCCACACGACGGTGTACGGGCCGCGCACGACCAGCATCGGCAGGCCGGTGTCATCGGCGCCGCTCTGCACATCCAGCGCGCCGAAGCGGCTGGCGGTCTGGCTGCTCGCCAGGTTGTCCTGCTTGTCCAGGCCTTCGATCAGGGTGTTGATCATCATGCCGTTGTAGCGCTGGATCTCAGACTGATCGGTCACCTGCTCGGTCTTGCCCTGCTGCTGCAGGCCAACGCTTTTCACCACCAGCGCCTGCTGGTAGCCCTGCTGCTGCACGCTGATCTGATAACGGCCTTCGTACTGGTTGTCTTCGTCCAGACGGTTCCACTTCACCCAGTCGGTGGTCAGGGTCTGACCGGCGTCCTGGCGGGAAGCGATCGCGATGTTCTTCGCCTGCAGCAGGCTGACCACGCGCGACCAGAGGTTCTGGTTCTGCGGGCTGTTTTCCAGCAGCAGCGTGCCGCTGTCGCCGGCGTATTGCGCGCGTGAACCGCTCAGCAGCGCCAGCGGCTGCACCGGCGGACGAATGTCCAGCTGCTTGCCGACGTTGCCTTGCAGCGTCGTGGCGGGAACGTCATAGTTGCCGCTCTGCACCGGCAGGATCATGCCGGACGGCGCGTTCAGCGCCTTGAGCGGAGCCGCGTCGAGGTAGGCCTCGTCGCCGCTGACCTGGCGCTTGTAGCGCTGATCGCTGCTGCAGGCTGCCAGCATCATCACCAAGGAGATGCCCACTACTTTTGCTACCGTCGACTTTTGCAATGAATAAGCCATCAAATTTCCCTTAGAGTTACAGCAAACCGACGCTTTTCAGCGCGCGCTCCACCACCGGGCGGGCGGCTTCGCTCAACGGCGTCATCGGCAGACGCAGCGTATCGGTTGCCATCAATCCCAACGCCTTACAGGCCCACTTCACCGGAATTGGGTTTGCTTCTACAAATAGATCCTGATGCAACGGCATCAAGCGCTGATTTAAGCGGCGCGCGTCGGCAAATTTGCCCTGCGCCGCCAGCGCGCAAAGTTCCGCCATTTCGCGCGCGGCCACGTTGGCCGTCACGGAAATCACCCCTTTGCCGCCCAGTTGCATGAAGTCCAGCCCGCTGGCGTCGTCGCCGCTCAGCAAAATGAAGTCTTCATCGTCAACCAGCACTTGGATCTGACTAACGCGACTTAAGTTCCCCGTCGCTTCTTTTACAGCAACAATATTCTTGATTTTTGCCAGCCGAGCGATGGTCGGTGGCAGCATGTCGCAGCCGGTGCGCGAAGGCACGTTGTACAGGATCTGCGGCAGCTCGGTGCTCTCGGCGATCGCCTTGAAGTGCTGATACAGCCCTTCCTGCGTCGGCTTATTGTAGTACGGCGTCACCGTCAGGCAGCCCACTACGCCGGTATTGGCGAAGCGGGTGGTGAGCGCGATGGCTTCGGCGGTGGCGTTGGCGCCGGTGCCGGCGATCACCGGAATGCGGCCGTCGGCCAGCTCCAGCGTCTGCAGCACCACGTCAACGTGCTCGTCATGGGCAAGCGTTGCGGACTCGCCGGTGGTCCCTACGGAAACGATCGCCGCGGTGCCACTGGCTACATGATAATCGATCAATTTTTTCAGGCTCGCGCGATCGACAGCACCTTTGTCGTCCATCGGCGTCACCAGTGCAACAATACTTCCCGTAAACATTGGCCGTCCCCTCCACAAACAAGTCACTCATGGTACTTTTGCTGCCTATCCAAAAGCAAGCGCACAACCGCGTTGTAAGCGCTTGGCAGGCGGTTTTTTTTATGTTTACCATGGTAACCCCATTAAGCACGACAGGAAGCGCTATTTTGCCTCAGTCAGACGAACACTATCTCGTGATTACCGCGCTCGGCGCCGACCGCCCCGGAATCGTCAATACCATCACCCGCCACGTCAGCAGTTGCGGATGCAATATCGAAGATAGCCGTCTGGCCATGCTGGGAGAGGAGTTCACGTTCATCATGCTGCTGTCCGGCAGCTGGAACGCCATCACCCTGATCGAATCCACCCTGCCGCAAAAAGGCGCGGAGCTGGATCTGCTGATCGTGATGAAGCGCACAAACTCGCACGAAAGGCCGCCGATGCCGGCCACGGTGTGGGTGCAGGTGGAAGTGAAGGACTCGCCGCACATCATCGAACGCTTTACCGATCTGTTCGACTCCAGCCAGATGAATATCGCCGAACTGGTCTCGCGCACGCAGCCGGCGGAGGGCGACCTGCCGCCGCAGCTGTATATCCAAATCACCGCCCACAGCTCCGGCGATCGGGACGCCTCAAATATTGAGCAAGCCTTCCATCGCCTATGTACAGAATTGAACGCGCAAGGCAGTATTAGCGTGGTGAACTATCCACAGCATGACGAGAAAGATGGAGAGTAGTGATGAGCCCATTGAAAGCCGGTGACACAGCGCCGAAATTTAGTTTGCCTGACCAGGACGGTGAGGAAATTAATTTGGCCGACTTCCAGGGACAGCGAGTATTGGTCTATTTCTATCCGAAGGCGATGACGCCGGGCTGCACCGTGCAAGCCTGCGGCCTGCGGGACAACATGGACGAATTGAAAAAGGTCGGCGTCGAAGTGCTGGGCATCAGCACCGACAAACCGGAAAAACTGTCGCGCTTTGCCGAAAAGGAGCTGCTCAACTTCACGCTGTTGTCTGATGAAGATCATCAGGTGTCGCAACAGTTTGGCGTGTGGGGCGAGAAAACCTTCATGGGCAAGACCTACGACGGTATTCACCGCATCAGTTTCCTGATCGATGGCAAAGGCAAGATTGAAAAAGTGTTTGATGATTTCAAAACCACCAATCACCACGACATCGTTCTGAGCTACCTGCAGCAGTAATTCTCACGAGGCGCAGCGGCCTGCTGCGCTTCGTTTCTTCCCTGTCAACCGGCCTTGTCATCCACTTCGACCCGCAGTTCATCCGGCCAGGCATGGATCACCGCCTTCACCAGCGTCGCCAGCGGTATGGCGAAAAACACGCCCCAAAAGCCCCACATCCCGCCGAACACGATCACCGACAGGATAATCACCAGCGGATGCAGGTTGACCGCTTCGGAGAACAAAATGGGCACCAGCAGGTTGCCGTCCAGCCCCTGCACCACCAGATAGGCGACGATCAGCGTCCAAAAATCGGCGCCGACGCCCCATTGGAACAGCGCCACCACCACCACCGGAATGGTGACCAGCACCGCGCCGATGTAGGGGATCAATACCGAGAAGCCCACCAGCACCGCCAGCAGCAGCGAGTAGCGCATGTCCAGCACGGCGAACACCAGGTAGGTCGCCACGCCGACAATCACCATCTCCAGCACCTTGCCGCGAATGTAGTTGGTGATCTGCTGATTCATCTCGTTCCAGACCTGCCCCGCCAGGCCGCGATTGCGCGGCAGCACGCGGCGCACCGCGTTCAGCAGCTGTTCTTTGTCCTTCAACAGGAAGAACATCATCATCGGCACCAGGATCAGGTAGATAGCCAGCGTCAGCAGGCCGACCAGCGACGCCAGCGAGAATTTCACCACCGACTCACCCATGCCGGACAGCCGGCTGCGCAGGTTTTCCGCCATCATGTCGATGATGCCGGCATCCACCAGCGCCGGATAACGCTTCGGCAGCGTCGCGGCGAAGTTATAGAACTGGTTGAGCATGCCCGGCAGATCGCTCATCAGATTGATGCCCTGTTGCCAGGCGGTCGGCGCGACGACGAACACCAACAGCATGGCGATGCCCGCGAACACCAGCAGCATGATGCTCGCCGCCCAGGTGCGCGAACAGCCGATGCGCTGCAGGCGCGCGGTCGGCCACTCCAGCAGATAGGCCAGCACGATGGCGACCAGCAACGGGGTCAGAATGCCGTGCAGAAAATAGAGAATGAGGAACCCGGCGACCAGGATCACCAGCAGCGCGATAGCCTGCGGATCGGTGAAGCGGCGGCGGTACCACTGTAATAACATCTCCAGCATCAGAGCGGGCTCCTCGATATTTGGCGGGCGGGCATGGCGATTCCTGTGATGGGCCTGATTAAAGCATAGATAGAACGGGCGCACGCGAGGTGTGCAAAGCACTCAGAGTACTCAAAGTTCGCCATACATCAACAGCGATTTGGCTGATTTTATCGCGCGGGCAGGCGATCGACGCAAAAATCCGCAGACGCGGCGACTGGCGCGGTGAACGGCCCCGAACGGGGCCGCGGAAGATTACAGCGAGGTACCGATAGAAAGGGGCGAACCGACCGCCAATGCGAACAACAACACACAGCCAATCGCGATCGCCGCCGCCAGATCATTTTTCATTGTCCCGTCCCCTGATGCTTAAACTGGTTATCGTCACGAACTCTGTCGGTTCTACGTTGAAGGCCTTTGCCGATGCACGTCATTAAAAACCCCCGCCTAAGCGGGGGAGAAAACGTTCTGGTGCATCAAGTGTTACAAGGAGGTCATGAGGGATTGCTAACCCTAAATGACTATTTCAAGCTAGGATTATTCCCAGAGCATGGCAAGCGATCGCGTCGAGGTTATCCGCACTTTGAGATAAACCTCATAAAAAAATCCCGCACGGCAGCGGGATGAAGGGATGATAACGTCATGAATTTTTTATGCGGACAATGAGGCGGTATTGTCGTCATTTGGCGACAATACCGCGCCGACACGGTGGTCACAAGGGAAATTTAGCCACGGTCAGGAAATCAGAATTTCGCCAATGCCCGCGATCGTACGCCAGTCAGCATCAACGAAAAAATGGGATTTTCGTCAGACAGTCACCGGGCAAAAACCGGTAGCATGGCCGATATCATCCCAAACGCCGTAGGGGAAAAAAGATGAGCAGCAAACCGTGTGAATTTGATGAAGCCATCTGCCTGGCTATCGGGCGTGGCGTTTGGGAAGTCGTGAAGATAGGGGATGAAATCAGCGTCTTCTCCCTGCTGGAAGCTATCGAGTGCTTCATCGAAAGGCAGGCGCTCAGCGAAAGCGAAATCGCGGCGGCGGACGACGCGCTGGATTTGATCAGCGTCCTCACCCATCGGTCATGCTGAAAAACGCCCCCCCGGTGGCGAAGGAACCGGCGACCCATCGCATGTGGGCCGCCGTCGTTTCTGTATCGATTAGAAGTCGTAAGTTACCGACGCTTTCAGCGTCCTCGCCTGTCCCTGGAAGATGTAAGTGCCATTGCTTTCTACGCCAGACCAATACTTCTCATTCGTGACGTTGTCCAACCCCACACGCCATACCAGCGTATTTTGATCCTCATTCAAACGCATGCGATAGCGAAGGCCGAGATCCAGGGTCGTGAAACTATCGAGCTTTTTGGTATTGGCGGAGTCGGCATATTGCGAACCGGTATGCCGCACTTTCGCCGTTGCCGTCAGGCCATCGACCGGCTTGATATCGTACTCCGCTCCCAGCACCGCATAGAAGTGCGCTACGCCGATAGCGTCTTTGCCATCGTTACGGCCGCCCTGGGTTTTGGTCAGCTCGGGCGAAAGCCAGGTAGCGCTGCCGTTGAGGCGCAGGCCGAATGCCGGCTCGCCGAACACATTCAATTCCACGCCGCGGTTGCGTTGTTCGCCGTTCAACGTGTAGTAGTTGTTGCTGTCGATCAGGGTGGCCGGCTTTTTGATTTCAAACAGCGCCAACGAGCCGCCTACGCGTTCGAAATCAACTTTCACGCCCACTTCATTTTGCTTGGAACGGGCGATACCGGTACTCTGCCCGAAGTTAGCCGCCTCTTTCGGCGCGATGCCGCCAGGCTGTAACGCCTCGGTATGGTTGGCATAAAGCGACACCGTTTCCCACGGCTTGTAGACCAGCCCGAACGTCGGCATCCAGCGGCTTTGCGTATAACGGGAGGCGGTATCCTCCAGGCCGGTGGCGTTGCTGTAATTACGCACCACCACTTTCTGATGGCGCGCGGCCGCCGTTAACAACACCCGGTCGCCGAAAAAGCCCAACGTATCGCTGAATAACCAGCCCTGCGTCCGGTTGCGCGCCGTAGTCAGCGGATCGCTGTAGTTGCCGCCGAAATAGGCGTTGTCCGGTATTGCGACATCATGGTTATCGTAGATATTGGTCGTCGGATTGTTGGCGGACATGCGCCACGCGGTTTTGTCGCGTTTAATCTGCGCGGAATAGCCAACGTTGACCCGATGCGAAACCGCCCAGGTCGTGAACTTGCCCTCAAGCCCCGCCATACCGCTGAAAGCGTCGATGATGCGATTGGTGTCCAAGCGCCCAACCGTGGCGTCGCCGTTGGCGTTGATGAGCTTCGGCGCGCTGTAAACACCGGTTTCATGGCCGTGCTGCGCGCCCAACCCGGCATAGGCCTTCCAGTCGCGGGTTAAATCATATTCCGCTTTCGCCATGCCGAATTCGTTCTCGATATCGCTGTAGCCCCACTGCTGACTGTAATTTTTACGGGTGTCAGGCACCGCGGGTACCACATCGATGCCGCTGATGTTGACCCCCATCGTTCCGCCATGGAAGGTCTTTTTCTGATAACCGAAGTCCAACGATGAACGGAAACGATCGCCGCGATAGTCCAGCCCGACCGATGCCAGCGTGGTGCGCCGCTTATCATCCTCAACCGCCGTTTCCCCCTCTCGGTGCACCAGGTTGACGCGAGCGCCAAACTGGTTGTCGTCACCGAAACGGCGGCCCAGATCCAGCTTGCCGCCCACCTGAGAGTCGGAGGTGTAGTCGATACCGATCTGAGTGGTCGGCGTTTCTTCCGCCCGCTTCGGTTCAAGATTGATCATGCCGCCAACGCCGCTGGAAGCCAGGCCGTTCAGCAAGGCGTTCGCCCCTTTGAAGATCTCAACCCGCTCCAGCATCTGGGTATCCACTACCTGACGCGGCACCACGCCCGGCAGCCCGCCCATCGTCATGTCGTCGCCGTCCAGTTGGAAACCGCGGATGCGATAGGTTTCGGCGAAGTTACCGTATCCCTGCACCGCCTGCACACCCGCATCGTTGCTCACCACGTCGGCGATGGTCTTCGCCTGCTGATCCTGTACCAGCTTTGCGGTATAGCCTATGACGTTGAACGGAACGTCCATCGCTTTCTGTTCGCCCAGCATCCCCAGGCGGCCGCCGTGGGCGACCTGTCCATCCAGGTAGGCGGGGACCAAATCATTGCCGCCGGAGTTGAAATCGGCGTGTTTTTCGGCCCGGACGACCAGGGTGTCCTCCCGGTTTTTCTTGGCGTCGCCGTCTGCGGCCAGTGCGCCCTGGCTCAGCGCGCCGATAGTCAGCGCCAGCAGCGTTTTACGTAAAGGGAAATTCGTTGTACTGGTGTTGTGCATAATTCACTCATGAATGAGGATAAAAGTTAAATGGCCCGTCGCCGGGCCGATGGGGCTTATTTATTCAACGCGATGCGAACCACGCTGTCCGGCCCCTGCGTGGAATGATCTTTGTTAAACGGTTGTTTGACCGTAACGAACAATGTCTGGCCGTCTGCCGACAACAACAAGCTGTTTGGATTCGGCGGCAGCGCCCAGCGCTGTTTCACCGCATAGGTCGTCGCATCCAGGCTCAGTACATTGCCGGATTCACGCTGCGAGATATAAATTTCGTTGCGCCGTGAATTGAAAACGACAGCCAAAGAGTCGCCCACATCAAGCCGCTTCAATAACTTTCCGGTGTGAATATCCAAGACCAGCGTGGTCTTCGCCTTGGAGTTGTCAGTGACGAACAAACGACCGGTAGCCTCGTCCTCCGCCATATTGAGCAGCAGTGCCGGTTGGTCTCCCAACGGTTTCCAGCGTTTTTCGATGCGGTTGGAACGCGGGTTGATCACCAGGATCTCGCCGCTGCCATTGGCGGCATACACGCGTTGGGTCTGTTCGGAGTAATGCAGGCCGGTCATCCATTTTCCGGTATTTTTAATGCGCGTTTTCAGCTTGAGCGTTTCGGCGTCAACCACCCAAATTTGCGCCGGATCGGCCACCGCCCCCACATACAGCGTGTTGTTGTGAGCCAGGATTTGGCGCGCACCATACGGCAACCCTTTCTCATTGCGCTCGCTGAACAGCAAACGCCCTTTCACCTTACCGTCGGCAGCGCCGATTGCGCTGATACCGCCGTCCAGCGAATTGCTGACATAAAGGGTTTTCCCATCCGCAGAGGCCTGCATGGCGAAATTTTTCAGGTCGGTATGCGTCGTGCCAAGGGTTTTCAGAGTTTTGGCGTCCAGCTTATAGACCACGCCGCCCTGCACAGCTTTAAAACTTTCGGCGCTGGCGACGTACAGCGCATCTCCCCCTGGCGTCAGCGCCATTTCATACAAGCCATAAGCCAGTTGGCGTTTGACGACGCTGTCGGATTGCGCCACTTGCGCGAGAGGTTGCACAGCAGGAGAAGAGGAATTGGTTTGGTGCGGCGCGCAGCCGCTTAGCGCCATACCCGTCAGCAGGGCGAGCACAGAGATTTTCATTTTCATCGGGGAAATCCTTGACCATTTAAAACGGCGTTAACGGGGGCTCTGCAGTTTAGTTTTGAGCTTTCTCATAACGAGAAATGAGCGCCACCGCGCGTCTCAGTGTTTCCCTGTGAATCAACTATCACGCTAATGCAGGCTAATAACTCCTTCATGCGCCCGCGAACAACAAAGAGAATGAGAAACATACTCATTATTATTTACGCAATCAAGCGTAAATATTTTCCTTCCCTCTCTAAAAGTCATGGCGGCATCTCGTATTATCAAAGCCAATACGTCAGCTATCGATCGCGGTGCCGGGCATGATTATCTCGCCTTACACCGTCGATAGACGGCCTCACCCTGCGTACAGGCAATTAACGGCAAACGAGCAAACAACAGGAGAAGAACCCTCATGACAACGCCTGCCCCACGGGAGTGGCGGCGTGCTGACTATCTCGTCAGCACCGAGCCCGCCCTGCTGGATCTCGATGCCATTCATGCGTTTCTGACCCGTTCATCCTGGGCGGAAGGCATTGATAAAGAGACCGTTCGCCAGTCCCTCGCCCACAGCCTGTGCTTCGGTTTGTATCACGATGCCTGGCAAATCGGTTTCGCCCGGCTGGTCACCGATTACGCCACTTTCGGCTATCTGTGCGACGTGTACGTGCTGGAGACGCATCAAAAAGGCGGGCTGGGCCTGTGGCTGGCAGAATGTTGCCAGGCCCATCCGCTGATGGCGACGCTGCGGCGAGTCATGCTGGTCACCAGCACCGCCCCTTGGCTCTATGAAAAAGTGGGCTATAGCGCCATTAACCGTCCCGATTTTGTCTGGCAGATCGCCCGGCCGGACATCTATCGGCGGTAATGCTATTTCAGCGCCTGTTCGGCCAGCAGCCCGAGGGCGATGACAATCATCGCCGCGCCGGAGATGCGCCCCACGACCTTCGCAGCCTGCGGGCGCGTGCGCAACACCGACTGCGAACCGAATCCCACCAGCAGATACACCAGGCTGCAGCTGATCAAATGCACCACGCCCAACGCCAGCATCTGCATCGGCACCGACCATTCGGCCCGGGCGTCGGTAAACTGCGGCAGCAGCGCCAAAAACAGCAGAAACACCTTGGGGTTCAGCCCGCTGACGCACACGCCCTTGCCGGCCCAGCGCAGCCAGGAATCGGAACGCTGATCTTCACCGGCGCCAGGCACCGGCGGGTGCAGCAGCATGTTGAAACCGATCCACAAGAGGTAAGCCGCTCCCAACAAGGTGAGCGCCGTCAGCGCCAGCGGGTTGCCGACCAGCAGCGCGCCGACGCCCGCCACCACGATCGCAATCATCAGCAGGTGGCCAAACAGCAAGCCGGCGACGGCGGGCACCACCACCCGGCCGCGAATGCCCGCCGAGATCACATAGGCCCAATCCATACCCGGCGTGATCACCAACAAAATCGACACCGCCCAAAAAGCGGCGAACAGAGCGAGCGTCATGCCGGCGCCCTCTCAAACGCACCGCGCCACACCGAACAGAGAACCATTGCGCTTTCCTCGTGGAAGAAGAACGGCCACCGCCTGCCGCGGCGGCCGTCAAAACCGTTCAACAGATGGCAAGAATATCCTCAAGACGTTAAAATGTGCTTTCAATTACTTGCCTTAAATCGGCATAAGCGGGGAAATTTTTCTAAATGGATAAGATTGATCGCAAGATTCTTGCTGAACTGCAGGTCGACGGCCGTTTGTCGGTGACCGAGCTGGCCGATCGTATCGGGTTGAGCGTTTCTCCCTGCCACCGCCGGGTGCGGGCGTTAGAGGAGTCCGGGGTGATCAGGGGTTATCGCGCCCAGCTCGATCCCGGCAGCCTGGGCTATAACTTCTCCGCCCTGGTGTTCGTCACCATGCGCGAAGGCGATCGCCGCGCCGTTGAAACTTTCGAAAACGCCATGATGGATATTCCCCAGGTGGTGCAGGCGCAGCGGCTGTTCGGCGATCCGGACTATCTGCTGCACGTGATCGCCCGCGATCTGCCCGCCTTTCAACAGCTTTACGACGAGAAACTCTCCGCTTTGCCGGGCGTGCAGCGCCTGAGCTCCACCCTGGTGATGAAAACCGTGGTGCCGGAGCGCTCGTTCCTGCCGCTGGGAAAATGACGACGGGAGCGTTAACGCTCCCGTTTTGGCTTCCTTAAGGCACAATCACGAAATCCGGATTGGCGACGGCAAACAGCGCCTCGCGATCCGCCGCCGGTGGGTAAATCCACTGCGTGTTGATTTCCTGCTTAATCTTTTTGCCTTCCTGACGGGTAAAGCGCACCTGGCGCTCCCAGCCTTCGGTATACAGCGCCCCCCACGGCCCCAGATCCAAACAGGTCACATACTTCGGCTGGCTGTACGGGTGCGTCGGCAAGCCCACGAGTTCCGCCGCCGCATTGTGGCCGGCGACGCGGCCGAGGCTCATCGCATGCTGGCAGGTCATCAGGTTATGATTGCCGAGATCGTCGGTAGCGGCTTTCACCGTGTCACCGGTCACGAAAATGCCCGTCGCCGCCGGCGCGCGCAGGAAGGCGTCGCCGATCACCCGGCCGCTGCCGTCGCGCTCGCCAGGGATCTGCTCGGTCAGCGGATGCGCCCGCACGCCCGCCGCCAGGATCACCGTGTTGGCGGCGATGCGCTCACCGTTCGACAGCATGACCCCCTCGGCGTCGATGGCCGAGACGCGCAGGCCGGCCCGCGCTTCCACGCCGCACTCCGCCAACGCCTGACGTATCACCGCCCCCGGCTCCGCCCCCATCCCGGCACCCACTTCCGGGGCGCTATCGACGATCACCACGCGCACGTTCTCGTCTTTGCCCAGCGCATCCCGCAGCCGCTGTGGCATCTCCGCCGCGCTCTCCAGCCCGGTCAGCCCCGCGCCCACCACCACGGCGGTGTTGCGCGCCGGCGTCGAGGGTTTGGCCGCCAGCGCTTTAATATGGGCATCCAAACGCTGCGCGCTTTCCAGCGTATCGACGTTGAAACCGTATTCGGCAAAGCCCGGCACCGCAGGCACGGAGAGCCGACTGCCGGTAGCCCACACCAGGCGGTCGTAGGCCAATTCAAGGGCTTCCCCCGTCGCCTGCGCCACCGTGAGCGTCTTGGCGGCGGCATCGATGCGCTCTACCGCCCCGGCCAGGTGCCGCACGCCGACGGCGGCGAGCTGCGCGGAAATGTCCGGATTCATGTTTTCCAACACCGCTTCATACAGGCGCGGCCGGATGGTGACCGTGGGCGTCGGTGAAACCATGAGCACCTCGATCTCGTCATGCTTACCGGCGATGTTAATGGCGCGCATGGCGGACACGGCGGCCCAAAAACCGGCAAAACCGGAACCGGCAATCACTATTTTCTGCGTCATGGGATGACTCCTTCATACAGGGTTAACCGGGCGATAAGACTGCCCGCAGTTTTTTCGGATGAACGATGCCGTTCCGCTCCCGTAGCAGGGTGCAGAAGGCCCGCCCGCCCCTTCCGAAGAGGCGGGAAAAGTGTGTTTCGCTTTAAGGAAAAGTGGTGCTTAGGTCTTGGCGCGCGCCGTTTTGCCGCTGCGTGCGGTGCGCTCCGTCATGCGCTCGTCGAGCCAGAGGTTGACCTCACCGAAGAAGCCTTGCGGCGCTTTGCGGCCAAAGCGGGCCGCGACGGCGCCGAGGGTCTGCGCCGCCAGCGCATCGCGCATCGCCTTCTCCGCCTGCAGCATCACCGCATGGATAGCGCATTTGCCGGAGACTGCCCAATCCGGCGGGGAGTCATCAAACACCGCGCAGCGCCCGCGCACCTCCTGGCAATCGAACAGCGGCTTGTGCCCTTCGATGGCGTCGATGATCGCCAGAAAACTGATCTCATCCGCCGGGCGCGCCAGCCGGTAGCCGCCGCGCACCCCTTCGCTGGCGGCGACGATCCCCGCCTTTTCCAGCTTGGGGAAAATCTTGGCCAGAAAGCTGGGAGAGATCCCCTGCAGTTCGGCAAGCTCGCGGCTGCTGAGCGCGCGCTGGTTATCGCCGACCAGCCACAGCAGGCAGTGGATGCCATATTCAACGCTGGTTGTGATGTACGCCATATGTCCGTTTTCGACCGTCAATGAATCTTCAATAACGCAGACTATATGAGTCTGCGTTTATCTTGTCAATAAAACACGGATCAACTTTGTCCGCGTTTTATTCGAAATGCATGTCGCCAACGACGAAAAAGCGCCCTTCAAAATGAAAAATAAAACTTTTTTGCCCGATCCGCGCCCGGCTAACGTTTCCTTGTCGCCTGCGGCTGACTATGATGTGATGGGTGCCGCCGCCGCGGTTTGTGAGCCGCCGCACTTTCACGCGGATTGCGCCGCGGGAATAAAGAACTCTTGTCTGCTGCTGACGTCTTAGAAATGATTATTTAAGGGAAACGCCTGACTATGACCAACCGGTTGACCAAAACCGCGTTAACGGTGCTGCTGCTCGGCACGCTGAACGCCACCGCCCTGGCACCAGCACAGGCGGAAAGCCAGGACCAGTTGCCGGATATGGGCACCTCCGCCGGCGGCACCCTGAGCATCGGACAAGAGCTGGCGATGGGCGATTTCTACGTGCGCCAACTGCGCGCCAGCGCCCCGCTGATCAACGATCCGCTGCTGAGCCAGTACATCAACCAGCTGGGCAACCGGCTGGTGGCCAGCGCTTATTCGGTGCGCACGCCGTTCCATTTCTATCTGGTGCGCAACGACGAGATCAACGCCTTTGCCTTCTTCGGCGGCAACGTGGTGCTGCATTCCGCGCTGTTTCGCGTCAGCGACAACGAAAGCCAGCTGGCTTCGGTGCTGGCGCACGAAATCTCGCACGTCACCCAGCGCCACCTGGCGCGCGCCATGGAAGATCAACAGCGCAACGCCCCGCTGACCTGGGTGGGCGCACTCGGCTCCATCCTGCTGGCGATGGCCAACCCGACCATGGGCATGGCGGCGCTGAGCGGCACCCTGGCCGGCACCCAGCAGGGCATGATCAGCTTTACCCAATCGAACGAACAGGAAGCCGACCGCATCGGCATTCAGGTGCTGCAGCGCGCCGGTTTCGATCCGGAAGCGATGCCCGACTTCCTGCAGAAACTCTCGGATCAGTCGCGCTACGCCTCCAAACCGCCGGAAATGCTGCTGACGCACCCGTTGCCGGACAGCCGCCTATCCGACGCGCGCAACCGCGCCAACCAGATGCCGAAACACATCGTGCAGTCCTCGCAGGATTACCTGATGGCCAAGGTGCGCGCACTGGGCATGTACAGTTCGGAAGGCTATGGCCTGAACGAAGAACTGCTCGGCTCGCTCAGCAAGGGCAACGTGCGCGAACAGGCGGCCGCCAAATACGGCCGCGCCATCCTGTTCTATGAAGCGAAAAAATACGACGACGCACGCAACATCATTCAGCCGATGCTGGCGCAGGATGCGAAAAACGTCTGGCTGATCGATCTGATGACCGACATCGATCTCGGCCAGAAACGCGCGCCGCAGGCCATCGCCCGCCTGCAGGCGGCCAACGCCGCCCAGAGCAACAACCCGGTGCTGCAGCTTAACCTGGCCAACGCCTATGTCGAAGGCAACCAGCCGGCGCAGGCCTCGAAGATCCTGAACCGCTATACCTTTGCCCATCCGGACGATCCGAACGGCTGGGATCTGCTGGCGCAGGCCAGCGCCGCCCAAGGGCTGCGCGATGAAGAGCTGTCGGCCCGCGCCGAAAGCCTGGCGCTGACCGGCCGGCTCGATCAGGCCATCGGCCTGCTCAGCAATGCCAGCTCGCTGCAGAAACTCGGCAGCCTGAAACAGGCGCGCTACGATGCGCGCATCGACCAGCTGCGCCAACTGCAACAGCGCTTCCGCCAATACCAGCGCAGCTGATTCAACAAGGAATGAACGCCATGAAAAATGTCACGATTTATCACAACCCGCGCTGCTCCAAGAGCCGTGAAACCCTGGCGCTGCTGGAGCAGCACGGTGTCGCTCCCAAGGTGGTGCTGTACCTTGAAACGCCCCCGTCGGCCGATGAGCTGAAAAAACTGTTGAAAGAATTAGGCTTCACATCGGCGCGCGATCTGATGCGCAAGAAAGAAGATCTGTACAAGGAATTGAAGCTGGCGGACGACAGCCTGAGCGAAGAACAGCTGCTGGCGGCGATGACGGCGAACCCGAAACTGATCGAACGCCCTATCGTGGTGAAAGGCAGCAAGGCGCGCATCGGCCGGCCGCCGGAGCAGGTGCTGGAGATTTTATAAATTCGAATTCGGGCGCGGACTGTCGCGCCCTTTCATTTGCGGTAGCCGCTACAGCCCCAGGATCTCTTTAACGAACGGGATGGTCAGCTTACGCTGGGCGGTGATCGAGGCGCGATCGAGCTGATCGAGGGTCATAAACAGCGTGCGCATCTCGCGATCCAACCGTTTCAACAGGAAGCGGCCCACGTCTTCCGGCAGCTCGAAGCCGCGCAGTTTGCCGCGCAGTTGCAGCGCCAGCAGTTTCTCTTCGTCCGACAGCGGCTGCAGCTTGTAGATCTGCCCCCAGTCCAGGCGCGAAGCCAGATCCGGTAAACGCAGGTTCAGCTGGCGCGGTGGACGATCTCCGGTGATGAACAAGCGGGTGCGGCCGGTTTCCAGGATGCGGTTGTAGAGGTTGAAGATCGCCATCTCCCACTCTTCGTCGCCGGCGATGCATTCGATATTGTCGATGCAGACCAGCGCCAACTGCTCCATGCCATCCAACACTTCGGGCACGAAGTAAGCGCGCTTGTCGAGCGGCACATAGCCCACCGCTTCCCCCTTCTGCGAAAGCTCGGCGCAGGCCGCATGCAGCAAATGGCTGCGCCCGCCGCCTTCACGCGACCAAAAATAGATATAGCTGCCATGTTCCTGACGGACGGCGGATTGGATCGCGGCTAATAGGGATGGGTTCTCGCCCGGATAAAAACTGGCGAAAGTTTCATCATCGGGAAGATAAAGTGGCAGTGAAAGCTGTGCCGGCGTATTCAGAGAAGCACCTCAACCAAAACTGGCAGAAAAACGTGGGCAGTTTAACACAGAAAACGGGCGCTGTTGAACCGGCAGGATCTTATGCCGCAATAGTGAGCAATGCCTTAGCGCCGTTTAATCGATTGCGGCTCCCTCACCGGCAAGAATAGTCTGATATCAAACCCTAACCCCATGCCTATGCAGGTTAAATTTGTAATTTAAGTAAAATCTGACCTAGTATAGGTAGGCAAAACGCAATCACCATCAACAAGGTTTCTGCAAGGATATAGACGATGAAAGTATGGAATAAAGTGCTGTTAGCCTCCTTTATCGGGTTGTTGGTTGCCGGCTGTGATGACTCTTCCAAGGTTGACGCCAACCTGGATAAAGCCAAAGACAGCGCCGAGCAGATGAAAGACGCCGCCCAGAAAAAAGCGGACGATCTGACGGACAAAGCGAAAGCGACGGCAGATGACATCAAAAAAGAGGCCGCCACGCAGGCAGACCAGCTGAAGGACAAAGCCTCGGCGATTAAAGATGAAGCCGCCAAGCAGGCCGACGCCATCACCAACGACGCCAAGGCCAAGGCCGCCGCGATCAAGGATGACGCAGGCAAACAAAGCCAGCAGCTGGTGGATCAGGCCAAGGCCATCAAGAACGACGCCATCAACGGCGCCAACGATCTGACCGAGCAGGCCAAGGCGAAGACCGAAGCCATCAAGAACAGCGCCGAAAACAAAGCGCAAGAGTTGAAACAAGAGACCGATGCAGCGGTGAACGGCAATACGCAGCCGGCCACCCAGCAGTAAGTTATTCTCAGCCACAAAAGAAAGGAGCAGTAAATGGGGATTATTTCCTGGATTATTTTCGGCCTGATCGCCGGTATTTTGGCTAAGTGGATCATGCCCGGCAAAGACGGCGGCGGCTTTATTCTGACCGTCGTGCTGGGGATCATCGGCGCCGTGGTCGGCGGCTATATCAGCACCTTCTTCGGCTACGGCAAGGTTGACGGCTTCAACTTCGGCAGCTTCGTGGTAGCGGTTATCGGCGCCATCGTGGTGCTGTTCGTGTACCGCAAAATTCGCAGCTAATATGACATTGGGGAGCTGAGGCTCCCCTTTTTCACTATTTAACTATACGTCCGTCATTAAGAATGAATGCTGTCCTACCGTCCCAAAACTCAGCAATAAAAATATCTTTCGGCTCTATGCCGTGTTCACGGATAGTTTGGTTCAACCACTCCTCATCTTTACTAATCTCCTGCAGCTCATAAGGCCTGGCCCTGCCATTTTTCATAATGATAACTGAAGGCAGCTCATTTCCCTCACATACCGCAGTGATCTGACCGCCCGGCTCAATTTGCGCATAGACAATCTCCTGAAAGGCATGGATCCCCTGCGCATGCAGCTGTGAGGAAACGTTCAAGATGTCGATTTTATTTTTCTTGGCTAAAATATTTTCCATCAAAAAGCGGCCGTTTTTTATAATTGGTATCGGGTTGCCTATAGTGACCGAACGAAAGAAGTTGCAATGTTTACTGATTGCATTCAACAGAGAAATTAGCCCTACTCCGATAAGTAATACAACGACATACTGGTACAAGGGGATGCTGTCGCTATAGATAACGCCCCCAATAATGCCCCCGAGCACAAAGTTACCGATAAAATCCACTGGGGTCATCTGCGATAGCTGGGTCTTTCCCGACAGGTTCAGGTGGGTGATAACAATGACAAAGCCAATCACAAATTTGAGCAAAATATATCCGTAGTACTCCATACCCACTTTCCTTTTAACCGATGTTGTTAATGCTATCAGTTACTTTATCCCAACGGATATAAATGCAGAAATACGAATAGAAAGGGCAACCCCTGGGCTGCCCTTTTCGTTACTTCTGCTCCGCCGATTCGTCCGGCGCGTCGAGCACCTCTTCTTCCTTGCGGAACAGGCTGATGATCTTGAACAGCAGGCTCAAGCCAATGCCGACGATGGTCGCCAGCGCCATGCCTTTCAGCTCCGCCGCGCCGATATGCACCTTGGCGCCGCTCACGCCGATAATCAGGATCACCGAGGTTAAAATCAGGTTTTGCGCTTTGTTGTAATCCACTTTGGACTCGATCAGCACGCGAATGCCCGAGGCGCCGATCACGCCGTACAGCAGCAGGGAAACGCCGCCCATTACCGGCACCGGCACCGCCTGGATCGCCGCCGCCAGCTTGCCGATGCAGGACAGCAGGATCGCCAGCACCGCCGCGCCACCGATCACCCAGGTGCTGTAGACCTTGGTGATGGCCATCACGCCGATGTTCTCGCCGTAGGTGGTGTTCGGCGTGGAGCCGAAGAAGCCGGAGAACACCGTCGAGATGCCGTTGGCGAACATCGAGCGGTGCAGCCCCGGATCGCGGATCAGGTCTTTTTTCACGATGTTGGCGGTCACCACCAGATGGCCGACATGCTCGGCGATCACCACCAGCGCCGCCGGCAGAATGGTGAAGATGGCGAACCACTCAAAGCGCGGGGTGTAGAAGGTCGGCAGCGCGAACCAGTGCGCCTCGCGGATCGGGGTCAAATCCACCACGCCCATGAAGAACGACAGCGCATAACCCACCAGCACGCCGATCAGGATCGGGATAATTGCCAGGAAGCCGCGGAACAGCACCGAGCCGAGCACCGTGACCGCCAGCGTCACCAGCGAAATGGTGATGGTGGTCGAATCGGCGCTGGTGCCTTCCGCCGGCAGCAGCCCCGCCATGTTGGCCGCCACGCCCGCCAGCTCCAGCCCGATGACGGCGACGATCGCCCCCATCGCCGCCGGCGGGAACATCACGTCCAGCCAGCCGGTGCCGGCTTTTTTCACGATCAGCGCCACCAGGCAGAACAGCACGCCGCACATGATGAAACCGCCCAACGCCACTTCATAACCGAGCGGCAACAGCAGCAGCACCGGCGAGATAAACGCGAAGCTGGAACCGAGGTAAGCCGGGATCTTGCCTTTACAGATGAACAGATACAGCAGCGTGCCGATGCCGTTGAACAGCAGCACGGTCGCCGGGTTGATCTTGAACAGGATAGGCACCAGCACGGTGGCGCCGAACATGGCGAACAGGTGCTGGAAGCTGAGCGGAATGGTCTGGAGCAGCGGCGGGCGCTCGCTGACGCCGATGGCGCGACGGGTCATGTGTGCTTTTCCTCTGAGTCATTAATCGTTATGCAAACTGAATTGTCTATGCTCAATGGATTTCAAGTTACAGCCAGGCGGCCAGGGCAATAATCCCCAGGAGCTTATATCAAATAAGTGACTGGGGTTATTGCCTGCAGCCAACAACGCTGTAGCTTGAAAGACGAAGAGCATAAAAAAGCCGACTCGTTAAGTCGGCTAAAATGTTTACTTGGTACCAAATATCTTGTCGCCCGCGTCGCCCAGGCCAGGCACGATGTAGCCCTTGTCGTTCAGGCACTGATCGATGGAGGCGGTGTACAGCTCAACGTCCGGGTGCGCTTTCTCCAGCGCGGCGATGCCTTCCGGCGCCGCCACCAGAACCAGCACCTTGATGCTGTGGCAGCCGGCTTTCTTCAGCAGATCGATAGTGGCGATCATCGAACCGCCGGTGGCCAGCATCGGGTCGACGACCAGCGCCATGCGCTCTTCGATGTTGGAAACCAGCTTCTGGAAGTACGGCACCGGCTCTAAGGTTTCTTCGTCGCGGTAAACGCCCACCACGCTGATGCGCGCGCTCGGCACGTGCTCCAGCACCCCTTCCATCATGCCCAGGCCTGCGCGCAGGATTGGCACTACGGTAATCTTTTTCCCTTTGATCTGATCCACTTCAACTGGCCCGCACCAGCCTTCGATGGTGACTTTTTCCGTCTCCAGATCGGCGGTCGCTTCATAGGTCAGTAAACTACCCACTTCTGAGGCCAGCTCACGGAAGCGTTTGGTGCTGATGTCATTTTCGCGCATCAGGCCAAGCTTGTGTTTTACCAGCGGGTGTTTCACCTCAACGATCTTCATCATTTTTCTCCTATTAAGGTGGTTGCGGCCAAAAAAATCGCGGGATTATACCTCCTTTTTTTCGCCGCGCCACCCACAATAGCCCGATCGGGATCAACAAAAGTTTGAATATCAGTATAGATGACGAAAAAGCGGAGCCGGTTCACAAGCCGCTCGCAAACGTTTGCCTGCGCTGTTAGAATTGCCGCGCCTTATTCCGGAATCAACATCGGAAGCACAGTTTTCAAACCGCAAACCGTCGTGGGGAATCGCGCAGTGACCGACAAAACCTCTCTCAGCTATAAAGACGCAGGTGTCGATATCGATGCAGGCAACGCATTGGTAGATCGCATCAAAGGTGTAGTTAAACAGACCCGTCGCCCGGAAGTGATGGGCGGTCTGGGCGGGTTTGGCGCCCTGTGTGCGTTGCCGCAGAAATACCGCGAGCCGGTGCTGGTTTCCGGTACCGACGGCGTGGGCACCAAGCTGCGTCTGGCGATGGATCTGAAACGCCACGACACCATCGGCATCGATCTGGTGGCGATGTGCGTCAACGATCTGGTGGTTCAGGGCGCCGAGCCGCTGTTCTTCCTCGACTACTACGCGACCGGCAAGCTGGATGTGGACACCGCGGCCAGCGTGATCACCGGCATCGCCGAGGGCTGCAAACAGTCCGGCTGTGCGCTGGTGGGCGGCGAAACCGCTGAAATGCCGGGCATGTACCACGGCGAAGATTACGACGTGGCCGGTTTCTGCGTCGGCGTGGTCGAAAAATCCGAGATCATCGACGGCAGCAAAGTGCAGTCCGGCGACGCGCTGATCGCCCTGGGCGCTTCCGGCCCGCACTCCAACGGCTACTCGCTGGTGCGTAAAATCCTGGAAGTGAGCAACACCGATCCGACCGCCACCCAGTTGGAAGGCAAACCGCTGGCCGACCACCTGCTGGCGCCGACCAAGATTTACGTGAAGTCGGTGCTGGAGCTGATCGAGAAGGCGGACGTCCACGCCATCGCTCACCTCACCGGCGGCGGCTTCTGGGAAAACATTCCACGCGTGCTGCCGGAAGGCATGCAGGCGGTGATCGACGAAGCCAGCTGGCAGTGGCCGGCGGTGTTCACCTGGCTGCAGCAGGCCGGTAACGTCAGCCGTCATGAAATGTACCGCACCTTCAACTGCGGCGTAGGCATGGTCATCGCCCTGCCGGAAGCCGAAGTGGAAGCGGCCATCGCGCTGCTGACCGCGGCAGGTGAAAAAGCGTGGAAAATCGGTAAACTGACCGCCTCTTCCGACGAACAACAAGTGGTCATCAACTGATGAAAAAGATCGTGGTGTTGGTCTCCGGCCAGGGGAGCAATCTCCAGGCGCTGATTGACGCCTGCCAGCAGGGCCGCATCGCCGCCGAGATCGTGGCGGTGTTCAGCAACAAGGCGCAGGCTTATGGCCTGCAGCGCGCCGAGGCGGCCGGCATCGCCACCCAGGCGCTGGATGCCAAGGCTTACGCCGATCGCACGGCGTTCGACGCCGCGTTGGCGGACGCCATCGACCAGCACCAGCCCGATCTGGTGGTGCTGGCCGGCTACATGCGCATCCTCAGCCCGCAGTTCGTGCAGCGTTATGCCAGCCGCCTGCTGAACATCCACCCTTCCCTGCTGCCGAAATACCCGGGGCTGCATACCCACCGTCAGGCCATCGACAACGGCGACAGCGAACACGGCACCTCGGTGCACTTCGTGACCGAACAGCTCGACGGCGGCCCGGTGATCTTGCAGGCCAAGGTGCCGATTTTCGCTGACGACGAGGAGGATGACGTGGTTGAACGGGTGCAAACCCAGGAACACACGATCTATCCGCTGGTGGTGAGCTGGTTCGTCGATGGCCGCCTGGCAATGCGCGATGGCGCCGCCTGGCTGGACGGCGAACGCCTGCCTGAGCAGGGTCACGCCGCCGACTGAGGCGCGCAGCCTGAACCTTGCCTAAACGGCGCCCACGCGGCGTAATGCTTGTCAGTTAAGCTTTTGAGGAAGCCGCAACGTATAACGTTGCGGCTTCT
>NZ_JBQZFT010000008.1:0-156700 GCF_052692115.1 Serratia sp. TSA_105.2
CGACCTTGGGCGCGCATCACCGGCTGCCGAGCAAGACGGCGTTGTCAGGGGCAACCGGCCAGGGAAGGCCGGTTGAGGCGAGACTCACAGGGACGTTTGTCGCAGCCGACCCGCCCGACAACGCAGACGCGGCGAGGACAAATCTGCCGGGAGCAGATTTGAACGCTGCTTGCAGCGGCCCCGAAGGGGCGAGGCCCAGGATGGGCCGAGTAATTTCCGCGTAGCGGACAGATGGTGTTAAGCGAAGGCGCGGTTGGAGGGGCCGCGCCATCGGCCCCTCCAATTGCCGTTCATATTGGCCACAGAGAAATGCGGACATTTACGGCAATTCCCCTGCACAGAACGCCCAGAGGCTGGATAAAAAAATGCCACTCAGGCTTAAGTGAGCGGCATTGCGGCATTGCGCCGTTGCGCGGGTTTTTTCATCATAAAAGTCAGCCACAGGCCGCCACTGAGCCCTCACCATAAAAAAGGCCCGCATCAAGCGGGCCTGCAAGTACCAGAGAAGTCTAGAGGAAAAATCAGAACGACCAGCGCAGGTTGGCGTTGACCGAATTCACGCGGGTATCGGCGCCGAATTGCCCCTGATAGCCGACATCCAGCGTCGCGGCGCGCGACAGTTTCACGCTCACGCCGATATCGCCCACCATCACGTTGTCATCCACGGCCTGGCCCTGAGTGACGAACGCGTCGCTGCCGGCAAACGCCATACGCGATGAGGTGTTCTTATCGCCGTAGGCGTGCTGCCAGCCGAGCGAGCCGTAGAGGCTGACGTTCTTCGGCAGTTCGGTCACGCCGCGCACCCCGAGCGTGGAGTAGAAGGTGTTCATCGTTTCATTGCGCACGCTCAGCGCCGCCGCGCCACCCGACTCCTGGAAGCTGTCGGTATGCAGGCGGATATAGCTCAGGTTAATGAACGGTTCGACGTTCATCTCCGGCTGGCCGAAACGGTAACCCGCTTCGGTGAACGCCAGAAATGAGTTGGCGTCGTAGTCCGACTTCAGCCGATCCGAGAAACCGCCGAAATCGACGTTGCGCTTGCCTTCAATCTTGTGCCAGGTGTAACCCAGCGCGCCGCGCAGCGAGAACGCATCCTGCTGCCCCGCCGCATACAGGCCGAGGTGGTAGTTGTCGGTATCGGCCTTGGAACGGCGGCTGTCGACGTCGTAGTCGCCGCGACTGTAACCGAAGTAGCCGCCGATGCGCACGTTATGGTCCGCCAGCTTGCGATCCGCCCCCAACAGGAAGCCGGTGGTGTTGCCATCCAGCTTGCCCACGTTGCCGTTGCCGCTGTTTTTGCCCCAGGAACTGAAGGTCTGTCCCCAGACGCCGCTGTTTTGCGCCTGCGCCGGTTGCACCAGCGACATCGCCAACGGCGGTATCGGCAGGCTGTCATTGTCGAACAGGCGCAGCATGCGCTGGTTCAGCACGTTGAACAGCTGGGTGCTGCCGGCGATCAGGTTAGACTGCATCGACGGATAGACTTCGCCGGACAGCTGATTGAACGCCTCGCGCGCTTCCGGCGCACTCAGCAGCAGCAGCGAGTTGTACAGCGCCAGCGAAGGGCCGCTCTGCACCAACGTCGAGAGCGCACCGGCGGTATTCCACTGGTTGCTGCTCTCGGCCACCGTTTGGAAAATGCCCGGCTTGCCGCTGCCCGGGTTCTCTCCGCCCGGATTTTCACCGCCTGGGTTCTCGCCCCCCGGATTTTCACCGCCTGGGTTTTCCCCGCCCGGATTCTCGCCCCCTGGATTCTCACCGCCTGGGTTTTCCCCGCCCGGATTCTCGCCCCCTGGATTCTCACCGCCTGGGTTTTCCCCGCCTGGGTTTTCACCGCCCGTGTCTTTCTGCGCGATGGTCAGATCCACGGCGTTGGCGCTGTGGTTCAACGCCACATCGAGGAAGGCAGACTTGGAGACCGCCGCCGCGAACTGGCCGTCAATGCCGCCGTCCGAGGTCAGAATGCGGTAGCTTTGGCCGGTTTTATAGCTGGTTTGCGGATCCAGCGCCGTAACCTGCACCTTGGCCCGATCGCTGATGGTGGTTTTGCCCGCCACCAGCAGTTGGTCACTGCGGCCGTCACCGGCGATATCGACGTCATAGAAGGATTCGCCGATAAAATTCAGGTAGCGTTTCAGCGTCAGCGTGCCGATATTGCCGTCGCCGGGCGAGATATGGCCGCCGGACTGGATCTCGGTCTGGCCCAGCGTGCCGTTGCCGCCCAGCGTGCCGCCGGCCTTGATCGACGCGGCGCTGCTGTAGCCCTGCCCGTTATTGACGTCGGCACCCGCCGTCGCATTGAGGATCAGCGTGCCGCCGTTCTCGGCGCTGAGGGTTTGGATCTCGAAGATATCGTCTTCTTTCTGGGTATTGATGTCGCTGGCGATAATGAGCTTGCCGCCGCGCGCGGTGACGTTGGCCTGCAGCCCAGTGAGATCGCCGTTCAGCGTCGTATGCCCGGCGGTGTTGATCACCTCGCCTTCGCCGTTCATCTTGTTGCTGAAGACGTAATTGCCGTCGGTATGGTTAAAGTACACATAGCTGCGGAACAATCCGCCCCGCAGGGCGATCGCCGTCTGGGCATCGATAGTGCCTGCAGCGCCCGCCGCGCCGAGCGTCGGCTCGGTCAACCCGGTGCCGGTATCCATGTTGCCGCGGCTGCCGATAATCAGCGCACCGCGGTTCGAGCCGGAACCGGCCTCGCCCAGCACCACTTCGTTGCCGCCGGCGGAGAATGTCCCGCCGTCCATGACCGCCAACACGCCATTGCCGTAATCGCCGACGTTGACGCTGCTGCCGCTGGTCACACGTGAACCGTTGCCGGCGATCGTCAACTCGGCAGTTTTACGCGCGCCGGAGACGCCCGCCACCTGAATATTACCGACGTTGACCGCGCCGCCGTTCAGCACGTCCAGATCGCCGTAAAGCGTGAGCGCGCGGCCAACGTTCCATTGGGAATTGGCCCCCGTGACCGTGGCTTTCGGGCTCAGCGTATCGGTCTCGCCCGGCCCGCTGCCATTGCCGATGCGCGCGTCAAAGGCGGTGTTCAGCACCGCGCCGTCTTCAATCGCCAGCGTGGATCGCGCCCCTAAGTCGGTGCCGACGCTGAGAAAATTGCTGGTGACGCGAGAACCGGCGCCGGTGGCGATCAGGTGGCTGTCGTAGCCGCGGGTAGTGCCGACCACGATCTCTTTCGCGCTGGCCAGCGCGCCGTCTTCAACGCGCAAGGTGCCCCGCCCCAGATTCAGGCCGCCGCGCAGCACGAACTGATCGTTCACCGCATTCAGCTCGGCATTCGGCCCGCGGACCGTGACTACGCTCTCATGAATTTGGCCGTTGAACATCCGGCCGATATTGATGTTATAGGCGCTGATCTTGCCATTCTCGATCAGCAGGTTGCCGCTTTGATTACGGCCGACGTAAACGTCCCCGGTGTAGGCCAATGATTCGGTAATTTTTGAGTCGCCATCAAAAATGGCATCGTCTGCGCGAGCGATATCGGCGGGCGCCAGCATCAGCAGCGGCGCAGAAAATAGAGCGAGGTAAAGTTTGGAAAGCGGTGTTTTAACCGCTAAAGGGTGCGATGTCTTGTCATTCACGGGCTATCTCCGTACTCGTTGGCATGATGGCGCGAAATTTATTGTTATAGGAAAACTCACTACGCTAGAGGAGGTGTGAGGCGTTATTTCGCGCACGCCGGTTTAGTGATCGTCGAAGCAAAAGCTTATTGCCCCCCGGCGCTGACGCTCCGACGATGGAAAACCAGGAAGCGGCAATGCCGCCCCCAAAGCGAATTATTTATGCGTGACCACCGGTGTACAGGTCGGCGCGCTCAGCGACGGCGACGAACCTAAAATTCCCGGCATCATCAGCGACGAACAATCGAAAATACGGCCTTTTTCCGTGGTGGCGCGATAAGAAAGTTTTTGGCCGCCCAGCGCATCTGGCTGTGCGCCATTGACATTGGTCACGGTAATTTCGTCCGATGAGCCCAGGCCCAGCATTTTGGCGGTTTCCGCCTGCAGTAATGGAATGGCCTGATCGGTTTTCAGGGTGGAACAACCGGCTATCATCATCGTAACGGTTAAAGCGATAAGTGGTTTCTTCATAAATTATCCTTTATAACCAATCAGTTAAAATTATCGATTGGCTTTATGTTTTCTCTTATCCAAATCCTCGAATAATATATTTCCCTTTCCTAAACGAAAAAACCCTCCTAAAGTAGGGAGGGTTGATAATAATTAATCAGACTTATCTGAACTGTGAAGGCAAAAGGAGAATCCTTTGGGGCAGGATTATGCGTTGGTCGTTGATGACCATCCATTGGTAGCAAGCGGCATCGCTAATTTTCTCAGCACGCATTGCCGATTCAAACAGGCGCATGTGGTGACCAATGAAGAGAATTGCTACCGCCATATTAGGGAAAATGGCCCGCCGCGTTTACTGGTGATTGATTTTTGGCTCTCTTCCGGTACGGCGTTGAAATTACTCAAAGAAGTAAAACAACGTTATCCGCAGGTGCGGATTTTGGTGGTCAGCGGCGACGAGAATAACGATATCTGGCAGAAAGTGCACAATGCCGGCGGGCACGGTTTCGTATTAAAAAACGAGCCACCTGAATTATTCGCCAGGGCGGTTTTTGCGCTAAATAATAATCAGGAGTGGTTCCCGGAAGGAAATGAATCCGCCATTAAAAACAACCATGACCATTTAAACAAGTTCAATTTAACGCCAAGGCAAATCGACGTATTAACTATGATGTTGCGCGGTCTGCCAAATAAAAGAATCGCAACGCAACTGTCTATTTCCGAACCGACCGTTAAAGAGCATATCAGCAATATATTGAAAAAGATCGGCGTCAACAGCCGGGTGGAAGCCATCACGCTGTTGCACGGCAAACGGGATCCGTCGTCATGAGGTTTTTCCAGAATTTACAAAATGATGGCATCTCCCCACGCGCACAGATCCGCCTGCTGGACAACACCTTCATGCGGTTGGTGTTCAGTTTCACCGCCGTGCCTTTCGTCGGCATCCCGTTCGCCATCTGGATTTATTTGCTGGGCGACAAGCTCGGCCCAACCATTACCTGGATCATCGTTTACCTGCTATGCGCCGTGGCGATCCGAATATGGCACCGCCGCTACCTGCATGAGGCCAAAGAAAATGATGAAGACGCCGTGCTGCGCCGCTGGCTGCCGCGTATTAATAAGGTGGCGTTTATTCACGGGTTGGGGATCTCATCACTCTATTTAATTACGCCGCAGACCCATAACTTTGACTTTTTTCTGCTGCTCAATATCAGCATCGCCGCGATCGTCGCCGCCAACGCAACACACCTGACGCCCGTCATCAGCACCTTTACCCGCTTTTTCTTCGCTTCCTGGGGGCTGCTGAACCTCGGCATCATCTGGCGGCTGGAAGACGTGATGTTCATCGTGCTGATGCTGAACTTGCTGTACGGCTTCGCCATCTACCGCCACGCGTTAACCTCGCATGCGTTCTTTATTCAGCAGGCGCTGCTCGAAGAACAAAGCTCGCGCCTGGCGGAGCAGTTCCGCCAGGCTAAAGAGGAAGCGGAACAGGCGCTGCTGGACAAGAACCAGTTCCTGACCACCGCCAGCCACGATCTGCGCCAGCCGGTGCACGCCATGGGCTTTCTGATCGAAGCCATCATCCACAAAAACCGCGACGACAGCCTGACGCCGCAGCTGCTGGATCTGCAGCAGAGCGTGCGTTCGGTGCATTTGATGTTCAATTCATTGCTCGATCTCAGCAAGATCGAATCCGGCAACGTGCGCACCGCCGCCACCCATGTGGATATCGGCGCCCTGCTCGACTCGGTGATCACCCTGTTCCGCGAAGAGGCCAACAGCCGTGCCCTGGCGCTGCGCACCTGGCGGCCTAAACGGCGCATCAGCGTGATGGGCGATCCGCTGCTGGTGCGGCAATCGTTGATCAACCTGATCCAAAACGCCCTGCGCTATACGCAACGGGGCGGCGTGTTGATCGCTATCCGCCCGCGCGGCGCCGAGTGCCTGGTAGAAGTGTGGGACACCGGCGTGGGCATCGCCGACGAAGAGAAAAGCAAAATCTTCTCCCCTTACTACCGCCCCGAGCTGGCGTGGAAAATCGACAGCGCCGGCCACGGGCTGGGGCTGGCGGTGGTGGCGCGCTGCGCCAAGCTGATGAAGGTGAAGTACGGCATGCACTCCGTCGAAGGCAAAGGCTCGCGCTTCTGGATGCGCTTCACGCAATACATCGGCGAAGACAAAGCGCCGGAAACCGCGGCCGCCTACGACAACACCGCCACGCCGATCCGCTATGCGCCGCTGCGCGGCGCCTGCCTGGTGGTGGACGACGATCCCTTGGTGACCTCCGCCTGGGAGAGCCTGATGAGCACCTGGGGCATCACCGTGCGCTGCGCGGCCTCCGCCGAGGAAGCCTTCGCCATTGTCGACGACGGTTTTACGCCGTTCGCCGTGCTGTGCGACCAGCGCCTGCGCTCCGGCGAGAGCGGTTTCGACATCCTGAAAGCGCTGTTCGAACGCCTGCCGGACGTGAGCGGCGCGATGGTCAGCGGCGAGTTCAACTCGCAGATATTGCAAGAGGCCGAGCAGGAAGGCTATCTGGTGCTGCGCAAACCGCTGGAGCCGGCCAGGCTGCATGCGCTGCTGACGCAGTGGGGGGCGGCATCTTAGCGGGCCAGATGACGCAGCAAGCCTTCAAGGTTGCGCTCCCCCTCCGGGGTTTGCGCACCGGCCTTCAGCCCGCCGCGAATCAACCGCTCCGCGGCCGGGCGTGCGAACAATCCCGCCCAGGCGTCGTGCTCGCGATAAAAACCGGCCTGCAGATCCGGCGCAGGCATCGCCTGTTTGGCCGCCGCAATCACGCCCTCTGGCAATGCCGCGATGTTGCGCGCTAACCGATCGACGAAATCATCGAGCTCGGCAGCAGGCAAGGCACGGTTAATCCAGCCGTAGCGTTCTGCGGTAGCAGCATCGAAAAGCTCGGCGCCCAGGATCGCCTCCAGAGCGCGGCCGCGCGTCATTCGGCTCGTCAGATACTGCGTCGCGCCGCCGCCGGGCGTAATGCCCATCAAGGCCTCGCACTGGGCCAGTCCCGCCGCTTCCCGTGCAGCGAAAGCCATATCGGCCGCCGCCACAAACTCGGCGCCGCCGCCGCGTGCCAGCCCAGCCAGCTTAACGAGAGTGACCTGCGGCTGGCTGCGCAGCAGTTCGCCAAACGCCTGGAACGGATTAAGCCCCTCCGGCGCGTTGCTCGCCAGTTCGTCGAAAGCGTGCGGCTCATCGATCAAGGTCATGTCGACGTGAGCAATAAAGAACGCTGGGTTCACGCTCTGGAACACCAACACCCGCGTATCCGGATCGTCACGCACCGCGAGCAATAAACGGCTGATTTCCGACATCAGCGCCACATCAAGTACGTTTACCGGTGGGTTATCGATAGCGATCGTCATCACGCCGTGCGCATGAGACAGCCTGAGTTTGCTGAAATCTGTATCTGTCATCTCAATGTCCTTTTACCTGGGGTACAAGTGCGGGTTATTCGCGCCCTGTTTCGAATGGTATACTTTGCATACCTGGCGTCAATTACGCACCTTAAGCATCCCAGGGATGCAGGAGGATACCGATGGATAAGACCGATGTTGTTTACCGCGCCGACTGCCCAAGCCGCATCGTGCTCGATCAGATTGCCGATAAATGGTCCATGATGGTGCTGGAAGTGCTGCGCGAGCCGCAGCGCTTCAACGCCATCAAGCGCCGTCTGGATGGCGTCACGCAGCGCGTGCTGACCCAGACCCTGCGCAAACTGGAACGCAACGGCATGGTGCATCGCAAAGTGTTGGATGGGCGAGTGCTTGGCGTCGAGTATTCGCTGACGCCGCTTGGCAAATCCCTGCAGGGGCCGTTCTCGATACTGTTCGACTGGACGCTGGGGAATATTGAGGCGATTCAGGAGTGCCAGCGCAAGTATGATGAGCAGGACGAATGATGCGACCTTCTCTTGCAGGTCGTATCATTGCCGGAAAACGAGGATTAGGAGCCGATCGGGTTATCAGGCCGTGATCAGACGCTTAAACAACAGCAATTAGATGTCCTGCCGGTGTGACAAGATAGCATGGGCAGTCAAGGTGGCTGCTTCTACGGAATACAAAACCCGGTAACCTTCTGCGTGATTAAACTCCCGGTACTTTGCATAGCCAATCTTCAGCAGCTCAGGGCAAATCTGGCATCCCAGCGGGAACAGGCTAACGGTATTCTCAAACTGAGGGAGTATTTCCGTGATCACCGGGCGGGATTCGACGTCAACGCGACGGAGAGGGTTCGCTATTGAGTCGCCGTGTACTCAAATTCCATTGTAATCCCTTAATTCCGTCTAAAGCGCCTTAAAAACACGGCACAGGGCAAGAGCGTCGAACGCCTGCCGGACGTGAGTGGCGCGATGGTCAGCGGCGAATTCAACTCGCCGATCCTGCAAGAGGCCGAGCAGGAAGGTTATCAGATGCTGCGCAAGCCGCTGGAGCCGGCCAGGCTACATGCGCTGCTGACGCAGTGGGGGGGCCGGTTAAGGGGGGTTTGGCACCTCCTGAAACACTGTTTGCGTACTAATAATATAAAAACTTTATTCAATACCCACCCTGTCAATAGATTATTTTGATGTTAAATAAAAAAACAAGATATAGTTTCAAAAAAAACAATAACACTCTAACACTATAATCATTGATATTTGTAAGTAGGGAGAAAAATGATAGCTTAGATCAAATAATCATTTTACTTGCAATCCCTGACTGAGCTACGGAAAGACTATCAGATTAAAATGGCGGAAAATTATGAGAAATATCAACTCAATAATAATGAGACTAGCTAAACGAGCTGAAAAATTACAAACTGAGCATCTGATCAAATCCTTCGTTGATGTTGGCCCTACATATACATTACTTTCAAGCACAGATAATCAAATAATGTTTGGACGCAGAGGGACGGGAAAGACACACTTCTTAGCAGTGCTCAACAATGAAATATCTAATCGAGGGATTATCAGTGTACCTATTGACATGCGATTAATAGGCTCAACAGGAGGGATATTTTCAGATCAAAACATCCCCCTAAGTGAAAGGGCAACAAGACTGCTTTCAGATACTTTATGCAATATTCACGAGGTTATTCTAGATTATATATTTGAAAACGAAATAGATAAAACAACAGAGATAACGGAATTATTGAACAATTTTCTTGAACAAGCAACCGCATTAAACATAGAGGGTACATCTGAAGAGGAAATTGGTTCATCCAATAACATATCCAATAATTTCTCAATCAAATAAAATGCATCATTGAAAAGTATTTCCGCAGGAATGGAACTCACAAAAAGCACTGCCATTGGGAGCTCAGAAAGAATAAAAACCACAGGAAAAAGAACTTTAAGAATTCATTTTAACTCAATAACAAAAAAACTTAACGACATTGTTTCAATGCTACCTCATAAGGAGCTTTGGATATTAATTGATGAATGGTCAGAGATTCCTTTAGACCTTCAACCTTATCTTGCAGAACTTTTAAGAAGAATATTATACCCAATTCCTAACATTACTGTAAAAATTGCAGCTATTGCTCATAGATGCAACTTCATGGAAGTGGACATGAATACTGGTGCCAGCATTGGTATAGAATTAGGTTCAGATGCTTCATCTGTGATAAATTTAGATGAATACATGGTGTTTGATAATGATAGCGATGCTGCCAAAAACTTCTTTAAAAACCTACTTCATCGCCATGTTTGTGCTATTGATAAAAACTCAATCTGCGATCGAGAGCCTAACCTATTTATAAATGATGTATTTACTCAAACTTCGGCTTTTGACGAATATGTAAGAGCAGTTGAGGGTGTTCCAAGAGATGCCATAAATATTATTTCATTAGCTGCGCAGACTGCTTTAGCAAACAAAATATCTATTTTTCATATCCGTAACTCCGCTCAAAAATGGTTTCAGGTCAACAAGCATGCAGCCCTTAACAGCAGGCCAGAAGCCGTGTCACTACTTGACAGAATAATAAACGAAGTTATTGGACATAGAAAATCTAGGGGCTTCCTAATTAGCCATGAGAAGAATCATAAACTGATAGATTATCTATATGACATGAGAGTAATTCACGTTCTTAGGCAAGGTGTTTCCGCAAAAAATGCAGTCGGCAAAAAGTATACTTTATACACACTCGACTATGGTTGTTATGTTGAGCTAATGTCCTCTAAGAATGCACCTCTGGGACTTATTATTGAATCAGATGAAAATGATGAGTTACAGTATATAGAAGTCCCAAAATCTGATTATAGATCAGTAAGAAATTCGATATTAGACTTGGAAGAAGATAATGGTCAACTTAGGCTAAATCTTTTTACATCAACGGAACATCTTCAATTGCCAAACCATCAAAACAAAACAAAAAAATCAGTTTAAAGGTCTATTGATAAAAATCTTATAAATGCAATACCAGAAAATATTGGCACACTAAAGATCTATGGAACTATATATATACCAATAATATTGGTTTCTTTAGTTCTAAGAAAAGCAAAAGGATTCAAGAAAAGTAATGCATCAGAATTAACAAAAATAATTAATGAGCATATGTCAATTAATATTAACAGGCCAAAGATATCTGCAAACAATATGTCTAGAGAATTAAGAAAGGATAGTATCCTGAAGTTATCCTGGCTTAATTATCATGAGAATGGTAGGCAACCACTATTCTCTCTAAATGAAAAATGGAGTGAGTACTGGGAGGAGTATTTTAATAACTCAGCACCCACAATTTAAATTTTCACTATAAAGACGCTTAGGGGGGGGGGGGTAATTAAAAAATCTATAATTGAAAAAGGAATCCCCTTAACGTTGAGTGTCCTGCGTTCAATCCGTAAGCCCATCCAACAGCGGTTCCTTTGAGAACACGCGCCCTTCCGCTTTATCCTTCTCTGACAGCGTCAGCAATTTCAGTAGAGCAACGACGTTCTCTCGCTTCTGCTGCTCATAGGATTCTATAACGTAGTTGATGGCCTCTACTTTCATCGTATCCCCAGGCGCTATCAATCATACCAAGGTCTGAACATAGGCCATATTTCGACCACAAACAATAATCTGCTTTACCCATAACTTATTTCAATGGCTGACAACAGACAGAAAAGATATGGCCATATAAAGAAAAACCCTCTGTAAAAACAGAGGGTTTTAGTCACTACGGCCTAGTTACGAACAGGCTGCGAGGGGGTAAATCATTCCCACTCGATCGTCGCCGGCGGCTTGCCGCTGATGTCGTACACCACGCGGGAGATGCCGTTCACTTCGTTGATGATGCGGTTGGAGACGCGGCCGAGGAAGTCATACGGCAGGTGCGCCCAGTGCGCGGTCATGAAGTCGATGGTTTCTACCGCACGCAGGGAGACCACCCAGTCGTATTTGCGGCCGTCGCCCATCACACCGACCGAACGCACCGGCAGGAACACGGTGAACGCCTGGCTGACTTTGTTGTACAGATCGGCTTTGTGCAGCTCTTCGATGAAGATGGCGTCGGCGCGGCGCAGCAGATCGCAGTACTCTTTCTTCACTTCGCCCAGCACGCGCACGCCCAGACCTGGGCCCGGGAACGGGTGACGGAACAGCATGTCGTACGGCAGGCCCAGCTCCAGGCCGATCTTGCGCACTTCGTCTTTGAACAGCTCTTTCAGCGGCTCGACCAGGCCCAGCTTCATCTCTTTCGGCAGGCCGCCCACATTGTGGTGCGACTTGATCACGTGCGCTTTGCCGGTGGCGGAAGCGGCGGATTCGATCACGTCCGGGTAGATGGTGCCCTGCGCCAGCCATTTCACCTGCTCTTGCTTGCAGGCTTCTTCGTCGAACACTTCAACGAACACGCGGCCGATGATTTTACGCTTGGCTTCCGGCTCGTCCACGCCCGCCAGTGCGGTCAGGAAGCGGTTTTCCGCCTCGACGTGCACGATGTTCAGGCCGAAGTGGTCGCCGAACATTTCCATCACCTGCTTGGCTTCGTTCAGGCGCAGCAGGCCGTTATCGACGAATACGCAGGTCAGGCGTTTGCCGATGGCGCGGTGCAGCAGCATCGCGGTCACGGAGGAGTCTACGCCGCCGGACAGGCCGAGGATCACGTGGTCTTCACCCACCTGCTCGCGGATGCGCTCAACCGCATCTTCGATGATGGTGGCCGGGGTCCACAGGGCTTCACACTGGCAGATGTCCAGCACGAAGCGCTCCAGCATGCGCTGGCCCTGGCGGGTGTGGGTCACTTCCGGGTGGAACTGCACGCCATAGAAGCGTTTTTCTTCGTTGGCCATAATGGCGAACGGACAGGTGTCGGTGCTGGCGATGGTCACGAAGTCGGACGGGATCGCGGTCACTTTATCGCCGTGGCTCATCCACACGTCCAGCAGCGGTTTGCCGGCCGGGCTGATGGCGTCTTCGATGTCGCGCAGCAGCGCGCTCTCTTTGACGATTTCCACCTGCGCGTAGCCGAACTCGCGTTCGTTGGAGCCCTGCACATGGCCACCCAGCTGCATCGCCATGGTCTGCATGCCGTAGCACACGCCCAGCACCGGCACGCCGGCGTTGAACACGTAGTCCGGGGCGCGCGGGCTGCCGGCTTCGGTGGTGCTTTCCGGGCCGCCGGACAGGATGATGCCGCTTGGGTTGAATTCGCGGATCTGCGCTTCGCTAACGTCCCAGGCCCACAGTTCGCAGTAAACGCCGATTTCGCGCACGCGGCGGGCGACCAGTTGGGTGTATTGCGAACCGAAGTCCAGTATCAGGATACGATGCTTATGGATATTTTGTGTCATGTGAGGCGAATTCCAGCAACAAGAGAAAAAGAGCGAAAATGTGTGTTTCGGGATGGGGCTTAACGCCCCACCCCGGCCTCTCACTCAGGAGAGGTTAAGGCATTAGCCCATGCGGTAGTTCGGCGACTCTTTGGTGATGGTCACGTCGTGCACGTGGCTTTCCTGAATGCCGGCGCCGCTGATGCGCACGAACTCCGCCTTGGTGCGCAGATCGTCGATGGTGGCGCAGCCGGTCAGGCCCATGCAGGAGCGCAGGCCGCCCATCTGCTGGTGCACGATGGCTTTCAGCATGCCTTTATAGGCCACGCGGCCTTCGATACCTTCCGGCACCAGTTTGTCGGCGGCGTTATCGGTCTGGAAGTAACGGTCGGAAGAGCCTTTGGACATCGCGCCCAGCGAGCCCATGCCGCGGTAAGATTTGAACGAACGCCCCTGATACAGCTCGATTTCGCCCGGGGATTCTTCGGTGCCCGCCAGCATGGAGCCGACCATCACGCAGGATGCGCCCGCGGCGATCGCTTTGGCGATGTCGCCGGAGAAGCGGATGCCGCCGTCGGCGATAACCGGGATGCCGGTGCCTTCCAGCGCTTCCACCGCGTCGGCGATGGCGGTGATCTGCGGTACGCCCACGCCGGTCACGATGCGGGTGGTACAGATAGAGCCAGGGCCGATACCGACTTTCACCGCGCTCACGCCGGCTTCAGCCAGCGCTTTGGCGCCCGCTGCGGTCGCGACGTTGCCGCCGACGATCTGCAGATCCGGGTATTTGGCGCGGGTTTCGCGGATGCGCTGCAGCACGCCTTCGGAGTGGCCGTGCGAGGAGTCGATCAGCAGGACGTCAACGCCTGCCGCCACCAGCGCGTCAACGCGCTCTTCGTTGCCGGCGCCGGCGCCGACCGCCGCGCCTACGCGCAGACGGCCGTGCTCGTCTTTACAGGCGTTCGGTTTGCGTTCCGCTTTCTGGAAGTCTTTAACGGTGATCATGCCCAACAGGTGGAAGCTGTCGTCCACCACCAGCGCTTTTTCTACGCGCTTTTCGTGCATCTTCTGCAGCACCACGTCGCGCGCTTCACCTTCTTTCACGGTGACCAGGCGATCTTTTGGCGTCATGACCGCGGTGACCGGCTGGGTCAGATCGGTCACGAAGCGCACGTCGCGGCCGGTGATGATGCCGACCAGCTCGTTGTCTTCGGTCACGACCGGGTAACCGGCGAAGCCGTTGCGGGCGGTAAGCTCTTTCACTTCCTGCAGCGTGGTGGATGGGGTAACGGTCTGCGGGTCGGTAACTACGCCGCTTTCATGTTTCTTCACGCGGCTGACTTCTTCAGCCTGGCGCTCGATGGACATGTTTTTGTGGATGAAGCCCAGGCCGCCTTCCTGCGCCAGCGCGATGGCCAGGCCGGATTCGGTAACGGTATCCATGGCTGCGGACAGCATAGGGATGTTCAGGCGGATGGTTTTGGTCAGTTGAGTGCCGAGCTCTGCGGTGTTAGGCAGAACCGTGGAGTGGGCTGGAACCAGGAGGACGTCGTCAAACGTCAGAGCTTCTTTAGCGATACGTAGCATGGGCAATATCTCACCAGGGTGGGCTGTGAAAAAGATAAAATATTGCCGCGGCATTATACAGAGCGGAATCGGTTGCCTCCAGCACTTTCTTGCAAAAAGTCTTGATTACCTTTTTCAGCCATGTAGTATCGACCAATTAAGTGATTGTTTTGAAATTTGATCTGGGTCACATGTCGCTACCTGTTTCGCCTTCCATTTTTACCGTAAGCCGCCTCAATCAGACGGTTCGCCAACTGCTGGAAATGGAAATGGGGCAGATTTGGCTCTCCGCCGAGATCTCCAACCTCTCCCAGCCCGCCTCCGGCCACTGGTATTTCACGCTGAAAGACGACCGCGCCCAGGTGCGCTGCGCGATGTTCCGCAACAGCAACCGCCGCGTCACCTTCCGGCCGCAAAACGGCCAGCAGGTCCTGGTGCGCGCCAGCATCACGCTGTATGAACCGCGCGGCGACTACCAGCTGATCGCCGAGAGCATGCAGCCCGCCGGCGACGGCCTGCTGCAGCAACAGTTCGAGCAGCTGAAACAGCGCCTGAGCGCCGAAGGGCTGTTCGATCAGCAATTCAAGCAGCCGCTGCCCGCCCCGGCCAAACGCGTCGGGGTGATCACCTCCGCCAGCGGCGCGGCGCTGCACGATATTCTGCAGGTATTGCAGCGGCGCGATCCGTCGCTGCCGATCGTCATCTACCCCACCTCGGTGCAGGGCGCGGAAGCGCCGATGCAGATCGTGCGCGCCATCGAGACCGCCAACCGCCGCGACGAATGCGACGTGCTGATCGTCGGCCGCGGCGGCGGTTCGCTGGAAGATCTGTGGAGCTTCAACGACGAACGCGTGGCGCGGGCGATCTTCGCCAGCCGCATTCCGATCGTCAGCGCCGTCGGCCATGAAACCGACGTCACCATCGCCGATTTCGTCGCCGATCTGCGCGCGCCGACCCCTTCCGCCGCCGCCGAACTGGTCAGCCGCAATCAGCTTGAGCTGTTGCGCCAGCTGCAGTCGCAGCAGCAGCGGCTGGAGATGGCGATGGATTACTACCTGGCGCAGCGCCAGCAGCAGTTCACCCGCATTCACCACCGTTTACAGCAGCAGCATCCGCATCTGCGCCTGGCGCGCCAGCAGACGCTGCTGTTCAAGCTGCAGCGCCGGATGGAAGACGGCATGCAGCAACAGCTGCGCCTGGCCGCCCGCCGCAGCGAACGCGCCCAGCAGCGGCTGGCGCAGGTGCAGCCGCAGGGCCGCATTCACCGTTACCAACAGCGCGTACAGCAGCAGGAATACCGCCTGCAGCAGGCGATGGAGCGGCAGCTCAACGCCTACCGCCAGCGCTTCGGCGTGGCCTGCAGCCAGCTGGAAACCGTCAGCCCGCTGGCGACGCTGGCGCGCGGCTACAGCGTGACGCAAACCCCGCGCGGCGAGCTGCTGAAAACCACCAAACAGGCGCAGGTCGGCGAACTGCTGAAAACCCGCCTGCAGGACGGCTGGGTGGAAAGCGAGGTGAAAACCATCACCGTCGCCAAAAAGCCGCGCAAGAAGCGCGCGGCCGAGTAGCCCCTACTCCAGCGTAAAACGCTCGCCCGGTTCGCCGTTCACCCACAGCGCGCGCGTTTCGCCTTCCGGCAGGCTGAGCGTCAGCGTGCGCCAGGCCGGGCGGAAACGCCCTTCCGTCGTGATATCCAGCATGATGCGCTGATGGTCGCAGCGCATTTCCCAGCGCAGCCACAGCGCATCGCCCTGCCGCCAGCCGTCGCTTTCACCGTCGTCCTCAAACAGCAGCCCGCTGCTTGCGCCGCAGCCCTTGAGCGGAAACAGCCGCAGCTCGCGCCGATCGTCGGCGGCCACGTCCACATGCGCCAGCCGCTGCGACAGCGGTAGCGCCGCCCCGGCGCGCACCAGCAGCGGCACACGCTCCAGCGGCGCCGCCAGCGTCACCGTCTGGCCGCCGCCGAACCACTGGCCGCTGTAGAAGCAGTACCAGCCCTCACCGTTGTCCGGCAAATACACCGAACGCCGGCGCTGCCCCGGCTCCACTACGCTGGCCACCAGCAGATCGCGGCCGATCAGAAAATCGTCGTTCTCGCCGAAGGTGCGCGCATCCTGTTCATGATCGAGGAAGGTCGGGCGCAGCATCGGCTCGTCGTCGGCGCAGGCCTGCCATAACAGAGTGTAGAAATACGGCAGCAGCCGGTAACGCAGGTTGATCGCCTCGCGCACCGCCGGGGTGGCGGCCGGGTACATCCAGGGCTCGTTGACCGTGGCGTCGTCGTTCCAGGAGTGAATGGTGAAACGCGGATGCATCACGCCGTTTTGCACCCAGCGCACCAGTAGCTCCGTGTCCGGCTTGTCGCCGGAGAAGCCGCCGACGTCGTGGCCGAGGTTATACAGCCCGGACAGGCTCATGCCCAGCCCCATGCGGATGTTGTAGCGCAGCGTCTGCCAGCTGGTGCGATTGTCGCCGCTCCAGGTCTGCACATAGCGCTGCATGCCGGCGCAGCCGGAGCGCGAGATCAGGTACGGCCGCTTCTGCGGCGCAAAGCGCTGCTGGGCCTCCATCGAGGCGCGCATCATCAGCAGCGGCATCACCGGGCGGATGTGCTTGATGGCGATCGGCCGCCCGAAGCCGTGGCAGCGCGCTTCGCCGTCCCACACTTCGTACTCGTTGTTGTCGTTCCAGGTCGAGTCGATGCCCATCTCCAGCAGCTGCTGCGTGACGCCCTGCTGCCACCAGCGCACCGCCGCCGGGTTGGTGAAGTCGAGGTGCGATCCCTCGTCATCCCAGAAGCTGGAACGCTCGGGCGCGTCGCTTTGCGAATCGCGGATAAACAGCCCCTGCGCCGCCACCGCCTGATACTGCGGGTGATCCTGCAGCAGGCACGGCTTGATGTTGGCCGCCAGCCTGAGACCGGCGTCGTGAAACGCCTGGCTCAATTGCTTGGGCTGCGGCACCTTGTCGTAATTCCAGTTGAACACGTAGCGCTTGTTGTTGATCGAGGTGTAGCCCGACGACAGCTGGAAGGAGTCGCAGGGGATGGCGTGCTGACGGCACAGCGCGATGAACTGCTGCAGTTGCTGCTGGGCGTCCGGCGCGTCGGTGTAGTGCATGGTCGAGCCGCTGTAGCCCAGGCTCCACTTCGGCCCGAAGTGGGTGCGGCCGGTCAGGCGCACGAAGGCCTTGGTGACGTCCACTACCTTCGGCCCGAGGAACAGGTAGTAATCCAGATCGCCCGCTTCGGCCTGATAGCGGCGATAGGCCGCGTGGTAGTTGTCGATCTCGTTGCCCAGATCCAGCCAGCAGCTGCTCAGGTTATCGTAAAACAGGCCGAAGCTCGCCTCCGGCCCGCGGGTGATGGTAAACGGAATGTGCTTGTACAGCGGATCGGTGCTGGCGGCGTTATAGCCCATCGCGTCCAGATTGCGCATCTCGAAGCGGCGGCCGGTGCGTTCCAGATCGCCGGCTTTCTCCCCCAGGCCGTAATAACGCTCATCGGCGAAACGGCGCTGGTAATGCGCCACGCCGTCGCCGTGCGCATTGAGCAGGTAGGCGCTGGTCGGCCGGTCCGCCGCCAGCGGCCGCCACTCGCCGGCGGCGTTGCAGTACGCCCATTCCAGCCACAGCGGCTGATGCACCGTCACGCGCAGCCGCGGCGTGCTGACCACCAGCCGATCGCCCTCCTGGCGCAGCTGATAGCCCGGCAGGCTGAAGCCGGCGACGCTGAGCCGATCGCGCCCCTCCCAGGGCACATCCTCCTGCGGCGCGATGCTCCAGGTGCGATCCAGCGCCAGCTCGCCCTCACGTTTGATCAACACGCGGAACAGATCGTTTTCCAGCACGTACAGGCAGAAACGGTGGCGTTCATCGACCAGCAGCTCAACGTGGTCGGCATGCTGCGCCGCCAGCGTCCAGTTTTTCAAGGTTTTCATAAGCATTCCACTTAGCTGTGTGAAGGTGTTTTCTTACCGCCGCGTTCGGCGATCAGGGCAATCAGGAACAGGGCGCCGATCAGATCGAAGAAGCCCATGGCGATAAACAGCGGGTTGAAGCCGATGGTGTCGGATACCGCGCCGATCAGCAGCGTGAACAGGAAGCTGGCGATCCAGGCGCTGGAGCCGCGCATACCGTTGACCGTCGCCATCTGGTTTTTATCGAACGACTCCACCACCAGCGCACTGAGCATGCAGGAGATCACCTGGTGGCCGAAGCCGCCGATCGAGATCAGCGCGATCGCCACATAGGGATCTTGGGTGATCGCCACGAACGCCAGCGACACCATCAGGAAAGCGCCGGTCACCGAGCTGGCGACCACCGAGTTGACGCGGCTGCAGCCGAACCATTTGCGGTACAGTGTGGTGAGATAGCCGCTGGCGACGCTGCCGATATCCGCCGCCAGGAACGGCAGCCAGGCAAACATCGCGATCTGTTTCAGATCCATGCCGCGTTCGGTGGCCAGGTACAGCGGCACCCAGAAGCTGAAGACCGCCCAGGCCGGCTCGGCGAGAAAGGCCGGGATGGCGATGCCGTAGAACTTCTTGTTCTTGCACAGGCTGACCAGCGAGGTGAGGAACGGCAGCTTCGGCAGCACCGGCTCGTTGTCTTCGCGGATCAGATCCAACTCTTGCTGGCTGAGGTTCGGGTGCTGCTGCGGCGAGTGGTAGAACAGCCACCACAGCACCACCCAGATCAGCGCCAGCCCGCCGGAGAACAGGAAGGCGCCCTGCCAGCCGAAGGAGACGTGAGCGATGACGATGATCGGCGGCGCCAGCATGGCGCCGATGGAGAAACCGACGCCCGCCCAGCCGGCGGCGATCGGGCGCTCCTTCTTCGGGAACCAGTCGGAGATCGCCTTGGCGTTGGCCGGGGTGGCCGCTGCCTCCGCGCCCCCCATGAAGAAACGCAGAATGGCCAGTTGCAGCCAGCTGCCTGCGCCGGCGTGCAGCATGCATACCACCGCCCAAATGCCGGCGCAGATCAGAAAGCCCATCTTCAGGCCGATAACGTCGATCAGCCAGCCGCAGATCGGCTGAAACACCGTGTAGGCCAGCTGGAACGACGCCACCACCCAGGCATATTGCTCGGTGCTCATGTTCAGGCTGGTTTTCAGCTCCGGCGCCAAAATGCCCAGCGAGTTACGGGTGATGTAGTTGACCGTGACGCCCAGCAAGAACAGCGCCAGCATCCACCAGCGCAGCGATTTGAACTTGCGCCGGCCGCTCTGCGCGACCGCCTGATTGATCTCCACACTCATCGGTTCTCTCCCCGCGGCCGCCGGCGACGGCAACGCGCGTTTTGGTAGGGTACGTTGTGCTATCAAACAAGGGACGGTGAAAACGGGTCGGCGCCGTAGCATTGGCCGACAGACAATCACAACCCCATGATTTATTTTTTGTTTTCTTTTTCGCACACCGTTAAAATTGGACTGACAGGTCGCTAAAATTGGTGTACCAATGCAGACTACTCAGCGAGAGCGCGCAGCGAAACGGGGTTTTTTGCAAAGATTTTCACAGGCGGGTGAAAAAATAGTCATAATGGGCATAAAAGCCGGTCAAGACGCTGAAAATCCGCGGTGAAAATATTCTCATGGACGAATTTGAAGGAGATCACAGAATGAACGGAAAGCTGAAAATTCAGGAGATCGCTCGCCAAACCGGGTTGTCGATCAGCACCGTTTCCCGCGTGCTGGCGGGCAAGGCCAACACCAGCGCCGAGGCGCGCCGCAAGGTGCTGGACTGTGCGCAGCAAAACGGCATTCTGCAGGGTATTTCCAGCGGCCGGCTGATGCTGAACAACGTGATGGTGTTCGCGCCGCAGCGCGCGTTCGACGTGCGCACCGACATCTTCTACTACAAGGTCATTCAGGGTATCGCCGCCGCGCTGATGGAGCACGAGGTGCGCATCCGCTACTGCGGGCTGGAAGAGCAACACAGCGACGGCGCGCTGTTTCTGGAAAAGATGAGCGACCCGCACACCGAAGCGGCGCTGATCATCGGCATCGACGACGAGCATATCCACACCCTGGCCGCCGATCTGCACAAGCCCTGCGTGCTGATCAACTGCAGCGATCGGCAGATGCGGCTGGACAGCGTCTCGCCGGATCATCAGCTGATTGGCGACTATTCCGCCAGCTACCTGTTTCAGCAGGGGCACAGCCATATCCTCAATCTGCAGTGTCTGCGCCGCCACACCATGGAGCTGCGGCTGGCGGGCATCCGGCAGGCCTACGCCCGGCATCATTTGCCGTTCGACGACGGCCGCCATCTGGTCACCACCTCCGGCTTCGGCAGTGAAGAGGCCGAGCAGGCACTGACCACCTACCTCGACGGCCTCCACGGCCACTCCCCGCTGCCGACGGCGATCCTGGCCGGCGGCGACTACATGGCGGTCGGGGCGGTCAAGGCGCTCAACAAGCGGGGGCTGAGCGTGCCGGGCGACGTCTCGGTGATGAGCACCGACGGCTTCAACCTGGCGGAAATCCACGATGTGCCGCTGACCTCGGTGCAGGTTCCGCGCGATGAGCTGGGCTACGAGGCGATCCAACTGCTGCAGCGGCGCATGCTGCGCGCCGACGCGCCGCCGTGCAATCTGCTGCTGCACGGCCGGCTGGCGGTGCGCGCCTCGGTGCGGCGCATCAGCCCGCACAAGACCGCGCCGGCGGTGAGCACGCATGACCACAGGCTTTATGACGAGTAGGCTACACTTAGGCACAGTGCATTCATTCGATGAGGTAAAATTTTTACCTAAGGAGAGCCACTATGCCAGCCCAGCGCATGCGTTCCGTCATTCCTCCCTACATGCTGCGCCGCATCATTGAACACGGCAACGCCCCGCAGCGCGACTGCGCGCTGCACACGCTGAACCACGTGCAAAGCCTGCTCGGCAACAAGCCGCTGCGTTCGCCGACCGAGAAAAACGCCCGAGCCGGCGAAGCGCTCCGCGATATCTACGACGCCCAGAACGGCACCCAGCTGCCCGGCAAACAGGTGCGCAACGAGGGCCAGCCCAGCAACCACGACGTGGCGGTGGACGAAGCCTACGACTATCTCGGCGTCACCTACGATTTCTTCTGGCAGGCCTACCGCCGCAATTCACTGGATAACCAGGGGCTGCCGCTGGTTGGCAGCGTGCACTACGGCAAGGAGTACCAGAACGCCTTCTGGAACGGCCAGCAGATGGTGTTCGGCGACGGCGACGGCGAGATCTTCAACCGCTTCACCATCGCCATCGACGTGGTCGGCCACGAGCTGGCGCACGGCGTGACCGAGAGCGAAGCAGGGCTGATCTACTACCAGCAGTCCGGGGCGCTCAACGAGTCGTTGTCCGACGTGTTCGGCTCGTTGGTCAAGCAGTTCCACCTGCAGCAAACCGCCGATAAAGCCGACTGGCTGATCGGCGCCGGGCTGCTCGCCAAGGGCATCACAGGCAAAGGGCTGCGCTCAATGTCGGCACCCGGCACCGCCTACGACGATCCGCTGCTGGGCAAAGACCCGCAGCCCGCCGGCATGAAAGATTATATCCAGACCAAGGAAGACAACGGCGGCGTGCACCTCAACTCCGGCATCCCCAACCGCGCCTTCTACCTGGCGGCGACGGCGCTGGGCGGCTTCGCCTGGGAGAAAGCCGGCTACGTCTGGTATGACACGGTGTGCGACAAAGCGCTGCCGCAAAACGCCGACTTCGCCACCTTCGCCCGCACCACGGTGAAACATGCGCTAGCGCGTTTCGACCAGAGCGTGGCGGACAAGGTGCAGCAAGCCTGGCATCAGGTGGGGGTGGAATAATGAAACCGCTGCCGACGCTCAATCAGGATACGGTCATTGAGCTGGCGCGCGAGGGAGGCTTCGCCTACATTCCCAAACTGGCGGGCCAGCGCCGCATCGCGCTGGCCGATATCACGCCGGAGCAGCGGCAGCGCCTGAATCAGTTGCTGAACCAGACGCTGCCCTATGCGCAGGAAGAAGGCCAGCCCACCACCCCCGGCTGCGGCGACCAGCGCTACTACCGCGTGCAAATCAACTACACCAGCCCCACCCTGAGCACTGAGATCGTGCTGTTAATCCCGGAAAGCAGCGCGCCGCAGGCGCTGGTGGATCTGTGGAAAACCGGCCAGGTGGATGAGTGAGGGCTTACAGCGGCTGATAGCTGAAATTCACCCGTTTCTTGGAGATCAGCCCGTGCCCGTTCTGGCACAGGTAATCCACCGCCCCACAGGCTTTCAATTCTTGCAGCGGCTGCCCGCACTCCGGGCAGCTCGCCAGCTGCAGATAATCGCGCTGGCAGGCTTCACAATGGTAGTGACCCGCTACCCACTTCATGGTCTGACGGCAGTGCGGACAGTGCGCTTCCATAACGACTCCAGGTTAAATCGCGCCCCATGAGCGCAAGAAATAGATCCCCAACGCGGTGGTGAAGAACGAACCGACGGTGGTGATGGCGATAATGTTGGCCGCCAGCGTGGCGTTGCCGCCCATGGCGCGCGTCATCACATAGCTGCCCGAAGCGGTCGGCGTGGCGGAAAACAGGAAGATAATGCCCAGCGCCGCCCCCTGAAACCCGCACAGCCAGCCGGCCAGCGTCATCAGGCACGGCACCAGAAACAGCTTGGCCGCCGACGACAGCGCCGCCACGTTGGACGAGCGGAACATGGCGCGAAAATCCAGGCTGGCGCCGGTGCACAGCAGCGCCAGCGGCAGCGACAGCGCGGAGATATAGCTGCCGGTCTGGCGGATCACGGTCGGGATGCCCAGCCCGGTTTGCGCATACAGCAGCCCGCACACCAGGCCGATGATCAGCGGGTTGGTAACAATGCTGCGCAGCAGCGACAGGTGGCTGATTTTCTTGCCCTGCCCGCCCTGCAGGCTGCGCGTGAGGGTGATGACCGACAGCACGTTGAACAGGATCACCGTCACCGTCAGATACAGCGAGGCGAGCGCAATGCCTTCGCTGCCGTAGGCTGTCATGGCGTAGGCCAGGCCGACGATGGCGGTATTGGCGCGGAAACCGCCCTGCACGAACACCCCGCGCTCACGCGGTTCTTTTACCAGCCACTTGGCGGCCAGCTCCAAGAGCAGGAAGGTCGCCAGCGTGCCGACCGCGCCGAACAGCACCAGCGGCAGATTGCCGAGCAGCTGCGGGTGGTTGGTGGCGATGCTGAAAAACAGCAGGCACGGCAGCGCCAGATTGAACACCAGGCGGGTCGCGCCGTCGACAAAGCGGTCATCCATCAGGCGCCAATGGCGCAGCAGGATCCCCAGCAGCATCATCAGCAGATTCGGCACGGTGACGTTAAATGCAAAACTCCAGGTTTCCCAGGACATGGTGTTCCTTCAGGCAGGCGAGGTAATCTTCAGATAATAAAACGATTTCGGGCCAATAAAAAAGGGCGCGGCATCACTGCCGCGCCCCTCATGAGCGATTACTTGCTCTTTTTCAGGTGGCTCATCAGGCGCTTGCGCTTACGCATCTGGGTCGGCGTCAGCAGGTTGCGTTTGCCGGCGAACGGGTTGTCGCCCTCTTTGAACTGGATGCGGATCGGCGTCCCCATCACGTTCAGCGAGCGGCGGAAGTAGTTCATCAGGTAGCGTTTGTACGAATCAGCCAGATCGCTGACCTGATTGCCGTGGATCACCACGATCGGCGGGTTGTAACCGCCGGCGTGAGCGTATTTCAGCTTCACGCGGCGGCCGCGCACCAACGGTGGCTGGTGATCGTCAACCGCCATCTGCATGATTTTGGTCAGCATCGAGGTGTTTACGCGGCGGGTTGCGCACTCGTAGGCTTCCTGTACCGATTCGAACAGGTTGCCGACGCCGCTGCCGTGCAGAGCGGAAATGAAGTGCACGCGCGCGAAGTCGACGAAGCCCAGACGCAGGTCGAGCATCTCTTTCACGTGCTCGCGATCTTCTTCGCTCATACCGTCCCACTTGTTGACCGCAATCACCAGTGAGCGCCCACTATTGAGGATAAAGCCGAGCAGCGAGAGATCTTGATCGGAGATGCCTTCACGCGCGTCGATCACCAGCAGCACCACGTTGGCGTCTTCAATCGCCTGCAGGGTTTTGATCACCGAGAACTTCTCGACGGTTTCGGTCACCTTGCCGCGTTTACGCACCCCGGCGGTGTCGATCAGCACGTATTCGCGTTCGTCGCGCACCATCGGAATGTAGATGCTGTCGCGGGTGGTGCCCGGCATGTCGTACACCACCACGCGCTCCTCGCCGAGGATGCGGTTAGTGAGCGTAGACTTACCAACGTTCGGACGGCCGACGATCGCCAGTTTGATCGGCAGATCCTGCGGGTTGAACTCTTCTTCCGGCTCTTCGTCGTCTTCGCCTTCCAGCGTTTCGCCGTTTTGCTCGGCCCAGTAAGCGGCGTTGGCCTCTTCCTCGGTCAGCTCGACGTCTTCCGGTTTTTCCGGCACGAACGGCACCAGCACATGTTCGATCAGCTGGGTCACGCCACGGCCGTGGGAAGCGGCGATAGCGAACACTTCACCCAGGCCGAGCGAGTAGAAATCGGCGGTGGCGGTATCCGGATCCAGGCCGTCGGTCTTGTTGGCCACCAGGAAGGTCGCCTTCTGGCGGCTGCGCAGGTGCTGAGCGATGCCCTGATCCGCCGGCATCAGGCCGGCGCGGGCGTCGACCATGAACAGCACGATGTCCGCCTCTTCGATCGCCAGCAGCGACTGACCGGCCATGCGCGTTTCGACGCCGTCTTCGGTGCCGTCGATACCGCCGGTATCGACGATGATGAATTCATTGCCTTCGATTTCAGCACGACCATACTTGCGGTCACGCGTCAGCCCCGGGAAATCCGCCACCAGCGCATCACGCGTATGGGTTAAACGGTTGAACAAGGTGGATTTACCCACATTCGGGCGCCCGACCAGCGCGACGACAGGTATCATTGTTGAAGCCTCATTACTTAATAATCAATGCGTTACTGCACTGTGGATAGACACCAGCGGTGCAGCTTATAAAAATACGAAACGGCCCCTGAACATTCAGGAGCCGTTTGCAAGCCTTGCGACGAGCGGCGTTAGCGGGTGAAAGCGTAAACTTTCCCGCCGCGAGCCTGGATGACCAGCTTGTCGCCGGCCACCATCGGCGCAGACAGGAAGCCGGAGCTGTCCACTTCCTGCTGGGCGACAAAACGGCCATCGGTGGTGTTGATCCAGTGCAGATAGCCTTCGGCGTCACCGGTCACCAGATAACCATTATACATCACCGGCGGTGTCAGGTTGCGGTGCAGCAGATCGCTCTGCGTCCACACGGTCACGCCACCTTCGGTGCTGAGCGCGACGACGCGATCGTTTTGGTCGATCAGGTAGATGCGGCCCGCGTCGACGATGAAATCGTTCACCGAACCCAGCTCGCGTTTCCAGATAATCTGGCCGGAACGCAGATCCAGCGCCGTCAGGTTGCCGTTGTAACCCAGCGCGTAGACCACGCCGTCAACGATCACCGGCGTGGTGTCCACGTCGTTCAGGCGATCGATTTCGGTCGCGCCGCTCGGCTGAGAAATACGCTGTTGCCAGATCAGTTGCCCCTGCTGCATCAGCACGGCGCTGACGCGGCCGTTGTCACCGCCGACGATGGCGGCGCCAAAGGCGACGGCCGGTGCGGATTCACCGCGCAGCGACAGCGAAGGCATGTCCAGGTTAACCGTCCATTTCACCGCGCCGTCGGCTTCGTTCAGCGCCTGCAGCATGCCGTTGGAGGTGTGCACCAACACCATGCCGTCGCTGACAACCGGACGGGAGATCGCTTCGCCGGCCACTTTGGTCTGCCAGGCGATGGCGCCGTCGGCGGTGTTCAATGCGTAAACCACCGCTTTTTCGCTGCCGACGTAAACCTTGTCACCCGCGACCGTCAGGCCACCCGACAGTAGCGCAGACAGGTTGCTGGAGAAGAAACCGGTCTTCTCGGAGAGATTGACCTTCCACTTCTCGTTGCCGCTGTCGGCGTCCATCGCTTTCACGATGCCGAAGCGATCGGCGGCGTAAATGGTGCTGTCCTGATAGGCCGGACGCAGGTGGGAGTAATACTCACCGATGCCGTCGCCCACCGAGGTGCTCCACGCCTTGCTCGGCGTAAACTGATTTTCAACTTTCGGCAACGGCGACATGGTAACCACGTCTTCTTCGCTGTTAAACAGCGAGCAACCACTCAGCAAGGCAGCGGAAACCAGTCCGACCAAGAGTGTTTTACGCAATTGCATGGGAATTCCCCTTAGCTGGACAAGTTATTCAATTTCATGCGCAGCAGTACCTGCAGCGCCTGAGAAGCGTTGGACTCAATGCCTTTGCTGTAAGCTTCGCGCGCGCCCTTGGCGTCGCCCTTGGCCAGCAGCACATCGCCGCGCACATCCTGCATCATCGCCGCCCAGCCTTCGCCTTTCACGCCATCCAGCGTTTTCAGCGCTTCATCCAGCTTTTTCTCCTGCAGCTGGACGCGCGCCAGACGCAGATCGATCATTGCCAACAGGTTGTCGTCTTTGGTCTGGCCCTGCGCCAGCGCCAGTTGTTGTTCCGCCTTGGCGAAATCATTCTGTTCGACAAAGTGCTTGGCCAACTGCAGCGCGGCCAATACGCCGTAGCTGTTGCCGTTAGCCTGGACAAATTTCTCCGCGGCAGCCACGTCATCCGGCTTGCCGGCCGCCAGACGATCGCTGGCTTCCTGATAGGATTGCGATGCCGCCATCATGTTGGAGTTTTCATGGCTCTGCCAGTAACGCCAGCCAACCAGGGCACCAATTCCGAGCACCACGCCCACCGCCAGCGCTTTGCCGTTCTCGGCAAAGAACCGACGCAGTGCGTCGACTTGTTCGTTTTCAGTGGTATAGACTTCCACGGTGTCCTTCTCCTTAACCTAACATCAAAGCCAGACGCGCAGCGACTTCGCTTTGCGCCAGCGTTTCTTGTTCACCACTGCGCAGGTCTTTCACCACCACCTGCTGCGCCGCCACTTCGCTCTCACCCAGGATCAGCGCGATGTGCGCGCCCCATTTGTCCGCACGGGTGATCTGCTTCTTGAAGTTGCCGCCGCCGTAATTGGTCATCAGCTTCAACTGCGGCGCGGCGTCGCGCACCTGTTCAGCCAGCTGCATCGCCGCGCTCTGGGTGCCCGCGCCGGAAGAGATGACGTACACGTCGATAGCCGACGGCGCCTTGAATTCCGGGTTAACCGCCTGCACCAGCAACACCAGGCGTTCGAGGCCCATGGCGAAACCGACCGCCGGGGTGGCACGGCCACCCAATTGCTCGACCAGGCCGTCGTAACGGCCGCCCGCGCAGACGGTGCCCTGCGCGCCCAGGCTGGTGGTCACCCACTCAAACACGGTGCGGTTGTAGTAATCCAGACCGCGCACCAGGCGCTCGTTAACGGTATATGGGATACCTGCCTGCGCCAAAAGTTCACACAGACCGGCGAAGTGAGCACGGGATTCTTCATCCAGGTACTCGGACAGGCGCGGCGCGTCGTTCAGCAGCGCCTGCACCTCAGGATTCTTGGAGTCCAGCACGCGCAGCGGGTTGCTGTACATGCGGCGTTTGCAGTCTTCGTCCAGCACCTCGACGTGCTGCTCCAGGAACGCCACCAGCGCGTCGCGGTAGTTGGCGCGCGCCTCCAGCGAACCGATGGAGTTCAGCTCCAGCTTGACGTGCTCGGCGATGCCCAGCGCTTTCCACCAGCGGGCCGTCAGCAGGATCAGCTCGGCGTCGATGTCCGGGCCTTGCAGGCCGAACACTTCCGCGCCCAGCTGATGGAACTGACGGTAGCGGCCCTTCTGCGGGCGCTCGTAGCGGAACATCGGGCCGATGTACCACAGACGCTGTTCCTGATTGTACAGCAGACCATGTTCGATGCCGGCGCGCACGCAGCCAGCCGTCCCTTCCGGACGCAGCGTCAGGCTTTCGCCGTTGCGGTCTTCGAAGGTATACATCTCTTTTTCCACGACGTCGGTCACTTCGCCGATCGCGCGTTTGAATAACGGGGTCTGCTCTACAATCGGCAACCGGATTTCGCTGTAACCGTAGCTGCCCAGCACCTGCTTGAGGGTGCCTTCAATACGCTGCCATAATGCCGTTTCTTCCGGCAGGTAGTCGTTCATGCCGCGAATGGCTTGAATGTTCTTTGCCACGTGAGTTCTCTGTCCGTTGTCTGTAAAAATGAACCTGATTATAGGGACTTTGCCGCCCGGTATTCAACGCGGATGCGGTTTTCTGCCCTTCAGGCTCATAAACAAGCGGGCCAACAGGCCCGCCGTGTAGCAATAACGCTTATTTTTCCAGCAGGTTGACCGTGATGCGGTTGCTTTCGTCCATCATCGCGGCCTTGGCGCGAATTTTCGCTTCCAGCTGGTCGATCATCTGTTCGTTGTCGAAACGCTCTTTCTGGCGCACGCCGTCTTCATAGAAACCGCTCTTCTTGTGGCCGCCGGTCACGCCCATGGTGGACACCAGCGCTTCGCCCGGGCCGTTCACCACGCAGCCGATAATCGAAACGTCCATCGGCGTGATGATGTCTTCCAGGCGCTGCTCCAGGGCGTTCACCGTGCCAATCACGTCGAATTCCTGACGCGAACAGGTCGGGCAGGCGATAAAGTTGATACCGCGCGCGCGGATGCGCAGCGACTTCAGGATATCGAAACCGACCTTCACCTCTTCGACCGGATCCGCCGCCAGCGAGATGCGCAGGGTGTCGCCGATGCCTTCAGACAGCAGCATGCCCAGGCCGATGGCCGATTTGACCGACCCGCTGCGCGCGCCGCCGGCTTCGGTGATGCCCAGATGCAGCGGCTGATCGATGCGCGAGGCCAGCAGGCGGTAGGATTGCACCGCCAGGAACACGTCCGACGCCTTGACGCTGACCTTGAACTGATCGAAGTTGAGGCGATCGAGGATGTCCACGTGGCGCATGGCGGATTCCAGCAGCGCTTCCGGCGTAGGTTCGCCGTACTTTTCCTGCAGGTCTTTCTCCAGCGAGCCGCCGTTGACGCCGATGCGAATCGGGATGTTCTTATCGCGGGCGCAGTCTACCACCGAGCGAATGCGCGATTCGTTGCCGATGTTGCCCGGGTTGATGCGCAGGCAGTCTACGCCGTATTCGGCAACCTGCAGCGCGATGCGATAATCGAAGTGAATATCGGCGACCAGCGGCACGTTGACCTGCTGCTTGATCAGTTTGAACGCCTCGGCGGCGTCCATGGTAGGAACCGAAACGCGGACGATGTCGACGCCCACGCGCTCCAGCGCTTTAATCTGATTAACCGTTGCTTCAACATCGGTGGTACGGGTGTTGGTCATCGACTGCACGGCAATCGGCGCGCCATCACCAATAGGCACCTTGCCGACGTAAATGCGTGTAGATTTTCGACGGTTGATGGGCGCTTGGTTATGCATTACTTACTCTCCATTGCTGCTCTGACATCACGACCAGCCGCGCGATTACTGCGCGGCGACGGTCAGGCGAGCAACACGGTTTGACTTAACGAACCGGCTTAAATCAACCGGCTTACCCTGATACTGGATCTGTACTGCCGCCGGCGCGCCGATGGTCAGTTTATACGGCGCAGTGCCGGTCAGGTTCAGCTTGCCACCCTGCTTCTGGGTGCCGCTGAACAGCGTCTTACCGCTCGCATCGGTCACCTGCAGCCAGCAGTCGGCGGAGAAATCCATCACCAGCGCATTCGGATCGGCCACCGGCGCGGCCACGCCCGCATCGGCGGTCGGCAACGGCGCTTGTGCCGCCGGCGCGGTTTCCGGCAGGGTTGTCTGGCTTGGCGACACCACGGCAGGCTGCTGCTGAGCCGCGCTCGGCGCCTGAGCGGTAGCCGCCGGCGCCTGAGCCGCTGCGCCGGCATCGGCCGGCGCGGCGCTGTTGTCAGTCAACGGCACATTGGTACCGGCGTCAGCATTGCCGTCGGTCAGCGGCACGGACTGCCCTTCGTTATTCTGCGAAAGCTGTGCCGAGGACTGATCGGCCATGGTGGCGATCTCTTCCTGCTGCGCCTTGTGGTTTTGCCACCACCAGGCGCCGGTCAGGCCGATCACCACGAACACGATAAGCCAGGTGAAGCTCATCAGCCAGCCGTCGCGTTTCTTGCGGCGCTTGCCCAGCGAGAAGCTTTGCATCGGCGCCACTTTAGCCATCTTCAACGGCGCCTGCTTGGCCAGCATCGGCAGCAGTTCATCTTCCGGCAAATGCACCAGCTTGGCGTAGGAACGGATGTAGCCGCGCACGAAGGTGGACGCGAGGTCAGCAGACACGCTGTCTTCCTCGATATCGCGCACGGTGGACATTTTGAGACACAGGCGTTCTGCAACGGTCTGTTGGCTCAGCCCGAGTTGCTCACGGGCCTGACGCAGGCGCTGGCCCGTCGTCATGGATTCGGTTTTATCTTGGGAGGCTTCAGTATTCATTAGCTAAGAACTGCTGGTACTGTTTGGATTGTGGAAAACTTCGCGCTAGCTGCTTGCCATAGCGTTGAACGCTATCCTGACGGCCGGCTAACGCGGCGAAACGAATCTGTAACCATAAGCTGCTGGCGCTGGCCGGCAGAACATGCTGATAAACATCCAATAAAAGTTGCGACTGGGCGCGCTTCCCTTCTCCAAATTGCTTTTCGGCCTCCGCCAACAGCGGAGTGCCTTTGTCCGGATCGACCTTCAGCGCGCGGCTCAACAGCGTGCGCGCCTCATCGTTTTGTCCGGCCTTGAGAAAACAGTAACCTGCGTTTTCCAGACTGTCGGCGACCTGGCCATAATCGGGCACCAACGCCGCAGCGCTAAACTGCTGTTGCGCCGGTACATACTGCCCTAAACCGCAAAGAAACGCACCGTAATTATTCAATACGGTGCCATTGCCTGGCGCAAGTTTGAGCGCTTGCCGATAACGCTGTTCGGCCGCGGCATTTTCACCGATCCGCTGCGCGTAGAGCGCCATGCCCAACTGCGTGCGGTAATCCTGCGGGGCCGCATCCAGCGCCTTTTCCAGGTTCTGGCGCGCGGCGTCCATGTCGCCTTGCTGCAGGTACTCCAGGCCCAGTTGCAACCGCGTCTGGCCCGCCTCAGAGACTTGTGCTTCCTTTTCCGGCGCTGAACCGGAACACCCGGCCAACAACCCGGCCGCCAGCCACACACCCCACAGTTTCAGCTTCATGCCCGCATTCATTTCCTTATCGGCCGTCAGCTAACGCCTATCAGCGACACGCTTGCGCATAACAGGCTGTTAGATAACAAAAAATGGTGCTATAGGATTCAGACCGCCCGTACGTTGATAGGTTCCCCGGCCATTTTCTTCTTCAGGGTACGCTTGGTACGGTCGATCACTTCACCCGCCAGTTGCCCGCAGGCGGCATCGATATCGTCACCACGGGTTTTACGAACAATAGTCGTAAAGCCGTATTCCATCAACACCTTGGAGAAACGATCCACCCGGCTGTTGGAGCTGCGGCCGTAAGGGGCGCCCGGGAACGGGTTCCATGGGATCAGGTTGATCTTGCACGGCGTGTCTTTCAGCACTTCCGCCAGCTGATGCGCATCGTCGGTGCTGTCGTTGATATGATCCAGCATCACGTACTCGACGGTCACACGGCCCTGGTTGGCGTTGGATTTCTCCAAATAGCGGCGCACCGCGGACAGGAAGGTCTCGATGTTGTACTTGCGGTTGATCGGCACGATCTCATCGCGGATGGTGTCGTTCGGCGCGTGCAGCGAGATCGCCAGCGCCACGTCGATCATGTCGCCCAGCTTGTCCAGCGCCGGCACCACGCCGGAGGTAGACAGGGTCACGCGGCGTTTGGATAGGCCAAAGCCGAAGTCGTCCAACATGATTTCCATCGCCGGTACCACGTTGTTCAGGTTGAGCAGCGGCTCGCCCATCCCCATCATCACCACGTTGGTGATCGGACGTTGGCCGGTCACCTTCAGCGCGCCGATGATTTTCGCCGCGCGCCACACCTGGCCGATGATTTCCGACACGCGCAGGTTGCGGTTGAAGCCCTGCTGCGCCGTCGAACAGAATTTGCACTCCAGCGCGCAGCCTACCTGCGAGGAGACGCACAGCGTCGCGCGGTCGGCTTCCGGGATATACACGGTTTCGACCTGCTGATCGCCGACTTTAATCGCCCACTTGATGGTGCCGTCGGCCGAACGCTGTTCTTCCGCCACTTCCGGCGCGCGGATTTCCGCCACGCGCTGCAGCTTGCCGCGCAGGACTTTGTTGATGTCGGTCATCTGCTCGAAATCGTCGCAGCAGTAGTGGTAAATCCACTTCATCACCTGATCGGCGCGGAACGGTTTCTCGCCCATTTCGGCGAAGAACTCGCGCATTTGCTGGCGGTTCAGGTCCAGCAGGTTGATTTTGGCCGCAGCCGGTTGCTCCACGTTAACGGAGGGGGTAGTCAGCGAATTATTTTCAGACACGGTGTGCTCGGACGTGATGGGTTCTAACATAATGATCTCTGGCCTCGTTATTACACGTTATGGCGCTAAAGAATGGACAGTAAGTTGTGCATTTCAGCCCGCATGATTCGGGTGGCGGCACTAAAAACACGCCCCTGACAAGTCGTCTCATCAGGGGCGCGGCATTGTACAAATTTTAGTAGCGGGTGGCTACGGCTGAAAGGCATTCAGGGCATTTTTATTGTTTCAGCCGGTGAATGCCGGGTTATCAGCCAAGAAACGGCACGATTAACGTGCGCAGATTTCGCTTTCGTTGAAGAAGTAAGCGATTTCGCGCTGTGCGGATTCAACGGAGTCGGAACCGTGAACGGCGTTAGCGGTGAAGCTGTCCGCGTAGTCGGCACGCAGGGTACCGGCCAGGGCGTTGTCCGGGTTGGTTGCGCCCATGATGTCACGGTTGCGCTGCACGGCGTTTTCAGATTCCAGAACCTGCACCATGATTGGGCCGGAGGTCATGAACTCAACCAGACCGTCGAAGAATGGACGGCCTTTGTGCTCAGCGTAGAAGCCTTCAGCTTGTTCGCGAGTCAGACGCAGCATTTTAGCGGCGATGATTTTGAAACCGGCGCGCTCGAAACGCGCATAGATAGCGCCGATGTCGTTGTTGGCTACAGCGTTTGGTTTAACGATGGAAAAGGTACGTTCTACGGTCATGATGGCCTCTGTATGACTTCCAAAACAGGCCGGTCTGCAATGTTGCCGGCCTTCTCAAGTGGCGCAGATTATATGTGCGCCGTTAACGCTTGCCTACGGGAAAATCAACATTTCATTAAAAAAATATGATCTTCATGGGCCATTTTCGACAACGTGGCGACGCTACTGGGTCTTGTCGGTAGACGGGATCAAATTGCGCAGCCAGCTGCCCCAGCGGCGCTGATAAAACGGCTGCGTATGGGAGATCAGATAGTGGCTGATGCCGCGCTCTTTCTCCGACACCAGGCAGAAATCCACCGGTTCGTCGTTCGGCGCCGTTTCGCTGGCGACGCTGCCGGCCTCGTTGATCAACGCCTCGATCTCCGCCGACTCGGCGTCCACTTCCAGCCCGATCAGCAAATTCGGTTTCTCGTCCGCCGCCTGGTCGTGCATCAGCGCCAGAAACGCGCGGCGCACCGGCTTGCGCTGGCTGAACAGCGTGGTCAACGCGTCCACCATCGCCGACGGATACTCTTCGGGCTGCCCCAGCAGGATTTGGGTCTCTTTATCGACGTAATGCTCCACCGGTTTGACGACGCCGCCGGTCGCCAGCAGCATCGCCACCTCTTCCGGATAGAACTCCTTGCCGTACTCCGCCTTCGGGTTGAGGAACAGATCCGCACCCTGGGTGATTTCGAACAGTACCCGCGCCGGCATGGCGATAAATGGCTGTTCGTCCTCAACGGCTTTCTGCAGCGCTTCCAGCGAGGTGAAGAACGGAATGATGCTGCCGCCGTCCTGCTTTTCCCAATGCTGGATATTGACCGGCGTATCCGCGTTCAGCGCGATGTCGCCGTCCTGCTGCACCTGTTCGCTGTCGCCGAGGATCAGCACCGTGGCGTCGAGCAGTTCACGGAAGAACGCCGGGCGATGGGCCGGCTCCGTCACCGCCAGCTTCAGCAGGCGTTCAAGTTCGTTCTCGCTCGGGGCGGCATCGTGATGATGGGCACTCATGGCAAACTCCAGGGATCAAATAGCGAGGCCCAGCATGCTGGGCCCCGAAGATAATGCGCATTCTAGCGCCCGACGCGGCGGGCGTTCAATTATTTGGCTTTGCTCAGCAGCAGATTGGCCAGGGTGCGCACGCCCAGACCGGTCGCGCCGGCCGACCACTGCTCCACCGCGCCTTTGCGGTAGGTGGCGGAACAGTCGATGTGCAGCCAGCCTTGCTGGTAATTCTTGACGAAGTGCGACAGGAAGGCCGCCGCGGTGCTGGCGCCGGCGGTGTAGGCCGGGCCGGCCACGTTGTTCAGCTCGGCGAAGTTGGACGGCAGTTGGCTGCGGTGGAACTCGGCCAGCGGCAGACGCCAGAATGGCTCTTGCTCGGCGGCGGCGCTGCTCAGCAGCTCCTGCGCCAGCGCGTCGTCGAAGCTGAACAGCGCATGGTAGTCGTTGCCGACCGCGGTTTTGGCGGCACCGGTCAGGGTGGCGCAGTCGATAATCAGCTGCGGGTTCTGCTGAGAAGCGTCGATCAGGCCGTCGGCCAGCACCAGGCGCCCTTCCGCATCGGTGTTCATCACCTCAACGGTTTTGCCGTTGCGGTAGCGAATGATGTCGCCCAGTTTGAAAGCGTTGCCGCTGACCATGTTGTCGGCGCAGCACAGGTACAGCTTCACGCGCTGCTTCAGGCCGCGCGCCGCCGCCAGCGCCAGGGCGCCGGTGATGGTCGCCGCGCCGCCCATGTCAGCCTTCATCGAATCCATAAAGGCGCTCTGCTTCAGGCTATAACCGCCGGTATCGAAGGTGATGCCCTTGCCGACCAGGCAGGCGAACACCGGCGCGTCCGGGTTACCGGTCGGGTTGAAGTCGAGCGCCAGCAGCACCGGTGGACGTTCGGAACCGCGGCCGACGGTGTGGATGCCGGCATAGTTCTGCTCGCGCAGATCTTCGCCCTTGGTGATGCGATAGCTGACGGCATCGCAGCCGACGTCGCACATCAGATCGACGGCGCGGGTCGCCAGCTGCTCCGGCCCCAGCTCTTCCGCCGGCATATTGATGGTGTCGCGCACCCAGTCAACGATCTTCAGGCGCTTATCCAGCTCCTGACGCGCGGCTTCCGGCAGCTCGGCCCATTCGACGTTGCGTTGCCCTTTCGGCCCACGGTAACCCTGCCAAAACGCCCAGCTGTTTTCCAAGTCCCAACCGTCGCCGGCCAGCTTGACGTTTTTGATGCCCTGACCGTCAATTTTGCGGCCCGCACGCTGGATCGCGCCCAGCTTGTCGGCGCCGGTCAGGTGGATGGTCATCCCTTCGCCGTTGGTGCTGAGCAGCGCTTTTTCGCCCCAACGGGCGTCGGCAGGTTGTTGCGACAGCGCGACCTGCATGAATTCTGTTGTCATAGCCTTCTTACTCCGGATGTTCCCTTTATTATTTCATTAGGGCTTTATTGCATACCCTATGGATTTCAAATTGCAGCTAGGCGCCCAGCGATCTCATCCCCAGGAGCTTACTCAGGTAAGTGACTGGGGTGTGATCGTGCAGGTAACAACGCTGCGGTTTGAAAGACGACGGGTATGTCGGATACAAAATAAACGGGCCGCCCATGGCAGCCCGTTACGCTATTTACTCCGCTTCATCTAACCAGACCAGCAGGATCGCTTCCAGTATTTTTTCGTTGGAAGCCTGCGGATCGTCGTCGAACTCTTCCAGATCGCAGATCCACTGATGCATGTCGGTAAAACGCACGGTTTTCGGATCGGTGTCCGGGTATTGGTCGTACAGGGCTTCGCCGATTTCTCGGCTGTCGGTCCACTTCAGTCCCATTATGATCTCCGGGTTGGCGCTGCGGCTAACAATTAATGCTCACGCGCGTGGTTGACGGTGTAGCGCGGCATTTCGACCACCAGATCTTCGTCGGCGACCAGCGCCTGGCAGCTCAGACGGCTTTCCGGCTCCAGCCCCCACGCTTTGTCCAGCATGTCGTCTTCCAGCTCGCTGCTCTCTTCCAGCGAATCGAAGCCTTCACGCACGATGCAGTGGCAGGTGGTGCAGGCGCAGGATTTCTCGCAGGCGTGCTCGATTTCAATGCCGTTGCGCAGCGCAACGTTGAGGATCGACTCCCCTTTTTCGGCTTCCAGAACCGCCCCTTCCGGGCAAAGATCTTGATGGGGCAGGAAAACAATTTTAGGCATGGTTAAACCTCATCCACAGAATGGCCAGCCAGCGCGCGGCGAATGGAAGCGTCCATGCGGCGCGCGGCAAAATCTTGCGTTTGTGCATCTAATGTTTTGATGGCGTCTTCGATAGCGGCGGGATCTTCCCCCTGCACCGCCTGCTGCAATGCCTGGGTCGCGGCGGCGATCGCCTGGCTTTCCGCCTCGCTCAGCAGCGAGGCGTCGGTGGCCAGCGCGCCCTGCAGGCTTTCCAGCACCCGCGAGGCTTCCACGCGTTGCTCCGCCAGCTTGCGCGCGCCCACGTCGCTTTGCGCGTTGGCCATCGAATCCTTGATTATGCCGGCGATTTCGCTGTCCGACAGGCCGTACGACGGCTTCACCTGGATCGAGGCTTCGACGCCGGTGGATTTCTCCATCGCGGTGACGCTCAGCAGACCGTCGGCATCCACCTGGAAGGTAACGCGAATGTGCGCCCCCCCGGCAGGCAGCGGCGGCAGGCCGCGCAGCGTGAAGCGCGCCAGCGAACGGCAATCCTGCACCAGCTCGCGCTCGCCCTGCAGCACATGGATCATCATCGCGCTCTGGCCGTCTTTGAAGGTGGTGAACTCCTGCGCGCGCGCCACCGGGATGGTGGTGTTGCGCGGGATCACTTTCTCCACCAGGCCGCCCATGGTTTCGAGGCCCAGCGACAGCGGGATCACGTCCAGCAGCAGCATGTCGCTGTCCGGCTTGTTGCCCACCAGAATGTCGGCCTGGATCGCGGCGCCGATGGCGACCACTTTATCCGGATCGATCGACGTCAGCGGCGCGCGGCCGAAGAAGGCGCCCACCTGCTCACGCACCAGCGGCACGCGGGTAGAACCGCCGACCATCACCGCTTCCAGCACCTCGTCGGCGGCGACGCCGGCGTCTTTCAGCGCGCGACGGCAGGCCATCAGCGTGCGTTTCACCAGCGGAGCGATCAGCGCTTCGAACTGGGCGCGGGTCACCTCGCCCTGCCAGCCGGCCACCTCAACGCGCACGCTGTCGGCATCGCTCAACGCGATTTTGGCGGCGATGGCGGCGTCCAGCAGCTGGCGCTGCACGCCATGGTCGCTGCGATCGGCCACGCCGGCCTGCTCGCGCAGCCAGTCGGCCAGCAGGTGATCGAAATCGTCGCCGCCCAGCGCGGAATCGCCGCCGGTGGCCAACACTTCGAACACGCCGCGGCTGAGGCGCAGAATGGAGATATCAAAGGTGCCTCCGCCCAGATCGTAAACCGCGATCACCCCTTCCTGGCCGGAATCCAGCCCGTAGGCGATCGCCGCCGCGGTCGGTTCGTTCAGCAGGCGCAGGACGTGCAGGCCGGCCAGACGCGCCGCGTCTTTGGTGCCTTGACGCTGTGCGTCGTCGAAGTAGGCGGGAACGGTGATCACCACGCCGTCCAGCTCCCCTTCCAGCGCCGCTTGCGCGCGCGCGGACAGGGCCCGCAGGATATCGGCGGAGACGCCGACCGGGTTAACCGGGCCGGCGGCGGTGACGATCAGTGGCAGGCCGTTGTCGCTGGCCTGGAATTGATACGGCAGGTTCGGGTAACGTTGCTGCACGTCCGCCAACGAGCGGCCCATCATGCGTTTGATGGAGCTGACGGTATTGGCCGGATCCTGCGCCGCCTGTTGGCGCGCCTCCCAGCCGACGCGCTGCGCGTCCGCCTGATAATGCACCACCGAAGGCAGCAAATGGCGGCCCTGTTCGTCGGCCAGCGTTTCCGCTTGCCCGCTGCGCACCGTGGCGACCAGCGAGTTGGTGGTGCCTAAGTCGATGCCGGCGGCCAGACGTCGCTGGTGCGGCGCGGCGCTGAGGCCAGGCTCACTAATTTGTAATAAGGCCATGTTGAAGCTTCCACAATCAGAATCAGAAGGTGTTACTCAAAACCCAGCAGTTTTTCTTCGAGTTGTTCAACCTGTTGCTGGAGTTTGTCCAAAAAGCGCAGCTTGCGCACGGTGTCGGCGGCGTCCGCCCATTGCTCACCATCCAGCTGCTGCAGCATCAGCGCGCTGCGCTGTTTGATGGAGACAGCCAGCCGCGCGCCGAAATCGGCCAGCAGGCTTTCCGCCTCCGGCTTGCGCTCAATGGCGTCGAGCTCTTCGCGCAGTTCCAGCTGTTCCATCAGAAACGCGGTGTCGCGCATCGTATGCTGTTCGTTGCCCAGATCGAAGCCGTGCAAAGATAGCATATACTCCGCGCGTTTTAACGGGTGCTTCAGCGCCTGGTAGGCTTCGTTGATGGTCGCCGCCTGCTGCAACGCCATCAGGCGTTCGCGCTCCGGCTGGTTGGCGAAACGATCGGGGTGGAATTGGCGCTGCAGATCCTGGAAGCGGGACGCAAGCAGGCTGCCGTCCACGGTGTAGCGAACTGGCAGCCCGAATAAAGTAAAGTAATCCATAGCGTGCTCTGGGCGTTAGCGGATGAAGTTCCCCCGCCGAAACGGGGGAGCACGATGGACTGTCAGACGTTGAAACTCTCGCCGCAGCCGCATTCGCTTGAGACGTTCGGGTTGTTGAACTTGAAGCCTTCGTTCAGGCCTTCCTTAACGAAATCAAGCTCGGTGCCGTCAAGGTAGACCAGGCTCTTGCCGTCGATGATCACCTTGATGCCTTTGTCTTCAAACACGATGTCGTCATCGTTGGCTTCGTCAACAAATTCCAGCACGTACGCCATCCCGGAGCAGCCGGAAGTTCGCACTCCCAGACGCAGGCCGAGACCTTTGCCGCGGTTCGTCAAAAACGCCTGAACACGCTGCGCAGCGCTGTCGCTCATGGTAATAGACATCACAACCTCACACTTCACATCAAAGCCCGGCGCGGCCGGGCCGACTCAGACAAATTACTTGGCGCTGTGCTTGCTCTTATAGTCGGCAATCGCTGCTTTGATGGCGTCTTCAGCCAGGATCGAGCAGTGAATTTTGACCGGCGGCAATTCCAGCTCTTCAGCGATCTGGGTGTTTTTGATCGCTTCAGCCTGATCGAGCGACTTGCCTTTCATCCATTCGGTCACCAGCGAGCTGGAGGCGATGGCGGAACCGCAGCCGTAAGTTTTAAAGCGCGCGTCTTCGATGATGCCTTCATCGTTAACCTTGATCTGCAGCTTCATGACGTCGCCGCAGGCCGGTGCCCCTACCATGCCGCTGCCGACGGTAGGATCTTCGTTGTCGAAAGAACCCACGTTGCGCGGGTTTTCATAATGATCGATTACTTTTTCGCTGTAAGCCATGACCTTGCTCCTGAAACCTGAGAATTAATGATGCGCCCATTCGATGCTGTTGATGTCCACGCCCTGCTTGAACATCTCCCATAACGGGGACAGATCGCGCAGACGGCCGATGGATTTACGCACCAGTTGAATGGTGTAGTCGATCTCTTCTTCCGTGGTGAAACGCCCCAGGGAGAAACGGATCGAGCTGTGCGCCAATTCATCGCTCATGCCCAGCGCGCGCAGCACATAGGACGGCTCGAGGCTGGCGGAGGTACAGGCTGAACCGGAGGAAACGGCCAGGTCTTTCAGCGCCATGATCAGCGACTCGCCTTCAACGTAGTTGAAGCTGACGTTCAGGATGTTCGGTGCGCCGTGCTCCAGATCGCCGTTCAGATACACTTCTTCCATATCTTTCACGCCGTTCCACAGACGATCGCGCAGGGTGCGCAGACGCGCCATCTCTTCGGTCATCTCTTCTTTGGCGATGCGGTAAGCTTCGCCCATGCCGACGATCTGGTGGACAGGCAGAGTGCCGGAACGCATGCCGCGCTCGTGACCGCCGCCGTGTACCTGCGCTTCGATGCGAATGCGCGGCTTACGGCGCACGTACAGCGCGCCGATGCCTTTCGGGCCATAGATTTTGTGGCCGGAGAACGACATCAGGTCGACTTTCAGCTTGCTCAGATCGATAGGCAGTTTGCCCACGCTCTGGGTGGCGTCAACGTGGTAGATGATACCGCGCGCGCGGCACATTTCGCCGATTGCTTCGATATCCTGCACCACGCCGATTTCGTTGTTGACGTGCATGATGGAGACCAGAATGGTGTCATCGCGCAGCGCCGCTTCGAGATCCTGCAGGCTGATGATGCCGTTGCTCTGCGGCGCCAGGTAGGTCACTTCAAACCCTTCGCGCTCCAGCTGACGGCAGGTGTCCAGCACGGCTTTGTGTTCGGTTTTGCTGGTGATGATGTGCTTGCCTTTTTTCTGGTAGAAATTGGCAGCGCCTTTGATCGCCAGGTTGTCGGATTCGGTCGCCCCGGAGGTGAAGACAATTTCGCGTGGGTCGGCGCCCACCAGTTCGGCGATTTGGTTACGGGCGATGTCTACCGCCTCTTCCGCCTGCCAACCGAAACGGTGGGAACGGGAAGCCGGGTTGCCGAAAGTGCCGTCCAGGGTCAAAAACTGCATCATCTTCTCAGCAACGCGCGGGTCGACCGGCGTCGTTGCTGAGTAATCCAGATAAATCGGTAATTTCATTGCTCTTGTGCTCCGTACATCACTTCCAAAAACTAAAAAAATTTCGCCAGCTGCTTATGCGCGCAGATTAACGTTGATAGTTTCTTGCGGACGACCGTTGGCCGTGCGGCGCGTATCGTTGTTTTGACGATCCGCCACCACCAGCACTTCCTGGTTATTGACCAGTTCTGCCAGCGTAATGTTGTTCAGGAACCCGCTGATGCGCTCGCTCAGATCGCGCCACAGGGCGTGGGTCAAGCAGCGATCGCCGCCCTGACAGCCTTCTTTGCCCTGGCAACGGGTTGCATCTACCGATTCATCGACGGCAGTGATGACAGCGCCAACGGCGATCTCACCCGCGTCTTTACCCAGCAGATAACCACCGCCCGGACCACGCACGCTGGCCACCAGGCCGTTCTTGCGCAGACGGGAGAATAATTGTTCCAGATAAGAGAGCGAAATACCCTGGCGTTCGGAAATGTCCGCCAGTGGTACCGGCCCTTCCTGGGAATGCAGCGCTACGTCAAGCATAGCGGTTACGGCATAACGGCCTTTGGATGTCAGTCTCATAGCTCAATGGTTACCTGTTGGTCAAATATGGCCGAAAGTCTGACATTCCTGAGTAAAACAGTCAACTATTTAACCTAGTAATTGACTCAAGTATTAGCACGTTTTGAACTTAGCAAGAACAAAGGTATATAAAATACATGTTATAACCTTTGGATAACTAATACTATTGTCGCCCACCGTTATGCCACATCAATTAATTACCTTGATGTTTATCCTGTTTCTCGATCGACGTCAGCATGCCGCGCAGGATATTCAGCTCCTGCCCTTCCGGGCGCGCGCGGGTGAACAGCCGACGCAGGCGGCTCATCACCTGCCCCGGATGGGACGGGCGAATAAAGCCGGTGCGCTGCAGCGTCTGCTCCAGGTGCTGATAGAAACGCTCGAGGTCGTCCACCAGCGGATACGGCGTCTCTTCCAGCTGCGGCGCGCCCGCCTGTTGGCGATCGAGGTAAGCCACGCGCACTTCGTACGCCAGGATCTGCACCGCCATCGCCAGGTTCAGCGAGCTGTAGTCCGGGTTGGCCGGAATGGCGACGTGGTAGTGGCACTTCTGCAGTTCATCGTTGGTCAGCCCGACGCGTTCGCGGCCGAACACCAGCGCCACCGGCGCGTGTTCGCCTTCGTGCACTGCGCGCACGCCGCATTCACGCGGCTCCAGCATCGGCCACGGCAAGGTGCGAGAACGTGCGCTGGTGCCCACCACCAGGCTACAGCCGGCGATGGCGTCATCGAGGGTATCGACGATAGTGGCGTTGCCGATCACGTCGCTGGCGCCGGCGGCCAGGGCGATGGCCTGAGAATCGGGTTTGATCAGCGGATTAACCAGATAAAGGTTGGTTAAACCCATGGTTTTCATGGCTCTGGCGGTCGAGCCCATGTTGCCGGTATGTGAAGTCTCTACCAGAACAATGCGGATATTGTGCAGCATACAAACTCTGAGCGTGGCGGAAAATCGCAGCATCTTAACACAGCCATAGGCAATTTGCCGAACAGCTGCTATACTTCGCGCCGTTTCCTGTTCTTTAACATCCTAGTTGGAAGATACCCATGCATCCGATGCTGACTATCGCCGTGCGCGCTGCGCGCAAGGCCGGTAACCTGATTGCCAAAAACTACGAAACCCCGGACGCTGTAGAAGCGAGCCAGAAAGGGACCAATGACTTCGTCACCAACGTCGATCGCGATGCAGAGCATCTGATCATCGACGTCATCCGCAAGTCTTATCCGCAACACAGTATCGTGAGCGAAGAACGCGGTGAGCTGATCGGCGAAGATCGCGATGTGCAATGGGTGATCGATCCACTGGATGGCACTGCAAACTTCATCAAACGTTTCCCTCATTTCTCCGTTTCCATCGCCGTACGCATCAAAGGCCGTACTGAAGTGGCCGTGGTCTACGATCCGATGCGCAACGAACTGTTCACCGCCACGCGCGGCCAGGGCGCACAGCTCAACGGTTACCGCCTGCGCGGCACCAACGCCAAAGATCTGGATGGCACCATCCTGGCGACCGGCTTCCCGTTCAAGGTCAAGCAGCACGCAACGCCTTACATCAACATCGTCGGCAAGCTGTTCACCCAGTGTGCAGACTTCCGCCGCACCGGTTCCGCCGCGCTGGATCTGGCCTATGTGGCCGCCGGCCGCGTAGACGGGTTCTTCGAAATCGGCCTGAAGCCGTGGGATTTCGCCGCGGGCGAACTGCTGGTGCGTGAAGCCGGCGGCCTGGTGACCGACTTCGTCGGTGGCCACAACCACTTCAGCTCCGGCAACGTGGTTGCAGGCAACCCGCGCGTAGTGAAAGCCATGCTGGCCACCATGCGTGAAGAACTGAGCGAAGCGCTGAAGCGTTAATCGCCAGAAGCAAATCGAAAAAAAGCGCTGCCGATGCAGCGCTTTTTTTATGCCCGTTAGCGGGAGAAGGGCCGGATGCCACCGCCGAATTCCGGCTGCGCGCTGACGTACAGCAACAGCCCGGCGGCCAACAGGATCAGGCCGCCGGCCAGCGCCAACGCCCCCCAGGCCACCGCGCTCCAGGCGGCGGGCGCGCGCGAACGGCTGAGGCGCACCGCCAGCCGGCGGCTGTAATGCACCAGCAGCGCCAGCATCGAGATGGTCAACGAGGTGCCGAATGCCATCGCCAGCGCGGAGATCACTCCCCAGCCGAACACGCCGATCACCTTGGAGAACAGCAGCACCAAAATCGCCCCCGAACAGGGGCGCATGCCCATCGCCAGCACGATGGCGGCCTGAGTGCGCCAGTCGCTTCCCGCCTGCAGCTCGCTGTCGCTCGGCAGATGCCGGTGGCCGCAGCCGCAATTGGCGCTGTGCACATGATCCGCCGCCAGCGGCGTCAGGCTGTTGATGCGCAGCGCCGGCGCCGGGCGCATCGCCTTGATCGCCGCAAACAGGCGTTTCAGCGCGCGCCAACTCAGTAGCACGCCAAGCAGCATCACCAGGATAAAGCTGCCCTTTTCCAGCCAGAAGCTGCTTTGGTGCAGCTGGCGCGAAGAGAGCTGCAATACCACCAGCATCAGCGTGACCAGCGCGATCGCCACCCCGCCCTGTACCAGCGAGGCGGCGAAGGTCAGCTTCAGGCTGCTTTTCAGCCGCGCCGGATGGGTGGCCAGATAGGTGGCGATCACCACTTTGCCGTGGCCGGGGCCGAGCGCATGCAAGACGCCATAGCCGAGGCTGAACAGCATCAGCGCCAGCCCGGCCTGCTGCGGCGCGGCCTTCACCTGCTGTAACAGCCCCGCCATCTGCTGGTGCAGCGCTTTTTGCCACACCACGCTCTGCATCAGCAGCTGCGGCCAATAGTGCCACGCCAGCAGCGCGGCGGCCGCCAGCGCCAGCATGAACGGCAGCAGCGGCCACAGGCCGAAGGCCCAGTGGCGTCGGCTCGTCGTCGGTTGTGAGAGATTTAACGACATTGCAGCCTCACCCGCTGGGCGAACTGCTGCCCCAGCGCCAGGTCTTCACCGGGCGAGTCGTTCTTGTCGAGCGACAGCGCATAGGCCTGCAGCGACGCATTCGGCTTCGGCGTCATCAGCTTGTAGCTGCACAGCTGCGCCATCTCCGGCGGCAGATGCAGTGCATTTTGGTCTTTATAGGTCATGTCCACGAAATAAGTCGGATCGTAAGTAGAAAGTTCGAACGGCTTGCCCACCAGCGGCTGCGGCTCGGCCAACGGCAGCACGAACTCCAGCACCGCCTGATTGCCCTGGCGCGACAGATGATATTCGCTGGGCAAGTTCAGGTATTTCACCGGTTTGCCGTCGCGGTAAAGATCGGTGAAATAGTGCTGCCCCAGCACGTTGGCCATCACTTCCGCCGCCAGCTTTTTCCACACCTCCGAATCGCTCTTGGCGTTTTTCGCATCGTAGAGCAGATCTGCCGAGGTGATTTCATCCATCACCCACACCATTTTCAGGCCGACCAGCCGCTGGTCCTTGGCGACGAAGGTGGTGTTCATGTCGATAAAGCTGTGCGGATGCGCGATCGCACCGGCGCTGAACACGGCGCCAAAGGCAGCCAAAAGACGACGTAACTTCATCATTATCCTGTCTTACCTGTATTTGTTATAACGTAACACAAACAAACGCCGAACGGCCCGCCTCTCCCGGCGATATTTGTGACGAAAGTTGTAAGCCGAAGTAAAAGCCGCGCGGTAACCCTGCCGCCACAAAGCCTTTTGCTATGCTTAGGCATAATCGCAACCTTTTATGCCGGAAGGTGATAATGAGCCTGGACACCTCTCCCGTGCCCGAGCTCTCCGGACAACAACGGCGCTGCCATCTGCTGCTGATGCTGTACACGCCGGAGCCCGAGTTACAGCTGGAGACCCTGAGCCGAATCAACGGCGTCGCCCCCCCGATAACCCGGCAAGATATAGCCGAGGTGGCCAGTGAAATCCAGCGTTTCCACCACCTGGAGATCGCCATCGATCCCGATCGTGGCTACCAACTGCGGGGCAGCGCGCTCGACCAGCGCCTGTGCCTGATCCATTGGCTGCGGCGTGCCCTGCGCTGCAGCCCGCAATTCGTTGAAGGCGATTTCGCCCCGCGCCTGCGGCACGCGCTGGCGGCCGATGCCGCCCCGGCGTCTGAGCTGGCAGAGGCGATCGATGCCTGCGAGCCGCTGCTCAACCGCCACTTTGACGCGCGCGACCGCCAATTTCTGCAGCATTATCTGCTCTACTGCGCCTGGCAAAATCGCCTGCGGCAGCATCCGCGTTTCGATGCCGTTCAGCGCGACTGGCTGCGGCAAAAGCCGGAGCAACAGGCCGCCGCCTGGCTGCATCAGGCCTGCAACCGGCTGTTTAACCAGCCGCCGCAGGCAGACGAGCGCGATTTTTTGGCGCTGACGTTTACCATGTTGAAAAATCACAGCTACCACAGCAACGACTCCGCGCAAGAACAGCGGCTGATGGCGGCCATCGACAGCATGGTCGAGCGTTTCCAGCAGCTTTCCGGCATGGCCTTCAGCAGCAAGGCGGAGCTGGTCAGCCAGCTGTTCGCCCACCTGGCGCCGGCGCTGGAGCGCTGCCGTTTCACCATCGGCATCGACAATATGCTGTTGGAAGAAGTGGTGCGCAAATACCCGCGGCTGATGCGCACCACGCAGGAAGCGCTGAAACCGCTGGAGCAGGAGTACGGCGTGCATTTTTCCAACGAGGAGACGGGCCTGGTGGCCATCAGCTTCGGCGCCTGGCTGATGCAGGACAACGCGCTGCAGGAAAAACAGGTGCTGCTGCTGACGCTGGACAACCCGCAGCTGGAAGAGGAAGTGGAATATCAGATCCGCGAGCTCACGCTGCTGCCGCTGAACATCAAGTATCTGCCGCTGAGCGACTATCTGCGCGGCGGCGCGCCGCAGGGTGTCATGCTGGTGATCACCCCTTATGCGGCGGTGCACAGCGATCCGCACCCGCCGCTGATCTATACCGAACTGCCGCTGGAAACCCGGCAGCGCCAAGCCATCCGCACGCTGCTGGAAGCCCCTTAATCAACGGCTGACACTGACCGCCGGCGGCCGGATGAACAAGGCCGGCACCGCGACCGCCGCCATCACCCAGAATACCCCGCCCTGCCAATGTTCGAACAGGAACCCGGCAATGACCGTCATAACGGCGATACCGCCGCCCATCGCCAGCGCCGAATACACCGCCTGCAGCCGGATCACCTCTTGCCCCTGGCGCGCGGCAATAAAGCGCATCGCCGCCAGATGACAGACGGTGAAGGTGCCGCAGTGCAGGATCTGGATCAGCAGCAGCCAGCCCAGCTCGGTACTGTAGGCCATCAGGCTCCAGCGCAACACGCCGCAGCAGGCGGAGAGCAACAGCAGGTTGCGCGCATTCCAGCGGCGGAACAGCACGTTGCTGCTGGCGAAAATAATCACCTCCGCCACCACGCCGAGCGACCACAGATAGCCGATGGTCGAGGCCGAATAGCCCGCCTCCTGCCAGTAAATGGAGCCGAAGCTATAGTAGCCGGCGTGCGCCCCCTGCAGCAGCGTGACGCACAGCAGGAAGCGCCAGACCGGCCCCTCTTTCAGCAGTGCCCACATCGAGCGCTCGGCTTCGCTGTGCGTGCGCGCTTCGCCCTGCGGCATGACGCTCGGCTTCAGCAACATGCCCAGCAGCATCGCCAACACGCTGAAGATCAGGCTGTAGAGAATCGCGTTATGGCCCCACACCGCCACCAGCTGCCCGGTCAGCGCCGAGCCGATGACGAACGCCAGCGAGCCCCACAGCCGCACCCGGCCGTAGTCCATGCGGATCTGCTTTTGCCAGGTGGCGGCCAGCGCGTCGGTCAGCGGCACCAGCGGCGAGAAGAACAGGTTGAAACCCGCTATCACCAGCATCAGCCAGCCCCAACCGTTGCCGAAACAGAAACCGACCGCGAAGGCCAGGGTCAGCAGCGCCAGCAGGCGCAGGGCGGAGACTAAATGAGAGGGATCTTTAACGCGGGGAGCAATCAGTAAGCTGCCGAGGAAGCGGGCCACCAAGCCGGCGCCGAGCAATATGCCGATGGTTTCGGGCGCGATGCCCTCGCCTTTCAGCCACACGCCCCAGAACGGTAAGAAGATACCGTAGGAAAAGAAGTAGGTGAAATAACTGAGCGCGAGCCAACGCGTGGATTGCAGAACCATGATCCCTCCGGAGTGAGGGCAATACTTTGACAGAGCTCACACCGCCCCGCAATCTTCATTCCACTTCAATGCGTTAGAGTGCCAGACAGCTCACAGTTTGCCGCGAGCGGCCACAAAAAAACCCGCCGCAGCGGGTTTTGTCGGGCGAAAGCGGGATTATGCGTAAACCGGCAGGCGGGCGCAGATATCCAGCACTTTCTTCTTGGTGCGTTCAATGGTGGCTTCATCGTTGATGTTGTCCAGCACATCGCAGATCCAACCGGCCAGTTCGCGCACGTCGGCTTCTTTAAAGCCACGACGGGTGACGGCCGGGGTGCCGATACGCACGCCAGAGGTGACGAACGGGCTCTTAGGATCGTTCGGCACGCTGTTTTTGTTGACGGTGATGTTGGCGCGGCCCAGGGCAGCGTCCGCTTCTTTACCGGTCAGGTTTTTGTCGACCAGATCCAGCAGGAACAGGTGGTTATGGGTGCCGCCGGAGACCACTTTGTAGCCGCGCTGCAGGAACACGTCCACCATCGCCTTGGCGTTGACCGCCACTTGCTGCTGATAAACCTTGAACTCAGGCTCCATCGCTTCTTTCAGTGCCACCGCCTTGCCGGCGATCACGTGCATCAGCGGGCCGCCCTGGCCGCCAGGGAACACGGCGGAGTTCAGCTTTTTGTACAGATCTTCGTCGCCGCCCTTCGCCAGGATCAGGCCGCCGCGCGGGCCCGCCAGGGTTTTGTGGGTGGTGGTGGTGACGATGTGCGCGTGCGGTACCGGGTTCGGGTACACGCCGGCGGCGATCAGGCCGGCCACGTGCGCCATGTCGACGAACAGGTAAGCGCCGATGCTGTCGGCGATTTCGCGCATTTTGGCCCAGTCAACCACGCCGGAGTAAGCGGAGAAACCGCCGATGATCATTTTCGGCTTGTGGGTTTGCGCCTGCTTGGCCAGATCGTCATAGTCGATTTGGCCTTTGTCGTCGATGCCGTAAGGCACCACGTTATACAGTTTGCCGGACAGGTTGACCGGGGAACCGTGGGTCAGGTGGCCGCCGTGCGCCAGGTTCATGCCCAGAATGGTGTCGCCCGGCTGCAGCAGCGCGGTGTACACGGCGAAGTTCGCCTGGGAGCCGGAGTGCGGCTGCACGTTGGCGTAATCGGCGCCGAACAATTCTTTGGCGCGATCGATAGCCAGCTGCTCAACGATATCCACGTATTCGCAGCCGCCGTAGTAACGCTTGCCCGGATAGCCTTCAGCGTATTTGTTGGTCAGCTGGGAACCCTGAGCCTGCATCACGCGCGGGCTGGTGTAGTTCTCAGACGCGATCAGCTCGATGTGCTCTTCCTGACGCACCACTTCCTGCTCCATGGCACGCCACAGTTCCGCATCGTAATCGGCAATGTTCATTTCACGCTTTAACATCCGGCATCTCCTGACTTAAATCAGCTAACTAAAAAATCACCAAATAACTACCCGTTTGGGTTCTGGGCCACAGTGTAAACCGTTTCGCCCCACCGAAGATAGGTCTTGACAGAGGTTTTTACGCAAACGATTGGCATAAGGTGGCGCAAGGCTTTGATCCGATAAATACCGCCGTTTATCAACGGACATTTCCTCATGCGAACGATGCGCTTTTTTCATGTTCTGTGAGCGCGATCGACGCCCGAAGAACACCGCAACGAAAACAAGGGTATTTACAAGCGACGCGGAACCCAATAAGATGCATTTAAAATACATCATTACAATTATCGTCAAGATCCCAACCCAAGGAGCGCTTCCATGCTGGATAGCCAAACCATCGCCACCGTGAAATCCACCCTTCCCCTGCTGGCTGCGACCGGGCCGAAGCTGACCGCCCACTTTTACGATCGCATGTTCGCGCACAACCCGGAATTGAAAGACATTTTCAACATGAGCAACCAGCGCAACGGCGATCAGCGTCAGGCGCTGTTCGACGCCATCTGCGCCTATGCCGCCAACATCGAGAACCTGGCGGCGCTGCTGCCGGCGGTGGAGCGCATCGCGCAGAAGCACACCAGCTTCAATATCCAGCCGGAGCAGTACAACATCGTCGGCGGTCACCTGCTGGCGACGCTGGACGAAATGTTCAGCCCGGGTCAGGAAGTCCTGGACGCCTGGGGCAAAGCCTACGGCGTGCTGGCCAACGTATTTATCCAGCGTGAAGAGCAGATTTATCAGCAGAGCGAAACCGACAACGGCGGCTGGCGCGATCTGCGCGCGTTCCGCATCCTGAAGAAACAGCCGCAGAGCGACGTGATCTGCAGCTTCGTGCTGGCACCGGTGGACGGCGGCCGGGTGGCGGACTTCAAACCGGGGCAATACCTGGCGGTCTACATCAAGCACGACAGCCTGGAACATCAGGAAATTCGCCAGTACTCGCTGACCACCTCGCCGAACGGCGAGTTCTACCGCATCGCGGTCAAGCGTGAAGATCAGGGTAAAGTGTCCAACTACCTGCACCAGCAGGCACAGGAAGGCGACGTGATCTACATCGCCCCGCCGCACGGCGACTTCTTCCTCGACGTGGCGCCGACCACGCCGGTGGCGCTGATCTCCGCCGGCGTCGGCCAAACCCCGATGCTCGGCATGCTCAACACCCTGCACGACAACCAGCATCAGGCGCAGGTCCACTGGCTGCACGCGGCGGAAAACGGCAGCGTGCACGCCTTTGCCGATGAGGTGGCGGATATTGCCGGGCGCATGCCGAATCTGAGCCGCCATGTGTGGTACCGCGAGCCGGGTGCCGATGACGTGGAAGGCCGCGACTATCACAGCCGCGGATTGATGGATTTGAGCGCGCTGCAAGGTAGCCTGGCCGATCCGCAGATGCACTATTACTTTTGCGGCCCGGTGGCCTTCATGCAGTTCGTGGGCAAACAGCTGCTGGAAATGGGCGTAGAGGCCGAACGCATCCACTACGAATGCTTCGGCCCGCATAAGGTGCTGTAATGCTTGCGGAGCGCGGCCGTCAAGCCGCGCTCCCCCTTCATTTCGCCTGCAGCTGACGCGCGTCTTGCACCTGCTGCACGGTCACCGGCGCCGCCTGGTTGCCCCAGCTTCCCCGCAGATAGCTCATCAGATCCGCCGCCTGTCGATCGTTCAACGCCCAGCCGTAAGCCGGCATGTCAAACGCCATCGCCTGCTGCGTGATCGGCGTATGCGCCCCCTCCAGCACTACCCGCAGCGCGGTCAGCGGATTGTCCGCCGTTACCGTGGCATTGCCCGCCAGCGCCGGAATGGCAAAATCGGTGCCCTCCCCCTTATTGCCGTGGCAGGTCGAGCAGTACATCGCATAGGTCGCCTTGCCGCCCGGGTTATCCCCCTGCACGGCAGGCGCAGCGGCTTTGGCGCCGGTTTCCGGCGCCAGGCTGCGCAGGTACACCGCGATGGCGTTCAGATCGCCGTCGCTGAGATACTGCGTACTGTGGGTCACCACCTCGCTCATCGGCCCGGCGACCGCCGCATGGCGGCTGCGGCCGGTTTTCAGCAGCGCCGTCACCTCTTCCGGCGGCAGGCCGCGCAGATTGGAGGCGTACCAGCCGTCCAGCTCGGCGCCGCTCAGGAACACCGGCTCCTTACCGTCCAGCCCCTTCTCCTGCATCGCCCAGCCGCGCGGCGTGTGACAGCTGCCGCAATGGCCCGCGCCCTGCACCAGGTAGGCGCCGCGGTTCCACTCGGCGCTTTGCTGCGGATCTGCCTGATACGGCTGGTCGTCGTGGAACAGCTGGTTCCACACCGCCAGCGGCCAGCGCATCGACAGCGGCCAGCTGATGTCGCTGTCACGGTTGGCGACGTTCTGCGCCGGCACTTCATTCATCAGATAGTCATACAGCGCGCGCATGTCTTCCGCGCTCATTTTGGCGTACGAGGTGTACGGCATCGCCGGGTAGAGCCGGTGACCGTCTTTGGCTACCCCCTGGCGCATGGCGCGATCGAACTCTTCGAACGAATAGGCGCCGATGCCGTGCAGCTTGTCCGGCGTAATGTTGGTGGCGTAGATAGCCCCGAGCGGCGTCGGGAACTTCATGCCTCCCGCCAGTTCAGCGCCGCCCGGCGCGGTGTGGCAGGCGGTGCAGTCACCGGCCTTGGCGACGTATTCCCCGGCCGACATCGCCTGGGCCGAGCCGCCGGCCGCCAGCAGGCTCAACAGGTACAGCGAACGCAGACTCATGCTCCCTCCTTGGCGGCAACCTTGCCGTAGGCCAGTTCGTTCACCGCGCGCCACGCCTGATCGATCGCCGAGTTGGCGTACGGGCTCCAGTCGGAATCGGAGTTGGCGATAACGATCTTGCCGATCGGCTGCCGCGCCGTTTCGATGATTTTCTTGGCCTCGTCTTCGTCGTCGAACAGCCCGTTAAGGAAGTAGGAGTAACCGTGCGACCAACGGTTGACGGTGATCGCCTGAATGTCGCGCTGATGATCGAAACCGGCGTCGCCCAGCATGCCCTGCAGCTGTTCGCGGATCATCTGCTCATGCACCTCGAACGGCGTGCCCAGCAGCAGCGCGCGCCCTTTGCGCGACTGCTCGCGCGGGCTGAGGCCGCTGCCCGGCAGCGTCGGCACGTACACCATATGCAGGCCGATCGGCCGGTCCGGATCGCGCGGGTGCTGATACCCGCCCATGCTCACCGGGTAGTCCAGCTTCACGCGGCTGTACGGCGCGGCCGGCGAATAGATCTCGTGCACGCCCAACTTGATGAACGGCTGCCAGTTGCGGATCACCACCTTGCTGTATACCAGCGGCGCCTTGACGTTCTGCTTCAGCGCCTCCTGCTGCTCATGCGACATCTCCGGCACCAGGTACGGGATCATCATGTTATAGCCGGCCATCACCACCTGCCCGGCGCGCACTTTGGTCATCTTCTCGCCGGTCATGTAGGTGACTTCCACCTTGTCGCCAACGTTGGCCGCGTGCAGCCCGGTGCTGTTCAAACGCAGCTTCACCGGCGACTCCGGCCGATCGAGCTGGCTGTAGTCGAATTTGGCCAGCACCACGTCGTTCATGTCTTTGCCGGCCGGCGCCACCGCCGGGATCAGCTTGCGCACCATCAGGCGCGTCAGCGTGGCGTTGCCGTCCGGGAAGTGGAACACGTAAGGATCGTCGAGATCCGCCTGCGACTCTTCGTCCAGCGGCGGCAGATTCATGCCGCCAAGGCCCGGCAGATCGCAGATGCGCGCATCGCTGCACGACGTGCCGTCGATGCCCACCGCCTGGAAATCGTTGGTGGTCTGCTGGAAATAACGGATCGCCAACTCGCTCAGGCCCACCTTCTCGCGCAGGAACTGGGTGTAGCTGTGGGTATCGAGCCACTCGACCTTCTGCTCCAGCGTCATCTCCGGCAGATAATCTTTCTCCACCGTATGCAGTGCGATCAGCGCCTGGCGATCGCTTTCCGGCAGCGGGAAATCACCGATGAACGCTTCATAAGAGCGGCCGTTGAGACGATCGCGCGGAATGTCGTCTGCCACCGTGCGGCCCGGATCGCCGCTCACCACCTTGTCGACGCCGAAGTTCTTGCGATCGAAGTAAACCCCGCGGCTCAGGTTCAGATCCGGGTAGAAGGTAGTGTCAAACGCCTGCTCCAGCCGATCGATATCGACGCCGAGCTTGCGCAGCAGCCCCATCGCCACCGGGCTGAAGTTGGAGCGCGGCGACTGCAGCGATTCGCTGCCGCCGTAGCCGAGCAGCATGCCGTCGTCGGTGTTGAATTCGTTGCGCTTGGCGTGGCCGCCGAAGTCGTCATGGTTGTCGATCAGCAAAATGCGCTGCTGCTCGCCTTTCAGCTGCTGCCAGAAGCAGGCGGCCGCCAGCCCACTGATGCCGGCGCCGACCACCACCAGATCGAACTCTTCAACGGCGGGCACGCTGCCGAAATCAAAGGTTTTACCGTCGCGCCCCAGCTGGTGCGCATGCTCGAACGAGCCCGGATGGTTGCCCCGCAGCCCGGTCAGCGCCGGCGGGTAGTACAGGGTTTGATTGGCGGTTTGCGGCGACGCGCGCAAGATTTGCAGCGGCGTCAACCCGGCGGCGATGGTGATCGCCACCCCGTTGAGAAAATCGCGTCGGGTGATACCCATATAGGCTTCCTTTCAATTTTTATTATCATCGGCCGGCCGGGGCCGGCCCGAAGGCCGCGCTATTGTGCGGATAATTATTGTAAAATCAATGTTTGAACATCACATGACGAATGGCGGTGTAATCCTCCAGCCCGTACATCGACATGTCCTTGCCGTAGCCGGACAGTTTCTGGCCGCCGTGCGGCATTTCGCTCACCAGCATGAAGTGGGTGTTCACCCAGGTGCAGCCGTATTGCAGGCGGGCGCTCAAGCGATGCGCGCGGCCCACGTCACGGGTCCACACGGACGACGCCAGCCCGTAGTTGGATTCGTTCGCCCAGGCCAGCACCTGCTCTTCGTCGTCGAACGGCGTCACCGTCACCACCGGGCCGAACACCTCGCGCTGCACGATCTCATCCTCCTGGCGCGCGCCGGCCAGCAGCGTCGGCTGGAAGTAGTAACCCGGCCCTTTCACCTTCTCGCCGCCGGTCACCACCTGCACGTGCGGCAACGCTTTGGCGCGCTCGACAAAACCGGCGACCCGCTCCAGATGCTGGGCGGTAATCAATGGCCCCAGCTCGGTGCTCTCGTCGTCCGGCGCACCGATCTTCAGGCTGGCCACCGCCTCGCCCAGCCGCTTCACCAGCTCGGGATAAATGCTTTTCTGCGCGTAGATGCGGCAGGCGGCGGTGCAATCCTGCCCGGCGTTGTAGAAACCGAAGCCGCGAATGCCGTCCACCACCTGCTGCAGATCGGCATCGTCGAACACCAGCACCGGTGCCTTGCCGCCCAGCTCCATATGGGTGCGCTTAATGCCGGCGGCGGTGTGGGCGATGATGTGCTCGCCGGTGGCGATCGAGCCGGTCAGCGACACCATGCGCACCTTGTCATGCCCGGTCAGCCGATCGCCGACGCTTGTGCCGCGGCCGAACAGCACGTTGAGCACGCCCGGCGGGAACAGCCCGGCGGCCAGTTCGGCCAGTTTAAAGGTGGTCAGCGGCGTCTGCTCCGACGGCTTGATCACCACGCAGTTGCCCGCCGCCAGCGCCGGCGCCAGTTTCCAGGCCGCCATCATCAGCGGGTAGTTCCACGGCGCGATCGAGGCCACCACGCCGAGCGGATCGCGGCGGATCATCGAGGTATGCCCGGCCAGATACTCGCCGGCCGCCATGCCGGTCAGGCAGCGGCTGGCCCCGGCGAAGAAGCGAAACACGTCGGCCACCGCCGGCAGTTCGTCGTTCAACACGCAGTGATAAGGCTTGCCGCAGTTGAGCGATTCCAGCCTGGCGAAGGTCTCGGCATGCTCGTCGATCAAATCCGCCAGCTTGAGCAGATGCTCGGCACGCGCCTTCGGCGTGGTTTGCCCCCAGGCGGCGAACGCGGCGTCCGCCGCCAGCACCGCGCGATCGACCTGCTCCGGGCTGGCCTCCGCCACCTGCGCGATCACTTCGCCGGTCGCCGGGTTATACACCGGCTGGGTCGCGCCCTGGCCATTCACCAGGTGGCCGTCAATCAACAGTTGGCTTTGCATAGGGTTATCCTTTTATCAGAGGTCGGGTAAGGAAATTATTTGCCGCTGCCGGCGACGCTTTCCCCACCTTTGGTCAGGTAGTAAGCGCCGAGGATCGGCAGCATGGTTAACAGCATTACCGACAGCGCCACCACGTTGGTGATCGGCACGTCGCGCGGGCGACCGAGTTGGTTCAGCAGCCACAGCGGCAGCGTGCGCTCGTGGCCGGCGGTAAAGGTAGTCACGATGATTTCATCGAACGACAGCGCGAACGCCAGCATGCCCCCGGCCAGCAGCGCCGAGCCGAGGTTCGGCAAGATCACGTAACGGAAGGTTTGCCAGCCGTCGGCGCCGAGATCCATCGACGCTTCGATCAGGCTGTACGAGGTGCGGCGGAACCGGGCGATGACGTTGTTGAACACGATCACCACGCAGAACGTCGCATGGCCGACGACGATGGTCAGGATGCCCGGCTCGATGTTCAGCGCCTTGAAGGCGGCCAGCAGCGCCAGACCGGTGACGATCCCCGGCAGCGCGATCGGCAGCAGCAACAGCAGCGAAATGCTGTCCTTGCCGAAGAAATCGCGCCGATACAGCGCTGCCGCCGCCAGGGTACCGAGCACCAGCGCGATGGCGGTCGCCAGGCAGGCGATCTGCGCCGACAGCAGCACCGCATCGAGGATATCCTGCCGCCCGGCGGCAACGTTGAACCAGTGCAGCGTGAAGCCCTTCGGCGGGAAGCTGAAAGCGGCATCCTCGGTGTTGAAGGCGTAGATGGCGATGATCGCCAACGGAAAATGCAGGAAGATCAGTCCGCCCCAGGCGGCCAGCTTCAGCCCTAAGGGCGCGCGTTCAAAGTGCATCGAAAGCCCCCAGACGTTTGACGATGGAAAGATAAATGGCGATCAGGACGATCGGCACCAGCGTAAAGGCCGCGGCCATCGGCATATTGCCGATCGCACCCTGTTGGGCGTACACCATGCTGCCGATGAAATAGCCCGGCGGCCCCACCAGTTGCGGCACGATAAAGTCGCCCAGCGTCAGCGAGAAGGTGAAGATCGACCCGGCGGCGATGCCCGGCACCGCCAGCGGCAAAATGACGTGGCGGAAGGTCTGCGCCGGTCGGGCGCCCAGATCCGCCGAGGCATGCAGCAGCGAAGGCGGCAGGCGCTCCAGCGCCGCCTGGATCGGCAGGATCATGAACGGCAGCCAGATATAGACGAACACCAGGAAACGCCCCAGCCCCGAGGTCGACAGCGTGTTGCCGCCGACGCCGGGCACCGTCAGCAGCGAAGCCAGCAGCGGCTCCAGCCCCAGGTGCTGCAGGAACCACTGCGCCACGCCGTCTTTCGCCAGCAGCAGGGTCCAGGCATAGGCTTTAACGATATAGCTGGCCCACATCGGCATCATCACCGCGATGTAAAAGAACGCCTTGACGCGGCCGCTGGTGTAGCGCGCCATGTAATAGGCGATCGGGAACGCCAGCGCCGCGCTGGCCAGCGACACCAGCACCGCCATGGTCAGCGTGCGCAGGATGATGTCGTAGTTGGCCGGGTTGAACAGCGCCGCCAGGTTAGCGAAGGTCAGATCCGGCGTCACCGCCATGGTGAAATCGTCGAAGGTGTAAAACCCTTGCCACAGCAGCGTCAGCAGCGAACCGAGGTACACCGCGCCAAACCACAGCAGCGGCGGCACCAGCAGCAAAAGCAGATACAGCGTCGGCCGGCGATAAAGCCAGGTCGACAGCGCGCGCACGGTACCGCCGCGCGCCGAGGGGGAATCGATGCTCATGTCCATCTCACCTCTCCTCCAGCAGCGGCACCATCGCCGCGCGCGGCCAGCAGGCGACGATCGGCTGGCCGATCTGCCGCTGTTGCCCTTCGGCGATCCACTGCGGATTGGCCTGACTGACCAGCAGCTTTTCGCCGCCGTTCAGCGCGATTTCATACCGCGTGGCCGCGCCCTGGTAATGGATTTCCTGCAGCGTGCCCTGTACCTGGATCTCGTCCTGCGCCGCGCCGCCGTGCTCCAGCAGGCGGATATGTTCCGGCCGGATCGAGAAGGTCCGGCTTTCGCCGAGCAGGCGCTGCGCCAGCTCGCTGCGCACCACGTTGGAGGTGCCGACGAACTCGGCGACGAACGGCGTCTTCGGCCGCATGTAAAGCTCGCGCGGCGTATCCACCTGTTCGATGCGGCCGTTATTGAACACCGCCACCCGATCGGACATCGACAGCGCTTCGCTTTGATCGTGGGTGACGAAGATAAAGGTGATGCCCAGCTGGCGCTGCAGCTTCTTCAGCTCGCCCTGCATCTGCTCACGCAGCTTGAGATCCAGCGCGCCGAGCGGTTCGTCCAACAGCAGCACCCGCGGCCGATTGACCAGCGCGCGCGCCAACGCCACGCGCTGCCGCTGGCCGCCCGACAGGTGCGCCGGCTTGCGTTCGGCAACGAAACCAAGCGCCACGCTCTCCAGCGCCTCTTGCGCCCGCGACAGCCGCTCGCGTTTGGCGACGCCCTTCACCATCAGGCCGTAGGCGACGTTTTCCAGCACCGACATGTGCGGGAACAGCGCGTAATCCTGAAACACGGTGTTCACGTCGCGCTGATACGGCGGCAGGTTGGCGGCTTCCTGGCCGTGGATGCGAATCGAGCCGGAAGAGAGCTGTTCAAAGCCGGCGATCAGGCGCAGGCAGGTGGTTTTGCCCGAGCCGGACGGCCCGAGCATGGAGAAGAATTCCCCGTCCTGAATGTCGATGGATACCCGATCCACGGCGCGAACATCGCCGAAAGTCCGCGAAACATCGATGAATTGCACGGCAATGGTCATTTTCTGTGCTCCATACTGATGTAGTTCGGGCGCAGCGGGCTGCGCCCCGCGGCTTAGCGGCCGCCCATGATGGCGATGTAGTCCTGGGTCCAGCGGCTGTACGGCACGAACTTGCCGCCCTGCGCCTGCGGCGTTTTCCAGAAGGCGATTTTGTCGAACTGGTTGAAGCCGTTGGTTTCGCAGCCCTTCTCACCCAGCAGCGCGCTGGCCTTGCAGCCCGCCGGTGACGCCGGCACCGACCCGAACCAGGCCGCCACGTCGCCCTGCACCTTCGGCTCCAGCGACCAGTTCATCCACTGGTAGGCGCAGCTCGGGTGTTTGGCGTCGGCATGCAGCATGGTGGTGTCCGCCCAGCCGGTCACGCCCTCTTTCGGGAACACGGTGGCGATCGGCTGCCCCTCTCCCTTCAGGGCATTGGCCTGATACGGCCAGGCGCTGGAGGCCACCACGCCTTCGTTTTTAAAGTCGCTCATCTGCACCGAGGTGTCGTGCCAGTAGCGGTGGATCAGCGCGTGCTGGCTGCGCAGCAGCTTCAGCGCCGCCTGATACTGCTCTTCGTTGAGCTGGTAAGGATCGCTGATGCCGAGCTGCGGCTGGGTGGCCTTCAGGAACAGCGCCGCATCGGCGATGTAGATCGGGCCGTCGTAAGCCTGCACGCGGCCCTGATTGCTCTTGCCGTCCGGCAGATTCTGCTGCTGGAAGATCACCGCCCAGCTGTCCGGCGGCGTCGGGAAGGTTTTGGTGTTGTACATCAGCAGGTTCGGCCCCCACTGGTACGGCGTGCCGTAGGTTTTGCCGTCCACGGTGTACCAGGCGCCGTTCAGCAGGCGCGGATCGATGTTCTTCCAGTTCGGGATCAGCGCGGTATTGATCGGCTGCACCCGCTTGCCGAAGATCAGGCGCAGCGAGGCGTCGCCGGAGGCGGTCACCAGATCGTAGCCGCCCTTGGCCATCAGGCTGACCATTTCATCGGAGGTGGCGGCGGTCTTCACGTTCACCGCGCAGCCGGTTTGCTTTTCAAACTGGGTGACCCAGTCGTAGTTTTTGTCGGACTGGCCGCGTTCGATGTAACCGGGCCAGGCGATGATATCCAGCCGGCCTTCGCCTTTGCCCAGCGTCTGCGGCAGATCGGCCGCCTGAGCCAGACCGCACAGCACGGTGAGACAGAGCGCGGAGACGGTGGTGGTGACTGCGGTAGTTTTTCTCATCGTAATTACCCCTGTGTTGCGTATCTGTGTGCGGCAGGGAACGGCTGCCGCCCGATTTTGCTTTATAGAACCGCTAGAAGCTGGCTTTGAACTTCGCCATTACGTGCCTGACAACGCTGTAATCCTGCAGCGAATCGCTGGACAGATCCTTACCGTAGCCGGAGCGTTTCAGGCCGCCGTGCGGCATCTCGCTCGCCAAGGTGAAATGGGTGTTGATCCAGGTGCTGCCGTACTGCAGATGGGCGGCAATGTGCAGCGCCCGATCGATATTTTGCGTCCACACCGACGAAGCCAGGCCGTATTCCGAGTCGTTGGCCCACGCCACCGCCTGTTCCAGGTGCTCGAAGCGCGTGATGCTGACCACCGGGCCAAACACCTCGCGCTGCACGATTTCGTCGCTTTGCAGGCAGCCCGCCAGCAGGGTCGGCTGGTAATAGAATCCCGGCCCGGAGTGGGCCGCGGCGCCGGTGATCAATTCGATATGCGGTTGGCTGAGCGCCCGCTCGACGAAGCTGGCGACGCGATCGCGCTGGCGGCTACTTATCAACGGGCCGATCTCGTTGTCCTGATCGCGCTTGCGGGCGAAGCGCAGGCTGGCGACCGCCTCGCCCAGCGCGTCCACCAGCTTGGGATAGATACCCGCCTGCGCGTAGATGCGGCAGGCGGCGGTGCAGTCCTGGCCGGCGTTGTAATAGCCGTAGGTGCGGATGCCGTTGACCACCTCGTCGAGATCGGCGTCGTCGCAGACGATTACCGGCGCCTTGCCCCCCAGTTCCAGATGGGTGCGCTTGACGCTTTTGGCCGCCGCCTGAAGAATTTTTTGCCCGGTGACGATATCGCCGGTGACCGACACCAGCCGCACCTGCGGGTGCCCTACCAGCTGGCTGCCGACCCCTTCCCCGCCGCCGTAGACGATATTCAGCACGCCCGGCGGCAGGATCTCCTGCAGCGCCGGCACCAGCGCCAGAATAGTCAGCGGCGTATGTTCGGAGGGTTTAAACACCACGGTATTGCCCGCCGCCAACGCCGGCGCGATCTTCCACGCCGCCATCATCAACGGATAGTTCCAGGGGGCGATCGAGGCCACCACGCCGATCGGATCGCGGCGGATCATCGAGGTGTGGCCCGGCACATACTCGCCGGCCAGCTGCCCTTGCTGCGTGCGCACCGCGCCGGCGAAGAAGCGGAACACGTCGACCGCCGCCGGCAGATCGTCATTGAGCGCCTGATGCAGTGGTTTACCGCAGTTGAGGGCTTCCAGCTGCGCCAGCTGCGGCGCCTGCCGCTCGATGGCGTCGGCGATACGCAGCAACAGAGCGGCGCGCTGGGCCGGCGTGGTGCGCGACCAGTGGCCGAACGCCTGCTGCGCGGCTTTCACCGCGCCGCCGACCTGCGCCGAAGAGGCTTCGGTCAGGGCGATCAGCGTCTCGCCGTTGGCCGGATTGACGATGCACTCCTGCTGGCCTTCGCCGTCGATAAGCTGACCGTTAATGAACTGCTGACAGGACAAACCTGAGAGAACCTGCACATCTGCCATCGCCTGACGCCCCTAAGTGACAAAAACGTTAACCAAATGTGAATAAGTTAGTTTTAATCAGCCTAAGCGAGCCTCTGGCGGGCAACAAATTCTAAATACTGAACGCCGCGTTCGATTAAATCGAATGCTTAAGCCCGGCGGCGTGTTTGCTGCCGTTCTCGCGCGCGATGGTAAGGAACGGCGTCACCAGCTCCGGCCGCGCACTGCCGCGCCGCCACGCCAGCCCGATATCCAGCGGCTCCAGCAGATCGTCCAGCTTGCGCGCCTCGATCATGTTGCCCTCGAGCGACCAGGCGCGGTACGCCATGTCCGGCTGGATGGAGACCCCCATCCCCGCCGCCACCAGGCTGCGCACCGCCTCGGTCGAGGCGGTCTTCATGGCGATCTCCGGCTTCAGCCCGGCGCGCGACCAGATGCGCCGCGCGTGCACGTCCATTTCATCGGCGTTGAGCTGGATCAGCGGCTGTTTGGCCACGTCCGCCAGGCTGATGCTCTCGTGCTCCAGCAGCGGGTGCAGCGGCGGCAGCCACAGGCGATACGGCGAGTGCATCAGCACCTCGGTCTGCAGCGCGTCGCGGTCTTCGATGTTAGACAGGATCAGCACGCCGATGTCGATCTCGCCGCTGACCAGCAGATGCTCGATATACGGGCGCTCGTCTTCAACCACCTGCACGGTGACGTTGGGATAGGCCGATTTAAAGCGCGTGAGCAGCTCCACCAGGAAGTAGCCGGCCACCAGGCTGGTGACGCCGACGGTCAGCTTGCCGGTCAGGCTTTCGGTGCCGATCTGCAGGCTGCGCTTGGCGTTGTCCACCGTCGCCAGGATCAGATACGACTGGCGCAGGAACTGATGCCCCTGATGGGTCAGCGTCATGCCCTTGGCGTGGCGATCGAACAGCCGCACGCCGATCTCGGTTTCCAACTGCTGGATCGCCAGCGTCAGCGAAGACTGGGAGACAAACACCGCCTGGGCGCCGGCGGAGATCGACCCGGTTTCCGCCACCGCGATAAAGTGGCGGATTTGGCGTAACGTCATCATCCCCATCGCCTTTCAAGCCGCTGCGTTGTTGTCTGCGTGCGCTTACCCCAGTCACTTACTTGAGTAAGCTCCTGGGGATGCACGCCCTTGCCGCCTAGCCGCAACTTGAAATTCATTGGGGATCACCTCAATCAAGATAGTTAGATTGATTGTAGATCCCGCGAGAAAAGCGATCGGGAAAAGTATCAAAAACGCGATAGCGTTCGCTTTTTTAGAATGCCGACGAGCAAAAAGAGGGAAACGGCGAGGCGAAGAAGCATGATGCGCGGGGAGCAGAAATGACAAGGGCGCAGCACGCTGCGCCCTGATGGCCGATGATCCTGCGGAGGATCAGATCGCTTCTTCGTCCTGCTCGCCGGTACGGATACGCACCACGCGCGCCACGTCGAAGACGAAGATTTTGCCGTCGCCGATCTTGCCGGTCTGCGCGGTCTGCATGATGGTTTCCACGCAGGTGTCGACGATATCGTCGGCAACCACGATCTCGATCTTCACCTTAGGCAGAAAGTCGACCATGTACTCGGCACCGCGGTACAGCTCGGTGTGGCCCTTCTGGCGGCCGAAACCTTTCACTTCGGTGACCGTCATACCGGTGATGCCCACTTCGGCCAGCGCTTCGCGGACGTCATCCAGTTTGAACGGCTTGATAATCGCGTCGATCTTTTTCATCTTCTTTCCTTTTACCAATTTTTGCGGCCAAAACCGGATGTGATGGGGTAGCGGCGGTCTTTGCCGAAGTTACGGGCGGTGATACGCGGCCCGACGGCGGCCTGACGCCGCTTGTATTCGTTAATGTCCACCAGGCGGATCACCTTGCGCACGATCGCTTCGTCGAACCCTTCGGCCACCAGATCGGCAACCGACTTGTCGCGCTCAACGTAGCCTTCCAGGATCGCGTCCAGGATATCGTACGGCGGCAGGCTGTCCTGATCGACCTGATCCGGCGCCAGCTCGGCGGACGGCGGACGATCGATCACCCGCTGCGGGATCACGTAGGAAACGGTGTTACGGTATTCGGACAGCTTGAACACCAGCGTTTTCGGCACGTCCTTCAGCACGTCGAAACCGCCGGCCATATCGCCGTACAGCGTGGCGTAACCCACCGCCATTTCGCTCTTGTTGCCGGTGGTCAGCACGATGCTGCGGCGTTTGTTAGACAGCGCCATCAGCACCACCCCACGGCAACGCGCCTGCAGGTTTTCTTCGGTGGTGTCGCGCTCGGTGCCGGCGAACATCGGCGACAGCTGGCCCATAAAGGCGTCGAACATCGGTTCGATGGAGACAATATCGAACTCCACGCCGAGGATTTCCGCCTCTTCCTTGGCGTCGGCGATGCTGATATCCGCGGTATAGCGGAACGGCATCATCAGCGCCTGCACCTTGTCTTTGCCCAGCGCATCCACGGCGATCGCCAGCGTCAGCGCCGAGTCGATGCCGCCGGACAGGCCCAGCACCGCGCCTTTAAAGCCGTTTTTGGTCACGTAGTCGCGTACCGCCAACACCAGCGCCTGGTACACCTGCGCCAGCTGCGGCAGCTCAGCGGCCGGATCGGCCATCGGCACCACGGCCAGCTCGTTGAATTCCAAACGAGTCACCTGCTCGTCGAAGGCCGCCAGACGGTGAGTCAGGGTGCCGGCGGCGTCGAATACCTTGGAGCAGCCGTCGAAGATCAGCTCATCCTGGCCGCCGACCTGATTGAGGTACACCAGCGGCAGCTGGGTGCGCTGGCAGTGGCCGGCCATCAGCGTTTTGCGGATATACGGCTTTTCGCGGTTATACGGCGAGGCGTTGATCGACAGGATAATTTCCGCGCCCGCCGCCTTGGCGGCGTCGATCGGCTCCGGGAACCACAGATCTTCGCAAATCAGCAGACCCAGACGGTAGCCTTTCAGCTCCACCACGCAGGTGTCGTTGCCGGCGTGGAAATAGCGCTTCTCATCGAACACGCCGTAGTTCGGCAGCTGCTGCTTGAAGTAGCGGGTCAGCAGGCGGCCTTCGGCAAACAGCGACAGCGCGTTATACAGCTTGTCGCCTTCGCGCCACGGGTGGCCGACCAGGATCGCCGTCTCGGCGGAGGCCTGCTGCAGGCGCAGCAGCTGCGCGTCGCAGCGCTGATAGAAGTCATTGCGATACAGCAGATCTTCCGGCGGGTAGCCGGACAGCGCCAGTTCGCTGAACATGACCAGATCGGCTCCCGCCTTCTGCTGCTCCTGCACGATTTGCAACATGCGTTCGGTGTTGCCTTCAATGTCGCCGACCAGCAGGTTCAGCTGGGCCAGGGCGATGGAAAGTGATCTGCTCATTTGTGTACGATCCCGCTTAATACGTTCCATGGTGCTCTACGCCGGGGCGCGCCGCGGCAAAGAGAACGGAGTGTAAATCATTCCGCCGGATTTGTTGAGAACCTGCGTGGCAGGCGCCGGCGGCAAACTGTCATTCTTTAAAATCGTTGGCGTCCAGTTCGTGGCGCGACAGCAATTTGTAAAACTCGGTGCGGTTGCGGCCCGCCATGCGCGCGGCCTGGGTCACGTTGCCCTTGGTGATCTGCAGCAGCTTGCGCAGGTAGTGCAATTCAAACTGGTTGCGCGCTTCGGCGAAGGTCGGCAGCGCGGTGTTTTCCCCTTCCAGCGCCTGCTCCACCAGCGCTTCGCTGATCACCGGCGCCGAGGTCAGCGCCACGCACTGCTCGATGACGTTGACCAACTGACGCACGTTGCCCGGCCAGCTGGCGGTCATCAGCCGCTTCATGGCGTCGGTCGAGAAGCTGCGCACGAACGGCTTGTGCCGCTGAGCCGCCTCGCGCAACAGGTGGTTGGCCAGCAGCGGAATATCTTCGGCGCGTTCGTTGAGCGCCGGGATCTTCAGGTTCACCACGTTGAGGCGATAGTAGAGATCCTCGCGGAACTCGTTCTTCGCCATCGCCTTTTGCAGATCGCGGTGGGTGGCGGAGATGATGCGCACGTCAATGTCCAGATCGCGGTTGCTGCCCAGCGGCCGCACCTTGCGCTCCTGCAGCACGCGCAGCAACTTCACCTGCAGCGACAGCGGCATATCGCCGATCTCGTCGAGGAACAGCGTGCCGCCCGCTGCCGCCTGGAACAGCCCTTCGCGGCTGCTGACCGCGCCGGTAAAGGCGCCCTTGGCATGGCCGAACAGTTCGGACTCCAGCAGCTGCTCCGGCAGCGCGCCGCAGTTGATGGCGATGAATGCCTTGCCGGCGCGCGGGCTGGCCGCGTGAATAGCCTGCGCCACCACCTCTTTGCCGGTGCCGCTCTGGCCGTTGATTAAGACGCTGACGTCGGACTGCGCCACCATTTTCACCTGCTCCAGCAGGCGCAGCATCAGCGGGCTGCGGGTGACGATGTCTTCGCGCCAGGCCTCGTCGCCGGCCGGGGTGGCCGACAGCGCGAGCGCCTCGTCGATGGCCTTGTACAGCGCATCGCGATCCACCGGTTTGGTGAGGAAGCTGAACACCCCCTGCTGGGTAGCGGCCACCGCATCGGGAATCGAACCGTGCGCGGTGAGAATGATTACCGGCATGCCCGGCTGATGTTTTTGGATCTCGGCGAACAGCGCCATGCCGTCCATCTCGTCCATACGCAGATCGCTGATCACCAGATCGATCTGTTCGCGCGCCAGCAGGCGCAGCGCTTCCTGGCCGCTTTCGGCGGTGGTGACGTGAAAACCTTCGCTGGTCAGACGCATGCCCAGCAGCTTCAGCAGGCTGGGATCATCGTCAACCAAAAGTAGATTGGCCGGTTTGCGTGCGGTCATTGCGCGTGGGACTCCTTATTGGCAGGGGGCGGCGTATAGGTGTCTTCCGGTTCAACCGGCAGCGCGGTGCCCTTTTCCGGTTCGTCCTGCGGCTCAGCCCCTTTGGCGGCCGCGCCGCTTTTACCGGCGGCTTCGCCCTTTTGCGAGCCTGCCCCGTTGTCCGGGATTTCCCCTTGCAGCTGCTTGCGCGAAGAGAGCTGGCGCTCGATGTCGGTCAGATTTTCCAGCTTGCGCGAGGTGTCCTGCAGCTGCGATTGCAAACGCGCCTGGTTCTGGCGCAGCGAATCGATCTGGCTGTCGCTGCTCTCCTGCAGATGCTGATAGCGCGCTTTCTCATCGAACAGCGTGATCTGCAGCATCTGCTGCTGGCGCCACAGCTGCGTCAGCGGACGCAGTGAACCCGGGAATTCCATCCGGTAACTGTTGATTCTGTCGATGATCTGGCGGCGTTCGCCGGAGGTCGGCTGTGCGCTGCCCAGCAGGATGCTCTGTTTGAAAACGCCGGACCAGCTGTCGCCAGGCACCGTTTTCGCCAGCGCGCGCGCCTGGGTCGAGCCGATACGGTCGGCGCAGTCCATCGCGCGCAGCCAGTAGAGCGCGTTATCCACCGCGTCCTTGTCGTCCAACTGCCACAGGGTATCGCAAGCCGCGGTACGGTAATCGATCACCTTGGCATCCGGGATCGCCTCTTGCTGCTGAGGGTTCAGGCCGCCGCTGACGGCGCGATCGACGCAGCCTGCCAGCAACAGCGGCATAAAGAAGACGGCGCCCAACCAGCTGATCGGGCGTTTGCCGAGCGGCGCTCTGTGCGGGGCACGCGGTGAACGTTCGGTCTGTGCAAGACGAAGGCGTTTAGACCATGTGTACATTATTTATTCATTCTCGGCGGTTAACGGCAGTTCAATGCGGAAGCAGACGTCTGCACCGGCGACCGTCGCCAGTTGCAGCTCACCGCGCATGCGACGGATACAGTCCTGAGCGATGCTCAACCCCAGTCCGCTTCCTTTTACCGCCCCTTTTCGCTGGTGACTACCCTGGAAAAAAGGCTCGAAAATCATGGCTCTTTCAGCCTCGGGGATCGGCGTGCCGGTATTGGCGACGTCGATTTGCACCCGTTGTCCAACCTGACGGCTGCGGATCCAAATGTTACCGGATTCCTTGCCGTAGTGCACCGCATTGGAGTAGAGATTATCCAGCACGCGCATTAATAGCGTAGGCTCTGCCCAGCAGATTTCCGCCTCCAGCGTAATTTCGGTGGAAATCATCTTCGCCCGCGCCGGCAAACTGTGCGCGGCGACCACCAAATCGACCATTTCGCGCAGCTCGACGTTCTCGTGTTCCGCCGGGCCATCGGCCAGTTTGCGGTTGTAATCCAACAGCTGTTCGATCAGCTGCTGCAGATGACGGCTGCTGTTGTCGAGGATCGCCACCACCTCTTTCTGATCGGACGTCAGCGGCCCCGCTACCTCGTCGGCCAGCAGTTCGGTGCCTTCACGCATGCTGGCCAGCGGCGTTTTCAGCTCGTGCGAAATATGGCGCAGGAACTCGTGGCGCTGCGACTCCAGCCACGCCAGCCGCTCGCTCAGCCAGATGATGCGCTGCGCCAGCGAACGCAGCTCGCGCGGCCCTTTGAACGATGCGGTGCTGCCCAGCGCGCGCCCTTCCCCCAGACGGTTGATCATCCGCTCCACGGCCTTGACCGGCCCGATGATCATGCGGGTAAACAGCACCACCAGCAGCACGCTGACCAGGAACAGCAGCAGCGCCTGCCAGCCGAAGAACTGGCCCCGTTCGGCGATGGCCTGTTGCAGCTGCTGACCGCGCGAGAACACCACCGCGCGCGTGGCCTGCACCATTTCTGCATTGGAACGGGAGAACGACTCGAGCAAGGCGGAAGCCTCTTGGTCCGGCCCGCTGTTATGGCATTTGATCGCCGCCAGTTGGGTCAGCAACTGGCGTAGCGTTTGGTAGTAACGCTCGTCCGGCAGAATCGGCGCGTGGGCGTCCAGCATCTGCGAATACTGCTTGCGCTGGTTCTGATACAGTTTTTGCAGCGTAGGATCAACCAGCACGCAGTACTGACGATAGCTGCGCTCCATTTCCAACGCCACGCTGGTCATCGCCTCGCTGCGCCGCGCGTCCACCAGCGTGGTGCGGTTGATGTCCGCCGCCTGCGCGCTGAGGTGATCCAGACTCTGGTAGGCCTGATAGGCCAGCACCAACAGCGGCAGCAGCACCAACAGGAAGGCCAGCAGCACCAATTGTCGCAGCGAACGGGGGAATAAACGCCATCTTTTCAACGAAATCATCTCATTCTCTCAGCTCTGTCACGATGCTAACTGACTCGCCGGAAAGAGAAAAGCCCGGCAAGGGAGAATCCTGAATGCGTAAGGGAAAAGCTACGGGATCGGTGAACCGCGCCCATAGGCCTGGCCTGTCGACGGCATACGGCCCCGGTAAAATAAACCGGTGCGAAAACGTGAGTGTGGGGATAGCATCTGCGTTCGAGGGCATAGGCAACGAAACAGGGATAAGCGCAGCGTTGAGAAATGACATCGGGGCAAGAAACTTGCCCCAACGCAAGGAAAGTGTGGATGCCCTTGAACCTCGTCCCCAGGGTGATGTAGCGCAGCGGCTGGCATCGAACAGGACGAATAGCATCCGTAAGTATCCAGGATTGATGAACCCTTCATCACAGTAGGATACAGGCGGTGCCTCACTCCACGTGTCGCCCGATGCTTGATAAAGCCGCTTGCACGGTCTGTTATCGGTTTGGTTGGACGATAGGCACCATTTCTTTGGCATCATTCGGAGGCTTATGAGGCGATTTGCCGTCTAATTACGGCGCCGTCATAAAAAGGTGAATGAGCAGCCGCCGAGAATGATGCACGTTGCGTGCCAACTTTGCAATATAAATTGCAACTTGTTGATTTTATTTAAAAATAAAATTACACCAGCAAATTACCTCACCCATTACACACTGATGAGCGATGAAAAAAACGCCGTGCTGTCGCCAAATGCAGACAATTAAAGCCAAACCCGATTACCACCAATAAAATCAAACAGTTAAATGTCTCCATTTAGCGACAGAGAAAATAGCGCCTGTCGCAAAATGCAGACACTGCCGCCAATCGCCGAGCGCCGGCCATAAAAAAGGGCGCAATTGCTTGCGCCCTCTGTACGGTGGTGGCCGTTTTTAGCCCAGTTGCTTACGGGCGTTGCGGAACATGCGCATCCACGGGCTGTCCTCGCCCCACTCTTCCGGGTGCCAGGAGTTGCTGACCGTGCGGAACACGCGTTCCGGGTGCGGCATCATCACCGTGGCACGCCCGCTGGCGCTGGTCACGGCGGTAATGCCGTTCGGCGAACCGTTCGGGTTAGCCGGGTAAGCTTCCGTCACCTGACCGGCGTTGTTGACGAAACGCAGCGCCACCAAACCGTGGCTTTCCAGCGCCGCCAGATGCGCCGCATCGCGCACTTCGACATGCCCTTCACCGTGGGAAACGGCGATCGGCATACGCGAACCGGCCATGCCTTGCAGGAACAGCGACGGGCTGGCCGCCACTTCCACCAGGCTGAAGCGCGCCTCGAAACGATCCGACAGGTTGCGCACAAAGCGCGGCCAGTGTTCTGCGCCCGGGATCAGCTCGCGCAGGTTGGACATCATCTGACAACCGTTGCACACGCCCAGCGCCAGCGTCTGCGGACGGAGGAAGAATGCTTCGAACTCGTCGCGCACCCGCTCGTTGAACAGAATAGACTTCGCCCAACCTTCGCCGGCGCCCAGGACGTCGCCGTAAGAGAAACCGCCGCAGGCCACCAGCGTATGGAAGTCCTGCAGATCGCGGCGCCCCGCCAGCAGATCGCTCATGTGCACGTCCACCGCGTCAAAGCCGGCGCGATGGAACGCCGCCGCCATTTCAACGTGGGAGTTCACCCCCTGCTCGCGCAGCACCGCCACTTTCGGGCGAGCGCCCTTGGCGATGTACGGCGCGGCGATGTCTTCCTCCGGTGCAAAGGTCAACTTCACGTTCAGGCCGGGATCTTGTTCATCCTGCTTGGCCTGATGCTCCTGATCGGCGCACGCCGGGTTGTCGCGCAGGCGCTGCATCTGCCAGGTGGTTTCCGCCCACCAGGTGCGCAGCGTATTGCGGCTTTCGCTGTACAGCGCCTTGCCGTGTTGGGTGATGACGAAACGATCGCCGGCCTGCACGCTGCCGATGTGATGCACGTTGTCGGTCAGTCCGTGCTGAGCAAACGCCTGCTTCACGTCGTCGAGACGTTCGGCGCTCACCTGGATCACCGCGCCCAGCTCTTCGTTGAACAGCACCGCCAGCGCATCGTCGCCGAGGCCGTCGAGATTGACGTCCACGCCGCAGTGACCGGCGAAGGCCATCTCCGCCAGCGTCACCAGCAGGCCGCCGTCGGCGCGGTCGTGGTAAGCCAGCAGCGCTTGATCGGCCACCAGCTGCTGCATGGCGTTGAAGAAGCCCGCCAGCTGCGCAACGTTGCGCACGTCGGCCGGTTTGTCGCCCAGTTGGCGATAAACCTGCGCCAGCGCGGTGGCACCCAGCGCGTTATGGCCGTTGCCCAGGTCGATCAACAGCAGCGCGCTGTCGCCCTTATCGGTGCGCAGCTGCGGCGTCACGGTGTGGCGCACGTCCTCCACGCGGGCGAAGGCGGTGATGACCAGCGACAGCGGCGACGTCATTTCGCGCTGTTCGTTGCCTTCCTGCCAGCGGGTTTTCATCGACATGGAGTCTTTGCCCACCGGGATGGTGATGCCCAGCGCCGGGCACAGCTCTTCGCCCACCGCTTTCACCGCTTCGTACAGGCCGGCGTCTTCACCCGGGTGGCCGGCGGCGGCCATCCAGTTGGCGGACAGCTTCACGCGCTTCAGGCTGCCTATCTCGGTGGCGGCCAGGTTGGTCAGCGCTTCCCCGACCGCCAGGCGACCGGAAGCGGCGAAGTCCAGCAGCGCCACCGGCGCACGTTCGCCGAGCGACATCGCTTCGCCGTAGTAGCTGTCCAGGCTGGCGGTGGTGACCGCGCAGTCGGCAACCGGGATCTGCCACGGGCCGACCATCTGGTCACGCGCCACCATGCCGGTAACGGTGCGATCGCCGATGGTGATCAGGAAGGTTTTCTCCGCAACGGCCGGCAGATGCAGCACGCGTTTCACCGCGTCGGCCAGCGTGATGTTCTCACGCTGCACCGCCTCGCCATGCGCCTGCAGGCGGGTAACGTCGCGGGTCATTTTCGGCGTCTTGCCGAGCAGCACGTCCAGCGGCATGTCGATCGGCTGGTTGTCGAAGTGGCGGTCGTTCAGCGTCAGGTGCTGTTCTTCGGTCGCTTCGCCGATCACCGCATAAGGTGCGCGCTCGCGGCGGCAGATCTCGTCGAACTGCGCCATCTGCGCCGGGGCGATCGCCATCACGTAACGTTCCTGCGATTCGTTGCACCACACTTCCAGCGGGCTCATGCCCGGCTCGTCGTTGAGGATATCGCGCAGCTCGAAGCGGCCGCCGCGGCCGCCGTCGCTTACCAGCTCCGGCATGGCGTTGGACAGGCCGCCGGCGCCGACGTCATGGATAAACAGGATCGGGTTCTGGTCGCCCAACTGCCAACAGCGGTCGATCACTTCCTGACAGCGGCGCTCCATTTCCGGGTTGTCGCGCTGCACCGAAGCGAAGTCCAGATCGGCATCGGACTGGCCTGACGCCATCGACGAGGCCGCGCCGCCGCCCAGGCCGATATTCATCGCCGGGCCGCCCAGCACCACCAGCTTGGCGCCGACGGTGATTTCCCCTTTCTGCACGTGATCGGCGCGGATGTTGCCGATGCCGCCCGCCAGCATGATCGGTTTGTGGTAGCCGCGCAGCTCGACGCCGTTGTGGCTGTTGACGCGCTCTTCATAGGTACGGAAGTAGCCCAGCAGCGCAGGACGACCGAATTCGTTGTTGAACGCCGCGCCGCCCAGCGGGCCTTCGGTCATAATATCCAGCGCGGTGACGATACGTTCCGGCTTGCCGAAATCCTGCTCCCACGGCTGTTCAAAGCCGGGAATGCGCAGGTTGGACACCGAGAAGCCCACCAGGCCGGCCTTCGGCTTGGCGCCGCGGCCGGTAGCCCCCTCGTCGCGGATCTCACCGCCGGAGCCGGTCGCGGCGCCCGGCCACGGCGAGATCGCCGTCGGGTGGTTGTGGGTTTCCACCTTCATCAGGATGTGCGCTTCTTCCTGATGGTAATCGTACTTGCCGTTGTCCGGCGCAGCGAAGAAGCGGCCGACCTGCGAGCCTTCCATCACCGCGGCGTTGTCTTTATACGCCGACAGCACGTAGTCCGGCGTCTGCTCATAGGTGTTCTTGATCATTTTGAACAGCGATTTAGGCTGCTGTTCGCCGTCGATGATCCAATCGGCGTTGAAAATCTTGTGGCGGCAGTGCTCTGAGTTGGCCTGCGCGAACATATAAAGTTCGATATCCGTCGGGTTGCGCCCCAAATCGGTAAAGGCATTCAGCAGGTAGTCGATCTCGTCCTGCGCCAGCGCCAGGCCGAGCCGGACATTAGCCTGCTCCAGCGCAGTGCGCCCTGCGCCCAGCACGTCGATCGACTGATACGGCGCCGGCTGATGGTGCGCGAACAGCTGTTCGGCCTGTTGCAGCTCGCTGAAGACGGTTTCCATCATGCGATCGTGCAGCAGCGCGGCAAGCTGGCGCCACTGGGTTTCCGTCAGCTCGGGCGCATTGACGTAGAACGCCAGGCCGCGTTCCAACCGCAGCACCTGTTGCAAACCGCAGTTGTGGGCGATGTCGGTGGCTTTGGAAGACCAGGGAGAAATGGTGCCCGGACGCGGCGTAACCAGCAGCAACCGGCCTTCGGGAGCGTGTTCGGCGAGAGAAGGACCGTACTTGAGCAGCCGTTGAAGTTTGGCGTGTTCTTCGGCACTGAGCGGTGCGCTAACATCGGCAAAGTGGACGTACTCGGCGTAGATATCACTGACGGGCAGGTGAGCGTCCTGGCAGCGGGACAGCAGTTTGGTAATGCGAAAAGCCGATAAAGCGGGCGAACCACGCAGAATTTCCATAATCAAAGTTCTCTCGTCTTCGAAGCGACGGATAAGACGCTTCATTGGGCGCAACAGGGGAAAACGCGCGTCATTATAGAGAATCCTCGCCGCCGACGAAACCGTTTGCGTAGGGATTATTGATAAAAGCGTGCCGTACCGTCGAATTGTCATAACGTGTCAATAAAGTTGCACACTGGCGTTTTGTTGCGCAAAATGCCCCCGCACTGGTGATTTAACCATGAGAAAATTCGCGGTTATCGTCGCCGGCGTACCTGTGCCACCACTGGATAACTATTTGAAACGTCTTAAAATAAACTACATCCTCATCGGCGTTGTCACCCTGCTTCTGGCTCTCGCCCTGTGGCCCAATATCACCTGGCGCAGCGGCCAGGGCGGGCAACTCCAGGAGATCATTTCCCGCGGCGAGTTGCGTATCAGCACGCTGAACTCCCCGCTGACCTATTTCAACACCAAGCAAGGGCCGGGTGGGCTCGACTACGAACTGGCCAAGCGCTTCGCCAACTACCTCGGGGTGAAGCTGGTGGTGATCCCCCATCAGAACATCAATGACCTGTTCGACGATCTGGACGACGACGACGCCGACCTGCTGGCGGCGGGCCTTATCTACAATCAGGAGCGCCTCAGCCGCGCGCGCACCGGCCCCGCCTACTACTCCGTTTCCCAACAGCTGGTGTACCGGCTGGGCACCCCGCGGCCAAAAGGCTTCGCCGACATTAAAGGCAAGCTGGCGGTCGCCTCCGGTTCCGCGCACGTCAGCACGCTAAAGCAGCTCAAACAGGATAAATACCCGGATCTCGCCTGGGAGTCCTCCAGCGATCTCACCTCCAAAGAGCTGCTGGAGCGGGTGGCCGACGGCAAGCTGGACTACACCCTCGGCGATTCGGTCACCATCGCGCTGCTGCAGCGCATCCATCCGCAGCTGGCGGTGGCGTTCGACGTCACCGACGAAGAACCGGTCACCTGGTATCTGAAACGCGACGGCGACGACAGCCTGTACGCGGCGATGCTGGACTTCTACAGCCAGATGGTGGACGACGGCACCCTGGCGCGGCTCGAAGAGAAATACCTCGGCCACGTCGGCAGCTTCGACTATGTGGACACCAAAACCTTCCTGTCGGCCATCGACTCGGTGCTGCCCAACTTCCGCCCGCTGTTCGAGAAGCACGCCAACGAGATCGACTGGAAGCTGCTGGCGGCCATCGCCTATCAGGAATCGCACTGGAATCCGCAGGCCACCTCACCCACCGGCGTGCGCGGCCTGATGATGCTGACCCGCGCCACCGCCGACGGCCTGGGGGTCAACGACCGCCTCGATCCGGAAGAGAGCATTCAGGGCGGCGCGCTCTACCTGCAGCGGCTAATGGCCAAGGTGCCGGACAGCGTGCCGGAAGACGAGCGCATCTGGTTCTCGCTGGCGGCCTACAACATGGGCTGGGGCCACATGCTGGACGCGCGCAAGCTGACCAAGACGCAAAAAGGCAATCCGGACAGCTGGGTCGACGTCAAACAGCGCCTGCCGATGCTCAGCCAAAAGCGCTACTATCCGCAGTTGACCTACGGCTATGCGCGCGGGCGTGAAGCCTACAACTATGTAGAGAACATCCGCCGCTACCAGGTCAGCCTGGTGGGCTATCTGCAGGAAAAAGAGAGAAAGGCGGCGCAAGCGGCCGCCGAGCAGGAGGCGTTGGGGAAAGGCTACCCGGCGGTGATGCCGGAATTGGCGCTCAACCACTGATTATTCCGGCTTCTCCGCCGCCCGCTGCGCCAGCCTGAGCGCTTTTTTCTGTTCACGGCGCAGACGGAAGAAATTGCTCAGGGTGGCGGCGCATTCGTCCGCCAGCACGCCCGAGACGATCTCCACCTGATGGTTCATGCCCGGATGGCGAAGAATATCCACCAGTGAACCGGCCGCGCCGGTTTTCTCGTCGGCGGCGCCATACACCAGCCGACGGATGCGGCTGTGCACCATCGCACCGGCGCACATCACGCAGGGCTCCAGCGTGACGTACAGCGTGGCGTTCAGCAAACGGTAGTTTTGCAGCACCGCGCCGCCCTGGCGCAGCGCCATGATCTCGGCGTGTGCGGTAGGATCGTGTCGGCCGATCGGGCGGTTCCAGCCCTCGCCGATGACCTGATTGTCCAGCACCAGCAGCGCACCCACCGGCACCTCGCCCTCTTCCTGCGCGCGCAGGGCCAGCTGCAATGCCTGACGCATCCAGTACTCATCGTTATATTCAGTCATCGCATAATTCCTCGTGCGCTTTTGCGGCGGGCATTATACACACTAGCCTCCCTTTGTCGTAGCCACCCGCCAATGGCTATACTGGCCGAATCAGCGTGTGATTCAGGGACAAGAAGCATGAAACTCAGTAAAAAGAACGCGGTCGTGGTGCGCAAGGCGCTGGACGGCTGGGTTGGGGAAGGCGCCTTGACGCCCGAGCAACGGCAGCAGTTGCTGCTGCATGTGGACGTGCAGCCTTTCGACTGGCGGCGGCTGGCGCGCTATGCGTTTATCGCCGCGCTGGCCTCGTTGCTGATCGCCGTCACCAGCCTGTTCGCCGACAGCGCACTGCTTGAATGGCTGAGCGAACTGTTCCGCCTCGACGCGCCGGTATGCATGGCGATCGCCGGGGTGTTGGCGGCGCTGGCCTACGTCTGGGCGCTGCGCCGCCGCCAACGGCACCCGGAAAAACGCTACGGCAATGAGGCGGCGCTGTTTGTCGCCGTGTTGCTTACCGCCTGCGCCTTATGGCAGCTGGGGGTCTGGCTGGATAACGGCAGCGGCCGGGTTTCCGTGCTGCTGCTGGTCGCCGCGCTGCTGTACGGCGCGATCGGCTGGTTCAGCCGCTCCGGGCTGGTGTGGTGGTTCGCCCTGCTGTCGCTCGGCAACGCCTTCGGCGCCGAGACCGGCTACCTGTCCGGCTGGGGCGCCTACTGGCTCGGCATGAGCTACCCGATTCGCTTTATCGCCTTTGGTGCGGTGCTGATCGCCGCCGCGTTGCTGCTGCGGCCGCTGTTGGCGCAACGCGGCCTGCAGCGGGTGTCGCTGGCGATGGGCCTGCTGTACCTGTTTATCGCCCTGTGGCTGCTGTCTATCTTCGGCAACTACGGCGATCTCGACAGCTGGTACCGCGCGCGCCAGATTGAGCTGTTCCACTGGAGCCTGCTGTTCGGGCTGGTCGCCCTCGCCGCCATTTGGCTGGGGTTGAAGCATGACGACGCCATGCTGCGCGGCTTCGGGCTGACCTTTCTCGGCATTAACCTGTATACCCGCCTGTTCGAGTTTTTCTGGGACAGCATGCCGAAGACGATTTTCTTCGCGCTGCTCGGCCTGAGCCTGTGGGCGTTGGGGCATTATGCGGAGAAGATTTGGCAACTGGGGCGCAAGCCGCACGACGTAACCGACGACTGATCGCGTAGCCGATAAAAGCAGAAAGGGCGGAAATCTCCGCCCTTTGTTTATTCCAGCTGCTGCAGCTCGCCCTGTTTGCTTACCCGCCAGCGGTGCTCGCAAAAGAACAGCAGCGGATTATCCTGCTTGCTGTCGCTGTAACCGCTGTACAGCTTTAGCGGCGCACCGAGCCTTTGCTCGAGCTGCACCACTTTCTGGGCCCCCAGACAGCGCAGGGTCAAGACCCAGCCGCCGCAGCGGCGCGTGATGCGGCTGCCGATCAACCGCACGCGCGGCAGAAACGTCGAATCGCGATACACCTGCGCCACCAGCCGTTCCGGCGAGCCGGTAATCAGCCACACTTCGGCATCGTGCTCCTCTAGGTACTGCCGCAGCCGCATTTGCACCACCGGAAACGCGGTCACCTTCTGGCGAAAGGCCTCGATAAACTGCCGCTCCAGCGCCTTGAGCTTCGCTTCGGCGCGCCCGAAGGTGATCGCCCACAGCAGCAGGCTCATCGGCCAACGCGCGGCGCGCCCCAGCAGCAGCAGTGCCAGACCGATCGGCAGCAGCAGCGGTATCACCAGCAACAGGTTCAGCGGTAAGCGGCGCAGCAGAAAACGCAAGAAACTGCCGAACATATCCTCCTGATGCAGGGTGCCGTCCAGATCGAAAAAGACCACACGGCGCCCCTCTGCGGCCGGTTGTTGCTGCTTGTCGCTCAAACGCTACTCCTCGGGATCGTTGAACCCCATCATCCAGGTGAAGAGAAAACCGGCGATAATCGTAATCAGCATCCCCGCCAGATACAACATCACCTTACCTGAGACGATGGTCAACGCCAAAGGCAGCCCCGAAATGCCGAAGGTGATGACCGTCGCCACCTTCCAGTAGCTGATCAGCGCCCCGCCGACCGCCCCGCCGAGGCAGGCGCCGATAAACGGCCGGCCCAGCGGCAGCGTTACCCCGAAGATCAGCGGCTCGCCGATGCCGAGAATGCCGACCGGCAACGCCCCTTTGATCACCTTTTTCAGCCGCGCATTGCGGGTTTTCAACAGCACCGCCAGCGCCGCCCCCACCTGCCCGACGCCGGCCATCGCCAGGATCGGCAGCAGCGGGTTGGAACCGTGCGCCTGCACCAGCTCGACGTGGATCGGCACCAGCCCCTGATGCAGGCCGGAGAGCACCAGCGGCAGGAACAGCCCCGAGAGCAGCGCTCCCACCAACAGCCCGCCCTTGTCGATCGCCAGATTGGCGCCGTGAGCGATGGCGTCGGAGATAATGCCGCCGATCGGCTGCAGAATCAGGATCGCCAGCGAGGCGGTGACCAGCGTGGTCAGCAGTGGGTTAAGGATCAGTTCGACCGATTCCGGCAGCAGCGTGCGCAGGCGTTTCTCCACCCAGCACATCAATGCCACCACCAGCAGCACGGCGATCACCCCGCCGCGCCCCGGCTGCAGCGCCTCGCCGAACAAGGTAATCTGCGCCAGCGCCGGGCTGGAGAGAATGCCGGCCATGACGCCGCCCATCGCCTGAGAGCCGCCGAATACCCGCGCGGCGTTGACCCCGACCAAAATGTTCATGATGGCGAACACCGCGCTGCCGAAGATCGCCAACAGCCCCAGCACGTTCGGGTAGTCCACCGCCAGCTGGCCGGCGATGTCAGGCCGTTTCAGCAGGTTGATGATGCCGGTGATCAGGCCCGAGGCGATAAACGCCGGGATCAGCGGAATAAAGACATCGGCCAGTTTTTTCAGCGCGCCGCTCATCGGCGCAGCGTATTTTTGCTTGGCCTGCGCCTTGATGCGGGCCACGTCACCGACGGCGACAACGGGCTGCGCGCTACCGCTCAGCAATTCGCGCATGGCATCCACCACCTTGGCGGCTGCGCCTGGGCCAACGATAAACTGATGCTGCTCACCCTGTTTGATATAGCCCTTCACGCCGGGCAGCTGCCTGAGGGCGGCCAGATCCAGGCGCTGCTCGTCGCTGACCTCGACGCGCACCCGCGTCATGCAGTTCTCCAGTTTGAGGATATTACCCTCGCCCCCCACGCCCGCCAGGATCTGTGTCGCCAATGCCGTTGTCTTGTCCATCGCCGCCCCCACCGTGAATTAACGCGCCAGCGCTGCGCGCAGATAGCCGTCGTGCCGCTGCAGCCGCTGCTGCGCCTCTTCAGCGCTGACGCCGGCCAAAAGCATCAGGATCGCCGGTTTGACTTCGAAGCCGGTCTGCGCCAGCGCCGCCTCCGCCTGAGCGCGTTCGGCGCCGGTGGCCTCCACCACGATGCGGCAGGCGCGATCCACCAGTTTGACGTTGGTGGCCTTCACGTCCACCATCAGGTTCTGGTAGACCTTGCCCAGCTTGACCATCGCACCGGTCGACAGCATGTTGAGCACCAGCTTCTGCGCAGTGCCGGATTTCAGGCGCGTCGAGCCGGTCAGGGCCTCCGGCCCCACCACCGGCGAGATCGCCACCTGCGCTTCGTGTGCGATCGGCGAATCCGGGTTGCAGGAGATGGCCGCCGTCGGGCAGCCCAGCCCGCGCGCAAAGCGCAGTGCGCCAATCACATAAGGCGTGCGCCCGGAGGCCGCCAATCCCACCACCATATCGACGGCGGTCAGATTCAGCGCCCGGAGATCGGCTTCGCCCAGGGCCTCATCGTCTTCCGCACCCTCTACCGCCTTGAGCAGCGCGCCCGGCCCGCCGGCGATCAGCCCCACCACCACGCCGTGCGGCACGCCGAAGGTCGGCGGGCACTCGGAGGCATCCAGCACCCCCAATCGGCCGCTGGTGCCGGCGCCCAAATAAATCAGCCGCCCACCGGCCTTCAGCGCCGCCGCGGCCAAATCGACCGCCTGCGCGATCGCCGGCAGCACCTTTTCGATCGCCTCCGGCACCTTGCGGTCTTCCTGGTTAAAGCAGCGGACCATCTCCAGCGTCGACATCTCATCCAGCCCCATGGAGGCCGGGTTGCGGGTTTCCGATACCAGTGCGCCTAAGTTCATCTGTTCACCTTTGAATTTTTAATTCACAAAATTAAATCAATATTTGAATATTTTATTCAACAAAGCGAGCGCTATTTGCTATTTTAACGACGAGCTCACAAAAATTTTCACCGCGCGTTTTCGCCGCCTGCGTGGCAAAATGGCCGCTGGTTTCCAGGGAAAGATCAATGAGTACCCTTCTGCGCATTCGCCAGATGTATCCGACACTGGCGCAAAACGACCGCAAGCTGGCGGATTTTTTGCTGAACAACGCCGAGCAGGCGCGCCATCTCAGCTCGCAAAAGCTGGCCCAGTTGGCCGGCATCAGCCAGTCGAGCGTGGTGAAGTTCGCCCAAAAGCTGGGCTATAAAGGTTTCCCAGCGTTGAAGCTGGCGCTGAGCGAGACGCTGGCCCAGCCGCAGGCCGAACCGGTCGTGACCGTTCACAACCACATCCTCAGCAGCGACACGCTGAAAATCGTCGGTGAAAAACTGCTGGCGGAAAAGCAGGCGGCGCTGCGCGCGACGCTGGACATCAACAGCGAAGAGCGGCTGCATCAGGCGCTGGACATGCTGCGCCAGGCGCGCCGGGTAATGCTGATCGGCATCGGCGCTTCCGGGCTGGTGGCCAAGGATTTTTCCTTCAAGCTGCTGAAAATCGGCGTGATGGCGGTGGCCGAAGCGGACATGCACGTTCAACTGGCGGCGGTGCAGGCGCTGGACAAACGCGATCTGTTGCTGGCTATCTCCTTCAGCGGCGAACGGCGTGAAATCAATCTGGCGGCGGAAGAGGCGCGCCAGGCCGGCGCCAGGGTGTTGGCGCTGACCAGCTTCTCTCCCAACGGCCTACAGCAGCGCGCGGACCACTGCCTCTATACCATCGCCGAAGAGCCCCACACCCGCAGCGCGGCCATCTCTTCCAGCACGGCCCAGTTCGCCCTCACCGATCTGCTGTTTATGGCGCTGATCCAACACGATCTCGATCATGCCCGCGATCGCATCAAGCACAGCGAACAGTTAATGAAAAAGTTGGTTTAACCGGTATAATCGCCGCTGCGAAAAATACCCCTGTTAATAATGAGAGATACGCCATGGCCCTGCTAATCACACGCAAATGCATCAACTGCGACATGTGCGAGCCGGAATGCCCAAACCAGGCGATTTCGATGGGCGATGAGATTTATCAGATCGATACCGATCGCTGCACCGAGTGCATCGGCCATTACGATACGCCGACCTGCCAGCAGGTTTGCCCGATCGACAACACCATCATCACCGATCCGCAGCATCGCGAGACCAACGAACAGCTGTGGGACAAGTTTGTGGTGCTGCACCACGCCGATCGCATTTAATCCGCCGCAGGACTGACAAGGGCGCCACAGGCGCCCTTGCTATTTTCAGCTTTCGACGATCACCGTCGCGCAGGCATAGCGCCGTTCGTCGGCCAGCGAAACGTGGATCGCGGTGACCCCCAGCTCCCCCGCCAGTTCGGCGGCGCGGCCGTGCAAACGAATATTCGGCTTGCCCAACGCATCGTTGAACACCTCGAACTGATTGAACGCCAGGCCGTTGCGAATGCCGGTGCCGAACGCCTTGGCGGCGGCCTCTTTCACCGCGAAACGTTTGGCCAGAAAGCGAATCGGTTGCTGGTGCTGCTGATACAGCGCCCACTCGGCGTCGCTCAGCACGCGGCGCGCCAGACGATCGCCGCTGCGCTCCACCACCGCTTCGATACGCGCCATCTCGACGATGTCGGTACCCAGCCCGAGCACCGCCATTACCGGCGCGCTTCCCGCATCAGCACTTTCATGTCGGCAACCGCGGCCGGCAGCCCGCTCATCACCGCCTGGCCGATAATCGCATGGCCGATGTTCAGCTCGTGCATTTCCGGCAGCGCGGCAATCGGCTGCACGTTGTGGTAGGTCAGGCCGTGGCCGGCGTTGACCTTCAGCCCCTTATCGGCCGCGTAGGCGGCGGCTACCGCGATGCGGCGCAGTTCGGCCTGTACCGCCAGCTCGCCCTGCGCTTCGGCGTAGGCGCCGGTGTGAATTTCGATATAAGGGGCGCCCACCGCCACCGCCGCGTCGATCTGGCGATGATCGGGATCGATGAACAGCGAGACCAGAATGCCCGCCTGCGCCAGGCGCTCGACCGCCACGCTCATTTTGTCCAGCTGGCTGGCGACGTCCAGGCCGCCTTCGGTGGTCACTTCTTCACGCTTTTCCGGCACCAGGCAGCAGAAATGCGGCTTCAGCTCAATGGCGATGTCCAGCATCTCGTCGGTCACCGCCATCTCCAGATTCATGCGCGTCTGGATGGTCTGGCGCAGCAGGCGCACGTCGCGGTCGGTGATGTGGCGGCGGTCTTCGCGCAGATGCACGGTAATGCCGTCGGCCCCCGCCTGTTCGGCAATGAACGCCGCCTGAACCGGATCCGGGTATTGGGTTCCGCGCGCGTTACGTAACGTGGCGATGTGATCGATATTGACGCCCAGCAGCAAATCAGCCATGACAACCTCTAAATACGATTTTCAGTGCCAGCAGTTTACACGCGGGCGCAGGGCGGCAAAAGGGGAAAAGGTCAGGCGTCGTCGACCGGCGTATTCGGCTGTTTGCGCACGAACTGGCGGAACAGTTCGCGGCTCTTCAACGGCTTGCCGCCGAGGTAAGGTTTCAGCGCCATACGGGTGAAACGCTTGGCGGCGCGCAGCGTCTCGGCATCGGGAAACTGCCGCTCCGCCAGCGCGCGCAGTTCGCGCCCGGTGAAGCTGTAGTGATCCACCACCAGGCTGGCGATAAAGCCTTTCTCTTCGCGATAGCGATAGGTCATGGCATCATCCACCGGCAGGCCGCTGCCGGCGCAGTGCAGGAAATCGAGGCCGTAGCCCAGGTGGTGCAGCAAGGCCAGTTCGAACTGACGCAGCGCCTGTTCCGGCGAGCTGTCTTCCGCCGCCAGCGCCTGCAGGCATTGCAGATAGTCGAAGAACAGCACCGAGTAGTTGGTTTCCTGCTCCAGCACGCGCGCCAGCAGTTCGTTCACGTACAGCCCGCTGTAAAGCATCATGCCGCTGAGGGGTAAACCGAGGGAGACCGCTTCGGCGTTGCGCAGCGTTTTCACTTCGCCGCGGCCGCCCCAGCGCACTAACAGGGGGGTAAAGGGCTGCAGGCAACCCTTCAGATTGGAGCGGCGGCTGCGCGCGCCTTTCGCCAGCAAGCGCACCCGCCCATGACCTTCGGTAAACAGATCCAGCATCAGACTGGTTTCACTGTACGGCCGCCCATGCAGGACGAAAGCGCGCTCCCAGCCGTCCACGGATCGTTACTTCAGATCGTCAACATAGCCCAGGCTGCGCAGCGCACGTTCGTCGTCTGCCCAACCGGATTTCACTTTCACCCACAGCTCCAGATGCACTTTGGCGTCGAACATCTTTTCCATGTCCTGCCGCGCTTCGATGCCGATGGTTTTGATCTTGGCGCCTTTGTTGCCGATGACCATTTTCTTCTGGCCTTCGCGCTCGACCAGGATCAGGCCGTGCACATCGTAGCCGCCGCGATCGTTAGCCACGAACTGTTCGATTTCTACCGTCACCGAATAGGGTAGCTCTTCGCCCAGGAAACGCATCAGCTTCTCGCGGATGATCTCGGACGCCATAAAACGCTGGGAGCGATCGGTGATGTAGTCTTCCGGGAAGTGGTGTTCCGCTTCCGGCAGCAGCTTGCGCACGATGCCGGCGATGGTGTCGACGTTCATCCCTTTCTCGGCGGAGATAGGCACCACGTCGAGGAAACTCATCTGCTGGCTGAGGAACGCGATGTGCGGCAACAGCTTGGATTTATCGGTGACGTTATCGACCTTGTTGATCGCCAGCAATACCGGGCAGCGCAGGCTGCGCAGCTTGTTGACCACCATTTCGTCGTCGGCGGTCCAGTTGGTGCCTTCGACCACGAAGATCACCAGTTCGACGTCACCGATCGAGCTGCTGGCCGCGCGGTTCATCAAGCGGTTGATGGCGCGTTTTTCTTCGATGTGCAGCCCTGGGGTGTCGACGTAGATCGCCTGATAGGCGCCATCGGTGTCGATGCCCATGATGCGGTGACGGGTCGTCTGCGGCTTACGCGACGTAATGGAAACCTTCTGCCCCAGCAGTTGGTTCAGCAACGTCGATTTGCCCACGTTCGGGCGACCGACGATGGCGATAAACCCGCAGTGTTGTTTTACTTCGCTCATTCAAGCTCCAGCTTTTTCAGCGCTTGTTCCGCTGCCGCCTGCTCGGCTTTACGGCGGCTCGAGCCGGTGCCCACTACGGGCTCGCTCAAACCACTCACCTGGCAGTGGATGGTAAACTCCTGGTCGTGCGCTTCTCCGCGAACCTGCACCACCAAATAAGAAGGCAACGGCAGATGACGCCCCTGCAAAAATTCCTGCAAACGGGTTTTCGGGTCTTTCTGCTTATCACCGGGGCTGATTTCGTCCAACCGGCTGCGATACCAGTCCAAAATCAGACGCTCGACGGTCTGAATGTCGCTGTCCAGGAACACGCCGCCGATCAATGCCTCCACCGTATCCGCCAGGATTGACTCGCGGCGGAACCCACCACTTTTCAATTCGCCCGGCCCAAGCCGCAGACATTCGCCCAGATCAAACTCGCGCGCCATCTCCGCCAGCGTGTTGCCGCGCACCAGCGTGGCGCGCATGCGGCTCATGTCGCCCTCGTCTACGCGAGGAAAGCGGTGATAGAGCGCATTGGCGATGACAAAGCTCAGAATCGAGTCACCCAGAAACTCAAGACGTTCATTGTGTTTACTGCTGGCACTGCGGTGAGTCAAAGCCTGCAGTAAAAGCTCCTGCTGTTGAAAAGTGTAGCCCAGCTTCCGCTGCAGCCTGTTTATTACGATGGGGTTCATGAGTTACCAATAGATCAAGAATGCGTCAAAAACTTGCAGCATACGGAACAGGCCTGCTTCGCCGAAAGCCGATCCAAAGCTGTTTCGTTTGCAGTGGCTCCCAGCAGGGGCCAACTTTTTATCGCTCGAGAAAGTATTCTACAACGAGTGGAAACATAATGCTGTGTTTATATCCCCTTAATCTTTCACGCCGCAGTAGGCTGCGGCGTGAAATTAACAGGGAATCAGTCAGCGATTAATGAATACCGCCGATCCGGCTGAAACGCACGCCGGTTGGCCACTCACCTTCCTGCTTTTCAAAGCTCATCCAGATGGCCGTGGCTTTACCCACCAGATTCTTCTCCGGCACAAAGCCCCAGTAACGGCTGTCCGCGCTGTTGTCGCGGTTGTCGCCCATCATGAAGTAATGCCCGGCCGGCACCACCCACTCCGCCAGCGGTTTGCCCGGCTGTTGGTAGTAAGCGCCCACCCGATCCTGCGCGTCCGGCACGGTCAGGATGCGATGCGTGACGTTGCCGAGGCTTTCCTGGCGCTCACGCATGCGAATGCCGCCGGGCGGCACGTTATCGCTCAGCGGGATTTGGTAGAAGCCGTTGCTGGCCTCGCCCATGCCGCTGCGGCTGAACAACTGCACGAAATCGCTCGGCTGCGCGTCGGCGTAGGTCACGGCCAGCGCGGTATCGCAGGACTGACCGCTGTTGCAGGACGGCTGCACCGTAACGCGCTTATTCACCGGATCGTAAGTAATACGGTCGCCCGGCAGGCCAATCACGCGCTTGATATAATCCAGTTTCGGATCCAGCGGATATTTAAATACCGCAATATCGCCGCGCTTCGGATGGCCGGTTTCAATGAGCGTAGTCTGGGTAATCGGATCTTTAATGCCGTAAGCATATTTCTCCACCAGAATGAAATCGCCAATCAACAGCGTCGGCATCATTGATCCGGACGGGATCTGGAACGGTTCGTAAATAAACGAACGCACCACAAAGACCAACAGCAGCACCGGGAACACCGATGCGCCGGTCTCCACCCAACCTGGCTGCTTCGCCACTTTCGCCAGCGTTTTATCGTCTACGGCGCCCGCGGTCTGTGCGTTGACCGCCGCGATCTTCGCGCGGCGGGCCGGCGCCCATTTGAAGCGCTCGAAGCACCAGATGATCCCGGTGACCAGGGTGGCCAATGCCAGGATCAGGGCAAACATATTCGCCATGCAAACTCCCTCGTTTCGCGAACTCGTCGCGGTTACTTGCCGTCTTTACCGACGTGCAGAATGGCCAGGAACGCTTCCTGCGGCAGCTCGACGTTGCCGACCTGCTTCATGCGTTTCTTACCGTCTTTCTGTTTCTGCAGCAGCTTTTTCTTACGGCTGACGTCACCGCCGTAGCATTTCGCCAGCACGTTTTTACGCAACTGCTTCACGGTGGAACGCGCGATGATGTGCGTGCCGATCGCCGCCTGAATCGCGATGTCGAACTGCTGACGCGGGATCAGCTCTTTCATCTTCTCCACCAATTCACGGCCACGGTACTGCGAGTTGTCGCGGTGGGTGATCAGCGCCAGCGCATCCACGCGCTCGTTGTTGATCAGCACATCCACGCGCACCATGTCGGAGGCCTGGAAGCGCTTGAAGTTGTAATCCAGCGACGCATAACCGCGCGACGTGGACTTCAGACGGTCGAAGAAGTCGAGCACCACTTCCGCCATCGGGATTTCATAGGTCAACGCCACCTGGTTGCCGTGGTAGACCATGTTGGTCTGCACGCCGCGCTTCTCAACGCACAGGGTGATGACGTTACCCAGGTATTCCTGCGGCATCAGCATGTGACATTCGGCGATCGGCTCGCGCAGTTCCTGGATGTTGTTCAACGGCGGCAGCTTGGACGGGCTGTCGACGTAGATCACTTCTTTGCCGGTGGTTTCCACTTCGTAGACTACCGTCGGCGCGGTGGTGATCAGATCCAGATCGTATTCACGCTCCAGACGCTCCTGAATGATCTCCATGTGCAGCAGGCCGAGGAAGCCGCAGCGGAAGCCGAACCCCAGCGCGGTGGAGCTTTCCGGTTCGTAGAACAGGGAAGCGTCGTTAAGGCTCAGCTTGCCCAGCGCATCGCGGAAAGATTCATAGTCGTCTGAGCTGATCGGGAACAGACCGGCGTACACCTGCGGCTTCACTTTCTTGAAGCCCGGCAGCGCTTTATCCGCCGGCTGACGCGCCTGCGTCAGGGTATCGCCCACCGGCGCGCCGAGGATGTCTTTGATCGCACAGACCAGCCAGCCCACTTCGCCGCAGTTCAGCACGTCGCGATCGACCTGCTTCGGCGTGAAGATGCCCAAACGATCGGCGTTGTATACCTGGCCGGTGCTCATGACCTTGATCTTGTCGCCCTTGCGCAGCGTCCCGTTCTTGACGCGCACCAGAGACACGACGCCCAGGTAGTTATCGAACCAGGAGTCGATGATCAGCGCCTGCAGCGGCGCATCCGGATCGCCCTGCGGCGGCGGGATGTCGCGCACCAGGCGCTCCAGCACCTCGGGCACGCCGACGCCGGTTTTGGCCGAGCAGCGCACCGCATCGGTAGCGTCGATGCCGACGATGTCTTCGATTTCCTGCGCGGCGCGATCAGGATCGGCGGCCGGCAGGTCGATTTTGTTCAGCACCGGCACCACTTCCAGATCCATTTCGATCGCGGTGTAGCAGTTGGCCAGCGTCTGGGCTTCTACGCCCTGACCGGCGTCTACCACCAGCAGCGCGCCTTCGCAGGCCGCCAGCGAGCGGGAAACTTCATAGGAGAAGTCAACGTGGCCGGGGGTGTCGATAAAGTTGAGTTGATAGGTCTGCCCATCCAGCGCTTTATAATCCAGCGTCACGCTCTGCGCTTTAATGGTGATGCCGCGCTCGCGCTCCAGATCCATGGAATCGAGCACCTGCGCGGCCATTTCACGGTCGGACAAGCCACCGCAGATTTGGATAATGCGGTCAGACAGCGTCGACTTACCGTGGTCAATATGGGCAATAATGGAGAAATTTCGTATATGCTTCATTATAAAAGTTTTTCTGCCTTGGTATTTCTGAATTACTCGCCTATAGAAACCCGCATGGACCTAAAGCGACAGTGAATGGGTGAGGCCGTCTTGCACCTGAATCGCTGCATTCTACATGCCACACCACTGAAAACCTAGCGATCGGTGCAGTGAAGGCATTCTATTATGCGCCGCTAAATGTTACAGGGCACTCCGGCGGGTGAAAACAGATGTTAACACGGGAGATACGGCCTGAACCCAAGGTTTGCAGGCGATCCGTGGCCATCAAACTCCGGCGCTAATACATAACCGACCGCCGCGCAATAAACCCCTTCTGAAATTATAGAAAAAGAATATTTGGATCAAGCTCTTAGAATTCAACTTTGCCTCACTTCCTTTAGGAAAAACCCCATATACGCCACCACCGCCCCTCGGATAGAAAGGGCATGAACTCCGCGACAAAACATTATTCAGGGCACTACATCGGCAGCCCACCGGGGTTCGGCAGCATATCTGCGTACGTTGATTGGAAGGTGCATATGATCGATAAAGGGCAAATGCTGAGCCGGCACGATTTTTCGAAGGTCAACTGGGGCATTCTGGCGGCGGCGGCGCTGCTGTTTAGCGTGGGGGCGGCGCTGTTGGTGCTGCCGCTGCTGAGCAGCATTGACGAGAGCGAGGTCATCACGCTGTTGCAGGCCGGCGCGGGCACGGTTTTACTCGGCTGTACGCTGCTGGCGCTACGGCATTATCTGCGTCCGACGCTGACCTATCGCCTGTACGAGCACGGCGTGCGGGTCTTTGACGGCCACCATCACAAAGAGCGTTTCATCCCGTTTGAGAAGATCGGCGACATCTATCGCTTTCGCGGCGGCAAGGCTTTTGGCGGGCTGTTTGACGTCACGGCGTTCCGCGCCGGCGCGGATCAGCCCTGGTGCACGGTTTTCAGCAATATCGCCCATTCGTGGCGGCTGGCGGACGTGATCGTCGACCAACAGCTGCAGCAGCGTGGGCCGCTGGCGTTGAATGCGCTCTATCAGGGAGAGACGGTGTCGTTTCACACCGTTGAGGGCGACGCGCGCTGGCTATGGCAGCTACTGTTCGGCAAGCGGCAAGGCACACCGACCGAAACGCTGCGGCTGAGCGCCACCTTGCTGACCACGGAACGGGGAAACGTGCCGATCGAGCAGATCCGCGCGTTGGAAAACCATCCGCAGCGCGGCATCCGTTTGCTCGACGGCCAGGGAAATGTGCTGTTCGCGATTAACTACGATTCGCTGCTCAGCGCCGATCTGTTCATCGCGCTGTTGGAGCATATGATCCACAACCGCATCCCCGCCTATCACAACCCGGCGATGACGCGGCCGTCGATTTAAATCAGCGGGGAGTTTTCCGCCTGCATGCGCATCGCGGTAGGCGGCAACCCAATCTGCAACACCACCGGCTGGTAATCGGCCTGCTCGCCCAGGCGCCGGGCCAACCGGCGCGCCAGCATAAAGGCCGCCCCGCCGCCCAGTACGGCGCCGACTGCCGCCGAGGCGTCGCTGCCGAAACAGTATTGCAGCAACGTGCCACCCAGCATCATGCCCAGCAGCGGCGTCAGGTAAACCAGCATGGCGGAGCGCAGCAGGCTGCCTTCCGCAATGCCGACCTCAACGCGCTGCCCCGGTTCAAGCGGCTGCTCGATATGCACCTGCAGCTGATGCTCGGTTTCCGGCACCAGCTCGTTCAGCGCACGCGCGCCGCAGCCGGATCGCGCGGTGCAGCTGCCGCAGCCGGCCTTGGGTTCACAGCGCAGCAGCGCTACGCCCTGTTGCCACGAAACCACCGTGGCCCACTCTTTCATCATTACGGCGATACCTTGAAAGAAATGCTGTCGGCGATGCGCTTGGCCGTAGCCGGCGGCAATTCGCCCACGATAGTGATTTCGTTGCCCGCACGCACTTCGGTCTGAATGGTGCGGCGCCCCTGACGGTAATACTGCTGCCCGGCTCCGCTGCCCGCCGGGCTGACGTTGACCGAGAAGCTGAACAGACCGTCGCTGTAAAGCCGGGATTCAACCGGCACTGCGACGTTCGGCAATTTGCGGCGATTGCGCGCCACCTCGTCCACCCCGGCCGGCAGCCAGCCGGTGCTCCAGCTGAGCTGGACGTTTTCCACCGCCGGCAGCGACAGCAGCGGCGGCAGGTTGGCTTTGAGCAGCCCCTGCATCGCGCCCTGCACGTCGGCGCCGACCGCGAAGGAGATCACCCGATATTGCTCCAGCGTTTCGCCGTCGCGATCGAGCAGATCCACCCGCAGCGGCAGCTTGGTGTCCTCGTCCATCCAGACGATGTAGCTGTAGCGGGAACCGTCGCGCGCCACCACGCGCAGCACTTCACACGGCCGATCGGCGATGCGGGTGCTGCCCACGGAGATGAAGTCGTAGTACTTGGCCAGACGGGTGAAATCGGCATAGACGATCGCCGGCAGCGCATCGACGATGTGATCGCCGGTGAGCGTGAACGGCTCCAGGCCAGGCTCGAAGTAGCTGATCCCGCCGCCGCGCTGCAACACCTCGCGGCGCGGGCCGTCCATATGCAACAGCTGGCCGAGCGGCACGTTGCCGATCACCGCATGGCGATAGCGCAACGACTCGATTCCCTGCTTGCTGATGCTGATGTAGGCGAGCTCGTAATTGAGAGAACGGCTGGCGCTGCTCATCTGTTGCAATAACGCCCCGGACGCAGTTGGCTGCGCCGGGGCGATGCTGGAATAGAGCAGGCTGCCCGTCAATAAACAAACGGAGAACCAGATTTGCTTCATTACTGCTGTTGCATTCCTAAAGACTGAGTTCCGGGAACTTGAATGGCAGCCTGTTGCGGGTTGCTTTGTTCAAGCTGCAGCTGATCCGAATGCAGGCGACGTTGCAGTTCATAGTCCTGCAGCATGGCGTTGATACGCTTGCGCTGTTCCTGCACCTGCTGCTGTTGGCCGCTGCCGGTGGAGAAGCTGTCGGCCGGGACGCCCAGGCTGACCGGTGAGGCCTGGCCCATGATCGGCAGCGTGGTGAAGGCCGGCGATTCGGACGCGTTCGATGGCGCAGTAGGCTGGTTATAGTGCTGTACGCCGACGATCACCGCCAGAGACACGCAGGCCGCCATACCGATTTGCGTAATCTGGCTCGCCCAAGGACGCACTTTGTCCCAGAACGGCATTTTCTGCCAGGTGTGAGGCTGCGGCTGAGATTCCTGAACGGCGGAAGGCACCAGCCGGGCGGGTTCTTTCTCAAGTGCAGCGGCTACGCGATCGGCGATGTCGAGATGCATCACTTGCCCGACATCACCTCGCAGTGTGTCACGTATCAGGTGATAGCTCTGCCAGCTTTGTTGAAGCGTTCGATCTTGCGACAGAGAACTCAACAGCTCGCTGTCGAACGATTCACCATCCATCAGAGCGGAAAGCTTTTCTTTCTGCATGCCTAAGTACCCTTCCTGTGCCCGCCATTGCTAACGCTGGATCAGCGGTTGAACTTTATTATCGATAGCTTCCCGGGCGCGGAAAATACGCGAACGTACGGTTCCGACCGGGCAATCCATGATGGCAGCTATCTCTTCGTAGCTTAGACCATCCAACTCCCGCAGGGTAATCGCCATGCGAAGATCCTCAGGGAGCGACTCAATGGTACGGAAAACTATCTGTCTCAGCTCTTCTGACAACATTAAGTTCTCAGGGTTCGAAATTTCTTTCAGTGCGCCCGCACTTTCGTAATTTTCCGCATCGTTGGCGTCCACATCACTGGATGGCGGACGGCGCCCCTGAGCAACCAGATAATTCTTTGCCGTGTTCACGGCGATTCGATACAACCAGGTATAAAAAGCGCTGTCGCCACGGAACGATTCCAGTGCGCGATAGGCCTTGATAAACGACTCCTGCACCACATCGGGCACATCGCCCTGCGGCACATAGCGGGAAACGAGACTCGCCACCTTATGCTGATAGCGCACTACCAGTAGGTTAAACGATTTCTGATCGCCCTTTTGGACCCGCTCGACCAGAACTTGATCCGTTAACTGCTCGCTCATCCGAGGTAAACTCTCCCCAAATCCGTCTCCACGCGTAAAATTGTACTGCCAGCCATACATTATTTTCCTGAGCAAGCACTCGCTTGGAGTTCATATAGAACACGAAGTTCCATATCGCCATTGTTTTTTCTGTTGATGTCGCCCTATCCGTGGCTTTTGCCCGGACAGTTAGGCTAACATGAAATTCACTCTTCTTCTGCACACATCATACGTTATGCAACCATCATCTGAACATGTTAGCGATGTACTGATCGTCGGCAGCGGCGCTGCGGGCCTGTCACTGGCGCTGCGCCTGGCGCAGCATTGCAAGGTTACCGTTCTCAGCAAGGGGCCGCTCAGCGAGGGCGCCACCTTTTACGCCCAGGGCGGGATCGCCGCGGTGTTCGATGAGACGGACAGCATTGCCTCACACGTTGATGACACTTTGATTGCCGGCGCCGGCCTGTGCGACAAAGAGGCCGTCGAATTCATCGCAGGCAACGCGCGCCACTGCGTGCAGTGGCTGATCGATCAGGGCGTGCTGTTCGACACCGAGGTCAACGCGCAGGGCGAGGAGCATTATCACCTCACGCGCGAAGGCGGCCACAGCCATCGCCGCATCCTGCACGCGGCGGATGCTACCGGTAAGGAAGTAGAGACCACGCTGGTGGGGAAAGCAAGCGCTCACCCCAATATTTGCGTGATGGAGCGCCGCAACGCGGTTGACCTCATTACCTCGAACAAAATCGGCCTGCCGGGCACGCGCCGAGTGGTGGGCGCTTACGTCTGGAACCGCGAGCTGGAGCGGGTGGAAACCTACCGCGCCAAAACGGTGGTGTTGGCCACCGGCGGCGCAGCCAAGGTATACCAATACACCACCAACCCGGACATCTCCTCCGGCGACGGCATCGCCATGGCCTGGCGCGCCGGCTGCCGGGTCGCCAACCTGGAGTTCAACCAGTTCCACCCGACCTGCCTGTTCCATCCTCAGGCGCGCAACTTCCTGCTGACCGAAGCGCTGCGCGGCGAAGGGGCTTACCTGAAGCGCCCGGACGGCAGCCGCTTTATGCCCGATTTTGACCCGCGCGGCGAACTGGCCCCGCGCGATATCGTCGCCCGCGCCATCGACCATGAAATGAAGCGCCTGGGCGCCGACTGCATGTACCTGGACATCAGCCACAAGCCGGCGGAGTTCATCACCCAGCACTTCCCGATGATCCACGAGAAGCTGCTGACGCTGGGCTTCGATCTGACCCGGCAACCGATCCCGATCGTCCCGGCGGCGCATTACACCTGCGGCGGCGTGATGGTCGATCAGCACGGCCGCACCGATCTCGACGGGCTGTACGCCATCGGCGAGGTCAGCTATACCGGCCTGCACGGCGCCAACCGCATGGCGTCGAATTCGCTGCTGGAGTGCCTGGTGTACGGTTGGTCGGCGGCGGAAGACATTCTGCAGCGCCTGCCGTTTATTCAGCAGGCCAAACAGGTGCCGCACTGGGATGAAAGCCGGGTGGACGATGCGGACGAACGGGTGGTGATTCAGCACAACTGGCACGAGCTGCGGCTGTTCATGTGGGATTACGTCGGCATCGTGCGCACCACCAAGCGGTTGGAACGCGCCCTGCGCCGCATCAACACGCTGCAGGCGGAAATCGACGAGTACTACGCTCACTTTCGCATCTCCAACAACCTGCTGGAGCTGCGCAATCTGGTGCAGGTGGCCGAGCTTATCGTGCGCAGCGCCATGGCGCGCAAAGAGAGCCGCGGCCTGCACTACACGCTGGACTATCCGGATCTGCTGCCGGAAGCGCTGCCGACCATTTTGCAGCCTTAAACTCTGCGACAGGGCGCCTAATCGGCGCCCTTTTCTTTTCAGTAGAACAGGTAGAAGTCGGCGATCAACCGGCGGAAATCGTCGGTATAGCTGCCATCGGCCTGCTTGATCGCCAGCGCCTGCTCCCGCAGCGGCGTTTCCCGCCGCGTCAGCGCCAGCAGCACCCGGTGCAGCGGCGTATCGGCCCGATCGCTGACGTTCACTTTCGCCGCCGTCTGCCAGCCGCTTTGCTGCGCCAGACGTTCGAATTCGGCGCCGATGTCATGCGGCAGCACCACGCAGAACGTTCCCTGTTCCGCCAGCAGCTGTGCCGCACAGGCCAACAGCGCATCGTGCGTCAGGGTTTCGGTGTAACGCGCGTTGTGGCGCGCCTGGTCGCGGCAGGCCACCGCCGGCTCGAAATAAGGCGGATTACTGACGATCAGATCATACTCAGCGGCATGCTGCTGCGCATAATGGTGAATATCCTGCGCATGCACGCGGATGCGCTGCGGCCACGGCGACTCCGCCGCATTTTCGCGCGCCTGGCCGGCGGCGGCTTCATCCAGCTCCACCGCGTCAATGGTCACTTCGTCGCCGCTGCGCTGCGCCAGCATCAGCGCGATCAGCCCGCTGCCGCTGCCGATGTCCAGCACCCGGCGCGCCTGCCCCAGCGGCGCCCAGGCGCCGAGCAGCACCCCGTCGGTGCCCACTTTCATGGCGCAACGATCGTGGGCGACAAAGAATTGTTTAAAGGTAAAACCCCCGCGGCGCGGGGTAAAATCGGCTTTCGATCGCTTGCTCACACTCACCACCTGGCTATAAAACTGGCGTAGCATAAGGCAATCTGATCGACGGGAAAAGAGCGGCTTTCCGCTTAAATAGGTGAAGATCGCGGCCAACCCGTCTATAATCGGCGCCCCAAGTAGAGGTAGACCATGACAGCAACCACTTTTTCCGAACTCGAACTCGATGATCGCCTGATCGACGCGCTGCGCGACAAAGGCTACGATCGCCCCACCGCCATTCAGGCCGCTGCGATCCCGCCGGCGATGGACGGGCGCGACGTCTTAGGTTCGGCTCCGACCGGCACCGGCAAAACCGCCGCCTTCCTGCTGCCCGTGTTGCAGCACCTGCTGGACTTCCCACGCAAGAAATCCGGCCCGCCGCGCGTACTGATCCTGACGCCAACGCGTGAACTGGCGATGCAGGTCGCCGATCAGGCGCGCGAATTGGCTGCTCATACCTCGCTGGATATCGCCACCATCACCGGCGGCGTCGCTTACATGAACCACGCGGAAGTGTTCAGCGAAAACCAGGACGTGGTGGTCGCCACCACCGGCCGTTTGCTGCAATACATTAAAGAAGAGAACTTCGACTGCCGCGCGGTGGAAACCCTGATCCTCGACGAAGCCGACCGCATGCTCGACATGGGCTTCGCGCAGGACATCGAAACCATCTCCGCCGAAACCCGCTGGCGCAACCAGACGCTGCTGTTCTCCGCCACGCTGGAAGGCGAAGCAATTCGCGAATTCGCCGAGCGCATCCTGAAAGAGCCGGTGGAAGTGGAAGCCGATCCGTCGCGCCGCGAACGCAAAAAGATCCTGCAGTGGTACTACCGCGCCGATGACGTGCAGCACAAAACCGCGCTGCTGATCCACCTGCTGAAGCAGCCGGACGTGCAGAAATCGGTGATCTTCGTGCGCAAACGCGAGCGCGTGCACGAGCTGGCCACCTGGCTGCGCGAAGCGGGTATCAACACCTGCTATCTCGAAGGCGAAATGGTGCAGGCCAAACGCAACGAAGCGGTCAAACGCATGATGGATGGCCGGGTTAACGTGCTGGTCGCCACCGACGTTGCCGCACGCGGTCTGGATATCCTCGATATCACCCACGTGTTCAACTTCGACATGCCGCGCACGGCGGACACCTACCTGCACCGCATCGGCCGTACCGGCCGCGCCGGGCGCAAAGGCACCGCCATTTCGCTGGTGGAAGCGCACGACCATCTGCTGCTGGGCAAAGTGGGCCGTTACCTGAACGAGCCGCTGAAAGCGCGCGTGATCGACGAACTGCGGCCAAAAACCAAGGTGCCGAACGAGAAGAGCAACGGCAAGCCGTCGAAGAAAGTACTGGCCAAACGCGCGGAAGATAAAGCGAAGAACAAAGAAAAGGCCAAGGTGAAAGTGCGCCATCGCGACGCCAAAAACGTCGGCAAACGCCGTCAGGCGAAGGCCAAACCGGCCGGCGACGCGGAATAACCCCCGCTGCCTAAGAAAAAACCGCCTGTACAGGCGGTTTTTTTATGGGCGTTTACGGCTGCGCGTAGTGCGTGGCCAGACGGTGCCCCTGCAGCCATTTATCCAGTTCGCGGAACTGTGCCTTCAACTCGTCATTCTGCAAATGCGCCGGCGTTTGCGAGAAGTAAAACTGGAACGCGACGCCCTGCTGGTTGCGCGCCCGGGCATCGGCCCCGGCCTGCAACAGCAGTAGCGCCAGGTGCGGCGCGTTAATCTTCGCCGCCAGATGCAGCGGGGTATCCCCCAGCCGGTCGCTCAAGGTGGTGTCCGCCCCGGCCGCCAGCAACATCCGCAGTTGCTCTTCACGCCCGGCCAGCACCGCCGCCGCAAGCGGCGTCGCGCCGGTAACGGCATTGCGCACGTTCACCTGCGCCCCTTTGGCCAGCAACAACCGCAGGTACTGCGCGTCTTGCAGCATCGCCGCGGTGTGCAGCGCGCTGTTACCGTCCAGCCCCGCCGCCGCCGGGTCGGCGCCGAGATCCAGCAACGCCTGCACGCTATCCGGCTGCTGCGAAAGCACCGCCCACTGCAACAGCGTGACCTGCCGATCGCCCCGCTCGCGCAAGCGATCCTGCGTGGCCTGCGCATGGATACCCTGGGTATCGCCGCGCGCCACCGCCTGAGCCAGCGCCAGATTGCTGTGGCCGTCAAACGGCGAAATCTCCTGCCCCATCTGTTGCTCCTTAGCCATCATCAGTAAACCGGTCACCGCGACCAGCGCCAGTAAGGCTATCGCCAGCGCCCGTCGCAAGCGACGCCCTTCAGGCATTGGCCTTCGCCTCCCACGGCTTTTGTTCCGCCATCGAGCTTATCACCTTGTCGATGCCGTGCGCCGTCAGGCTGCGATCCAGATGCTTGCTCGGCCGCCAGTCATCGATGCCGGTCAGGGTATCGTTGTTGGCCAGGGTGATGTTGTGGCCGATGGCGTCCGGGATCAGCGAGGTCGATTCCTGGGTGCTGGTCAGCATGTCATATTGTTCGCTGTAACGGCGAATACCGCCGGCTTCGGCATCTTTCTTCGCCGCCGCCGGATCGATGCCCAGGCGATTCAGGGTGTAATCCGAGACCCCGGCCGCGTTGAAGGTGACCGCGACGGTGCCGGTCGCCAGCGCGGCCGTGGCCGCCAGACCGCCGCCAAGCGAATGGCCGGCGATCACCAGCGCATCGCCGAAGGCCGCCTTGGCGCTTTTGGCAGCGGCAACCGCCTGATTGTACTGCACATCGTCATAGCCCGTCGCCTGCCGCACGTTGCTCAGCCAATCGCGCCAGTCGTTGGTGCCGGCGAACGCCAACACATACTGCTTGTCGTTGCTGTAAATCCCAGCCTGGAAACCGCTGCCCACGTCGTGCAGGCTGGCGGGATCGATGCCGAAACCGAGCAGCGCGCTGTCGCTCAGGCGGTTGAACCCGGCGGCACCCTGGCCAGTGAGTGAGTAAACGTCCTTGGCCAACAGCGCCAACGCATAATCCCCCTCCTGCGATTGCTGCCCCCGCGTCACGCCCGGCGCTGCCGCCGCCGTCGGTGCCGCCGCTGAGATATCGCCGACCAGCGTATTCAACAGATTCTGCGCATTGAGCGTGTTCTGAGAGGGAGAAGCCACCGGCGCCGGATTTGCCGGCGCTGCCGCAGGCTGCGCCGCCGTCGCCGTCTCGGCAGCGGCGCGAGGCGTAGGGATCGCGGCCACCGGGGATACTGCAGAGGTAAAACTTAAAGGCATACTCATGCCGACTCCTTGTCGATAGACTTTTTATTGAGCACCTGAATAGGTGCTGATTTAGCTATCGGCAGGTCGGATGAGTTCTGTATTAGAAATGCTTATCTTTGTACAGAATGTGATCCACGTTCGGTTTTCGGCCGCCAAACGCCAGAAAGGGAGCCGAAGCTCCCTGATTGACTGCGCCGCAAATTACAGGCTTTCGGTAAAGGTGCGGGCGATAACGTCGCGCTGCTGTTCCGGCGTCAGGGAGTTGAAGCGCACCGCATAGCCGGACACGCGGATGGTCAGCTGCGGGTATTTTTCCGGGTGCTTGACCGCGTCTTCCAGGGTTTCGCGACGCAGCACGTTGACGTTCAGGTGCTGACCGCCTTCCACGCGCACGGTCGGCTGCAGTTCCAGCGGCACTTCACGGTATTCGATCTGGCCCAGGTCGCTCACCGCGACAACCTGATCTTCCGCGTAGTTGGCCTTGGCGCACACGCAGCGAGCTTCCGCTTTTTCATCGTCCAGCAGCCAGAAAGAATTCACCAGCGCCTGGTCGTTCGCTTTGGTAATTTGAATACCGGTAATCATTATGTTGCCTCCGTACAAGGGCGTAAAAATTCACGTCGTGAGAAAACCCAATTCTGGTTTCGGCCATTTGGTAAAACCATTGTTGTCTTGTTGTTCTGTATACCAGCCTGACCGGGCCAGTTCCTTGATTAAAGTCAATTTTTACCGGGTAGGCACAGGGCATGAAGGGGCAAATTTATGTTTTATATCAATTTTCCCACTGCGGCAAAAACCAATTATTTTTGTAAATTTTCAAAAATAATTGCATAGGACACGGCGGCGAGAAATGAAAAGCGGGTTTCGCTGCGCGTGCCGAAACGGTAAGCTATAGGCCATGAATTGCTAAAGAAAACAAAGGAGAGCGTTTATGGCCACCTCCCTCACCTGGCATGACGTGATCGGCAAAGAGAAAGAGCAGCCCTATTTTGTTGAAACGCTCGCCTTTGTTGCCGCTGAACGCCAGGCCGGTAAGACCATTTATCCACCGCAGAAGGACGTGTTCAACGCTTTCCGCTATACCGAGCTGGCGGACGTCAAGGTCGTCATCCTCGGCCAGGATCCGTATCACGGCCCCAATCAGGCGCACGGCCTCTCTTTCTCGGTGCGCCCCGGCGTGCCGGCGCCGCCGTCGCTGGTGAACATGTATAAAGAGCTGGCGACCGACATTCCCGGCTTCGAACGCCCGGATCACGGCTACCTGCAAAGCTGGGCCGAACAGGGGGTGCTGCTGCTCAACACCGTGCTGACGGTGGAAGGCGGCCGCGCGCACTCGCACGCCAACCTGGGCTGGGAAACCTTTACCGATAAAGTGATCGCCGCCCTGAACGAGAACCGTGAAGGCGTGGTGTTCCTGCTGTGGGGCTCGCACGCGCAGAAGAAAGGCAACTTTATCGACCGCAACCGCCACCATGTGCTGAAGGCGCCGCACCCGTCGCCGCTCTCCGCGCACCGTGGTTTCCTCGGCTGCCGTCACTTCTCGCAGGCCAATCAGCTGCTGGAGCAGCAGGGGCTCACGCCGATCGACTGGATGCCGCGCCTGCCGCAGGCGTAGTACAGAGACAAAAAAGGCACCCTCGGGTGCCTTTCTTTATGCGTTGCCGGGGCGATTACGCCTTGGCTTTGGAGACTGCAACCATCGCCGGACGCAGCAGGCGGCCGTTCAGCGTATAGCCTTTCTGCATCACCATCATCACGTGGTTCGGTTGATGATCGGCGGATTCCATCATGCTCATCGCCTGATGCACTTCCGGGTTGAACGGCACGTTGACGTCGCCGACGATTTCGATGCCGTACTTGCGCACCACGTCCAGCAGCGATTTCAGCGTCAGCTCGATGCCTTCGATCATCGCGGCCAGTTCCGGGTTGTTTTTATCCGCCAGATCCAGCGCGCGCTCCAGGTTGTCGATCACCGGCAGCAGATCGCCGGAGAATTTCTCCAGGGCGAACTTGTGCGCTTTCTCGACGTCCAGTTCGGCGCGGCGGCGGATGTTTTCCGCTTCCGCTTTGGCGCGCAGCAGGCTGTCGCGCTCATGCTGCTGAGCTTCCGCCAGTTGGGCTTCCAGTTCGGCGATACGCGCATCGCGCAGATCGACGCCTTCCGCCGCTTCCGGCAGCGTATCATCGTGATGAGCGTGTTGTTCCATTTCTTCCGAGACTTGCTCGTTTGGCGTCTTCTGTTCTTTACTACTCATGAATATCTCCGCGTTTTAGCATTAATCTCGCAACTTGGCTTATTATGGGGATCAAAACCGGGGTTTCAAGTCAACCGGTCACAATGTGGGGCATAAACGGGTCCCGGTGAGGAAAATCACAACAAATGAATAAAAAATTCGCCTGTATTGGCATTGTTGGCCACCCGCGTCACCCTTCAGCGCTGGCAACCCACGAGATGCTGTTCCACTGGCTGGTCGCCCGCGGCTATTCGGTGATGGTCGAACGCCAGATCGCCCATGATTTGGGGCTGAAAGACGCCGTGACCGGCAGCCTGGCGGATATCGGCCAGCGCGCCGATCTGGCGGTGGTGGTCGGCGGCGACGGCAACATGCTCGGCGCCGCGCGCGTGCTGGCGCGTTACGACATCAAGGTGATCGGGGTCAACCGCGGCAACCTCGGCTTCCTCACCGATCTCGATCCCGACAACGCCCTGCAGCAGCTGGCGGACGTGCTGGAAGGCGAATACATCGACGAACAGCGTTTCCTGCTGGAAACCATCGTGCATAAAGAGCACCAGCAGTGCCGCATCAGCACCGCCATCAACGAAGTGGTGCTGCACCCCGGCAAAGTGGCGCACATGATCGAATTCGAAGTGTACATCGACGATCGCTTCGCCTTCTCGCAGCGCTCCGACGGCCTGATCATCGCCACGCCGACCGGCTCCACCGCCTACTCGCTCTCCGCCGGCGGGCCGATCCTCACCCCATCGCTGGAGGCGATCGCGCTGGTGCCGATGTTCCCGCACACTCTCTCCGCCCGGCCGCTGGTGATCAACGGCGACAGCACCATCCGCCTGAAGTTTTCGCAGATCGGCAGCGATCTGGAGATCAGCTGCGACAGCCAGATCGCGCTGCCTATCCAGGAAGGCGAAGAAGTGCTGATCCGCCGCAGCGATTTCCACCTGAATCTGATTCACCCGAAGGACTACAGCTATTTCAACACGTTAAGCACCAAGCTGGGCTGGTCGAAAAAATTGTTCTAAAATCTGCGCCGGCCACTTTACTGTATATAAAACCAGTTTATACTGTATGAAACTACAGTTATGTGTTTATACACAGGAAGGTTCCCATGCTGGCGCAATTAACCATCAGCAACTTTGCTATCGTTCGTGAGTTGGAAATCGATTTTCAACCGGGTATGACGGCGATCACCGGTGAAACCGGCGCCGGCAAATCCATCGCCATCGATGCGCTGGGGCTATGCCTCGGCAACCGCGCCGACGGCAACGTGGTGCGCCTGGGAGCCGCCCGCGCCGACATCTGCGCCCGCTTCTCGCTGGCGGACACCCCGTCCGCGCGCGAATGGCTGGAACAGAACCAGCTGGACGACAGCAACGAATGCCTGCTGCGCCGCGTGATCAACGCCGACGGCCGTTCGCGCGGCTTTATCAACGGCACCGCCGTGCCGCTGTCGCAGCTGCGCGAGCTGGGGCAACGCCTGATCCAAATCCACGGTCAACACGCCCATCAGCTGCTGCTCAAGCCGGAGCACCAAAAAGCGCTGCTCGACGCCTACGCCGACGAACCCGCCCTGCTGGCGGCGATGAGCCAGGCCTACCAACGCTGGCACCAGAGCTGCCGCGAGCTGGCGCACCATCAGCAGCAGTCCATCGAGCGCGAAGCACGCAAGCAGCTGCTGCAATACCAATTGAAAGAGCTGAACGAATTCGCGCCGCAGGCCGGCGAGTTCGAACAGACCGACGCCGAGTACAAGCGCCTGGCCAACAGCGGCCAGCTGCTGACCCTCAGCCAGCAGACGCTGCAGCTGCTGGCCGACAGCGACGAGAACAACATGCTCAGCCAGCTCTACAGCGCCAAGCACCTGCTACTTGAACTGGCCGGGCTGGACGACAAACTCAGCGGCCTGCTGGACATGCTGGAAGAGGCCTCTATCCAGATCAGCGAAGCCAGCGACGAGCTGCGCCACTACGCCGATCGCATGGATCTCGATCCCAATCGCCTGCACGAGCTGGAACAGCGCCTGTCGCGCCAAATCAGCCTGGCGCGCAAACACCAGGTTGCACCGGAAGAGCTACCGCAGCTGCATCAGCAGTTGCTGGATGAACAACAGCTGCTTTCACAGCAGGAAAGCGACCATGAGCACCTGAACGAGGCGGTCACCCTGCATCACCAGCAGGCGCTGGCGCTGGCGGAGCAGCTGCATCAGAAACGCCTGCATTACGCCGCCGAGCTGACCACGCTCATCACTGACAGCATGCAGGCGCTCTCCATGCCGCACGGCAAGTTCAACATCGATGTGCGCTTCGAACCGCAGCATCTGAGCGCCGAAGGGGCCAGCCGCACCGAGTTCTGCGTCTCCACCAACCCGGGGCAGCCGCTGCAGCCGCTGGCGAAGGTGGCCTCCGGCGGTGAGCTGTCGCGCATCGCGCTGGCCATTCAGGTGATCACCGCCCGCAAGATGGAAACCCCGGCGCTGATCTTCGATGAGGTGGACGTGGGCATCAGCGGCCCGACCGCCGCCATCGTCGGCCGCCTGCTGCGCCAGCTCGGCGAATCCACCCAGGTGATGTGCGTGACTCACCTGCCGCAGGTAGCCGGATGCGGGCATCAGCACCTGTTCGTCAGCAAGCAGACCGACGGCACGGTCACCGAAACCCAGATGGCGCCGCTGGATAAGCGCGCCCGGCTGCAGGAGCTGGCGCGCCTACTCGGCGGCAGCGAAGTCACTCGCAATACGCTGGCGAACGCCAAAGAACTGCTGGCGGCATAAAAAAGCTCAACTTTTTCACTTTCCTGCGGTCTGACAGTGACGCTGTTGACCCGAAAGATATCTAAAGTGCGGCGCGGCGGTGATCTTAAGCTTCCTCAACGGCCTGAAACAGGCCAAGCGCTTGAGGTGCTGAAAGAAAGCCAACGCGTCGCAACTTGAAAGATGAAGGGTATAAAGGTTTCCAACTGCCGCAAGGTCTATTATCATCGGCATCCTATGCCCTAAAGGAATGTGATTACTATGCGCTGTAAAACGCTGACTGCCGCCGCTGTAGTTTTTGTGATGCTGACTGCAGGCTGTTCTACTTTTGAAAAGGTGGTTTATCGTCCTGACATCAACCAGGGGAACTACCTGACGTCGACCGACGTGGCGAAAATTCAGAAAGGGATGACCCAGCAACAGGTCGCTTACACATTGGGCACCCCAATGCTGCAAGACCCGTTCGGGACTCAGACGTGGTTCTATGTGTTCCGCCAGCAGCCTGGCCATGAAGACATCACCCAGCAGACGCTGACGCTGACCTTCGACAGCGCAGGCGTGTTGACCGATATCCAGAACAAACCGGCGCTGACCAAGTAATCGGCGCCGCCCGCTCTTCCGGCCCATGAGGGGGCATGATGTGCCTCATGACAGTCGCAGGCTGCAACGCGGAAGAGAAAATCAGTTTCAGATAAAAAAATAAGGCGCTATAAGCGCCTTATTTTTTTGCTTTTTCTGCCCGTTGCCGGCGCAGCTCTTTCGGATCGGCTATCAGCGGCCGGTAGATCTCCACCCGGTCGCCGTCGTTCAGCGTATCGCCCAGCTTGGCCGGGCGGCTGTAGATGCCGATTTTATTGCTCTTAAGATCGATATCCTGGCGCAGCTCCAGCAGGCCCGAAGCCTGGATCGCCTGCTCGACGCTGCTGCCCTCGGCCAGTTTCACCTTGCGCAGGTACTGACGCTCCGGCAAGGCGTACACCACCTCGACCTGGATGTCAGACACTGTAGACCTCTTTCGCCCGCTGGGTGAATGCCTGCACCATGCTGCCCGCCAGCTCTTTGAACACCTTGCCGAACGCCAGCTCAATCAGTTTATTGGTGAACTCGAAGTCCAGGTGCAGCTCCACCTTGCAGGCCTCTTCGCTCAGCGGCGTGAACTGCCAGCCGCCCATCAGCTTGCGGAACGGGCCATCGACCAGTTGCATATTGATGCTCTGGTTATCCAGCAGCGTATTGCGCGTGGTGAAGGTCTTGCTGATACCGGCCTTGGCGACGTCCACCGCGGCGGTCATTTCATTGTTGGTAGCATTAAGCACCCGGCTGCCGGTGCAGCCTGGCAGAAAATCGGGATAAGAATGAACATCGTTAACCAACTGATACATCTGCTCGGCGCTGAACGGCACTAACGCAGACCGACTGATCTGGGGCATATCATTTCCTGTGAGACATAAAACGTACAGATAATACCATTTATCTGGCGGCAAACAAAAAATCTGCTAAGGGATGGGGGCGCCAAAAATGCGAAAAATTGCGCAGGTGCTGAACGGGAAAGGATTTCTTTCGCTGAAGCATCCAGTATAATGAACGCACTATGACAAAGAAAAAAGCACACAAACCCGGTTCCGCCACCATTGCTCAAAACAAGCGCGCGCGTTTCGAATACTTCATTGAAGAAGAGTTCGAGGCGGGCCTGTCGCTGCAAGGGTGGGAAGTTAAATCGCTGCGTGCAGGCAAAGCCAACCTCAGCGACAGCTACGTGACGTTCCGTGACGGTGAAGCCTATCTGTTTGGCGCCACCATCACCCCGCTCAACGTGGCTTCGTCGCATGTGGTGTGCGATCCGACGCGTACCCGTAAACTGCTGCTGAAACGACGCGAGCTGGACACCCTGCTCGGCCGCGTCAACCGCGATGGCTACACCGTGGTGGCCTTGTCCCTGTATTGGAAAAATGCCTGGAGCAAGATCAAGATCGGCGTAGCCAAAGGCAAGAAAGAGCACGACAAACGCGATGACATCAAAGATCGCGAATGGCAGACGGCGAAAGCCCGTATCATGAAGCACGCCAATCGTTAAGCCGCTGGCTTATCGAAGTAAACTTCTGGTATACTGCACAAAGTTACTTGGGGCTGATTCTGGATTCGACGGGATTTGCGAAGCCCTAGGAGCATGCCGAGGGGCGGTTGGCCTCGTAAAAAGCCGCAAAAAAATAGTCGCAAACGACGAAAACTACGCTTTAGCAGCTTAATACCCTGCTTAGAGCCCTCTCTCCCTAGCCTCCGCTCTTAGGACGGGGATCAAGAGAGGTCAAACCCAAAAGAGATCGCGTGGATGTCCTGCCTGGGGCTGAAGCGTTAAACTCAATCAGGCTAGTCTGTCAGTAGCGTGTCCATCCGCAGCTGGCCGGCGAATGTAAAGATTGGACTAAGCATGTAGTGCCGACGGTGTAGTAATTTCGGACGGGGGTTCAAATCCCCCCAGCTCCACCAAATACGTCGCCAGTGAACCAGATAGACCCGGCGATAATAGCGAAAAAGCCCACAACTTCGGTTGCGGGCTTTTTTGTTTTTGCAAAAATCAATAATACCAAGCTAAATTGACCTGCCCCATTGATTAATACACCATGATGTTAGTCATGTCTTCATGAGCCACATGAGGACATCCCCATGAAGAAGCGTTTTTCCGACGAACAAATCATCAGTATTCTCCGCGAGGCCGAGCAGCACTGTCTTCATCCCATCGTACTCCTATGTTTTGTCATCATTTCTGATTACTTAGTGAACACGCCCCTTGAACTGTAACATCGATTTTTGTGTTCATGGTGAAGTTGGCGGTTATTTGGAGGCCTAACACCCTCGTTGGCGGCCCGCTAACACCACGCGACTGACGATTCTGATCTGTTGACGCTCTCTTGCAACTCAGCTGCCGCCTCCATGCGCTGACATGCATACAGTGGCGATGTTGTGGGAGCAATGGCACAACACGGGTCAATCGCTGTAACGGTATCGACAGAGTAAAGTACTGGTTGTACATACAGATTTCTGCACAAGCTATTTAATCGCAAAAAGGAAAGCGCTATGAGTGGAACCCCACATAACAACAAGGTAACCTATGATGGCTTCAACTGTAACGGAGGTAAGCCGCCCGAAGCCAATACCAGTTGGAGTCATGTAACCAATGCATGGGAATGGAACGACCTCAAATTAAACCCCAGCTCGATATCTGACTGGTTTCCTGAAGAAGTGAAAGAAGCACTGGAAAATAATATCTGCATCATTTGTGGGGAAAAGAATTGTCCCTATATCAAAAATAGCAGAGACTACCAAAATCTCATTAATTCCCTGAAAAGTGGGAACGTGGAAGAAGCTAAAAAAGTCTATAGAACAAAGTTTGCACCACTTCGGAGAATAAACAAAGCTGAAGTGATGAAAGGACTGCAAAAAGCCCGCGACGCAAGAAATAACGGCGTTTGTACCGTGCCTTACATCGGTCCAATTCAACACAAACGCGTCATTGCTGCGCCTGGTGTGTGGAGTGAGTGGATTGAGTTATTAAACTCCTTTGCTAACGAAAATTCCCCTAACGTCTATACCGTCAATTTTAATCCTTCATCGAATATGGAGTCATCTTTTGATGTGGAGATAAAATACCCGGAACATAGTAGAATGAAAACCATTAACACAATGGGACCAGGATCATACACAATAAAAGCCACAGGAATCGGAAATACTTACATCAGGGTAAAGTCACATTCAAACCCTGTAACTGTCACCTTTGAATTTCCAGAGAAATAGCAGGTTAGTTGAACGAAGCCACCATATCTTGGTGGCTCAAGCACTTGAGATATATTTACAACTCATTATATGACGACAAAACATCATTAAGGATTTTTTTATCTGGCATCATTTGTCTATATCCATTTTCAGTATTTAGGCTACTAGCCACATGGGATTTCATAACTAAATTTGAATTATAGTAGATGAATAAATCCCTGCCAACACTTTTAGAAATTAGCATATTGAGTTTATTTGCACACGCCGTGTCATTTTTCAATCTTATGGCTAAGGCATAATTATTTTCCGCACTCTTTTCAATCGGTGATATTTCCACAATACATTTTTTATCCAAAATAAATTGAAGATCTTCGCTTACATATACAAGTTTATTTTTTTTACTATCCGCACACCCTACTGATGTGATGCAAAGAGCAGTAATTAATATAAATTTAAGCATATTTTCAATCCACGCTTTAATGATACTATTTATTTAGATCATCATCGATAGCACTCAACCCATGTTTAGTCCAACTTTTGAGCACATTGGTTGCAGTTTCCGTTCTTTTCTCACTGGAAACGGTAGTATTTTAAGTTGACAGTACAGCTCTTGTTTGCATCCTACTTGTCCTTTTCAAAGTTATATGGCTTTAGGATGGTAGCATTACAGGTGCAGCACTCCAATGCAAATAATAATCAATATCACTAAAGGGTTTTCAAGTTTTATTCATTGGATTTGAATTACGCATTCCTGTGAAATCACACCTTATTGCCTCATCGAGTCGCTAAATTCAACTTCATGAGCGCCAGCGAGCTAGCCGAACACTACGTAACACCCTGCAGTAACGCCAGTAGGGGAAGATCTATTTCACTACATACGTGACCATTGTGGTAAGTACTACCACACAGGCAACTGAGCCGGGAGATTACCGCGCAGTTCCAGAAGGTGCCCGAACTGTTCTCCACTGCTGGTATCAACAGCATTTGGGACATCCTCAAGCTGATGATGCCACAGATGGACGATCCGCCCCGCCGGTTGATAGGCGTTCGTAACGGGGTATTCGATACCCTCAACGGGCAGTTCGGCGCCCACCAGCAAGAACACTGGCTGCGCACCGTCAACAGCGCGAAATACACCCCGCCACGCACCGGGGAAAACCTGGCTGGCCATGGGCCGCATTTCTGGCAGTGGCTGACGCAGGCTGCCGGGGCAATCACGACAAGCAGGAGCGTATTCTCACGGCGTTGTTTATAATGCTGGCGAACTGTTATGACTGGCAACTGTTCCTTGAAGTCACCGGCCCCGATGGCAGCAGCAAAAGCGTGATGGCCAGCCTGCTGGCGGGGAAAGACAACACCACCTTGGCCACTATCGATACGCTGGAATCGTCACAGGAGAGGGATTCAGTGGTCGAGTTCTCGCTGATTATCCTGCCTGACCAAGATGATACGCGCTTAAGCCCCATTCCCAAATATCCGGCATGCCCGCAGGCATGCCGGACGCTACCTCACCGCCCCTCTTTCTCCCCCAGGAAGAAATACCACAGCGGAATGGAAAGCAGCAGGGTGAACACCAGCGTATACAGCAGCACCATCAGGCTCTGCATGATCACCATCTGGGCACTCCAGGTGCCGATCGGCAGTTGGAATTGCTCGACGGTGCCGCCGAGGATCGCTCGGCCCATCACGCAGCCGACCGCCACCGCCACGGTCGCCACCGCCGCGCGAAACTTGCGCACCTCGGCGCGGCGGGCGGCCGCTTCCGGCGTTTCGTCCCGAAGGCCTTGCCGTTGGCCGCGCCAGCGCCACACGTCCACCAGCAGCAACGCCGCGAGGCTCACGCCCATCACCGGCAGGCAATAACCCAGTACGGCTGCAACCAGCAGCGTGACGGCACGCGCCGGCAGGGAAAGCGCCAGCCAGGCGGCAATCAGCGTATGCACCGGATGCTGCGCCCCCGCCGCCGGGCGGCGACTCCACCACATGCGGTAACCCAACGCGACCATCAAGCACAGCCCAAGGCCGAACGCCGCCAGCAGCAGCTGATTCGGCAAGCCGAACAGAATGCCCATGTGGGCGTCGATGCCCCAGCGGGTCAGCTTGGCGATGAGTGGGAAGGTGTCGAACCGCACCTGATCGACGACGGCGAAGCTTTGCGGTGCGATGGCAACCGCGTCCACCTGCGTCGGCCAGCTGCGATCCACTTCGGTCACCGTCCAGGCTTTGCCCTCGCCTTTCGGCTGGCGCAGCTCGACCTTGGCGGCATCTATTCCGGCGGCGCGTGCAGCGTGCAACGCCCGATCCCAGTCGCCGTTCAGCGCATTGCTCTGCGCGGCAGGGCCCATCTTCATGCCCGGCATCATCCCGCGGTGCTCGGCGTGCGGATCGGCCGGCGTCTGCGGCGCATCGGCCTGCAAGCTGGTGTTGACCTGCGGCGTCAGCCAGCCCAGGTTGGCCCGCAGCGCGTCGATGTTGCCGCCGGCCCACTGCGACCAGGTCAGCCCGGTAGCCGAGAAGAACAGCAGCCCGGCCAGCAACGCCACGCCCAGCGTGATATGCCAATGGCGGCTGGCGGCGAAGCCCCCTTTCGCCCTTTTCAGCTTGCGCTTCGGCCGCGTCGCCAGCCACAGCGCCACGCCGCCCAGCGCGGCCACCCACAGCCAGGAGGCCGCCAGCTCGCTGTAGTTGCGCCCCAGATCGCCGAGCAGCAGGCTGCTGTGCAACTTATCCAGCCAGGTGCGCAGCGGCAGCACGCCGGAGGTGCCGTACACCGTCATATCGCCCTTGATCGCCAGGGTATAAGGATCGACAAACAGCGCGCGCGACTCGGAAGCGCCCAGATCGGCGCCCGCGAACTGTACGCGCGTGGTGTCCATTGCGCCGGGTGCCGGGCGCACGGCGTAAATGCGCGCCTCGTCACCCACCGCGCGGCGGGCGGCGGCTATCTGGTCAGCCAGCGATCTCGCCTGCCCGTGCGGTTCGGTGAAAAGCGCATCGCGATACAGCGCCTCTTCAAGCTGCGGCGTCAACACATACAGCGTGCCGGTCAATGCAGCGACCAGAATAAAAGGAGCGACCAGCAGGCCGATATAAAAATGCAGCCGTCTGATCAGGTTCAGCATCGCGCCACGCGGCGATGCGGCAGGTGGAGTTTTGGTTATTGAAGACATGGCCTTTCTCGTTTTTCAAACTGTGCGCGCAGGCAAACCGTCCGCAGCGATACGGACGGCGTTACCCATGATCAAGCAATAGGGAAAAACGGTTGGCCGGGCGGCCCGCGCGGGCTCGGCCGCAGAGTCAGGCGCCGAATGGGCGGAGAAACGATGTGCGGCGCGCAAGGCAGGCGCGCGATGCGCGTCATCAGCCACAGCAGCGGGACGAATGCCCACAGCAGCAGCGGCACGTGGATCAGCAGCTCGCAATAGCCGCAGAAAATCATCTCCGCAGGATCCATGCCGTGGTGGCCGGCATGCTCGGCGGCGGGCATCGCCATCGCGTGCATGTCGTGCGGCATAGCGGCGTCCGGTTGCGCCATGCCGCCCATCATCGGGTGGTGCATCAGCGATTTCGACACCACCGGCGCCACAAACAGCAACAGCACCGCCATAATGGCGATGCAGGCGGTAAAGCGTTGCTGTAGCTGGCGTGGCACTCTCATCGCGGCGGCGAATTAACCCGGTCGGTGGCGAACAAGCGGCCAGTGTAACCCGCGATGCGCGATGAGGTGAAAGAAAAGTCAGATTTGTCTTAATCTTCCCCGGCGGCGGCGATCACAGCACTCGCGAATAGACCCGCGAGGATTCGCCCCACGGGTGATACCCGAGCCCGTTATAAACGAAGCCGCTGCGCTCGTAGTAGCCTTCCAGATCGGTGCACAGGTGCAGCTGCGGGAAGCCCAGCCGGCGGGTTTCCGCCGCCACATGCTCAATCAGTTTGGCGCCGTAGCCCCGGCCGCGCTGCGTTTCCTCTACGTAGAGCGCACACAGCCAGGGATACAACTCCCCTCGGCTGATAAAGTCGTTGGTGATGAGCCCCGCGCAGCCGAGGATCTGGTCATTTTCCATCAGCAGGTACCACTGCGGCAGCGGGTTGGCGGCGCCGAGGCTGCGGTTGATGGCGTCTTCATACATTATCAGCGTCTCTGCCGTGGCCCAGTGCCGCTGAAAATACGCAATGGCGCGCAGCGCCAGTTCGGGCGCTTGCCGCACCGAAATCATGTCCATCGTCATTCCCGTAATTCATGTTGTCAGCGTAGAATTATGCAGCAATATGCACGGTATGGCAGCGGCATTCCACCGCCGTCATTCACTAAGGAGTCATCATGACGCAAAACATCTATGACAATCAGGCCTTTTTCGACGGCTATGCGCAGCTCAGCCGCTCGCAGCACGGCCTGGACGGCGCGCCGGAATGGCCCGCCATCCGCCGTATCCTGCCGGATTTGCAGGGTAAAAGCGTGGTCGATCTCGGCTGCGGCTACGGCTGGTTTTGCCGCAGCGCGCGCGAACAGGGCGCCGCCGACGTGCTGGGGCTGGACGTCTCGGAAAAAATGCTGGCCAAGGCGCGGGAGATGACCGTCGACGCGGGCATCGAGTACCGTCGGCAGGATTTGGCGCAGCTGCAGCTGCCGCCGGAAAGTTACGATCTGGTCTACAGCTCGCTGACGCTGCACTACCTCGAGGATTTGCCCGCCCTGTTCGCCACGGTTTACGCCGCGCTGAAACCCGGCGGGCAGTTCATCTTCACCGCCGAGCACCCGATCTACACCGCCCCGGCGCAACAGGGCTGGCTGACCGGCGGCAACGGTCAGAAATCCTGGCCGGTGAACGGCTACCAGCGAGAAGGCCAGCGCGTTTCCAACTGGCTGGCGGAAGGCGTCATCAAGCAGCACCGCACGCTCGGCGGCTATATCAACCCGCTGGCGCAGCAAGGCTTTATCATCCAGCATTTGAACGAATGGGGCCCCAGCGCGCAGCAAATTGCCGCTAATCCGGCGCTGGACGAAGAGCAGGAGCGCCCGATGATCTTCATTCTCGCCGCCCGCAAACCCGCCTGATTGATCCGCAGTAAACCGTTCACACCACCACAGTTGGGGAGTCCGCCTCCCCCCAACGGCTATTATGCCGGCAGCGCCGCCCCATGCGCCGCGAAGTGCGTCAACGCCTCGCCCTCCATACGATAGCGCACCCACTCGCTCTGCGGCTGCGCGCCGATGCTGAGGTAGAAATCGATGGCCGGTTGGTTCCAGTCCAGCACGCTCCACTCCAGGCGGCCGCACTGCCGTTCGCACGCCAGTTGGGCGATGTGCCGCAGCAGCTTTTTACCGGCGCCCGCGCCGCGATGCTTCGGCGCCACGTACAGGTCTTCCAGATAGATGCCGTTTTTACCCAGCCAGGTGGAGTAACTCATAAAGAACACCGCATAACCCGCCGGCTCGCCGTTTACCGTACAAATCAGCGCTTCGGAACAGGCGCCCGGCCCAAACAGGCTGCGTTCGATATCTTCCACGCTGGCCAGCACCTGCTCGCGCGCCTTTTCGTACACTGCCAGCTCGATAATCATATCCAGAATCAGTTGGGCGTCGCTTTTTTGCGCCGGGTAAATCTCGATGGTCATGGCAAATCCTGAGTGTGTTGATGACTGTGCTTGCCAGCATATCGCGCCTCAAATACTGTATGAACTGCATTTTCATCAACAGGTAATGAATATCATGCATCTGGATTTGAAGCGTCTCGATCTCAACCTGCTGCTGGTGTTCGAAGCGGTCTATCGGCTGCGGTCGGTGACGCGCGCCGCGGCGGAGCTGGCCCTCAGCGCGTCGGCGCTGAGCCACGCGCTGATCCGGCTGCGCAAGGCGCTGGCGGACGAGCTGTTCTACCGGGTCGGTAACGACATGCACCCGACGGTGTATGCCGACAGCCTGGCCCCGACCGTCAGCGAAAGTCTGGCGCTGCTGGCCAAAGGGCTGCATCCGCGCCCGCGCTTCGTCCCCGCCGAAAGCCGGGAGAGCTTCACCTTCGCCATTACCGATTACACCGCCTTCGCGGTGTTTCCCGCGCTGATGGCGCAGATGCAGCGCCTGGCGCCGGGGCTGTCGTTCCAGCTGCGCTATTCCGAGCGCAAGGTGGCATTGAACGATCTGCTGGCGGGGCGCATCGATTTCGCGCTGGGCTTTACCGAAACCGACGGCGAAAGCTACCCGGAGATCGACGAGGTAAGCTGGATGGAGGATGAGTATGTGGCGATCTGTTCACCCGCCTTCAGCGCAAAATACGGCGAACTGACGCTGGAAAACTATCTGCGTGCGCGCCATCTGGTGGTGACGCCGTGGAACGAACAGCGCGGCGTCATTGACTACCAGCTCGATAAGCTGGGGCTGCAGCGCGATATCGCCATCCGCACGCCTTCGCTGTTGGGAGCGCCGTTCATCGTCGCCGACAGCGAACTGGTGATGAGCATGCCGCGCTACGCCGCGCAAAAATTGCGGCAGGCGGCGGCGCTGGATATCCACCCCCTGCCGTTTCCGGTGCCGCCGTATCAGATCAAAATCTACCTGCACCGCAAGAACGGCCGGCCAGAGGCCTGCCGCTGGTTGCGGCAACAGCTGCAGGCGTTGGCGGCGTTATAGCGCGGGTTCGCCGATCGGCAGATACCCCTGCCACAGCGGCCGGGCCGGTTTGCCGTGCGGGTTGGCCCGCAGATGCACGTGGTAGCCCTGCAGCGCCTGCAGCAGCAGGCAGTCGTCCACCTCGGCCAGGTCATCCTTGTGCTGCTGTGCGCTGTCCGTCAGCAGCACCCGTTTGGCTTTGTCCTTCGCCTCGTCGGCGGAACGCGCCACAAACAGGCCGAACTGGTGCAATTCCGCCAGCTCATCGCTGCGGTAGCCGCCCACGTTGACGAAAAACAGCTTCTCTTCACCGGCGAACGGCGCAGGCTCCAGGCTCACGTCGTAACCGTCCGCCCAGTCGATGCGCGCATAGCCGTCGACATGCACCTTGCGCTTATCGCCGAACCACTTTTCACGCAGCAGCGGATACGCCTCTTCCGGCCGATCCGCCGCCGCGAACTGCACGTCGTGCAACTCAATATTGGCGCCCGGCGCCGTACCGCCCACATAAAACATCAATAATCCCGGCATGTTAGTCTGCTCTCCTTAGTGATAATCGCTGTATAAATTAATACATAACGAAACTCCTGCCAACGGCGGCGGCATTCTGTGTTATCAATAGATGAGGTTTAATCTGTTGTGGAGGAACGCATGGCATTCAATATCGGTGATTTTGTTCAACGCACCACCGGCGGCCCAAAGATGACCGTGGTAGCGATCGACGGCGAAACCCTGGTTTGCAGCTGGAATGAACTGGGCAAAGAGCAGCGCACGGAAGTGCAGGCCAGCGACGTGGCGCTGTACCACGAAGACGGCGATTTCGGCGTCTGCTGAATGACCGGGGCGCGCCGCGCCCCGTTATCGCCTCAGGCGCGAATGTCCTGATAGGCTGGGGTGGTATCGAACTCATGCTTGGCGAACGGGCATAGCGGAATGATTTTACGCTGCTCCGCACGCATTTTCTCCACCACCAACGCCACCAACTTTTTGCCGATGCCCTGCCCCTTCAATGACTCATCCACCCAGGTGTGATCGATAATGGTCAGTTTGTCGCCGCTCGGCACGAAAGAGATCTCGGCGATCAGCTTGCCTTGCTCATCATTGATATAAAAACGCTTGTCGTCTGCCAGTATTTTATGTTCCATATTATTTCTCCCTATATTTAAGTGCGCCGCTGGGGCAGGTGTCGATAACGCGTTTCACCTCGGCTGGCTCGGCATTGTCCGGCATAATCCACGGGCGGCGGTTCAGGGTGAATATAGCCGCGTTGCCACGCACGCAGTTGGCGGAATGGCGGCATAGCGCGCTGTTAAAATAAACGTCAATCTTGTCGCCGGAATAACGGCGGTAACCGGCGGCAGTCAATTCCTCGTCCATCTTGGCCTCACATTGTCTGTTTTATTGTTTTTGCTCCAGGCTCAAGTATAGGCAATGCCACCGGCTTCACCACGCGTCTCACCCAACGAAAAAAGTGGCGCAACCGCCCGTCGCCGCTAGAAAAAAACGTAAATTGTTCTAATCTTTATTCAGTAAGACAACATCATTCCGACAGTGGCTAAGGAGTTCGAAATGGGTGATAGCTCAAAAGACGGCGTAATTCTACTGTCCCGCATATTACTGATGGTTCTGTTTATCATTTTCGGCTGGATGAAACTGGTCAACTTCGGTGCGACCGTCACGGCGATGGAAGGCTACGGCACGCCGATGCCTTATTTAGCGGCGATCGTTGCCGTGGTAGTGGAGTTTATTTTCGGCATCGCGCTTATTCTCGGTCTGTTTACTCGCCCTATCGCGGTCATCTTCGCTCTGTATGTGTTGGGCACCGCGTTTATCGGCCATCCGTTCTGGAAAATGACCGGCATGGAAATGATGGGCAATGAAATCAACTTCTTTAAAAACATCAGCATCATTGGCGGCTTACTGTTGCTGGCGGTAACCGGCGCCGGCCGTTATTCGCTGGACTATAAAATATTTAATAAATAATTCATCGATGGCCGGCGATATTCGCCGGCCATTTAATTTCGGCTATCCCTTCAACGGCTGCGCTTGGCGTGGCGCTCAAAGTTTTCCGCCTTGGCCTGCGCCGATTTACGCAGCGTGACATAGCAGGCGCCCTCGCCGCCGTCGCGCGGTAAGGCGCGGCAAAACGCCTGTACCTGTTCAAACTGCGCCAGCCATTTGGCGACGTAACTGCGCACGATATTCGGATGGCTTTCGTTCTGCCGCCCGCGGCCGTGCACGATCAGCAGCGAACGCAGGTTTTGCGCCTCCGCCTGCACGATGAAGCGAAACAGCGCCTGCCGGCTGGCTTCGACCGACTGACGCAGCAGGTTCAGCGACGCCTGCGGCGGATAACGCCCGTTGCGCAGCTTGTCCAACACGCCCTGTTGAATGCCTTCCCCTTTGAACTCCAGCGGCTGTTCGCAGGGGATCACCTCGAGAAAATCGGTGCTGAGGAAGTTTTCCTGCATCAGCCGCTGCGCTTCGCGCCGCGCGCTTTTGTCCACCGCCTCCTGCGGCTTGAGGTACAGCGTCTGCCGCCCGCTCGCCAGCGGCACCACGTCCGCCATCGCCTGTTCAAAAAAGTCTTTTTCCTGCTCGCTCATCTTCCACCTCTCTTGAACGGCAGCCTTTACGGCCGGGAATGGGGTCGATTGTAAGACGCCTTGCCGCGGTTGCAAGCCGGGAATTGTCAGCGGCATTTGTCTCATTTGTCGTCAACGGGTGAGCTTGCGAACAGTTTTCGCTATACTGCTAAGCCATCATTGAGTGCCGCAAAGGATCGAGCCCATGACAATGCGCGAGCTGGAAATCCAGTTTCAAAATGCGATGAATGAGTTGCAGAGCAGCTTCGAACGGCAACACCGCGAATGGCAGCAGAGCTACCAGGCGCTGCAGCAACTGCTGGAAGAGGCCAAACAGCGCGAAGCCGCGCTGCGGGCGCAGAATGAACAACTGGCGCGCAAACTGAGCACCGCCAGTTCGGTACCGGAACAGCATGCGCTGGTGAAGCAGATCAAAATGCTCGGCGCCCATCTGGACGCGCTGGCCAAAGACGCGGCCACCTTCAATCACCACCTGCGCCAACAGAGCGCGGTCGGTAATTTCAGCGGCGAACAGCATTGATAGCGGGCGCTGTCGCACAGCGCCTCCCGCCCCTCTTCTGGCGTATTGAGAGTGTAATAAAGCCTAAATGACCTGGATCATCCTCGCCGCCCTGATCGTCGTATTCATTATCGGTTACTGCATCCTGACGTCCGACACCCGCAAAGCCATCGATTCGCTGGCCCATCTGCTGAGGGTCAAACCGATGCTGATCGAATCGATGATCCAGGAAATGGGCGGCCGCCAAAGCCAGACCTTTATCCGTATGCTGAACAACGGCTACACCGAAGAGATGCACCAGGCGGCTTATCTGCTGTTCATCTACCTGACGTTCATCAAACAGGCGGACGACGAACAGATTGCCCTGTGGCGCGACATGCTGCTGCGCGCCGGGCTGTCGCCGGAGCTGCACGCCGAGCACACCGAAGCGGCGCTGTTTTACTTCGCCGAGCTGGATATTGATGCGTTTGAACTGGCGCAGTTCCGTCGCGCCTACAACGAGCGTTTCAACCGCGAAGCGTTGGCCCACGGCTGATCGCGTCCCCCTAGGCGGGGGACCGATTACAGGAACATGCTGAAGAGGTAGCGCGACAGCGCTTCGCGCGAGCTGAAGCCGTGTGCGATGCCGTAACGCAGGTTCGGGGCGTCGCCGCTTAAATCCAGGGGAAATTCCAGATACTGCTCGCTGGTGCGCACCGGGGAGGTTGGCGTGGCGAAATGCACGCTTCTCTCTTTCAGCGCCGGGTGGATCACCAACGCGGTTCTGCCCATCCGCGCTTCGCGGTTCACATACACGTAGTGCGCACCCTTGCGGTAGCCATAGGCCTGATCGGTGACATAATCACGCTCAAAGCCGGTATTCTCCAACACTTTAGCCACTTCATCCGGCCGTAAATACATCGATTCCTCCTCTCATTCTGGACCGCTGAGCGACCTTACCGTAATCATTCACCGAAACAATGATTTTCTGGGGAGGAATCCGGGTTTCGGACTATTCCTGAATCAGCTCCGGCTGCGCTGCAGCAGGCGCAGAGTGAGCAACACGCCGAGCGCCACCAGCAGCGCCGCCGCCAGATAGATCGACGGCACGCCCGCTTGCCCAATCAGCAGCCCGGCCAGCGGGCCGGTGATGCCCAGCGCCAGGTCGAGGAACGCCGAATAGGTGCCGAGCGCCGTGCCCTGATTCTGCGGCGGCACCTGTTTCACCGCCTCGACGCCCAGCGCCGGGAACACCAGCGAGAAACCGGCGCCGGCCAGCAACGCACCGGTTTGCACCATCCAGGGTTCGCCGGCCTGCCAGATCAACAGCAGCCCGACGATCTCGACCAGAAACGACGCCAGCGTCACCTTCAGGCCGCCGTGGCGGTTAATGACGTTGCTGAAGATCAGGCGGATACCGACGAAGGCGCAGCTGAACAGCGTCAGCGAAAACGCCGCACCGCTCCAACCTTTGTCGGCATAGTAAAGCGTGATGAACGTGGCGATCACGCCGAAGCCGACGGTGCCCATCGCCAGCCCGAGACCATAGGCCCAGATGCGGCCAAACACCGCGCGAAAGGCGATGCGCTGCCCGGCGGCGATCGAGACGTCCGGCTTGCCGCTCGCCAACAGCAGCGCCACCGCGACCGCCAGCACGATCAGCGCCGCCACCCCGGCCAATCCCCACTGCTGATTCATGTACACGCCGAGCGGCGCCCCGGCCGCCATCGCCCCATAGGTGGCAACGCCGTTCCAGGAAATCACCCGCGCGGTGTGCATCGCTCCGACCCGGCCGATGCCCCACAGCGTGGAACCGGTGCTGGCGAAGCTTTCGCCGACGCCGAGAAACACCCGCCCCACACACAGCAACAGCAGGCTGAGCCACGGGTAACCGTCAACGCCGAACGCCAGCGCGTAAAACAGGCCGCTGGCGCCGCAGCACGCCAGGCCGAACAGCACCACCTTCTTCGGCCCCAGCTGATCGGCATAGCGCCCGGCGTGCGGGCGGCTGAACAGCGTGGCGAAGTACTGCGCGCTGATGATAAGGCCCGCCAGCACCGAGTTGTAGCCCAGGTGGTCATGCACAAATCCCGGCAGCACCGCCAGCGGCAGGCCGATGGTCAGGTAGCAGACGAAGGTGAACATCACCACGGACAGAATGCGTCGGTTCAGCTGGAGATTATTTTCTGCGGTCATCGAAGGTGGCTCGCATCGGACGGGGTAGACAGAGATTGCCAGCATACCCCGATGGGATCTGATGATAAATGAGAGAGTGATAACGAATTATTATTTCGCTAACGATTTTGCCGCCACCCGCGCGCGCAGAAAATCGATAAAGGCTCGCACCTTTTCCGGCACATGGCGGGTGTTCGGGTAGAGCGCATAGATGCTCTGCTCGGGGAAACGGTGATCCGGTAGCAACCGCTGCAGCCGGCCGGCGTCGATTTCGGGCTGCGCCAGCCACGCCGGCAGCAGCGCCACCCCGGCACCATGCAGGGCGAACGCCAGCAATGCCGCGGCGCTGTCACCGGTGAGCGTGGCAGCGTCCGCGACCTTGAACAGCACCGCTTCGCGCTGCGGCGTGGCCACCTGCCAGTTGAGCGGTGAACTGAGCCGGCTGTGGGCGATCCACTGCGCCTGCGCCAGATCCGTCAGCGAATGAATCGGTCGGTCGGCCAGATAACCCGGCGACGCCACCGGAAAAATGGCGAAGCTGTCGATCAGCGCCGCGCGATGGCTGGAATCCGCCAACTGGCCCAAGCGGATCGCCACGTCAAAGCGCTCCGAGATCAGATCGGCATGATAAGAAGAAGACACATGCTGGATGCGCAGCCGCGGGTGCTGTCGCGAAAATGCCGCCAGCGCCGGCACCACCACCTGCGCGCCGTACTCCGGCGTACTGGTGATGCGCAGCACGCCGCTCAACCCGTGATGATCGCGGCGCACGTCGTCCAGCACGTTTTCCGCCTCCTGCAGCAGCTGCAGGCTGCGCTGGTAAAAGCGTTCGCCGGCGTCGGTCAGCGACAGCCGCCGGGTACTGCGCGCCAGCAGTGACACCCCCAGCTCGTTCTCCAGCTGTTTGACGTTAAAACTCACCACCGCCTTGGTTTGCCCCAGCGCCGCCGCCGCCGCGGTAAAGCTGCCCGCTTCCACCACCGCAGCAAAGATCGCCAGGCGCTGCAAATTCAGCATTTCGCCGCCCTTATTGTCAAAATCATTTTGACAGTGTAATCGCCCGCCGCCGATTTATCCGCACTTTTCCCCCCGATACACTGCTCGCCTTCAACCGGAGGCACCATGTCTTATCGCAGCAAAGTGGCAATCGTCTATCTGCTCGGCTTTTTCGTCGATCTGATCAATATGTTTATCGCCAACGTCGCCTACCCCGCCATCGGCCAGGCGATGCGGGCATCGGTCAGCCAACTGGCGTGGGTCAGCAACGGCTATATTCTCGGCCTGACGCTGGTGATCCCGCTCAGCGCCTGGCTGGCGCAGCGCATCGGCGGGCGGCGGGTGTTCCTGCTGTCGCTGGCGCTGTTCATGCTGGCCACCCTCGGCGCGGGCAACGCCGACAGCATCGGCGCGCTGATCGGCTGGCGCACCCTGCAGGGCATGGGCGGCGGCTTGCTGATCCCCATCGGCCAAACGCTGACCTACCAGCTGTACCGCAGCCATGAACGCGCCGGGCTGTCGGCGGCCATCATGCTGGTGGGGCTGCTGGCGCCGGCGCTGTCACCGGCGCTGGGCGGCTGGCTCGTCGATCGGCTGGACTGGCGCTGGGTGTTTTTCGCTAACCTGCCGCTGGCGGCCCTGGCCCTGGCGCTGGCGGCGCTGTGGCTGCGCGCGGAAACGTCGACGGCGGCGCGTAAACCGCTCGACGGCAAAGGGCTGCTGAGCGCCTGCGCGGCGTTGACGCTGCTACTGCTCGGCCTGACCCGGCTGAGCGAGGCCGGTCATCAGGCTTCCGGCGCGGCGCTGCTGGCCGCCGGCCTGCTGGTGCTGGCGTACTATCTGCGCCATAGCCTGCACACCCCGCAGCCGCTGCTGAACCTGCGGCTGGTCGGCGATCCACTGCTGCGCAACGCCATGGCGGTTTATTTGTGCATTCCCGGCCTGTTCATCGGCGTCAGCCTGGTGGCGATGCTGTATCTGCAAAACCAGCTGGGGATGCCCGCCGCACAGGTCGGGGGCCTGATGCTGCCCTGGGCGCTGGCGTCGTTCCTGGCCATCACGCTGACCGGCAAAACCTTTAACCGCCTCGGCCCGCGGCCGCTGCTGATTACCGGCTGCCTGTTGCAAGGTGCCGGCATGCTGACGCTGGCGCAGATCGATCAGGCCGGGCAGCACGCGTTGCAGATCGCCGCCTTCGCCCTGATGGGGTTTGGCGGCAGCCTGTGCAGCAGCACCGCGCAGAGCAGCGCGTTCCTGCAGATCCCCGACGCTCAGCTGGCGGACGCCAGTGCGCTGTGGAACATCAACCGCCAACTCAGTTTTTGCCTCGGCGTGGCGCTGCTCAGCCTGTTGCTGAATCTGCTGCTGACCGTGTTGCCGCCCGCAGCGGCCTACCGAACCTGCTTCATTCTGGCGGGCGCCAGCGTATTTATCCCGCTGTTGCTGTGCCTGCGCCTCGCCAACCGCGCCATCGTGCGCCAACTCAACGCTCAACAGGATGCTTTATGAACCCGTACTTTACCGAAGTGATCGACGCCCACATCGCCATTGAACGCTGGCTGGGCAAAGGGGCCGGAGAAGAGCAGGCGCTGCTGGCGCGCTTTACGCCGGATTTCAGCATGATCGCGCTGAACGGCGCTCCGCTGGATTTCGCCGCGCTGTGCGCCTTTTTCCGCGCGCATCGCGCCGCCAAACCGGGATTGGAAATCGTGATAGAAGAGATGAAGCTGGTGGCCGAATGGCCGACGGGCGCGGTAGTCAGCTACCGGGAAAAACAGAGCCTGCCGGGGCAAAGCGCCACGCTGCGCTATTCCACGGTGGTCTTTGAACGCCTGCCCGACGCGCTCGGCTGGCGGCATTTGCACGAAACCGCCGCGGCGCAATAATTACAAAAAGCTGCCGGCCAAAAACAGTTCCCAACCGACGATCATCCCGCACAGGGTTACCGCACTGAAAATGACTTCAAACAGATAGCGATTGATCATCGTTCGTCGCCTCAAAAGAAGACACCCGGAAGAACCGGGTGTCTGGAGTACGGGCTGGAGAGTGCGGAACCTTCCGGTTCCGCAAACATCACTTAATTAAGCTTTTTTACCGGCTTTTTTGTGGTGTTTTTTAGCGGCCTGAGCTTTCTGCACTGGCGCTTTTTTGTGGTGTTTTTTAGCAGCCTGGGCTTTCTGAGCTGGCGCTTTTTTGTGGTGCTTTTTAGCGGCCTGAGCTTTCTGGGCTGGCGCTTTTTTGTGGTGCTTGGCTTTCTTGTGGTGCGTTGCTTTAGCTGGCGCTTTTTCAGCAGCAGCCGCTGGCGCAGCGGTAGTGGTGGTCGCAGTTGGCGCGGTGGTGGTAGCCGGAGCAGTAGCTGCAGTATCAGCAGCGAAAGCAACAGAAGACAGACCCATAGTGGCAGCAACGATCAGCGCTAATACTTTTTTCATCTTTAAATCCTCAGAGTGTTGTTTCGGTAAGCTCCGGTGGAGCCGTTGAAACAGATACTAGTGGAATCAAACTGCCGTTTCCGTGAGTGATTGGTTTCGCCGAGTAACCAAATGTACAAAGCCCAGGCGCCGGCAAACACCTGCGTGACGGCGGTTTTTTTCCGTGATCGGCTACACAAATCTCAGCATGGTCTACACTTAAAAGACATGTGTCGAAATGGAGAGCTGAATGTTTAAGAAAGCGGAAAGAACAGAACGCGATATCGATCAGGACGTCACTCTGTTGGCCGATACGCTGGATGAAGTGTTACGCGAGTCCGGTGACAAGACCAAAGAGGAACTGAAAGAGCTGCACAGCAAGGCGAAAGGCGTGCTGCGCGACGCTCGGGCGCGGTTCAATGGCTCCACCAGTCTGACACAGCATGCGCGCGACGCGGTCGATCAAGCCGACAGCTATGTGCGTGACAAACCTTGGCAGGGCGTAGGGATCGGTGCCGCCGTCGGCATCGTGCTCGGCGTGCTGCTGGCCCGGCGTTAACACCCCTGTAGTCATAAAGATAAAACAGATGTGCGTCTGGCCCGCGGAAATCGCGGGCCGTTTAATTTAGGCGTTTGAACAGCTGCGCCAGCCCCTGCACCGCCCGCTCCGTCTCCTCTCGCCGGGTGAAATTGGCGAACCCCAACAGTAACCCTTGCCCCGCCGGATGGTCGATTCGCCAGTCCGACAACGCCTGCACCGCCAGCCCCTGCTGCCAGGCTTGCGCCGCCAACGGCGCATCCGCCACGCCGTCACGCAGCCGGGCCAACAGCTGAATACCGCCCTGTTGCGGCACCGTCGTCAGCCACGCCCCCAGCTGCCGTTCCAGCGCCTGCGTCAGCCACTCGCGCCGCTGACGGTACAGCGGCCGCATGCGTTTCAGGTGGCGGTAGAAATGCCCTTGCCGGATAAAATCCGCCACGCCGGCCTGCAGCAGCGGCGGGCACCCGCAGCCGCGCAGCCGACTGCTGCGCGCGAATGTCTCCGTCAGACCGACGGGCACCACCAGATAAGCCATGCGCAGCGCCGGGAACAGCGTTTTGCTGAAGGTGCCGGCGTACAGCACCCGCCCCTGAACATCGAGGCTTTTCAGCGGCGGCAGTGGCCGCCCGTGATAGCGAAACTCGCTGTCGTAGTCATCCTCGAGGATCCAGGCCCCGCGCTGCTGTGCCCAGTCGAGCAGCGCCATGCGCCGCGCCAGGCTGAGCGAGACGCCGAGCGGGCTTTGATGGGTCGGCGTCACCACCGCCAGCCGCGCCTCAGGCGCCGTCAGCATACTGGCGGCCACGTCCATGCCTTGTTCATCCACCGGTACGGCGACCGGCCTGACGCCGGCGGCCCGCAGCAGCGGGCGCGTAACCGGATAGCCGGGATCTTCGATCCATACCGCGTCGCCGGCGTGCAACAGCGTCTCCACCACCCAGTCCAACAGCGCCGGATAACCGGCACAGAGGAAAACCTGCTCCGGCCGGCAGCTGATGCCGCGCGACAAATGGAGATAATGGGCGATCGCCTCACGCAGCTCAGGCAGGCCGCCGGCCGGCGGCAGCGCCAGGGAAGCCGCCGTGGAGCCGCGCAGCTGGCGGGCGACAATGCGCTGCCACAGCGCCCGTGGAAACGCATCCAGCGCCGGTAGCCCCAGTTGGAAAGGCTGCAGCATGCCCTGTGGCTGCAGCGGATCGGGCGCCATCGCCGCCAGCGGTGGCGCAGCGGATACCGCGCCCGGCGGCATGTGCGGCAGCTGCGGCGAGACATAGGTGCCCGCCTGCCCGCGACTCTGCAAAAAACCTTCGGCGATAAGTTGCGCGTAGGCGCTTTCCACCGTGGCGCGCGCCACGCCCAGATCGCTCGCCAACCCGCGCACTGAGGGCAACCGGCTGCCCGCCGCCAGGCTGCCCTGGGTAATGGCGTCTTTAATCCGCTGGTAAATCTGCCGGTACAGTGGCTCGGCGAGCCGGCTGTCCAGCCGCAGCGAGGTCAGGAAAGATGGCATCATGGCCCGGTTAAATAATCATTTTATGGCCCTATAGCATAGACCATAAGGCCGCTAAAGTAGCGCCATGATTTCGTTACTACCGATTGAGGTTGACCATGATTAAGCAACGTTTGAACTATGCCGAGCTGGCGCCCGCCCCGTATAAAAATATGGTGAGCGCGCTGATGGCGCTGGAGAAAGGCGCCCTGGACAAGGCGACCATCGAGTTGATGTTTATGCGCGTTTCGCAGATCAACGGCTGCGCCTACTGCCTGGATATGCACGGCAAAGCGCTGCGCGAAAGCGGCTTCAGCCATGCCAAGCTGGATACGCTGGCGGGCTGGCGCGTCAGCCATGAATTCAGCGAGCGCGAACGCGCCGCGCTGGAATGGGCCGAGTCGGTGACGCTGATCGCCGCCACCGGCGCGCCAGACAGCGCTTTCGAGGCGCTGAAGGCGCACTTCAGCGACGTCGAGATCGCCGATCTGACCTTCGCCATCAGCATCATGAACGCCTTCAACCGGCTGGCTGTCAGCATGCGCCAGTAATACGCTCGCCTCCCCCTCTTGACTGAGAGGGGGAATTCCACACCCGCAAAAATTTTTTCCCTCGCCTTTTCCAGCCCCGACGCGGCCTGCGCCCCCAACCTTACAAAACACCATATATAGCGTGGTTGATAAAACAAATATCAACATATAGTATTTTATGGGTCAGCCGCAGGGAATGTCGTTCGGTTGATAACGCCGTCAGAAACGCCAGGAACGATGCTCCGTTATCTGACTTGTCCGCCTTTCCTTCAGCCTAAAGGTAAATGCGAATCATGAGCATTATTATTTACAGTAAGCCGGACTGTGTCCAGTGCAACGCCACCTATCGCGCATTTGATAAACAGGGGATTGATTATCAGGTGATCGATCTCACCCAGGATCAGCAGGCGCTGAACCACGTTAAATCCTTAGGTTATCAGCAAGTTCCGGTAATTATCGCCGGTGAGGATCACTGGTCCGGTTTCCGGCCGGACAAGATCGGCGCGCTGGCGCTCACCTGCTGAGGCCCGCCGATGAATCCGCTGGTCTATTTCTCCAGCAGCTCGGAGAACACCCATCGGTTCGTTGAGAAACTGGGCCTGCCGGCGATCCGCATTCCGATCGCCGGCGCCCGCAGCAAGCTGCTGATGGAGCAACCCTATATCTTGATCGTGCCCAGCTATGGCGGCGGCAGCGCCGTCGGCGCGGTACCGATCCAGGTGATCCGCTTTCTCAACGTTCCGCAAAACCGTTCATACCTGCGCGGCGTCATCGCCGCCGGGAACACCAACTTCGGCGCAGCGTACGGCATCGCCGGCGACATCATCGCCAAAAAATGCCAGGTGCCTTTTTTGTACCGCTTCGAGCTGCTCGGCACGACGCAAGACGTTGAAAACGTTAGACAGGGAGTAACCGCATTTTGGCAACGACAGAATTGACCAGGCCCGAGACGGGCGCGCTGGATTACCATTCGCTCAACGCGATGCTCAATCTTTACGATGCGGAAGGCCGGATCCAGTTCGATAAAGATCGGCTGGCGGCGCGGCACTACTTCCTGCAGCACGTCAACCAAAACACCGTGTTCTTCCATAACCTGGAGGAAAAGCTGCGCTATCTGGTGGAGGAAGGCTACTACGAGCCGCAGGTGCTGGCGCAGTACGAATTCCCGTTTATCAAGCAGCTGTTCCAGCAGGCCTATGCCAAAAAATTCCGCTTCGAGACCTTCCTCGGCGCCTTTAAGTATTACACCAGCTATACGCTCAAAACCTTCGACGGCAAACGCTATCTGGAGCGCTACGAAGATCGGGTATGCATGGTGGCGCTGACGCTGGCGGCGGGCGACACCGTGCTGGCGCAGGATCTGGTGGAGGAGATGATTTCGGGCCGCTTCCAGCCGGCCACGCCGACTTTCCTCAACTGCGGCAAACGCCAGCGCGGTGAACTGGTCTCCTGCTTCCTGCTGCGCATCGAAGACAATATGGAATCGATCGGCCGGGCGGTGAACTCCGCGCTGCAGCTGTCGAAACGCGGCGGCGGCGTGGCCTTCCTGCTGAGCAATATTCGCGAGGTGGGCGCGCCGATCAAGCGCATCGAGAACCAGTCCTCCGGCGTCATTCCGATCATGAAAATGCTCGAAGACGCCTTCTCCTACGCCAACCAGCTCGGCGCGCGCCAGGGGGCCGGCGCGGTGTATCTCAACGCCCACCACCCGGACATTCTGCGTTTCCTCGACACCAAGCGGGAAAACGCCGACGAGAAGATCCGCATCAAAACGCTGTCGCTGGGGGTGGTGATCCCGGATATCACCTTCGAGCTGGCGAAGAACAACGAAGAGATGTACCTGTTTTCGCCCTACGACGTCGAACGGGTGTACGGCGTGCCGTTTTCGGAGATTGCCGTTAGCGAGAAATATCGCGAGATGGTGGACGACAAGCGCATCCGCAAATCGCGCATCAACGCGCGCGAGTTCTTCCAGGTGCTGGCGGAGATCCAGTTCGAATCCGGCTACCCGTACGTGATGTTCGAGGACACGGTCAACCGGGAAAATCCGATCGCCGGGCGCATCAACATGAGCAACCTGTGTTCGGAGATCCTGCAGGTCAACCGCGCCAGCACGTATCACGAGGATCTGAGCTACGATCGCATCGGCAAGGATATCTCCTGCAATCTCGGCTCGCTGAACATCGCCAAAACCATGGACGCGCCGGACTTCGGCAAGGCGATTGAGACCGCGATCCGCGCGCTGACCGCGGTGGCCGACATGAGCGATATCCGCTCGGTGCCGTCGATCGCCGAGGGCAACCGCAGCGCCCGCGCCATCGGCCTGGGCCAGATGAACCTGCACGGTTACCTGGCGCGCGAGCGCATTTTCTACGGCTCGGAAGAAGGCATCGACTTCACCAACCTCTATTTCTATACCGTGGCCTATCACGCCATTCGCGCCTCGAACCGGCTGGCGATCGAGCGCGGCGGCGCCTTCGACGGTTTTGAACACTCCCGCTATGCCAGCGGCGAGTACTTCGACAAGTACACCGAACGCGACTGGCTGCCGCAGACCGAGCGGGTGCGCGAGCTGTTCGCCGCCGCCGGCATCGCCATTCCGGGCCGCGACGAGTGGCGCGCGCTGCGCCAGTCGGTGATGATGCACGGGCTGTACAATCAGAACCTGCAGGCGGTGCCGCCGACCGGTTCCATCTCGTACATCAACAACGCCACCTCCAGCATCCATCCGATCGTCTCGCGCATCGAGATCCGCAAGGAAGGCAAGATCGGCCGCGTTTACTATCCGGCGCCCTACATGACCAACGACAACCTGGCGTATTACCAGGATGCCTACGAGATTGGCCCGGAAAAGATCATCGATACCTACGCCGCCGCGACGCAACACGTCGATCAGGGGCTGTCGCTGACGCTGTTCTTCCGCGATACCGCCACCACCCGCGACATCAACCGCGCGCAGATCTACGCCTGGCGCAAAGGCATCAAGACTATCTACTACATCCGCCTGCGCCAGATGGCGCTGGAAGGCACCGAGGTGCAGGGCTGCGTGTCCTGCGCGCTGTGAGGCAACTTATGACGACCCTAACATCGGCGCCGCTGGTGCGCGCCATCAACTGGAACATCATCGAAGACGACAAGGATCTGGAGGTGTGGAACCGCCTGACCTCCAACTTCTGGCTGCCGGAGAAGGTGCCGCTGTCGAACGATATCCCCTCCTGGGCCACGCTGACGCCAAAGGAGCAGCAGCTGACCATTCGGGTGTTTACCGGGCTGACGCTGCTGGACACCATCCAGAACACCGTCGGCGCGCCGGCCTTGATCGCCGATGCGCTGACGCCGCACGAAGAGGCGGTGTACTCCAACATCAGCTTTATGGAGGCGGTGCACGCCCGTTCGTACAGCTCAATCTTCTCCACCCTGTGCCAAACGCCGGACGTGGACGACGCCTATCGCTGGAGCGAGGAAAACCGCGCGCTGCAGAAGAAAGCCGGCATCATTCTCGCGCACTACCGCAGCGACGATCCGCTGCTGAAAAAGGTCGCCAGCGTGTTCCTCGAGTCGTTCCTGTTCTATTCGGGCTTTTATCTGCCGATGTACTGGTCGAGCCGCGCCAAGCTGACCAACACCGCCGATCTGATCCGCCTGATCATCCGTGATGAGGCGGTGCACGGCTACTACATCGGCTATAAGTTCCAGAAAGGGCTGGAAAAAGTGGACGCCGCACGGCGCCAGCAGGTGAAAAACTTTGCCTTCGATCTGATGCAGGATTTGTACGACAACGAGGTGCGTTACACCGAGGAGCTATACGACGGCGTCGGCTGGACGGAAGACGTGAAAACCTTCCTGCACTACAACGCCAACAAGGCGCTGATGAATCTGGGGTATGAGGCGCTGTTCCCACCGGCGATGGCGGAGGTCAACCCGGCGATCCTGTCGGCATTGTCGCCGAACGCCGATGAAAACCACGACTTCTTCTCCGGCTCCGGTTCGTCTTACGTTATCGGCAAGGCGGTCAACACCGAGGATGAGGACTGGGATTTCTGAGGGCTGGCTGGCCGTATCAGGAAAAGGCTTTCGCGGGAGTGCGACGTGTCGTGCTCCCGCGACTATGTGTTTTGCTTGAAGGCCGCACGCAGCTCAAGCCGCCGCCAAATAGCGCGTTTCTCCGCGTCGCCGGCGGTCGGCCAGGCAGCGATCTCCCCCCGCGTGCGCCGGCATCCCCGGCACTGCTGGGTTTCGTCGTCGATGCGGCACAGGCTGACGCAGGGCGATCTCACGCCGTGCTGGAATTGCTGATTGTCGCCCGCCATAAACCGCCCTTGATGTGATGTGTGAAGCCACAGGATACCCGATCCGGCGGCGGCGCGTCGTCAATCAGATGATGCCGCCGTTGGCGCGCAGGGTTTGGCCGTTAATCCAGCCGCCGTCGGCCCCGGCGAGGAAGGCCACCGCCGCAGCGATATCGTCCGGCGTGCCCAGCCGCTCCAGCGGCGCCATCTTCGCCAGCCGCTCGATCAGCTCCGGCGTTTTGCCATCGAGGAACAGCCCGGTGGCGGTCGGCCCCGGCGCGACGGCGTTCACCGTGATATTGCGGCCGCGCAGCTCTTTTGCCAGCACGCTGGTCAACGCTTCTATCGCCGCCTTACTGGCGGCGTACATGCCGTACCCCGGCTGCAGCAGCCCGACTACGCTGGAGGAGAAGTTGATGATACGCCCGTTATCCCGCAGGCGTTTCGCCGCTTCACGCATCGTGTTGAAGCTGCCTTTCAGATTGATGTCGATCAGGCGATCCGCGTCTTCATCGCGCATGTCCGCCACCGGCGCCAGCGCGATCACCCCGGCGTTGTTGATCAGCACGTCGACGCCGCCAAACGCCTGTTCGGCGCTGTCGAACAATCGGGAAACCGCACCCGCATCGCTGACGTCGGCTTTGGCGCCGAGCGCGCGGCCGCCCGCCAGTTCTATCTTGCGCACCAGCTCATCGGCCGGCGCCGGGTTGCCTGAATAGTTAATGATGACGGTAAAACCGTCGGCGGCCAGACGCTCGGCGATGGCGGCGCCGATGCCGCGCGATGCGCCGGTGACGATGGCGACGCGTTGAGTAGCGTGATTCATGAATATCTCCTCATCGGGTTAATGTACCGTCATCATGCACCTTTCGCTGTGTCGAATAATCCCCTATTCTTCGACATCACAATCCGAAATAAGCGAACAATCATCATGGACAGGATCGATGCCATGCGCCTGTTCACCCGCGTGGTGGAACAGCGTAGCTTTACCCAGGCGGCGCAGGATCTTAACCTGCCGCGCTCCACCGTGACCGACGCCATCAAACAGCTCGAAGCCCGGCTGCAAGTCAGGCTGCTGCAGCGCACCACCCGCCACGTCAGCCCGACGCTGGACGGCGAAGCCTACTATCAGCGCTGTCTGAGCATTCTGGCGGACATCGAAGAGGCGGAGATGGCGTTCGCCGGCGCCAAACCGCGCGGGCTGCTGCGCATCGAGGTGCACGGCACGCTGGCGCGCCATTTTCTGTTGCCCGATTTGCCTGATTTCTTGGCGCAATACCCGGATATCGAACTCTCTATGAGCGAAGGCGATCGGCTGGTGGACGCGCTGCGGGAAGGCATCGACTGCGTGGTGCGCGTCGGCAAACTGCGGGACAGCGACATGGTGGCGCGCCGCCTGGGCGAGCTGGAAGAGGTGACCTGTGCCGCCCCGGCCTACCTGCAGCGCTTCGGCACGCCGCAAAGCCTGGACGATCTGCGCCATCACCGCATGGTGGGCTTTCGCTCTTCGGCGACCGGCGCGCTGATGCCGCTGGCGTTCACGGTGGCGGAGCAAGCGCAGCAAATCACGCTGCCGGCAACGGTGTCGGTCAACGCGGCGGAGAGCCTGGTAGCTGCCGCCCGCGCCGGGTTGGGCATCATTCAGGTGCCGCGCTATCACCTGCGCGGCGATCTGGCCGACGGCAGCCTGTTGCCGCTGCTGCCGCATTGGCCTTCTCCACCGATGCCGGTCTCGCTGCTTTATCCGCGCAACCGCCAGCTGTCGCCGCGGGTGCGCGTGTTTCTCGATTGGTTCAGCCGGGTGTTCGCCGAGCGGAACCGGTAGCGACCGAGTGCGTTACAGCGCGCCGTAATTCAGCGGCACCCAGCCGTACCCTTCACCCTGGCGGTTCAGGTAGCCCAATCCCGGGAACGACAGGTGCGCGCCGCCCACCAGCTCGCTCTGCCGCGCGCTGTCGCCGAACACCCGCAGTCGCTGAGCGACCGCCGCCTTGGCGTCGCTGTCAAAGCTGATAGCCACCTTCGGATGCGGCATCTGTACCGCCGCCACGTGGATCAGATCCCCCAGCAACAGCAGCTTTTTGCCCTGGCTCGTCACCTGATACACGCTGTGCCCCGGCGTATGGCCGTGAGCGGCAAAGGCGGCGATGCCCGGCGAAAGCTCGCCGTCACCGCTGAACGGCTTAAAGTGGCCAACCGCCTGGTACGGCTTGATCGCCGCCATGGCCTTTTCGAAATTGCCTTTGTTCTGCGCATTGGCCTGTTTCAGTTTGTCCGCGCTCAGCCAGAAGTCCGCGTCCTGACTGGCGGCACGCACCACCGCATTGGGGAATACCGCCTTGCCGTCGTACGTCAGGCCGCCGAGGTGATCCGGGTGCATGTGGGTCAGGTAGATCTCATCCACCTGCTCCGGCTGGTAGCCCGCCGCGCGCAGGTTATCCACCAGTTTGCCCAGGCCGTCGCCCAGCAGCTGGCCGGCGCCGCTGTCGATCATCACCAGCTTGTCGCCGGTATTGATCAGATAGGCATTGACCGAGGTGACCACCGGCAGGCTTTGATGCCGCTCGGCCAACCCGGCGGCGATCTGCTGCGGCGTGGTGTTCAGCAACAGCTTGTCCGCCGGCAGGCGAATGACGCCGTCGGACAACGCGGTCACTTCAAAGCTGCCCAGCATGATGCGGTAAAATCCCGGCGTCGGGGTTTTGGCCTGCGGCGCGGCGGCCCCGGCCTGTAATGACATAACGGCCAGCGCCGCGCCCAGCAGACAACGTTTCCAGAACATGATGACTCCTTGCGAGAATTGAACAGCGCTAAGTATTGACGCAAAAAGCCCGATGCGCCTGTTTAATAAATGCCCCTGATAAATATATAAAGAATATATTTATTATGAATAGTTTTGTTTGCCGACTCACACAACCCCAATCCATATTTTCTCGCTCGCCACTTGGTTATTTTCCTTACTCCCTAAACCAAGAGTGAGGAAATATCATGAACTATCAATTCGAAAATCTGGTCTTTGAAGGCGGCGGCGTAAAAGGCATCGCCTATGGCGGCGCGCTGGAATTGCTGGAAGCCAAAGGCATCATGCCGCAGATCAAGCAAACCTCCGGCGCCTCGGCGGGCGCCATCGCCGCGCTGCTGGTCGGCGGACGTCACCAAAATTCTGTCGGCGATGGATTTTAAAAAATTCCTCGATTATAACGGCGGCTTTTTCGGTACGCTCCAGGACGCCTATCGCCTGTTCAATCAATACGGCATCGCGCCAGGCGATTATTTCTATCAATGGTCGCGCGATATTATCAAGCAATATACCGGCAAGCCGGATATTACCTTCGAGCAGTTCGAAGCGATGAAAGCGGCGAAAGGGTTCAAGTCGATTTACTTTATCGGCGCCAACCTCAACAGCGGCCAGCGCGAGATCTATTCGCATCGCACTACGCCGCGCATGAAAGTGGCGGACGGCCTGCGCATTTCGATGTCGTTCCCGTTCGCCTTCGTGGCGAAGAACAATACCCTGGGTGACCTGTGCATCGACGGCGGCATGATCGACAACTACCCGGTGCGGCTGTTCGACTATGACTTTTCCGCCACGCCACCTTATATCGACAGTTCCAGCCAGCGCATCAACACCCGCACCCTGGGCCTTCGCCTGGACTCCGCCGGCGAAATCGCCCAGGCCGCCGGGCAGGCCGGCCCGCGCACGCCGGTCAACAACCTGTTTGATTTCACCCTGGCGGTGGCCAACGTGATGCTGGACATCCAAACCAAGGTGCACCTGGACAGCGACGACTGGAAACGCACCGTGTATGTCGACACGCTTGACGTCGGCACGCTGGAGTTCGGCATCAGCGAGGAGAAGAAACGCGCGCTGATCGAATCCGGCCGCCGCGGCGTAGAGCGCTACTTCGCCTGGTATGATGCCGCCATGAAACAGGCGGCGTAACCGGTATTATCCCTGCCCGCGCGTACGGCCGCGCGCGGGCAAAAAAAATCCCCGCGGGGGCGGGGAAAGGCAAAGTAACGCTAAGGATTTCTAGGAGTTATACGAAGAACTTGGCCAACACCAGCAGCGACAGCGAGACGTTGATAGCGCCCCCGATACGCGTGGCGATCTGGGCGAACGGCATCAGCGACATGCGGTTGCCGGCGGTGAGGATCGCGACGTCGCCGGTACCGCCCTGCCCACTCTGGCAGCAGGAGACGATCGCCACGTCGATAGGGTGCATGCCGATTTTCTTGCCGACGAAGAAACCGGTCGCCACCAGCGCGCTGACGGTCGTGACGATCACGATCAGGTTCTGTACGGTGAACGCGTCCACCAGCTCCTGCCACGGCGTGATGGCCACGCCGACCGCGAACAGGATGGGGTAGGTCACGGCGGTGCGGAAGAATTTGTACACCACCTGCGAGCCTTCCTGAATGCGCGGCGACACCCCGTGCGCCAGCTTCACCGCCACGGCGGCGAACAGCATGCCCACCGGCGCCGGCAGGCCGATCAGGCGGTGCAGCAGCATGCCCACCATATACAGCAGGATGGCCAGCAGCGCGCCACAGGCGATGGTGCTGACGTCCACCTTGCCGCTGATTTTTTCCACCGCGTTCATGTCGCTGTCGCCCTGCTTGCTCGGCATCAGGCTGCCTTCGCCGGTCAGGTGCGGATAACGCTTGCCCAGTTGGTTGAGCAGGCCGGCGATGACGATGGCGGTCAGGCTGCCGAGCATCACGATCGGCAGAATGCGCCCCAACGCCACGCCCTGCTCCATGTGCAGGATCGCCGCATAGCCCATCGACAGCGGGATCGCCCCTTCACCCACGCCGCCGGCCATGATCGGCAGGATCAGGAAGAAGAAGATCTGGAACGGCTCCAGGCCCAGCGCCATGCCGACGCCCATCCCCACCAACATGCCGACGATCTCGCCGCACAGCATCGGAATGAAGATGCGCAGGAAGCCCTGGATCAGCACCTGGCGGTTCATGCTCATGATGCTGCCGACGATGATGCAGCAGATGTAGAGATAAAGAATGTTGGTCGATTTGTAGAACTTGGTGGTCGACTCCACCACCACGTCCGGCAGCAGACCGTAGTGCACCAGCGCGGAAGGAATGAAGGTGGCGCAGATCGCCGCCGCGCCCATTTTGCCGATCAGCGGCAGGCGTTTGCCGAATTCGCCGCAGGCGAAACCGAAGAACGCCAGGGTAGCCACCATCACCACGATATCGCTCGGCAGTTTGCCTTCCAGGCAGTCGAGCAGAATCAATACGCCGGCCAGAATAAAGAACGGTAACGGAATAATCCCTACTTTATAATTGTCCAGTATCCGCCACCATTTCTCACGCAGAGGAATATCGGCGGCCTTGTCTTTGGCTACGAGGTAAGAATCATCTGTTGTGCTCATAATCTGGCCTCTTATTAGTTTGTTCAGCCATCATAGAGAAGCGCACGGATTATCTGCTGTGATTATGTTCAAAGTTAAAAAGGGTTTTTAATGGTGGTTATGGTTTCTATGGGGTTAATTAAGATTATGTAAAAACCGGCGTGGTTTTAATGGTGTTAATACCGCTTTTATTTTAAAGCTTATCAACTTTATCGCAGACGAACAATTCTCGTCCGGTTCACTCTAATCTCGTGTGAGGGATCACAAGTTGATCGGGCGCAATATTACAGACCCCGCTTCTCGTGATAGGGTAAGGCTTCAAGATCTCTTTACGGTGAAGCTCCGCCATGCGGCTCAAACTCTCATTTCAAATCAAGCTGTTTCTTTGCCTGGTGGCCTTCTCCTGCCTGCTGCTGACCTGTATCGGTGCCTATACCTATTACCAGCTGGATGCGCAGCTGCACCGCGATCTCGGCGCCCGCGCCCAGGTGCAGGCGCGGGAAATCGCCCTCATTCCTTCGCTGGTCGACGCCGTGGAAAACAACGACGCCGCCAGAATTGCCGCGCTGATGAAAAAAATCCGCGCCAGCAGCGACGCCAGTTATATCGTCATCGGCGATAATCACGCCCGCCATCTTTATCATTCCGAATATGAAGGCCGCCTGGGCACGCCGATGATCGGCGGTGATAATAAAGAGGTGCTGGAAGGAAAAAGCATTATTTCCATTCGCAAGGGCGGCATTGGCGTTTCATTACGCAGCAAGGCGCCGATCCTGGATGAAAATAATCACGTGATCGGCATCGTTTCCGTCGGCTATTTGAAATCGCATATCGATAATTTAAATGCCAGGACGTTGACGCAAATTATCGGCTCCATCGTCCTGCTGCTGATCGCCCTGTTCGTCTTTTCCTGGCTGCTGTCAAAAAACCTCAAACGCCAGATGTTCTGGCTGGAGCCGAAAGAGATCGCGCTGCTGGTACGCCAGCAAAAAGCGCTGCTGGAAGCCATCTATGAAGGGGTGATCGCCATCGATCCGCAGATGAGGATCATCACCATCAACCATGCGGCGCGCGAGCTGCTGGATCTGCACCAGCCCGCCGCCGGCTTGCTGGGCCGGCCGATCGGCGACGTGATCCAGGCGCAGCCGAACTTCTTCGCCGCCGCGCAGCTGGGCCAGGATACGCATGACGAGGTGTGCCGCTTCAACCACGTGCGGGTGATCGCCAGCCGGGTGCGCATCATGCAGGAACAGGAGCTGCAAGGCTGGGTGATCAGCTTTCGCGACAAGAACGATATCAATACCCTGAGCAGCCAGCTCAGCCAGGTGAAACGCTATGCCGACAACCTGCGCATCATGCGCCACGAGCAGCTGAACTGGACCGCCACGCTGGCCGGGCTGTTGCATATGCAGCGCTACGACGAGGCCATTCGCTATGTGGAAGCCCAGTCGGAGGGGGCGCAGGAAATCCTCGATTTCATCTCGCAGCGCTTCAGTTCGGCGGCGCTGTGCGGCCTGCTGCTGGGCAAATACTCCAGCGCCAGAGAAAAAGGCATCGAGCTGCGCTTCGATCCGGCCTGCCAGCTGCGGCAGATCCCGGCAGCGCTGAATGAGACCGAACTGATGTCGATCGTCGGTAACCTGCTGGATAATGCCGTGGAGGCGACGCTGCACTGCCCGGCCCCGCACGACGCGATCGAGCTTTATATCAGCGACGGCAGCGACGAGCTGGTGATCGAGGTGGCGGATCGCGGCACCGGCATCGCCGAGGAGATTCGTGATACGCTGTTTGAACAGGGCGTCACCACCAAAGCGGATAAAAGCGACCACGGCATCGGCCTGCATCTGGTCGCCAGCCACGTTGCGCAGGCGCACGGCAGCATAGAAGTGTCGGACAACGAGCCGCACGGCGCGATATTCTCTATATTTATCCCTAAATAAAACCCATAACCCGATTTTTTGAGCACCCGATTATGTCACACCAAGCACTGGACGTTCTGATCGTGGAAGACGAGCCGCAACTGGCGACGCTGCACGCGGAGTTCATCGAGAAAAATTTCAACCTGCGGGTGGTGGCTTACGCCGCCACGCTGGCCGAAGCGCGGGCCAAAGCCAATGCGCATCAGCCGCGGCTGATCCTGCTGGATAACTTTCTGCCGGACGGCCAGGGCATCGAGCTGATGGAAGAACCGGCGGTGAAGAACCCCGCCTGCTCGGTGATCTTCATCACCGCCGCCAGCGACATGCATACCTGCAGCCAGGCGATCCGCAACGGCGCCTTCGACTACATCATCAAGCCGGTGTCTTACAAGCGGCTGCGCAATTCGCTCGAACGCTTCATGCAGTTTGTGCAGACCCAGCGCACCTTCAAGATTATCGATCAGGACAACGTCGATGCGCTGTACAACCTGCAGTCGAAGCAGTTCTCCAGCGAGCCGAGCGCCAAAGGCATCGAAACCAATACCCTCGAGCTGGTGCAGGCGCTGTTTATCGCCCAGCCGGCGGTGGCGCATGCGGTGGAAGACGTGGTTGAGCAGGTCGGCATCAGCAAGACCACCGCCCGCCGTTATCTGGAATACTGCGTCGCCACCCAGTTCGTGCGGGTGGAGATGCTGTACGGCAATATCGGCCATCCGCGGCGACTGTATCGCAAGGCCTGAGGCTGCCATCTGGCTGTCATATTACGGCGATAACATAGCGCCCGACGATATCCCCCTCGATATCGGCACCTGTCGTTAAAACTGATGAAATACTGATGACTTTTACCCGGCCTCTGGTCGGGTTTTTTATTATCCGAACGGCAGGCGCAGAAGCGAAATATCCCATTGCTTCACGCCGCGTTATTTCCCCCAAAACCAAACCATTATGGTGAATAACGGCCATCAATTTTGAGTCACGGGCCAAATTACCATAACTAATTAAAACCTTGATGTAAACCACTAATATCCCATTTAAATGACATTGAGGGTTGTCTCAGATATTCACTGTGTTAGGGTAAAAAGCTCTTTTATTTTGCTAAGGACAGCCCATAACGCGTTAATTAAACCAGAGGAAACAGCAAATTGCATGGCAATTAAACTCGAAGTAAAGAACCTGTATAAGATATTTGGCGAACACCCGGAACGCGCATTCAAACTGCTGGATAAAGGTCTGACAAAAGATCGGCTGTTTGAAAAAACCGGCTTATCGCTCGGCGTAAAAGACGCCACTCTGGCCATTGAAGAAGGCGAGATATTTGTCATCATGGGGCTCTCCGGTTCCGGCAAGTCCACCCTGGTACGCCTTCTCAATCGTCTGATAGAACCCACTCGCGGTCAGGTGCTGATCGACGGTGAGGACATCGCCAAAATATCTGACACCGCGCTGCGCGCCGTGCGGCGAAATAAGATCAGCATGGTATTTCAGTCATTCGCGCTGATGCCGCACATGAATGTCATTAATAACACCGCCTTCGGTATGGAATTAGCCGGCATACCGCTGCAGGAGCGCCAGGAAAAAGCGCTGGATGCCCTGCGTCAGGTCGGGCTGGAGAATTATGCGCTGTCTTATCCGGATGAATTATCCGGCGGCATGCGCCAGCGCGTGGGATTAGCCCGCGCCCTGGCCAATAACCCGGATATATTATTGATGGACGAAGCCTTCTCGGCGCTCGATCCGTTAATTCGTACCGAAATGCAGGATGAGCTGGTGAAATTACAGGCCCAGCATCAGCGCACCATCGTGTTTATTTCCCACGATCTGGACGAAGCGATGCGCATCGGCGATCGCATCGCCATCATGCAGGGCGGTGAGGTGATCCAGGTCGGCACGCCGGACGAGATCCTGAACAACCCGGCCAACGACTATGTGCGCACCTTCTTCCGCGGCGTGGACATCAGTCATGTATTCAGCGCCAAGGATATCGCCCAACGGCGCCCGGTGACGCTGATCCGCAAAACCCCCGGCTTTGGCCCCCGTTCGGCGCTGCAGCTGCTGCGCGATGAGGACCGTGATTATGGTTATGTTGTTGAACGCGGAAAGAAATTTATCGGCGTAGTGTCGATAGAGTCGCTGAAAAAGGCGCTGTCCGCCAATCAAACGCTGGACGATGCCCTGCTCGAGGCCCCCGCCGCCGTGCCGGCCGACACGCCGCTCAGCGATCTGATTTCCCTGGTCGCCCAGGCGCCGTGCGCGGTGCCGGTGGTGTGCGAAGAACATAACTATCTCGGCATCATCTCCAAGGCCATGCTGCTGCAGGCGTTGGACAAGGAGGGCTCCGCCAATGAGTGATACTACGCAAACCCAAGATCCCTGGGCTACCGCACCGGCCGATACCGGCACCGCACCCGCAAACGATGCCGCTGCCAACGCCGGCGACGCCTGGTCCAGCGCACCGCCGCCGGCCACCCATGACGCTGCCGCGTCAGGCGCCGATTGGCTCAGCGGCGCCCCGGCGCAGCCGGAACACTTCAGCCTGCTCGATCCGTTCCACAAAGCCTGGGTGCCGTTCGATACCTGGGTCACGCAGGGCATCGACTGGCTGGTGCTGCACTTCCGCCCGCTGTTCCAGGGCATCCGCGTGCCGGTGGACATGATCCTGAGCGGCTTCCAGCAATTGCTGCTGGGCATGCCGGCGCCGATCGCCATTCTGGTGTTCTCGCTGCTCGCCTGGCAGGTCTCGGGCCTCGGCATGGGCGCTGCGACGCTGCTCTCCCTGGTCGCCATCGGCGCCATCGGCGCCTGGTCGCAGGCGATGGTCACGCTGGCGCTGGTGCTGACCGCGCTGTTCTTCTGCATTCTTATCGGCCTGCCGCTCGGCATCTGGCTGGCGCGCAGCAAGCACGCCGCCAAGGTGATAAGACCGCTGCTTGACGCCATGCAAACCACCCCGGCCTTCGTCTATCTGGTGCCAATCGTCATGTTGTTCGGCATCGGCAACGTGCCGGGCGTGGTGGTCACCATCATCTTCGCGCTGCCGCCGATCGTGCGCCTGACCATTCTGGGCATCAAGCAGGTGCCGGAGGATCTGATCGAGGCCGCCGAATCCTTCGGCGCCAGCCCGCGTCAGCTGCTGTTCAAGGTGCAGCTGCCGCTGGCGATGCCGACCATCATGGCCGGCGTGAACCAGACGCTGATGTTGGCGCTGTCGATGGTCGTCATTGCCTCGATGATCGCCGTCGGCGGGCTGGGGCAGATGGTGCTGCGCGGCATCGGCCGGCTGGACATGGGCCTGGCCGCCGTCGGCGGCGTCGGCATCGTGATCCTGGCGATCATTCTCGATCGCCTCACCCAATCGCTGGGGCGCGATCGCCGCAGCAAAGGCATCGGCCGCTGGTATCGCCGCGGCCCCATCGGGCTGCTGACTCGCCCGTTCATCAAGCAAGCCTGACGCTTTTCCCGCCGGCGGCTGCGGCCCCGGCGGGCTATGACACACCACATCGAAAAAAGGGGAAACACTATGCGCACTACGGGCATCTGGGCTCTCGCCCTGACGACGCTGATTGGCTCACAGAGCGTGAGCGCGGCAGATTTACCCGGTAAGGGGATCGCGGTACAGCCGGTGCAAAGCACCATTTCCGAAGAGACGTTCCAGACGCTGCTGGTCAGCAAGGCGCTGGAAAAATTGGGTTACGACGTGAAGGAACCGCGTGAAGTGGATTACAACGTCGCCTACACCTCGATCGCCTCCGGCGACGCGACCTTCATCGCGGTCAACTGGGATCCGCTGCACGCCGATCAGTACAAGGCCGCCGGCGGCGACGCCAAGTTCTACCGCGAAGGCGTCTACGTCAACGGCGCCGCGCAGGGTTATCTGATCGACAAGAAAACCGCCGAGCAATACCACATCACCAACGTCGAGCAGCTCAAGGATCCCAAGATCGCCAAGCTGTTCGACACCAACGGCGACGGCAAGGCCGATCTGACCGGCTGCACCCCGGGCTGGGGCTGCGAAGCGGTGATTAACCACCACATCAAGGCCTACGGCCTGAGCAATACCGTCGAACACAACCAGGGCAACTACGCGGCGATGATCGCCGACACCATCACCCGCTACAAAGAGGGCAAACCGGTGCTGTATTACACCTGGACGCCGTACTGGGTCAGCGATGTGATGGTGCCGGGGCGCGACGTGGTCTGGCTGCAGGTGCCGTTCTCCTCTCTGCCGGGCGAGCAGAAGAACGTCGACACCAAGCTGCCTAACGGCGCCAACTACGGCTTCCCGGTCAACACCATGCGTATCGCCGCCAACAAGCAGTGGGCCGAAGCCAATCCGGCGGCCGCCAAGCTGTTCGCCATCATGAAGCTGCCGATCGCCGACATCAACGCGCAAAACCTGCGCATGCATGAAGGCCAGGCTTCGGAAGCCGACATCCAGAACCACGTCAACGGCTGGATCAAGGCGCACCAGGCCACCTTCGACGGCTGGGTGAAAACCGCCGCCGAAGCGGCGAAGCCGTAACCGTTCAGGGGCGCCGCCTGTGCCGCGCCCCTACCCCGCCATATCGATGCCGCTGAAATGCAAAAAGCGCTCGGCGATAGTCGACATGGGCTGCGGCCAAATGCAATACACCTGGCGCCGCGGCCCGTCTTCAATCGGAATCGACACCAGCGCGCTTAAGCGTTGCGCGGTCGAGATCGGTACGATGCCCGCCGCCAGCCCGCGCCGCACCAAATTCTCCAGCCATTCGATATGATCGATTTCAAAACTGACGTGCCGACGGATGCCCGCCGCCTGAAAGGCGCGATCGGTTTGGCGCCGCGCGCCGGTGCCGCTGTAGAAATCCACCAGCGGCACTTCCGCCAGCGCCTGCAGGTTCACCCGCTCGCGGCCGGCCAACGGATGCTGCGGCGCCACCAGCGCCACCAGCGGCTCATCGGCCAACTGCCGGTGCGACATCGGCAACAGATCGGCATCGCCCGGCCAGATGCCGACGAACGCCATATCGCATTTTTGCTGGCGTACGTCCTCCAGCAGCGCTTCGCTCATGCCGACGTACAGGCGGATATTCACCGCCGGATAGTGGCGATGAAACTTGTCGAGCCTTTCGGTCAGAGCCATCACGTTTATCGTTGAAATGGTGCCGATGGTCAGGGTGCCGGACACCGCGCCGTCGGCCGCCGTCACCTCCTCCACCAGCGCCTGCTGCGCCGCCAACAGGCGCTGCGCAGGGGCCACGAAAGCCTGGCCGGCCGGGGTCAACCGCACCCGACGCGAAGTGCGTTCAAACAGCGTACAGCCCAGCTCCTCTTCCAGTTTGGCGATCTGGTGGCTCAGCGCCGACTGCACCGTATGGCAGCGCTGCGCCGCCCGGGTAAAGTTCAGCTCTTCCGCCACCGCCAGCGCATAGCGGATCTGTTTCAGGTTCATGGCATCTATCTTGAAATGAGATAAATAAAATGAAAATTATACATTGGTTTCCCGGCCTGCGTTGCCGGATACTGCGCGCCATCTTCTTTCCGTGATGAAAAAACCATGAGCCAACAAAACGCCCACCCAGGGCTCAGCCCGGCGCTGACCGTGCTGATCGCCATCGCTACCGGCCTGGCGGTCGCCAGCAACTATTACGCGCAGCCGCTGCTGGAAACCATCGCCACCGGCTTCAACCTGTCGGTCAATCAGGCCGGCTTTATCGTTACCGCCGCGCAGCTCGGTTACGCCACCGGGCTGCTGCTGCTGGTGCCGCTCGGCGATATGTTCGAGCGCCGCGGGCTGATCGTGTTTATGACGCTGCTGGCCGCCGGGGGCATGCTGATCACCGCCACCTCCGCCACCCTGCCGATGATGATCCTCGGCACCGCGCTCACCGGGCTGTTCTCGGTGGTGGCGCAGATCCTGGTGCCGCTGGCCGCCACGCTGGCCCACCCGGAAAAGCGCGGCAAGACCGTCGGCATCATCATGAGCGGCCTGCTGCTCGGCATCCTGCTGGCACGCACCGTCGCGGGCGCGCTGGCATCGTTCGGCGGCTGGCGCACCATCTACTGGGTCGCCAGCGTGCTGATGATCCTGATGGCGCTGATCCTGTGGCGCGCGCTGCCGCGCTATAAGCAACACTCCGGGCTGAACTACCCGCAGCTGCTGGCCTCGATCTTCAGCCTGTTCTGCCGCACGCCGCTGCTGCGCACCCGCGCCATCCTCGGCGCCCTGTCGTTCGCCAACTTCAGCGTGCTCTGGACCTCCATGGCCTTTCTGCTCGCCGCGCCGCCGTTCAACTATTCCGAGGGGGTGATCGGGCTGTTCGGCCTGGTGGGCGCCGCCGGGGCGCTGGCCGCTTCGCGCGCCGGGCATCTGGCGGACAAGGGCAAAGCCGGATTGACCACCACCGTCGGCCTGGTGCTGCTGCTGCTGTCCTGGATACCTATCGCGTTCGCCAAAGAATCGCTGTGGGCGCTGATCGCCGGCATCCTGATCCTCGATCTGGCGGTGCAGGCGGTACACGTCACCAACCAGAGCGTGATGTACCGCATCATGCCGGACGCGCGCAACCGCCTGACCGCCGGCTACATGACCAGCTACTTTATCGGCGGCGCCCTCGGTTCACTGCTCTCCGCCTCGGCCTATCAGCATGCCGGCTGGTACGGTGTGGCCGCCGCCGGCGGGGTGTTATGCCTGCTCAACCTGCTGACCTGGTGGCTCGGCAAGCACCACGATCCGCAGGGGCCGGCGACAATCTGATTATCGTGCAAATAGTCACTTAAGAAATTTATTAGCGGTGCAGGGTATAAACATTACTTACTCTCTGGTAATGTTCTGGGCATAAACTATTGAAGTCCTATCTACCCTGCGACCCACAACCATGCAAAGCCAAGCTGCAGACAGCCTCAATCCGCCCGCCGTCAGCGCCACCTTCGCCAACGGCGTCGTCGACAGTTTGCCGATCGTCATCGGGTATGTCCCGGTGGCGTTCGCCTTCGGCCTGAGCGCCGTCAAACTGGGCTTTTCCCCGCTGGAAAGCATTTTCTTCTCCTGCATCATCTACGCCGGCGCCAGCCAGTTCGTGATCACCGCCCTGCTGAGCGCCGGAATGTCGCTGTGGGTCTCCGCGTTGACGGTGATGGCGATGGACGTACGCCACCTGCTGTACGGCCCGGCGCTGCGTCACCGCATCGTCTCGCGCATGTCGCCCGGTAAAACGGCGATATGGGCCTTTGGCCTGACCGATGAGGTCTTCGCCGCCGCTACCGCCAAGCTGATGCGCAATAACCGCAGCTGGAGCGAAAACTGGATGTTGGGCATCGCGCTCTGCTCCTGGCTCTCCTGGGTGGCCGGCACCGCGCTCGGCGCGCTGTTCGGCAACGGCCCGCTGGAGCAGTTCCCGGTGATCGAAGCCTCGCTGGCCTTCATGCTGCCGGCGCTGTTTCTCAGTTTCCTGCTGGCCGCCTTCCGGCGCCCGCAGAGCCTGACTATCGCCGCCGCGCTGGCCGGCGCGCTGCTCGGCGTGGTGCTATTCTCCATTCCGGTCGCCATTTTGGCCGGCATCGGCGCCGGCTGCGTCGCCGCCCTGTTCCAGCCCGCCCCTGCGGAGGCCAACCATGAACACTGATGTGCTGGTGATCGGCCTGGTGGTGGGCTGCGCCAATTACCTGTTCCGTTATCTGCCACTGCGGCTGGCGCCAACGCGCGCCCAGCCCGGCCTCAAACGCGGTAAAGCCGCTCTGTTGCTCGACAGCATCGGCATTGCCTCGATCTGCGCCCTGCTGGTGGTCTCCAGCACGCCGGTCGTCATGCGCGAACCGGACAAGCTGCTGCCCACATTGGCGGGGTTCGCCGCGCTGGCGCTGTGCTTTTACCGCAGCAAAAGCATCATTCTGTCGACGCTGCTCGGCGCGACGGCCTTTGGCGTCACATTAAAGCTGTTAATGCTTTTCGGTCCGGGCTGACGCCGCTCCCGATCGTTTGGCTTCACTTTGGCGTTTTCATGCGTCACATCTTTACAAACACTGACAAATGACACGAATTGCTAAATTATCCGCACGGCTGAACATTTACATTATTAGTCACCGTCGTTACTATCTCGAACGAAATTAATGAGGCCCTAAATTATGGAAAGCTCGTTTGCCCCCATAGAACAAATGCTGAATTTCCGCGCCACCCGGCAGAAAGATTTCCCGTATCAGGAAATCCTGCTGACCCGCCTGTGCATGCACATGCAAGGCAAGCTGCTGGAAAACCGCAATAAGATGCTGAAGGCGCAGGGGATTAACGAAACACTGTTTATGGCGCTGATCACCCTGGATGCGCAGGAGAGCCACAGCATCCAACCTTCTGAGCTAAGCTCTGCCTTAGGCTCCTCGCGCACCAATGCGACCCGCATCGCCGACGAGCTGGAGAAACGCGGCTGGATCGAGCGCCGGGAAAGCGACAACGATCGCCGCTGCCTGCATCTGCATCTGACGCCGCAGGGGGAAGAATTTCTCAGTCAACTGCTGCCGCCGCAGCACCAATGTCTGCATTTCCTGTGGTCCACGCTGACCGACGATGAGCAAAAACAGCTGGAACAGCTGACGCGCAAATTGCTGGCACGTCTGGATCAAATGGAAATCACAGAACAGTTATCCTAATTCACAATTTCTGTTCAGGTACCTACTTATGCGATCCCCATTTAACTGGAGATTCACCCCGCTGTTCGCCGTGTTGCTGCTGGCCGGGTGTGCTTCGACCGATAATATTGCCCCGCAATCCACGCTGATGGATCCGCAGAGCCTGCAGTTGGCTCAGCCGAAAGTCAGTTCGCTGGCCGTCAGCCCGCAGTGGTGGCGCGCCCTCAAGGACCCGCAGTTGGATACCCTGATGACGCAGACGCTGCAAAGCTCGCCGACCCTGCGGCAGGCTGCCGCCCGCGTGCGCGAAGCGCAGAGCGTGGTGGGTGAAGCCAGCGCCGCCAACGGGCCGAATCTGGATCTGAACGCCAGCACCCAGCGCCAGCGCGTGCCGCAAAACGTCAATATGGGGTTGGGGTATCCGCATAAGCCGATCTACGAAAGCTCCAACTCGCTGGGGCTGAACCTGGCGTACGAGTTCGACTGGTGGGGCAAATACCGCAACCAGGTGAACGCCGCCAAGGCGCAGGTCAACGCCGCGCGCGCCGAGCAGGAACAGGCGGCGCTGACGCTGACCAGTTCGGTGGCGTCCGCCTACTATCAGCTGCAGAGCAATCTGGCGCTCGAGAAGCTGCTGCAGCAGGAAGTGAACAACAATGAGCGCCTGACCGCATTGCGCCAACAGCGCTATCAGGCCGGCCTGACCGGCGTCGACGTGCCGCAACAAACCCAGGCGCAGTCCGACGTCGCCAAACAGCAGATCCTGCAGCTGCAGTCGCAGATCGAGCAGCTCAGACACCAGCTCGCCGCGCTGGCCGGCCAGGGGCCGAACGCCATGCAGCACCTGCGTCAGGTGCCGTTGCCCGCAGACAACCTGATGGCGCCGCAGGGCGAGCTGACGGCGGATCTGCTGGGCAAACGCCCGGACATCGCCGCGCAACGCCAGCTGGTGGAGTCTTACAGCCAGCGCGTCAGCGCCGCGCGTAAAGAGTTTTACCCCAGCCTGACCATTTCAGCCTTCGCCGGCCTGATGACCACCAATACCAGTGGCACCAGCCCGAATCTGTTTGAAGCGGCCAGCCAGGCCTGGAACGTGATGCCGGCGATTTCGCTGCCGATTTTCCACGCCGGGGCGCTGCGCAGCAAGCTGGGCGAGGAATCCGCGCTGTATGACGAAGCGGTGGAATCCTACAACCAAACCATCCTGAATGCGGTACAGGAAACCGCCGACGCCATCACCATCCAGCAGAGCTCTGCGCAACAGCAGCTGCAGGCGGCGTCCGCGGCCCAGTCGATGCAACAGGTGTATCAGGTCGCCAACGCCCGTTACCAGGCAGGGATTATCGGGCGCGACGATCTGTTGACCAGCCAGACGCAGCTATTACAGCAGCAACAGGCGGAGTTGAATGCCAGCAGCAATTTACTGCAGGCGAAGATAGGACTGATCCGCGCGCTGGGCGGTGGCTATCAGGCCCCGGCCGCAGCGGATTCGAAAGCATAATAATATAAGGCTTGGAGAACACCATGAGCGCAAGCGCGGAAATCCAAAACCCGCAGCAGCCGAACGGCAAAAAGAAGCAGCGTAAATTTTGGCTGCTGTTGCTGACGGTTATTTTCATTGTTATAGGGGTGGCTTACTTAGTGTATTGGTTCCTGGTGCTGCGTCATCACCAGGAAACCGACGACGCCTACGTCTCCGGCAACCAGGTGCAGATCATGGCCCAGGTGTCCGGCAGCGTGAACAGCGTCAATTTCGACAACACCGACTACGTCAAGCAGGGCGACGTGCTGCTGACGCTCGATCCGACCGATGCCGAGCAGGCGTTTGAACGCGCCAAGACCGGCCTGGCCAACAGCGTGCGCCAGACCCACCAGCTGATCATCAACAGCAAGCAGTATCAGGCCAACATCGCCCTGCGCAAGACCGATCTGAGCAAGGCCGAGAACGATCTGAAGCGCCGCGTGGTGCTGGGCAGCGTTGACGCCATCGGCCGCGAAGAGCTGCAACACGCTCGCGATGCGGTCGACAGCGCCAAGGCCGCGCTGGAAGTGGCGGTGCAACAATACAACGCCAATCAGGCGATGGTGCTGAACACCCCGCTGGAACAGCAGCCGGCGATCCAACAGGCCGCTGCGCAGATGCGCGATGCCTGGCTGGCGCTGCAGCGTACCAAAGTGATCAGCCCGATTACCGGCTATGTCTCGCGCCGCAGCGTGCAGGTCGGCGCGCAGATCGCCGCTGGTTCGCCGCTGATGGCGGTGGTGCCGGCCGATCACATTTGGGTTGACGCCAACTTCAAGGAAACCCAGATCGCCAACATGCGCATCGGCCAGTCGGCGACGGTGGTCAGCGACGTCTACGGCGACGACGTGGTGTATCAGGGCAAAGTGGCCGGTATCGACATGGGCACCGGCAGCGCCTTCTCGCTGCTGCCGGCCCAGAACGCGACCGGTAACTGGATCAAAGTGGTGCAACGTCTGCCGGTGCGTATTGAGCTCGACGCCAAGCAGGTGGCCGATCATCCGCTGCGCATCGGTCTTTCTACGCTGGTGACCGTCGACACCGCCAACCTGGACGGCCGCGTGCTGGCCGACGTGGTGCGCGACAAACCGCTGTACCAGAGCGACGCGCTGGCGTTGAATCTGGCGCCGGTTAACCAGCTGATCGCCGACGTGATCCATGCGAACGCCGGCTAAGCGCGCGGGAGGCCATCTTGCCACAGAAACCGCTTGAAGGCGCCCAGCTCGCCTGGATGACGGTCGCGCTCGCCATGGCGACCTTCATGCAGGTGCTGGACTCCACCATCGCCAACGTGGCGATCCCCACCATTGCCGGTAACCTCGGGTCTTCCAACTCGCAGGGCACCTGGGTGATCACCTCATTCGGCGTGGCGAACGCCATCTCGATCCCGATCACCGGCTGGCTGGCGAAGCGCATCGGCGAAGTGCGGCTGTTCCTCTGGTCCACCGCGCTGTTCGTCATCGCCTCCTGGCTGTGCGGCATCTCCAACAGCCTCGGCATGCTGATCTTCTTCCGCGTGATCCAGGGCGTGGTGGCCGGGCCGTTGATCCCGCTGTCGCAGAGCCTGTTGCTGAACAACTACCCGCCCGCCAAGCGAGCGATGGCCCTGGCGCTCTGGTCGATGACCGTTATCGTCGCGCCGATCTTCGGGCCGATCCTCGGCGGTTACATCAGCGACAACTATCATTGGGGTTGGATCTTCTTCATCAACATCCCGATCGGCGCCTTTGTTATTATGGCGGCGATGGCGACGCTGAAGGGGCGAGAAACCAAAACCGAGATCAAACCAATCGATACGGTTGGCCTGGTGCTGCTGATCGTCGGCATCGGTTCGCTGCAGGTGATGCTCGATCAGGGCAAGGAGCTGGACTGGTTCAACTCGACCGAGATCATCACCCTGACCGTCGTGGCGGTCGTGGCGTTGCTGTTCCTGGTGGTCTGGGAGCTGACGGACGACCACCCGGTGGTGGATCTGTCACTGTTCAAGTCACGCAACTTCACCATCGGCTGCCTGTGCATCAGCCTGGCCTACATGCTGTACTTCGGCGCCATCGTGCTGTTGCCGCAGCTGCTGCAAGAGGTATACGGCTATACCGCCACCTGGGCGGGGCTGGCGTCGGCGCCGGTCGGGCTCATCCCGGTGCTGCTGTCGCCGATCATCGGTAAGTTCGGCAACCGGCTCGACATGCGCAAGCTGGTGACCTTCAGCTTCATCATGTATGCCGTGTGCTTCTACTGGCGCGCCTATACGTTTGAGCCAGGCATGGACTTCGGCGCTTCGGCCTGGCCGCAGTTCGTCCAGGGTTTCGCCATCGCCTGCTTCTTCATGCCGTTGACCACCATCACGCTGTCCGGCCTGCCGCCGGAACGCATGGCGGCGGCGTCGAGCCTGTCGAACTTTACGCGAACGCTGGCGGGTTCGATCGGTACCTCGATCACCACCACCCTGTGGACGCAGCGCGAATCACAGCACCATTCGCAGCTGACGGAGTTCGTCAATCCGTACAACCCGCAGTCGCAGGAGATGTACCGGCAGCTGGAGCAGCTCGGCATGAGCAAACAACAGGCGTCGGCATATATCGCCAACGAGATCACCGCGCAGGGCCTGATCATCTCCGCCAACGAGATCTTCTGGCTGTCGGCCGGGGTGTTCCTGGTGCTGCTGGTGCTAGTGTGGGTGGCGAAACCGCCATTCAGCTCCGGCGGCGGTGGGGGCGGCGGCGCTCACTAAGCTTCAATAAACGAAACGGGCGCCCTGGGGCGCCCGTTTTTTATCCGACGTAGAACAGATTACGCCTGATTCTGACGCCACCAGTCCGCCAGCAGAATGCCGGTCGCCACGGAAACGTTCAGGCTTTCCACCTTGCCGGTGCCGCCGATAGACACGTTCATGTCGCCCTGCTGCCAGGCGCTGTCGCTCAGACCGTCACGTTCCTGGCCCAGCACCAGTACCATCTTGGCCGGCAGCTTGGCCTGCGCCAGCGCGGTGCCTTTGTGGCTCGAGGTGGTGACGATGGTATAACCCGCCTTGCGGAAGGTATCCAGCACCGACAGGAAATCATCGGCGTTGATCGCCTTGATGTGCTCCGCGCCGCCTTCTGCGGTACGCACCGCCGCGCCGGATTCCAGCAGCGCCGGATCCTGCAGCAGCACGCCGTTGACGCCGAAGTGAGCGCAAGAACGGACGATAGCGCCCAGGTTATGCGGGTTACCCACTTCTTCCAGCGCCAGCACGCAGTCGGTCGCCGGTGCGCTTTTCAGGTAGGTCTGCGCATCCAGGCCCTGACGCTTTTTGATCAGGAAGCAGACGCCGCCGTGGTGCTCGGTGCCGGAAGCCTTGGCCAGCTCTTCCTCATCCACCACGTGGTAAGCCTTGCGGTTAGCCGCCATCCAGCGCAGCGCTTCGCGGAAACGCGGGGTGACCGACTGCACGAACCAGGCGCGCACGATCGCTTCCGGGCGGCTGGCGAACAGTGCCTGACAGGCGTTTTCACCGTAAACGCGGGTTTCTTCCGCGCGCTGGCGGCGCAGCTGTTCCGGATCGATAAAGCTTTTGCCGCTGATACCGCCGTGATCGAACGCCGGTTCTTCATTCGGCGCGCGCGAAACGGTTCTCCACGGTGACTCGTTGCCACCGCGATCTTCAGAGCGCGCCGGACGGCGAGGACGATCGCTTTCACTGCGGCGGGAGTCGGCACCACGGCGATCGTTGCCGCCGCGCGCCTTGTCTTGACCGGTACGGCCCGAGCGCGCACCGTCAGCCGGACGGCCTTTGCCGGCCGGACGTTTATTCTTGTTGCGGTCGTCGCCGTTGTCGTCGTCATTGCGGACGTACATCACTTTGACTTTACCGTTCTTGCCACTAAATGAATCGTTCATTGTCTTCTCCACCAACGCGCAGGGCGCGAAGATTACCTGATGTTGGTGCACGAAGCCACCAACTTGCGCTAAAAGCTCCCAACTATCACATCCATTGAACAAACCTCATTGTTCATGCGCCGGGTTTTGCCGATAATTGTCAGCATTAAAGAAACATCTCCGCAACTGCGTTGCGGGGACCATGCTTTCTCTGTACCCGAGGTCAACATGAATACAGTTTGTGCAGCTTGCAATGCCACCAACCGCGTGCCGGAAGAACGTTTGGCGGACAACGCGAAATGCGGCCGCTGCGGCCATGAGCTCTTCGACGGTGAAGTGATCAATGCCACCGCCGCCACGCTGGACCAGTTGCTGCAGGACGATCTGCCGGTCGTGGTCGATTTCTGGGCGCCGTGGTGCGGCCCGTGCCGCAGCTTTGCGCCGATCTTTGAAGACGTGGCCGAAGAGCGCGCCGGCAAAGTGCGCTTCGTGAAAGTGAACACCGAAGCCGAGCCGGAACTGAGCGCCCGTTTCCGCATCCGCAGCATCCCGACCATCATGGTGTTCCGTCAGGGCAAGATGGTCGACATGCTCAACGGCGCGATGCCGAAAGCGCCGTTTGACAACTGGCTCAACGAGTTAGTGTGATTCGGCAAGTATAGGCCGTATCCCGCCATCGCGCGCGAACGCGCCTAGATCGAGCCCGCCCCTCCCGGCGGGCTTTTTTCTGCGTTACAATGGCGGTTTTTCCCCAGGATCGTTATGACCGACAACGCCGTACTTCGCCTGCGCCAATTCCGTTTAGACCGCGCCACCCGCCCTTTTCTGGCGCGCGGTTGCCGGGTGGCGCGTTGTCAGGGTTGCCTGCTGCCGCATAAAAACTGCCTGTGCGACACCATTCGCCCGCAGCAGGCCGGCAGCCGTTTCTGCCTGATCATGTTCGGCGCCGAGCCACTCAAACCCAGCAACACCGGGCGCCTGATCGCCGATATCCTGCCGGACACCCAGGCGTTCCTCTGGTCGCGCACCGAGATCGATCCCGCCCTGCTGGCGGCCATCAACGATCCGGCGCGGCAGCCTTACGTGGTGTTCCCTGCGTCTTACGCCGACGCAGCACGGCCGGTGTTCAGCGAGCTGCCCGCCGGCGGCAAACCGCCGCTGTTCATCATGCTGGACGGCACCTGGGCGGAAGCGCGCAAAATGTTCCGTAAAAGCCCGTATCTCAATCAATTCCCGGTGTTTTCCCTCAACGTCGACGCCGCATCGGACTACCAGCTGCGCGAAGCCAGCCGCGCCGAGCAACACTGCACGGCGGAAGTGGCCGCCGCCCTGCTGCAACAGGCGGGCGATCTGCCGGCCGCCGACGGATTGAATCAGCATTTTCGCTATTTCCGTCAACAGTATCTGGCAGGAAAACCGACCCGGCCGGAGGCACCGGTCACAGCAATGTAGCCAGAAAGCGCCTAAAATCAGGCGTAACGTTGCCAAAAGGAGCCGTGCATGAGCCAGCGAGGGTTAGAAGCGCTACTACGTCCCAAATCGATCGCCGTGCTGGGCGCTTCGCAGCAGCCCGGCCGCGCCGGCAACCTGATGATAAGCAACCTGCTGGCCGGCGGATTCGGCGGGCCCATCTTGCCGGTCACGCCGCGCTACAAGGCAGTATGCGGCGTGATGGCCTACCCCGACGTCGCCAGCCTGCCGCTGACGCCGGATCTGGCGATCATCTGCACCCACGCCAAACGCAATCTGGCGCTGATTGAAGCGCTGGGCCAACGCGGCTGCAAAACCGCCATCGTACTCTCTTCGCCGCCGGAACAGTTCGACGAGCTGAAGGCCTGCGCGCAGCGCTATGCCATGCGGCTGTTGGGCCCCAACAGCCTGGGGCTGCTGGCGCCGTGGCAGGGCATCAACGCCAGCTTCTCGCCGGTGCCGATCCAAAAGGGCAAACTGGCGTTTATCTCGCAGTCCGCCGCCGTGGCCAACACCATTCTCGACTGGGCACAGCAGCGCGAAGTCGGTTTCTCCTACTTCATCGCGCTGGGCGACAGCCTGGACATCGACGTCGACGACCTGCTCGACTTTTTGGCGCGCGACAGCAAGACCAGCGCCATTCTGCTGTATCTGGAAAACATCAGCGACGCACGGCGTTTTCTCTCTGCCTCGCGCAGCGCCTCACGCAACAAGCCCATTCTGGTGATCAAAAGCGGCCGCAGCCAACAGGCGCAGCTGCTGCTCAACAGCCAGCTGGGGCTGGACGCCGCCTATGACGCCGCCATCCAGCGCGCCGGCCTGCTGCGCGTGCAGGATACCCTTGAGCTGTTCTCGGCGGTGGAAACCCTCAGCCATATGCATCCGCTGCGCGGCGAGCGGCTGATGATCGTCAGCAACGGGGCGGCGCCGGCAGCGATGGCGCTGGACGAACTGCTCGGACGCAACGGCAAGCTGGCCACGCTGAGCGATGAGAGCCTGGCAACATTGAGCGACGCGCTGCCGGATTTCATCCGCGCCGGCAACCCGCTCGACCTGCGCGATGATGCCACGCCGCAGCGCTTCCTGGCGGCTATCGAAGCGCTGCTCGACAGCCACGACTATGACGCGCTGCTCTTGATCCATGCGCCTAGCGCGGCGGCACCGGGCACCGCCACGGCGGAACGGCTGATCGACGCGCTGCATCGCCATGCGCGCGGCAAGCGCATCACATTGCTGACCAACTGGTGCGGCGAATACTCTTCGCAAGAGGCGCGCCGGCTGTTTACCGAAGCCGCGATTCCCACCTACCGCACACCGGAAGGCGCAGTGACCGCCTTTATGCATATGGTGGAATACCGTCGCAACCAGAAGCAGCTGAAAGAGACGCCGGCGCTGCCGGTCGGCCTGACCGCCAACACCGCCGACGCCCACCGGCTAATCCATCAGGCGCTGGCCGAAGGCGCCACCCAGTTGGATACCCACGAGGTACAATCCATTCTGCAGGCCTATGACCTGAGCACTCTGCCGACCTGGATCGCCGAGGACAGCGCCGAAGCGGTACACATTGCCGAACAGATCGGCTACCCGGTGGCGCTGAAGCTGCGTTCACCGGATATCCCGCACAAATCGGAAGTTCAGGGCGTCATGCTCTACCTGCGCACCGCGACCGAAGTGCAGCGCGCGGCGGAGGCGATCCTCGACCGCGTGAAGCGCACCTACCCTCAGGCGCGTATTCACGGCCTGCTGGTGCAAAGCATGGCCAACCGCGCCGGTGCCCAGGAGCTGCGCATCGCGGTAGAACAGGATGCCATTTTCGGCCCGCTGGTCATGCTGGGCGAAGGCGGCGTGGAGTGGCGCCAGGAAAATCAGGTGGCGGTCGCGCTGCCGCCGCTGAACATGGCGCTGGCGCGTTATCTGGTGCTGCAGGCGGTGAAAGGCGGCAAGATCCGCGGGCGCAGCGCACTGCGGCCTTTGGATATCCCCGGGCTGAGCCGCCTGCTGGTGCAGGTCTCCAACCTGATCCTCGACTGCCCGGAGATCGCCCGGCTGGATATTCACCCGGTGCTGGCCTCCGGCAGCGAGTTCACCCTGCTGGACGTTTCGATGCAGCTCGCGCCGTTCAGCGGCGATCCGCAGGCCCGGCTGGCGATCCGCCCTTATCCGCATGAGCTGGAAGAGACCATCGCGCTGAAAGACGGCAGCCAATGCCTGTTCCGCCCAATCCTGCCGGAAGACGAGCCGGCGCTGAAGCATTTCATCGATAGAGTGACCAAGGAAGATCTCTATTATCGCTACTTCAGCGAGATCAACGAGTTTACCCATGACGATTTGGCCAACATGACGCAGATCGACTACGATCGAGAAATGGCCTTTGTGGCGGTGCGTGCAGACGAGATCATCGGCGTGACCCGCGCGCTGTCCGATCCGGACAACACCGACGCCGAATTCGCCGTGCTGGTGCGTTCCGATCTGAAAGGCGTGGGCCTGGGCCGTCAGCTGCTGGAGAAAATGATCGCCTATGCGCGCGCTCATGGCCTGACCCGCCTGAGCGGCATCACCATGCCGAATAACCGCGGCATGATCGCACTGGCGCAGCGGCTGGGCTTTGGCATCGAGGTGCAGCTTGAGGACGGCATCGTCAATCTGACGCTGCCGCTGCAGGCCGCCGACGCGCAGTGACCTGCGTCGCAATGCGCTACGAATCCACCACTTAACGCCAAAACATACGCACAATCGAGGCAACTAATGGTATTATCGCCCGATTATTCGGTTTATTTTTTTTAAGCCCGTGGCGTTCCGGCCATTAATCATGAGAGAAGAAACGCACTGTGATGTTGTCAAAATTTAAACGTAGCAAACATCAACAACACCTTGCACAACTGCCCAAACTCCCCCAGACGGTTGCTGATGTTCGTACGTTGTACGCACCGTCCGATTTTCGCACCACGCTGCTGGACGCCATCGCCAACGCCACCCAACGCATCTATCTGGTGGCCCTTTATCTGGAGCATGACGACGCCGGGCGCGAGATCCTCAGCGCGCTGTATCAAGCCAAGCAGCGGCGACCCGAGCTGGAAATCTGCGTGCTGGTCGACTGGCATCGCGCACAGCGCGGGCGCATCGGCGCCGCCGCCGCCAATACCAACGCCGACTGGTACTGCGCTATGGCCGGCCAACATCCCGAGCAGTCGGTGCCGATCTACGGCGTGCCGGTCAATACCCGCGAAGCGCTGGGCGTATTGCACCTGAAGGGCTTTGTGGTCGACGATACCGTTATCTACAGCGGCGCCAGCATCAATGACGTTTATCTGCATCAGCATGAGAAATACCGGTACGATCGCTACCAGCTGATCACCAACGAGGTGTTGGCCGATACCCTGATCGATTACATCAAGCAGCATCTGCTCACCGCCGGCGCCGTACAGCGCCTCGACCGCAGCGATCGGCCGAAAAGCCCGGAGATCAAAAACGAGACCCGTCTGTTCCGTTTCGCCCTGCGCCGCGCCGGTTACCACTTCCGCGGCAAGGCCGGCAACGATGAGTTGGCGGTGACGCCGCTGGTTGGGCTTGGCAAGCAAAGCGTGCTGAATAAAACCATTCATCACCTGATGTCGTGCGCCGACCAGAAACTGACGCTGTGCACCCCCTATTTCAATCTGCCGGCGCTGCTGGTGCGCAACATCATTTATCTGTTGCGCCAGGGCAAACAGGTGGAGATCATCGTCGGCGACAAGACCGCCAACGACTTCTATATTCCGGAAGACCAGCCGTTCAAAATCATCGGCGCGCTGCCCTACTTGTACGAGATCAACCTGCGCCGCTTTCTGAGCCGCTTGCAGCGCTATATCGACACCGGGCAGCTGATCGTGCGTCTGTGGAAGGACGGCGATAACAGCTATCACCTGAAAGGCATGTGGGTAGACGAAGAGTGGCAGCTGATTACCGGCAATAACCTCAACCCGCGCGCCTGGCGGCTGGATCTGGAAAACGCCATTCTGATCCACGATCCCAAGCAGGAAATGCGCGAGCAGCGGCAAAAAGAGCTGGAATGCATCCGCACTCACACCACCGTGGTTGGCCACTATCAGGAGCTGCAAAGCATTCAGCAATACCCGATCAAGGTGCGCAAGCTGATTCGCCGTCTGCGGCGTATCCGTATCGATCGGCTGATTAGCCGTATCCTGTAAACGCTACTCTGACCCCGGCCAAGGCCGGGGTTTTTATTACAGCTGTATCTCCTTGCCTTTGCGATGCAGCCGGAGCGAGACCAATAGCGCCAGCAGGCACATGCCGGAAACGTACCAGAAGAAGGCATTTTCCACGCCGAACGATTTAAGCGATAACGCGACATATTCCGCCGAGCCGCCGAACAGAGCATTCGCTACTGCATAAGACAAGCCCACCCCTAACGCACGCACCTCTGGCGGGAACATCTCGGCTTTAAGCAACCCGCTGATCGCGGTGTAAAAGCTGACAACGAACAACGCCAGCACGATCAAACCGAACGCCATAAAGGGGTTGGTCACCTCTTTCAGGGCAAACAGGATCGGTACCGTCAACACGGTGGCCAATGCCGAGAAGATCAACATCGAACTGCGACGGCCGATTTTATCCGAGAACGCGCCGACCGCCGGCTGCAGCAGCATGAAGACGAACAGCGCGACGGTCATGATGGCGCTGGCCAGCTTGGCGTCCATGCCGGCGGTGTTCACCAGATATTTCTGCATGTAGGTGGTGAAGGTGTAGAAGGTCAGCGAACCGGCGGCGGTAAAGCCCAGCACCATCAGAAACGCTTTGCGGTTTTTCCACAGCCCCGTCAGCGAACCGGCATCCTTGTGGTTACGCGTCTTCGCATCGGAGGTTTCATTCAGCGAGCGGCGCAGGTACAGCGCCACCACCGCCAACAGCGCACCGAGCGCAAACGGGATACGCCAGCCCCACGCCTTCAGCTCTTCACCAGACAATATTTGCTGCAAGATCACCAATACCAGCAGCGCCAGCAGTTGCCCGCCGATCAGCGTTACGTACTGGAACGAGGCATAAAAGCCACGTCGGCCCTTGATCGCTACCTCGCTCATGTAGGTGGCGCTGGTGCCGTACTCGCCGCCCACCGACAGCCCCTGGAACAGGCGCGCAAGCAGCAGCAGCGCCGGTGCCCAGCTGCCGATCGATTCATATGTCGGCAGGCAGGCGATCACCAGCGATCCGGCGCACATCATGCAGACCGAAATCAGCATTGAGTTTTTTCGGCCGTGTTTGTCGGCAATATAGCCGAACAGCCAGCCGCCGATAGGCCGCATAAAGAAGCCGGCGGCGAACACCCCGGCGGTTTGCAGCAGCTGCGTGGTGCTGTTGCCCGCCGGGAAGAACGAGGCGGCAAAGTAAATGGAACAGAAGGAGTAAACGTAAAAATCAAACCACTCCACCAGATTGCCTGATGAAGCCCCGACGATAGCGAAAATGCGTTTCTTGTTATCCAGCGCTCCCTGTTCGACGCCGTGCTCATCCCCAAGAGCCGAGGTTGTTTCTGTCATGATGTTATCTCCGAGCCATAGCAATGATGAAATTCGGCTTCCTGCCGCCAGGTGTTACTTTATTGTTATTTATAAGTTAACAGCCAAACTTAATAGCGGACGAAGAATATCTGGCGTTTGGAGGAATAATGCGCGGATTTTGTGATGAATATTAAACCGTACGATGAAAGCTGAAGCGGATTACAACGGGGATTTTTCATTTTACGCATAGCAAAAAGCCCTGAACGTCAGTTCAGGGCTTTCGGCTTGGTTTGATGCCTGGCAGTTTATGGCGGGCGTCCTGCCCGCCCCCCTTCAGGCCGTTGCTTCGCAACGTTCAAATCCGCTCCCGGCGGATTTGTCCTACGCAATTCGTCTCATCCTGAGTCCCCCCTCCGGGGCCGCCGCGAGCGGCGTTAAGGCCCATCGGGAACGGGCCTTTCGCATGCCCATGCTCGAGCAGAACGC
>NZ_JBQZFT010000009.1:0-142859 GCF_052692115.1 Serratia sp. TSA_105.2
GGCAGTAAAAAAGAAGCCGCAACGTTATACGTTGCGGCTTCCTCAAAAGCTTAACTGACAAGCATTACGCCCGCAAGGCGCCCTTTTTTTTGCGCCTTAGCGCCGAAAATCCACCGTCTCATCCTGCTGCAAATGCAGCGTGGTTTCCGCCGGCCGCGTTTCGGCGATCACCGCCCCCTGGCGAATCGAATAACGCACCGGCGTCTGGCGGCGCACCGCGTCGAAGCCGCTTTCCGCCGGCAGGATCACCAGGTTGGCGCTGTTGCCGGCCGCCAGGCCGTAGTCGCTCAGGTTAAGGGTACGCGCGCTGTGGTGGGTGATCAGCTTCAGCCCATCGTCGATCTGGCCATAGCCCATCAGCTGGCACACGTGCAGCCCCATATGCAGCACCTGCAGCATGTTGGCGGTGCCGAGCGGGTACCAGGGATCGAACACGTCGTCATGGCCGAAGCAGACGTTGATCTCTGCCTCCAGCATCTCCTTCACCCGCGTCACGCCACGCCGTTTCGGGTAGCTGTCGAAACGCCCCTGCAGGTGAATGTTCACCAGCGGGTTGGCGACGAAGTTGATGCCGGACATTTTCAGCAGGCGGAACAGCCGCGAGGCGTAAGCGCCGTTGTAAGAGTGCATCGCCGTGGTGTGACTGGCAGTGACTTTCGCCCCCATCTCCAGCTTCAGCGCCAGCGCCGCCACGGTCTCGACGAAGCGCGATTGCTCGTCGTCGATTTCATCGCAGTGCACGTCCACCAGCCGATCGTATTTTTGCGCCAGCGCGAACGCCTTATGCAGCGACTCCACGCCGTATTCGCGGGTGAATTCGAAGTGCGGAATGGCGCCCACCACGTCGGCCCCCAGCCGCAGCGCCTCTTCAAGCAGCGCTTCGCCGTTGGGATAGGAAAGGATCCCCTCCTGCGGGAAGGCGACGATCTGCAGCGTCACCCAGGGCGCCACCTCCCGTTTCACCTCCAGCATGGCACGCAGCGCGGTCAGCGTGGGATCGGAAACGTCGACGTGGGTGCGCACATACTGCACGCCATTGGCGATCTGCCACTTGAGCGTTTGCCAGGCGCGCTGTTTGACGTCCTCATGGGTCAGCAACGCTTTGCGTTCGGCCCAGCGCTCAATGCCCTCGAACAGCGTGCCGGACTGGTTCCAGGCCGGCTGGCCGGCGGTTTGCGTGGTATCCAGGTGAATATGCGGTTCGACGAACGCCGGCACTGCCAACCCGCCCTGCGCATCCAACACGTCGCTGCGCCACTCCTGGCCTTCCGGCTGCGGCACCAGATGCGCGATGCGCCCCTGCTCGATCGCCAGTTGCCACAACCCTTCATGCCCGCTTAAACGCAGGTTGTCGATAAACTTCAATGGACGTTTCGCCACCTTTCACCTCTGCCGTTGCACTGGTTTTCTTCATCATACTGGCAGCGGATCGCGCTGACAAAGTCGCCGTTGCCTGCCTACCCCCAACGTTTACTCCCTGCGGGGTAGTTTGCAGGCAAACTGACTCGCTTCAGCTAAAGGTGAATAAAATCCGCAACTTATCAAAAAACGTGAAAAATCATCCATATACCACGTTAGAGGTATATGAGGGTGTGATTGATTTGCATCAATAAATTGCCCATTGGGAGAGATAAGGTAAGCCTAGGAAACCAGAATTTTGAGGCAATAATGAGCAGAGTCAAACTTGCCGTCGTCGGCAATGGCATGGTCGGCCACCGGTTCATCGAAGATCTGTTGGATAAAGCAGACAAAGACCAATTCGAAATCACCGTATTTTGCGAAGAGCCGCGCATCGCTTACGATCGCGTGCATCTTTCCTCCTACTTCTCGCACCACACCGCCGAAGAGCTGTCGCTGGTGCGCGAAGGCTTTTACGAAAAACACGGCGTGAAGGTGCTGATCGGCGAACGCGCTATCACCATCAATCGCGACGAGAAAGTGATCCACTCCAACACCGGCCGCACCGTCTATTACGACAAGCTGATCATGGCCACCGGCTCCTATCCGTGGATCCCGCCGATTAAAGGCTCGGATAGCCAGGACTGCTTCGTTTACCGCACTATCGAAGACCTGAACGCCATCGAAGCCTGCGCGCGCCGCAGCAAACGCGGTGCGGTAGTCGGCGGCGGGCTGTTGGGGCTGGAAGCCGCCGGCGCGCTGAAAAGCCTGGGGGTGGAAACGCACGTGATCGAGTTCGCTCCGGTGCTGATGGCCGAACAGCTCGACCCGATGGGCGGTGACCAGCTGCGCCGCAAGATCGAGCGCATGGGCGTCAAGGTACACACCGGCAAAAATACCCAGGAGATCGTCAACGGAGGCGACACGGCGCGCAAAACCATGCATTTCGCCGACGGTAGCCTGCTGGAAGTGGATTTCATCGTGTTCTCCACCGGCATCCGCGCCCAGGACAAGCTGGCGCGTCAGTGCGGGCTGGAGATTGGCCGCCGCGGCGGCATCGCCATCAACGACAGCTGCCAGACGTCGGATCCGGACGTCTACGCCATCGGTGAGTGCGCTGCCTGGCGCGGTCGCACCTTCGGCCTGGTGGCGCCGGGTTACAAAATGGCGCAGGTGGCCGTCGATCACCTGCTGGGCCGCGAAAACGGCTTCCAGGGCGCCGACATGAGCGCCAAGCTGAAGCTGCTGGGCGTGGACGTCGGCGGCATCGGCGATGCCCACGGCCGCACCGAGGGCGCCCGCAGCTACGTTTATCTGGATGAAAGCAAAGAAGTCTACAAACGCATCGTGGTCAGCGCCGACAACAAAACCCTGCTCGGCGCGGTGCTGGTGGGCGACACCAGCGATTACGGCAACCTGCTGCAGCTGGCGCTGAACGGCATCGAGCTGCCGGAAAACCCGGACGGCCTGATCCTGCCGGCCCACGCGGGCAGCAAACCGGCCATCGGCGTGGATTCGCTGCCGGAAAGCGCGCAGATCTGCTCCTGCTTCGACGTCAGCAAAGGCGACATCATTCAGGCGGTCAACAAAGGCTGCCACACCGTAGCGGCGCTGAAGGCCGAAACCAAAGCCGGCACCGGCTGCGGCGGCTGCATCCCGCTGCTCACCCAGGTGCTGAACGCCGAGCTGAGCAAGCAAGGCATCGAGGTCAACCATCACCTGTGCGAACACTTCGCCTACTCGCGCCAGGAGCTGTTCCACCTGATCCGCGTCGAAGGCATCAAGTCGTTCGAGGCGCTGCTGGCTAAATACGGCAAAGGCTACGGCTGCGAAGTGTGTAAACCGACCGTCGGCTCGCTGCTGGCCTCGTGCTGGAACGAGTACATCCTCAAGCCGCAGCATACGCCGCTGCAAGATACCAACGACAACTTCCTCGGCAATATTCAGAAAGACGGTACCTACTCGGTGATCCCGCGCTCCGCCGGCGGCGAAATCACCCCGGACGGCCTGCTGGCCATCGGCCAGATCGCCAAGGAATACAACCTCTACACCAAAATGACCGGTTCACAGCGCATCGGCATGTTCGGCGCGCAGAAAGACGACCTGCCGGCCATCTGGCGCAAGCTGCTCGCCGCCGGCTTTGAAACCGGCCACGCTTACGCCAAGGCGCTGCGCATGGCGAAAACCTGCGTCGGCAGCACCTGGTGCCGCTACGGCGTCGGCGACAGCGTCGGCTTCGGCGTCACGCTGGAGCATCGCTACAAAGGCATCCGCACCCCGCACAAAATGAAGTTCGGCGTCTCGGGCTGTACCCGTGAATGCGCCGAAGCGCAGGGCAAGGACGTTGGCATCATCGCCACCGAGAACGGCTGGAACCTGTACGTCTGCGGCAACGGCGGCATGAAACCGCGCCACGCCGACCTGCTGGCCGCCGACCTCGATCGCGAGACGCTGGTGCGCTACCTCGACCGCTTCATGATGTTCTATATCCGCACCGCCGATAAGCTGCAGCGCACCTCGGTGTGGCTGGAGAGCCTGGAAGGCGGCATCGATTATCTGCGCAAGGTGATCGTCGACGACAAGCTCGGCATCAACGACCAACTGGAAGCGGAGATCGCCCGCCTGCGCGATGCGGTGATTTGCGAGTGGAAAGAGACCGTCGAGCATCCGGAAACGCAGCTGCGCTTCGCCCACTTCATCAACAGCCCGCTGCGCGATCCGAATGTGCAAGTGGTGGCCGAACGCGACCAGCACCGCCCGGCGCGCCCTGACGAACGCATTCCCGTCACCCTGATCGATACCGAGGAGAGCCACGCATGAGCCAGTGGATTACCGTTTGTCCCGTCGCCGACATTCTGCCCGGCACCGGCGTGTGCGCCCTGATCGGCGATCGGCAGGTGGCGGTGTTCCGCCCCTATGCCGACGAGCAGGTGTTCGCCATCAGCAATATCGACCCGTTCGCCCAGGCCAGCGTGCTGTCGCGCGGCCTCATCGCCGAGCATCAGGGCGAGCTGTGGGTCGCCAGCCCGCTGAAGAAACAGCATTTCCGCCTGTACGACGGCCACTGTCTGGAAGACGACAGCCGTTCCGTCGCCAGCTTCGCCAGCCGGGTGGTCGACGGCATCGTGCAAGTCGCGGCATAACCTTTCGGGAGGCAACATGTTTACCGACACGATCAGCAAATGCGCCGCCAACGCGGCGCGCATCGTCCGCCTGGCGAAGGAGAGCCCGCTCGGCTTCTGGATCAGCTCGGCGATGGCCGGCGCCTACGTCGGCCTCGGCATCATCCTGATCTTCACCCTCGGCAACCTGGTCGACCCAAGCGTACGGCCGCTGGTGATGGGCGCCACCTTCGGCATCGCGCTGACGCTGGTGATCATCGCCGGTTCCGAGCTGTTCACCGGCCATACGATGTTCCTGACGCTTGGCGTCAAGGCAGGCACCATCCGCCAGAGCCAGATGTGGGCGGTATTGCCGCAAACCTGGCTCGGCAACCTGCTCGGCTCGGTGCTGGTGGCGCTGATGTATTACTACGGCGGCGGCAGCCTGCTGCCGGTGGATACCAGCCTGGTGCACAGCGCCGCGCTGGCGAAAACCACCGCGCCGGCCGAAGTGCTGTTCTTCAAGGGGGTGCTGTGCAACTGGCTGGTTTGCTTGGCGATTTGGATGGCGATCCGCGTAGAAGGCGCCGCCAAGTTCATCGCCATTTGGTGGTGCCTGCTGGCCTTTATCGCCTCGGGTTACGAACACTCCGTCGCCAACATGACGCTGTTCGCCCTCTCCTGGTTCGGCAACCACAGCGAGGCCTATACCCTCGCCGGCATCGGCCACAACCTGCTTTGGGTGACGCTGGGCAATATCCTGTCCGGCTCGGTGCTGATGGGTCTGGGGTATTGGTACGCTACGCCGCGCGCCGAACGCCCGCAGGCGGCGAAAGCCGCCGCACGTCAGACCGCCTGAGTTTTCGGGGGCGCATTTCGCCCCCACACTGATTACCCCGAGGAGTGCCGATGGACTACCTGCCGATTTTCTGCCAACTGCAACATAAAGCCTGCCTGCTGGTGGGCGGCGGCGAGATCGCCGAACGCAAGGCGCGCCTGCTGCTGGACGCCGGCGCGGCGCTGACCGTCAACGCCCTGGCATTCAGCCCGCAGTTCCACCAGTGGGCGGCAGAAGGCCTGCTGACGCTGATCGAGGGCGAATTCAGCCCGGCCCTGCTGGCGGAAAAATGGTTGGTGATCGCCGCTACCGACCGGCTGGAAGTCAACGCACTGGTGTACCAGTGCGCCAACCAGCAACGGGTGTTCTGCAACGTGGTGGACGATCCGAAACGCGCCAGCTTTATCATGCCGTCTATCATCGATCGGTCACCGATCATGGTCGCAGTGTCCTCCGGCGGCAAAGCGCCGGTGCTGGCGCGGCTGCTGCGCGAGAAGCTGGAAGCGATGCTGCCGCAGCACCTCGGCAAGCTGGCCCAGTTGGGTGGCTCACTGCGGCAGCGGGTAAAACAACGCTTCAGCAGCCTCGGCGCGCGCCGTCGCTTCTGGGAACGGTTATTCGCCCACGATCGGCTGGCGCAGTCGCTGGCCAACGACGACGCCGCGCTGGCCGAACGCCAACTCGAGCAGCTGTTCAGCGAACAGCCGGAAGATCGCGGTGAAGTGGTACTGGTGGGCGCCGGGCCGGGCGATGCCGGCTTGCTGACGCTGAAAGGGCTGCAACAGATCCAGCAGGCCGACGTGGTGGTTTACGACCGGCTGGTCTCCGAAGAGATCATGACGCTGGTGCGCCGCGACGCCGAGCGTATCTTCGTCGGCAAACGCGCCGGCCACCACTGCGTGCCGCAGGAGCAGATCAACCAAATCCTGCTGCAGCAGGCGCAGCAAGGCAAACGCGTGGTGCGCCTGAAGGGGGGCGATCCCTTTATCTTCGGCCGCGGCGGCGAAGAGCTGGAGACGCTGGCAGACGCCAACGTGCCGTTCTCGGTGGTGCCGGGCATCACCGCCGCCTCCGGCTGTTCCGCCTACAGCGGCATCCCGCTCACCCACCGCGACCATGCACAGAGCGTGCGCCTGGTGACCGGGCACGCCAAGGCCGACGGTGGATTGGATTGGGCGACGCTGGCCGCCGGGCAACAGACGCTGGTGTTCTACATGGGGCTATCTCAAGCGGCGGAAATCCAGCGCCAGCTGATCGCACACGGCCTGCCGGCCGCCACGCCAGTGGCGCTGGTGGAAAACGGCACCTCTTGCCGCCAGCGGGTGATCGAAGGCAAGCTCTGTCAACTGGGCGCCTTGTCACTACAGGCCGCCAGCCCCAGCCTGATCGTCGTCGGCAGCGTGGTCAGCCTGCGCAGCAAGCTCAACTGGTTCGCCAGCGAGGCATCGCCCGCCGGCCTGGCACAAATGGCGTGATACCGACGTAAAAAAAGCGGCCTTTGGCCGCTTTTTCTATTCGCGCTGGCGTTACGCCTGCGGCGGCACGAAACCGACGGCCTGATAGACCTTCGCCAGGGTTTCCTGCGCGCGTGCGCGGGCCTTGGCGGCGCCGTCGCGCATCACCTGCTGCAGATAGGCTTCGTCGTTGCGGAAGCGGTGGTAGCGCTCCTGCAGCTCACCCAGCATGCCGGAGACGGCGTCCGCCACCGCACCTTTCAGGTGGCCGTACATCTGGCCTTCGAACTCGGCTTCCAGCTGCGCGATGCTCTTGCCGGTCACGCCGGCAAGGATATCCAGCAGGTTGGAGACGCCCGCCTTGTTGACCACATCGTAACGCACGACAGGCGGCTCTTCCGAGTCGGTCATTGCGCGTTTGATCTTCTTGGTCACCGCTTTCGGATCTTCCAGCAGGCCGATCACGTTGTTGCGGTTGTCGTCCGACTTGGACATCTTCTTGGTCGGCTCCTGCAGCGACATCACCCGCGCCCCGGATTTAGGAATAAACGGCTCCGGCACTTTGAACACGTCGCCGTACAGCGCGTTGAAACGCTGCCCCACGTCGCGGCTCAGTTCCAGGTGCTGCTTCTGGTCTTCGCCCACCGGCACCTGGTTGGTTTGATACAGCAGGATATCCGCCGCCATCAGCACCGGATAGCTGAACAGCCCGGCGTTGATATTCTCCGCGTAGCGCGCGGATTTGTCCTTGAACTGCGTCATGCGGCTCAGTTCGCCGAAATAGGTGTAGCAGTTCAGCACCCAGCTCAGCTGCGTGTGCTCAGGTACGTGCGACTGCACGAAGATGGTGCTTTTTTCCGGATCGATGCCACAGGCCAGGTACAGCGCCAGCGTATCCAGCGTGGCCTTGCGCAGCTTCTCGGCGTCCTGGCGCACGGTGATGGCATGCAGATCGACGATGCAGTAGATGCAGTCGTAGTCGTCTTGCATCTGCACCCACTGACGCAGCGCACCCATGTAGTTGCCGATGGTCAGTTCGCCGGACGGCTGCGCGCCGCTAAATACGATGGGCTTACTCATGTTTAAATTTCCTGATTCTCTAAAGATGACAGCCCAAGAGCGGGCAACAAATCGGCGAAGCGCTCCAACACCCGATCGGGGTGGCTCAGGGCGATCGATTCGCCGTAGTTATAACCGTAGGTAAAGCCGACGCTTGGGCAACCGGCGCCCTGCGCGGCTTGAATATCGTTGCGCGAATCGCCGACGAACAGCAGCTCATGCGCCCGCAACCCCAGCTTGCCGAGCACCAGGTACAACGGCGCCGGGTGCGGTTTCTTTTCCGTCACGTCGTCGCCGCCGATCACCAGCGAGAAATAGTCGCCAATGCCCAACGATGCCAGCAGCGGCGCCACGAACGGCGTCGGCTTATTGGTCACCAACGCCATCGGGTAACCGTGCGCGGCCAGTCGGGCCAGCGTCTCCTGCACCTGCGGGAACAGGCGGCTGCCGCTGTCGACGGTCTGCGCGTAGAAATGGTCGAAGCGTTCACGCAGCCGGCTGCACTGCTCCGGCGTGCCTTCCGCTTCCGCCCAGCGCAGCGCGCGCTGCACCAGCACGTCGGCGCCGTTGCCGATCCAGGTGCCAACCCGTTCTTCACCCGCCTGCGGCAAGCCCGTCTCTTCCAGCGCCATATCGATGGCGGCCGCCAGGCCCGGCGCGCTGTCGACCAGCGTGCCGTCCAGATCAAAGGCCAATGCGCGGATCGCGCCGAAATCAGCCATGAGTAACCTTCGCCAGCTCGCTGCGCATCTCGTCGATCACCTTGCGGTAGTCCGGCTGGCCAAAGATGGCGGAACCGGCGACGAACATATCGGCGCCTGCGGCGGCGATTTCGGCAATATTATCCACCTTCACGCCGCCGTCGACTTCCAGGCGGATATCGCGACCGCTGTCGTCGATCAGCTTGCGCACCTGGCGCAGCTTGTCCAGGGTACCGTGGATGAACGACTGGCCGCCGAAGCCCGGGTTGACCGACATCAGCAGGATCACGTCGATTTTATCCATCACGTAATCGAGATAGCTCAGCGGCGTGGCCGGGTTGAACACCAGGCCGGCTTTACAGCCGTGCTCTTTGATCAGCTGAATGGTGCGATCGACATGCTCGGAAGCTTCGGGGTGGAAAGAGATATAAGACGCGCCGGCCTTGGCGAAATCAGGCACGATGCGATCCACCGGCTTGACCATCAGGTGCACGTCAATCGGCGCAGTAATGCCGTAGTTGCGCAGCGCTTCGCACACCATCGGACCGATGGTCAGATTGGGCACGTAGTGGTTGTCCATCACGTCGAAGTGCACCACGTCACCGCCTGCGGCCAGCACGTTAGCGGTATCTTCACCTAACCGGGCAAAATCTGCCGACAGAATGGACGGGGCAATCAAAAACTTTTTCATCCGCTTCTCCAAACGTAGGGTCGAGTTGTTATGCGCCGGGGTGCCCCGGCTTAGCGATACAGCGCCAAAAGCTCGTTCACTTTGCTGCGGCCGAGAATGTTGCGGCTGATTGTGCGGCGCGCTTTCACCACATACAGCGCAGCATTCTGGTACCAGTCGCGCGTCAGCTCGGTATCGTGATTGGAGATCAATACCGGTACCTGACTCTCTACCGAGAGCTGGTGCGCCAATTTCGCCAGGCTTTGCTGATCGGCGATGCTGAAGCTGTTGGTGTGGTAAGCGGTGAAATTCGCCGTCGCCGACAGCGGCGCATAAGGCGGATCGCAATACACCACGGCACCGGCCACGGCCTTCGCCATGGTATCGCGGTAATGCTCGCAGACAAAAGTGGCATTGCGCGATTTTTCGGCAAACCAGTAGAGCTCTTCTTCCGGGAAGTACGGTTTCTTGTACCGGCCAAACGGCACGTTGAACTCGCCGCGCAGGTTATAGCGGCACAGGCCGTTATAGCAGTGGCGGTTCAGGTACAGGAACAGCAGCGCCCGGCGGTAAGGCTCGGTGCTAGTATTGAACTCTTCTCGCAGCAGGTAAAACTGATCCGAGTTATTGAATTCATCGGCGAAAAGCGTGCGGGCATCGCGCACGAAGTCATCCGTGCGCAGCTTAACGATGTTATACAGGTTGATAAGATCGCTATTGATGTCGGCGAGAATGTAGGCGTCGTAATCCGTATTCAGAAAGACGGATCCCGCACCCACGAAGGGCTCGATTAAGCAGTCTCCCGCCGGCAGATGGCGACGAATCTCATCTACCAGCGGGTATTTTCCACCAGCCCATTTTAAAAAAGCGCGGTTTTTCTTCATGCCGTCAATTAGCTACTTATACAATTCAGAGCGGCGGATTGTACTCTGTTTCAGACAGCACATCAGCGCACAAATTTAAATGATTTATTTTTTAAGATCTTGCTGCACTTGGTGTACAGGTCGGACCCACGGTTTTTTCGCCTGCACATCCGCCGGCAACGAAGCAATGGCGCGCTTCGCTTCCGCAGAAGACGCATAGTTGCCGCTCACCAGCACGAACCACGGCTTGCCGTCACGTTTGGTAGCGTACACCAGGTAGTTCTGCAACTTCTGCTGCTTGGCATAGGCGTTCAGCGTATCGGAACGCGAAGCGCTGCTCAGTTGCAAGGTATAGTGGCTACCCGGTGCAGACTGCAGCGAACTGCCGCTGCTGCTGACCGCTCCCGCTTTCGCGGTGGAAGACGGCTTGGCCGGCGGCGTATACACCGTAGTCGGTGATTTATGCTGCGTCGCGGTCGGTTTGGTGGCGGCGGTTTTCGCCGGCGTTTTATGCTGTTGCGGCGCGGTGCCCTGCACAGGACGCGTCGCTTCACGCGCCGCGGCGCCGCTCATCACCGTCGCCGGTGCGGTCGGCAGCGTCGACGCTGCGCCGGTCATGCCCTGGGTCGCGGCATCCACCTGCCCCTGCTGCTGCGACAGCGCGTCCGCCATGTTGCCCGGCAGATCGACGCGCTGCTGCGCACCGCCTTGCTGAGGCTGAGTTTGCGCTTCGGTCGGCGTGCCGGAAATCGGCGGAACGCTGACGTTCTGCGGTTGCTGTGGCTGAGTCGCGCTCACGCCATTGTTGTCGTGGGTATCCGTGGTGCCGCCCGGCACGCCGTTGTTGGCGGTAGTCAGCGACGAAGAACCGGACAGGTTAATATCGCGGGCCGCGCCGTTTTGCGCAGCGCTCTCCTGAGCCGCCTCATGCTTGGTTGGCGCCTTCAAGGCGGAACCGATGCCGATAATCAGCAGCAACAGCACCAAAATGCCGATGCCAATCATCAAATGCTGGCGCGAAACGGCGAAGCGCGGCGCGGCGGCCGGCTTGCGCGAACGCGTAGGACGACGATCGCTGCTATCAGGTCTGAGATCGTCTTCCGGTTTAAACTCGTCCATCTGAAACCCTCCAACTAGAGGCAAAAGCCCACCACCGTAGACCTACCGTGGCACGGGCAGATTAACCCGATGATGGCAAAGCGACACCCGTCGTGCTCTGCTCACTGTATTAATATAGATGCAAATGGCGGCTAAGCCACTGTTACTTGGTCCGATTTAATTACGCTGCTGCTCAGGCAGACAGGCGGCGATCGACGCCAGCACCAGCTCATGCCCTACGCCGCCGCGCACTTCCGCCGCACCGATCGCGGCCGGCAGCACCAGACGCAGTTCACCCGCCAGCACTTTCTTGTCGCGCAACATGTGCGGCAGATAGGATTCCGGCGTCATTTCCTGCGGCCCGCAGACCGGCAAGCCGGCGCGCAGCAGCAGCGCTTTGATGCGTTCGATATCTTCAACCGAGAACTGGCCGAGACGGTGTGCGGTTTCCGCCGCCATCACCATGCCTGCAGCCACCGCTTCGCCGTGCAGCCATACGCCGTAGCCCATTTCGGCTTCGATGGCATGGCCGTAAGTATGGCCCAGATTCAGCAAGGCGCGCAGGCCGCTTTCGCGTTCGTCGGCGGCCACGACCTCAGCCTTCAGTTCGCAGCAGCGGCGGATACAGTAGGCCAATGCCTGCATATCCAACGCCATCAGCGCATCAATGTTATTTTCCAGCCAGACGAAGAACTCGCGATCGAGAATGATCCCGTATTTAATGACTTCAGCCAGGCCGGAAGAGAGTTCACGCGTCGGCAACGTTTTCAGGCAATCCAGATCAACCACCACCGAAGCGGGTTGATAGAAAGCACCGATCATGTTTTTGCCGAGCGGGTGGTTGACGGCGGTCTTGCCGCCTACGGAAGAGTCCACCTGCGACAACAGCGTGGTGGGAACCTGAATGAAGCGCACGCCGCGTTGGTAGCACGCGGCGGCAAAGCCGGTCAGATCGCCGACAACGCCGCCGCCGAGGGCGATCAGCGTGGTATCGCGCCCGTGCGGTTTTTCCAGCAGCGCCGAAAATACCTGCTCCAACACCGCCAGAGATTTGTACTGCTCACCATCGGGAAGGATCACCTGATCCACCACGACGCCACCCTGCTCCAGCACCTGCCGGACACGCTCCAGATAAAGCGGCGCCAGGGTCTGGTTGGTGACCAACATCGCTTGCTCACCCGCCTTCAACGGCATAAAAGAAGCCGGATCGTTAAACAATCCGGCGGCGATGGTAATCGGGTAGCTGCGCTCCCCAAGCGTTACAGTAATTCTCTCCATGTCGCGCTCAGTTCTCTGTATGGTGCGGCGGTGGTTGATCCCCGCAACAGCGGGGAACACAAATCAGTTTTCCGCATTGGCCGACGGCGAACGCGAAAATCGGCAATCAGTTGCTTTCCAGCATGTTGATGATCTGGTTGGCAACCACTTTAGCGCTCTGATCGTCGGTGCGGATGGTGACATCGGCAATCTCTTCATACAACGGATTGCGCTCTTTCGCCAAGGCTTCCAGCACTTCACGCGGCGGAGAATCAACCTGCAGCAGCGGGCGCTTTTTATCACGCTGGGTACGAGCCAGTTGTTTCTCGATCGTGGTTTCCAGATAGACCACCACACCGCGCGCGGACAGACGGTTGCGCGTTTCGCGCGACTTCACCGAACCACCGCCGGTCGCCAACACAATCCCTTGTTTTTCCGTCAGTTCATTAATGACTTTTTCTTCACGATCGCGGAAACCTTCTTCCCCTTCCACGTCGAATACCCAGCCCACGTCAGCTCCGGTACGTCGCTCAATTTCTTGATCGGAGTCGAAGAACTCCATATTGAGTTGCTGAGCTAACTGACGGCCAATAGTGCTTTTGCCGGCACCCATAGGCCCAACCAGAAAGATATTGCGTTTCTCTGCCATGTTTTTCGGTATTACTAAGACAATTCGTTAATGTTAACCCGCCCCGCCAATCAAATCAGCGGCGGGACCTAAACTGAAACCTCATGAGCGATAGTGCGAGATCAGACGAAAAATTATCTCAACACTCTTGGTAGTTTGGCAACCGAATAAATCGCAATCCACGCCGCGGGAGGGAAACCATATGTTTTTAACGGCGTCTTGACGCTAACAAAAAACCTCGGTGCTCAATTCGGTAACCCTTGTAAGCTAAATCGGCCGCAGCGTCAAACGCAGATCCCCCCAAGGGGATAAAAAAGTGTATCTGCTCATCAACTTTAGGAGATTTGCCGTCCGGCTGACAAGCAGCCGCTTATCCCTTAATCAGGGTCGGCGTAATGAAGATCACCAGCTCGCGTTTTTTCTGTTGTGTGCCGCTTTGTCGGAACAAGCCTCCCAATAACGGCGCATCCCCCAATCCCGGCACCTTGTCCGCCGTCTTGCCGCTATGCCGTTGAAAAATGCCGCCGAGCACCAGGGTTTCACCGCTCTTCACCGTGATCTGCGTCTTAATCTCCTGTTTATCGATGGTCAATGCCTCCCCCGCCCCGCGGCTGATGGCGCGCCCCGGCATATTTTGGCTGATGTGCAAGGTCAGCGTGATACGCCCGTCCGGCAACACTTTCGGCGTCACCTCCATACCCAGCACCGCCTCTTTGAACTCGATGGCGGTCGCACCGCTGGCGCCGCTCGACACTTCGTAAGGGATCTCGGTTCCCTGCTTGATGCTGGCGGTTTGCAGGTGCGCCGTCAGCAAACGCGGGCTGGCGATGATCTCCACCTGATTCTCCTGCTCCAGCGCCGTCAGCTCGAGGCTCAGCAAACGCCCGCTGATGCGCGCCAGATGGAAACCGGCGTTCACCGCGCTGCGCTCCAGCGGCAGGTTGACGCCGAGATTGCCCGGCCGCAGCGGCTGCGCCGGCCTGTCGTCGGCCGCCAATCCCCAACGCACGCCGAGTTCACGCAGGCTTTCGCTGTTGATGGTCACGATATGCGCCGCCAGCTGCACCTGTGCCAGCGGCGCGTCCATTTCCGTCACCCGTTTTTTCAACTGCGCCAGGATTGGCGCCGTGTCGCGCAGCAGCAGCGTATTGGTGCGCTTATCCGCCAGCACGCTGCCCCGCTCGCTGAGCAAGGCACCGCGTTGGGCATTGAGGCTTTCAGCAATCTCCGCCGCATCGCCGTTCTGTAACGTCAGGGTCAGGCTGTGTAGCGGTTGCCGCTGCGCCAGCGCCTCTCGCTGTTGCCTTTTTTCCTGCGCGTCCGGCTCCGGCGAGATCAGCATCACGTTGCCCTCCCGCGTCATCGTCAGCTTGCCCATGCGCAGGGTCAGCGCCAGCGCCTGAGACCAGGGCACATTCTCCAGCCGCAGCGTCAGGTTGCCGCTCACGCCGGGCGCGGCGATCAGGTTCATCTGCCGATAATCCGCCAGCGCCTGCAGGATGATCGTGACCGGCGCATCCTGAAACTCCAGCGAAATAACCTGTTTATCCTGCGCCTGCGAGGCGCCAAGCGCCAGGCACCACAGCGCCATGCCCAGTCCAGCGCGTCCTTTCATGGTTTGCCATCCTTGTTGTCCATCATCAGAGAGATGTCGCCCTGGCTCGCCGGGCAATCCGGTTCGGCCGCCAGCGCCGTTAACGTCAGGCTGCGCGCCTGCACCTGCGTCACCTGCCAGCGCTCGGCCAGCACCCGCTGCGGCGGCCGCAGGCGTAACCATTGCCCCGCCGGCGTCACCACCCAGCCATAGCGCAGCGTCGGTTGCCCAATGACGCCTTTCAGTCGCCAGCCCGCCGGCGATGCCGTCGTTTGGGCACAAACAGGCAACGGAGGCGGCGCAAACGGGTCGCGCGGTTCAGCGCATAAGGCCCATGGCCATAGCAGCCACCACCAGCGGCCGGGTCTTTTACTCATCGGCCTGCTCCTCGGTGGCATCCTGCAAAACCAACCGCGCCGTCATGCCAAGGGGCGGTGTCTCCACGCTCAGTTGCTCGAGGCGTAAATCGGCGGGCAGCGCCTCCAGCAGCACCAGCAAACCGGCGTAGTCAATGCGCAAGCTCAGCGTTTGCCGCGGCGGTTTTTCCTGCCGCTGCCAGCGTAGCAAAGCGCCTCCTGCCCGTTGCAGCACGCTCGCCAGATCGCCGGTGGTGGTCGGCGGAAGCGCCGCCGCCGGGATAGCGCTTTCCGGCGCCTCGTCCAGTTGGCGTTGCACCATGGCGATCTGTTGCAACTGGCGCTGTTGCCGCTCCGCCGCGCTTTCCCGCTGACGCCATTCGTCCTGCAGCAGCCAACCGCCGCCCAACAGCGCCAGCGTGCCGATGCCCAGCCCTTGCGACAGCAGCAATAGCCAGCCCGGCAAGCTCAGCCAGAGGCGCAGCCCGGATGACAAACGGCTATCCATCACGCCCCCACTGCGCCGCCAGATGAAAGGAGTACAGGTCGACTTCGCGTTGCGCCACCTCAGCCAAACGCAGCCGAGGCATCGCAGGCATCCCCGCCAGCTGCCGTTCGAACTGCGTGATGGCCGCAGGAGAGCGGCTCAATCCACGCAGCCGCAGGCCGTTCACCGCATCGCTGTCCAACGCCGTGAGCCACAGCGGTGGAGGGATACTGGAGGACAATTGCTGCAGCAGCTGCAAATAACGCCGGTTGTGTTGTGCGTTGCTCGCCTGCCGTTCGGCGCGGGCGCGGTGCAGCACTCGTTGCGCCCGCTCTTGCTGCTGCTGACGGGCGAGCAACGTCAATGCCGCCAGCTCTTCATCCAGCATCGCCAGCCGCGCCTGCCGCTGCGCCTGTTGGTGACGCAACTGACCGGCGACCAGGAACAGTGCCAGCAGCAGCGCCGTTACCTGCAACAGCAGCACGCCCAGCCAGAAATAGCCGCACCGACGATCGCGGCGCTGGCGCCAGGGCATAAAGTTGACCTGATACATCAGCGATCCTCCTCACGCAGCGCCAGACCACCGGCCAACGCGAACGCCGAAGGATGCGCAGGCAACGGCGGACGCAGTTGCGTGAAGGCGCTGAGCGGCGACCAGGTAAGGCAACCGGCGGGCAAGGCTCCCACCAGTACGCTGCCGGCATAGACCGGCCGATCGTCGCCCGCCGGCATCTGGGCTTGCAGCGCCCGCAGCGCCTGCGCGTCATCGTCGCCCGGCGCCAGGCCAAAGGCGAATGCGCCGTCGGCCGGCGCCACCCACAGCCATTCTCGTTCGAGACGGTGCATAAGCCCCGCGGCGGGCGGCACGCCTGCCGCCATCGCCATCATCCGCAGCGCACAGGGGGTGATATCGACCGCTTGGGGATACAGGCCGGCCTGGCGCAGACAATGCAGCCATTGCTGCAGCTCCTGCCGCCGCGCGGCGGTCAACAGCAGCGCCGCCTCATCCGCCGGTGCGGCGCGATAGTCGAGCGCCAGCGTCTGGCCGTCGAGCGGAAACTGCTTCAAACCGTGGCCACCGATATAGTCGCTGCGTTCCGGCTCGCGCAGCCGCGCGTCCGGCCGCGCCATGCGCTGCTGCAACACGCGCTGCGCCGGTAGGGCAATGCGTAAGGAAATATGTCGCGGCAGTTGGACGCGCCATTGCCGCAGCGCCTGGATCAGGAATTCGGAAGGTTCCAGACAGCCGTCACGTAAAACCGCCTGCGGCAGCGCCTGCTGCCACCAGTGGCGCAACTGCCAGCCGTTGCGGCGGCGTTGGACCGCCATCGCCCGCACGCAGTCGATTTGTATATCCAGCCCCACCTGCCATGCTTGAGGGAACATGTTTCGCAAGCCTCCATAACATCAGATGATAAAAGAACATATCCATGTCGCAGGCTTGCCTTTATACTACCGCGCGGTTGTTTATAAACTGCCCAAATGACTTAGAAATGGGAAATCTCAGGTGAAGTTCGTAAAGTATTTACTAATCCTTGCAGTATGTTGCATCGTGCTGGGAGCAGCCTCGATTTTCGGCTTGTACAAATATGTCGAGCCGCAGCTGCCCGACGTCGCAACGCTGAAAGATGTGCGGCTGCAGATACCGATGCAGGTCTACAGCGCCGATGGCGAACTGATCGCCCAATACGGCGAGAAGCGCCGCATTCCGCTGAAACTGGATCAAATTCCGCCGGTGATGGTGCACGCATTCATCGCCACCGAAGACAGCCGCTTCTATGATCACCACGGCGTCGATCCGGTCGGCATCTTCCGTGCCGCCTCCATCGCGTTGGTCTCCGGCCACGCTTCGCAGGGGGCCAGTACCATTACCCAACAGCTGGCGCGTAACTTCTTCTTAAGCCCGGAACGCACCCTGATGCGTAAAATCAAGGAAGCCTTCCTGGCGGTACGCATCGAGCAAATGCTCACCAAGGATGAAATCCTTGAGCTGTATCTGAACAAGATCTATCTGGGTTACCGCGCCTACGGCGTGGGCGCCGCCGCGCAGGTCTATTTCGGCAAAGACGTCAGCCAACTGACCCTGAGCGAGATGGCGACCATCGCCGGCCTGCCGAAAGCGCCGTCTACCTTCAACCCGCTCTATTCGCACGATCGCGCCGTTGCCCGTCGCAACGTGGTGCTGTCGCGCATGCTGGACGAACACTACATCACGCAGGCGCAGTACGATCAGGCGCGTTCCGAAGATCTGGTCGCCAATTACCATGCGCCGGAAATCAGCTTCTCCGCGCCGTATCTCTCCGAGATGGTGCGTCAGGAGATGATCAAGCGCTACGGTGAAAACGCCTATACCGACGGTTACAAGGTTTACACCACCGTCACCAAACGGCTGCAGCTGGCGGCGCAGGAGTCGGTGCGCAACAACGTGCTGGCCTATGACATGCGCCACGGCTACCGCGGCCCGTCCAACGTATTGTGGAAAGTCGGCGAAGCGGCCTGGGATCGCAAACAGATTGTCGATTCGCTGAAAAACCTGCCGAACTACGGCCCGCTGGTACCGGCGGTGATCACCGCCGCCAACCCGCAGGAAGCGACGGCGATGCTGGCCGACGGCAGCAGCATTGCCCTGCCGATGGCGACCATGCGCTGGGCGCGGCCATACCGTTCTGACACTCAGCAAGGCCCAACGCCGAAACGCGTCACCGACGTGGTGCAGGCCGGCCAGCAGGTGTGGGTGCGTAAAGTGAACGAGGCCTGGTGGCTGTCGCAGGTGCCGGACGTCAACTCGGCGCTGGTCTCGATCAACCCGAACGACGGCGCGGTGAAAGCGCTGGTCGGCGGCTTCGATTTCAACCAGAGCAAGTTCAACCGCGTCACGCAGGCTCTGCGCCAGGTCGGATCGAACATCAAACCGTTCCTGTACACCGCCGCGATGGATAAAGGCCTGACGCTGGCCACTATTCTGAACGACTTGCCGATTACCCGTTGGGATGCCGGCGCCGGCACCGATTGGCGGCCGAAGAACTCGCCGCCGACCTACGACGGCCCGATTCGCCTGCGGCAGGGGCTGGGGCAATCGAAGAACGTGGTGATGGTGCGCGCGATGCGCGCGATGGGCGTTGACTACGCGGCGGAATATCTGCAGCGCTTCGGCTTCCCGGCGCAGAATATCGTGCATACCGAATCGCTGGCGCTGGGTTCCGCCTCCTTCACCCCGATGCAGCTGGTGCGCGGCTACGCGGTGCTGGCGAACGGTGGTTACCTGGTCGACCCGTACTTCATCACCAAGATTGAAGACGACAACGGCAATACGGTGTTCGAAGCCAAACCGAAAGTGGTGTGCAGCAGCTGTAACCTGCCGGTGATCTACGGCGACACCCACCGTTCGGCGGTGCTGTCCGACGACAACATCGAAAACGTCGCCACCTCGCAGGAAGGCAACAACAGCACGGTGCCGATGCCGCAGTTGGAGCAGGTCACCCCGGCTCAGGTGCAACAGGACGGCGACCAACAGTTTGCGCCGCACGTCATCAGCACACCGCTGGCCTTCCTGATCCACGACGCGCTGAACAGCAACATCTTCGGCGAACCGGGTTGGATGGGTACCGCCTGGCGCGCAGGGCGCGATCTGAAACGTCATGATATCGGCGGCAAAACCGGTACCACCAACAGTTCCAAGGACGCCTGGTTCTCCGGCTATGGCCCAGATACCGTGACCTCAGTGTGGATCGGTTTCGACGATCACCGCCGCGACCTGGGCCGTTCGACGGTATCCGGCGCCATCCCGGATCAGATTTCCGGCGGCGAAGGCGGTGCCAAGAGCGCCCAGCCGGCGTGGGACGACTTCATGAAGACCGCGCTGGAAGGCATTCCAGAGCAGAAAGTCACGCCGCCGCCGGGCATCATCAGCGTCACCATCGACAAAAGCAGCGGCAAGCTCTCTGGCGGCGGCGGCGGCAGCCGTTCCGAGTACTTCATCGAGGGCACTCAGCCGACGGACTACCCATCGCGCGATACCGGCACCACGTTGACCGATCCGGGCGGTGAAAGCCACGAGCTGTTCTGATCGAAAAGGGCCAGAGAAATCTGGCCCTTTTTTTATTCGGCGCGAAGCGTATCAGCGCGAAGCGCGCAAAAACGCCTCGGAAAGGAACAGCGCGCTGACGTTGCGCGCCTCACGAAAATCCGGCTCCGCCAGCAGCGCCATCATGTTGGCGATCGGCCAGCGCACCTGCGGCAAGGGCTCCGGCTCATCCCCTTCCAGGCTCTGCGGGTAGAGATCGTGCGCCAGCACAATATTCATTTTGCTGGAAAAATAGGATGGCGCCATCGTCAGCTTGCTGAGAAAATCAAAGCGCTTCGCGCCGTATCCCACCTCTTCCATCAGCTCGCGATTGGCCGCCTCCAGCACGCCCTCACCGGGATCGATCAGCCCTTTCGGGAACCCCAGCTCATAGGATTCGGTGCCCACCGCATATTCGCGGATCAGCAGCAGGTCATCGCCAATCACCGGCACGATCATCACCGCTTCGCGATCCGAAGGCCGCATGCGCTCATACACCCGCCGAACCCCGTTGCTGAATTCCAAATCGACCGACTCGACGTTGAACAAACGCGAACGCGCGACCGTTTCCACTTTCAGAATTTTAGGTTTTTGCAGGTGTTTATCCATGATTGCCTCAAAGAGGTTACCCAGGCGTGGACGGGGCAACCGAAATAATGATTGGCGTAACGCACGGCTCGTTGGCGCTCAAACGCTGACCAAATTCGATCCTGATCACATTGTGCGTTAAGGGCAAGCTCCGCCGCAACGAGCATGAACAGTAATTTACTTTCTTTTAACAAGCGTAGCCAGCGGCCGGCGTTTTTCCGTACTGATTCAGCAAACAGCGTGCAAGAAAATAGGATAATACCGATATCGACGGCAGAGGCCGGTTGCTAGTATCACGCAGGCAAGAATCAGTGATAAAATGGCCTTGCGTCATGAAGGAATGAGATCCAGAGCGAGAATCTGTTTGTTCCCTCATTAGTTCTGGGTGCCTCCTGGCGGTTTACTCCGTATAATATTCACCTTTTCATCAGGTTGGCGAAATTCACGGGTGTGAGATGGGGATTGCATGAGCACAATAGTGTTGATATTGGCCTTAGTGCTTGTCTGCCTGATTGCCGCCGGCCTGTACCTATGGTTCAAGGCGCGTAACCCATCGGCGCTGGCGCACGCGTTGCCATTTATCAAGCCTGCCCACCGCAAGCTGACCGACGAAGAGCGCGCCGCGGTCGAGTTCTATCTCAATCAGCAAAACAAGCTGAGCAACAAGCTGTTGCCCGGTGGCGGCGCTACGCTGCCCGCGGCCAAACTGGCGCTCACCCCGCAAAGCGATAACGTTTATCCCGTCACGCACGCCATTACCCGCTACGGGCTGGCCAGCGACGATCCCAATAAATGGCGCTATTATCTCGACGCTGAAGAGGTGCATCTGCCGCCGTTTTGGGAACCCTATATCACCGCCGACAACCATGTGGAAGTGATCAGAACCCAGACGCTGCCGCTGGTGATTTCGCTCAACGGGCACTCGCTGAAAGATCATATTCACGACCGGCCACAGCCGCCGGTGGTGGCCGCCACGCCGACCAAAAACGCGTCCATCCGCAAGGAAGAGAGCGAGCATGTCGAGCTGGTCAATATTCGCAAGGAAACGCCGGAAGAGCATGCGCTGAACCGGCCGAACGGCATCCGTGAAGCCGTCATCATCTCCGCCGCGCTGCTGCTGCTGTTCTTCAGCCTGATAAGCCCGGTGCTGGTGATCCCCTGGATGATTTTCGTGGCGGTGCTGATGATCGCCTGGGGATGCTGGAACCTGTTCCGCCGTCCGGCGTCACGCGAGCTGAAAGAGATCCACTGTCTGCGCGGCACGCCGAAGCGCTGGGGCCTGTTCGGCGAATCCGACCAGGGGCAGATCAGCAACATTTCGCTCGGCATCATCGATCTTATCTACCCGCCGCATTGGCAGCCGTACCTGACGCAGGACCTGGGCAAGACCACCGATGTGGACGTCTACCTCAATCGGCAGGTGGTGCGTCAGGGGCGCTTCCTCTCGCTGCATGACGAAGTGAAAAACTTCCCGCTGCAGCAGTGGGGCCGCAACGCGGTGCTGGTCGCCAGCTCGGCGCTGGTGCTGCTGTTGCTGCTGATCTATATCCCGCTCAACCTGCCGCTGACCCTCAGCATGGCCTGGTTGCAGGGCGCGCAAAAAGTGGAAGTGACCAGCGTGCAAGCACTGGAAGCCACGCCGCTGCGGATCGGCGATACGCTGAAAGTACGCGGCAGCGGCATGTGCTATGTGCCGCCGCCGGCCAACGGTGGCGGCGCCGTCAATTTTGCGCCGTTCGACTGCTCCGGCATTTACTGGAACAACGCCGCCCCGCTGCCGCAGCCGGAATCGGAAGTCATAGACAAAGCGACGGCCCTGCTGGCCACGGTCAACAGCCAGCTGCATCCGAGCGGCGCCGATCAGAAGGTCAACCCGCAGCTGGCCAGCGCCATCGAGAAATCCGGCATGATCCTGTTGGATGACTTCTCTGATATCGTTTTGAAAACACAGGATTTGTGCCAGGCAGAAAACGACTGCGTGCGGTTGAAGAACGCCTTGGTCAACCTAGGCAACGCCAAAAACTGGAGCGGCCTGGTGAAACGCGCCAGGTCCGGCGCGCTGCAAGGCGTCAACGTCCTGCTGCGCCCGGTGAGCGCCGAGTCGCTGGAAAGCCTGACCAAAGTGGCCACGTCATCGTTCATCTTCAATGAAACGCGCCTGGCCGCCGCGGCGCTCAACAGCCCGCCGCCGGGCGGTTTCCTGATCCGCAGTGACGAAGGCCGCCAGTTGGTCAGCCACCCGCAGCCGTCGGTGCCGCAGAGCGAATATAACGCCCTCGACCAGTGGAATGAGCTGCAGCGTCTTTCCACTCTGCTGCTGCATACCCCGTTCCAGGCGCAGGGGGTGATCACCAGCCTCAGCGTCGATGCCAACGGCACCCGCCACGTGGCGCTGCACAGCGAACCGGACATGATCACCCTGTGGCGCTACCTCGGTACCAGCCTGCTGTTGCTGGCGGTGGTCGTCAGCCTGGGCTATAACGCCTGGCGGCTGGTGCAGCGTCGGCGCATCAATCAGCACCGCGTCGCCGATATCCAGCGTTACTACGACAGCTGCTTCAATCCGCAGCTCAATCCGATGTCGATGCGGCCGATGGCCTGAACCTGACGCCGGGGCCTCCGCCCTGTCATCTGCTTATGCTACGCTAACGCTATTATTCTCATCTGCGGACCGCCCGCCGGTCCGCCCGTGGAGTTTTTATGGTTCCCGAGTTTGATTGGCCGCAGATCGATACCGTGCTGCTGGATATGGACGGCACCTTGCTGGATCTGGAGTTCGACAGCCACTTTTGGCTCAGCCTGGTGCCGCAGGCGCTGAGCGAAAGGCGCGCCATTCCGTTCGACGAAGCCCGCAATATCATTGAGCGGGAATATCAGGCGGTGCAGCACACCATGAACTGGTATTGCTTCGATTACTGGAGCGAGCGGTTGGATCTGGATATCTACCGCATGACCAGCGAAGTCGGCAGCCGCGCCCGGCTGCGCGAAGACACCGAACCGTTTTTACAGGCGCTGCGCGACGCCGGTCTGCAAACCATTTTGCTGACCAACGCCCATCCGCACAGCCTGGCGGTGAAAATCGAGCATACCGGCCTCGATCGGCACCTTGATTTATTGTTTTCCACCCACACATTTGGTTATCCGAAAGAAGATCAGCGTCTGTGGCAGGCGGTTCAACAGCACACCGGATTCAATCCGCAGCGCACGCTGTTCGTCGACGACGGCGAGCCGATCCTCGACGCGGCGCGCACTTTCGGCATTCGTTACTGCCTGGGCGTGCAAAACCCGGACTCCAGTACGGCGGAGAAAAGCTTCCAGCGCCATCCGTCGATGCGCGACTATCGCCTGCTGATACCGGCGCTGGCCAAGGGGGAAGCATGAAGGAAAAAGCGACGCGCGACGACGCGGTCCGGCTGGATAAGTGGCTCTGGGCCGCACGCTTCTATAAGACCCGCGCGCTGGCGCGCGAAATGATCGACGGCGGCAAGGTGCATTACAACGGCCAGCGCGGCAAGCCGAGCAAGATTGTCGAACTCAACGCCGAGCTCAAACTGCGGCAGGGCAACGAAGAACGTACGGTGATCGTGCTGGCGCTGACCAGCCAACGCCGCGGCGCCGGCGAGGCGCAGCAAATGTATCAGGAAACCGAAGCCAGCATCGCCAACCGCGAAAAGATGGCGCTGGCGCGCAAGATGAACGCGTTGACCATGCCGCATCCGGACCGTCGTCCGGACAAAAAGGAGCGGCGCGACCTGATGAAATTTAAATTTGGTGAGCCGGAATAACCCCTCACCGCAATGAGAGAAGATTATGTCCAACCATGACCAATTGCACCGTTACCTGTTTGAAAACTACGCGGTGCGCGGCGAGCTGGTTACCGTCAGCGAAACCTATCAGCAGATCCTGAACAACCACGACTACCCGGCGCCGGTACAGAAGCTTCTGGGCGAACTGCTGGTCGCCACCAGTCTGCTGACCGCGACCCTGAAGTTCGACGGCGACATCACCGTGCAGCTGCAAGGCGACGGCCCGCTGAAGCTGGCGGTGATCAACGGCAACAACCGCCAGGAGATGCGCGGCGTTGCACGCACCCAGGCGCCTATCGCCGACGACAGCACCTTGCATCAGATGATCGGCAACGGCGTCATGGTCATCACCATTTCCCCGACGGAAGGCGAGCGCTATCAGGGCGTGGTCGGCCTGGAAGGTGAAACCCTGGCCGAATGCCTGGAAGCCTACTTCCGCCAGTCCGAGCAGTTGCCAACCCGCCTGTTCATCCGCACCGGCGAAGCGGAAGGCAACGCTGCGGCGGCCGGTATGCTGCTGCAGGTGCTGCCGGCGCAGGACGGCCACCTCGATGATTTCGATCATCTGGTGCAACTGACCAACACGGTAAAAAGCGAAGAGCTGTTCGGCCTGCCGGCCAACGAAGTGCTGTACCGCCTGTATCACCAGGAAGAAGTCACCCTGTACGAACCACAGAACGTGCAGTTCCGTTGCACCTGTTCGCGCCAGCGCTGCGCCGACGCGCTGCTGACCCTGCCGACCGACGAAGTGGCGGACATGCTGGAGCAGGACGGCAATATCGACATGCACTGCGACTACTGTGGCAGCCACTATGTCTTTGACCCGGTTGATGTTGCCGCGTTGTATGCGGGTAACACCGGCGAAAGCGACCAGTTGCACTAAGTTACACCTCTTCGGCGGGCGCGCCCGGCGCCCGCCAACGCCCGCCGTTTGCACGTTTGCTTTTTTCCGTGTGCTATCTCTCAGATCGTAACGAAATACCGCCTAAAACGTTAAATATTTGATACCCATCGCGGTTACGCACCGTTAGATCCCTACAATTGCCGCCAGAAATTCTGTGACCAAGGAGTAGTAACATGCGCGTTAAAGGTATAACCCCTCAGGATCTGGCCGCTTACGGCATTCACGACGTTAGCGAAATCGTTCACAACCCGAGCTATGAACTGCTGTTTAAGGAAGAAACAGACCCATCTCTGGAAGGTTTTGAGCGTGGGGTAGTCACCAAGCTGGGTGCCGTCTCCGTCGATACCGGCATCTTTACCGGCCGCTCGCCGAAAGACAAATACATCGTCCGCGACGACATCACCCGCGATACCGTGTGGTGGGCCGATCAGGGCAAAGGCAAAAACGACAACAAACCCCTCAGCCCGGAAGTGTGGGCCGATCTGAAACACCTGGTCACCGAACAACTGTCCGGCAAGCGCCTGTTCGTGGTGGATACCTTCTGCGGCGCCAACGCCGACTCGCGCCTGAAAGTGCGCTTCATCACCGAGGTGGCCTGGCAGGCGCACTTCGTGAAAAACATGTTCATCCGCCCAAGCGACGAAGAGCTGGCTGACTTCGAGCCGGACTTCGTGGTGATGAACGGCGCCAAATGCACCAATCCGAACTGGCAACAGCAAGGCCTGAACTCGGAGAACTTCGTCGCCTTCAACCTGACCGAGCGCATGCAGCTGATCGGCGGCACCTGGTACGGCGGCGAAATGAAGAAAGGCATGTTCTCGATGATGAACTACCTGCTGCCGCTGAAAGGCATCGCCTCGATGCACTGCTCGGCCAACGTGGGCGAGAAAGGCGACGTGGCGGTGTTCTTCGGCCTGTCAGGTACCGGCAAGACCACCCTCTCCACCGATCCTAAGCGTCAGCTGATCGGCGATGACGAGCACGGCTGGGACGACGACGGCGTGTTCAACTTCGAAGGCGGCTGCTACGCCAAGACCATCAAGCTGTCTGAAGAAGCCGAGCCGGACATCTACCACGCCATCAAACGCGACGCGCTGCTGGAAAACGTCACCGTGCTGGCCGACGGCAGCATCGACTTCAACGACGGTTCGAAAACCGAGAACACCCGCGTTTCTTATCCGATCTATCATATCCAGAACATCGTCAAGCCGGTGTCCAAGGCGGGTCACGCCACCAAGGTGATCTTCCTGACCGCCGATGCCTTCGGCGTGCTGCCGCCGGTATCGCGTCTGACCGCCAACCAGACTCAGTACCACTTCCTGTCCGGCTTCACCGCCAAGCTGGCCGGCACCGAGCGCGGCGTAACCGAACCGACGCCAACCTTCTCCGCCTGCTTCGGCGCCGCATTCCTGTCGCTGCACCCGACGCAGTACGCCGAAGTGCTGGTGAAACGCATGCAGGCCGCCGGCGCCCAGGCTTATCTGGTCAACACGGGCTGGAACGGTACCGGCAAGCGCATCTCGATCAAAGATACGCGCGGCATCATCGACGCCATCCTGAGCGGTGAAATCGACAAGGCGGAAACCGTCACCCTGCCGATCTTCGATCTGGCGATGCCGACCGCGCTGCCGGGCGTAAACCCGGAGATCCTCGATCCGCGCAATACCTACGCCAGCCTCGAGCAGTGGCAGGAAAAAGCGCAGGATCTGGCCGAGCGCTTCATCACCAACTTCGACAAATACACCGACACGCCTGCGGGCGCCGCGCTGGTCAGCGCCGGCCCTAAGCTGTAATTCGGTAGCGTTACCTCTTCAGCTAAGGCGCGGATCTCGCGCCTTTTTTTATTTTTATCGATTGCTTTTTAACCAGTAAGGCGAGAAAATAAGTCAATGCAATCATTGATAGCAAAGGAGGTTTCAATGGCTACTATCACCGTCAGAAATCTGGACGACGAAATCAAAGAGCTGCTGCGTATTTCAGCGGCGAAAAACGGCCATTCCATGGAAGAGGAAGCGCGCATGATCCTGAAACAGGCGCTGGTGAAAAAGCCGCCGCGCTATGGATTGGGCACCTGGATGCATCAGCACTTCGCCGAATTCGGCGGCGTCGAGCTGGAGATCCCACCGCGTGACGCAGTGCCACCACGCATCGTCACCTTTGATGATGAAGATGACAACGCATGATTATTCTCGACACCAACGTCATTTCAGAAACGCTGCGCCCCAGTCCGTACTACAACGTCATTAACTGGTTAAATGAAAAGGACAATGACGAGCTCTATCTGAGCGCCATTGTCCTGGCCGAACTGTTCAGCGGCGTCGCCTGCATGCCTGACGACAAGCGCCAGCGGGATCTCAAGCTCAAATTGGCGGACGCGATTGAATTGAAGTTCGAGGGGCAGATATTGCCGTTTGATGGGCTGTGCGCGATGCAATACGCGGAATTGACGGCAAGGAATCGGCTTCTGGGTAAAGCGATGAGCGTGCCGGATGCCCAAATCGCCGCCACCTGCCTGCATTACGGCGCGGCCCTGGCCACCCGCAATACCAAAGACTTCCTCCACTGCGGCATCGAGTTAATCGATCCGTGGCAGGCACCGACCGGCCGTCGGTTGCATGAGGATGCGGCGGAATACTACGTGATGAGCAGGAAGTCCTGACGGGGCCGCAACGACGCGGCCCGCGCCAAGAGCGTCAGGCGTTTTCTCTGGCGGTTTGATGGCCGTTGGCCGACTCTTTTTTCTCCATCGGCAACGGAATATACGCGCGGATCAATAGCCCGCCGCGCTCGCTGGTGCCGATATCCAGCTCGCCGTCGTGCGCGTCGATAATACGCTGCACTATAGCCAGCCCCAGACCGGTGCCGCTGGTGCTGCGCGCGCTGTCACCGCGTACGAACGGCTGCAACAGGTGCTTCAATTCTTCCGGCTTGATGCCCGGGCCGTCATCCTCCACCTGGAACCAGCCGCGCTGCAGCTCGCGGCCGCTGCTGACCTTGATCCAGCCGTTGCCGTAACGCGCCGCGTTCACCACCATGTTCACCGCCGCCCGCTTAATCGACAGCGGGTGCACGTTCATCATCAGCTCACCTGGCGACAGCGCGGTTTCAATCACCCGCTCATAGCCGCTCTCCGCCGCGACCACCTCGCCCAAAATGGCGTTCAGATCGCTGCTTTCGGTCGGCATCTCCTGCCCGGTGCGCAGATAATCGATGAACTGCTCGATGATGGCGTTGCACTCTTCGATGTCTTTATTGATCGACTCGGCCAGATAGCCGTCTTCGGCGCTCATCATCTCCGTCGCCAGCCGGATGCGCGTCAACGGCGTGCGCAGGTCATGGCTGACCCCGGCCATCAGCAAGGTGCGGTCATCCGCCAGCTGCTTGACGCCCGACGCCATCTGATTGAATGCGCGAGTCACCGATCGCACTTCGGAAGCGCCATACTCGCGCAGAGGCGGCGGAATGATGCCCTTGCCCACCTGCAGCGCCGCATGTTCCAGCTCCACCAGCGGGCGGTTTTGAATGCGGATAAATAGCCAGGCGCCGCCGATCGCCAGCAGCATGATCGCCAGCGTATAGCGGAACAGCGGAGAGAAGTCGCCCTGGTGGATTTCCGTCAGCGGCACACGCACCCAGATATCGGGCTGCAGCCAGGTTTTCAGCCACACCACCGGGGAATTCTTGTTCACCTCCACCCGCACATCGGTCGGCCCGCCGAGCTGCTGCGCCATCTGCTGGCTGAGGAACTGGTAGTGCTGCGCCCAGCGCAGGCCGCTCTCCTCCGCCGCCGAGTTGGTATAGAGAGAGATGCCCAGTTCGCGGTAGATCTCACGGCGGAATGCCGGCGGTACTTCCAGCAGCGTGCCGTCCTCCAGCTGCAGCCGATCGGTCATCAGCATACGCACTTCGTACGCCAATACCTTGTTGAACTGCTGCAGGCTGGGCAGGATGGCGAAGTTCAGCACCACCAGATAGGTCGTCACCAGGCTGACGAACAGCAAGGTGACGATCAACAACAGGGTTCGGGCAAACGAGCTACGCGGTGAAAAGCGCAATCGCCTCATGCCTTGCTGCCGTCCGGGACGAACACGTAGCCGAGACCCCAAACGGTCTGGATATAACGCGGATGCGCCGGATCTTCTTCAACCATGCGGCGCAGGCGAGAAATCTGCACGTCGATCGAGCGCTCCATGGCGCTGTATTCGCGGCCACGCGCCAGGTTCATCAGCTTATCGCGCGACAGCGGTTCACGCGGGTGGCTGACCAGCGCCTTCAGGACCGCGAACTCGCCGCTGGTCAACGGCATCGGTTCGTCTTCGCGGAACATCTCGCGGGTGCCGAGGTTCAGTTTGAATTTCCCGAACGCGATCACCGCCTCTTCCTGCGAAGGCGCGCCCGGCAGTTCGTTAGCCTGGCGGCGCAGCACCGCACGGATGCGAGCCAACAGCTCACGCGGGTTGAACGGTTTAGGAATGTAGTCGTCGGCGCCGATTTCCAGCCCCACGATGCGATCGACCTCTTCGCCTTTGGCGGTAACCATAATGATTGGCATCGGGTTGCTCTGGCTGCGCAGGCGGCGGCAGATGGACAGCCCATCTTCGCCCGGCAACATCAGATCGAGCACCATCAGATGGAAGGATTCACGGGTCAGCAAGCGATCCATTTGCTCAGCGTTGGCAACGCTGCGAACCTGGAAGCCCTGCTCGGTTAAATAACGTTCTAAAAGCGCGCGCAGGCGCATGTCATCATCGACAACCAGGATCTTATGATTCTCTTGCATGGTATTACTCCCAAAGGCTTTATTGCCTGACTCGAATATTGTTAGAAAACCTTGCCATTTGAGACAGCGTTTAATGGTATGTATTCTAGACGAAATTGTTACAAAGCTTATTCTTTTCCCCATTTATCAACAATTTTCATCGAATGTCGACGGGGGTTCGTCAAAATTTCGCCCTTTATCGGCGCAATGTGGGGCGGCGGCCCAATTTTACGCAATTTCGCCACCGGCGAACCGCACGGTGGCGTTTTGGCGGCGAGTCAGGAAGTCTGCAGGAAACGCGCCAGCTGCCGACGTAGCTGCCGGTTTTCTTGCTGCAGCGCATCAACTCGGTCGAGCAGCGTCAGCGCCATGGCGATCCCCGGCCAATCCAGATCCAGCTCGGCCCGCAGCCTGCGCGCACGCTGCAGATGGCTCAGCGCCAGGTAATCGAACTCCCAGCTCGGCTGCGCCGGCTCCAGCGGCACGATCACGCCCAGGCCGACGATCTCGACCAGCTCATCCTCTGAAATCTCCACCCGTTGGCACAGTTCCACCACGGTGAATGTGATCTCTTTTTTCATCATGTGCTTTACTCCCATTCCGCGCGCGGGTTGAACGCCGCCTGTTCAGCCAGTTCACGCCACAGGGCGCTGGCCTTCTCGTTCGGCTTCGGCGGCATCACTACCTTGAGAATGACATACAGATCGCCGGGCTCTTTCTTGCCTGCCAGCCCCTTGCCCTTGACCCGCAGCCGTTTGCCGCTTTGGCTGCCGGCCGGCACGGTCAGCGCGATTTTGCCGGTCAGCGTCGGCACCTCGATGCTGGCCCCCAGCGCCGCTTCCCACGGGGCGAGCGGCGCCACGATGCTCAGGTTGTGGCCGTCAATCTCGAACAGCGGATGCGGCGCGAGGCGGATGACCAGATACAGGTCGCCGTTCTGGCCGCCGCCCACGCCGGCAACGCCCTGCCCCTTGAGGCGAATGCGCTCGCCGTCGCCCACGCCGGCCGGGATTTTCACGTTCAGCGTTTTGCTGGCTTCGCTCACCTGCCGCCCCAGCTCGTCATACACCGGCAGCTTGTAAGAGATCTCGCGGCTTTGGCCATGCAGCGTTTCCTCGAGGAACAGCGGCACCTCCATCTCGAGATCCTGGCCGCGGAAGCCATGTCCGCCGTGCGAGTGCGAAGCGGAGCGATGCCCGCCCGCCGCCCGGCCGCCGAACATGCTTTCGAAGAAATCGGAGAAGTCTTGCGCGTCGGCGCCGCCGCCGTGCCATGAAGCGCTCTGCTGATAGCCGCCGTGATCGCCGCGCGCCTGGCGACCAAAGTTCGGATCGTTGCGGTGCAGCCGGATCTGATCGTACTCGGCGCGGCGCTCTTCGTCCTTCAGCACCTCATAGGCTTCGGCCAACTCCTTGAATTTGCTCTCGGCGTCGTCTTCAGTGCTCACGTCAGGGTGATATTTACGCGCCAGCCGGCGGTAGGCCGTTTTGATGGTTTTCAGATCGGCGTTGGGCTCAACGCCCATCGTTGCGTAGTAATCTTTAAATTCCATGCGGTAATACCTTCAATGTGTTGGGTTGTGCGCCAAAATTCCTTGTCTCTCTCGCCAGATATCCTCCTTTCGTCACATTCCTTTTCCGCTATCGCTAAGCATACTCCCGATTGTTAAAAGCTGCGCAAACTGAATAAAAACCGTGCGACAACGCACAGGCCCGCGCGCCATTTCTAAAGCCCCCCGCATTCACGTACACTGTGGCGGTGGCCCCATAAAGATAAATCACCATGAGAACTCAACTGATAACCCGTGAAGGGTATGACAAGCTCAAACAAGAGCTGGATTACCTCTGGCGCGAAGAACGCCCCGAGGTGACCAAGAAAGTGACCTGGGCCGCCAGCCTGGGCGACAGAAGCGAAAACGCCGACTACCAGTACAACAAGAAGCGGCTGCGCGAGATCGACCGCCGCGTCCGCTATCTGACCAAATGCCTGGAGCAGCTGAAGATCGTCGATTACTCCCCGCAGCAGGAAGGCAAGGTGTTCTTCGGCGCCTGGGTGGAAGTAGAGAACGAAGACGGCGAGACCAAACGCTTTCGCATCGTCGGTTACGACGAAATCTTTGGCCGCAAGGATTACATCTCCATCGACGCGCCAATGGCGCGCGCCCTGCTGAAAAAAGAGGTCGGGGACGTCGCCACCGTCAATACGCCGCTGGGCGAGGCGCAGTGGTACGTTAACGAGATAGACTACCCGAAGTAAGCTTTCAGCTTTTTCCGAACCGCCGCCAACGCCGCCGCCTGCGCAGTTCTCCACGCCGCGGCGGCGCGTCGGCGGCCCGCTCCACTGGCATTTTCCCCGATCAATCCGTATAACTGTCCCCCTGTTTATTCACCGTTCTCAATACAGATACCAGACCTATGAATGACCCACTGAGCCGCATTATTGCAACAGAACTGCAGGCCCGGCCGGAGCAAGTCGACTCCGCCATCCGTCTGCTGGATGAAGGTAATACCGTGCCCTTTATTGCACGCTATCGTAAGGAAGTCACCGGGGGCCTGGACGACACCCAACTGCGCCAGCTGGAAACCCGCCTGGGTTATCTGCGTGAACTGGAAGATCGTCGCCAGACCATCCTGAAGTCGATCGATGAACAGGGCAAACTGACCGAACAACTGGCGGGGGCGATCAACGCCACGCTGAGCAAGACCGAGCTCGAAGACCTCTATCTGCCGTACAAACCGAAGCGCCGCACCCGCGGTCAGATCGCCATCGAGGCCGGTCTGGAACCGCTGGCGGACGCGCTGTGGCAGGATCCGCAACAGCAGCCGGAACAGCTGGCTGAACGCTACGTCGACGCCGACAAAGGCGTGGCGGACGTCAAGGCCGCCCTCGACGGCGCGCGCTATATCCTGATGGAGCGCTTCGCCGAAGATGCCTCACTGCTGGCCAAGGTGCGCGACTACCTGTGGAAAAACGCCCATCTGGTGTCCAAAGTGGTCGAGGGCAAGGAAGAAGAAGGCGCCAAGTTCCGCGACTATTTCGATCACCACGAACCGATTTCCCAGGTGCCTTCGCACCGCGCGCTGGCGATGTTCCGCGGCCGCAACGAAGGCGTGCTGCAGCTGGCGCTGAACGCCGATCCGCAGTTTGAGGAAGCGCCGCGCGAAAGCCAGGCGGAGCTGATCATCATCAATCACCTCAACCTGCGCCTGAACAACGCCCCGGCCGACGCCTGGCGCAAGGCGGTGGTCAACTGGACCTGGCGTATCAAGGTGCTGCTTCACCTGGAAACCGAGCTGATGGGCACGGTGCGCGAGCGCGCGGAAGACGAAGCGATCAACGTTTTCGCCCGCAACATGCACGATCTGCTGATGGCCGCGCCGGCCGGCATGCGCGCCACCATGGGCCTCGATCCGGGCCTGCGCACCGGGGTGAAAGTCGCCGTGGTCGACGCGACCGGCAAGCTGGTCGCCACCGATACCGTCTACCCGCACACCGGGCAAGCGGCCAAAGCCGCCGCCATCGTCGCGGCGCTGTGCATCAAACACCACGTGGAGCTGGTGGCCATCGGCAACGGCACCGCTTCGCGTGAGACCGAGCGCTTCTATCTCGACCTGCAAAAGCAGTTCGGCGAGGTCCGGGCGCAGAAAGTGATCGTCAGCGAAGCGGGCGCGTCGGTGTACTCCGCGTCCGAACTGGCGGCGCTGGAATTCCCGGATCTCGACGTGTCGCTGCGCGGCGCGGTATCCATTGCCCGTCGCCTGCAGGATCCGCTGGCGGAGCTGGTGAAGATCGATCCGAAATCCATCGGCGTCGGCCAGTATCAGCACGACGTCAGCCAGAGCCAGTTGGCGAAGAAGCTGGACTCGGTGGTGGAAGACTGCGTGAACGCCGTCGGCGTCGATCTGAACACCGCGTCGGTGCCGCTGCTGACCCGCGTGGCCGGCCTGACGCGCATGATGGCGCAGAACATCGTCAACTGGCGCGACGAGAACGGCCGCTTCAGCAACCGTGAACAGCTGCTGAAGGTCAGCCGCCTGGGGCCGAAAGCCTTCGAACAGTGCGCCGGCTTCCTGCGTATCAACCACGGCGACAACCCGCTGGATGCCTCCACCGTTCACCCGGAAGCCTACCCGGTGGTGCAGCGCATTCTGGCCGCCACCGAGCAGGCGCTGCAGGATCTGATGGGCAATGCTTCGGCGGTGCGCAGCCTGAAAGCGGTCGATTTCACCGACGACAAGTTCGGCGTGCCGACGGTCACCGATATCCTGAAAGAGCTGGAGAAACCGGGCCGTGACCCGCGTCCGGAGTTCAAAACCGCAACCTTTGCCGAAGGCGTGGAAACCCTCAACGATCTGCAGGTGGGCATGATCCTGGAAGGGTCGGTCACCAACGTCACCAACTTCGGCGCCTTCGTGGATATCGGCGTGCATCAGGACGGCCTGGTGCACATCTCCTCGCTGGCAGACAAGTTCGTCGAAGATCCGCACACCGTGGTGAAGGCCGGCGACATCGTCAAAGTGAAGGTGATGGAGGTCGATCTGCAGCGTAAACGCATCGCGCTGAGCATGCGCCTGGATGAGCAGCCGGGCGAAGGTTCACCGCGCCGCGGCGGCAACACGCCTGCACAGACGCGCGACAACGCCAACCGTTCGGCAGGCGGCAACAAGGCCAAACCGCGCAACGCGGCGCCGGCCGGCAACAGCGCCATGGGCGACGCGCTGGCGGCGGCGTTCGGTAAGAAACGCTAAGTCGGAACCGACAGGGCGGAGCCTGCTCCGCCCTTTCCGATGAATAAAACTTGCGGCATTTCTTGACCCGCCTCAATAAACCGTCATCTTTTTATTTCCCGTTCCTGCGTAACCGCCCTCCCATTATTCAGGCAACAAAAATTCCTTCTGCAGCCATTTATTAACAACTTCGTTAACACGCATTTTTCATCTTGCGAATTGTGAGAGAAACACAAATGGTTACCGCTCGCATTACGGTGGAATAATGTTATCAAATTGCCTTTCGGTGGAAATAAATAAAGGGAAAACATCATCGATATTTGCAAATGAGAGAACTCAGCTACAAATACGTAACTGATTTAACTCGACATTCTCATTTGTTCCCACTCGCCAGCGGTGGTAAAACGTCGTTAATCAAGACAGCGCCATCAAAAACTGTCGTCGCCATAATAATTGGTTACAATACCCTTACTTTTTGTATTGAACGCGATAATGATAATTACTATTATTTGCGCTCATTTTATTGCATGACCTTATGGATGAATACCGCCGACGGCGTGGCATTTTCGCCGGCAACGTCCAATTATCATCAGCCCGATGTTCATCGGCACCCGGAAGGTTAATCACATGCAGCTTCAACCTAAACGCACGTATAAGATTGTCGGCTTTTCCGGTGAAATTGCGCCGGCCTACCGCCAGAAACTGTTATCACTCGGCATGCTGCCCGGCTCTTCATTCGACGTGGTGCGCGTCGCGCCGCTGGGCGATCCGATAGAAATTAAAACTCGCCGCGTCAGCCTGGTGCTGCGCAGGAAGGATCTGGCGCTGCTGCAGCTCGACGGCCAGCCCTGACCTCCATTTGCCGACGCGCTCTTGCGCCGGCGCTGTTCTCCTTGAAGACGACACGCTGAACTATGAAAAAACTCACCATCGGCTTAATCGGTAATCCGAACTCCGGCAAAACCACGCTGTTCAACCAACTGACCGGCGCACGCCAACGGGTCGGCAACTGGGCGGGCGTGACGGTCGAACGCAAAGAAGGCCATTTCACCACCCCGCAGTCCGACGTGCGGCTGGTCGATTTGCCCGGCACCTACTCCCTGACCACCATTTCAGAGCAAACCTCGCTCGATGAGCAGATCGCCTGCCACTACATTTTGAGCGGCGACGCCGATCTGCTGATCAACGTGGTCGACGCCTCCAATCTGGAGCGCAACCTCTACCTGACGCTGCAATTGCTGGAGCTGGGCATCCCCTGCATCGTGGCGCTGAACATGCTCGACATCGCCACAAGCCAGCATATCGATATCGACGTCGCCGCGCTGTCGGCGCGCCTCGGCTGCCCGGTAGTGCCAATGATCTCCACCCGCGCCGACGGCATCGGCGTGCTGAAACAGATGATCGACAATCATCGCATCAACGAACAGCAGGCGCTGGTGAACTATCCGCCGCTGTTGCTGAAAGCGGTCGCCACGCTGAGCGACGCCATGCCGCAAACGCTGCCGGCGGTGCAGCGCCGCTGGCTGGCATTGCAAATGCTGGAAGGCGACATCTACAGCCATCGGCTGGCCGGTCCCGCCGTCGCGCTGCTGCCTGCGGCCATTCAGGCATTGCAACAGCAGGAGCAAGAAGACCCGGCGCTGGTGATCGCCGACGCGCGCTACCAGTCTATCGCCACCCTGTGCGATGCGGTCAGCAACTCGCAGCAGGCGATGCCCAACCGCCTGACCGAGCTGCTGGATAAAGTGATCCTCAACCGCTGGCTGGGCGTGCCGATCTTCCTGCTGGTGATGTACCTGATGTTCCTGCTGGCGATCAACATCGGCGGCGCGCTGCAGCCGATCTTCGATATCGGCTCGGCGGCGATCTTCATTCAGGGCATTCAGTGGCTCGGCTACACCCTGCACTTCCCCGACTGGCTGACCGTTTTCCTGGCGCAGGGCGTCGGCGGCGGCATCAACACCGTGCTGCCGCTGGTGCCGCAGATCGGCATGATGTACCTGTTCCTGTCCTTCCTGGAGGATTCCGGCTACATGGCACGCGCGGCGTTCGTGATGGATCGCCTGATGCAGGCGCTCGGGCTGCCGGGCAAATCCTTCGTGCCGCTGATCGTCGGCTTCGGCTGCAATGTGCCGTCCATCATGGGCGCCCGGACGCTGGACGCCCAGCGCGAGCGCCTGATCACCATCATGATGGCGCCGTTTATGTCGTGCGGTGCCCGTCTGGCGATCTTTGCGGTGTTCGCCGCCGCCTTCTTCGGTCAGGACGGCGCCGGGGTGGTATTCTCGCTGTACATGCTCGGCATTGCGGTGGCGATCCTCACCGGTCTGGTGCTCAAATACACCCTCATGCGCGGCGAAGCCTCGCCGTTCGTGATGGAGCTGCCGGTCTACCATGTGCCGCACCTGAAAAGCCTGCTGCTGCAAACCTGGCAGCGGTTGAAAGGCTTCGTGTTGCGCGCCGGTAAGGTGATCGTGGTGGCCAGCATATTCATCGGCGGCCTGAACAGCTTCTCGTTCAGCGGCAAGACAGTCGACAACATCAACGACTCCGCGCTGGCCTCGGTCTCCAAAGTGCTGACGCCGCTACTGCAGCCGATGGGCGTCCACAGCGATAACTGGCAGGCCACCGTCGGCCTGGTAACCGGCGCGATGGCGAAAGAAGTGGTGGTCGGCACGCTGAATACGCTGTATACCGCCGAGCACATCAATAAAGAGGCGTTCGACGCCGCCAACTTCAACCTGCTCGATGAGCTGGGCGGCGCACTGAACGAAACCTGGGACGGCCTGAAAAACACCTTCAGCCTGAGCGTGCTCTCCAACCCGATCGAAGCCAGCAAGGGCGACGGCGAGATGGGCGTCGGCTCAATGGGCGTGATGAGCAGCAAATTCGGCTCCGGCATCTCCGCCTACAGCTATCTGATCTTCGTGCTGCTGTATGTGCCTTGCGTCTCGGTGATGGGCGCCATCGCCCGTGAATCGAGCCGCGGCTGGATGACCTTCTCTATTCTGTGGGGGCTGAACGTGGCCTACTCGCTGGCGACGCTGTTCTATCAGGTGGCCACCTTCAACCAACACCCGCAGTACAGCCTGACGGCGATCCTGGTGGTGGTGCTGGTGAATCTGCTGGTGCTGTTCGGCCTGCGAAGGGCACGCAGCCGCGTCACGGTGCGCCTGGGCAACGCCACGCCGGCGGCCTGTTGCCAGAGCGCCAAAGGGAGCTGTCACTGATGGCCGGGCTGCTGCAGGTGCGCGATGCGCTGGCGCTGCGCGGCAGCGCCCAGGCGCAGCAGCTCAGCCAATCGCTGGCGACGCCGCTGCCGCTGGTGCAGGCGATGCTGGACCGTTTGACGGCGATGGGGAAAGTGGAGCGCATCGAACAGGATGAAGGCGCCTGTCTGAGCGGCAGTTGCAAACGCTGCCCGCAGGGCCAGGGATGCAGCACGGTATTCTACCGGCTGAAGGCCTGACGATCAGGGGCGCCATGACGGGCGCCCCTCTGCCGTTCAAGGCTTATTGCTTGTCTTTGTAAACTTCGGCGATGGCGCTGAATTTACCGTGTTCACGGCCTGCCAGGATCACGTAGTATTGACCGCCCTTTTCGTCCGCCAGTTTGGACAGCTCTTCCTTGGCATCCATCGGTGACGTGGTTTCCGCCGTCGTGGTGACGGTGCCGATCTTCTCGTATTTACCCGGATTCTTATCCAGATCTTCCTTGGTCAGCAGGGTTGCCGCCATGGAGCCGAAAGACACCGAACCCAGCACTGCCGCTGCAATAATCATCTTCAATGATTTCATGACACTAACCTCTCAATGGATAATTTATCTGTTATGAAAGCCGTCAAGGATCCATGCGTAGTACCGCAGGCTGCCGCGACATCCTCAGGCCTCGTTGCTTTCCCTGACGGGGCCTGTTTCCCAGAGACGAAACGCCAAAATGAAAAGCGCCGCACGCAGTCTTTTCATTTTGCAGCCAACGCATTGACTCACTAAGTATCGAACAGCTTTGTCTTTTATCCACCCGGCGGCGTTTTTTTTAGCGCTCTATCGTGCGTTTTCCCACCGGATTCAATGTGCTGCAATAAACGCTTCGATCATCGTCACAAATTCATCGGGATGAGAAATAAACGGCGCATGGGCGGCTTTGGCCACGATCTGCGACGCAGAATTCGGCCAGGCGGTATCGAGCAGCTCGGCGACCTTGCGCGGCACCAGCCCGTCCAGATAACCGTAGATCCGCAGCAGCGGCAGCTCCAGCGCGGCCAACGGCGCACGCAGATCGGCGGTGCGCAGGATCTCCAGCCCGCCGTTCAACACCTCGACGCTCGGCGTCGGCTGGTTGAGCACCACCGCTTTCAGCTGGCGCGCATCCTGACGCGCGCTCTCGGTGCCCAGCGTTTGCAACGCCAGAAAACGCTCGACGGTGCGCTGGAAATCCAGGCTCAACTGATGCTGGAAACCGCTCAGCACGTCCGGGCGGATCCCCGGCCACTCATCGCGGGCGGCAAAGCACGGCGAGGAGGCCACGGTGATAAGCCCCTTGAGTCGCTCGGGCTGCATCAGCGCCGCCTGGCTGGCCACCAGCCCGCCGAGCGACCAACCTAGCCACCAGGCCTGCGGCGGGGCGGCCGCCAGCACGATTTCCGTCATCTGCTCCAGCGACAGGGCACCGAACCCCTGGCTGCGGCCATAACCCGGCAGATCGACCAGGTGCAGGCGAAAATGCGGCGCCAGTCGCGCCTGAATGCAACTCCACACTTCGGCGTTCAATCCCCAGCCGTGCAGCAGCACAAGATCGCGTTCGCCTTCACCTATTGTTTGCCAGTACAGCGCTGTCATGGGTTATTGTCCTTTCATGCTTATCCGTCTCGGAGGCTCTATGCTATCAATCCGCAGCCGCTGTTGGCTATGCCGACAGCCGTTGAGCCTGATGCGCCATGGCATCTGCAGCTGCTGCCTGCGCCATCTGCCGGCCCACCCGCCGTGTTGCCCGTGCTGCGGATTGCCCGCCGGAGAAACGCAAATGCCCTGCGGCCGCTGCCTGCAACGGCCACCGCCCTGGCAGCGGCTGGTGTTCGTCGGCGACTACGTTGCGCCCCTCAGCCAACTGGTAAAGAGGTTCAAGTTTCACCGCGCGCCCGAGCTGGCGCCGACGCTGGCACGCCTGATGCTGTTGCGGTGGCAGCAGGCGCGCAGAGAGCAGAATCTGAACAGACCCGATCTGATTTTAGCGGTACCCTTGCATACATCACGCTGTTGGCGCCGTGGTTATAACCAGAGCGATCTGCTGGCCCGGCCGCTGGCGCGCTGGCTGGGCTGCGTCTATCGCCCCGCGGCCTTGCGCCGGGTGCGCAAAACCGCCTTGCAACAGCGGCTGAGCGCCGGGGCACGCAGGCGCAATTTGCAGCGCGCCTTCGTCTGCACGGTATCAGTTGCCGGCCGGCATATCGCCCTGGTGGATGACGTGGTGACCACCGGCAGCACCGTCGCGGAGATCGCGGCGCTGCTGCGGCGGCAAGGCGCCGCCTCGGTGCAGATATGGTGCGTTTGCCGCACGTTGTAGTGCCACGGCAATGGGCGTATTATAACCGACTATAGAAGTCAACTATTGAGCTAATGCTATGATCCGTATAACAGATACTGCACAGGAACACTTTGCCAAACTGCTGGCAAATCAAGAAGAAGGCACCCAAATCCGCGTATTCGTGATCAACCCGGGCACGCCGACGGCCGAATGCGGTGTCTCTTATTGCCCGCCGGACGCGGTAGAAGCGACGGATACCGAACTGAAGTTCGACAAGCTGTCCGCCTATGTCGATGAGCTGAGCGCGCCGTATCTGGAAGACGCCGAAATCGACTTCGTGACCGACCAGTTGGGTTCTCAGCTGACGCTGAAAGCGCCGAACGCCAAGATGCGCAAGGTCGATGACGACGCGCCGCTGATGGAGCGCGTGGAATACGTGTTGCAGTCGCAGATCAACCCACAGCTGGCGGGCCACGGCGGCCGCGTGACGCTGATGGAGATCACCGACGACAACATGGCGATCCTGCAGTTCGGCGGCGGTTGCAACGGTTGTTCGATGGTCGACGTCACGCTGAAAGAAGGCATCGAGAAAGAGCTGCTGCAGAAGTTCCCGGAACTGAAGGGCGTGCGTGATTTGACCGAGCACCAGCGCGGCGAGCACTCCTATTACTGATCCTCGGCGCTCGCGCCGCGGTGGATAACACAATGCCGGAAGGGGAACCCGTTCCGGCATTGTCGTTTTCACCCCACCGACACCTTGCGCCGCCGTTTGTCCAAGTCCTTCAACAGCCGGTTTATCCGCGGATCGGCGAACATCTCCTCCAGCGTTTGGGTCAGCTTGCGCCGCCAGTTAGGGTACTGGTCACTGGTGCCGGGAATATTGACCGGGTCTGCCATGTCCAGCCAGTCTTCCGGCTGCAGGCCGAGCAAGGCGCTGGCGCTGTCGGCGACATAGCGCTGCAGGCCGCGGTTGAGCAGCGGGCTCATGCCGAGCAGCGCCGCCTTCTTGCCCACCTTCTGCGGCACGCAGCCATAGCGATGCAACCCGTCCAGCAGCCCTTGCTTGGCGCGTTCCCGATCGGCGAACAGCTCCCGCAGGATCTCCGCGTCCGGATAGAGCCCCAGCCGGTCGCCGAGCGTCAGATCGCCGCTCTGCCAGTAACCCCGCAGCGTCGGCAGATCGTGGGTGGTGATGGTCGCCATCGCCTGCACCGGATAGGCCTGCGGCGCGCGGAAATGATGTTCGCCGTCGCTTTCGAAGTACAGCACTTTGTAGGAATAGACGCCGCTGTCGCGCAGCTTGCCGACGATCTCCACCGGCACCGTGCCAAGATCCTCGCCGATCACCATGCAGCGGTGGCGCTGGCTTTCTAGCGCCAGCACCGCCAGCAGATCGTCCACCGGGTATTTGACGTAGGCGCCGCGATCGGCGGTTTCGCCATAAGGGATCCACCACAGCCGCAGCAGCGCCATGACGTGATCGATACGCAGCGCGCCGCAGCTGGTCATGTTGGCGCGCAAAAGATCGATGAACGGCTGATAACCGCGCGCCGCCATCACGTGCGGATCCATCGGCGGCAGGCCCCAGTTTTGCCCCAGCGGCCCCAGGATGTCCGGCGGCGCGCCGACCGACGCTTTCAGGCAGTACAGTTCGCGGTCGCACCAGGTTTCCGCTCCGCCTTCCGCCACCCCGACCGCCAAATCGCGATACAGACCAATCGGCATCTGCTGCTGCCGGCTCTGCTCAAAACACTGCGCAAACTGCGTGCCCGCCAGCCATTGCAGCCACAGGTAAAAGCGGACCGCGTCCTGATGCTCATCGCAGAACTGCCGCACCGCTTCGCTCTGCCCCCGCCGATAGCGCTCGGGCCAGGCCGGCCACCCCCACTGGCTGGCGTCTTTGGCCGCCAGATGGGCATGCAGCGCATCGAACGCCGCCTGCTGATACAGGCTGTCGCCGCCCTCAGTCACGAACTGTTCGAACGCCTGACGCTGCGCGTCGTTCGGATTGCGCGCCTGAAACAGCGGGAAAGCCAGCTTCAGCCCCGCCAGCTTCAGCTGCATCACGGCGGTGTAATCCACCCACTCCGCGGCGCGCGCCTTGGCCAACTGCTTCTGCGTCGCCGGCTTCTGCCACCAGCGCTGAGCCGCGTCGCTGCGTTGGAAATCCTCCACCGCGTTGACGTCGATATACGCCAGATTCAGCCAGCGGCGCGACGAGGGGCTGTAAGGGCTGGCGCTCTCCGGGTTGGCCGGATACAGCGCATGGATCGGATTGAGACCGACGAAGGCGCCGCCGCGCTCCCCCACCTGCTCCACCATCAGGCGCAGATCGCCGAAATCGCCGATGCCCCAGTTGCGATCGGAACGCAGCGTATACAGCTGAACGCAGGCGCCCCACAGTTTCTTGCCGGTCAGCAAGGCGTCCGGCTCGAAGCAGCGCCTCGGTGCGACGATCACTCGGCATGGCCACTGCCGTGCGCCCTGGCTCAGCGTCAATTGGTGGTAACCCGCCGGCAGATCGCCCGGCAGCGTCAGGGTCTTGCGCGCGCCGACGCGCCCCTGCAGGCATTCGCCGTCTTCACGCTGCAGCGCCCACAGGTACTCGCCTTCGCCCGCCGGAGTCAGCGCCAGCGGCGCGCCCTGATAGAACACCTTGACCGCCGGTAACGGCGATGCCGCCCCTTCCTGCGCGGCATCGGCCCGGTTCATGGCCGCCAGCAGCTTGCGCTTGGTCTCCGGTTCAATCGCCTGCCGCTTGCCGTGGGCATTGATGAAATCGGCAGCGATCCCCGCCTGCGCTGCCGCCTGATCGATACGCTTGCGATCCATTCGCTCTCCTTAACGTTTGGCTTGCCAGATGCGCTGCTGGTAATCGCGAATCGAGCGATCCGAGCTGAACATGCCGACGCGCGCGGTGTTAAGGATAGTCCGCCGCGTCCATTCGTCCCGATCGCGGTACAGTTCGTCGACCCGGCGCTGCGCCTGGCAGTACGAGGCGAAGTCCGCCAGCACCAGATAAGGATCGCCACCCTCCAGCAGGCTGTGCAGCATCATGTCGAACGCGTGCTTGTCGCCGTGGCTGAACGCGCCGCTCGCCAGCTCGTCCAAAATCGCCTTCAGGTGCTTGTCTTTCTTGCGGTAGCTGAGCGGATCGTAGCCCTTCGCCAGTATCGCCTTCACCTGCTCCACGGTATTGCCGAAGATAAAGATATTGTCTTCGCCCACCTGCTCGGCGATTTCGACGTTGGCGCCGTCCAGCGTGCCGACCGTCAGCGCACCGTTCAGCGCCAGCTTCATGTTGCCGGTGCCGGAGGCCTCTTTACCGGCGGTGGAGATCTGCTCGGAGATATCCGCCGCCGGGATCATCAGTTCGGCCACCGACACGCGGTAGTCGGGAATGAACGCCACTTTCAGGCGATCTTTCACCAACGGATCGTGATTGATCTTCTCGGCCGCCTGGTTGATCGCGTAGATGATGTTCTTCGCCAGGTAGTAGCCCGGCGCCGCCTTGGCGCCGAACAGGAAGACGCGCGGCACGATGTCCAGATTCGGGTTGTCGCGCAGCTGGCGATACAGCGACAGGATGTGCAGCAGGTTCAGGTGCTGGCGTTTGTACTCGTGCAGACGCTTGATCTGCACGTCGAAAATCGCGTCCGGGTCGAGCGTCAACCCCATCACGCCGTGCACGTAATGGGCCAGCGCCACCTTGTTGTCGCGTTTGATCTGCTGATAACGCTGGCGGAACGCCGCGTCGTCGGCGAATTTTTCCAGCCCGCGCAACGCGTCGAGATCGTTCGCCCACTCTACCTTCAGCGTCTCGTCGATCAGGCCCGACAGCGCCGGGTTGCACTGTTTCAGCCAGCGGCGCGGCGTGATGCCGTTGGTGACGTTATGGAATTTGTTCGGCCACAGCTGGTGATATTCCGGGAACAGATCTTTCACCACCAGATCCGAGTGCAGCTGCGCCACGCCGTTGACCGCAAAGCCGCTGACCACGCACAGGTTGGCCATGCGCACCTGCTTGTTGTGATGCACCGCCAGTTTGGCCCACACCGCCTCGTCGCCCGGCCAGTGCTTATCCACCTGCTTTTTGAACCTGGCGTTGATCTGTTTGATGATGGAGAAATGGCGCGGCAGCAGGCTGCGCACCAGTTTTTCATCCCAGCACTCCAGCGCTTCCGGCATCAGGGTGTGGTTGGTATAGGCGAAGGTGTTGCTGGTGATCGCCCAGGCCGCCTCCCACTCCAGCTGGTGTTCGTCCAGCAGAATGCGCAGCATTTCCGGAATGGCGATGGTCGGGTGGGTGTCGTTCAGTTGGATCACTTCGTACTTCGGCAGCTCTTCAATCTTGCGGCCGGCCTGGTGGTGCTTGCGCAAAATGTCCGCCACCGAGCAGGCGCACTGGAAATACTGCTGCATCAGGCGCAGGCGCTTGCCGGCCTGATGGTTGTCGTTCGGGTAGAGCACCTTGGTCAGCTTGTCGGCTTCTACGCCCTGCTTCTCCGCCTGCAGGAATTTGCCGTCGTTGAAATCGCTCAGATTGAACGGGTGCTGATGGGTCGCCTGCCACAGGCGCAGCGGCTGCGCCACGCCGTTGCGATACCCCAGCACCGGAAGATCCCAGGCTTCGCCGCGCAGGGTGAAGGCCGGGCGCCACAGTTCGCGGCCGTCGGCCTGCTTTTCCAGCTTGCCGCCGATGCCTACATCCACCGCCAGCGCGGCGTTGTGGCGAAACCACGGGTAACTCTCGCGCTGCCAGTTATCCGGCGCCTCTTGCTGCTGCCCATCCTGGAACGACTGGCGGAACAGCCCGTACTGGTAGTTCAGCCCATAGCCGGTGGCCGGTTGCTCCACCGTCGCCATCGAGTCGAGGAAACAGGCCGCCAAGCGCCCCAGCCCGCCGTTGCCCAGCGCCGGATCGGTTTCCTGCTCCAGCAAATCCGCCAGCTTGACGTTCTGCTCCGCCAGCGCCTGCTCGACGGTGTCGTACCAGCCCAGGTTGATCAGGTTGTTCGCCGTCAGCCGGCCGATCAGAAACTCCATCGAGATGTAGTTCACGTGGCGCAGCGGTTTGGCGCTTTTGCGCGGCGCCGGCTGTGCGGCCAACTGCTCGGCCAGCGCCGCACTGACGGCTTCCCACCATTGATGTTGCGTCATCTGCTGTGCGGAACTGAGGCCGAACCGTTGCCACTGGCGGGCAAGCGCCGCCAGAAAAGCATCCTTCTTGAGCGTAGGCTGTGACATAAGGAAAACTCTCTATCCAGTAAGTGGGTCAAATTGCCGCTATCGTGCCGGTGAGAAAGCCTGACGGCATCATCCCGCTTGGGGATTAGCTGGGGAGGAGGATTGGGGCGTAGCTGGAATTGTGATCTCAGGCACTGTTTGACTCCCTTGCAACGATGCAAAAAAGCCCGCCAACGCGTGCGGCGAGCACTGAGAACGTTAACCATGACGTTAGCACAAGTATTCGCACTGCTGAAGTTTTGTCCATGGCCGGAAATGCGATCTGCAACCGCATCGCCGCGCGCCGGCGCCAAACGTAAAAAAGTGTGATCGATAGCAACTTAACTCCAAGCCGATGCGGAAGCTTGTTGCAATACGTTTAGGGTTGGCAGAAGTTAGGGGGAGCTATTAATTACGAACCATAAAATAATTAGCGCCACTCCAATCCCGGCGGGAACCGCGATTTATACCCTGGAATACTATGCTGATCCCATCAAAACTGAGCCGCCCGGTACGGCTGCAAAATACCGTGATCCGCGATCGCCTGCTGGCCAAACTGGCCAGCGCGGGCAACTATCGCCTGACACTGGTCAATTGCCCGGCGGGATACGGGAAAACCACGCTGATCGCCCAATGGGCGGCCGGCAAGGCCGATCTGGGCTGGTATTCCCTGGATGAGAGCGATAACCAGCCGGAGCGCTTCGCCAGCTACCTGATCGCCGCGCTGCAGCAGGCCAGCGGCGGCCGCTGCGTCAAGAGCGAGGCGCTGAGCCAGAAGCATCAGTACGCCAGCCTGTCGGCGCTGTTCGCCCAGCTGTTTATCGAGCTGGCCGACTGGCACCAGCCGCTGTACCTGGTGATCGACGACTACCACCTGATCACCAACGACGCCATCCACGAAGCCATGCGCTTTTTCCTGCGCCATCAGCCGGAAAACCTGACGCTGATCCTGCTCTCGCGCACCCTGCCGCCGCTCGGCATCGCCAATCTGCGGGTGCGCGATCAGCTGCTGGAAATGGGTACGCAGCAGCTGGCGTTTACCCATCAGGAAGCCAAACAGTTCTTCGACTGCCGCCTGGCGGCGCCGATGGAACAGCAGGACAGCAGCCGCCTGTGCGACGAAGTCGAAGGCTGGGCCACCGCGCTGCAGCTGATCGCGCTGTCGGCCCGCCAGTCCGCCTCGTCGGCCCAGCTGTCGGCCAAGCGCCTTGCGGGGCTGAACGCCAGTCACCTGTCCGACTACCTGGTAGACGAAGTGCTGGATCACGTCGATGCCGATGCGCGCGCCTTCCTGCTGCGCTGTTCGGTGCTGCGCTCGATGAACGACGCGCTGATCGTGCGGCTGACCGGCGAAGACAACGGTCAGCAACGGCTGGAGGAGCTGGAACGCCAGGGGCTGTTTATCCACCGCATGGACGACACCGGCGAATGGTTCAACTTCCATCCGCTGTTCGCCTCTTTCCTGCGCCAGCGTTGCCAGTGGGAATTGGCGCTGGAGCTGCCGGGGTTGCACCGCGCCGCCGCCGAAGGCTGGCTGGCGCTGGGATATCCGGCAGAGGCCATTCACCATGCGCTGGCGGCCAGCGACGTCAGCATGCTGCGCGATATCCTGCTGCAACACGCCTGGTCGCTGTTCCACCACAGCGAACTGGCCTTGCTGGAGGAGTGCCTCAACGCGCTGCCCTATGAGCGCCTGATCCAGAACCCCAAGCTGGCGCTGCTGCAGGCCTGGCTGGCGCAGAGCCAGCACCGCTACGGCGAGGTCAACACCCTGCTGGAGCGCGCCGAGCGCACCATGCGCGAACAGAAAATCGAGATAGACCAAACGCTGCACGCCGAGTTCGACGCCCTGCGCGCCCAGGTGGCGATCAACGCCGGCAAACCGGAAGAGGCCGAACGGCTGGCGACCGAAGCGTTGAAATTCCTGCCGCTGTCCAGCTATTACAGCCGCATCGTCGCCACCTCGGTGACCGGTGAAGTGCACCACTGCAAGGGTGAGCTGGCACGCGCGCTGCCGATGATGCAGCAAACCGAGCAGATGGCGCGTCGCCATCAGGCCAACCATTACGCGCTCTGGGCGCTGCTGCAGCAGAGCGAAATCCTCATCGCCCAGGGCTTCCTGCAGGCCGCTTACGAAACCCAGGATAAGGCGTTCGAACTGATCCGCGAACAGCACCTGGAACAGCTGCCGATGCACGAGTTCCTGCTGCGCATTCGCGCGCAGATCCTATGGTCGTGGTCGCGGCTGGACGAGGCGGAAGACGCGGCGCGCACCGGGCTGAAAATCCTGGCGAACTACCAGCCACAGCAACAGCTGCAGTGCATCGCCATGCTGGCCAAATGCTCGCTGGCGCGCGGCGATCTGGACAATGCCAATACCCACCTGCAGCGCTGCGAAACCCTGCTGCACGGCGCCCACTACCATCGCGACTGGCTGACCAACACCGACAAGTCGCGGGTGATCCACTGGCAGATGACCGGCGACACCGCCGCCGCCGCCCAGTGGCTGCGCCACACCGAAAAGCCCGGCATGGCGGACAACCACTTCACGCAGGGCCAGTGGCGCAACATCGCGCGGGTGCAAATCCTGCTCGGCCAGTATGACGAGGCCGGCGTGGTGCTGGATGAGCTGAACGAGAACGCCCGCCGGCTGCGGCTGGTGAGCGATCTCAACCGCAACCTGCTGCTCAGCAACCAGCTGTACTGGCTGCAAGAGCGCAAGAGCGAAGCGCAGCAGGCGTTGATCGAAGCGCTGTCGCTGGCTAACCGCACCGGCTTTATCAGCCATTTCGTCATCGAGGGCGAAGCGATGGCGCAGCAGCTGCGCCAGCTGATCCAGCTCAACACGCTGCCTGAGCTGGAACAGCATCGCGCCCAGCGCATCCTGCGCGACATCAACCAGCATCATCGGCACAAGTTTGCGCATTTTGACGAGAACTTCGTCGATAAGCTGCTGACCCACCCGCAGGTGCCGGAGCTGATCCGCACCAGCCCGCTCACCCAGCGCGAATGGCAGGTGCTGGGGCTGATCTATTCCGGCTACAGCAACGACCAGATCGCCGGCGAGCTGGATGTGGCGGCCACCACCATCAAGACGCACATCCGCAACCTGTACCAGAAGCTCGGCGTGGCCCATCGCCAGGAAGCGGTGCAGCAGGCGCAGCAGCTGTTGAAGATGATGGGGTACGGCGCCTGAGAGTCAGCGCTGGCCGTAATAGGCGCCTGCGCCATGTTTGCGGCTGAAATGCTTTTCCAGCAGATAGTCATCGATCCGCCTTAGGCCGGGGTTAATATCCCGGCTGATCCACGCCATTTTCGCCACCTCCTCCAGTACCACGGCGTTATGCACCGCCTCATCCGGCGTCCTTCCCCAACTGAACGGGCCATGCTGATACGCCAGGATACCGGGAATGTGCAACGGTTCACGCCCTTTCAGGGTTGCTATAATCACCCGACCGGTGTTCAGCTCATATTCCCGCGCCACCTCTTCTGCCGTCAGGCCGCGGGTACAAGGAATATCGCCGGAAAAATAGTCGGCGTGGGTGGTGCCGAGCACCGGTATCGCCTCCCCCGCCTGCGCCCAGGCGGTGGCATGGGTGGAGTGCGTATGCACCACACCGCCGAGTTGAGGGAACGCCCGGTACAGCGCCAAATGCGTCGGCGTATCGGACGAAGGCCGCAGTTGCCCCTCAACAACCTCACCTCGCGCATTCACCACCACCATATCCTCAGCCCGCATCGTTTCATAAGGTACGCCGCTGGGTTTGATCACCACCAGCCCACTGGCCCGATCGATGCCGCTGACATTGCCCCAGGTATAGGTCACCAGCCCGTGCTCAGGCAACGCCATATTGGCTCGGTACACCTGACTTTTCAGTTGCTCCAGCATGCTACCTCCTTATTTCCAACCCGGCCTCGGCCATGCGTTCAACCACCCAGGCACGCGCCTCCCGCACCGCCCGCAGCGGATCGTTCGCTTTCTCGCTCCACATCTCGAGCAGATAGGGGCCACGATAGCCGCTCTGCAACAGCGTTTCGAAACAGCGTACGAAATCCACCACGCCTTCGCCGAACGGCACATCCTTAAACTCCCCCGGCCGCGTATCCTTAACGTGTACCGCCACGATATGTCCGCGCCCGGCCATGAGCTCCATCGGCACATCGTTGTCCCAGGCAGACAAGTTGCCGATATCCGGATACAGCTGAAACCACGGGTTATTCAGGTAGTGGGCATAGCCCAACGCCTTGCTGATCGAGTTCATCAGCGGATAGTCCATGATTTCCATCGCCAGCATGACCTGTGCACGGCTGGCCATCTCTACCGCCTGTACCAATCCGGCGCGGAACCGGGCGCGGGTCTGCGCAGTAGACTGCTGGTAATAAACGTCATACCCGGCCAGTTGGATCACCCGGATGCCGGTATCCTGCGCCAGCCGAATAGCTTTTCGCACGATCTCCAGTCCCCGGTCGCGCGTCGTGTCGTCTTCACTGCCCAACGGAAAACGCCGGTGGGCGCTGAGGCATAAAGAAGGGACGCGCACACCGCTCGCCGCAACGGCGCTAACCAACGCGAGCCGCTGTTCAGCGCTCCAGTCCAGCCGCGCCAGGCGGCCGTCGCTTTCATCGATCGACATTTCAACGAAATCGAATCCCAACTCCCCTGCCAGTTGCAGGCGTGTCAGCCAGTCCTCGCCCGGCGGCAACGCTTTCTCATAGATGCCCAACGGCACGGATTTGTGCAACATAACCGCTCCTCAGCCCCACCGCTGGGCGATGACACGTTTAAATTCCCGCGCCGCCGCGACCGGATCGGCGGCATCGCGAATGCTGCGCCCGGCGATAAAGACATGGATGGGAATGCCCTGGAACAGTGGCAAGTCTTCCAGCGCCAGTCCGCCGGTGACCGTCACCTTAAAACCCATCTCGCTCAGGCGACGCACCGCGCGGATATCGTCTTCGCTCCAGGATACCCCCGCCGCCTGCGCGTCACGGCTGCGGTGATACACCACCTGACCAATTCCCGCTTCACGCCACGCCTGCGCCTGTTCCCAGGTCCAGAACCCCGTCAGTTCTATCTGCACGTCACCACCGAACTCATGCGCCACCTGCAGAGCTCCCTTGGCCGTATTGATGTCGGCACAGCAGATCACCGTGATCCAATCGGCATGCGCCTCGAAGCACATTCGCGCCAGAATCTGACCCGCATCGGCGATTTTTGCGTCCGCCAACACGATGCGATCCGGATACAGCGCTTTTAAATCGCGTACGGCTCGCACACCTTCCGCCACGCACAAAATAGTGCCGACTTCGATGATGTCCACTTCGGCCGCGATCAGGCGAGTCGTGTCGTAAGCCGCAGCCATAGACAGGTTATCCAGCGCCACCTGCAACATCGGTAAATGCGTGTTCATTGTTTGTCTCCTTCAATTCGCCGCCGCAGACGTTTTGTCGATCAACGCCAATACCTCGCTCGCGCGACGACAGGCCCGCAAGCGATCGAAATTCGCCTCATCTTCAAACAGGTTCACCACTTGCATGATCCCCACCTCCTGATGCGTTTTGGCGTCCACCGCCGCCATGGTGATCAAGATGTCTATCGGATCGTTGTCCTCATCGCCGAAACACACCGGCGTTTTCAAGGTGACCAAGGCGAAGCCGGTTTTCAGCACCCCTTCCTCCGGCCGGCCGTGCGGCATCGCCAGGCCCGGCGCCAGCACGAAGTAAGGGCCGTGCCGTTCGACGCCGGCCAAAATGGCGTCGAAATAGCGGGGCTCCACCACACCGGCGGCCACCAGCAGATCGACCCCCAGCCGCACCGCCTGGCGCCAGTCGGCAGCCTCCGCCTGCAGTTGGATAGCGTTATTCTGCGCCAACGAATCGCTCAGCTTCATGACTCGCTCCTCACTGCTTCAAATCTTGCGGAAAATGCGCGCCGATGACGTCCATCAGCTTCGGGCCGAAGTCCGCCGCCGAGAGCATATTGCGCACCCCAACCACATATTTGTTGCCGCTGACGACGATTTCATCCGCGACATGGGTGGAAGCGATGATGATGTCGGCCCCGTTCAACTCGGATTTGTATTCCCCCACCGCACAGCTGTTGACCGAATGATCCACGCCCTGCTGCGTTAAAAATTGGTCGACCTTCATTTTCATGATCATGGAACTGCCTTGCCCGCAACCGCATACCGCCAGGATTCGTACCGTCATAATCTGCACTCCTATTAACGTGACGCCGGTTCAACCGATTGTTTTTCAGCATCTTCTTCCGCACGCAGGGTGCGTCCGGCGAAGAACATGTACATTAGGGCGATAACGATCACCACACCCATAAACCACAGGCCCAGACTCAGCCCCTGCATCAGCGGCGGCGCCAGAATCGACCAGTCCGCCATGCCCATCCAGGCGCTTAGCCCGGTCAGTTTGATGGCCCACACGCAGCCGAAGATCTCTATCATTCCCATCACCAGACAGATCTTCATCGCCGCGCGCCAGCCGCCGAAGTGGTTAGCGAATACGCCGATGGTGGCGTTAGAAAAGAACATGGGAATGAAACCGGGAATGATCATGATGGAAGAGCCGAGCGCCAACAGTATGCCGACGGCGATCAGTTGGCCGATGGTACCCCACATAAAACCCCACACCACGGCGTTGGGCGCGAAGCTATAAATGGCGGCACAGTCGATGGCCAGTACCGCGCCGGGGATCAGACGCTGGGATATGCCGTTAAAGGCCTCGGTCAATTCGGCGACGAACATGCGCACGCCCTGCACGATGATGAAAATCGCCACCGCGAACATCAGCCCGGTTTGCAGGATATAGATGCTCCAGTGAGTTTTACCGGCCATCGCCTGCAGAGTGTCCAGGCCGAACGAGCACAGAATGATGCCGAAAAACAGCGTCATCACGATGGCGGTGGACACGATGTTGTCATGGAAAATGTTCAGCCACCCGGGCAGCTTCAGATCTTCCACGCTGTCCTCTTTTTTACCGAGATACGGTGCGGCCTTGTATGCCAGCCACGAAGCGAACTGCTGTTGGTGCCCGATCGAGAAGCCGCTGTTTTCCGTTACCGCCTGCGTCGGTTTGAACATCATGTTGGAGGTGATGCCCCAGTACAGTGAAGCCAAGAGCGCGCTGCACAATACCGTCGTCCACATGCCGTAACCCAGAATGTAGAAAAATACCGCGATCAGCCCAACCTGCTGAAACATGATGTGGCCGGTGAGCATAATGGTACGAATACCGGTAATACGCCGCAGCAGTACGTAGAGAATGTTCAGCGCCAATGCCAGCAATACCGCGTAGCCGACCCAGCTGTAGGCGTCCCCCATACGTTCGATGGTGGCCATCATCGAAGCATAGGTGTCCGAAATCGCCCCGTTGATGCCGTATACCTCAGACAATTTCGCCACAACGGGTTTGAACGTGCCGGTCAGGATGCCGGAGCCGGCCTGCAATAACATGAAACCGATAATGGTCTTGATAGTGCCTTTGATGATGACCGCCGCGCTTTTGCGCAGCAACGTGTAACCCAGCAGTGTAACCAGCCCCAGCAGCAGCGGCGCATTGGTCATCACCTGGTTAAAAAAGACGGTGAAGATGGTGTAAAGGGTTTCCATACGGCTCTCCCGGAAAGGTTGGCGTGCAGGTAACGCCCTCACCATATCAATCACCAACAATCACAAAAAGATCATAAATGATTATTTGTGAACAACCTCGCAAGATAAAAATCAATTCCACTAACATTCAATGAATTAGGCAACACACATTTTATTACCTATTGAATTTAATAGCAGTAACCAGGAGAAACATAAGGGCCAAGGGCAGAGAAATGCGCGAATAAGGCGGCGTTAACGTGAATTAAGATCGTTGTCAGTTGAAAAAAACGATGCTAGATTCAATCAAAATAAATCACATAAGATCTTAATGTGATTACTTGTGATTTCACCATCACCGCCAATGAGGAAAGACCCATGAGTAAAGTCAACGACATCACCCGCGAGTCCTGGATATTGAACACCTTTCCCGAATGGGGCACCTGGCTGAACGAAGAGATAGAGCAGGAGGAAGTCGCGCCCGGCACCTTCGCCATGTGGTGGCTGGGCTGCACCGGCATCTGGCTCAAGTCTGAAGAAGGCGCCAACCTGTGCGTCGATTTTTGGTGCGGCACCGGCAAGCAGAGCCACGGCAATCCGCTGATGAAAACCGGCCATCAAATGCAGCGCATGGCCGGGGTGCGGAAGCTGCAGCCGAACCTGCGCACCACCCCATTCGTACTCGACCCGTTCGCCATCACCCAGCTCGACGCCGTGTTGGCCACGCACGATCACAACGATCATATCGATGTGAACGTCGCGGCGGCCGTGTTGCAGAACTGTCCAGACACCGTCCCGTTTATCGGGCCGAAAAGCTGCGTGGATATCTGGATCGGCTGGGGCGTGCCGCCAGCACGCTGCATCACCGTCAAACCTGGCGACGTGATAAAAATCAAAGACGTCGAAATTCATGCGCTGGATGCTTTCGATCGCACGGCGCTGATCACATTGCCGGTGGAACAAAAGGCCGCGGGCGTACTGCCGGACGGCATGGACCTGCGTGCGGTCAATTACCTGTTCAAAACGCCGGGCGGCAACCTTTATCACAGCGGCGATTCTCACTACTCCAACTATTACGCCAAGCACGGCAACGATCACCACATTGATGTCGCCCTCGGCTCCTACGGCGAGAACCCACGCGGCATTACCGACAAGATGACCAGCGCCGACATCTTGCGTATGGCGGAGTCGTTGAACGCCCAGGTCGTGATCCCCTTCCACCACGATATTTGGTCGAATTTCCAGGCAGATCCGCAGGAGATCCGCGTGTTGTGGGATATGAAAAAGGACCGGCTCAAGTACGGTTTCAAACCGTTTATCTGGCAAGTTGGCGGCAAGTTCATCTGGCCACAGGACAAAGACAATCTGGAATATCACTATCCGCGCGGGTTCGATGATTGTTTCACCCAGGAACCCGACCTGCCCTTCAAGTCTTTCTTGTAATCAACCGGTGTTGCATACTGATGCGCGCTTTTGAACGGCAATGATTCAAATCGTCAAACGGCGCGCATATAATCGAAGGCAACGACGTTCTTCTCACCCTGATGGAGCCCGCATGACAGAGTCCCAACGCCACAATGCCATTCTCGATCTCTTGCATCGCAAGGGGCAAATCTCCGTGGCGGACGTGATCGCGGCGTTTGACATCTCTCCGGCCACCGCGCGCCGGGACATCAACAAACTGAATGAAATTGGCAAATTGCGCAAAGTGCGCAACGGCGCCGAAGCCACGCAAACCCCGCGCCCGACCTGGACGCCGCTCAACATCCACCAGACCCAGCATCTCGACGAAAAAATGCGCATCGCGGCAGCGGCGGCGCAACTCTGTCAGCCGGGCGAAAGCGTGGTGATCAACTGCGGTTCCACTGCATTTCTGCTGGGGCGTGAAATTTGCGGCAAGCCGGTTCAGGTGATCACCAATTACCTGCCGCTGGCCAACTATCTGATCGAACAGGACCATGACAGCGTGGTGATCATGGGTGGCCAGTACAACAAAACTCAGTCGATTACCCTGGCGCCTCAGGACGGCGACGCGACTCTGTACGCCGGGCACTGGATGTTCACCAGCGGTATCAGCCTTACCGCCGAGGGTTTGTATAAAACGGATATGCTGACCGCCATGGCGGAGCAAAAGATGCTCAACTACGTCGGTAAACTGGTGGTGCTGGTCGACAGCAGCAAAGTCGGCCAACGCGCCGGCATGCTGTTTAGCCGCACCGAGCAAATCGCCATGGTGATCACAGGCCGAGCCGCCGATCCGGCGATCGTTGAACAACTGCGTCAACAAGGTGTTGAAGTCCTGCTGGTGTGACAAAACCACACCCTTGCTCTGGTCTTAAACGCCGCCGAGTTGGTTACAATAGCGGCGTCCCCCAATTACGAGGCAGTCAGCAGTATGGAACAGTTCGAAGCGATCAACGTTGAGCAGGCGTACACCCGCTGGAAAGAGGGCAGCGCCGCCCTGGTCGACATCCGCGATCCGCAAAGTTTTGAAGCCGGGCATACGCCGGGCGCCTTTCACCTCACCAACGCCACCCTGTCGGCCTTTATGCAGCAAAACGACTTCGAGCGGCCGGTGATGGTGATGTGCTACCACGGCAACAGCAGCCGCAGCGCGGCGCAGTATCTGCTGCACCAGGGGTTCGACGCGGTCTACAGCATCGACGGCGGCTTCGAGGCCTGGGCCCGTCAGTATCCGCAAGACGTGGAAACCTCTGCCTGATCCCCGCCGCCCGCCGTGCGCCGGCGGGCTTCCCCTTCATTTTTGTGCGCGTTTTCGCGGGTTTTTCGCAGATCCGTTTGCCAGCGCTCAGGATTTCGACGTTATAATCGACCGTCAGGGTCGCCGGCGAGCAAGCCGCGGCCAAAATCATTCACTTACGACGGAAGAGCAATGGTTAGAGTAATCGCCATATCCAACCCGCGCCTGGCGCTGGCCTTTGTCGACTATATGGCGACCCAGGGCATCCGGCTTGAACTGCGCAACAGCGGCGAGGCGGCGGAAATCTGGCTGGCCGACGACGGCCACCTCGAACAGGTGCAACACGAGCTGCAGCAGTTTCTGGCCGATCCGCTCAACCGCCGTTATCAGGCCGCCAGCTGGCAGACCGGCCAGACCGACGCCGGCCTGCACTATCAGAGCGAATCCTACCTGCACACCCTACGCAGCAAGGCCGGGCCGCTGACGCTCGGCGTGATGGTGCTGTGCATCGCGGTCTACATCCTGATGCAGGCGCTGGGCGACGACACCGTGATGTACTGGCTCTCCTGGCCGCAGGACAGCAGCCAATACACGCAGCTGTGGCGCTGGGTCAGCCATGCGTTCCTGCATTTCTCCCTGCTGCATATCCTGTTTAACCTGATGTGGTGGTGGTATCTCGGCGGCCAGATGGAAAAACGCCTGGGCGTCGGCAAGCTGTTCGTGCTGGCGGTGGTGTCAGCCTTCTTTAGCGGCTGGGCGCAATCGCTGTTCAGCGGCGCGCTGTTCGGCGGGCTGTCGGGCGTGGTCTATGCGCTGATGGGCTATGTGTGGCTGACGGGTGAACGGGCGCCGGAGCGCGGCCTGATGCTGCCGCGCGGCCTGATGGTGTTCTCGGTGCTGTGGCTGGTGGCCGGATATTTCGATATTTTAGGAATGTCGATCGCCAACGCGGCACACGTAGCCGGTTTAGTGTTAGGGTTATTGATGGCATTTTGGGATACGCGTCATCGCGCACACAACGAACAATAACAGCCGGGAGCTGTGCCCAGCGGGCATAGCGGGCGTTTTAGGGGATTATCGTGAAGCAAACACAGCGTCATGACGCAATTATCGAGCTGGTGCGCCTGCAGGGTTACGTCAGCACGGAAGAGCTGGTGGAACATTTTGACGTCAGCCCGCAAACGATTCGCCGCGATTTGAATGACCTGGCCGACCAGAACAAGATCCAGCGTCACCACGGCGGCGCGGCGCTGCCTTCCAGCTCGGTCAACGCTGCCTATAACGATCGCAAGGTGATGTGGTCGGAAGAGAAAGCCCGCATCGCGCAGCGCGTCGCCAGCCAGATCCCGGACGGCGCCACGCTGTTCATCGATATCGGCACCACGCCGGAAGCGGTGGCCCATGCGCTGATGAACCACAAGAACCTGCGCGTGGTCACCAACAACCTCAACGTCGCCACCCTGCTGACCGCCAAGGAAGACTTCCGCCTGATCCTGGCCGGCGGCGAAGTGCGCACCCGCGACGGCGGCATCATGGGCGAAGCCACCCTGGACTTCATCTCCCAATTCCGCCTCGATTACGGCATTCTCGGCATCAGCGGCATCGATATGGACGGCTCGCTGCTCGAATTCGACTATCATGAAGTGCGCACCAAACGCGCGATTATCGAAAATTCCCGCTGCGTGATGCTGGTCACCGACCACTCCAAATTCGGCCGCAACGCCATGGTCAACCTGGGCAACATGAATCTGATCGACTACCTGTTTACCGATCAGCTGCCGCCGCCGAGCGTGATGAAAATCATCGAGCAGTACGACGTGCAGCTGGAGCTGTGCTGATCCGCTGTTAACCTGCGGGGCGCGCCGCCGCCCCGTTTCCCGCCCTCGCCCTCTTATCGACAGCCGTTTGCGCGCTCGTGCCATGTCCACATCATTTATGTGACTATCATCACCAAACTGTTACCTCTATCACGCCTAAATGTTTTTGTTTGGTTAAGTCTTGGCTTGCTTGTTGGTTTTTGATTACAATCATGAGCGAAAACGAACATGAAAGAGCTATTTCGAACATCTGGAGGAAGTTGACGTGGAAACCAAAGACTTGATCGTTATCGGTGGCGGCATCAACGGTGCCGGCATCGCGGCGGATGCTGCCGGGCGCGGGCTGTCGGTACTGCTACTGGAAGCGCAAGACTTGGCCTGTGCTACGTCTTCCGCCAGTTCCAAACTGATCCACGGTGGCCTGCGCTACCTGGAACACTACGAATTCCGCCTAGTGAGCGAAGCGCTGGCCGAGCGTGAAGTGCTGCTGAAGCTGGCGCCGCACATCGCGTTCCCGATGCGCTTCCGCCTGCCGCACCAGCCGCACCTGCGTCCGGCCTGGATGATCCGTATCGGCCTGTTCCTGTACGATCACCTGGGCAAACGCACCAGCCTGCCGGGCAGCAAGGGTTTGCGCTTTGGACCAGAGTCGGTGCTGAAGCCTGAACTGAAGCGCGGTTTCGAATATTCCGACTGCTGGGTCGACGATGCACGCCTGGTGGTGCTGAACGCGCAGGAAGTGGAAAAACGCGGCGGCGAAGTGCGCACCCGCACCAAAGTAACCCGCGCATGGCGCGAAAACGGCCTGTGGATGGTGGAAGCGGTCGATATCGACAGCGGCAAAACCTTCACCTGGCGCGCCAAAGGCCTGGTGAACGCCACCGGCCCGTGGGTGAAAAACTTCTTCGACGACGGCCTGAAGCTGAAATCGCCTTACGGCATCCGCCTGATCAAAGGTAGCCACATCGTGGTGCCGCGCGTGCACGATCAGCCGCAGTCTTACATTCTGCAGAACGAAGACCACCGCATCGTGTTCGTGATCCCGTGGAATGACGAGTTCTCCATCATCGGCACCACCGACGTGGAGTACAAAGGCGATCCGAAAGACGTGAAGATCGACGAGAACGAAATCGCTTATCTGCTGAAAGTGTACAACGATCACTTCAAGAAGCAGCTGGGCCGCGACGACATCGTCTGGACCTACTCCGGCGTGCGTCCGCTGTGCGACGACGAATCCGATTCACCGCAGGCGATCACCCGCGATTACACGCTGGACGTGCACGACGAACAAGGCAAGGCGCCGCTGCTGTCGGTCTTCGGCGGCAAGCTGACCACGTACCGCAAGCTGGCCGAACATGCGATGGAAAAACTGGCCCACTACTACCCAGGCTGCGGCCCGGCGTGGACCAAAAACGCCACGCTGCCAGGCGGTGACATCGGCGGCGATCGCGACGGCTACGCGGCCAAACTGCGCCGTGCACACGGCTGGCTGCCGGAAGCCCTGGCGCGCCGCTATGCCCGTACCTACGGCAGCCAGAGCGAACTGATCCTGGCCGGCGCCAACGGCCTCGCCGATCTGGGCGAAGATTTCGGCCACGGTCTGTATGAAGCCGAACTGCGCTACCTGACCGAGAAAGAGTGGGTCGTAGAACTGGCCGACGCCATCTGGCGCCGCACCAAGCTGGGCATGTGGCTGGACGAAGCGCAGCAGGCGCGAGTGCAAGCCTGGCTGGCAGAACACGCGAAAACGAAAGCGCTGTCTCTGGCTTCCTGAGCCACAGCGTAACGAAAAAGGGCCGGTTATCCGGCCCTTTGCTTTTTTCCTCTCCCGCTTTACAGCTTCACCGGCTGAATGTGCCAGATTTCGTCCGCGTATTCCTGAATGGTGCGATCGGAGGAGAAGTAGCCCATGTTGGCGATATTCAGCACCGCACGCCGCGTCCACTCGTCCTGATTGAGATACACCTCGTCCACCTTGTCCTGCGTGTCCACATAGCTGCGGTAATCCGCCAACAGCTGATAGTGATCGCCGAGATTGACCAGCGAGTCGAACAAATTGCCATAGCGTTTCGGCTCTTCCGGGCTGAACACGCCGGTGGCGATCTGCGTCAGCGCCTGATGCAGCTCAGGGTCTTGCTCATAGTACTGCCGCGGGTTGTAACCATTGCGGCGCAGTTCCTCGACCTGCTCGGCGGTATTGCCGAAGATAAAGATATTCTCCTCCCCCACGTGCTCGCGCATCTCGACGTTGGCACCGTCCAGCGTACCGATGGTCAGCGCGCCGTTCAGCGCGAACTTCATGTTGCTGGTGCCCGAGGCCTCGGTGCCCGCCAGCGAGATCTGTTCCGACAGATCCGCCGCCGGGATAATGATCTGCGCCAAGCTGACGCCGTAGTTCGGAATGAACACCACCTTCAGCTGGGTATGCACGCGCGGATCGTTGTTGATCACTTTGGCCACGTCGTTGATCAAGCGGATGATCTGCTTGGCGGCATAGTAGGCCGACGCCGCCTTGCCGGCGAAGATCACCACCCGCGGCACGCGCTCGATCTCCGGATCGTCCAGCAGACGGTTATACAGCGTGATGACGTGCAGCACGTTGAGCAACTGCCGTTTGTACTCGTGGATGCGCTTGATCTGCACGTCGAACAGCGCATCCGGGTTGACCACCACGTTGAGCGTTTTGGCGATGTACAGCGCCAGCCGCTCCTTGTTCTGCCGCTTGGCGCGCTGCACCGCCTGCAGGAAACTCGGGTAATCGACGTTGGCTTTGATCTCGCTCAGTTGGCTGAGGTCGGTGCGCCAGGTCTGGCCGATGCAGTCGTCCAACACCGCCGCCAGCGGCGGGTTAGCCAGCGCCAGCCAACGGCGCGGCGTCACCCCGTTGGTTTTGTTGCAGAAACGATTGGGGAACAGCCGGGCGAAGTCGGCGAACAGCGACTGCACCATCAGTTCGGAATGCAGGGCGGAAACGCCGTTGACCTTGTGGCTGGCCACCACCGCCAGCCACGCCATGCGCACCCGGCGGCCGTTGGTTTCGTCGATGATCGAGACCCGCGCCAGCAGGTCGTTGTCGCCCGGCGCCACCTCCTGCACCATCTTGAGGAAGTGATCGTTGATTTCGAAAATCAGCTGCAGATGGCGCGGCAAGATGCGGCCAATCATGTCCAGCGGCCAGGTCTCCAGCGCCTCGCTCATCAGCGTGTGGTTGGTGTAGGAAAACACCTGCTCCACCACTTCCCAGGCGTCGAGCCACTTGAATTTGTGCTCGTCGATCAGCCGGTGCATCAGCTCGGGAATCGACAATACCGGGTGGGTGTCGTTGAGGTGAATGGCGATCTTGTCCGCCAGGTTGTCGAAGGTTTTGTGCATCAGCCAATGGCGATTGAGAATATCCTGCACCGTGGCCGACACCAGGAAATACTCCTGCCGCAGCCGCAGCTCACGCCCGGAGGAGGTCGAGTCGTCCGGATACAGCACGCGCGACACGTTCTCCGAGTGGTTTTTATCTTCCACCGCCGCGAAGTAATCGCCCTGGTTGAACTTGCCGAGGTTGATCTCGTTACTGGCCTGCGCGCCCCACAACCGCAGGGTGTTGCATCGGTGTCGAAACCGGGGATCACCTGATCGTAGGCGATGGCCACGACCTCTTCGGTCTCGAGCCAGCGCGCCTTGGCGCCCTCCTGCTGCACGCGGCCGCCGAAGCGCACCTTGTAGCGGGTGTTATGACGCGGAAACTCCCACGGATTACCGTACTCCAGCCAGTAGTCCGGCGATTCCATCTGCTGGCCGTTGACGATGTTCTGCTTGAACATGCCGTACTCGTAGCGAATGCCGTAGCCGCGCCCCGGCAGCGCCAGCGTCGCCAGCGAGTCGAGGAAGCAGGCCGCCAGGCGGCCCAGACCGCCGTTACCGAGCCCGGGATCGTTCTCTTCCTCCAGCAGCTCCGCCAGGTTCAGCCCCATCTCGTTCAGCGCGTTGTCGATATCCTGATAGATGCCCATCGACAGCAGCGCGTTCGACAGCGTGCGACCAATCAGGAACTCCATCGACAGGTAATACACCTGCCGCACGTCTTGAGACAACTGGGCGCGGTTGGAACGCAGCCAGCGTTCAACCATGCGATCGCGCACCGCGAACAGCACGGCGTTCAGCCAGTCGTGCCGGTTGGCGATGGCCGGATCCTTGCCGACGATAAACATCAGCTTATAGGCGATGGAGTGTTTCAGCGCTTCCACACTGACCGTAGGTGAGGTGTAACTAAACGGTGAAGTCATGGCTTTTTAATCCCTTGTAGGGAGCCCAGCCATTCGCCGCGGAATAGCTGGCCCCGCTGAACATGGACGCGGTACGCCGCGCCCCGACAATCTACCCTTATGGCTGCCCGCCGTGCGTCAACCCGAGACGCGAAACGCGGGCTACAAGCGTTGATAAAGCGATAAATACTCTTTTGCCGCCACCGGCCAGCCGAAGTCCACGCTCATGGCGTGGCGCTGAACGTGGCGCCAGTGTTTCGGCCGGCTCCACAGCACCATGGCGCGGCGGATGGCGTTGCCCAGCGCAACGGCGTCGCAATCGTCGAACACGAAGCCGCTGGCGGTGCCGTCGGCCAGGTTCTCCAGCGCGCAGTCCACCACCGTGTCCGCCAGCCCACCGGTGCGGCGCACCAGCGGCAGCGTGCCGTATTTCAGGCCGTAGAGCTGCGTCAGGCCGCAGGGCTCGAAGCGGCTCGGCACCAGAATCACGTCGGCGCCGCCGATGATGCGGTGGGAGAAGGATTCGTGATAGCCGATCTGCACCCCTACCTGCTCGGGATAATCGGCGGCGGCGGCCAGAAACGCCTGTTGCAGCACCGCATCGCCGGCGCCCAGCAGCGCCAACTGCCCACCCTGCGCCAGCAGTTCAGGCAATGCCTGCAGCACCAGGTCCAGACCTTTTTGGCTGGTCAATCGGCTCACTACCGCGAACACCGGCAGCGATTCGTCCACCTTCAGCCCCATGGCCTTTTGCAGATGCAGCTTGTTTTTGACCTTGCTTTTCAGATCGTCGGCGTCGTAGCGGGCACTCAGCCGCGGGTCGTGGGCCGGATCCCAAATCTTGTCGTCCACCCCGTTGAGGATGCCGCTCAGCTTGCCCTGCCGCTGCCGCTCCTGCAGCAGCCCCTCCATGCCATAGCCGAACTCCGGCCGGGTGATCTCGCGCGCATAGGTCGGGCTGACGGCGGTCACGTGGTCGGCATAAAACAGCCCGGCCTTGAGGAACGACATCTGGCCGTAGAACTCCAGGCCATAAACGTCGTAAAACGACGCCGGCAGCCACAGCTCGGTCACGTGATGGCCGGAAAACAGCCCCTGATAGGCCAGGTTGTGTACGGTGAACACCGAACGCGCCGGGTGGCCGTTGGCGGCCAGATAGGCGCAGCTCAGGCCGGCGTGCCAGTCGTGGGCGTGCACCAGCTGCGGGCGCCAGTAGCGATCCAGCCCCTTGGCCAGCTCGCAGGCCATCCAGCCCAGCAGCGCAAAGCGGCGGTGGTTGTCGGGGTAGGCGTACATGGATTGATCGTGGTACGGGCTGCCCGGCCGGTCATACAGCCAGGGCGCATCGATGAGATAGATGCCCACGCCATGATAGGTGCCGTAACGCAGGCCGACCCGGCCGGCGAACGAGTCGATTTCCGCCACCAGCGAGGTGTCGAGGATGCCGTTGCGTACGTCAGGGAAAGCGGGCAATAGCACCCGAACATCGGCGCCTTCGGCGATTTGCGCCGCCGGCAACGCGCCAACCACGTCTGCGAGTCCGCCCGTTTTCAGCAGGGGGAACATTTCAGAACATACGTGTAAGACCTGCATTATCACTCCTGAAAGTCGGCCGAAGGCCTCTGGATAAGAAATAAAGCAGGCTTGCCGCTGTTATGCGTGCCGCGTTGCGCAAGCCATCGAACCGTTCATCAGGCGGCAGGCTATCGTTCTGCCGCCCACGTTAACTCACAATTTTGACAACATTTCGCGCGTCACCAGCACGATGCCGCCTTCCGAGCGATAAAAGCGCTTGCTGTCCTCATCGGCGTTTTCCCCGATCACCATGCCCTCCGGAATGTGGCAGGCGCGGTCGATGATGCAGCGCCGCAGGCGGCAGGAACGGCCGACGTTCACGTCCGGCAACAATACGGTAGAGTCGATGGTGCAGAACGAGTTCACTCGCACGCGCGGGAACAGCACCGAATGCACCACCACCGACCCGGACACGATGCAACCGCCGGACACCAGCGAGTTCATGGTCATGCCGTGGCTGCCGGAGCGATCCTGCACGAACTTGGCCGGCGGCAGCGGCTCCATGTGGGTGCGGATCGGCCAGGCGCGGTCGTACATGTCCAGCTCCGGCGTCACCGACGCCAGATCGAGGTTGGCGCGCCAATAGGCGTCCAGCGTGCCCACGTCGCGCCAGTACGGCGGCAGATCGGGATTGGACGTCACGCAGGACAAGGTAAACGGATGCGCCCACGCCGCCTGTTGCGTGGTGATTTTCGGGATCAGATCCTTACCGAAATCGTGGCTGGAGCCGGGGGTCGACATATCCTCTTCCAGCAACTGGAACAGGTAGGCGGCATTAAAAATATAGATGCCCATGCTGGCCAGCGACATATCCGGGTTGCCCGGCATCGCCGGCGGATCGGCGGGTTTCTCCAGGAACTCGATGATGCGGTCGCTTTCATCCACTTTCATCACGCCGAATTCGCCGGCCTCGCTGCGCGGCACCGGCAGGCAGGCCACGGTGCACTGGGCACCTTTCTCGACGTGGTCGATCAGCATGCGCGAGTAATCCATCTTGTAGATATGGTCGCCCGCCAGGATCACCACGTATTCGGCCTCATAGCGGCGGATGATATCCAGGTTCTGGTACACCGCGTCGGCGGTGCCCTTGTACCAATGTTCGGTGCTGAGGCGCTGCTGGGCCGGCAGCAGGTCGACGAACTCGTTCATCTCTTCGTTGAGGAACGACCAGCCGCGCTGAATGTGCTGTACCAGCGTGTGCGACTGGTATTGGGTGATCACGCCGATGCGGCGGATGCCGGAGTTCAGGCAGTTCGACAGGGCGAAATCGATGATGCGGAACTTGCCGCCAAAGTGGACGGCGGGCTTGGCGCGGGTGGAGGTCAAATCTTTCAGACGCGAGCCGCGGCCGCCGGCCAGGATCAGCGCTACGGATTTAATCGGCAACTGGCGCGCCAACATCAGGGGGTCTTTATTTTCAAACCTAACCATAGCGGACTCCTTTTATTATTTCCGTACCAGAACGCAAAGCGAGCGCGCGTCCTGGTGCCAGGCGGGTAACACCGCCCGTGAGCCTTCCTGAGTGAACGGAGCGACAACCTGCCAATCGCCTTCCGGCAACCTCATCTCCACCGTTTGCGGCGTGGCGTTGACCAGCAGCAGCCAGCGCTGCGACAGCAGGATCTGCATGAGCAGATCGCCCTGCTCCCACTGCTGCGCGTCGAGCGGCTGGCCTTGCGCGTTCAGCCACTGCACGCTGCCATCGTCCTGCTGCCACCAGCGATCCTGTTGCAACGCGGGGATCTGGCGGCGCAGCGCGATCAGGGCCGCGACGTAATCGGTCAGCGCGTCATCCGCCGTGGACCAGTCGAGCCAGGTGGTGGCGTTGTCCTGACAATAGGCGTTGTTGTTCCCCTGCTGGCTGTGTCCCTGTTCATCGCCGGCCAGCAGCATCGGCGTTCCCTGGGACAGCAACAGCGTGGCGAGCATCGCCCGCTGGCTGGCCCTGCGGCGTTGCACAATGGCGTCGTCGGCGACCAGGCCTTCCACACCGTGGTTGTTGCTGAAATTACGATCGCTGCCGTCGCGGTTGCCTTCGCCGTTCGGCTGGTTGTGTTTCTCGTTGAAGCTGACCACGTCCTGCAGGGTGAAGCCGTCATGGGCGGTCAGCATGTTGACGGTGGCGTATGGCGCTCGCCCGCGCTGGTTGTACACATCGCTGGAGGCGGCAAAACGCCGGGCGAACTGGCCGAGCGACACGCCGCTCTGCAGCCAGAAACGGCGCATGTCGTCGCGGTAATGGTCGTTCCATTCGGCGAAGCGGCCGGGGAACGCCCCCACCTGATAACCGCCGGGGCCAACGTCCCAGGGTTCGGCGATCAGCTTGCAGCGCGACAGCACATCGTCCGCCAGCATCGCCTGGAACAGCGGCGCATCGCGATCGAACCCCGGCGTGCGGCCGAGCACGCTGCCCAGATCGAAACGGAAACCGTCGATGTGGCACTCCCGCACCCAAAAACGCAGGCAATCCATCACCCAGGCCACGCCCTGCGGCTGATCCAATCGCAGGGTGTTGCCGCAGCCGGTGTCGTTGACGTAGTCACCCTCCGGCGTCAGCCAGTAGTAGCTCAGGTTATCGATGCCGCTCAGCGACAGCATCGGCCCGTCCCTGTCCAGCTCGGCGCTGTGGTTGAACACCACATCCAGGATCACCTCGATGCCGGCTTGGTGCAGCGCCTTGACCGCATCGCGAAATTCGTTCAGCGGCGTGCACTCGGTGCTCAGGCTGGCGTAGCGGTTGTCCGGCGCATAGGGCGCCAGCACGTTATAGCCCCAGTAGTTGATCAGCCCCAGCCGCTGCAGGCGCGGTTCGGAGGTATGCTGCTGCACCGGCAGCAGTTCCAGCGCGGTGATGCCGAGGCGTTTGAAGTGGGCGATCATCACCGGGTGCCCCAGCGCGGCGAAACTGCCGCGCAGCGCCGGCGGGATTTTCGGGTGCAGCAGCGTCAGGCCGCGCACGTGCGCTTCGTAAATCACCGTCTGCCCCCATGGTGTGGCGGGCGGGCGATCGTCCTGCCAGTCGTAGCCTTCGTCCACCACCACGCATTTCGGCATCAGCTCGGCGCTGTCGTGCGGATCCGGCCGATCGTAACCGCCGTGCAGGTGCGGGTGGTCCGCCACCGGCCCTTCCACCGCGCGCGCGGCCGGATCGAGCGCCAGCTTGTTGGGGTTGAAACGCTGCCCGCTCGCCGGGTCGAACGGGCCGTAGACCCGGAAACCGTAACGTTGCCCCGGCCTGCCGCCCGGCAAATAGCCATGCCAGATATCGCCGCTGCGCGCCGGCAGCGGCAGGCGCACCTCGCGCTGCTGGCCGTCGAACAGGCACAGTTCCACCCGCTCGGCGTGCGCCGAATACAGGGTAAAGTTGATGCCTTCGCCGTCGTAATGGGCGCCCAGCGGCGCGGCGAGGCCGGCCGTCAGCTCCGTCATGACGCCTCCCGCAGCAGATAAATGGTCGCCAGCGGCGGCAGCGTCACGCAGATGGAAAAGTCGCGGCCGTGGCTGCCGACCGCTTCGGAAGAGACCCGCCCCTGATTGCCGGCGTTGCTGCCATGATAGTGGTGCGAATCGGTATTGAGGATCTCGCGGTAGCCGCCGGCGCGCGAGAGGCCGATGCGGTAGCGGTAGCGCGGCACCGGGGTAAAGTTGCTGATGGCGATCAGCTCATTGCCCTGCGAATCGTAGCGCGCGAAGGCGAACACCGAATTGTCGTGATCGTCAACCACCAGCCACTCGAAGCCGTCCGGGCGGTAGTCACGCTCGTACAGCGGCGCCTGCTGCCGGTAGCAATGGTTCAGATCGCGCACCAGCCGCTGCACGCCGTTGTGCCAGTTATCCAACCCCTCCAGCAAATGCCAGTCGAGGCTGGTATCGAAATTCCACTCGCGCCCCTGCGCAAACTCGCAGCCCATAAACAGCAGCTTTTTGCCCGGATGCGCCCACATAAACCCGTAGTAGGCGCGCAGGTTGGCGAACTTTTGCCAGGCGTCGCCCGGCATGCGGTCGAGGATCGATTTTTTGCCGTGCACCACTTCATCGTGCGAGATAGGCAACACGAAGTTCTCGGTATAGGCATACAGCATGCCGAAGGTCATCTGGTTGTGGTGATACTTACGGTGCACCGGATCGCACTTCATGTAATTGAGCGTGTCGTGCATCCAGCCGAGGTTCCATTTGTAGTGGAACCCCAGACCGTTGGCGTCCGGCGGCAGGGTGACGCCGGGGTAGTCGGTGGACTCCTCCGCCAGCGTCACCGCGCCCGGCTGCGCCTGGCCGATAGTCTGGTTGGTATAACGCAGGAAGGCGATCGCCTCCAGGTTCTCGTTGCCGCCGTAGTAATTCGGCACCCACTCGCCGTCGGCGCGGCTGTAGTCGCGATAGATCATCGACGCCACCGCATCGACCCGCAGCGCGTCGATGCCGAAGCGCTCCAGCCAATACAGCGCGTTGCCCGCCAGGTAGTTGCGCACCTCGTGGCGGCCGTAGTTGTAGATCAGCGTATTCCAGTCCTGGTGGTAGCCCTCGCGCGGATCGGCGTATTCGTACAGCGCGGTGCCGTCGAAATTCGCCAGGCCGTAGGCATCGCTCGGGAAGTGCCCCGGCACCCAGTCGAGGATCACGTTGATGCCCGCCTCATGCGCCGCCGCCACGAACGCCCTGAAATCGGCCGGCGTGCCGAAGCGCCGGGTCGGTGCATACAGCCCCAGCGGCTGGTAGCCCCAGCTGCCGTCGAACGGGTGCTCGTTGATCGGCAGCAGCTCGATATGGGTGAATCCCATGTCCTTCACATAGTCGATAAGCTGCACCGCCAGCTCGCCGTAGCTGAGCCAGAAGTGGTTATCGGTGTGGCGGCGCCATGAGCCGAGATGCACCTCGTAGATGGCGATCGGCTGATCAAAATCGTTGGCGCGGCGGCGCGCCTGCGTCGACGGCACCACCTCCGGCAGCGGCGCCACCAGCGAGGCGGTGTCCGGGCGCATCTGCGCCTCGAAGGCGTAAGGATCGGCTTTCAGTTGGGTATTGCCGTAGCAATCGACGATTTCATATTTGTACAACTGGCCGGCCCGCACGCCGGGCAGGAACAGCTCCCAGATGCCGTTTTCACGCCGCAGACGCATCGGATGGCGGCGGCCGTCCCAGAAGTTGAACTCCCCCACCACCGAGACGCGCTGGGCGTTGGGCGCCCAAACGGCAAAGCTGACGCCGTCGACGTCATCCAGCGTGGCGAGGTGAGCCCCCAGGCGTTCATAGGGGCGCAGGTGCGTGCCCTCGGCCAGCAGCCAGCTGTCGATATCCTGCAGCAGCGGGCCGAACCGATAGGGATCCTCGACAGTCTGTTGGTGATCGCGCCAGCTGACCTGCAGCTGATAGCGGAAAGGATTTTTGCGCCGCGGCACCACGGCGCTGAAGAAGCCGCGCGGATCGTCGCAGTTCAACTGCACCAGCCGCCGGCCGGTTTGCTGTTCCACCAGCCAGACAGCGCCGGCGTCCGGCAGCAGCGCGCGCACCTGCAGACCGTTATCGGTCACATGCATGCCAAGCAGAGCAAAGGGGTCGGCGTAATGGCCGGAGATGATCTGATCAATCACGTCACGATCGGGAAGTACAGGCATAGTCTTCTTCCTTAGATTAACAGCATGATCTAAGCACGGCTTGTTGGTTATTCCTTGGCCGTTTTGGTCATCATGCAATGCATTCGGTATCCAAAGCGTGATTGCGGTCGGTTATTGACCAATCTTTACTCTGCCGACCTGAATTTCGCTCTTTATGCTTATTTTTTGAAATATTTCAGTCATGGTGAAAAATTGTTCGCCCATGCGTTAAGCATAGCCAATGTCTGTTAAAAACTGCTCAGCATTGCTCAGGAAAATTCTTCATTAAGAAAACTGCCAGCCCGGCGGCTTCTGCATGCGGCGGCCGACGAGGAGATATACGGGGTAGAGCCCGGTGAAACGAGGCTTGGGATGACGTTGCCCGACGCGGTGCGCGGCGAACAAAAAAGCGGAAAATAAGGCTTTAGGGGGCTGAAAACAGCCAGCCCCCTGAAAGCAAGGGTTTATAGCAGGATGCGCAGCATGCGGCGCAGCGGCTCGGCCGCGCCCCACAGCAGCTGGTCGCCCACGGTGAACGCCGACAGGTACTCCGGCCCCATATTCAGCTTGCGCAGACGGCCGACCGGCGTATTCAGCGTACCGGTCACCGCCGCCGGCGTCAGTTCGCGCATGGTCAGCTCGCGGTCGTTCGGGATCACGCGCACCCAGTCGTTGTGGGTCGCCAGCATCTGCTCGATTTCCGGCAGCGACACGTCTTTTTTCAGCTTCAGGGTGAACGCCTGGCTGTGGCAACGCAGCGCGCCGACGCGCACGCACAGACCATCGACCGGGATCACGCTGCCGGTGTTCAGAATCTTGTTGGTTTCCGCCTGGCCTTTCCACTCTTCACGGCTCTGGCCGTTATCGAGTTGCTTGTCGATCCACGGGATCAGGCTGCCGGCCAGCGGCACGCCGAAGTTATCGGTCGGCAGTTTGCCGCTGCGGGTGGCCTCGGTCACCTTGCGCTCGATATCCAAAATGGCGGAAGCCGGGTCCTGCAGCTCCTTCGCCACGTCGGCATGCAGCATACCCATCTGGGTCAGCAGTTCGCGCATGTGGCGCGCGCCGCCGCCGGAAGCCGCCTGGTAAGTGGCGACCGACGCCCACTCCACCAGATCGTTGGCGAACAGACCGCCGAGCGACATCAGCATCAGGCTGACGGTGCAGTTGCCGCCGACGAAGGTTTTGATGCCTTTGTCCAGGCCCTGCTGAATCACCGCGTGGTTGACCGGATCCAGGATGATGATGGCATCGTCCTGCATGCGCAGCGAAGAGGCCGCGTCAATCCAGTACCCCTGCCAACCGCTGGCGCGCAGCTTAGGATAAACTTCGTTGGTATAATCGCCGCCCTGACAGGTAATAATGATATCGAGCGCGCTCAGCGCGTCGATGTCATACGCATCCTGCAGCGTGCCCTGCTGGCCGCCGAAGGACGGCGCGGCGGAACCGTGCTGCGAGGTGGAGAAAAAGACCGGGCGAATGGCGTCGAAATCGCGCTCTTCCGTCATGCGTTGCATGAGAACCGAGCCGACCATTCCGCGCCAACCGATGAAACCAACGTTTTTCATAATATCTGTGTCCCGCCCGGATAAGGGCTTATGTAGGTGATAACGAGTTGTGTGCAATATCTCCTCACCTTACAAAATGTCGGCGCGGGCGCAAAGTGAATTTATTCGATGGCTGGGGATTTCCCAGCAATCCTTCTTATAGGCAAGGACGCGGCCGAAAAGGCCGAGGCGTTTTCCCGATCACGAGGTCACCATGACAGAGATGATTTCCGCTACGGTATTGCTGTTTTTAATTATGGATCCGCTGGGCAATCTGCCGATTTTCATGTCGGTGCTCAAGCACCTGGAGCCGCGCAGGCGCCGGGTGGTGCTGATCCGCGAGCTGCTGATCGCCCTGCTGCTGATGCTGATCTTCCTGTTCGCCGGCGAAAAAATTCTGGCGTTCCTCAACCTGCGTACCGAAACCGTCTCCATTTCCGGCGGCATCATTCTGTTTCTGATCGCCATCAAGATGATTTTCCCCACGCAGGAGGGGAACAGCTCCGGGCTGTCCGCCGGCGAGGAGCCGTTCCTGGTGCCGCTGGCGATCCCGCTGGTGGCCGGGCCGTCGATTCTGGCGGCGCTGATGCTGCTGTCGCACCAGTATCCGCATCAGCTGCCCCATCTGGTGGCGGCGCTGTTGATCGCCTGGGGCCTCTCTGCGGCCATTTTGCTGATGTCGAACCTGTTCCTGCGCCTGCTGGGCAGCAAAGGCGTCAGCGCGCTGGAACGGTTGATGGGGCTGATTCTGGTGATGCTGTCGACCCAGATGTTCCTGGACGGCATACGGGCTTACATGAAGCTGTAGGCGCCTGGCGGCGCCGACGACGGCCCGCGCTTAGCGGGCGGTGATGCGGTTGATGCAGGCGAGCGTATCGGCAACCACGCCGTCCAGCGGCTGGTTGATGTCGATCGCCTGCACATCCGGCTCCTGCTCGCCCGGCTCTTCCAGCGTGGCGAACTGCGAAACCAGCATCTGCGGTTTGAAGAAGTGGCCTTTGCGCTGTTTCAGGCGCTCCTCAATCACCGTTTTATCCCCTTTCAGGTAGAGGAAATGCAGGTTGCGATTGCCTTCGCGCAGGCGGTCGCGATAGCTTTTTTTCAGCGCCGAACACACCAGCAGCGACACCGGATTGGTGCGTTGCATGGCGAAGATGGCGTCGTTGAGCGCAGCCAGCCACGGAGCGCGATCGTTGTCGTCCAGCGCATGTCCGGCGGCCATTTTGTTGATGTTGGCGCGCGGGTGCAGGTAATCGCCGTCCAGCATGGCGGCATCGGCTTCACGGGCGACGGCGCTGGCCACGGCGGATTTACCGCTGCCGGACACCCCCATCAGGATAAATACGTGATTCTGCGGATTACTCATTGTGTCATGCCCTTATGGGAACTGGCGCGAGCGCGCCAAATGCGTCCCAACTGATAAAGATACTCTGGAACGCCGACGCCCCGCAGGGCGTCGGATAACGATTATACGACCGTCGCCAGCAGCAGGCAGCCCACCAGGCCACACACCGAGATGATGGTTTCCAGCACCGACCAGGATTTGATGGTTTCCATGATGCTCAGGTTGAAGTACTCCTTGAACAGCCAGAAGCCCGGATCGTTAACGTGCGAGAAGATAACGCTGCCGGAACCGACCGCAATCACCATCAGCTCAGGGCTGACGCCGGTGGTGGCGATCAGCGGGGCGACGATGCCGCCGGCGGTGATCGCCGCCACGGTGGCGGAACCCAGCGCCAGACGCAGCGCGGCGGCGATCGACCAGGCCATCAGGATCGGCGAAACGTTGCTGCCTTCCATCAGGCCGGCGATGTACTGCTCGACGCCGCTGTCCACCAGCACCTGTTTGAAGGCGCCGCCGCCGCCGATGATCAACAGCATCATGGCGATGATTTTAATCGAGTCGGTGATGGTACCCATCACTTCATCCATGGTGCGGCCGCGGTTCAGGCCGAAGGTGAAGATAGCGATCAGCACGGCGATCAGGGTCGCCATCACCGGGTCGCCGAAGAACTCGGCGAAGCGCAGCAGGCTGTGGCCCTTCGGCAACACCATTTCAGCCACCGCGCGCAACGCCATCAGGATCACCGGCACCAGCGACGTGGCGACGCTGACGCCAAAGCTCGGCATCTCTGCTTCGGTAAAGGTTTTCGGGTTGTACAGGCCTTCCGGCACCGGCTTGTCGATGCCTTTCAGGAAGCGGGCATAAACCGGGCCGGCCAGGATCACCGTCGGGATCGCCAGCAGCGTGCCGTACAACAGGGTTTTACCCATGTCGGCATGGAAGATGGTGGCGATGGCCGTCGGGCCTGGGTGCGGCGGCAGGAAGCCGTGGGTCACCGACAGCGCGGCGGCCATCGGCACGCCGACGTACAGCAGCGGGATGCGCGCGGAGGCGGCGATGGTGAACACCAGCGGCAGCAGCAGCACGAAGCCCACTTCGTAGAACAGCGCGAAGCCGACGGTGAAGCCGGTCAGCACCACCGCCCATTGAATGTGTTTTCTGCCGAACTTGTTGATCAGCGTGGTGGCGATGCGCTGCGCGCCGCCGCAGTCCGCCAGCAGTTTGCCGAGCATGGCGCCGAAGCCCATGATCAGCGCCAGGCTGCCCAACGTGCCGCCCACGCCGGCCTTGATGGAGCCGATGACTTTATCGACCGGCATACCCTGTGCGATCCCGACCGCCAGAGCAACCAGCACCAGAGAGATAAAGCCGTTCAGCTTGAAGCGGATCATCAGCAGCAGCAGCAGCGCTACGCCGCCTGCAACAATCACTAATGGCATAATTTTTCTCCAACCTTTTATCGCGACTCTCTTTACGATAGGCGTAAAGCGTGCGGTTGTTTTATTTTTAGGCTCTGTCCCGGTGTTTAAGAAGAGCTGTAGGTGTTGTTGAGTCAGAGGTTCAGTCTTGCAGCAAGATGACCGCACACTCGTTGTTACCGGTATCATGATACCGGTAACAGAATAAGCACCGGAACCGGGTAAGCGGCTAAAATTCGCGTTCTGGGACAGAGATCAAACTTATGCCGGCAATGAGCGGCGGGCTTACAGGCGGGATAACCCGCGCGCCTCAGGGCGCGCTGCAAAAAGAAAGGGTGTTAAAACAGAACGTTAAAATGGCTCAGATACTGCCGCCGGGGATCACGGTGAAACCGACGTCCACCATGCGCGGGCACACCGTTTCGCCGCGCAGCCGGGCCAGCAAGCGCTCGGCACCGATCTGCCCCATGCGTTCGCGCGGTGTCAGCACGCTGGCCAGCTTCGGCACCATCACCTGGCCGATATCATGGCCGTGGAAACCGGCGATCGCCATGTCCTGCGGGATCGACAGCCCCTGCCGCTGGCACTCGAAGGCCGCACCGATCGCCAGGTCGTCGTTGGTGCAGAAGATACTGTCGATCTGCGGATAGTCGCGCTGCGCCAGGCGCAGCAGCTCGCCGCCGGCGGAATAGGAGGAAGAACGCGCGGTCATGATGCTGTACGGCTCCAGGCCGGATTCGCGCATCGCCTGCTCATACCCCTGCTGCTTGATGAGGGTACGCTCATCCTGACGGGCGCCGAAATAGACCACGTGACGGTGGCCGTGCGCGATGATCTGCTGGGTCATCTGGCGCGCCGCCTCGAAGTTGTTGAAGCCCACCGCCAGATCGATGCACGGCGAGACGCAGTCCATCAGCTCCACCACCGGAATGCCCGCCACCTCGATCATTTTCATGGTGCGCGGCGTGTGATGGCGCTCAGACAGGATCAGGCCGTCGATATTGTAAGAAAGCAGCGAGGTCAGACGCTCTTCTTCACGCTCCGGCAGGTAGCCATAGTGCGCCAGCATGGTCTGGTAGTTGTGCGCGTCGGTAACGCTTTCGATACCGCGCAGCACTTCGGCGAACACCTGGTTGGTCAATGACGGCAACAGCACGCCAATCGCCCGGCTGGTGGCGTTGGAGAGGATGTCCGGCGCGCGGTTGGGGATGTAGCCCAGCTCATCCAGCGCGACGGCGATTTTTTGCTGCAGGGCGGCAGAAACCTGGTCGGGATTGCGCAGATAACGGCTCACCGTCATCTTGGTCACGCCCACCTTATCCGCCACATCCTGGAGTACCGGCCGTTTTTTCTTCATTATCAATGAACTGACTAACCGTGAATGGGCAGTCATTTTAGCAAAAAAAACGGCGGGCCGATATTGTCGGTTATGCGACGGTCAACGCAAAAAAGGGCTCACATCGTGAGCCCTTCATACGGTGACAAAGGGGAAAAAGCGTGGTTTTTCCCCTTTGTGATTGTCAGCCGAAAATCAATAAATTGATTTTCCTTGTTTTTATATGCTGCCGGCTTTCAGTCGGGCAACGTCATCAGGCTTGTCGTTAACCTCAATGGCTCACATCGTGAGCCATTGAAATTTACCGCTTAATCACACCGGCGGCAGATCGAACAGCAGGATTTCGCTCTCTTCGTCGGCCTGAATCGTCAGCGCCGATTCATCCCACACTGCGAATGCGTCGCTGATGCCGGCGGCCTCGCCGTTGACCGAGACTTTGCCGCGCACCACCTGGATCCAAATGCGACGGCCGGCGGCGATCGGATACTCACCCTGTTCGCCTTTATTCAGCGCCCAACGCGACAGCGTCATATCCTGGAACACCTTCAGCGAACCGTCGCGCGCATCCGGCGACAGCACCAACTGACGGCCCTGCGGCGCGTCGAACATGCGCTGCTCGTAGCGCGGCTCCAGCCCGACCTGATCCGGAATGATCCAAATCTGGTACAGGTGCAACGGACGATCCTGATTGGCGTTGTACTCGGAGTGACGCACCCCGGTGCCCGCGCTCATGATCTGGAATTCGCCGGCCTGGATCTGCTCCTTGTTGCCCATGCTGTCCTGGTGTTCCACCGTGCCGCTCAGCACATAGGTCAGGATTTCCATATCTTTATGCGGGTGGGTACCGAAACCCTGCCCCGCGTCGATCACGTCTTCGTTGATCACACGCAGCGCCGAGAACCCCATAAAGTTCGGATCGTAGTAGTCGGCAAATGAGAAGGTGTGCCAGCTATCCAGCCAGCCATGATTGGCGTGGCCGCGGTCTTCCGCTTTACGTACATAAATCATATTCAACTCTCCTCAATGTTTTTTTACAGTCTAGTCCTGCGGGCAGAATAAGAAAGCGTAAAAAACTCATGCCTCTGTTCAAAAATTTCGATGGAATGAAACGACGGATGGGCAACGGATTTGTTGAAGGCGGAAGCGGTGAAAAAAGGGCAAAAAAAAAGCCAGCACCCGAGCTGGCTAAGTAAACACTGGAAGCAATGTGAGCAATGTCGTGCCTTCGCAGCGAGAGTATCAAGGGTTGATGCCCTCCCCGGAACGCATCGCAATAATAATCATTATCATTCGCACCTGTAAAGCGTTTTTTTTGACCCGTTCAAATAATATTGACTCAAGGCAGTAAACGGATAAATTCAGAGGTTATTCAACCGGTAAGCAACAGGAGCAGCGAGATGAGCGAGATCGTGATACGCCACGTGGAAACGACGGATGCGCAAGCCCTGCATCATCTTTATTCTCAAACGCCCGTCTATCGCGATACGCTGCAGCTCCCGCTACCATCCGTCGAGTCCTGGCAGAAGCGCCTCGCCAATCCCGAACCGGGTACGCATAATCTGGCGGCCTTCATCGACGGGCAGCTTGCCGGCCAGTTGGCCGTCATGCTGAATCAGCGCGTGCGCCGCCGCCATGCGGCCACCTTCGGCATCGGCGTCGATCCGCGCTACCACGGCAAAGGCATCGGCAGCCGGCTGATGCAGGCGATGATTGATCTGTGCGACAACTGGGCGGCCATCGAGCGCATCGAACTGACGGTGTTCACCGACAACCCGGCGGCCATCGCGCTGTACCGCAAATTCGGTTTCGAGATAGAGGGCACCAGCCGCGCCTATGCCATGCGCGACGGTGTGCTGGTCGACGCCTACCATATGGCGCGCTTGCGCTCCGGGCAGCCGCACGGCGATGCGTAATCGTCCCCACCCGCAGGGGCCGCTGCGCCGGCCCCTGTGCATCAACCGCCGAACCTTTTTACAAGCGCTGGCCGGCCTGACCGCCGCCGCCGGCATATTCTCTCCTCTCACCCCATTAGGTGCCGCTATGCCAACTTCCGCCGCCGGGCGCCCAGGCGCCCGCAACCTGATTACCGATGTGCCGGGCCTGAAGGTCGGCGTGGCGCAGGACAGCCGGGTGCGTACCGGCGCGACGGTTATCCTGCCGGACAGACCGGCGATCGCCGCCGTGGACGTGCGCGGCGGCGGCCCCGCCACCCGGGAAACCGACGCGCTGGGTGAAGACAATTTGGTGCAGACCGTCGATGCGCTGACGTTCAGCGGCGGCTCGGTTTACGGCCTGGCGGCGGCGGACGGCGTCGCAGCCTGGCTGGGGCAACAGGGCCGAGGCTACGCGCTGCGCCCGGCCCCCGGCGTACCGGTCTCCCCTATCGTGCCCACCGCCTGCCTGTACGATCTGGCCAACGGCGGCGACAAAAACTGGCAGCTCACGCCGCCGTATCGCCAACTGGGCATCGATGCGGTCGGCAAGGCCGGATTGGACTTTCCGCTGGGCTCCTTCGGCGCCGGCTACGGCGCCATGACCGGCATGGGCAAGCTGAAAGGCGGCCTCGGCTCGGCATCTATCATTGCCGCCAATGGCGCTACCGTCGGCGCACTGGTGGCGGTCAACAGTTTGGGTGCGGTGGTCGCACCCGGCACCCGCGCCTTCTGGGCGACCCCCTATGAAATTGACGGTGAATTCGGCAACGGCGGCGCAGCGGCGCTGGCTCAACTGCGCGCGCAGGGCGAAGACTGGATGGAACAAGAGCCGCAGGGCGGCAGAAAGAACACCACCCTGGCCTGCATCGCCACCGATCTGGCGCTGACGCGGGTGGAGTTGAAACGGGTGGCCATCATGGCGCAAGACGGCATGGCGCGCGCCATCCGCCCGCTGCACAGCCCGTTTGACGGCGACGTGGTGTTCGCCCTGTCCACCGGGCAACGCGAGGTTCAGGGCAGCCGTGAACTGGCGGTGCTGCAAATCGGCGCGCTGGCGGCGGACACCCTGGCCCGGGCGATCGCCCGTGGCGTGCATGCCGCCACGCCGTGGCCGGGCAGCCAGGTCGCAACCTGGCAAACGCTCGGCGGCTAACACGCCGCCATCAAAAAAGGGGCGCCGGTGGCGCCCCTCGATCTTTCTTGACTCGCCGCTTAAATGCCGGCGGTATCCCGAATATAGCGGCGCGCTTTCACCGCATACTCGAACGGGTTGGCCAGCGCCGGATCCTGCTCGGCCTCCACCACCATCCACCCTTTGTAACCACGCTCATCCAGCAGCTTGAACACCGGCCTGAAGTCGATCACGCCATCACCCGGCACGGTGAAGGTGCCCTTCTTCACGCCATCGAGGAAGCTCAGCTTGTTGGCTTTTACTTCCGCCACCACCTCATCACGCACGTCCTTCAGATGGACGTGGTTGATGCGCGGCAGATACTTCTCCAGGATCGCCATCATCGCCTGCTGGCTGCCTTCCGAATAGTAGGCGTGTCCGGTATCGAACAGCAGGTAAACGTCGTCGTTGACCATGCTCATGTAGCGATCGATTTCGGCCGTGGTCTGAATGCCGGTGCCCATGTGGTGGTGCAAACACACCTGCATGCCTTTACCGGCGGCGATCTTCGCCAGCTCGTTGTAACCGTCGGCCACGCGCTGCCACTCTTCATCGCTGAAGTACGGCTTCTCTTCGAATACGCCTTTGGTGGTGCCCTGAATGCTCTTGCTCTGCTCGGAGCAGCCGATCACCCTGGCGCCCATGGCATGCAGGAAATTCATGTGGTTGATAAATTCATCGATGGTTTTGTCTTTCTGGCCGTCGGCGAAAAAGGTGCTGAACCAGGCATTGCAGATCTGGATGCCGCGAATGTCCAGCATCGGTTTCAGCACCGCCGGATCGCGCGGGTATTTGCTGCCCACTTCGCTGCCGGTGAAGCCGGCCAGCGCCATTTCGCTGACGCACTGCTGGAAGGTGTTTTCCTTGCCCAGATCGGGCATGTCGTCGTTGGTCCAGCCGATTGGCGCGATGGCCAATTTCACGTTGTCTTTATTCATGGTCTGCCTCGGTCCTTGGAGGGCCGCCGGTGCAAATGCCGCCCGGCGAGCCGAATAAGATTATTTGCCCAACAGCTCTCTTTCGATGCGCTCTCTGGTCGCCACCGCCTGGCTCGGCATCTTTTCCGGGTAGCCGAACAGCGAGGTGCAGATGATCGATTCTCCGCCGACCTTGAAGCTGCGGTTGGCAAATTCCATGTCGCGCAGCGTCTGGAACAGGGCGTCGAAATTCACCTCGCCTTCGCCGATGCCGACGTGCTGATGCACCGCAGCATCAACGCCCGGCGGGTTGACGATATAACGGCAATGCTTGGTGTGATTCATGGTATCGGCGATCAGCACGTGGGAAAGATCGTCCCCGGCGTACTGCAACATGCCGGCCACGTCACCCTGCCCCTTGTCGTAGTAGAAGGTGTGCGGCACGCTGTAGAGGTATTTGACGTGGTCGCTGCGCAGCGATTTCACCAGATCGGCGGTTTCGTTGCTCAGCTCACAGAAGTCCCACGGATGCGACTGGATCTCCATACGGATGCCCTCGCGCTCGACGATCGGCAGCAGCTCCTCCATCGAGCGATACCACAGCTCCTCGCAGATCTCCGGTTCGTTGGGGTTGCCCGCCAATTCGGTGTTGATCACCTGCACGCCCATTTCCACCGCGATTTCGATCATCCGCCGCCAGTTTTTGACCGCCGCCTGACGGCGATCTTCCCCCGGCCCGGACCAGCGATACACCACGATAAATGAGGAGATCTCCACGCCGGTCGCTTTCAGGGCGTTTTTATACTCCGCCATGATTTCGCGGCTGGCCTTCGGATGCTTGTAAAACGGGTTGATCTGCGGGTGCGGCGACTGCTCGATGTATTTGTAGCCCCAGTCCGCCACCTGTTGAACCATTTTGGTGACGCCCAAATCCCGTATAACGTCGACATCAAAAGCGATCTTCATGGTCACTCCTCTGCAATCGTGGGTGCGTGGTGCAAGCCGGTTATTTGTTGTAAAACGCCGGGCGCGCCGGCAGGGTCACCGGCACGATTTCGCCGCTGAGCTGGGCCGCCACGCAGGCGTCGGCGGTCACCGCGGCGGCGTAACCATCCCAGGCGGAAGGCCCGGTCAGCTTGCCCGCGGCCACGTCGTTGATGAAGCCCTGCAGCTCGACGTCATAGGCGTCGATAAAGCGATCTTTCCAATCGGTCAGGATTTCGGTCGACAGGCGGGCGCCGCTGCGCATCTGCACCGAGGACGGCTCCGGCAGTTTGGCGATGCCGGTTTCCCCCACCACTTCACACTGAATGTCGTAGCCGTACTGGCAGTTGACGAAGATTTCGACGTCGATGCGCGTACCCTTGGCGGTTTCAAACAGCACAATCTGCGGATCTTTCAGGTGCGGGAACGCCTTCGGGCTCTTACGCGGGAACACCACCTGCACCGACACGTAGTCATCGTCAAGCAGCCAGCGCAGCACGTCGATTTCGTGGATCAGGGTGTCGGTGATCGCCATATCGGTGGTGTAGGCCTCGCCGACCGTCGGGTTGCGGTGCGCGCAGTGCAGCATCAGCGGTTCGCCGATCTGGCCGCTGGTCAGCACCTGTTTCAACGCGCGATAGCCCTGGTCATAAGGGCGCATAAAGCCGACCTGCACCAGCCGCTTGCCGTGTTTCGCTTCGGCATCGACGATGTTTTTGCAGCCCTGCGCGGTCACCGCCAGCGGCTTCTCGCAGAACACCGGTTTGCCGGCGGCGATGGCCGCCAACACGAACTCTTCGTGGCTCGGCCCCCAGGAAGTGACCAGCACCGCCTGCACGTCGGCGGCCTTGATCAGATCGTGGCCGTTGTCATACACCCGCGCATCCAGCTGCAGATCGCTCACCACCTTGGCGGCGTTGTCGCGATTGATGTCGTTCACCGCCACTACGCGGGCGCCCTGCAACACTTTGCTGCAGCGACGGATATGATCGCGGCCGATGGCGCCGGTGCCGATAACCCCAATGTTCAATGTCATTTTCGCTACCCTCTGGAAAGTGTGTTGTGTTCGAAAACGAATCAGTAATCGCGCGCCTTATCGATGTTTTCCTGCAGCTTGCGCGCCACTGCGACGATTTTCTCGCTGTCGGCCACCTGAGCGCCGCCCACGCGCCACCAGCTGAGATACTTGTGCACCATGGTCTTCGGCAGCACCTTGATGTCCAGCAGCGTGGACACGGTCTGCCTGCGGGCGTCGGCCAGCGCATCGAGCAGCTGCTGCTCGGTGGTGACACGATAGGTTTTACAGCCGTAAGCCGCCGCCAGCATGGCGAAATCGACCGGCACCAGTTTGCCGTCGAGCTTGCCGCCCTCTGGATTGCGGAAGCGGAATTCGGTGGTGTAGCTGTCCATGCCGTGTTCCATCTGCAAATTATTGATGCAGCCGTTGGTCATGTTGTCGAACAGCACGACGTTGATCTTGCAGCCTTCCTGAATCGAGGTGACCAGTTCGGAATGCAGCATCATGAAGGCACCGTCGCCCACCATCGCGTACACTTCGCGCTGCGGCTCGGCCAGCTTGACCCCCAGCGCGGCGTTCACCTCGTACCCCATGCAGGAGTAACCGTATTCCACGTGATAACCCTGCTCGCCGCGGTTGTGCCACACCCGCTGCAGATCGCCCGGCAGGCTGCCGGCGGCGGCGACGATCACGCTGTCCGCCGGCAGCTCGCGATTCAGCACCCCCAGCACCCGGCTCTGGGTCAGCGCGGAATCGGTCTGGGCGATAAATTCGGCGAACACCCGCTCGCGATCGAGGTGATCGTCGATCTCCGGCACAAAGCCTGCGCCGCCGTATTCCACCGCGTAAACACGCTCGGTCTCTTCACGCTGGGCACCGCGCGCCACGGCGATGGCGTCGCCCCAGCCTGCGCGATAATCAGCCTGCGCCAGTCGCGCGCCCAGTTCGCTCAGGGCCTCGCGGGCGTCCGCCAGCACCTGCACGCCGTCGAGCTTGCCGGCGTCAAAGGCGCTAACGTTGATATTGAGGAAGCTGACGTCCGGGTGTTGGAACAGCCATTTGGACGAGGTGGTGAAATCGGTGTAACGGGTGCCGACGCCAATCACCAGATCGGCCTGCCGGGCCAACATGTTGGCCGCCAGGCAGCCGGTTTCGCCGATGCCGCCGAGGTTGAATTCATGGTCGCTCGGCACCGTGCCTTTACCGGCCTGGGTCTCGGCGAACGGAATGCCGAAGCGCTCGGCGAATTCGCGCAGCGCCCGCCCGGCCTGCGAGTATTTCACGCCACCACCGCACACCAGCAGCGGTTTGCGCTTGGCGGTCAGCAGCGCCAGCGCGTCCGCCAACATACCGTCGGTCGCCGGACGGCGATCGAGCCGATGCACGCGTTTTTGGAAGAAATAGTCGGGATAGTCGTAGGCTTCACCCTGCACGTCCTGCGGCAGACACAGCGTCACCGCGCCGGTATCCGCCGGATCGGTCAGCACGCGCATCGCGTTGATGCAGGCGCTCATCAGCTGTTCCGGCCGCACGATGCGGTCCCAGTATTTGCTCACCGCGCGGAACGCGTCGTTGGTGCTGATGCTGAGATCGTAAGATTGTTCGATTTGCTGCAGCACCGGATCCGGCTGGCGGGAAGCGTAAACGTCGCCCGGCAGCAGCAATAAAGGAATGCGGTTGGCGGTCGCGGTGGCCGCGGCGGTGATCATATTGGCTGCGCCGGGGCCGACCGATGAAGTGCAGGCGTAGATCTGCCGGCGCAGTTTCTGTTTGGCGAAACCGATCGCCGCATGGGCCATGCCCTGCTCGTTGCGGCCCTGATGCACCCGCAGATCGCCGCTATCCTGCTCCAGCGCTTGCCCCAGCCCCAGTACGTTGCCGTGGCCGAAAATCGCGAAAATGCCCGCGACGAATTTGGTTTCCACGCCATCGGCCAGCAGATACTGGTTATCGAGGAATCTGACGAGCGCCTGCGCCATGGTTAGCCTGATCTTGCCCATTTACTCTCACCCTTTAGATTGAGGGCCGCCCCGGAAAGGGCTCGCGCCGAGCCGACAATCCCGTGTTTGTATTACGCGGCGGCAGCTATTATCTTGAGCAGGCGATGCCCGCTGCTCACGAAGTCGACAACCTGAAACGTGAAGCGATTATAAACAAATATATTTTTCATAAAATCACGTTACAGAAGAAACATTTCATTTTGCGATAAAGATCGCATATTGCATGAAAAGCCCGTTTCATCTCGTGATTCAGCTTTCACTGGCTTCGCGCCGCGCACCAGCCGATAGAAGCCGTTAGCACACGAGCTGACAGCCCTTTATCCTGACCTAACCCCCCTTTTCTGCGCGCGCCCGGTCGCCGTCTTATGGCCGCTTCATCGGCTTTTCCCGTTCCCCTGCCGATGTTTTAAATGCATCACATTTTCGGGGTGTAAATTTCATTCTATATTGAAATTGAAATTTTCATTCTCCATACTGACCACATGCTTCCTGCAGGGCGCCACGCTCGGGCCGCCGCCGGAGTTTTGCTTAAACAGAAGGAAACGGGTATGGCTACACAAGAAAAACAGCTTGATGTCATTTGTCTCGGGCGCATCGCCGTCGATTTCTATGCTCAGCAGATCGGCGCGCGGCTGGAAGACGCCGGCACATTCGCCAAGTACCTCGGCGGCTCTTCCGGCAACGTGGCCTACGGCACCGCCATTCAGGGGTTAAAATCCGGCATGCTGGCGCGGGTCGGCGACGAGCACATGGGCCGCTTTCTGCGTGAAGAGCTACAGCGCGTCGGGGCCGATACCCGCTGTCTGATCACCGACAAACGTCGGTTAACCGGCCTGGTGATCCTCGGCATCAAGGATCAGGAAACCTTCCCGCTGATCTTCTACCGCGAAAACTGCGCGGACATGGCGCTGACGCCGGACGACATCGACGAGGCCTACATCGCCTCCGCGCGCGCACTGGCCATCACCGGCACGCACCTGTCGCACCCGAACACCCGCGCCGCGGTGCTGAAGGCGCTGGAATACGCGCGCCGCCACGGCCTGCGCACCGCGCTGGACATCGATTACCGCCCGGTGCTGTGGGGGCTGACGTCGCTGGGCGACGGCGAAACCCGCTTTGTGGAATCGGACCAGGTCACGCGCGAGCTGCAGGAGGTGCTGCACCATTTCGATCTGATCGTCGGCACCGAAGAAGAGTTTCATATCGCCGGCGGCAGCACCGACACGCTGGCGGCGCTGAAAAACGTGCGCCGGGCCACGGCGGCCACGCTGGTGTGCAAGCGCGGCGCGCAGGGCTGCTCGGTGTTCGAAGGAGAAATCCCCGAAGACTGGGCGCAGGTGAAGCTGCACGCCGGCGTGCGGGTTGAAGTGCTGAACGTACTGGGAGCCGGCGACGCCTTTATGTCCGGCCTGCTGCGCGGCTACCTCAACGATGAGGGCTGGGATCAAGCCTGCCGCTACGCCAACGCCTGCGGCGCATTGGTGGTCTCGCGCCACGGCTGCGCGCCGGCCATGCCGACCAAGCGGGAGCTGGATGACTATCTGCAGCGTGAACAACAGGTCACGCGCCCGGACCGCGACGCACGCCTGAACCACCTGCACCGGGTCACCACCCGCAAGCAACAGTGGCCGGAGCTCTGCGTGTTCGCCTTCGATCACCGCAAGCAGCTGGCGGACATGGCGCGCGAAGCCGGCGTCGGCGAGGAACGCATTCCGCGCCTGAAAACCCTGCTGCTCACCGCGGCGCAACAGGCTGCCGCGCAGGCCGGGCTCAACGGCAATAGCGGCATTCTGGCCGACACCACCTACGGGCAGGCGGCGCTGAACGAGATCACCGGCCAGGGATGGTGGATCGGCCGGCCGGTGGAGCTGCCCAGCTCGCGCCCGCTGCGCCTGGAGCACGGCAATATCGGCTCGCAATTGATCGACTGGCCGCAGGAGCACGTGGTGAAGTGCCTGGTGTTTTACCACCCGCACGACGCGGCGGAACTGCGCCTCGAGCAGGATGAGCTGATCGCCGACGTCTACCGCGGCTGCTGCAAATCCGGCCACGAGCTGCTGCTGGAGGTGATCCTGCCGGACAACAACCCCGACAAGGACGAACGCCATTACCTGGAGATGATTGAACACTTCTACCGGTTGGGCATTCAGCCGGACTGGTGGAAACTGCCGCCGCTGAGCGCAGAAAACTGGCAGCAGGTCGGCGCGCTGATCGACACCTACGATCCCTACTGCCGCGGCGTGCTGATCCTGGGGCTCGACTCCCCGGAGGCGGTGCTGAAGGCGGGCTTTGCCGCCGCTGCGGATGCGCGCTGGGTGAAGGGTTTCGCCGTCGGCCGCACCATCTTCGGCCAGCCTTCGCGCCGCTGGCTGCAGGGTGAAATCGACGACGCGGCCCTGATCGAGCAGGTGAAACAAAAATACCTGACGCTGATCGGTTTCTGGCGCCAGTACCGTCCGCAGGCGAGCGGCGCGCACTGACAGCGAGCGCAAGTTCACGTCCCCTTAAGGCCATTTCGCCGCTTTAAGGGGATTTTTTTGCCCCTTTTCTGTGAAGTCGCGCAATGAGCGATCGAATAAATCGCTTTTTGAGGAAATGAAATTTCCGCTCCGTCTGTTAAAATACCCTGTCAATATTTCAGGCGTCAGGCCAATGCGCCTTCACCCCACTGCGAGCCGAATGGATGAACAACCCAACTCAACTTTCGCTGTTACAGGACGAGATTCGCCACCGTTATGAAACGCTGAGCAAGCGTTTGAAACAGGTGGCGCGCTATATTTTGGATAACAGTAACAGCATCGCTTTCGATACCGTTGCCTCCATCGCCGCACAGGCCAGCGTGCCGCCTTCCACCCTGATCCGTTTCGCCAACGCCTTCGGCTTCAGCGGCTTCAACGAAATGAAGCAGGTGTTCCGTCAGCATCTGATGGAAGAGACGGTGAACTATACCGAGCGCGCGCGCCTGTTCCGCCAAACCTCCACCGACGACAACGTCGCGCCGGAGAAACCGGCGGAAATTCTCAACGTATTCACCATGGTCAACGCGCAGGCGCTGCAGCAGCTGGCGATGCAGATCGCCCCCGAGCAGCTGGATCGCGCCGTCGAGTTGCTCAACAACGCCGAAAATATCTACGTGATCGGCCTGCGCCGTTCGTTCAGCGTCGCCTCCTATCTCACCTATGCGCTGCGCCATCTGGAGCGCCGCGCGTTTCTGATCGACGGCCTGGGCGGCATGTTCACCGAACAGCTGAGCATGGTAAAACCGAAGGACGTGGTGATCGCCATCAGCTATTCGCCGTACGCCCGCGAAGCGGTGGAACTGGTGGAACTGGGTGCCAAGCGCGGTGCGCAGCAGATCGCCATCACCGACAGCCAGGTCAGCCCGCTGGCCGCCTTCAGCGACGTCTGTTTCGTGGTGCGCGAAGCGCAGGTGGATGGGTTCCGCTCGCAGGTGGCTTCGATGTGCCTGGCGCAGACGCTGGCGGTCTCGCTGGCGCTGAATAACGCCCGGGACGAGTAAGGCTGGGGTGAACGCGCCCGACAGGCTCGGGCGCGGCGGGATTATTGCAGCAACAAATAGCGGTAGAGCGCGCTTTCCAGATCCTGCTTCATGCTGATGAAAAGCAGAATCTCCACCGTCTGGCCGTCGTAGTCATAGATGACGCGGTATTCGCTATCGGGATCCAATCGCTCGTGCAACCGTACCCCCATGCCCGCCAGCACGGCGTTGAAGCGGTAGCGGGCAGGATCGTCGGCAATTGCCGCAAGGGACGATAGCAACAGATTGTCCACGAACACCCCGGCTGCGGCGGCCCCTATCGTTCCGCTCTTGTAAGACTCGATGTCTTTCAGGCTCCATTCCGCCGCCGGCGCGACGGTAAAACGTATTTCCTTGGGCATCCTGCACCTCGGGCCTATTTCCGCGCGTCGCGCAGCCGCTGCAAGGTTTCTTCGGGCGACAGACCGCGCTGATTTTTAATCTCTTGCTTCGCCATCATAGTCAGTTTCAGCAACGCGTTGGACTGGCGCTCCAGATTGCGTTCCCGAATTTCGGCCTCTCTCTCAGCCGCCGTTTGCACAAACAGCTCAGCAACACCATTTTTTGTGACGTAAACCCCGCCTTCAAACAGATCGGGCGAACCTAACCCTTCGCGCGCCGCTTTTTGGGACATGGTAGTCGTCATGGTTTTTCCTCCTGCGCATAGGCAATCACGCTGTATCACAGCGGTTCTTTGGATTCACTCAGCCGGGGAGCGATCGCGTGCGGACAGGTTATCATTTGAACAAGATGGAGGGCAAATTTAGGTCAAATTTATACCCTGATAAAAAGAAAGCCCGGCAAGCCGGGCCTCAAGCGCTTATTGCGCGGCGGGATAGGCGTCGCCGTTAATCCAGGCGTGGTCTTTTTCCCAGGTGAATTTCCACTGCCGCACCGGCCCGGCCATCACGTTGAGGTAATAGTTGTCGTAACCCGCCAGGGTCGCCACCGGGTGATAACCGCGCGGCACTTTCACCACGTCGCGATTGTAGACCGGCATGCACTCGTCGAGCGTGCGATCGTCGGTATAGACACGCTGCATGCAGAACCCCTGCTCCGGCTGAATACGGTGATAATACGTCTCTTCGAGATAGGTTTCGTCCGGCGAGTCTTCCCGATCGTGCTTGTGGCTCGGGTAGGAACTGGTGTTGCCCTCGTCGGTGTAAACTTCCACCACCAGCAGGCTGTCGGCCGGCTCGCTGTCCGGCAGAATGTTGTGCACCAACCGCTGGTTACGCCCCTTGCCGCGCCGCTCCACGCCGATATCCGCCGGCGTGATCAGCCGTGAAGGCAGGTGGCCGCTGCCGGGCGCGCTGCACACCGCCAGCTCCAGATCGGTTTCTGCCCGCACGTCGATGCGATCGTGATGCGGCACATACACCGCGTAAGGCGGCGTGCGCTCGAACGGGCTCATGCGCTTGCCGATATGCGGGTACTCGGCGCGCAGCGTGGCGACGGAGGCGATACCGGCCACCAGCACCAGGCACAGCTCCTTATCGCCGCACTCAAGCTGCAGCGACTGCCCGGCGGCCAGGCGATAAACGTCAAAGCCGACATAGCGCCAACCGGCATTTTCCGGCGTCACGTGCTGGATGCGCCCTTCGGCGTTCGGCGTCTGACATTTGGCAAGCAGTGAAGACATCTCGATTCTCCTGTTAATGATTCGTGCAAAGGCCGCTGCCCCGAAGGAGCAACGGCCTGGCCTGAATATGACAGCGCTTAACCCAGCGTCGGCATGCTGAATTCGGACACCGTCTGCTGCCCGGCCGGCCAGCGCGCGGTGGCGGTCTTCATGCGCGTGTAGAAGCGCACGCCATCGGTGCCGTGTACGTTCAGCGCGCCGAACACCGAGCGCTTCCAGCCGCCGAAGCTGTGGAACGCCATCGGCACCGGTACCGGCACGTTGACGCCGACCATCCCGGCCTGCACTTCTTGCACGAACTGGCGCGCGTAGTGGCCGCTGCCGGTGAAGATGGCGCTGCCGTTGCCGAACTCGTGGCCGTTCACCGTGTCGATGGCGGTACGGTAGTCCGGCACTCGCACGATGCCCAGCACCGGCCCGAAGATCTCTTCACGGTAGATGCGCATGCTCGGTTTCACATGGTCGAACAGCGTGCCGCCGACGTAGTAGCCTTCAGGGTAGCCCGGCACCTGATAATTGCGGCCGTCGGCCACCAGGGTCGCGCCTTCTTCCACACCCAGATCGATGTAGCCCAGCACCTTCTTCTGGTGGGCGGACGACACCAGCGGCCCCATTTCATTCTCTTCGCCGCCCTGCTGCAAGCCCGGCCCGACGCGCAGCTGCGCGATCAGTGGCTTCAATTTGGCGATCAGTTTGTCGGCGGTATCGTCGCCGACCACCACGGCGATCGGCAACGCCATGCAGCGCTCGCCGGCGGAGCCGAACGCGCCGCCCATCAGCGCGTTGACCGTGGCGTCCAGATCGGCGTCCGGCATGACGATCGCCTGGTTCTTCGCCGCGCCGAAGGCCTGCACCCGCTTGCCGTGCGCGCTGGCGGTGGTGTAGATATGTTCCGCCACGGTGGAGGAGCCGACGAAGCTCACCGCCTGAATGCGCGGATCGGTGCACAGCTGCGCCGCGTCTTCATTGGCGCAGTGCACCACGTTGAACACGCCGTCCGGCAGGCCGGCTTCTTTCAGCAGTTCCGCCAGGCGCACCGATGCGGAAGGCACCAGCGCCGGCGGCTTGAGGATGAAGGTGTTGCCGCAGGCCAGCGCGATAGGGAACATCCACATCGGCACCATCGCCGGGAAGTTGAACGGGGTAATGCCCGCCACCACGCCCAGCGGCTGCATCAGCGAGAAGCTGTCGACGCCGCTGCCGACGTCCGACGAATACTCGCCCTTGATCAGATGCGGGATGCCGCAGGCGAATTCGACCACTTCCATGCCGCGCGTCAGTTCGCCCAGCGCATCCGAGTACACTTTGCCGTGCTCGCTGACGATAAGCTCGGCCAGCTCGTCGCGGTGCTGTTCCAGCAGCGCCTTGAAATTGAACATGATGCGCGCACGGCGCAGCGGCGTGGTGCGCGACCAGTCGGCAAACGCCCGATGGGCCACATCGATAGCCTGCTTGACTTCGGCGGCGGTGCTCTGCGTGACGCGCCGCTCAACCTGCCCGCTGGCCGGGTTGTGCACGTCGACGGTTTGATTGCTGCTGCTCAGGCACACCTGCCCGCCAATAAAGTTACCCACGGTTTTCATGTCACGCCCTCTTTTCAAGTCCGCTGTCGCCTGGCCACACGCCGGCGGCGCGGCGTTAATCGTCCCGCTCGCCAAACCCCGTCGGCAAGCCGGCTAAATCCTGACCGGATGCAGCAAACTCTATTTCATTGAAAAAAAAGTTTCAAATAAATTGTTTTGAAAAATTTGTTTTTAGTGCGTGAGGTCGCAATTTTGCGGTGTCGATCGGATTAGCACTTTCATTAGCGTGCCAGGGAAAGCGCAACGACGGCGGAGAAAACAAGGGTAATACACACTGACTTTGCTACAGAAAGCCCGCGCCGCGCCAGCGCTGTCGTCGTTATCGCCCGCCCCCGTTCGCCCAAGGTGCCCGAATCGCTCGCGACGGTTTTTTTTGAACTGGATCTAAAAATCAATATTCCATTATTCACTAATTATGAAATAAATGTTCTTGTTTGTTCCAGCATTTATCGACGACATCGCCTTGATGACAGGCACGGTTCACACCCTTCCGCTCGCCCTCTTCCCGACACCCCAACCGTGCGGACGGAAGCCAGGATAAAAATCGGAGCAACACATGTCATATCAGCGTAAGCACAATACCGGCTACATATTGCGAATTTGCGGCATCGCCGCCCTGGGCGGCATTCTGTTTGGTTACGATACCGCCGTGATCTCCGGCGCGATCGAAGCGTTGAAAACCTATTTCAGTCTCAGCCCGGCCGAAACCGGTTGGGCAGTCTCCAACGTGGTGATCGGCTGCGTAGTCGGCGCCTTTGCCGCCGGGCCGCTGGCGGCGCGCTGGGGCCGTAAAAAGGCGCTGATGCTGGCGGCGCTGCTGTTCACCGTGTCCGCCGTCGGCGCAGCCTTGGCCCCGACCTTCACCTGGTTCGTCATCTACCGCATCATCGGCGGGCTGGCGGTCGGCATTGCCGCCACCGTGTCGCCGATGTACATGTCGGAAGTGTCGCCGAAGGACATGCGCGGGCGGGCGCTCAGCATGCAGCAGTTCGCCATTGTGTTCGGCCAGATCGTGATTTTCTACGTCAACTTCAAAATCGCCAGCATCGCCAGCGAAGCCTGGCTGGTGGAAATGGGCTGGCGCTGGATGTTCGCCTCGGGCGTGATCCCCTGCATTCTGTTCTGCATCCTGGTGTTCGTCATTCCTGAATCACCGCGCTGGAACGTGATGATGGGCCGCGACGATCAGGCGCTGGCGATGTTGACCAAGGTCTCGAACGCCGCCCACGCGCAGAATCTGCTGAAAGAAATCAAAGACTCGCTGCAGCAGGATCAACAGCAGCAGCACCGGAAGCTGAACTACGGCGATGTGCGGGTGCGTTTCATCCTGTTCGTCGGCTGCATGATCGCCATGCTGCAGCAGGTGACCGGCGTCAACGTGATGATGTACTACGCGCCGGTGGTGCTGAAAACCGTCACCGAAAACGCGCAGGAAGCGCTGTTCCAGACCATCTGGATCGGCGTGCTGCAGCTGGTCGGTTCGGTCATCGGCGCCATGCTGATGGATCGCATGGGCCGCATTCCGCTGATGCGCTACGGCACGCTGGGCGCCATCGCCGGCCTGCTGCTCACCTCGTACGCGCTTTACACCCAGGCCACCGGCTATTTCGCGCTGTTCGGCATGCTGTTCTTCATGGTGTTTTATGCGCTGTCCTGGGGCGTCGGCGCCTGGGTGCTGGTGTCGGAAATTTTCCCGAACCGCATGCGCGCGCAGGGGATGAGCATCGCCGTCGGCTGCATGTGGGTCGCCAACTTCGCGGTGTCGCAGTCGTTCCCGATGATCAACGACCACCCTTACCTGTTCTCGCATTTCCACGGCGCCTTCCCGATGTGGATCTTCGCCGCCTGCTGCCTGTTCAGCTACTGGTTCATCGGCCGCTATATTCCGGAAACCAAAGGCGTTTCGCTGGAAAAAATGGAGCAGGTGGTGCTGGCCAAACGCCACCGCCACCCCCTGCCCGACGGCAAGCCGCTGCCGCTGGAAAACGGCAAATCCTGATCTCTCAACCCTGACCGCTGGAGTAATGCCTCATGACCATTGCGCTGGACCGCTTCTGCATTAACCGCAAGATCGCGCCGAATCTCGATCTGGACAGTTTTTTCCGCCTGGTGAAACGCTGCGGGCTCAGCAAAGTTGAGCTGCGCAACGACATGCCCAGCGGCAAGGTGACCGACGATCTGAGCGACGCGCAGCTCAATGCGCTCGCTGCGCAATACGGCATAGAGATCGTCACGATCAACGCCCTCGGCATGTTCAATCGGGTAGACGACCCGGCGGCGCTGCTGCAGCGCGCCGAAGCATTGCTGGCGCAGGCGCAGGCCATCCACAGTCGGGCGCTGGTGCTGTGCCCGCACTGCAGCGCCGACGACATGCGCAGCGAGCAGCAAAAACGGGACGACACCCTCGCCGCGCTGCAGCTGCTGGCGCCGCTGTTTGCGCGCTATGGCGTGCAGGGATACGTCGAGCCCCTGGGCTTCGGCATCAGTTCGCTACGATCGTCGCTGCTGACCCAGGCGCTCATCCGCGATTCGGGCGCGCCGTACCGCATCGTGCTCGATACTTTCCACCACTACCTGAGCGGCGTGACGCAGGCCGACTTCGACGCGCAAATCCAGGTGGCGCAGATCGGCCTGGTGCATCTGTCCGGCGTGGAGGATGGGCGGGATAAAAGCGCGCTGAGCGACGAAGAGCGCATCATGCTGAGCGAGGGCGATCGGCTGGAGAGCCGCCGTCAGGTACAGAATCTGGAACGCCTGGGCTACACCGGCGTTTATGCCTTCGAGCCCTTCTCTTCGCAGCTGGACGGCTGGAGCGAGGCGGATATCGAACGGGAAATCCGCCAGAGCATCGCCCTGCTGCAAGAGTAAAAAAAACGGCCTCCGCGGAGGCCGTTTTTCATGGCGTTACTTCAGGTTGCCGACCACCAGTTGGTGGCGCTCGTTGTAAAACTTACGGTAGGCCAGATAGCAGGCGATGATGGTCGACAGGCTGGCGGTAGACAGCAGCATGAAGGTCACCATAATCTGGTATTTGATCGCTTTCACCGGGTCGATGCCGGCGAAGATCAGCCCGGACATCATGCCCGGCAGGCTAACCAGCCCAACGGTTTTCGCCGAGTCCACGGTCGGGATCAGCGAAGCGCGGATGCTGTCGCGGATCAGCGCCGCCGAAGCGAACTTGGGCGTCGCCCCCAGGCTGAGCATCTCCTGAATCTTCTGCTGCTCGCTTTTGAAACGCTGGCCGAGGTTGGTGTAGCACAGCCCCACGGCCACCATGGCGTTACCGGCGATCATCCCGGAGATGGGGATCACCTGCATCGGCGTAAATTCGATGGAGCCGGTCAAGACCAGCACCGCCAGCGTCAGCACCGCGCCGGTGGTGATGGCGATAAATGACGTCACGAACGCATGTTCAACGTATTTGCTGCGTTTCTTGGCGTTGTAGGCCGCGTTAAAGCAGATGAACAGCACCATCAACACGGTGAGCACCGCGTTATCCAGGTCGAAAATATACTTCAGCACGTAGCCGACGATGATCAGCTGCACCACCGCGCGGCAGATACTCCAGATAATGTCCTTTTCCAGCGCCAGCTTTTCCCGGTGGCTGATCAGGATGGCGACCACCACCAGCACCATCGACAAGCCTAAGGATTCGTTGGTGATGTTATGCTGATTCATGCTGTTGCTCCTGTTGTTCGGCGCCGTGCGTGCGCAGGGTGATCACCTCATCCGCATGCGCTATCTCTTCGGTATCGTGCGTCACCCACAGCACCGCCAGCCGGTGCTCCGCTACCAGCTGATGAACGATTTCGTTGACGTTGCGCTTGTTTTCTTCGTCCAGCGCGCTGGTGATCTCATCGAGTAACAGCACCCGGGGCATAAACTGCAGGTTGCGGATCAGGGACACGCGCTGCTTCTCCCCGCCGGACAGCTCATTGATGCTTTTGGTCAGCATGGCCTCCGGCAACCCAAAACGCGTCAGATCGGCCTGCATTTTTCGTTCATCCGGCGACTGCTGACGGATCTGGTAGGGCAGCGCCAGATTATCGTAAACCGTATTGCCGAACAGCGCCGGCGTCTGGAAGCAGTAAGAAACCTGCTTGCGATACGCCTCCGGCGACATCTCGCCGATCGCCCGTCCGTCGAAATAGAGGTTCCCGCTCGTCGGATTCATTAAGGAAGAGATGATTTTCAGCAGCGTGCTTTTCCCGCAGCCGGAAGGCCCGGTGATCAGTTTGAACTCGCCTTCACCCAGCGTGAAAGAGACGGAGTCCAGGATCACCTGGTTGTCTATTTGATAATGAATATCATCCAATCTCAGTATGTCTTTCTTTTCCTTCATTACGATGCCGGCTCCCTAAACCTGTTCCCGTCTGAGCGATAAGTATATGGCTGCAAAAAACATCTTAGCAATGCCTGCGCGGATGGCAGAGAGCGGAGAGGAGGATTGGCGGAGCAAAATGCCCCGCCAAATGATAAATTTAATTAATCATTAGCTGTAGGAATAGTCAAAAGCGACCGCCAGGGTCGAATCACTCTTTTTTTATCGATGCCTGTTCGTCGCCGCTGTACCAGCGTAGAGAATTGTTGATGCTGCGGTGGGTGCAGTGAACCTTGCCCTCCTTTTCCAGCGCCAGCAGCAGGGTTCGGGTGGTATAAATGTTTTCACCGCATTTATCCGCCAGTTCGCGCGTCTTCGGCCATTGCTCCGGCGGGGGATGATGGCCCCCGGCCCCTTCCACACGCTCCCTGCACAATCCTTGCAACACATCCAGCATCAGCGATTTTCTACTTTCAAACGTTTTCGGCACCTTGGCCATAGCATTCCTCCTGAGTGGTTACTGCTGAGCCCCCCGCTCATGGCTGCACGTCAGCGATGCGCAGGGGGATAAATCACGGCGGTGTCCGCGCAAACGGCGTTGTTCCGATAAAATAGACCTGGCGCTGTCGAACACCGCGAGAATGAATATTTATTAATGAATCCAACCTTTGCAGATAAAATGTCATGCATTGACCCTCGGATTTTTCACTAGGATTTTTCTGTGCAATTTTTTTCACGGTTATCATGGTACGAAGATGTTTAAACAATCCCATAACGAACCTTGAAGAAATAATTATCAACATCGTCAACGCATTCGCCTTACCTCTGCTAAAAGCATTAATCCCAGTAATCATTCCATTGATCATCCTTTCATTATCACTTAGGTCATTATTATATGATGAACATGGCATTTCCTGCCCTTTTCTGGTTAATCACAATGGGTTAAATAACATAAATGCGTCCAAAAAATAGCATCCGCTAAGAATAATCTTCCATCTGCTATATTGTTATTTTTTTGTTAAAACCAATTTGGCAACCCAGGAATTGGCGTTGGAACGCCATACGGACAACTAACCACACAAAATTATATAAAACAAATGCTTATGTTTTTCATTTTGTTTCATAAAGAAAATTTTTCAATGACCGTCAAAGCGTAATATTAGCAAAGCGATATTGCGCATTGTAGGGCAACAGCTATTCCAGTCGATCTAATATCTCGCATAACCTTATTTATACAGTGATTTATTCTGGATAATATTTACATACGATCTATTGGTTTTTGATCTTATATTTAACTTTTTCCTTTTGGTTTTATATTCTGAATTTGACTTATTTTAATAAAATCTATTCCCAAGCAATGCTATTGTTTGCAAGAATATTCCCAGCAAAACGCCATGCCGACATTCGGTTTTTAAAATCAAATAAAACCGACTAAACATCACATAACCATTTCGTTATTGAAAACAAATAACGAAGGGTGTGCGTATTGCCCAAAGCAAAAGGATCTGGCTCCCGTCGCAGCGCAGCTGACAAGGCGTTGCCGCTCTGCGGGGATTTAGGTGTGCTTTTCTTTTTATTTAAATACTCTCTACAGGAACCTGAGAAATGAAACTGAATAAATTAATGCTGGCGACCGTCATTGCTTTTTCCACCGCCTCCGTTGCACATGCGGCACCGACCCCGAACCAGGGCAGCGGCACCGTAACCTTTAGCGGTGAAATTATCGATGCGCCTTGCAGCATCACGCCGGACTCCGTCGATCAAACCGTCCCGATGGGCCAGATCAGCAGCCGCATCCTGGCCAAAGAAGGCAAATCCAGCGCCGAACCCTTCAGCATTGAGCTGAAAGACTGCGCGCTCAACACCATGAAAAACGTCAAGGTGACCTTCACCGGCACGCCGGATGCCGTCAACAGCAAACTGCTGGCGTTGAGCGGTTCCGCCAGCGGCGCGGGCATCGTGATTTACGACCAGTTGCACGCCAAGGACGTTGAGCTGGGCACCGCAACGGACGGCCAGGGCCTGAACGAAGGCAACAACGCCCTGAAATTCGCCGCATACCTGCAAGGCAACAGCGCTTCCGGCGCCGTCGTGCCGGGCAAGTTCACCAGCGTGGCGAACTTTACCCTGGCTTATCAGTAAGCCTCGTTGGGGATGCCGGCACGGGCATCCCCATGCTTAACGACGCCGGCTCCTGCAAAGGAACCGATCTCGACAGGGAGAAGCCAGCATGACCATCCATTGGCGAGGCGCATTGCTGATCGCGCTCAGCATCAGCAGCGCTAGCGCCACGGCGAAAACTCAGGGCCACGGCAAAGTCAGCCTGGGCGGCGAAATCGTCGAAACGCCATGCAACATCGCCGGCGACAGTCTGGATCAAACCGTTGATTTCGGGCTGGTTTCAATGAGCGACGCCGGGCGAGATGCCCAGCCGAGCCTCATCGGAAGCCGCCGCCACTTCGCCATCAGGCTGGTGAACTGCGAACTGGCCAGTCAGATAAAGCCCGATTTTATTTATCGCGCGGCCAACCTCACCTTCAGCGGCATCGCGGATAGCCAAGATCCGCAATGGCTCGCCGTCCAGGGCGAGGCGCGCGGCATGGCTATCGAGTTGCTGACCGACGCCGGTACCCCGATCCCGCTCGGCAGCACGACGGCAGATTATCTGATCGTCGCCGGCGACAACACGCTGCGCTTTGGCGCCCAGTTGCGCATTCACCCCGACAGGGCACGGGCGGGCGGTTTCAGCTCATTGGCCAAATTTACCCTGTCTTATCTGTAGCCGGTTTTCGTTAGGAACGCTGTACAGCATTACGTATTCAGGTCATACGGGATGACCTGCTATTAGGCGCGGATTTGCCATGAGTGATCATTCTATGACGTCTTTACTGACAATAAAAAAAACGCCCATCATCGTCATTCTCTCTTTTCTCTGGGCAAAACCGGTCTTTTCCGCCACGGAATTCAATACCGACGTGTTGGATATCGGCGAACGCAGCAAAGTGGACTTATCCCGCTTTTCCGACGCCGGTTACGTCATGCCGGGCACCTATCTGCTGGATATCAAAATCAACCAGAAAACGCTGCCCCAGCGCAGCATTCAGTATTTCCCGTCGCCGGATGACAAGCGCGGCAGCCAGGTGTGCCTGCCGCCTGACCTGGTGGAAAAAATGGCGCTGAAAGAAGATGCGGCCAAAAAAGTCACCCTGTGGCACGACAACCAGTGTGCCGACATTCGCGGCATCAAAGGCGCAACGGTTTCCGATCGCATCAGCGGCGGCGTATTGGCGATCACCATTCCACAGGCCTGGATGAAATATTCCGATCCCGACTGGACGCCGCCCGAGCAGTGGGACGATGGCATCCCCGGCATACTGCTGGATTACAATCTCAGCGGCCAAATAGGCAAACAGCACCACGACAACGGTACCGCCGAAAGCCTCAGCAGCTACGGTACGTTGGGCGCCAACCTGGGCGCCTGGCGCCTGCGCGCCGATTACCAGACCGACTTCAACCAACAATACGGCCGCCGCGACAGCAATTTCGACTGGAATCAGATCTACGCATACCGCGCGCTGCCGATGCAAGCCGCCAGGCTGACGCTGGGTGAAACCTACCTGAATTCGCCGGTGTTCGACGCCTACCGTTTTACCGGCCTCAACCTCGCCAGCGACGAGCGCATGCTGCCGCCCAACCTGCAGGGTTACGCGCCTGAAGTGCGCGGCATCGCCAAAAGCAATGCCCGGATCACCGTCTCTCAGGAAGGCCGCACGCTGTATCAAACCACGGTGCCCGCCGGGCCGTTCGCCATCCAGGATCTCAGCAGTTCGGTACGCGGCAAACTGGATGTGAAAGTGGAAGAACAAGACGGCAGCGTTTCCACTTTTCAGGTAGATACCGCCAGCATTCCTTATCTGACCCGCCCCGGCTACGTGCGCTATAACATGGCGCTGGGCAAGCCGTCTGCCTACGATCACCGCACGCAAGGGCCGGTGTTCTCTGCCGGCGATTTCTCCTGGGGATTGAGCAACGCCTGGTCGCTATACGGCGGCGCACTGCTCGGCGGCGATTACAACGCCTGGGCCCTCGGCCTGGGGCGTGACCTGAACCTGTTCGGCGCCCTGTCGGTGGACGCCACGCAGTCGATCGCGCGCCTGCCCGATGAACCCAGCGCCAAAGGCATGTCATTCAAGGTCAACTACGCCAAACGTTTCGACGAACTCAACGGCCAAATCACCTTTGCCGGCTACCGCTTTTCGCAGCGCAAGTTCATGACCATGTCGCAGTACCTGCAGGCGCGCTACGGCGACATTGACGATCGCTACAGCGGCCGACAAAAAGAGTTGTATACCGTCACCGCCAGCAAAACCTTTATGGCGGAGGACAGCGCTCAGGCGATCACCGCTTATCTGACCTACTCACACCAGACTTACTGGGACGCCGGTGCGCAAAATCGCTACGGCATGTCGACCAGCAAGCTGTTCGACTTCGGCGGGATCAGCAACATCACCGCCTCGTTGGCGGCCTATCGCACTCACTATCGGGGCCGCACCGACGATAGCGCGATGCTCAATTTCACCGTGCCTATCGGCGAGCATAACCGCCTGGGCTACGCGCTGCAGGTCAATAATCACGACGTGACCCAAACGGCGACCTACACCGACAACAGCGATATCAACAATACCTGGCAGGTCGGCAGCGGCGTCACCCAGTCCGGCAAACCGACGGCGAGCGGTTACTACACCCATAACGCGTCGTTCGGCACGCTCAACGCCAACGCGTCTTATCAGCAGGGCAGTTACTCCTCGATAGGCGGAACTTTCCGCGGCGGCCTGACCGCTACCCGGCACGGCGTCGCCGCGCACCAGAACGCCGGCAACGGCGGCAGCCGCATGATGCTGGATACCAACGGTGTCGCCGGCGTGCCGATCAACAACGGCCGCGCTTACAGCAACCGCTTCGGGTTGGCGGTGATCTCGGATATCACCAGCTACTACAACACCGATACGCGCATCGACGTCAACAAGCTGGCGGACGACGTTGAAGCCACACGCGCGGTGGTGCAGGGCACGCTGACTGAAGGCGCCATCGGTTATCGCCACTTCGAGGTGGTGAAAGGCAGCAAGCTGTTGGCCACCATCAAGCTGGCGGACGGCAGCGAACCGCCGTTCGGCGCCACGGTGCTGAGTGCGACCGGACGGGAGATCGCGGTGGTGAACGACGGCGGATCGGTATATCTGACCGGCGTCCAACCGGAAGAACGGTTGGACGTCGCCTGGGAAGGCCGCCGTCAGTGCCGCATCGCCATCCCAGGCGCCGCCAAACCGCTGGACCGGCTGCTGTTGCCGTGCGCCAAACCGTAATCCGCAACACATTGAGAGTAGACGAATAACATGAACAAACATTCGATAGCAGTAACCGCGGGCAGCCTGGCGTTGATGACGCTGGCTTCGACGGCCGACGCGGCGATCGCGTTGGATCGCACGCGCGCCATCTATGTGAGCGACGCCAAATCGATCAGCCTTAACATAACCAATGAGAACAAAGAGTTGCCATTTCTTGCTCAGGCCTGGATCGAGAATGCGCAACATCAAAAGATCGTTTCGCCGCTGGTGGTATTGCCGCCGTTGCAACGGGTGGAAGCCGGAGAACGCAGCGTCGTGCGCATTACCAAAACGCCGGAAGCCGAGCTATTGCCGCAAGATCGCGAATCGGTGTTTTATTTCAATTTGCGCGAAATTCCGCCCAAAAGCAGCAAAGCCAACGTGATGCAACTGGCGTTGCAAACGCAGATCAAACTGTTCTTCCGCCCGAAGGCCATCGTCGCCCCGCAGGGTGAGGTATGGCAAGAGCAGCTGGTGTTCCACAAAACCGTCGACGGTTTCACCATCGAAAACCCGACGCCGTTCCACATCACGCTGACCGGCATCGCCCGTCAGACGCAGAAGCAAGGCGGTGGTGCGATCGGCGATTTTAAGCCGGTGATGCTGTCCCCCAAATCCAGCGAAAATGTGCGTTTGCGCGACAATGGGTTCGACGCCTTCGTCGTCACCTATATCAATGATTTCGGCGGCCACCCCGAGCTGCGCTTCACCTGCAGCGCTAGCCTCTGCACCGCCGCACCCGGAAAAAAATAAGGAGATACGGCATGGCTGACTTCACCGGCCGCCTGCGGCCTCTGCTGATCGGCGCCTTGCTGCTCGGCAACGGCGCCGCAATGGCCTCTCCGCCGGGAGAGGTTCAGGGCACCAGCGGCACCGTCGGTTTTCAGGGCGCTCTGCTGAGCTCCCCCTGCAGCCTGGCGCCGGATAGCCGCGATCAGTCGGTCGATCTCGGTGAGATCGGTACGATCGCCTTCCGGCATGTCGGCGATCAAAGCGAGCCGGTACGTTTTCGTCTCGCCTTTAACCATTGCCTGCTGGGCGCCAGGACGCTGGCAGACAATCCGGCCGGGATGCGCAATGGCGATGCCGGCCTGCTCTACCTGCGGGGGGAGCAGGCCGCCACGCTGGTGTTCCTCGGTGAAAGCGATCCCGACAATCCGCAGTTGCTGAAGCTGCACGGCGGCGTACAAGGCGTTGGCCTGCGGCTGAAAGATCAACGGGGCCGCGCATTGTCCCTCAACCAACCCGGCGCCCCCTATGTCTTGCAGCCCGGCGGCAATACGTTGTGGTTCAGCGCTCAGTTGGAATCAACCCGTCAGTTCATCGAAGCAAACCAATTCAAAGGAGTGGTGCATGTCCAGTTGGTCTATTTATAAACGCCTGGCGTTGCTGGGTTGCCTGGCGACGCCATTCGGCGCTCAGGCGCTGGAATGCCACCTGAATACCGAGAACGGCATTACCGAAGAGAGCGAGGATATCGGCCGGTTGACAATACCGGCCACCTTACCGGTCGGCAGCCGGCTTTGGACCTCTAAACCGATGAGCCGCGACGTTATGTGCTGGGCGCACTCCAGCAAACCCAAAGGGGAATGGGTTTATTTCTATCCCAATCCGGACAACCGGCAATTCGCCGCCGGCATCTCCATGGGGGTGATTTATAACGGCCAGGATCTTGGCCTGATCAATTCCCGGGTACAAACCGATATGTTTCGTACCCCCAAGCAACGGGAGCTCGGTCACGTCAATTACCAGGTGTATTTGCAAAAAACCGGCGAAATCATCGCGGGAGGCGCCAGCCAGATCGCCGTTTTTCAGCTCGATGGCGTAGGCGGCATCAACGTCCACCCAGGGAAAAATTACCGTTTCACCCTAACCGGGCTGGATAAAATCAAAGTCATCCAGTGCGCCGCGTCGGTGGAGCTTTCAACCCCGGAAGGCGTTGATTTCGGTGAAATCCCCACCTGGAAACCCAATGCGGGCACCGTAGCGAGCAAGGATTTCAGCATCTTGATCCGCAAAAACGGCTGCAGCGACAGCTTCGCGCTGGACGCCAATTTCATGGTGAAAAACGGCACGCTGACCGACGCTACCGGCTTGAATATGGATAATGGTTCAACCTTGCGCATCCACGATAATTCCAACCCCAAATGGATTAAATACAATCAGTTCGACAGCTTCGCCGACATGAATGGTCGCAATCAGGTGCAAAAATCCTACAGCGCCTCATTGCAGGCCACCGGGGAAGGACAGGAAGGCAATTTCCGCAAGACCGTAATCTTGCTGATTAATTATATTTAAGGGGGTGATGATGAATAGCTATCGGACAATCACCGCTCTGTGCGGCATCGGTTTTCTATTTTCCTCCGCAGTCGCGGCGGAAAATAAGGAAATAGACTTTTTCGGTTCCGTGGTAAGCAGGCCCTGCAATATCGACCCGCAGTCTCTTCACCAAACCGTCGAGATGAATACGGTGTTGATCAAAACGTTGTACCGCTACGGCCATACCAACCCCGTGTCATTTTCCATTCGCTTAACCGACTGTAAAACCGCCGTTTTCAAATCAGTCACCGCCACCTTTACCGGCACTGAAGATGCCGAACTGCCGGGCAAACTGGCGATCAACAATGGCGCCAACGGCGCCGCCATCGCGCTGTTCGACGGTGCGGGCAAAGCGATTGATCTGGGTACGCCGGCTGATGCGGTGACATTGCAAGACGGACCCAATGCCCTGAGGTTCAGCGCCTATGTCCAGGCGCGGTCGAGCGCGATTAAAGATAAAACCCTTACCGAAGGCGCATTCAGTTCAGTCGCCAATTTTGTGCTGGCGTACCAATAAGCTCGCACTACCCCAGGGAAATCAGGAAAACGCCGGCGCCCCTTGCCGGCGATGGGTCGTTACCGTTCGCCACGGCCCGGTACGACGACCTTTTAAAGGAGCCCTCCATGCCAGATATTCGCTTCACGCTGTTCGACAGCGATAACTTCTACCGGCAGGGGTTGCACCTGCTGCTGCAGGATTATCTGCACTCCCTGAACGAATGCCATCGCCTGTACCCTCAGTTCGCGCCGTTGGCGCTGCAAGCGTTGGATAACATCGAAATCGTGTTCCGCACGCCGGAAGAACGTTGGGGCTGCGCCTGCTGCTACCAGAGCCCCTACGGCATCCCGCTCCAGCGGCAGCTGACCCTGCTGATCCTCGACGATGCGACCCAACAACAGGCGAAAAACCTGCCGCAGTTGTTCAGTATCCATCGCCGCGATTCGGCTTACGCCATCCGCCTCAAGCTGCAGATGGCGCTGGAAAAGTTCATCCAGCATCCGTGGATGGCGCTGCATGCCGCCGGCGTGTGGAAATGCCAGGCCTGCCGCATCGCTGCGCTCAGCCACTGCGAAAAAAAGGTGTTGGGGTTGATGAGCAGCGGCATGTCCGCCTGCCGCATCGCCGGCCTGCTGCAGCGCAGCCAGAAAACCATCAGCGCCCATAAGCGCTCGGCAATGCGCAAGCTGAACGTGCGGAAAAACAGCGAGTTGAATAAGGTGCTGCTGAATCAGCGGGGGCTTGGCTGAGCGACAACAGGCTCGCGAGTAACACCAGAGTGGTTTACTCTGAATACTCATTCTCACCCTATCAAGCGAGCCGGAATCCATGCCAAGAACAGCCAAAGTCGTTGACGTCCCCGCCCTCGGCGAGCTCGATCGCCTGGCGGGCCAGCTTAGCCACCAGCTGGCGCAGGCCCTGCGCCAGGCCATCCACCGGGGCGATCTGAAAGCGGGCGACCTGCTGCCCTCGACGCGCCGGCTGTCGGCGGCGCTGAATCTGGCGCGCGGTACGGTATTGGAGGCATTTGCTCAGCTGACGGCGGAAGGCTTTCTCGAACCGCAGCCCGGCTCCGGCACCCGGATCGCTCACTATCAGGCGCCGCGCCGCACGCCGCACGCCAACGTGCAGGCGAGTTCGGCGGTAGCGGTGCCGCTTTCTCCACAGGCGCAGCATCTGGCCCGCTTCGCTGCCCAGGCGCGGGCGCTGCCGCCGGTGCCGTTCACCGTCTCGGTGCCGATCGGCGATACCGCGCCCGACGATGTCTGGCGGCGGCTCGGCAACCGCATCCGGGCGCGCGGCCCCGGCGCCCCGTCGGGCTACGGCGATCCGCTGGGCGCGTTGCCGCTGCGCGAAGCCATCTGCGACTATGTGCGCCGTTCCCGCTCGGTAAACTGCACGCCGCAGCAAATCCTCATCACCTCCGGCACCCAGCAGGGGCTTTACCTGGCCGCGCAGATCCTGTTGGACGCCGGCGACAGCGCCTGGGTCGAAGATCCCGCCTACGCCGGTATTACCGCCATTTTCGACAGTCTGTTTCGCGATCGGCGCATGATTAGGGTGCCCGTCGCCGACGACGGCATCGACGTCGCCGCCGGCGTGCGTCTGGCCGCCGACGCCCGCGCCGCCTTTGTCACGCCGTCGCATCAATATCCGCTGGGCATGCCGATGAGCATGGCGAAAAGAAGCGCCCTGCTGGCCTGGGCCAAAGAGCGACAGGCCTGGATCGTGGAAGACGATTACGACAGCGAAATGCGCTACGCCGGCCACCCGTTCCCTTCGCTGCAGGGGCTGGCGCCCGAGCGGACGCTCTATCTCGGCACCTTCAGCAAGGTGCTGTTCCCTTCGCTGCGGCTGGGTTACGCCATCGTGCCGCCACCGCTGGTCGACGCCTTTTGCGGCGCCAGGATCCTGATGGATCGCCATCCGCCCAGCGCGGATCAACACGTGCTGGCCGCCTTTATCGCCGAAGGGTATCTCGACCGGCATATCCGCAAAATGCGCGGCGTCTACGCCGAGAAACGCCGGGTGCTGATCGAGGCGATCAACACGCACATCCCCGCTGAGCTGGCGGTAGTGCAGCCCTGCGATCAGGGCATGCACATGGTGCTGTGGCTGAGGAAAGATCTCGACGACGTGCGGGTCGCCCAATGCGCCAACGAAGCCGGATTGGCGCTGCGGGCGGTGTCGCCGATGTATGCACCCGGCCACGGTGAACCGGGCCTGGTGCTGGGATTGGGCGGTTACGCCGACCGCCAGGTGCAACAGGCGGTGGAACGGCTTGGACAGGTGATCCTGGCCTGCGCCGGCAGCGGCGCCTAACGGGAAAAACGTTTGGCGCCGAACACGCAAACCACCACGCCGGCCATCACGGCGATCATCATCGGCTGGACGGTCTCATGCAGCAGCCAGCCCGCCAGCGCCAGGCCGAAGAACGGCTGCAGCAGCTGCAACTGCCCGACGGCGGCGATGCCGCCCTGCGCCAGGCCGCGATACCAGAAAATAAACCCAATCCACATGCTGAACACCGAGACGTAAACCAGCGACAGCCAGGCGGCGCCGCTGATCATGGGCCAACCGGCCGGCGCCGCCAGCCAGGTGGCCGCCAGCGTCAACGGCAACGCCCCCACCAGCGCCCAGGAGATCACCTGCCAGCCGCCGATCCGACGCGACAGCACCGCCCCTTCGGCATAACCCAGTCCGCACAGCAACACCGCCCCGACCATCAGCGCATCCCCTTGCCAGGCACCGCCGCTCCCCTGGCTCAACGCGAAAGCGCCCACCAGCACGGCACCGACGCCTGAAAAAGCCCAAAAAGCGGGCTTGGGTCGTTCTCCGCCGCGCAAAACGCCAAAACCGGCGGTCGCCAGCGGCAGCAGGCCGATGTACACCAGCGAATGCGCCGACGTGGTGTGCTGCAGCGCCAGCGCCGTCAGCAGCGGAAAACCGATGACCACGCCGAGCGCCACAAACAGCAGCGGCGGCAAATCGGCCCGCGTCGGCCGCGCCTGCCGGGTGATCAGCAACGCACACAGGGCCAGCAAGGCGGCGATCGCCGCCCTGACCGCCGTCAGAAACAGCGGATCGAGCTCCAGCACCGCCACTCGCGTGGCGGGCAGCGAGCCGCTGAAGATCATCATGCCGAGGAAGCCGTTCATCCAGCCCTGAGCCGAATGCCCGGCGGCGGGATGTGCAGGGGGAATAACGAGAGTTTTTTCAGACTGACTGTCCGTCATGTGAACGCTCCGCACGCCTGAGGCATACCGAAATCGGCAACCCGCGAGGCGATGTCATAGTGAAAGAGAACATCGTTCCCCGGCGTCGCTTGCCGGGGCCAGGTTCTATTTTTCAGATAAAGCGGTTCACAGACAGGTCCAGATAGCGAAATTTTCACTGTGCCGGTTAGCAAAGCGCGCCGCTAACGCCAAAGAAGGGCGTTTTTCGGGCTGTCCTTGGCCGTTTGGCGGCTCTGCCTGCGGGGTATCATGGACTTTTATGCGTTTTTGCAGAACAGGACAAGGTGCGGTGCCGTGGTGAAACCCTTCTTACGCAGTGGCAGTTTGGATGATGTGCTGGCTTTAGGCGAAAACGGGCAACCGGTCTACGCCTGCGCGCAGCAGCTGCGGGAAACCCTGCGTCTTCGCCGGCAGCAGCAGGCCGCCGACTGTCTGGCGATCCCCCAGCCGAACGAAAGCGGCACCCGCATCGACTGGTATGCGCCCTTCCCCGGCAAGGTCACCTCCTGGCTGGCGGCGAGCGATGCCCAGCGCGCGCAGGCGGTGCGCCACCTGGAACACTGCCTGACGACCTTCCGCAGCCTGACGGAACAAGCCCAGGCGACCGATCACCCCAGCCATCGCCTGTTTGGCGCGCTGCTGGCCAAAGCGATGCACATGCCCGATCCCAACCACGTTTATCTGGTGGACGACCGGCCGGTGCTGACCTTCTGGGGCTTTATCAAGCCGCAGGCGCAGAGCCCGGACGATCCGTTGGCCGGCCTGCGCCCGATCGAAGCAGAGATGAAAGTCGAAGTGGAAAAACCGGCGCCGATCGCCGCCGCTCCGCGTAAACCGGCCGTTGTCGAACCGGTAAAACCGGCCCCGGTCGCCGAGCCTGAACCGGTGCCCGCTCCGGCGGCACCCGTCGAATCCCCAGCCGTCGTTCGCCCGCGCCGGCGCCACGCGCTGTGGCTGTTGCCCGTACTGCTGCTAGGCAGTGCGGCGCTGGCCGCCTGGCTGCATCGCTCACCACCGCCGCAACCGGCGATGCCGACTGAGGTGCAGCATCCGGCGCCGCCGGAAAAAACCGCCGCGCCGTTGCCCAAGCTGCGCTTGCCGCTGGCGCACGCGACGCTGATGCCGCCGCCACCGGCGCCGGTCATCCCGCAGCCGGCGGACAAAAATGCGCTGGTGCTGCCGCCCGAGGCGGTAAAGGCCGGTTCCACCCGTTTCCTTAACGGCAAATGGCGCGCCACGGTGGCGCTGAAAGACCCGATCACCGGCAAACGCCCCGGCCTGCAATACCGTCTGAACGGCGGCAAAGGCAACGCCATCATCGCCTACGGCGACGGCGTCAGCTGCCGGGTGGCGGTCGAAGCCGGGCTGATGCAGTCCGGCAATCTGGTGATCAACAGCCGCACCAAGGCGCGCTGCAGCGACGGCAGCCGCTACCAGATCCCGGAGATCGTTTGCCGCCAGGGCGAAACCGGCGCGGCGGAGTGCACCGGCCGCTACGATGCGGACACCACCTATCCCATGACGTTCAAGCGCGAGAGTAAATGATGCTGGCACCCCTTACGGACTACAAACACGGCATTACGCTGATTCAGGACAGCGGCATTCAGTTTCTGGACTTTGCCCTGACGCCGCTGCTGGACGCCGAGTTTCCCGGCAAATTCGTGCGCAAGACCGCCAGCGGCCCGCTGCTGCGCCTGCAATGGGAGGCCGAGAGCGGCAAATACCAGTTGCCGGCCGCGGGCGACCAGGCCGCCGAAGTGGTGCGGCCGGAGTTCAGCTATCCGCTGCAGCAGTCGCTGCACCTGCTGGATAAGCTCTGGCTGCCGCTGCCCTTCTTGCGCCACACCCCGGCGGGCCTGTTTTTGTCGGGCCCGGACAACTGGGCGCGCCTGCAGGTGGTGCAGCTGGATGAACCGGATCAGGACGGCAACCTGCTGCGCGTGGTGCTGGCCTTCGACACCCGCGCCGCCGCGCCCGGCCAGGAGGCGCTGGCGCCGGGCGAAGGCGATCTCGGCACCGGGCTGAACTTCACGCTGGCGCACCGCAACCACGAGCTGGGCGAATTTCTCGATCTGACCTGGGTAGACGGCTGGCTGCGCGAAGCGTTCAGCCAGCGCGCCGCCGAGCGGGAGCAGCGCGCCGAAGTGGAGATCAACGCCGGGCTGAAAACCTTCGAGTATCAGGCGCACTACCTCAACCTGCTGCACATGCTCGGCCACCAGCTGGCGGTGCCGCAGATAAAGATGGTGGCGGCGACGCTGCAACAACCGGCGATCGACGTCGATCTGGTGCTGGACGTCGGCAACTCGCACACCTGCGGCGTGCTGGTCGAAGACCACCCGGAAGAGAGCAACGGCCTGAAGCAAACCTACGAGCTGCAGCTGCGCTCGCTGTCCGAACCTCACCGCGTCTACAACGAACTGTTCGAGAGCCGGGTCGAGTTTTCTCAGGCCGGCTTCGGCAAGCCGCATCTGTCGTTCCAGAGCGGGCGCGACGACGCCTTCCAGTGGCCCTCCATCACCCGCGTCGGCCGCGAGGCCGCGCAATTGGCGCAGCGGCGAACGGGCCATGAAGGCACTACCGGCATTTCCAGCCCGCGCCGCTACCTGTGGGATGAGGAGCGCTATGCGCCCGGCTGGCGCTTCAACGAGCGGCGCGAACCGATGGCCGCCGCCGCACCGTTGACCACCCTCATCAACGACGAAGGCGTGCCGCTGTCCGCCCTGCCGACGGCGCAACGGCTGCCGGTGTTCGCCGCCCATTACAGCCGCAGCGCGGTGATGACGCTGATGCTGAGCGAGCTGCTGGCGCAGGCGCTGATGCAGATCAACAGCATCGCCCAACGCAGCCGCATGCCGAACGCCGCCGCGCCGCGCCGTTTGCGCGCCATCATCCTGACGCTGCCTTCGGCCATGCCGAAGCCCGAGCGCGAGATCTTCCGCCGCCGCATGCAGGAGGCGATCGGGCTGGTGTGGAAGGCCCTCGGCTGGCACCCGCAGGATGCGCCGTTCGACGGCGCGCACGCCCGCTTCCCGGTGCCGCAGGTGCAGATGGAGTGGGACGAGGCCACCTGCGGCCAGATGGTCTATCTGTACAACGAAACCCAGGTGAACTTCGCCGGCCGCACCGATGCCTTTTTCGCCGCCATGGCCCGGCCCGACCGGCCGCTGGCGCCGGGCGAGCAGGCGGGTAAAACGCTGCGCATCGCCTCCATCGACATCGGCGGTGGCACCACCGATCTGGCGATCACGCACTATTCGCTCGACGACGGCGTGGGCAACAACATCAAAATCAACCCGCGCCTGCTGTTCCGCGAGGGCTTTAAAGTCGCCGGCGACGACATCCTGCTGGACGCCATCCAGCAGTTTATCCTGCCCGCCGTGCAGCAGGCGTTCGAAGCCGCCGGCGTGAGCGCCGCCCCGGCGTTGATGGACAGGCTGTTCGGCAACGAAGGGCGCATGGACGGGCTTTCCACGCTGCGTCAGCAGGCCGCGCTGCAGATTTTCATGCCCGCCGGACGCGCGCTGCTCGGCGCCTATGAAGAATACGACCCGCTGGACAGCCGGGCGGAAATCGCCGCCAGCCTCGGCGATCTGCTGCCGCAGCCACCGACGCCGCAGGTGCTGGCGTTTATCAACGGCGAAGTGCAGCGCGAAGCCGGCAGCGACGCCTTCGATATTCTGCACACCCCGCTGGTGATCCGCCTGGCCGACCTGCACGCCGCCTTCTTGTCCGATCGCATCGGCATCGGCCGCTGCCTGCGCCTGCTGGCCGAGGTGGTGGCGCTGTATACCTGCGACGTGCTGCTGTTGACCGGCCGCCCGGCGCGTTTCCCCGGCGTGCAGGCGCTGCTGCGCCATCTGCAGCCGCTGCCCGCCAGCCGCATTCTGCCGCTCGAGGGCTACCACACCCGCAGCTGGTACCCGTTCAACAAACGCGGCCGCATCGACAACCCGAAATCCACCGCCGCGGTGGGCGCCATGCTGTGCCTGCTGGCGATCGACCTGCGGCTGGAGAGCTTTTACTTCAACGTCGGCGATTTCCAGCCCTACTCCACCATTCGCCATCTGGGCATGCTGGACGGCAATAACATGCTGGCGGACGATAACGTCTATTACCGCGACATCGATCTGGATCGCGCCGACTTCGCGCTCGACCCCGCCGGCAGCTTCCAGCTGCGCGGCCCGCTGCGCCTGGGCTTCCGCCAACTGGACAACGAGCGCTGGCCGGCCTCGCCGCTCTATACGCTGACCATCAATGATGCCCAGCTGGCGCGCAAACTGGCCGGCGATGCGGTGATCAGCCTGCGGCTGGCCATTACCGCCAGCGCCGAACAGGGCGCAGAAAGCGTCAAGATCGCGCAGGCGTTGCTGGCCGACGGCAGCCCTGTCCCGGCGCACCACCTGCAACTGAAACTCAATACCCTGGCTGCCAGCGCCTCCGGCGCGACCCACTACTGGATAGACAGCGGGAGCATTTACCCACGATGAAAGCTACCACTACCGCCAAATCGGCCCCAAACCACGCACTCAGCACCGGCATTCTGCAGGCGATCGCCTGGGTGGACGCCGCGCGCCGGCAGTCCACCCGTTTGGAACAGGAGGCGGATCGCCTGACGCTGCGCCTGCGCCGTTGCCATAACCGCGCGCTGCAATTGGCGAATGCGCAACCTGAGCAGGTCGCTATCGGCCTGTACGGCCACAACGCCGCCGCCAAGGCTCACCTGCTGGCGGCGCTGGCCCCCGGCGCAGAAAGGCTGCACGCAGACGCCGCGCTGGCGGTGCGTTACTGCGCCGCCGCGCCGTCGCCGTGCGCCGAGTATCCTCTCGCCCTCGCGCTGCTCGATGAAGCGCAGTGGCTGGCCATCACCCTCGATGCCGCCGCGATGGACGGCTTCCGTCTGGACTGGGACGCCCGCGCGATCGCCGGCCATCTGCAAGCGTTGGCACGCCACCGCCAAACCGTCGCCCTCGACGGCCTCAGCGACAGCGATGTGCTGACGCTGTGGGATAGCCAACGCCGCCACGGCGACAAGGGGCAACAGACGCTGGACAGGCATTTCTGGCCGCAGGCCGTGGCGCTGGCACCGCAGTTGAGCATCGACGACCGCGCGCGCCTGTTTGCGCCGCTGTGGGGAGAGGAAACAACGCTGACGGCGCGTTATCGCCAGTTGGCACACACGCTGCATGCCCTCGGCGGCAGCCGACAGGTTCATGCCCCGCACCGCGCCTTGCCGCTGTTGACCGCGAGCGCCACAGCGGAAAACGCGACGATCGTCGTGATGGCCGAACACGGCGGTGAACGGGAAATCGCGCTGAGCGATCTGACCTGGCTGACCGCCGAAGTCACCACCGTTCTGCCGCAAACGGCGCAGGCGGGCCTGCCCGCCGACGTGGCGCTGATCGACCTGCCCGGCAGCTGCGCCTGCCCGCAGGCGGAACCGACGCAGCGGCTGCAACAGGCGAAACGCGCCCATTTGCTGACCCGCTGCGCAGACGGCCTGCACGCCAACCTGCTGCTGGTAGCCGATGCCGCCGCCGCGCCGCAGGACGCCGCCCGCATCGGCCAGGCGCTCGCCAACTGGGTCAACCAGACTCAGGGGGAAACCCCGGCGCTGCGCCAGCGCCGCAAACCCGGCCTGATCTGGGCGATCACGCCGTTCGATCAACGTGGGGGAGGCAAAGCGCGCCCCGACGACGCCGTACAGCGCCAGGTCGGCGAGCCCGGCGACAGCTGGGCCACGCTGCTGGCGCTGGATGAACAGGACTGCCGCCGTATGGTGAGCTACCTAGCCGCCCAGGCGCGCCCGGCCCAGAAGCAAGCGCGCCTGCTCGAACAGCGCGAAGAGTTGCAGCGCGAGCTGACGGAAAGCCTGCTCGGCAACTGGCTCACCGCCGCCGATCCACACGCGGCGCAGCAACGCGGCCAGCAGCTGCTGCGCGCGCTGCAGGCGCAGGCCGGCCGCCACGGCGAACTGCTGGAACGGCTGTTGCCCCAGCGCGATACGTTGCGCCAGCTTTATCAGCAACAGCAGCACGCCGTACCGGCCCCGGCGACGACGCCTGCGCCGTTCGGGCTCGATATCGATCTGTTCGGCACACCGGAAACCCCGGCGCCCGGTGAGCCCCCCGGGTCATCCTTTGCCGCGCGGGTATTCGCGGATTGGATCAACCATCTGCGCAGCCTGCCGGACACCCGCCGGTTGCTGGAGCTGCTCGGCGTCGAAAAGCCGCACCTGGAACTGCTGGTCGATGCGCTGATCGGCGCCGCCTGTCGCCTGCGGCTCGATGATGAGCTGGAACGCGCGCTGTGCGCCGGTGGCTTGCCGGAACAGAGCGAAGATCGGCAAATCAGCCAGGCGCTGGCGCTACTGGGCGACTTCGTCGCCTGGCTCGGCTTCCAGCGGCGCGATGCGGCAACGTGCCCCGAGAGCCGCGTCAATCCCGGCCAGCCGATCTTTACCCCGCCGCCGCAGCCGGCGGTGGACTGGAGCGGCCAGCAGCGGTTAACCCGGCTGGCGCCGACGCCGACCAAAAACACCGCGTTTTATATCTATGACTGGCTGATCGGCCTGCAAACCCTGCTGGCGGAGAATGCAGCGACGGAAAGCGCGCTCGGCGAGGCGCAGCGCGCAGCGTTGGAAGAGATCGTGGCGACTCTGCGATAAGCGGCGGCTCTGGCAGCAATAGGGGGCGAAAACAGGATAAATCGGGCGTTGCCGATTATGCTGATGAGTAACGCAGCGATTCTGGGAGAAAATCATGCCCCCTTTCAGCCTGAAGACTATCGACCATGTGGTTCTGCGCGTGCGCGATATGCAGAAAAGCCTGCATTTTTATACCCAGATCGTCGGTTGTGATATCGCCAAACGGCGACCGGATTTGGGGCTGATGCACCTGCGCGCCGGGGCGGCCATGATTGATCTGGTCGACGTTAACGGCCAGCTTGGAAAAAAAGGCGGCGATGCGCCCGATCCTCACCGGCAAAATGTCGATCACCTCTGCCTGCGCATCGATCCTTTCAACGAAGACGAACTGCTGGCCTATCTGCGATCGCAGGGGATCGCCGTCGATCCTGCTGAATCGCGCTACGGTGCGGAAGGCGACGGGCCATCGGTTTACTTCAGCGATCCGGACGGCAATCGCATCGAGCTTAAGGGGCCGGCGATCGGCTAGATCCTGACGCTCCCGTTGATGTCGGCCAGCCGTTGGCTATCCACCACCCGCAGCGATTTGTTTTTAAACTGAATAATACCGTCCGCCGCGAGCTGCGCCAGCGCGCGGCTCAGCTGCCTGACGGAGATCCCTAATCTGCCCGCCAACAACTCCCTGTTTTCGAGCTGAATCTGTACGCCTTCCTGCTTTATTTTAAATAACAAAAATTTGCGCAGCTTATATTCTGCCGTTAAGCCGCCGCTCGCATGCAGCAATGAAGCGTTAAGCAGCTTGTCGCTCAACTGCCGGCACATAAAGGCGAGGAAAACAGGATCGTGCATAGCCCGCTCTTTGATGACGTCGATAGGCAGCGTGAAGATCAGCGCGTCCGTGACCGCCTGAACGGTGCTGAACACCGCCCGCTGCGCCCGGGAGAACAGCTCCAGATCGCCTATCACCGAGAAATCCGTTTCGAAGGAAAAGACGATGTGCATGCCGTTCACATCGTAATTCTCAACCTGCAATTTTCCCTGCACGAGAAAAAACAGGTGGGTCAACCGATCGCTTTGCGTCACCAGGTATTCACCGGCCTCGACCCTGACCAGACGCAAGGCGGCCAGCAGCGGGGGCGAAAGCGCCGTTCGCAGATCGTGAGCTTCGATAAACGCTTCTTTTAGCTTGCTGTCACCGACAGTTTTCACGGCGATTCACTCCCAGGGCTTATCCGTTAACGTCTTGCATCCTATCTTTTCGGCTGCGCCCAGAATAGCCGGCGCGCTTCAGAACGAAACAGGACATCTGACCTTTTTTGCCTCGGACCGTCTGGGTATTTTCTCCGCAGACCCCACCCAAGGAGAGTGCCATGCGACATATTTTGATAGATACCGATACCGCCTCCGACGATGCCGTCGCCCTGCTGATGGCATTGCGCGAGCCTGACGTGAGGGTGGAAGCGATCACCACGGTCGCAGGCAACTGCCCGCTTGAACAATGCGTCAAAAATGCACTTATCTGCGTGGAAAAAGCGGGAACCTATACGCCACCGGTTTATGCAGGCATGGCGAAACCGCTGTTCCGAACGCGTTATCACTCGCACCACATTCACGGTGAAGACGGCATGGGCGACATGGCCTTGCCCGATCCACAGCTGACCGCCGCACCCATGCATGCCGTAGACGCCATCATCGACTGCGCCGCACGGCTCAACGGCGAGCTGGAAATCGTCACCCTCGGGCCGCTGACCAATCTTGCGATGGCGGTGCTGAAAGCGCCCGCGCTGGCCGAACAAGTGAAAAGGGTTTATGTCATGGGCGGTTCCGGGCTGACGCCCGGCAATATCACTCCGTTGGCCGAATTTAATTTTTACGCCGACGCCGAAGCCGCGCATGTGGTGCTCACTGCCGGGCTGCCCCTCACCCTCGTCGGTTGGGAGATCGGGATGGGGGAAGCGTTTATCGACCAACGTGATATAGCACGATTGAATGATCTCAGCGATCTGGGGCGCTTTGCCGTGCGCTGCAATCGCACGCTGATGGCGTTCAACGCCGGGCGCACCGAGCGTAAAGGCTTTGATTTGCCCGATCCGACCACCATGGCGGTGGCGCTCTACCCGGACATCGTCGAGACCAGTCTGGAGGCGTATTCCTGGGTAGAATATAAAAGTGAAAGGTCTTACGGCCATTACGTCATTGATTCCACCCATCTGACCGGCGAACCGGCCAATGCCCGCGTGATCACCCGCATTAAACCCGGCCGGTTTAAAGAAAAACTGTTTTCGTTGTTATCTCAGCCGTTAATGAAATAAGTGGCCCGTATGAAATTAGATCCAAGAAAATTGAAGAAAGTGGAATTACACGTCCATTTGGATACCTGTTTAAGCTACCACTATGTCAAAAAGATCGACCCGCAAATAACCAGAACGGCCTTTAATCGACAATTTATCGCGCCGAAACGATGCGCCGATCTCGGAGACTTTTTAAACAAGATCGCACCGCAAATAGACCTCCTGCAGACGCGCCAGGCGATAGCGCTGGCCGTCGATGACTTGTTCGCGCAGCTGGCGGCGGATAACGTCATCTATGCGGAAGTGCGCTTTGCCCCGCTGCTGCATACCCGGATGGGGTTGAGCGGTGAAGCGGTGGTCGAGACGGTGCTCGCCGCGATGCGTGACGCCGCGCAAACTTACGGCGTCGCCGCCGGGCTGATCCTGTGCACGCTGCGGCATTTCGATGCGGCCGCCAGCCTGCAAACCGCCGGGCTCGTGGTTAACTTTCTGGGCCGCGGCGTGGTCGCGCTGGATTTGGCCGCCGACGAAGCGCGTTACCCGCTGGCCAATCACATAGCGGCCTTTCGGGCGGTGCGCGAAGCCGGCGGCAACGTCATCGCCCACGCCGGTGAGGCGAAGGGCGCCGACAGCGTACGGGAAACGCTGGATAGGCTGCAGGTGTCGCGCATCGGCCACGGCGTCAGGAGCATCGAGGATGCTGCGCTTATTGAGCGCCTGGTAGCCACCGGCGTCCTGCTCGAGATCTGCCCCAGCTGCAATCTCGTCTGCAATCTGTTCGACAGCATCGACAGTCACCCGATAGATCGGCTGAAAAGGATGGGAGTGCGGCTGAACGTGAATACCGATGCACGCACCGTCGCCGATACCACGCTGAACAAGGAGTACCGGCTGTTGCATGACGCCTTCGGCTGGCAGGATGACGATTTTAACCGCAGCAACCGACAGGCGCTGGAGGCGAGTTTTCTCGACGGCGACACTAAAATGAAATTAATGAATCAGCTCAAGGCCGGGCCAATGTGACCCGGCACGTTTCAAGGCTGAGCGGGTTTTAACGCCCCTGCGCCGCCAGCGCCTGGGCGCAGGCCCAGGCAGAGCTCCACGCCCACTGGAAGTTGTAGCCGCCCAACCACCCGGTCACATCCACCACTTCACCGATGAAGTAGAGCCCCGGCGCTTTGTGGGCCTCCATCGTCTTGGAAGAAAGTTCGCTGGTGTCGACGCCGCCGAGCGTCACTTCCGCCGTGCGGTAGCCTTCGGTGCCGTTCGGCTGCACGCGCCAGTTCTGCAACAGATCCACCAGCGCCGCCTGCTGCGGCGCATTCAGCTGCTTCAGCGTGGCCTCCGGCAGTTGTCCCAGGGTCTGCAAGCACTCCACCAGCCGCTTCGGCAATTGCAGCGCCAGGGTGTTTTTCAGGCTTTGGTTCGGGTGCTCTCGGCGTTGATCATCCAGGAAGGCCGCCAAATCCAGCTCAGGAAGTAAGTTAACGCTCACATACTCACCCGGCTGCCAGTAGCTGGACAGCTGCAACACCGCCGGGCCGGACAGGCCGCGATGGGTAAACAGGATGCTTTCACGGAAGCTGACGCCGTTCTCGGCGGTGATCACCGCCGGCACCGAGACGCCGGACAGCGTCTGCACATGCTCCAGCAGCGGCTTATGCAGGGTAAAAGGCACCAGCCCGGCGCGCGTCGGCAGCACCTTGAGGCCGAACTGCTCCGCCAGCTTGTAACCGAACGGCGAAGCGCCCAGCCCCGGCATGGACAAACCGCCGCTGGCCACCACAAGTGAGCGAGCACTCACTTTTTCACCATTCAGCGCCAGCGCGTAGCCATGTTCGGTTTTCCCCACGCCCAACACTTCGCTGCGCAGGCGCATCGTCACCTGGCCCAGCTCGCACTCTTTGATCAGAAGATCCACCACCTGCTGCGCCGAGTCGTCGCAGAACAGCTGTCCCAGCGTTTTTTCATGGTAGGCGATGCCGTAGCGGTTGATCAGATCGATGAAGTCCCACTGGGTGTAGCGCGCCAGCGCCGACTTGCAGAAGTGCGGGTTGTTCGACAGATAGGCCGCCGGTTCGGCGTACATATTGGTAAAGTTGCAGCGCCCGCCGCCGGACATCAGGATCTTGCGGCCCGGTTTTTTGCCGTTGTCGAGCAGCAACACGCGGCAACCGAGTTGCCCCGCCTGCGCGGCGCAAAACATGCCGGCGGCGCCCGCCCCAATCACTACGACATCAAACTGTTCCACCTGAGCCTCACTTATCAAAACCACAATCGCGACAAAAGAGCGCCATATTACGCCGTTTCGCCGCCGGTCACCGCCAAATTCACGGCGGCAGATTGTAAAGTCCCGGCGGCGCCAACGCCATAGTAAGAAAATATTACAGAGGTCAGAGGAGATTAACGCGTTGATATTCCATATTTTTGTTATAGGCGCGTCATCGTTTCGTCATGTCCAAATCAAAAAAACGTCATATTTTCCTTTTCCCCGGCACCGGTTGTCACTGATAATGCGCGGCGTTCATGTCCACAAACTGGCGTAACGCTTATGCTGCATTTGTTCGCTGGCCTGGATTTCCATACCGGCCTGATGTTAATTCTCGCATTGTTGTTCGTGTTGTTTTATGAAGCCATCAACGGTTTTCATGATACGGCCAATGCGGTCGCTACAGTTATTTATACCCGCGCCATGCGCTCGCAACTTGCGGTCGTGATGGCAGGTTTGTTCAACTTTCTTGGCGTAATGCTCGGCGGTTTGAGTGTTGCTTACGCCATCGTCCATTTGCTGCCTACCGATCTGTTGTTGAACGTCAGTTCAGCACACGGATTAGCCATGGTCTTCTCCATGCTGTTGGCGGCAATCATCTGGAACCTCGGCACCTGGTATTTCGGTTTGCCGGCCTCCAGTTCCCATACGCTGATAGGCGCAATCATCGGTGTCGGTTTAACCAACGCCCTGATGACCCACACTTCGGTGGTGGATGCGCTTAACGTCCCGAAAATGATTGGCATTTTCCTTTCTCTGCTGTTCTCGCCGCTGGTCGGCATGATGGTGGCGGGAGTGATGGTGTTCGCCTTGCGCCGCTATTGGAGTGGCACCAAGAAACGCCAGCGTATCCACATGACCCCTGCGGAACGTGAAAAGGTCGACGGCAAACGCAAGCCGCCGTTCTGGACCCGTATCGCACTGATCCTGTCGGCGATTGGCGTCAGCTTCTCGCACGGCGCCAACGACGGCCAGAAAGGCATCGGCCTTATCATGCTGGTGCTGATCGGCGTTGCGCCGGCCGGCTTCGTGGTCAATATGAATGCAACCGGTTATGACATCACCCGTACGCGTGACGCCGTGACCCACCTGCAGCAATATTACCAGCAGCACGGCGACGCGCTGTCGCATGCGGTGTCGTTGACGCCACTGGTGCCAAGCCCGGATGACGAAGCTGCGCCTAACAAGCCGGCCGAGTTCCACTGCGACAGTTCGCGCGCCATGCCGGCGATCGAGCTGGCTCAGGGTATGCTGACCAACCTGCAAAGCTACGATCAACTGACGGTTGACCAGCGCAGCCACCTGCGTCGCCTGCTGATGTGTGTGACCGACACGGCGGATAAAGTCGCCAAGCTGCCGGAAACCTCATCCGCCGACCAGCGCTTCCTGAAGAACCTGCGTCAGGATCTGCTGCAGACCGTCGAGTACGCGCCGATGTGGATCATCGTCGCCGTCGCGCTGGCACTGTCACTCGGTACTATGGTGGGCTGGAAACGCGTGGCCACCACCATCGGCGAGAAGATCGGCAAGAAAGGCATGACTTATGCCCAGGGCGTATCGGCCCAGATGACCGCGGCGCTGTCGATCGGCGTGGCGAGTTATACCGGCATGCCGGTCTCCACCACCCACGTCCTCTCTTCGGCGGTTGCCGGGACGATGATCGTGGACGGCGGCGGCGTGCAGAGCAAAACCGTGAAGAACATCCTGTTGGCCTGGGTACTGACCCTGCCAATCTCGATTCTGCTTTCCGGTGCGCTGTATTGGGTTGCGTTGAAGCTGATCTAAGCGATAAGAGCGATAAGCATGAGAAAGGCGGCCCCAGGGCCGCCTTTTTTGCCTGCATCAAGGGAAACAGAAAGGCATTAATACCAGATCATCAGCGCTATCAGGCTGATGACCACCAGGCCGCACAGGGCCGAGGTCAGCATAAACTGCCCGCGCACCCGCTCGCAGCGGCGAATAAACTCCGGATCGTGGTGCTCGACATAGCGCTGCGCGAAGATATAGCGCACCAGCCTCAGCTGCTTGCTGGGTTGCCCGTGGGCGGTGAAAAAACCGCCGCCATCGACGTATTGGTACAGCAACGGGTCACAGCCGCGCAATACCACCAGCAGCGCGCGCAGAGAAGAGTAATACCGCACCATGTTAACCACACACACCACACATAAGGCCCAAAACAGCGCGACGGTACTGATCATGATTGCCCCCTCAAGGCGTTGTTATCCTCGGCCATCCGCCGGGTCCAACCGCCCTACCTCATTACCCGATACTCTGCTGGAGCTTACCGCTCTCATCCCCTTTTTTGCCTGCACGGGCCACGCCCATAACCCACCACCTCCGGAGACGTTACCGCACCGCACAGAGAGATTTGCACAGCGTGGTTCCACTCAGAGGGGAAATGATGAGGCCCATATCCATCATTGTAGGTTAATGAAACACAAACTGGCCTGATCAGTGGATAAAATTTACCGCCCCGCGCTGGGAAGTCACCCACCGGGCCGTTATAAGTGATAACCGTCCGTCTGCAATTAGTCGTTTTTCCTGGATAGTCTATCCCGCCCCACGCCGCTGATCTTTCGCCCAACGCTGGTTAGACTCAAGTTTCCGTTACATTCACCCGCACCCAAGGAAACTGTTATGGCCAACCATTCAATCAAAGGAAAAACCGTCCTGATCGCCGGCGGCGCCAAAAATCTCGGCGGGCTGATCGCACGCGATTTAGCGGAACAAGGCGCCAAAGCGGTGGTGATCCACTACAACAGCGCCGCCTCCAAAGCCGAGGCGGATAAGACCGTCGCCGCCATCCAGGCCGCCGGGGCGCAAGGCGTCGCGCTGCAGGCCGATCTGACCACCGCGGGCGCCGTCGAGAAGCTGTTCGCCGATGCGGTCGCCGCCGTCGGCAAGCCGGATATCGCCATCAATACCGTCGGCAAAGTGCTGAAAAAACCGATGACTGAAATCAGCGAAGCCGAGTACGACGAGATGACGGCGGTCAACGCCAAAAGCGCGTTCTTCTTCCTGAAAGAGGCGGGCAAGCATCTCAACGACAACGGTAAAATCTGCACCTTGGTCACCTCGCTGCTCGGCGCCTTTACGCCGTTTTACGCCGCGTACGCCGGCACCAAGGCGCCGGTGGAACACTTCACCCGCGCCGCCGCCAAAGAGTTCGGCGAACGCGGCATCTCCGTGACCGCCATCGGCCCGGGCCCAATGGATACGCCGTTCTTCTATCCGGCCGAAGGCGCCGATGCGGTGGCATATCACCAAAGCGCGGCGGCATTGTCACCGTTCAGTAAAACCGGCCTGACCGACATCCAGGATGTGGTGCCGTTCGTTCGCCACCTGGTCAGCGACGGCTGGTGGATAACCGGCCAAACCATCCTGATCAACGGCGGCTACACCACCAAATAAGTTCGACGGGGGCACTGATGCCCCCGCACCTGCTCGCGCGCAACCGCGCCATGCGGCTACACTCTCTGTCAGAAACGGCGCCAAGGAACAGCAGGTCAACGAGATGGACAGATTCAATCAATACCGCGTATTCGTACAGGTGGCGGAAATGGGCAGCTTTATCCGGGCGGCCCATGCGCTGGAGGTGCCACGCGCCTCGGTGTCCGCCGCCGTGCAACAGCTGGAAACGCAGCTGGGCGTGCGCCTGCTGCACCGCACCACGCGGCAGGTGCGGCTGACCGCCGACGGCGAACAGCTGCTCGAGCGGCTGCGCCCGCTGTTGGCCGAGGTGGAAGACATCGATCAGTCGTTTCAGGCCAGCCAGCGCCAGGCCTCCGGCCGGCTCAGCGTCGACGTGCCGAGCCGCATCGCCCGCCGGCTGATCGCCCCGGCGCTGCCCGGCCTGCTGCGGCGCCACCCTCATCTGCAGCTGCTGCTCGGCTCCGCCGATCGCGCCATCGATCTGGTCCAGGAAGGGGTCGACTGCGTGGTGCGCGTCGGCGATCTGCACGACAGCAGCCTGGTGATGCGCCCGCTCGGCCATATCGCGCTGATCAACTGCGCCAGCCCCGCCTACCTGAGCGAATTCGGCCATCCGCGCCAACCCGGCGATCTCGTCGAGGGGCACTGGAGCATCGGCTACGCCTCGCCCAAAACCGGCCGCGAATCCCCCTGGGAATACCTGACCGACGACGGCCATACGCAACGGCTCGAATTGCCCAGCCGGGTGGTGGTCAACAACGCCGAAAGCTACATCGCCTGCTGCCGCGCCGGGCTGGGGCTAATGCAAATCCCGCGCTACGACGTGCAACACCTGCTCGACGCCGGTGAACTGGTGGAAGTCCTGCCTGGTTACCGCGCCGCCTCCATGCCGATCGCCCTGATCTACCCCCATCGCCGCCAGCGATCGCGCCGCCTGGCGGTGTTTCATGAGTGGTTTGAAAGCCTGCTGCAGCCGCATCTGGAGCGCTGATTGCACATTTAGCGCTATACTTTGTTTAATAACGCTTATAATTCAAGCGGTCAGACCGTCAGCATCCGCATAACCCATAGGCTTTTACGCCGCGCGGGTGTACAACGAAAGGTATCGGGCGGAGAGATTTTCGATGCGGCGCAGTGTGATCGCCCCAACATATCATTGCGTTATCCGAATGATACTATGGAACCAAAAGCGCCAGGCGGGTAAACGGAACGCCTGCTAACCCTTTTTAATCGGCATGTTTATGGAAGGAGTATTCTTATGGCTTACAAACACATACTGATCGCGGTGGACCTATCCCCGGAAAGCAAGATCCTGGTAGAAAAAGCCGTCTCGATGGCGCGACCGTACAACGCTAAAGTTTCTCTGATCCACGTCGATGTCAACTATTCCGACCTCTATACCGGCCTTATCGACGTCAATCTCGGCGACATGCAAAAACGCATCTCCGAGGAAACCCACCAGGCGCTGACCGAACTGTCGCAGAACGCCGGCTACCCGATCACCGAGACCCTGAGCGGCAGCGGCGATCTGGCGCAGGTATTGGTCGATGCCATCAAGAAATACGACATGGACCTGGTGCTGTGCGGCCACCACCAGGACTTCTGGAGCAAGCTGATGTCTTCCGCTCGCCAGCTGATCAATACCGTGCACATCGATATGCTGATCGTGCCGCTGCGCGATGAAGAAGACGAATAAAGTAAGCACTTGCTAACTTAACTACCCAACGCCCGCGCCCTGCGGGCGTTTTTCATGCCGCCACGCCGATTAATCGCTTGATAATCAACCGCCCTCCGATGATATAGTCGCTAAAGACACAACATCCTCCCCCGGGCATCGCCTATACCCATATCTATAAGAAATAGCGGGGGAAATTTAATGCGAAAAGGAGTTATCCATGGAATATGCCGTATCGGTAGAGTCTTTCCTGTCCTCGTTACAACGCCATAACCCCCACCAGCCGGAATATTTGCAGGCGGTGCGCGAAGTATTCACCTCGCTGTGGCCGTTTATCGAACGCAACCCGCGCTATCGCGAACATGCGTTGCTGGAGCGCCTGGTGGAGCCCGAGCGCGTCATTCAGTTCCGCGTCAGCTGGGTGGATGATAGCGGCCAGGTGCAGGTCAACCGCGCCTTCCGCGTGCAGTTCAACTCGGCCATCGGCCCCTACAAGGGCGGCATGCGCTTCCACCCGTCGGTAAACCTGTCGATCCTGAAGTTCCTCGGTTTTGAGCAGACCTTCAAGAACGCGTTGACCACCCTGCCGATGGGCGGCGGCAAAGGCGGTTCCGATTTCGATCCCAAGGGTAAAAGCCAGGGCGAGATCATGCGCTTCTGCCAGGCGCTGATGACCGAGCTGTACCGCCATCTGGGGCCGGACACCGACGTGCCGGCCGGCGATATCGGCGTCGGCGGCCGCGAAGTCGGCTTTATGGCCGGCATGATGAAAAAACTGTCCAACAATACCGCCTGCGTATTTACCGGCAAGGGTCTCTCCTTCGGCGGCAGCCTGATCCGCCCCGAGGCGACCGGCTATGGCCTGGTGTACTTCACCGACGCCATGCTGCAGCGCCACGGCCTGGGCTTTGAGGGCATGCGGGTGGCGGTGTCCGGCTCCGGCAACGTGGCGCAGTACACCATCGAGAAAGCGCTGGAGCTGGATGCGCGCGTGATCACCGTGTCGGATTCCGGCGGCACCCTGGTGGACGAAGACGGCTTCACCACCGAGAAGTTGGCGCACCTGGCGGAGATCAAAAACCAGCGCTACGGCCGGGTGGCGGACTACGCCCGCGAACGCGGCCTGACGTATCTGGCGGGCCAGCAGCCGTGGAACGTGCCGGTGGATATCGCCCTGCCGTGCGCCACCCAGAACGAACTGGATCTCGAGGCGGCGCAGACGCTGATCCGCAACGGGGTGAAGGCGGTCGCGGAAGGCGCCAACATGCCGACCACCATCCAGGCCACCGACGCCTTCCTCGACGCCGGCGTGCTGTTCGCGCCGGGCAAGGCGGCCAACGCCGGCGGCGTGGCCACCTCGGGGCTGGAGATGGCGCAAAACGCCGCGCGCATCGGCTGGCGGGCAGAGAAAGTGGATGTACGTTTACAACATATCATGGCCGATATTCACCACGCCTGCGTGGAATACGGCGGCGAAGGCAAGCAAACCCACTACGTGCACGGCGCGAATATCGCCGGTTTCGTCAAGGTCGCGGACGCCATGCTGGCGCAGGGCGTGCTGTAATCCGCCTTAAAGGTGATCTTGTTCACACATCGATTAAATGCTTCAATGCCGGCCTCTGCGCCGGCATTTTTTTATGCTTTCCCTCCATCCAAATGATGCCAATACGTTAAATAAAAGTTAATAAAAGGTTTTTTATTGCTTATTAATCGGTAGTAAATTTACCACCACCAAATAATTAAACATTTATTTAACACTAAATACGCCATTATTTTACTTAAATGTGCGCAGATCACATTTCATTAACTTCAGCTACGCCCCCTCTTCCATTCCTTTGTAATCTGCAGCGGTGGAAAAACCGCCACCCCTACAGATAAAAAAAGGTACAGCTAATGAAATTTAACCTCGCATTATTAAATGCATGTGTGGTTTCTGCGTGCATGTTATCGACAACACCTGTGTTCGCCGCTGATAAGTATGAGATTGCCGTGGTCGCTAAAGTGACCGGCATTCCGTGGTTCAACCGCATGGAAGTGGGCGTCAACGAAGCGGCGAAAAAACTCGACGTCAACGCCTACCAGACCGGCCCTTCTACGCCGGATCCGGCCGCGCAGGTCAAGGTGATTGAGGATCTGATCGCCAAGAACGTCAACGCCATCATCGTGGTGCCGAACGACGCCAAGGTGCTGGAGCCGGTGCTGAAAAAAGCGCGCGACAAAGGCATCGTGGTGCTGACCCATGAATCCCCGGACCAGCAGATCGGCCAGTGGGACATCGAGACCATCGACAGCGAGAAATACGCGCAGGCCAACGTCGATGAGCTGGCGAAAGACATGGGCGGCAAAGGCGGCTATGCGATCTACGTCGGCTCGCTGACCGTGCCGCTGCACAACGCCTGGGCCGACTCCGCCATCAAATACCAGAAAGAAAAATACCCGGACATGTTTGAAGTCACCTCGCGCCTGCCGGTGGCGGAAAGCATCGACAAATCCTACGCCACCACGCTGGATCTGATGAAAACCTATCCGCAGATGAAGGGCATCATCGGCTTCGGCTCGCTCGGCCCGATCGGCGCCGGCCAGGCGGTGGCCAAGAAACGCGCCAAGGACAAAATCGCGGTGGTGGGCATCGCCATGCCGGCGCAGGCCGCCCCTTACCTGATGCGCGGCGACATCAAAAAAGCGCTGCTGTGGGATCCGAAAGACGCCGGTTATGCGCTGGTGACGGTGGCCGACCAGCTGCTGCAGGGCAAGGAAGTGAACAAAGACCTGTCGATCGAGGGCCTTGGCAAGGCTGACGTCGACATGGAACACAAAGTGATTCGGTTTAATAAGATTTTGGAAGTGACCAAAGACAACGCCCAATCGCTTGGATTCTGATTTTTCGCGTAATTTCGCCACACCGGGAAAGTAGTTAAACCCTCGTAGGGGCGCAGCATTGCTGCGCCCAGGGCTTCGGCCGCTACGCAAGCACAGGTTAACGTTATGACAGCCTCCCCCGCATTTATCACCCTGGAGAATATCAGCAAGCGATTCCCAGGCGTGCTGGCATTAGACCAGATCGACCTGACGCTGAATAAAGGCGAAGTGCACTGCCTGGCCGGGCAAAACGGCTGCGGCAAAAGCACCATCATTAAAATCATCTCCGGCGTCTATCAGCCGGAAAAAGGCGCCAACATTTCGCTGGAAGGCAAACTCTTCCACGCCCTGACGCCGCAGCTGTCCGGTTATTACGGCATACAGGTGATCTACCAGGACCTGTCGCTGTTCCCCAACCTGACGGTGGCGGAGAACATCGCCATCCACCGTTACCTGCCCGGCGGCCATTTCTGGGTGCGCAAGCGGGTGATGCGCCTGACGGCGCTCGACGCCATGGCGCGGGTCGGCATACGCATCGATCCCGATAAAAAGGTGGAAAAACTGTCGATCGCCGATCGGCAGCTGGTGGCGATTTGCCGCGCCATCGCCGCCGAGGCGCGGTTGGTTATCATGGATGAACCGACCGCCTCGCTGACCCGCCAGGAGGTCGACGGCCTGCTACGGGTGGTCAACGAGCTGAAGGCGGCCGGTATCTGCGTGGTATTCGTCAGCCACAGATTGGACGAAGTGATGGAAGTCGCCGATCGCATCAGCGTGATGCGCGACGGCAAGCTGGTAGGCACCTGGCCGGCCAGCGAACTGGACAGCCATGAACTGGCGTTCCTGATGACCGGCCAACGCTTCCACTACAGCCCGCTGCCGCCGCTGCCGCCGGCCGAACAGGCACCGCTGCTCGAGGTGCGCAACCTCAGCCGCAGCGAGAAATACCGCAACGTCAATCTGGCGCTGCGCGGCGGCGAGATCGTCTCTATCGTCGGCCTGCTCGGCGCCGGCCGCACCGAACTGTGCCTCAGCCTGTTCGGCATGACGCGGCCGGACAGCGGCGAGATCCGCATCGAGGGCCGGGCGGTGCAACTGCACAACAACCGCGAAGCGGTGCGCCACGGCATCGGCTATGTGTCGGAGGATCGCCTGACGCAGGGGCTGATCATGGAACAATCGATCTACGACAACACCATCGTCACCGTCTTCGATCGGCTGCATACCTCGCTCGGGCTGCTGGATCACGCCAAGGCGACCGAGCTGGTCAACCGGCTGATCCGCGATCTGAACATCAAGGTGTCCGACAGCGCGTTGCCGGTGAAAACCCTGTCCGGCGGCAACGCCCAGCGCATCGCCATCGCCAAATGGGTGGCGACCCAGCCGAAGATCCTGATCCTCGACTCACCCACCGTCGGCGTGGACATCGCCAACAAAGAGGGGATCTACCAGATCGCCCGCGATCTGGCGCAGTTGGGCATGGCGGTGCTGATGATCTGCGACGAGATCCCGGAAGCCTATTACAACAGCCATCGGGTGATGGTGATGCGCAAGGGCGAACTGATCGCCGAGTTTGCGCCGCACCAGAGTACCGAGCAACAGATCGCCGAGGTGGTGAATGGATAAGTCATTATTGGCCCGCCTGGCCGGGCGGCACGAGTTTTATCTCGGCCTGTTGGTGCTGCTGCTGGCGATCGGCCTGAGCGCCGGCACCGACGAATTTCTGACGCTCGGCAACCTGACCGACGTCGCCACCAGCTACGCCATTCTCGGCATCCTGGCCTGCGGGCTGTTCGTGGTGCTGATCGCCGGCGGCATCGACATTTCGTTCCCGGCGGTCACCGCCATCGCCCAGTATGTGATGGCCAGCTGGGTGATCCAGCACGGCGGCAGCTTCCCGCTGGCGTTCGCCCTGGCGATCGGCGTCGGCCTGCTGCTCGGGCTGGTGAACGGTTTCCTGGTGTACTGGCTGAAGGTGCCGGCGATCATCATCACCATCGCCACCCTTAACCTGTTCTACGGCCTGCTGGTGTACGCCACCAACGGCACCTGGCTGTACGGCTTCCCGGACTGGTTCATGAACGGTATCAACTGGTTCTCGTTCCAGGGCGCCGACGGCTACGACTACGGCCTGACGCTACCGCTGCTGTGCCTGCTGGCGACCATCGTCGTCACCGGCGTGCTGATGAACCGCACCCGGCTGGGGCGCCAGATCTACGCCATGGGCGGCAACCGCGACGCGGCGTCGCGCCTGGGGTTGAACCTGCTGCGGCTGCATTTTTGCGTCTACGGCTACATGGGCATACTGGCCGGCGTCGCGGCGGTGGTGCAGGCGCAGATCACCCAGTCGGTGGCCCCCAATTCGCTGCTCGGCTTCGAGCTGACGGTATTGGCGGCGGTGGTGCTGGGCGGCACCAGCATGAGCGGCGGCCGCGGCTCGTTGACCGGCACCCTGCTCGGCGTGGTGCTGCTGGCCTTCCTGCAAAACGGGCTGACGCTGCTCAGCGTCTCGGCCTATTGGCACCAGGTGTTCAGCGGCGCGATCATTTTGATCAGCATCAGCACCACCGCCTGGAACGAAAAACGCAAGCTGCTCAAGGAGATCTGACATGACGCAGTTAACTCGGTTGATCCCAAGCGATCGGATCATTCGCCTGCAGGGCGCGATCATCATCGCGGTGGCGCTGCTCTTCGCCGGGCTGCTCGGATCGCGCTTCTTCAGCCTCGGTAACTTCCAGTCGATCGCCTCGCAGCTGCCGATCCTCGGCCTCCTGGCGCTCGGCATGGGCATCACCATGCTGACCGGCGGCATCAACCTGTCGATCATCGCCGGCGCCAACGCCTGTTCGCTGGTGATGGCGGCGATCATCGTCAGCCATCCCGACCAGCCGCTGTTCCTGGCGCTGGCGCTGTTGGCCGGCCTGCTGGTGGCGGTGGCGATCGGCGCGCTGAACGGCGCGCTGGTGGCCTGGATCGGCGTCTCGCCAATCCTCGCCTCGCTCGGCACCATGACGCTGATCACCGGCCTGAATATCCTGCTGTCCAACGGCGCGGTGATCTCCGGCTTCCCGGCAGCGATTCAATTTCTCGGCAACGGCGCCGTGCTCGGCGTGCCGGTGGCGCTGATCCTGTTCCTGCTGGTGGCGGCCGGGCTGTGGCTGCTGCTGGAGCACACCACGCTGGGCCGCAGCCTGTACCTGATCGGCTCCAACGAACAGGCCACCCGCTTCAGCGGCGTGAACACCGCACGGGTGCAGATCGCGGTGTATATCCTGTCGGCGCTGCTCGGCTGGGGCGCCGCCCTGCTGATGATGGCCAAGTTCAACTCGGCCAAGGCCGGCTACGGCGAATCTTATCTGCTGGTGACCATTCTGGCCTCGGTGCTGGGCGGCATTAACCCGGACGGCGGTTTCGGCCGTATTCTGGGGCTGGTGCTGGCGCTGATCGTGCTGCAAATGTTGGAAAGCGGCCTCAATCTGCTGGGGGTCAGCAGCTACCTGACCATGGCCCTGTGGGGCGGCGTGCTGATCCTGTTTATCGCGTTACAGAATCGAAAAGCCTGAGGAGAAAATAATGGCGAGCTATTTTATTGGCGTAGATGTGGGCACCGGAAGCGCGCGCGCGGGCGTATTCGATCTTAATGGCCGCATGGTCGGCCAGGCCAGCCGGGCCATCGATCTGTACCGGCCGAAGGCGGATTTCGTCGAGCAGTCGTCGGATAACATCTGGCAGGCGGTGTGCAATGCGGTGCGCGACGCGGTCAACCAGGCCGACATCAACCCGATCCAGGTCAAGGGGCTGGGCTTCGACGCCACCTGTTCGCTGGTGGTGCTGGATAAAGAGGGCAAGCCGCTGACCGTCAGCCCCTCCGGCCGCACCGAACAGAACATCATCGTGTGGATGGATCACCGGGCGATCGCCCAGGCCGAGCGCATCAACGCCACCAAACACCGGGTGCTGGACTTCGTCGGCGGCATCATTTCTCCGGAGATGCAGACGCCGAAACTGCTGTGGCTGAAACAGCACATGCCCACCACCTGGGCCAACGCCGGTTACCTGTTCGATCTGCCGGACTTCCTCACCTGGCGCGCCACCCAGGACGCCACCCGTTCGCTGTGCTCGACGGTGTGCAAGTGGACCTATCTCGGCCACGAACAGCGCTGGGACAAGAGCTACTTCCAGCAGATCGGGCTGGAAGACGTGCTGGAACATGACGCGGCCAAGATCGGCAGCGACGTCAAAATGATGGGCGAGCCGCTGGGCCACGGCCTGACCCAGCGCGCCGCCAGCGAGATGGGACTGATCGCCGGCACGGCGGTGAGCGTGTCGATCATCGACGCCCACGCCGGCACCCTCGGCACGCTGGGCGCCACCGGCGTCTCCGGTGAGGTGGCCGACTTCAACCGCCGCGTCGCGCTGATCGGCGGCACCTCCACCGGCCACATGGCGATGTCGCGCACCGCGCGCTTTATCGGCGGCGTCTGGGGGCCGTATTACTCGGCGATCCTGCCGGAATACTGGCTGAACGAGGGCGGCCAGTCCGCCACCGGCGCGCTGATCGACCACGTCATCCAGTCGCACCCGTGCTACCCGGAGCTGCTGGCGCAGGCGAAAACTCAGGGGCAGACCATCTATGAGGTGCTGAACGCCATTCTGCGCCGCATGGCCGGCGAGCCGGAGAATATCGCCTTCCTGACGCAGGACATTCATATGCTGCCGTATTTCCACGGCAACCGCTCGCCGCGCGCCAACCCGACGCTGACCGGCATCCTGACCGGGCTGAAGCTGTCGCGCACGCCGGAGGACATGGCGCTGCACTACCTGGCCACCATTCAGGCCATCGCGCTCGGCACCCGCCACATCATCGAAACCATGAACCACAGCGGCTACAGCATCGACACCATCATGGCCAGCGGCGGCGGCACCAAGAACCCGATCTTCGTGCAGGAGCACGCCAACGCCACCGGCTGCGCCATGCTGCTGCCGGAGGAGAGCGAAGCGATGCTGCTCGGCGGCGCGATGATGGGCACCGTGGCGGCGGGCGTGTTCGACACCCTGCCGGAGGCGATGAGCGCCATGAGCCGCATCGGCAAGACGGTCACGCCGCAGACCAACCGGATAAAAAGCTACTACGACCGCAAATACCGGGTATTCCACGAGCTGTACAACGACCACATGAAATACCGCCGGTTGATGCAGGAGGAGGCGTGATGCAGCAGGAATGGCGGCAGGCCGTGCAGGGTTGGCAAACCTACAGCCAGGAGCTGGCGCAGCTGGGCGAGCGCCTCGACGCGCGCACCTGGCAACGGCTGCTGGCGCTGCTGGCCGACTGCCGCGGTAAAATCGCCGTCACCGGCGTCGGCACCTCGGGGATTGCGGCGCGCAAGATAGCCCACATGCTGGCCTGCGTGGAACGGCCGGCGATCTATCTCGACGCCACCGGCGCGGCGCACGGCGATCTGGGCTTTCTGCGTGCCGACGATCTGCTGATCCTGATCTCGCGCGGCGGCAATTCCGACGAGCTGACCCGCCTGCTGCCGACGCTGCAGGCCAAGGGCGTGACGCTGATCGCGGTGACGGAAAACCCGCATTCCGCCATCGCGCAGGCGGCGCAGCTGACGATCGCCACCGGGGTGCAAAAGGAGATAGATCCGCTGAACATGCTGGCCACCACCTCAATTGTGCTGGTGTTGGCGATCTTCGACGCCGCCTGCGCCTGCCTGATGGCGCGCAGCGGTTACGACAAGGACACCTTGTTGGCGGTGCATCCGGGCGGCGGCGTGGGGAAAAGCTTGCGGGAGGAAAACTGAGGGCCCGACACCTCGGGCCCGGCTGACATTACAGCGGCATGTAGATATCGAAACGGTGGCTTTTGGTCAGCGTGGCGGCGTGCGCCGGCACGTCGGCCAGCGGCGGCGCGTAGTCCGGGCGTTTCACCACCACGCGCTTGGTCGCCAGGCGGCGCGCCGGCTCCAGCAGGCCGTCGGCGTCATCGTCGCTGCCCACCAGCGATTGAAACACCCGCATCTCTTTTTTCACCAGCGCGCTTTTTTGCTTGTGCGGGAACATCGGATCGAGATACACCACCTCGGGGCGCGGGCTGAGATCCGCCAGCGCCGTCAGGCTGGAGGCGTGCAGCAGCGTCAGGCGCTCGCGCAGCCACGGGCCGATTTCCGCATCCTGATAGCCACGCTGCAGACCGTCGTCCAGCAACGCCGCCACCACCGGATTGCGCTCCAGCATCCGTACCCGGCAGCCCAGCGCCGCCAGCACGAAGGCGTCGCGCCCCAGCCCGGCGGTAGCGTCCACCACGTCCGGCAGATAGCTGCCCTTGATGCCGACCGCTTTGGCCACCGCCTCGCCGCGGCCGCCGCCAAAGCGGCGCCGGTGCGCCATGGCGCCGGTGACGAAATCGACGTAGATCCCGCCGAGCTTTGGCTCGTCGCGCTTGCGCAGCTCCAGCCGCTGCGGGGTCAGTACCAGCGCCATCGGCGCGTCGTCGTCGGACGTCAGCTGCCAGCGCTGCGCCAAAACAGACAAGGCGCCGGGATCGGCGCCTGCTTCACACAATAAACACACGCTCACGTGTCGGGTTATCCTTTAATGCCGTAATGGCGCAGCATAGCATCCAGCTGCGGCTCGCGGCCACGGAAGCGTTTGAACAGCGCCATCGGCTCTTCCGAACCGCCGCGCGACAGGATGTTGTCGAGGAAGGATTTGCCGGTTTCGGCGTTGAAAATCCCCTCTTCTTCGAAGCGCGAGTAGGCGTCTGCCGACAACACTTCCGCCCACAGGTAGCTGTAGTAACCGGCCGCATAGCCGCCGGCGAAGATGTGGCTGAAGGCGTGCGGGAAGCGGCCCCAGCTCGGCGAAGGCACCACCGCCACCATTTTCTTCACTTCCGCCAGCGTCGGCAGGATCTGCGCCCCTTTTTCCGGGCTGTATTCGAAGTGCATGCGGAAATCGAACAGGCCGAACTCCAGCTGGCGCAGGATGAACAGCGCCGCCTGGTAATTCTTGGCCGCCAGCAGCTTGTCGAGCATGGCCTTCGGCAGCGGCTCGCCGCTCTGGTAGTGGCCCGAGATAAACGCCAGCGCTTCCGGCTCCCAGCACCAGTTTTCCATAAACTGGCTCGGCAGTTCGACCGCATCCCACGGCACCCCGTTGATGCCGGAGACGCTGGCGGTATCGATCTGCGTCAGCATGTGGTGCAGACCGTGGCCGAACTCGTGGAACAGCGTGGTCACTTCGTTATGGGTGAACAGCGCCGGCTGGTCGCCCAGCGGGCGGTTGAAGTTGCAGGTCAGGTAAGCGACCGGTTTTTGCAGCGTGCCATCGGCCTTGCGCAGGCTGCCGACGCAGTCGTCCATCCAGGCGCCGCCGCGTTTGTTTTCGCGGGCGTACAGATCGAGGTAGAAGCTGCCGCGCAGCTCGCCGTTAGCGTCGAACAGATCGAAGAAGCGCACGTCCGGATGCCAGGTCTCGACGTCTTTACGCTCTTTGGCGGTGATGCCGTAGATGCGTTTCACCACTTCGAACAGCCCTTCCACCACCCGCTGTTCCGGGAAGTACGGGCGCAGCTGCTCGTCGCTGATGGAGAACAGGTGCTGCTTCTGTTTTTCGCCGTAATAGGTGATGTCCCAGGCTTCGAGCTCGTCCACGCCATAGTGCTGTTTGGCGAAGGCGCGCAGCTGCGCCAGCTCCTGCTCGGCCTGCGGGCGGGCGCGCTTGGCCAGATCGCTCAGGAAGCCGATCACCTGCTCCGGGCTCTCCGCCATTTTGGTCGCCAGCGACTTGTCGGCGTAGGTGTCGAAGCCCAGCAGCTGAGCCAGCTCGTGGCGCAGCGCCAGCGTTTCCGCCATCACTTCGCTGTTGTCCCATTTGCCGGCGTTCGGCCCCTGATCGGAGGCGCGGGTGGCGAAGGCGCGGTACATCTCTTCGCGCAGCGCGCGGTTGTCGGCGTAGGTCAACACCGGCAGGTAGCTCGGCATGTCCAGCGTCAGGAGCCAGCCGTCTTGCTCTTTGGCCTGCGCCATCGCCTGTGCCTGCGCCAGGGCGCTCTCCGGCAGACCGCTCAGCTCGGCTTCGTCGGTAATCAGTTTGCTCCAGCCCATGGTGGCGTCGAGCACGTTATTGCTGTAGGTGGAACCCAGTTCGGACAGGCGCGCGACGATCTCGCCGTAGCGCTGCTGTTTATCCGCCGACAGGCCGATGCCCGACAGTTCGAAATCGCGCAGCGCGTTGTCCACCGCCTTGCGCTGCGGCACGCTCAGCGTCTCGAACGCCGCGCCCTCTTTCAGGCTGCGGTAGGCCTGGTACAGCCCTTCGTGCTGGCCAACCCAGGTGCCGTATTCAGACAGCAGCGGCAGCGCCTGCTCATAGGCGGCGCGCAGCTCCGGGCTGTTTTTCACCGAGTTCAGGTGCCCGATCGGCGACCAGATGCGCGACAGGCGATCGTCCGACTCCGCCAGCGGCTGACACAGATTATCCCAGGTGAACGGCCCCGGCTGCGCGACCACGCGCTCTACCGCGGCGCGGCAGTCCACCAGTGCGGATTGCACCGCAGGCACGATATCTTCAGGGCGGATCGCCGAGAACGGCGGCAGGGAAAACGGGGTCAGCAACGGATTTGTCATAGGGCAGTCCTGATTAGCGTTGGGGCCCGCCGCGGGGGCGAGCCTTAAAATGCGTATGAATCTCTAACATGGAGCCAGACAACAGGAAAATCAATGCCCGGCGTTGATCGTTCGTGCCTTAAACGGCGCGTTGGCGGATGCGGGCGGCCAGCGCCGCCAGTTGCTCGTCGTCGGCGCGCGCGGCGTCGTGGGAGGAGATATAGCCCTCGTAACGCGCGAAAAACTTCGGCGAGGTCGATTCGATCGGCCGCCACTGATCCAGCGACGCGGTGCCGTGCAGCGGGATCAGTTTGGCGTGCACATGGTCGACGCCGTAACCTTCGAACACCATGCCGCAGCGGCCGACGTCGTCGAACGCGCGATCCAGCTGCTTCGCCACCCGCTTGGTCGCCAGCATCAGCGCGCTCAACACCTCGTCCGGCAGGTCAAAGGCGTAGCTCGGGTGGTGCGCCTTGGGGATCACCACGCTGAAACCGTCGGTGTTGGGAAAGATGGACAGGAACGCCAGATGGTCGTCGTCTTCCCAGATTTTATGGCACGGCGCCTTGCCCGCCGCGATGTCGCAAAAAATGCAGCTCATATCGCCTCCAGGGTGCAGCGTCGAGCCGACGGCCCGCCATCAAACACCTCTCGGCAACATAGCGGATATTTTGCTTTTTTACCGCTATTAAACGGCATTCCCCGCCCAAATCGCCGGACGCCGCCCATGCCAGGGCGCGGCGCGTTCCAGCTGTCCGGCCAGCTGCAACAACCGATCCTCACGGCCAAAACCGGCGACAAACTGCATGCCTATCGGCAGGTTGTGCTGCGCATCCTGGGCCAGCGGCACCGACATCGCCGGTACGCCGGCGACGTTAAATACCGGGGTGAACGGTGAATGATCGAACAAATGCGCCGTCCATTCCAGCCCGTCCATATTCGCCGCATTCGCGCCATAACGGCCAAGCCGCCAGGGCAGGTCGGGTAGCGTCGGCGTCAGCAGCAGGTCGTATTGCTGGAAATAGGCGCCGACTGCGCGAGTCACCCGGTTGCGTACCTCGAGCGCACGCACCATATCCACCGCCCTGGCCGCCTGGCCGTAGCGATAGCAGGCCAGCGTTTCCGGCTCCAGCGTTTCGCTTGAAATAGCCCGTCCGCTCGCTTGGCTCAGACCATCGACCCAGCCGACCAGATTGGCGCACCAGATTTGCGCATTGGCGAACACCAACTCTTGCCAACTGACGCCGATCGCCATTTTCGTTTCGCTGACCTGATGCCCCAACGCCGCCAATAACACCGCCGTTTCCGCCGTGGCGCCGGCGATGTTCGACTCGGTTTTTCCGCCGTTCCACGCCTCGGTCATCATGCCGATGCGCAGCCTGCCCGGTTGCCGCGTCACCTGCGATAACCAGCTGTGCGCCGGCGGCGCCGTGTAATACGGCTCGCCAACGTGAGGACGCTGCATCGCATCCAGCAACGCGGCGCTGTCACGCACCGTGCGGCTGAGCCCCAGCTGGACGCCAAAGCCGTTGAAGACCTCATCCATCACCGGGCCATGCGGCACCCGACCGCGCGTAGGCTTGAGACCAAATACCCCGTTTGACGAAGCCGGTACGCGAATCGAGCCGGCGGCGTCGGTGGCGTGAGCGATAGGCACCATACCGGCGGCAACCGCCGCACCGGCGCCACCGCTGGATCCACCGGCGCTGAAATCCAGGTTCCAGGGGTTGCGCGTGGCACCGTAAAGCACGGCCTCGGTGGTGGTGCTGAACGCCATTTCCGGCGTGCTGGTGCGGCCAAAGGTCACCAGCCCGGCCTGGCGGATATTGCTCATCAGATGGCTGTCGGCGGCGGCGACGCTGCCCTGCGCCAACCGGCTGCCCAGCTCAACGCGCTTGCCTGCCATGCTGATGGCGATGTCCTTGATCAGGAAAGGCACGCCCGACAAAGGCCCGTCGTCTTGTTCCGGCGGCTGCTCCCAGTGTTCCACCACCGCGTTAATCGCCGGGTTCACCGCCTCGACGGCGGCCCGCGCCGCCTGTTGCAGCGCCGCTGCGCTGACCTCGCCACGCCGCACCAATTCGGCCAATCCCAGCGCATCGTAGCTCACGTATTCGCTCAATTTCATCATCGTCCCCCTCTCCGTTGCGGTTTCACCGGTCTGTTCCGGCGTCCGTTCCACGGTAGGGAGATCGACGCTATAGTTGAAATTGATAGATTTAATTCGGGGAATAGTTATCAACAATTTAAAGCGGCTCGATCTCAATCTTTTGGTCACATTGGAAGCGTTGCTCAGCGAGCGCAGCGTGACGCGGGCGGCGGCGCGCCTCAATCTCAGCCAGCCTTCGGTCAGCATTCAGCTTGCCAAGCTGCGTGAGATCTACCGTGACCCGCTGCTGCTGCCGAACCCGCGCGGCATGCTGCCGACGGCGCGCGCGCTCGGCCTGTTGGCACCGCTGCGCCAAACGCTGGCCGATGTGGGCCGTCTGGTCGCGCCGGAGCAGCCGTTTGATCCGCGGCAGGCGGAAGTCACCTGGCAGCTGGCCGCCGCCGATGCCGCTGAATACGCAATTTTGCTGCCGATGCTGCCCCGCCTGCGGCTGGCGGCGCCGAAATCCCGTCTGGCGATCCGCGAAGCGGCGCCCAAACGCATGAGCCGCGATTTGGCGGACGGGGTGATCGATCTCGGTTTTCTGAGCCGGGAAGAAGCGCCGGCGGAGCTGCGCCATCGGCCGCTGTTTCACGAGAACTACCTGCTGGTCGGCCGCCGGGATCACCCGCTGTTGCAACGGCCGCCCTCACTCGAACAGTTCTGCCAGCTTGAGTTTGTGATGGTTTCGCAAGATGGCGGCGGTTTTCGTACCCAGATCGATACGCTGCTGGCCGCACAGGGGTTAACCCGACGGGTCGTAATGTCGGTGCCGCACTTCCTGTTTATTCCCGCGTTGCTGGCGAAGTCCGATATGGTCGCCATGCTGCCTTCGCGCATGCTGGGGGAACTGTTGGGGGAATTGCGCACCTACGCGGCTCCGCTGGAGATGCCGGGTTACGACATGGTGATGGTATGGCATGAACGCTCCCATCTCGACCCGGCCCACAGCTGGCTGCGCGAGCAGGTGGTGGCCGCGCTGGGGCCGCTATAAAATCTCCACCAGCGCAAACTCTTCGAACACCAGCCACATATCCGCCGCAAAGGTGCCTTCGCGGGTGAAAAACTCCCGATGCCCCCGCCGCCAAAACGCCAGGCTTTTGTCGCCTTCGCCCTCTTTGGCCGCCATCTCGGCGGTCACCTGGTCGTAGCGCACCAGGCGCAGCGCCAGGGTTTTGATCACGCAGGCCGGTTCGCCGCGGCCGTCGAGAATAATGTTATCGTCGCCGATCATCGGCGTTTGCTCCCGGCGATAGCTCGCATAGGAGCTGCAGGTGGCGGTCTTTTCCCCGCTCAGCACCAACTGCAGCAGTTCGTCGGCCAACTCGGGGCCGTCGCCGAACGCCCAGCGCGCCGCGTCGGGGTAGTTCGCCAAAATCGCCTGTTTGCTCATCGTCCTGCCCCTTTCTGTGAACGTCTGCGGCAACGGAGTCCGGTTTTTCCCGGCCAGACAGTTTATACTGTGCAGATTATAAGCCTTATTGCATTGAATGCTCCGTCTGCGGAGCACAAGGAATCGTCACCCGTCATGTTAAGTTATCGCCACAGTTTCCACGCCGGCAACCACGCCGACGTGCTCAAACACACCGTTCAGAGCCTGATCATCGAGTCGCTGAAGGAAAAAGAGAAGCCGTTCCTGTATCTGGATACCCACTCGGGCGCGGGCCGTTATCAGCTCAGCGGCGAACACGCCGAGCGCACCGGCGAATACCTGGAAGGCATCGGCTTGCTGTGGCAGCGCGACGATCTGCCGGAAGAGCTGGCGGCCTACATGAGCGTGGTGCACAACTTCAACCGTTCCGGCACGCTGCGCTACTACCCCGGTTCGCCGCTGATCGCCCGCCAGCTGCTGCGCCCGCAGGACAAAATTCACCTGACCGAGCTGCACCCGAGCGACTACCCGCTACTGCGCAGCGAATTCCAGAAAGACGAGCGCGCCAAAGTGCAGCGCGCCGACGGCTATCAGCAGCTGAAATCCCAGCTGCCGCCCCTGTCGCGCCGCGGCCTGATCCTGATGGACCCGCCGTATGAAATGAAGACCGATTACCAGGACGTGGTCAAAGGCATTCAGGAAGGCTACAAGCGTTTCGCCACCGGCACCTACGCGCTGTGGTACCCGGTGGTGATGCGCCAGCAGATCAAACGCATGCTGCGCGATCTGGAGGCCACCGGCATTCGCCGCATTCTGCAGATCGAACTGGCGGTGAAACCCGACAGCGATCAGCGCGGCATGACCGCCTCCGGCATGATCGTCATCAACCCGCCGTGGAAGCTGGAACAGCAGATGAAAAACGTGCTGCCGTGGCTGCACAAGGTGCTGGTGCCGTCGGGCATCGGCCACCATCTGGTGAACTGGGTGGTACCGGAATAATCCCCAGCAGGGCGCGGTTCACCGCGCCCTGCGTCCACCTATCGCAGCCATCGACGCAATCTTTGCGACAAACCCCGGTCAGGCGTTAAACTCTTACCCTCTTCAAATTCACAACTCATGGAAATCCCAGATGACGAAACATTACGATTATCTAGCAATTGGCGGCGGCAGCGGCGGTATCGCATCGATCAACCGGGCAGCCATGTACGGCCAAAAGTGTGCGCTGATTGAAGCCAAAGAGCTGGGCGGCACCTGTGTAAACGTGGGTTGTGTACCGAAAAAAGTCATGTGGCACGCGGCGCAGATCGCCGAGGCCATCCATCAGTACGGCCCGGACTACGGCTTCGACACCACCGTCAACGCCTTCGACTGGAAGAAGCTGGTCGCCAACCGCACCGCCTATATCGACCGCATCCACAACTCCTACGATAACGTGCTGGGCAAGAACAAGGTCGACGTGATCAAAGGCTTCGCGCGCTTCGTGGATGCGCACACCGTGGAAGTGAACGGCGAGATCATCACCGCCGACCACATCCTGATCGCCACCGGCGGCCGCCCGAGCCACCCGGCGATTCCGGGGGCGGAATACGGCATCGACTCCGACGGCTTCTTTGAGCTGGACGCCATGCCGAAGCGCGTCGCCGTAGTCGGCGCCGGCTATATCGCCGTGGAGATCGCCGGCGTGCTGAACGCGCTGGGCGCGGAAACGCACCTGTTCGTGCGCAAGCACGCGCCGCTGCGCAGCTTCGATCCGATGATCGTCGAAACCCTGGTGGAAGTGATGAACACCGAAGGGCCAAGCCTGCACACCGAATCGGTGCCGAAAGCGATCGTCAAGAACGCCGACGGCAGCCTGACGCTGCAGCTGGAAAACGGCAAGGCATTCACCGTCGACTGCCTGATCTGGGCCATCGGCCGCGAACCGGCGACCGACAACCTGAACCTCGGCGTTACCGGGGTGAAGACCAACGATCAAGGCTACATTGACGTCGATAAGTTCCAGAACACCAACGTCAAAGGCATCTACGCGGTGGGCGACAACACCGGTGCGGTAGAACTGACCCCGGTCGCCGTGGCCGCCGGCCGCCGCCTGTCCGAGCGCCTGTTCAACAACAAGCCGGACGAGCATCTGGACTATAGCAACATCGCCACCGTGGTGTTCAGCCACCCGCCGATCGGCACTATCGGCCTGACCGAGCCGGAAGCTATCGAGAAGTTCGGCGCGGACAACGTGAAGGTGTACAAATCCTCCTTCACTGCCATGTACAGCGCCGTGACGCAGCACCGTCAGCCGTGCCGCATGAAGCTGGTGTGCGCGGGTAAGGAAGAGAAGATCGTCGGCCTGCACGGCATCGGCTTCGGCATGGATGAAATCCTGCAGGGCTTCGCGGTAGCGGTGAAGATGGGCGCCACCAAGAAGGACTTCGACAACACCGTGGCGATCCACCCGACCGCGGCGGAAGAGTTCGTTACCATGCGCTAACCGCAGCGGTTAGCCCATTCTCAGGCCGGTAGACACCGGCCTGTTCTTTTTGTGCGGTTTACTATTCCCTTCGCACCCGCCTGCTTTTTCTGCCATTATTCTGCCTGATAAATTAGCGGGACTGATACAACCTCCCCGCGCCTCTGGAGAACACCGATGCTGTTCAAACTATGCAAAACCCTTGCGATGGCCTGCGTGGCGCTGATTATCGCCCAGAGCAGCGCGCTCAGCTTTACCCTGGAAGTGGCGGGCAAGATCGACAACGTGACCGACCCGGTCAAAAAAAGCTATCTGTTCACCGACAAACAACTGTTGGCGATGCCGCTGCACAGCATCACCACCTCCACCTCCTGGACACCGCAGAGAAAGTTTGAAGGGATTTCGGTGGCTGACATCCTGGAGCGCGTCGGCGCCAAGGGCGAAACGCTGACCTTCTACGCGCTGAACGATTATTACATCGACGTGCCGCTGTCCGACGTCAAGAAGTACAACATGATCCTGGCCTACAAGATGGACGGGGAAATGCTGAAGCTCAGAAACTTCGGCCCGCTGTTCCTGGTGTACCCACGCGACGCCGCCGGGCCTGAGCTGAACTCGCCGTTGTACAACTCGCGCTTTATCTGGCAAGTCGACAGGATCGTGATCAAATGAAGCTGACGACCTTTAAGAACGGCAGCAGGCTGGCGATCCCGGCCATCTTCGCCGCGCTGTTTTTAGTGGCTTCGACCGTCACGCTCTATTACTACAGCGCCACTCTGTCGAAGAAAGGGCTGTATGCCATCGCCGGCACACAGGAGAACTACTCGTGGTCGATCGCCAAGTTCTCCATCAAGTTGGCGGAGTTCGACACGCTGGTCGAGCAGCAAAGCCATGCCGCGCAGGTGGACAACGACAACCTGCGGCTGCGGTTCGAAATCCTCTATTCGCGCTTTTACGTGCTGGAAACCGTCTCCGAATCGACCCAGCCGCTGTACGCCGAGCCGGGTTACCCGGAAGTGGTCAAACAGATGCGCCTGCAGATGGATCGCATCGATAAGCTGCTGGACAGCCCGAAAATCGACTTCACCCAAGTGTCCGCGGCCATGAGGTCCATCAAGCCTTACGCCATCGAAATGGCCAACCTGACCGACCACGCCGAGGTGAAGCAGCGCACCGCCGCCTATGAGGACTACATCGAGAAACGGCACATCATTTTCTATGGGTTGGTGATCGTCATGTTCTCGGTGATTGCGCTGATCGCCATTACCCTGATCGTGTTCCGTCAGCAGCGGCTGACCATTCGCCAGCAGGCCAAGGCCATCGAGGCGGAGAAAGCGACTCGCACCAAAAACGCCTTCCTCGGCGCCATCGGCCACGAGCTGCGCACCTCGTTGCAGAGCGTGATGTCGGCCATCGACGTATTGGTGAACACCCGGGTGTCGGCGGAGCATGCGGACACTTTCCAGCGGCTGGAGACCGCCGCGCAGCAAATCGAAAGCCAGATGAAAGATCTGACCGACTATGCGCACCTCGACAGCGGCATGATGGAATTGCGCATCGTGCCGTTCGACGCGCAGAAGCTGATCGCGGAGACCGCCAACGAAATCGCCACCCTGACCCGCAAAGAGCAGGTCAAACTCAGCTGCGAAGTGGAGTGCAGTCACCTGCTGGTGCACTCCGACCCGCTGCGCATTCGGCAAATTATCGTCAACCTGCTGACCAACGCCTACAAATACACCGAAAGCGGCAGCATCACGCTGCACAGCTGCCTGCGCCGCCAACCGGGCGGCAGTTCGTTGATTATCGAAGTGACCGACACCGGCATCGGTATCGAAAAAGACCAGCTCGATCAGATCTTCAAACCCTTTACCCAGCTGGATCAGTCGCATACCAAGCAGTATGCCGGCGTGGGGATGGGGCTGGCGATCGTGCACGGCCTGGTGACGTTGCTCGACGGCACCATCACGGTGTACAGCGAAATCAAGAAGGGCAGCACCTTTATCGTCAGTATTCCGGTGCAGATCAGTGAAGACGAACGTGCCGACGAACCCGCCGCCGCCAATGCCTCTTTGCAGCAGAAGCCGCAGCAGGTCCTGGTGGTGGATGACAACAAGTCGGTGGGTGACGCCTTTGCGGCGCTATTGGACAAGTTGGGCTATCAGCACGAACTGTGTGACTCGCCGGAACGTGCGCTGCAGAAGCTGCTCAGACGCCCTTACGACGCGCTGTTGCTGGATCTGCAGATGCCGGGCATCGACGGGGCCGCCCTGGCCAGGCAGTTGCGCAACCGTCGCGGCCCCAACCGCCATGTGCCGATCATCGGCATCAGCGCCTATACGCCTGAGCAACTGACGGCGGACCAGCGCGCCCTGTTCGACAACTACCTGATGAAGCCGGTCCGGCTGGATGCGCTGTCGAGCGCGCTGGCCGAGGTGTTCCCCGCTAAAGATTAAAACAGCGTTGCAGTGCGGCTTCGATCACATGGAGCCGCACCGGCTTTTCATAAGGGCCGAGCACGTCGTACTCGCGCATCGCCTGAGCGATCTCCGACTCACGTCGGTCGGTCCCCAGCTCGCCGGTCAGCACCAGTACCGGCGCGTCCGGGTTGTCGGAGGCGCGGATGGTGGCGATACAGCGATCCGCCGTTTCCTCACCGATCAGCCAGTCCACCACGTAGCCGTCGAACAGGCTTTGCTGCAACGCCTGACAGAAGCTGTCGACGTCGTAAAACGCCACCGCGTTGAAGCCGCAGCCGCCGAGATACTTGGCCAGCTCATCGGCCGCCTGATGCGAATCGTCCAATACCGCGATGCTCAGCCGCTCGTCGTCACCGCAGCCGGGCCGGATTTCGATCAGATCGACGCCGTAACGCGGGCCTGCCGGCGCCTCATCGGCGCGATAGATATGCCACTGCCCTTCCACGCGCAGCGCCACAAATTCCGCCGGCCGCCCGGCAGGAAGCGCGTCGCCGATGTGCCCGACGCAAGGTATCGCCACACCCGCCACGAAAAAGATGGCATCGCGCGCCATGTTTGGCTCGGTGGGTTCGTGTTCGGCGCTCAAATCGGCGATCGCCGCCGGCGTTTCTCCCAACGCGGCCGCGACGCTGTTGATCTGTTCCAGCGTCCAGGGGCTTTGCCCTTTCAGTTTGCGATGCGCATGTGAAAAACTCAGATCCAAGATGCGGCTGAGTTCGCGGGCATGCTGACGTTTTCCAATTCCGTAATGTAAAAACAGCTCCCTGACCCGATTGGCAATCGACTGTGAATCGAATTTTTGGTGATTGTTATCCATTTGTTCCTTCGATTTTTTTTACTGATTTATCAGTCGTTTTGATTATTTCCGCTGAAAAAGCCACATCTAAAACTAGCATCCCATGCAATTATGCGTTAAAAACGTTGCTTGACATACCATGTTGCATCGTCAAACATGGTATCAAAAGAGACATACAGCAATACACTATAAAAAATAACACCAGCACGTTTTTTAATAATAACCATAGAAACACCAGGGAAAATTTGTTCCGTTGCCGCTACTGAGACGATGAGCACATCGCTTGGACTGCGCAAATCAAACGGGGCTTGAGCCTTTAGCGCTAATCTGTTTTACCCACTTTTAAGCCGGGATCCGTCAGGGTCCCGGTTTTTTATTGCCCTGGCGCCGCGCCATCATACGGACTTACCCCGCAGCCGCAAATAAAAACGGAGCCGGCATGCCGGCTCCGTTGTCCTTGAGATTGCCGCTGAAGGTCAGAAGCGCCAGGTGAAGCCGGCGTTGACGCTGTTGTCCTGGTGGTGCTGCGACAGCAGCCCGCCGTAGCCCAGCGACAGCGTGGCGTTTTCGTTCACCGCCACTTCCGCCCCCGCCTTCAGCACCATCCCGTCGCGCGAGACCGGCACGCTGTCCACCACGAACGGCGCATTGCCGCCGTTGAACCGCAGCCCGGTGCCTCGCTCCAGCCCGCCGTACTGGTGCTGCCACCCCAGCTCGCTGCGCAGCGCCACCGTCGTGCCCGCGCTCACCTGCCAGGCGGTGTCCGCACGCAGGCCCAGCGTCGACACCGTCGCATCCGTGTGCTGTTTATCCCCGCGCAGTGCCGCCGCGCCGCCGCTTTCTGCGATGCCGTTGTTCTCGAAGTTCACGTACGCCAGATTCACGAACGGCTCCAGGTTCAGCCACTCACCCTGCACGCTGTAACCCGCCTCCGCGAACAGCTGCTCGGTGCGCGCGCTGTACTTCGCCGTGTCGCGGTCCGACTGC
>NZ_JBQZFT010000010.1:0-125285 GCF_052692115.1 Serratia sp. TSA_105.2
TGTTGTCGAGACGGTCAGACTTCACCGTCAGCACCGCGGCGCTGATTTCGCCGCCACGGTTACTGGCATTACCCGAGGTCGTCAGGGTTGATGCCTGGCCGGACAGCAGCTTGCCACCGTCGTTGTTGAGGGTCGTTGCCGTTGCCGTGACGGCCGTTTCGCCTTGCGCCGTGCCGCCACGGGCACCTTGTTGATGGCAAGCACAATGCCCTGACTGCCCAGACAGCGGCCCCTGGCATCCGCCGCGGCGTTCAACGCCCATTGAAAGCGATCGGCAGACTCGCCGACCAACGTTAGCCGATTGATGATGAAGCAAGGGCGTTCATCGGTTGGGTAATCGGGCAGCACAACGTCAGGACGGGAAAGGCGCGCATCGGCCTGCGGGGCATTTTGCTGTTGCAGGGCGCGCTCGCGCTCCTGCTGGCGCTGCTGTTCGCGGGCATCAATGGACGCCATTCCATCGCTGGTAGACGCTGAAGCGGAAAACAGGGGTACAACGCCGATCAATAATCCCGACAGCCCGCAGCGGATAGAATAAAGTAAAGCACGAGCACTATCTGAATCTGAGCGCATCCTTGGCTCCTCACCGTTACTTATAGTTATTTATTTGGTCAAAATCATAAGTTAAGTAAATTAATGTAAATAAAACTTACTCTTGGGCGAATTATGAGCCTCGAGGGGGAAAAATCAACAGCTTTATGGCACTGCGGTTCACAAAACCATAAGGGAGGCGGCGGGCATGAGAAGAATGGCGAAACGGCGGGAGGATGACGCCATGATGCGCCATCCTTTAAAATTAATTGTCGATCGGGAGGAAAATTAACACATCAGGCCGTTATCAGCTCAACAAATTGCTGCCGAAAGCCCCCTGCCAATCCTGCTCGAACTTCTCAACCGCGGCCTGCACCGCCGGCGCGCTGAGGAACTGCTCCGCCACATCCACCGGCAGCGTGATGGCCTGGCAACCCGCCAGCAGGCATTCCAGCGCCTGGCGCGGCGTTTTGAAGCTGGCGGCCAGCACCTGCGCCGACGGCGCATGCAGGCTCAGCAACTGCTGCAGCTCGTGCACCATTTCGATACCGTCACCGCCCTGCGCATCTACCCGATTGACGTAAGGCGCCACATATTCCGCCCCGGCCAAGGCCGCCAGCAGCCCCTGCCCGGCACCGTATACCGCCGTGCCCAGCGTCGGGATGGACATCGTTTTAAGCTTCTTGATCGCTGCCAGCCCCTCGGCGGTTGCCGGGATCTTCACCACCAGCCCCGGTACGCGCTGGCTGAGCAGCGCCGCCTCCGCCACCATGCGCTCGGCATCGGTCGCCATCACCTGCGCGAACAGCTTGCCGGTGCCGCCGAGGGCGTCGCGCAGCGCGGGCAGCACTTCCCAGATCGGCTTGCCTTCTTTCGCCACGATGCTCGGGTTGGTGGTGACGCCGTGCAGCGGCAGAATGCGCGCCAGGCGTTTTACCGCAGTCGCATCGGCGGTATCGAGATAAAGCTCCATCACGGACTCCTGTGTCATGTTGTGTGGGCGGATTCAAACTCTGATCATCATAGGGCAAAAACCCCGCAAACTTTTGACCAAAATCAATTCAACTTTCATTCGAAACATCTTTAATGGCGAAAGATTCAGCAACGCCAAACGGGTGACTCATGTACTTCAATCTGCAGCGCTACTCGACCCATGATGGCCCCGGTATCCGCAGCGTGGTCTTTTTAAAAGGGTGCCCGCTGAGCTGCCGCTGGTGTCAGAACCCGGAAAGCCGCTCGCGCCGCGCAGATCTGCTGTTTGACGAGCGCCTGTGCCTGAGCGGCTGTACGCTGTGCACCGAGCGCTGCCCGCAAGGCCTGCGGCGTGACGAGGGAACACTGACGCTGCGGCGCGACGTCATCAGCGCAGACGACTACGCGGCGCTGGCCGCCGCCTGCCCGACCGGCGCGCTCAGCCTGTGCGGCAGCGCGGTCAACCCCGACGATATCATGGCCGAGGTGATGCGAGATAAGCCTTTCTACCTGCGCAGCGGCGGCGGATTGACGCTGTCCGGCGGCGAGCCCTTTATGCAGCCGGAAGTCGCGGCGGAGCTGCTGAGGCGCGGCCGCGAAGCCGGCATCCACACCGCCGTCGAATCCTGTCTGCACGTTCCCTGGCGTTATATCGCCCCTTCGTTGCCCTGGCTGGATCTGCTGTTGGCCGATCTCAAACACACCGATGAAGCGCGTTTCAAAACCTGGACCGGTGGCTCCGCCCGTCGGGTGATGAACAATTTTCGCCGTCTGGCGGCGCACGGCGTGCCCATGACCGTGCGCGTGCCGCTGATCCCCGATTTCAACGCCGATCGCCACTCTGTCCGCGCGATTGTCGACTTCGCCGCCGACGAGATCGGCGTATCGGAGATCCATTTTCTGCCGTACCACACGCTGGGCATCAACAAGTATCACCTGCTCGGCGAGCCCTACCGCGCCGCCCGTACGCCGCTGGACGCGCCCGACCTGCTGGCCTTCGCCGAAGCGTACGCCGGTGCCAAAGGCCTGACCGCCATTTTGCGAGGATAACGCCATGACCACATTGGATTTGACCACCCTCAGCGCCCGTATTCAGGCGCATAAGAACACGCTGATCCACATCGTCAAACCGCCGGTGTGCACCGAACGCGCGCAGCACTATACCGAAGCCTACCAACAGCATCAGGATCGGCCGCTGCCGGTGCGCCGTGCGCTGGCGCTGGCCAACCACCTGGCGAAGCGCAGCATCTGGATCGCCAACGACGAGCTGATCGTCGGCAACCAGGCCAGTGAGCTGCGCGCCGCGCCGATCTTCCCCGAATATACCGTCGGCTGGATAGAAAACGAGATAGACCAGTTGGCCGACCGGCCGGGCGCCGGCTTCTCGGTCAGCGAAGAGAACAAGGCGATTTTGCACCGTCTTTGCCCCTGGTGGCGCGGCCAAACGGTGCAGGATCGCTGCTACGGCATGTTCACAGACGAACAAAAGGCGCTGCTCGCCACCGGCATCATCAAGGCCGAGGGCAACATGACCTCCGGCGACGCCCACCTGGCGGTCAACTTCCCGCTGCTGCTGGCGCTAGGCCTCGACGGCCTGCGTGAAAAGGTGAACGCGCGCCGCAGCCGCCTGCACCTGACCGAGTGGCAAGATCTGCACAAAGCGCAGTTTCTCAACGCCATCGACATTGTGCTGGCGGCGCTGAGCGAGCACATCCTGCGCTTCGCCTGCCTGGCGCGCGACATGGCGCAACGCGAAACCCGCGACTGGCGGCGCACCGAGCTGCTGGCTATCGCAGACAACTGCGATCTGATCGCCCATCGCCCGCCGCGGACCTTCTGGCAGGCGCTGCAGCTGTGCTATTTCATCCAGCTGACGTTGCAGATCGAATCCAACGGCCATTCGGTTTCCTTTGGTCGCCTCGACCAATATCTCTATCCCTGGTATCGGCGCGACGTCGAGCTGGAGCAAAACCTGGCGCGGGAAGACGCCATCGAGCTGCTGCACAGCTGCTGGCTGAAGCTGCTGGAGGTCAACAAGATCCGCTCCGGCTCGCACTCCAAAGCCTCCGCAGGCAGCCCGCTGTACCAGAACGTCACCATCGGCGGCCAAAAACTGATCGACGGCCGGCCGTGCGACGCGGTCAACCCGCTGTCCTACGCCATTCTCGAATCCTGCGGCCGCCTGCGCTCCACCCAACCCAACCTCAGCGTGCGTTATCACGCCGGAATGAGCGCCGATTTCCTCGACGCCTGCGTGCAGGTGATCCGCTGCGGCTTCGGCATGCCGGCGTTCAACAACGACGAAATCGTCATTCCCGAGTTCATCAAGCTGGGGGTTGAACCACAGGACGCCTACGACTATGCCGCCATCGGCTGCATCGAGACCGCCGTCGGCGGCAAATGGGGCTATCGCTGCACCGGCATGAGCTTCATCAACTTCGCCCGCGTGCTGCTGGCGGCGCTGGAACAGGGCCGCGACGCCACCTCCGGGCAGATTTTCCTGCCGCAGGAACAGGCGCTGTCCAAAGGAAACTTCGCCGATTTCGAGCAGGTGATGGCCGCATGGGATCGGCAAATCCGTTACTACACGCGCAAGTCAATTGAGATCGAATGCGTGGTGGACAGCGTGCTGGAGGAGAACGCCCACGATATCCTCTGTTCCGCGCTGGTAGATGACTGCATCGAACGCGGCAAAAGCATCAAGCAAGGCGGTGCCAAGTACGACTGGGTTTCCGGCCTGCAGGTCGGCATCGCCAATCTCGGCAACAGCCTGGCGGCGGTGCGCAAACTGGTGTTCGAGCAAGGGGCAATCGGCCAGCAGCAGTTGGCGGCGGCGCTGGCCGACGACTTCGCCGGGTTGGATGGCGAACAGCTGCGCCAACGGCTGCTCAACGCCGCGCCCAAATACGGCAACGACGTGGACGACGTCGATCGGCTGCTGGTGCGCGCCTACCAAACCTACATCGAGGAACTGAAGCAATATCGCAATACCCGCTTCGGCCGCGGGCCGATCGGCGGCGGCTACTACGCCGGCACGTCGTCTATCTCGGCCAACGTGCCCTTCGGCGCCGCCACTCTGGCTACCCCGGATGGCCGTAAGGCGCATCAGCCGCTGGCGGAAGGCGCCAGCCCGGCGTCCGGCACCGACCACCTGGGGCCGACGGCGGTGTTCAATTCGCTCGCCAAGTTGCCGACCGAAGCGATCCTCGGCGGCGTGCTGCTCAATCAAAAGCTGAACCCGACGACGCTGGACAACCCGCGCGATCGGGAAAAGCTGATGCTGATGTTGCGCACCTTCTTCGAGAGCTACCGCGGCTGGCATGTGCAGTACAACATCGTGTCGCGCGAAACGCTGCTGGCGGCGAAGCAACACCCTGACCAATATCGTGATTTAGTGGTTCGCGTAGCTGGCTATTCCGCCTTCTTTACCGCATTATCCCCTGAAGCGCAGGATGATATTATTGCGCGCACAGAACATACTCTTTAAACCTTTGACTCTTAGCGGCCGCGCCTTGGCGGCCGTATCATCAGGCCGATATGAATTTACGACAACAGACCATATTGCAGTTGGTTAACGATCGCCGGCGGATCAGCGTCAATGAGCTGGCGCGTGCCTCAGGCGTCTCGGAAGTCACCATCCGGCAGGATCTCAACCTGCTGGAAAAGCGCAGTTATCTGAAGCGGGTACATGGCTCCGCCGTAGCGCTGGAGAGCGACGACGTCGACGCCCGCATGATGTCCAATTTCACCCTCAAGCAACGGCTGGCGCAGTATGCCGCCGCGCAGGTCAACGACGGCGAGACGATCTTTATCGAGAGCGGCAGCGCCAACGCCCTGTTGGCGCGCTACATCGCCGAACGCAAGCGCATTACGCTGATCACCGTCAGCCACTACATCGCCAACCTGCTCAAAGAAACCGACTGTGATGTGATTGTGCTGGGCGGCATGTACCAGAAGAAAAGCGAGACCGTGGTCGGCCCGCTTACGCGGCTGTGCATTCAGCAGGTGCATTTCAACAAGGCGTTTATCGGCATTGACGGCTTTCAGGCCGAAACCGGCTTTACCGGCCGCGACATGATGCGCGCCGACGTAGTCAGCGCGGTGCTGGCCAAGGGCGTGGAGAATATCGTGCTGACGGACTCCAGCAAATTCGGCCAGATCCAGCCCAATCCGCTGGCGCAGCCGGGCCAGATCAGCCGGGTGATCACCGATTCGCGTCTGGCGCTGGAGTATCAGCATCAGCTGAAACGCCAGGGCGTACAGGTGGAGTTGGTCAACGAATAGCGCAGGCCTCCACCGCACCGCGCGGGCTACACCGCGCGTCTTTCCCCCTGCGCAGCGGGATTTTAAGACTATTTACCTGTTTATCCTTCCCGAGAAACCTATACTCAGTTTCGGCAACTTTTGGGCCATAACTTGCTAATTATTCGGCTTTTAACAAAAAATGCCATTTTTTATATCGATACTGTACGGGAATCAACAGCAGGCCTGATTTATGGTTACCGCCTATACTTATAGGGCACTTCCATATAGCCAATGCTAAGGAGAAGTCATTATGATGATTATCAATAAACGTTTCGCCACCGCCGCTCTGGCACTGACTCTGGCGTTTTCACTCAGCGCCTGTTCCAACATGTCCAAACGCGATCGCAACACCGCAATCGGTGCCGGCGCCGGTGCAGTCGGCGGCGCAGTGCTGACAGACGGCAGCGCGTTGGGCACGCTGGGTGGGGCTGCGGTAGGGGGCATTATCGGTCACCAGGTTGGCAAATAACCTGACCGAGAAACCTCGGCCGACAGGCTGGCAAAAGCGCTTCGGCGCTTTGACGTATTAACCAGAATAACGATGATTTCAGGTCTGTTTTACTTTAAGTCTATGGTTCTTTTGCCGTTAACGGGCTAACCCCCGGCAGCAACAACCTCAAGCCATGCCGCGGCATTGCACCGCGGCATGGCGATTCACCTCAACCGCCCGCCAGTTTGACCTTCATGCCTTTGGCTTCCAGCAGCTGCTTGAGCAGATCGCGTTTATCGCCCTGGATCTCGATGACCCCGTCTTTCACCGAACCGCCGCAGCCGCATTTCTTCTTCAGCTCGGCCGCCAGTTTGTCGAGCGCAGCGTCATCCAGATCGACGCCGGCAATCAGACATACGCCCTTCCCCTTGCGGCCGCTGGTCTGGCGCTGGATGCGCACGATGCCGTCACCCTTGGCGCGTTGCGGTTTAACCTCTTCATGCTTGATACGGCCGGTGTCCGTGGAATACACCAGGCGGCTGTTATCGTCCTTCATTGGCGGTTCCTCAGGCCAAAGAGGCGCGGATCGCGCGCAGCGTCGCGGCCGGATCGGCAGATTGGGTGATCGGACGCCCAATCACCATGTAGTCCACGCCGGCGGCCTGTGCCTGCACCGGCGTCATGATACGGCGCTGATCGCCCGCCGCGCAGCCCTCTGGGCGGATCCCCGGCGTAACCAGTTGGAAAGCCTGCCCGCAGGCCGCTTTCAGCCGCTGCGCTTCGTGTGCAGAACACACCACGCCGTCCAGCCCACAGTCGCGGGACAGGCGCGCCAGGCGCTCGGCGTGTTCCGCCGGGCTGGCCTCAATACCGATGCCGCGCAGGTCTTCCGCTTCCATGCTGGTGAGCACCGTCACGGCGATCAGCAGCGGCGCATCCGCCCCGAATGACGCCAGCGCTTCTTTAGCGGCGGTCATCATGCGCGCGCCGCCGCTGGCGTGGACGTTGACCATCCAAACGCCCAGCTCGGCCGCCGCAGCGACCGCATGCGCGGTGGTATTGGGAATATCGTGGAATTTCAGGTCGAGAAACACGTCGAAGCCGCGCCCATGCAGATCGCGCACCAACTGCGGCCCAAACAGCGTGAACATTTCTTTGCCCACTTTCAGCCGGCAGTCTTGCGGATCGATACGGTCGGCGAACGCCAGCGCAGCGTTCTTATCGGCGTAATCTAACGCCACAACGATTGGAGATGATTTTAAGTCATTGTTATTAGCGTTATTTTCAGACTTCATTTCTTCTACCTTCTGTAAAATAGACATAATCAGGGACTCACCCGCGAAACTGACCGCCGCATTCTACCTGTCGGGGGCCAGAAATCCCAGCCGCAGCGCACAGCGGCGCTCCGTCATGTTACCTCTCACCTTTGTCATGGCGCGTCAACGAAAGCGCGTCAGCGATAAACCACGCAGCGTAAAACGCCGTAAAGATACGTAAATTATTAATCAAATATTTTGAATGACTTACTCAGCATTATCAGATTTTCAATCGGCGTAGATGCTTTATTATTCAACCCATCGGAAGCGAATGGCTTCCTTCCTAAATAAACAGACTGGAGTCACCTATGAAAACCATCAAATATTTTGCAACCGCTGCCGCTATCGCACTGACCTCTTTCGCCACTTTCGCCGCTGAACCGATCAACAGCCAGCAGGCCGATAACCTGACCGCTACCGGCATCGTTTCCGCAGGCCACGCGACCACCCTCAGCAGCCTGGAGAAAAAGCTGGCCGCTAAGGCCGATGCTCAGGGCGCCAGCAGCTACCGCATCATCTCCGCCGGTGGTAACAACATGCTGAGCGGCACCGCCATCATCTACAAATAACATTTCTGGTACAGGGCCCGCGCGTTCGGGCCCTGCCTCTGTTTCTCGCCTAAAAAACCCGCGTTTTCCTTGCTCAATTTGTTACATAAATATTAAATTTTTATTACACACTAGACACCCGATCGCCAGTGGCTTAGCTTGAAGGCATCTTCCTGCAGAAAGGCTTTCAAAATGAGCGAGATATCGACACTTACCATTAAAATTCCCTTGGAACTCAAAGAAAAAATCCGCGCCGCCGCCGCTGAAAACGAATTTTCGTTGAGCGTGGAAGTGTGCCAGCGCCTGGAAAGCAGCTTCAGTGCGCCCGCCACCAAGTCAGAAAAACCGGCCAAAAAGGCGGATGAACTGCACCACGGCGAGATCGACAATCAAAGCACCGAAGAAGAAATTGAACAGCCGTTGAGCCAGAAAGAGCTGAAGAAACTCCGCCAGCTGTTGAAAACCGGCGCCAAAGGCGGCAAGAAAAAGTAAACGACGAACAGACGAACATAAAAAACGGGGCGATAAATCGCCCCGTTTTATTTTGGTGCCGCGGCGTTATTGCCCATCCAGGCCGCGGATCGGTTTAACCGATGACCAGGCGCGGCACGACGGGCAATGCCAATAGAGCGAGTGCGCGGTGAAGCCGCATTTGTGGCAACGGTAACGCGGTTTGGTGCGAATTTGCTCGCCGACCATATCGCGCAACAGCAGCAGGCTCTCTTTCGCCCGGCCGTCTTCGGCGTCCGCCAGGTGATAATCCATCAGCCGGTAAAATACCCGCATGGTCGGATGGCGTTGCAGCTGGCGGTTGATATAGACCTGCACCACGTCGCGCCCTTCGTGCTGCTCGATGATCTCGGCCAGCATCAGATCGGCGGTGGCACCGGTGTTCTCTTCTACGCAGCGCTTCAGGAATTCAGCCCAGTTGTGCTGTTGTTCCGGCAGATGAGTGTAGCACTCCTGCAGCATCGGCAGCGTTTCGCTGACCAACTCTTTATCCTGGCTCAGTACGCGTTGCAGCGACTCTGCCGCTTTGGCGTAGTCGTTTTGCGCCATGTAGATGCGCCCGAACATGATGGATACGCGCGCACACTGTTTATCGGCTGCATCCGCCCGCTTGAGCAGGCTCATCGCCCGATCGAGATCGTCGCTGCCCATCGCCTGCAGCGCCAGTTCACAATAGAAGTGTGCGATTTCGACGCGTTGTTTCTCTTTACCCAGCTTGACCAACTTTTCCGCCACGTCGATCGCTTTTTGCCAATCGCTGGTGGCCTGATGGATCACCAGCAGTTGCTGCAGCGCCGATACGCGAAAATCCGCTTCGTCAGTCAACTGGCTGAACATGTCTTCCGCACGATCGTACAGCCCGGCCGCCATATAGTCGCGGCCCAACTGCTGTACCGCCAGCAGACGCTGTTCGAAGGTCAGGGAGGCGCTTTCCATCAAGGCCTGATGGATGCGGATGGCGCGGTCGACTTCACCACGCGAACGGAACAGGTTACCCAGCGTCAGGTGGGCTTCAACGGTGTTGCTGTCCTCTTTCAACATGTCGAGGAACAGATCGACCGCCTTGTCCTGCTGGTTGGAAAGCAGAAAGTTCACCCCTGCCACGTATTCACGCGACAGGCGGTTGGCTTCTTGCTGTTTATCCTGCTGAGCGCTTCTGCGCCCCATGTACCAACCGTACGCGGCAGCCACGGGCAGCAACAGAAACAGCAGTTCTAACATAGAGGATTATTCCTTGCTGACAACGGGCTGAGCCGCCGGTTCAGCGGGCTGCTCAAGCTGCAGCTCCAGCCTTTTGATCTTGCGCTCGGCGCGGCCCAGCGCAATGCGCGTGCGCAGGTAGAACAGACCGCAAATGATCCAGCCAAGAGCGAAACCGGCGCCAAACAGCGTGGCCAACAGGGTCGATACGCGATAATCGCCCTGCGCAACCAGATAGTTAAAATTGACCACCTGATCGTTATGCGCACCCAAGGTAACGGAAATCACGAAGATCACCAGAACCAACAAAAAAATCAGCAAATATTTCACATTCTTTCCCGCGATGCCGAGTGAATCGGATGAACGATGCCAAAACGTGGCGTCCCTAACCCTTAAGTTAGCATTTCCCGTTGCGGCAGGGAAACCCTGCGGCACGATAAAACCACATATCTGCTGGCATATTCGGCAGTAAACGGCCTTAGCGAACAAATTGATGAGAAAGCTTCTCAAAACGTCGAATTTATAAGGATATGGGGGCGACCGGTCGGATTGCAATGGCGGGAAAATGTAAGCGGTTAATGCGGCGCCGATCCGACGCCGCCTTTTTGTGACATAGTCACGTCAGGACATGATTAACCCGCCGTCCACATTGATGGTCTGGCCGGTAATATAGTCGGCATCGTCCGAGGCAAGGAAGGCCACGAGGCCCGCCACGTCCTCGGGTTGACCGGCGCGCTTAAGCGGAATCCCCGCCACCCACTCGGCCATCAACTCTCCTTTGCCATAGGTTTTTTCCGGGCCGCTGAGAATTTCGCCCCAAACGCGGTCGTTATATTCCCACATCTCGCTTTCAATAATGCCGGGGCAGAATGCATTGACGGTGATGCCATGCGGGGCCAGTTCCAACGCTAAACTCTGCGTAATGCCGATCACGCCCATTTTGCTGGCGGCGTAATGCGGTGTGTAAATGAACCCGTTACGCCCCTGACCGGAAGACGTGTTGATCAACCGCCCTCGGCGTTGGCCGACCATATATTTGGCCGCCTCCCGGCAGCAGAGCCAGACCGCCGTGGTATTTACCGCCAACACTTTCTCAAAATCGCTTTTGGGCATCTGGTCAAAACGATCGATAGTGATCACTCCGGCATTTTGAATGGAAACGTCGATTGCCCCGAATTGTTCCCAGGCCTGATGATAAAAATCACTCACCTGCGCTTCATTGGTGACGTCGAGGATGGCCGGCAGCACCGCCACCCGATAACGCTGGCGCAGCGTTTCCGCCGTGGTCAGAATGCGTTCCGCATTCGATGCAATCACCAGATTGGCGCCCAAACTGGCGAAACGTTCGGCGATACCCGCGCCAATGCCGCGGCATGCGCCGGTAATCACCACGGTTTTTCCCGTGAAATCACGATTCATGGTTGTTCTCCTGTCATCAATGCAGCCGCTTGCGGCCGCCACAAGGTGCGCTGTACCGCCTGCCGCCAGGCGCTGTAGTTTTCCTGCAACTGCCGGTGGCGTTGCATATCGGGTTTAAATTCATCATGTTGGGGCAACAGTGCCACCAGTTGCCTATCGGTTGTCCCCCACAGGCGGCGCATCGCCATCAGCGCCGCCCCCAGCGCCGAGAGTTCCGCCGTGTTGCTGCGCCACACCGGGCAACCCAACAGATCGGCCTGAAACTGCATCAGCCAGTCATTGCGGCTGGGGCCGCCATCGGCCATTAACCCCTGCAGCACAAAGCCCGGCTGTTGCCGCAATACGTCGATCACATCGGCGATTTGATAAGCCACCGCTTCAAAAGCGGCCCGCACCACATGTTCCCGCCGCGTACCGCGGCTGAGCCCGCAGATCACGCCGCGCGCCTGTTCGTCCCACCAGGGCGCACCGGCTCCGGTCAGTGCCGGTACAAAATAAACGCCGCCGCTGTCGGGCACGAGAACAGGCAGTTCACTTAACGGCGCGTCGTCACCCGACGGCATGGCGGTGATATCCAGCATCCAGGCAATGGCGTCGCCGGTGTGGGGAATATTGCCCTCCAGCGCATACTGCATTCGCCCACCATCGTGCCAGGCGACGGTCGTTGCCAGGGCGCTCGTATCGCATAGCGCTTCGGCGATCGGCGCCATCACCGATGATCCGGTGCCATAGGTGGCCTTCACCTGCCCTGCCTGACCAAGCGCATGGCCGTACAGCGCCGCATGCGAGTCACCCACCATCGCGCCAATCGGAATGCCGTCGGCAATGCCTTCCAATCCTAACGTCGTGCCGAACAGATGGCTGGAAGGGTGGATCGTCGGCAGCGCCTGACGGGGAATGTTGAACAGCGCCAGCATCCGCTCGTCCCAATCGCCGGAAACAAGGTTCAGCAGTTGAGTACGTGCGGCATTGGAGGTATCACAACCGAACGCCTGTCCTCCGCTCAACTGCCAAAGCAGCCAGGAATCGACGGTGCCAAGGCAGATCTCCCCGTTCTCCGCCATCCGTTGCCCTTCTTCGCAATGATCGAGCAACCAACGCATTTTCGACGCCGAGAACAGCGGTGAAAGCGGCAGACCGGTGGCGCGACGCACCACTTCGGCCTGCCGATCGTGCCGCAGCCGTTCACAGAAATCGGCAGAACGCGCGCATTGCCAAGTTAAGGCCGGCCCGATCGGCTGGCCGTCGGAACGCCGCCAGCCGATGGCAGTTTCACGCTGGTTACTGATGGCGATACCGGCAATACGGGATGCGCCGGCCAACGCAATCGCTTCCCGCAGCACCGCCAGAGTGGCTGCCAGTAAGGCCTCGCCCCGCTGTTCCACCCAACCGGGCTGCGGCGTCTGCAGCGTCAGCGGCCTGCTGGCCCTGGCGACGATCGTCCCCTGGACATCCACCACCACAGCCTTGGCGTTGCTAGTGCCCTCGTCCAACGCGACAATACAATCCGCTTTAACCATGGCTCACCTCAGCCAGCGGCTGCACCGCTTTTTTTTCCTGGCGCTGCATCAGAATGACCTTGCTTTGCAAACGCTGCTGGAACTGATCGATCACCACGGCGGTGACGATCACCAATCCTTTAATCACCATTTGCCAGAACTCGCTGACGCCCATCATCACCAAGCCGTCCGCCAGAAAAACGATCACAAAGGCACCGATGATCGAACCGAATACCCTGCCGCGGCCACCGCTCAGCGCCGTACCGCCCAGCACCGTCGCGCCGATGGCGTCCATCTCGAACATATTGCCGGTCATCGGGTGCGCGGTTTGCAATTGTGAAGCGATGACCAACCCCACCAGCGCCGCGCACAGCCCGGAAAAGGCATAGACGAACATTTTCACTTTGACGATCGGCACTCCCGACAGCCGCGCCGCCGGCTCATTGCCGCCAATCGCATAAATATAGCGGCCCAGCGGCGTTTTCTTGGTGAGATAGATCCCCAGCAACACGATGACCAACATCAGCCAAATCGGGTTGTAAATGCCCAGAAAGGTCCCGGACCCCAGGGCCGCAAAACCGGTGTTGCCCAGCGCCTCCATACCCACCAGATTGGGATAGGTTTTGCCGTCCGCCGTCAGCAACGCCGCCCCACGCGCCACGTACATTGCGCCCAGGGTGCAGATGAACGGCGCAACGCCGAGCCGCGTAATCAGCGTGCCGTTGATCAAACCCAACAACACGCCCAACAGCGCCACCGCTGCGATCACTTCAAAAACGTTGAGAAACAGCCGGTTGCCTTCCCACAGCGGGATGCCGACGGTCAACAGCGCACCGGCGATCATCCCGCACAAGCCCGCCACCGCGCCGACCGACAAATCGATGCCGCCGGTGAGAATCACCAGCGTCATGCCAACCGCCAGCAGCCCGGTAATCGCCACGTGCTGCGTCATGATCAGCAGATTGGAGACGGTCAGAAAATTCGGCACCATGCTGCTGAAGAACAGCACCACCAGCAACAGGGCGATGAAGGTGCGCGCCTGCAGCAAATACATATACAACCGATACTTGGTTTGCATTGCCTTATCCTTATGCATGAGGGGTTGAGGCGCGGATCAGCGTTTCGCGATCGGCCCGTTCACGCGGCAGATCGGCCGTCAGTTTCCCGTCCGCCATCACCATCACCCGGTCGGCCAGTGAGACCACCTCATCCAGCTCCGACGAAGAGAACATCACCGCCAGCCCCTGGCGTGCCATAGCGCCAATCAGGTGATAAACATCCGTTTTGGCGCCGACGTCAATTCCGCGCGTCGGCTCATCGAGAAACACTACCTGCGGCCCGGTCAGCAGCGCCTTGCCCAACACCACTTTCTGCTGATTGCCGCCGCTCAGGCTGGTGATTGGCAGCTCCCGGTCGCTCACCTTGATCGCCAGTTTTTCGATCATGCCATCGACCAGCGCGCACTCCCCAGCCGCCGCCAACGGCCGCAGTGCATTACGCCCCAGGCTGGCCAGGGTCATGTTGGCCTTGATTGACATCATCTGTACCAACCCCTCCGCCTGCCGGTCTTCCGGCACCAGCGCCATGCCCAACGCCATGCGTTGACGAAACCCCAGCCGCTCCACGTTTTTGCCGTTGAGCAAAATGCGGCCGGCGGTCTGGCGCATCACGCCGTTGATCACCTTGAACAGTTCGGTGCGGCCGGCCCCCAACAGGCCATAAATGCCGATCACTTCCCCTTTGCGCAGTGAAAAACTGACGTCATCAAGGCAATAGCCGCCGCTTTCACGCGGCAGCGTCAACCGCTCGACCTTCAGCACTTCATCCCCTTGCTCTGCCGCGCAATAATCAAAGTGCTTGCTCTTTTCCCCGACCATCTTTTCGATGATCCACGGGATACTGACGTTGCAGACCGGCTCGGCGGCAACAAAACGCCCATCGCGGAACACCGTGATGCGATCGCCAATCTCCATCAGCTCTTCCAGACGGTGAGAAATGTAGATGATGGTGACGCCGCGTTTTTTCAGATCGGCGATCACCCGAAACAGCGTGCGCACCTCAGCCTGGCTCAGCGCCGATGTTGGTTCATCCATGATCAACACCCGGGTGTCCTTCGCCAACGCGCGAGCAATTTCAACCAGTTGCTGATGACCGATGCCGAGGCTGCCCAACGGCGTATGCGGATCGATGTCCAACTCCAGCCGCTGCAGCAAGGCTTTGGCCAGCTGATATTGATAGTCCACATTGATGCGGCCACGCTGGAAGAACTCGTTAGCCATAAAAATGTTGTCCATCACCGACAGGTTGGGGAACAGGTTCAGCTCCTGAAAAATGATGCTGATCCCGAGCCGCTCCGCCTTCTGCGTGGAGGTTAACGTCACCGCTTTTCCCTCCAGCTCGATGGTGCCGGAAGACGGGGTTTCCACCCCCGCCAGCAGCTTCATCATGGTCGATTTGCCGGCGCCGTTTTCGCCGATCAGCACGTTGACCTGATTGCGAATCACTTGATAATTCACGCTATCCAACGCCGTGACGCCGGGATAGAGACGCGAAACGTTGCGCGTTTGAATAATGACCGGTTCGCTCATCACGCCCCCTTAAGGTTGAATGCGTACCGGCGTGATCAACAGCGGCTCGACAGGTGCCTGCCAGCTGCTGAATACGCCATACACGGTAATGTGGTCACCCACCTTGGGCTGGGATCCGGCCAGTTCGTCGATCGAAGCCTGATTAATCGCCCTGGCAAAATCGCCGAACAACGCTTGGTCATTGAAATCGCTGTAGCTCAGGCCGCGATAGCTGTCGCGCAACGCCGTACCGCGATAAACCGGCCCGATCTGCACCTCCACGCTGCTGAGCGGCGCATCGGTCACTTTGAGCGTTAATTTTCCGCTGCGCGATCGGGTGTTGACCGCCGCGACTTCACCACTGACCTTAACGTTGAAATAACAAGGAAACTCCGGTTGAGCGCGGTACCCCAGCAGACCGCAGGCGCTGTCAAAACCCTTGGCCTGGGCGATCCGGGCGATCAGCTCGCCCAGCGGCTGAGCCGTTTTGACCGCTTGCGGGGCGATTTGGCTGCGGTAAATCTCCGCCGCCTGCGCCACATGCGGATTCACCGGGGAGCGAAGCTCCGCCAGCTTTTTCTCCGAGACGATACGGCAACCGCTCAACGTCAGGACGACGGTGACGGCCAGCGCAATGCGCATCGACATAACAACACCTCCGATCGCACCCCGCCGCCGGGACGGGGTGATGAAAGACGCCGCTCAACGCGGATTACGGTTTGAAGTTGAAGTCACTGACCCGTTGCGCATTGTCTTTGCCGATCAGGATGCCGCGGAACATCACACGCTCCTTGCCGGTATAGCTGCCGGATTGGAAATAGCCGTCGAGGATTTCAACGCCCTGCGCGGCGATCGCCTGCGCCTGCAACATCACGCTGGCATAGAGGCTACCGTTGAGAATGGCGTCGCGTTCATCGTTGCTGCCGTCGATGCCCACCACGGTGACATCCTGCCGGCCGGCGGCCTTCAGCGCTGCCACTGCCCCCAGCGCCACCGGGCCGTTGCCGCAGATCACGCCTTTGATGTCCGGATGCGCCTGCAGGATGCTGTCCATGATGCGTTTTCCCTCCAGCAGATTGCCCTTGGCATCCTGACGCGCCACGCTGACCATCTCAGGATATTGGTCGATCACGTTGTGGAACGACTGCGAGCGCGTGACGCAGTTATTGTCCGCCAGGTTGCAGGTCAGCTCGGCGTATTTGCCGGTTTCTCCCATTTTTTCTACAAACTGGTTGGCGACGTCCGAGCCGGCCTGGAAGTTGTTATGGGTGATCTGCGCCAACGCCACGCCATCCACCGGGATCTCGCGGTTGATCAGTACCACCGGAATACCGGCGTTTTTCGCCTGCTGCACGGCGGCGACGCTGGCTTGGGAATCGGCGTTATCCAAAATGATGCCCTGTACTTTGCGGCCGATAACCAGGCTGATCAGCTCTCCCTGGCGCTTAACGTCTTCACCGTGCGACAACAGCAGCGTCTGGTAACCGAGGTACTTGGCCTTGGTCTCGGCCCCCTTGGCCTCTGCGGAGTAATAAGGGTTATCCAGCGAATTGACGAGAATGGCGATCGTGCCCTTTTCCGCCGCCATGGCAGAGGTGCAGGCAAAACCGGTGAGCAGGGTAAGGTAAGTGGCTATTTTTCTCATGATGGTGTTCTCTTATCGTTGTGTTGAACATCGTCTGGTGTTGGCGATCGCTGCGGTTGCCGCTTACCAAATGGTAAAACCGCCGTCGATCATCAGGTCCGCGCCGGTAATCATGTCGCTGCCGTTGCTGGCAAAAAACAGGATCGCCGCCGCAATTTCGTCGGTATAAGCAAAACGCCCCAGCGGGATCAGTTTTTTCATCGCCTCGCCCTTCTCGCCGCGCCAGGCTTTCTCTCCCATAGGCGTCAGCACCACTGTGGGCGATAACGTGTTGACCGTAATGCCGTGCGGCGCCCATTCTTTGGCCATCACCTTGGTCATGCCCAGCAGGCCCGCCTTGGCGGAGGTGTAAGCGCAGTGATCGTCAATGGCGATGGAGGCCGCCTGTGATGCGATGTTGATGATTTTCCCGCCGTGGCCGGCGGTTATCGCACGGCGCGCCAGTTCCTGCGAGCACAGGAAGGGCCCGGTGAGATTGACCGCCAGATGGCGCTGCCACTCCTCGAGCGTGACCTCCGTCGCCGGCTGCAAATTGACGTAGCCCGCGCAGTTGACCAGGATATCGAGCCGACCAAAGCGAGATTGAGCCGCGTTGAAGGCGGCAGCCACCGAGTCGGAATCGGTCACGTCGCACACCTGGCAGAACACCTGTTCTTCCCCCAACTCTCGCAGCGCCGCCGCGGCCTTGTCCTGTTCAAAGGCCGGATACATCAATACCAGGCGCGCGCCCTTTTCCAACAGCAGGCGATTGGCGGCCATCGCGATGCCGCCCAGACCGCCGGTGATCACGGCAACCTTCCCTGCCAGCGACATCCGGCTATCGACACCGTAGCGTAAATTGACGTCGTATTCGTTCCGATCCATCGCATTCCCCCTATTGCGTTAACTGAGCCTGCAATCCTGCCGCATCGATGGCGTATTGACGCCGCAGCGCCACCCGGCTGCTGCTGTGAGTAAATTCGTAAGCCGGCACGCCCAGTGCGGTAAACGGCCGCGACAGCTGATGCCGCAGCAACAGTTCACCGATGATGGTACCCAGGCCGCCGCTGAGGGCGTGCTCCTCTATGGTCAGCACCCGGCGGTGCGAACGCATCAACGCCACTACCGCCGCCTCATTGAGTGGCCAGAGCGAAGGCAACGAGACGATGGTCGGGTTTTCGCCCAATTCCAGTACCTTCATTGCCTCATGAGCCACCGTCCCCAGGCAAAACACCAGATTGTCAGAGCCCTGATGCAACACCTCCGGCTCTCCGGGGCGGAAGTGATAGCTCGCGTTCAACACCGGCAGCTTGTCGCTGTCCATGCGGATATAGGCCGGGCCGGGTTGAGCGATGACATAGCGGACAATCTCTGCCGCTTGCCGCGCATCCGCCGGCGCATAGACGCTGAGATTGCCCAGCGTGCGGGCGATGGCGATATCGTTCATGCAGTGGTGCGTCGCCCCCAGCGGCCCATAGCCGAACCCAGCATTCAGGCCGAGCATTTTCACGTTGGTTTCCGTGTAGCAAACATCGTTTTTCATCTGTTCGTTAGAACGGGCAAACAGAAAAGGCGCGGCATTGGCGGTAAAGACCGTACGGCCACTGAGCGCCATGCCGGCGGCCATGCCCACCATGTTCTGTTCGGCAATACCGACGTTCACCACCCGTTCTGGATAAGCCTGCTCAAAAGGTGCAATTTTCGACGTGGACGTGGAGTCCGCGACCATCACGCTCAGATCGGCCCCCGCCAGTTGCTCTTCGATCAACGCCGTCACTACGGCATCGCGTAAATCCTGCATGTTCACCCCTCCAGTTCCGCCAGCGCCTGCGCCAGCTGTTGTTCGTCCGGTACCGCGTGATGCCAGGCAGCAACGTTAGCCATAAACGACACGCCGTGACCCTTTTCGGTATTGGCCAAAATCACCCGCGGCTTGTCCTGACTCGGGCGTTGGATCGCCGCCACCAGCGCCGCCGGATCGTGCCCGTCGCACTCCAGGGTTTCGAAACCGAAAGCGCGCCATTTTTCCGCCAACGGTTCCAGCGGCATGATGGCCTCTGTCTTGCCCGCCAACTGCAGCCGGTTGCGATCGACGATGGCAATCAGGTTATCCAGCTTGAATTTGCTGGCCGCCATCGCCGCCTCCCAGTTGGATCCCTCCGCCAGCTCACCGTCGCCCAGCAGCACGAAAGCGCGGCGATGTGCGCGCCCGGCCAGTTTATTGCCCAGCGCCAGCCCCACGGCGATCGGCAGGCCATGCCCTAAACCGCCGGAGTTAATCTCCACCAACTCCGGCAGCTTCTGCCGCACCGGGTGCCCGGCCAACAAGGTGTCGTCGCCCATGAACTGATCGAGCACCGCCGGATCGAGCAGGCCCATCGCCGCGCAGCTGCAGTAAAAACCGCCGGCGCCGTGCCCTTTAGACAAAATGAACCGATCCTGATCGGGCCGGGCATTGCTGCGATCCATCACCGCCATATACAAGGTGCAGATGATGTCGATTTCCGACAGATCGGCGCCGGTATGGCCCTTGCCTGCCTTATGGTTCATGGTCACCACATATCGGCGCGCCTGGCGCGCCGTGTTTTTAATCGCCTGGAAGTCCATCGTCACCTCTGCTTGAGCGCCTTGATTATCGTTATCGCATCGAAACCGATCCGCTAACTCGCCTTTGATTTTCGAATGGAAATCATATGCAGCAAAAACGATAATTAATGTGGGCAAGATCAAATTTCAAACAAAAGCACTCGGAAGGCAAAGCCGCAAATCATTAAAATATTTAAATAACAATTGCATATGAATAACCAGGCTACTTTAAGTTCGTTTTTACCGTTGTTTTTTTTACTGACCTCATTGATTTTCGAATAAAAACCAAAAGGGATTATCGGGTTTAGCCATAGCTTTATCAATAATCGCAAGCTAGAATTCAGCGCATCAATAAGGAGTTGCCGCGGCAAACCGCGCGGCGGAAACTGACAGGTGCAGGAGTCTTTCGATTGAAAAGCAAAAGCGAACAGCTGGCGGAAATGCAGCAACGGCGCGAAAAGATCCTCGACATGATCCGCGAAGACGGCTCGGCGACGGTCAAAATGCTTACCGATACCTTCAAGCTGACCGAGGCGACCATTCGTACCGACCTGCGGGTTCTGCAGCAACAGGGCTACGTGCAGCGCTTCCACGGTGGCGCAACCCTGGTCGACGGCAAGCAAAATACCCATGCCATGCTGTTGGAACGCCAGGTCAACCTGACCGCCAAGGATCGCATCGGCAAGCTCGCCGCCGGTTTTATCGAGCCGGGCGACACCATCATTCTTGATTCTGGTACCACCACCACGGCTATCGCCAATCACTTGAATCACATAAAAAAGCTGTCCGTTATCACCACCGGCGTCAATATCGCGCTGCAACTGGGCGGCGAACCGGGCGTGAACATTTTGCTGACCGGCGGCTCGTTCAAATTTCCGACACTCTCCACTTCCGGGGACAAAGCCGCCAGCTTCTTCGAAAACGTGCTGGCGCAGAAACTGTTCCTCGCGACAGCCTGCATCTCACCCCGCCACGGCCTCAGTTTCCCAAGCGAAACCGACATCAAACTGAAAATGGCGATGATCAATGCAGCCAACACGGTGTATGTGGTTGCCGACGCCAGCAAGATCGATAAGGTTTCAATGTTTGCGCTGCCTTGCGACTGGCAGCATATCGACTATTTGATTACCGACGACGGTATCAGCGATACCGCCATACAGGCCTTTGAGAAGGTCGGGGTGAAGGTGTTGGTGGCAGGCGCCTGACGGGCGCCTGCGAGAAGCGTGCTTATTCCGGCTTGCGCGCCGCGATTTCCTGCTGCTCTTGCGGCGGCGGCGTCAGCGGGCCGAACCAGCGCTGCGCCAGCCAGCAGGTGACCACCACCAGCAGCCAGCTGATCAGCGTGGCCATCGCCAGATCGCGCGGCCAGTGCATGCCCAACAGCAGGCGGCTGCCCATCACGCCTGTCGCCCACACCATCAGCAGCGCGACGGTTTTATAATGGCGGCGCGGCCACAGCAGCCCTACGCCCAACAGCGCCCAGGTGGCGGCGAACATGGTGTGCCCCGATGGGAAAGCGAAGCCGGTTTCAAACTGCCAGTGCTTGCGCAGCCAGTTCGGCACCAGCGTCTGATCCTGCAGTTGCTCGCGCACCAGCGCGCTGCGCTCTTTGCGATGCAGCGAATAGAAGTATTTGCCGTCCACGCCGTGGGTTTGTTCCAGCCATACCACAAACGGCCGCGGTTCCTGCACCCGATCCTTGATTAACGACTTGACCCCCTGCCCGATCACCAGCGCGGCGAAAAGCAGGAGCGCCAGACCGATGGCCGCCTTCAGCCGAAAGCGCAGGCACCACAAAAACCAACCGCAGAGGATAGCGCTGGTCAGAATGCCCCACGGCGAGGTCACGGTTTCGGTCACCCAGTACAGCGCTTTGAGCAGTGGCTCATTGCCGCCGGGCTGCCAGTGCCAGCCGGATGCCCAGACGACCAGCGGCATCAACAGCAACAGCAGCGCGCCGCCCGCCGTACGTTTTGCTATCTCATACATTCCTGTTTTCCTCTGCGTGAATCAGGCTGCAGTGTAACAAGAGTGTAATCTTGATAACACGCGAAAAATTAAACAGATAGGCAACCTATCGCAATAATAGGCAGCAGGAAAACGCCATCTGCTGGTTTGCTGAGCACCGCCCGGCAAGAAGTTGTGGCAAAATAGCCGATAATTAACGAAATAGAGATCGGCGTAGCACGTTTTAGTCTTGGTCAATTTACCGAACCGGACTTAGGATGCGCGACAATGATTGAATCGTACGCTTTTGTGGAGAGTGACATGCAGCTTAAACGGGTGGCAGAGGCTAAACTGCCGACACCTTGGGGCGATTTCCTGATGGTAGGATTCGAAGAACTGGCGACCGGGCATGACCATCTGGCGCTGGTATTCGGTGATATTTCCGGCGAAGCGCCGGTGCTCGCGCGCGTGCATTCCGAATGTCTGACCGGCGATGCCCTGTTCAGCCTGCGCTGCGACTGCGGTTTTCAACTGGAAGCCGCGCTGGAGCAAATCGCCGAAGAAGGCCGCGGCATCCTGCTTTATCATCGCCAGGAGGGCCGCAATATCGGCCTGTTGAACAAGATCCGCGCCTATGCCCTGCAGGATAAGGGCGCAGACACCGTGGAAGCCAACCACCAGCTCGGCTTCGCCGCCGATGAGCGCGACTTCACCCTGTGCGCCGACATGTTCAAACTGCTGGGCGTCGACGCGGTGCGTTTGCTGACCAACAACCCGAAAAAGGTCGAGATCCTGACCGAAGCCGGCATCAACATCAGCGAGCGCGTGCCGCTGATCGTCGGCCGTAACCCGAAGAACGAGCACTATCTGGCGACCAAGGCCGCCAAAATGGGCCATTTGCTCGACCAGAAGTGATCGCCGCCGCGGAAACAATCAGGGCGCCTTGCGGCGCCCTTTTTATTGCTTAATTACAGCATTTTCCTGATCACATAGTGCAGGATGCCGTCGTTTTCGTAGTAGGTCAGCTCATTGCCGGTATCGATACGGCAACGGGTGTCGATCACTTCCTTGCGCCCATCGGCATAGGTGATATGCACCGGCACCGTCTGGCCCGGCTGCAGCTGCTGCAGGCCGCCGACGCTGATCTGCTCATCCCCGGTCAGCCCCAGGGTTTTGCGCGTCACCCCCTGTGGGAACTCCAGCGGCAAAATCCCCATGCCGATCAGGTTGGAGCGGTGGATACGCTCGAAGGACTCGGCAATCACCACCCGTACGCCCAGCAGGCGTGGGCCCTTCGCCGCCCAGTCGCGGCTGGAGCCGGAACCGTACTCTTTACCGGCGATCACCGCCAGCGGCACCTTCTCCTGCTGATACTGCATGGCGGCGTCGTAGATAGACAGCTGCTGCTGCGACGGGATATGGCGGGTATAGCCGCCTTCCACGCCCGGCACCATTTCGTTGCGGATGCGGATGTTGGCGAAGGTGCCGCGCATCATCACTTCGTGGTTGCCGCGGCGCGAGCCGTAGGAGTTGAAATCCTGCGGCGCTACGCCGTGCTCGCTCAGGTAACGCCCCGCCGGGCTGTCGCGCTTGATGTTGCCCGCCGGCGAGATGTGGTCGGTGGTCACCGAATCGGCCAGAATCGCCAGAATGCGCGCGTCTTTGATGTCCAGCACCGGATCCGGCTTCACCTTCATGGTGCTGAAGAACGGCGGATGGCGGATATAGGTAGAATCCTCCTGCCACTGATAGGTTGCCGAACCGGTCACCTGGATCGCCTGCCAGTTGGCGTCGCCGTCGAACACTTCGCCGTATTCCTTGTGGAACATCTCGGTGCGCACTTCTTCCACCGCCTGAGCGATGTCCTGGCTGCTCGGCCAGATGTCCTTCAAATAGACCGGCTGACCGTCGTTGCCCTCGCCCAGCGGCTCTTTGGTCAGGTCAATCTTCATGCTGCCCGCCAGCGCATAAGCCACCACCAGCGGCGGCGAAGCCAGCCAGTTGGTTTTCACCAGTGGGTGAATACGCCCTTCGAAGTTGCGGTTGCCCGACAGCACCGCGCCCACGGTCAGATCGCCCTCTTTGATCGCCTGCTCGATCGGATCCGGCAGCGGGCCGGAGTTACCGATGCAGGTGGTGCAGCCATACCCCACCAGGTTGAACCCCAGCTCTTCCAGATAGGCGGTGAGTTTGGCGCTGTCGAAGTAGTCGGTCACCACTTTGGATCCCGGCGCCAGCGAGGTTTTTACCCAGGGTTTGCTGCGCAGCCCTTTCTTGACGGCATTTTTCGCCAGCAGGCCGGCCGCCATCATCACGCTCGGGTTGGAGGTGTTGGTACAGGAGGTGATCGCCGCGATCACCACCGCGCCGTCGCGCAGTTCGTGCTGCTGCCCGTCCAGCGTGAAGGTTTTGCTGTCGGTATTGGCCTTGTGCCCCCCGATATCCAGCTCGGTGGCGGCCTTGAACGCCTGCGGCACATTCGGCAGCGCAACGCGATCCTGCGGGCGTTTCGGCCCGGCGAGGCTGGCTTCCACGGTTGACATGTCCAGCGCCAGCGAGCTGGTGAAGATCGGTTCATCACCCGGGTTACGCCACATGCCCTGCGCTTTGGCGTAGGCTTCCACCAGCGCGATTTGTTCGGCGCTACGGCCGCTGAGCTTCATATAGCCGAGCGTAACGTCATCCACCGGGAAAAAGCCACAGGTGGCGCCGAACTCCGGCGACATGTTCGCGATGGTTGCCCGGTCCGCCAGCGGCAGATCGGCCAGCCCGTCGCCGTAAAACTCGACGAATTTGCCGACAACGCCGTGCTTGCGCAGCATTTGGGTCACGGTCAACACCAGGTCGGTGGCGGTAATGCCCTCGCGGAGCTTGCCGGTCAGCTTGAAGCCGACCACGTCCGGGATCAGCATCGACACCGGCTGGCCCAGCATCGCCGCTTCCGCTTCGATGCCGCCGACGCCCCAGCCGAGGATGCCGAGTCCGTTGATCATGGTGGTGTGGGAATCGGTGCCCACCAGCGTATCGGGATAAGCCACGCGGCGGCCGCTTTCATCGCTGTGCCAGACCGTTTGGCCAAGGTATTCAAGGTTAACCTGGTGACAGATGCCGGTGCCCGGCGGCACTACGCGGAAGCGGTTGAAGGCTTTCTGCCCCCAGCGCAAAAAGGTGTAGCGCTCGTGGTTACGCTGCATTTCGATACGCACGTTGTCTTCAAAGGCGTTGTCATCGCCAAATTCATCGACGGTAACCGAGTGGTCAATCACCAGATCCACCGGCGACAGCGGGTTTACCTGGTCGACGTTGCCGCCCAGCCGCCGTACCGCTTCGCGCATCGCCGCCAAATCCACCACCGCCGGTACGCCGGTAAAATCCTGCATCAGCACGCGCGCCGGACGGTAGGCGATCTCACGGTCAGCATGGCCGGTTTGCAGCCAGGCGACAATGGCCTTGAGGTCGTCAACCTGCACGGTGTCACCATCCACATGGCGCAGCAGGTTCTCCAACAGCACTTTCATTGATTTCGGCAACCGGTCGATATCTCCCAGCTGCTTCGCCGCCAGCGGCAGGCTGTAGTAGTAATACTCGCTATTCAGCGCAACCAGCTTATCCAGACTTGTTTCACGAAGATCGGACGACATAGCTCCTCCATTTCTTATTGTGACTAAAACAGGGTAATCAGTGAGGTCTTGTTTAAAGATACCACAAAGATAAGTTAACGTTTTGATAACAACACGATTTGATCACAACGATAGGCGGGAACAATCAGCGGGAAAGAAGTGCGTGCGCCGCCAAGGGGTTAGGCAATGCGCCAACAAAAACGCCGCAGCGAGGCGGCGTTTTGGCAGGGAAAATCCCGGGGCTTTAGCGGGGTTTACGCACCAGGCGGCGACAGACTATTAGGACAACCGCCGCAATGATGGCAGAGACACCCAATTTAATGGCAATAACAACCGAGTCGAAATTATTCATCCCTATTTCACCATCACCGCTAATTTCTATGTTGTTGGAAACGAAGCTGTCGAAAATGCCGTCTGGTAGGTAGCGCAGCAACAAAAGGGTGAGCAACAAGAACAGAACAATCCAGAGACTTTTTTTCATCGTGATACCACGCATTTACTGTAATCAGGCACGCCTTGAACATCTGCACTCTACTCAGACGCTAACGGGTTGAAAAGAGGACAGCGACTTTTCAGGATGATCCTGAGAAGCAAGAAGGCACGGATTTCCGGGCTAAAAAAAACCCGGTTAGGCAGGCGCCTTTCCGGGTTTGATTTGATATCGTCGATGGTTACTTAATCGGCAGCTTGATGTCCTTGAACATCGCTTCGATTTCTTCGTTGGAGCGCAGCGCCACCGCGCTGTCGACCACGTCGCGCGTCAGGTGCGGCGCGAAGCGCTGAATGAAGTCGTACATGTAGCTACGCAGGAAGGTGCTGCGGCGGAAGCCGATCTTGGTGGTGCTGTAGGTGAAGATATCGCGCGCATCCACCGTCACCAGATCCGGATCCTGCACCGGATCCACCGCCATGCTGGCGATCACCCCCACCCCCAATCCCAAACGCACGTAGGTTTTGATCACGTCGGCGTCGGTAGCGGTAAAGACGATGCGAGGCGTGAGGCCGGCGCGATTGAAGGCGGTGTCCAGCTCCGAGCGGCCGGTAAAGCCGAAGGTGTAAGTGACGATCGGATAAGCCGCCAGCTCTTCAATACTGATGCTGCTTTTGCCCGCCAAAGGATGATCGGGCTTCACCACCACCGCACGGTTCCAGTGGTAGCACGGCAGCATGATGAGATCGTCATACAGGTGCAGCGCTTCAGTGGCGATGGCGAAATCGGCGGTGCCCTTGGAGACCGCTTCGGCGATCTGCGTCGGCGAGCCCTGATGCATGTGCAGCGAGACGCGCGGGTAACGCTCGATGAAGCCCTTGATCACGTTGGGCAAGGCGTAGCGAGCTTGCGTATGCGTGGTGGCGACGTACAGCGAGCCTTTGTCCGGGTAGGTGTGTTCACCGGCAACGGCTTTGATGGCGTCCACTTTGGACAACACTTCACGCGCAATGCGAATGATTTCCTGGCCGGCCGGGGTGACCTGGGTCAGGTGTTTGCCGCTGCGGGCGAAAATCTGGATGCCCAGCTCATCTTCGAGCATACGCACCTGTTTACTGATGCCGGGTTGCGAGGTATAGAGCCCTTCTGCCGTCGAGGAGACATTCAGGTTGTGGTTAACCACTTCCACAATGTAACGAAGCTGCTGCAATTTCATATCTTATACCATCCTAGGTTAAACACTGCGGCTTACCCGCAGCCAGGTATATCGGTGTCGCCCCGGTATGCTGAAACTCACAAGCCATAAACACCGTGTTCTACCCTGATGGTGAAGAAAGCGCCGTTGTTAATAAGCTTTAATAATAAAAAAACTTTTTATATAACCACTATACCACGTTGCAGCTTCAAGTATAGATCCACGTCACACTATGATAACGATTATTTTGCATTGGTATCAACGCGAAACGGCGGTAGCGGAGGGATAAAAACAGCAAAGGATAGATCCGTTTGCCGCTTTTCACCAATAAAAAACCAGCCGCCAGGGCTGGTTTTTCATCTTGCAGGCAGGACAACGGCCTTACTTCTTGCCTTCGACCCACTTGCCGTCCACGTAGAACGCAGACCAACCGGTCGCCTTGCCGTCTTTTTCAGAGGAGACGTACTGCTGTTTGGTTTTACGGCTGAAACGCACCAGCGTTTTATTGCCTTCGGCATCCGCCACCGGCGCATCGGCCAGATAGCGCAGCTTCTCCGGCAGGCGATCCTTGAAGCGAGCCAGCTCTTCCACCAGCGGCGCACGGGTTTCGCGCGATTTAGGGAAGGTGTTGGCCGCCAGGAACACGCCGGCAGCGCCGTCACGCAGCACGAAATAGGCGTCGGACTTCTCGCACAGCAGCTCCGGCAACGGCACCGGATCTTCCTTCGGCGGTGCAACATCGCCGTTGCGCAGGATCTTGCGGGTGTTTTTGCAGTTCTCGTTGGTGCAACCCATGTACTTGCCGAAGCGCCCCATTTTCAGGTGCATTTCCGAGCCGCACTTGTCGCACTCCACCACCGGGCCATCGTAGCCTTTCAGGCGGAACTCGCCCTCTTCGATCTCATAGCCGTCGCACGCCGGGTTGTTACCGCAAACGTGCAGTTTACGCTGGTTGTCGATCAGATAGCTATCCATCGCCGTACCGCATTTCTGGCAGCGGCGGCGGGCGCGCAGCGCGTTGGTTTCCGCGTCGTCGCCTTCGAGGATGTTGAGCACTTCCGCTTCCGGCACCAGGTTGATGGTGGTTTTGCAGCGCTCCTTCGGCGGCAGCGCGTAGCCGGAACAGCCGAGGAACACGCCGGTGCTGGCAGTACGGATACCCATCTTGCGGCCGCAGGTCGGGCAGTCGATGCTGGTCATCACCATTTGGTTAGGCCGCATGCCGCCTTCTTCCGGATCCTTCTCCGCCGTTTCCAGCTGCTCGCTGAAGTCGACAAAGAACTCGTCCAGCACCGCTTTCCACTCGGCCTGGTTGTTGGCGACCTCATCGAGACCGTCTTCCATGCGCGCGGTGAAGTCATAGTTCATCAGCTCGCGGAAGTTTTCTTCCAGACGATCGGTGACGATCTCGCCCATTTTCTCGGCATAGAAGCGCCGGCTTTCCACACGCACATAACCGCGATCCTGAATGGTCGAGATGATGGAGGCGTAGGTGGACGGGCGGCCGATGCCGCGTTTTTCCAGCTCTTTCACCAGCGAGGCTTCGCTGTAGCGCGCCGGCGGCTTGGTGAAGTGCTGGCTCGGGATCAGTTTCTGCAGATCCAGCTCGCTGCCGATTTCGACGTATGGCAGGGTGCGATCTTCATCGCCCTTGCGCAGCGCCGGCATCACCTTGGTCCAGCCGTCAAAGCGCAGCGTACGGCCCTTGGCGCGCAGCTGATAATCGCCGGCTTTCACCGTCAGCGTGGTGGAATCGTATTGCGCCGGCGTCATCTGGCAGGCGACAAACTGGCGCCAGATCAGCTGATACAGCTTCTGCGCGTCCGCTTCCATGTCTTTCAACTGCTCGGCGAGCACGTTCACGTCCGAAGGTCGGATCGCTTCGTGCGCTTCCTGCGAATTCTCTTTGCTGCTGTACTGATTCGGCGCCTTCGGCAGGTATTTGTCGCCGAAGTTGTCGCCGATGTAGCCACGCACCATGTTGAGCGCATCCTGGCTCAGGTTGGTGGAATCGGTACGCATATAGGTGATGTGGCCGGCTTCATACAGCCGTTGCGCCATCATCATGGTTTTCTTCACGCCGAAGCTCAGGCGGGTGCTGGCGGCCTGTTGCAGCGTGGAGGTAATGAAAGGCGCGCCCGGTTTGCTGCTGGTCGGTTTGTCTTCGCGATCCAGCACCGTGTAGCGGGCTTTTTCCAGCAGCTTGACCGCGGCGTGAGTCTGCTCGCGGTTGACCGGCTTGAACGGTTTGTCGTGCGCATGGGTCACTTCCATCTGCAGCGCGGTGTCACCCTTCGCCAGCAGATCGGCATGCAGCTCCCAGTACTCTTCCGGCACGAAGGCCTTGATGTCGCGCTCGCGCTCAACCACCAGGCGCACCGCCACCGACTGCACGCGGCCGGCGGACAGGCCGCGGGCAATTTTCTTCCACAGCAGCGGCGAGACCATATAGCCCACCACGCGGTCCATAAACCGGCGCGCCTGCTGCGCGTTGACGCGGTCAATGTTCAGCTCGCCCGGCTGTTTGAACGCCTGTTGGATCGCGTTTTTGGTGATTTCGTTAAACACCACGCGGCTAAAGCGTTTGTCATCCCCACCGATCACTTCCCGCAGGTGCCAGGCGATGGCTTCCCCTTCGCGGTCAAGGTCGGTTGCGAGATAAATGTGGTCGGCGTTTTCCGCCAATGATTTTAACTCGGCGACCACTTTTTCTTTACCCGGCAGGATTTCATAATGCGCTTTCCAGCCGTGGTAAGGATCGACGCCCATGCGATTTACCAGCGCCGCCTTCTCATCTTTTTTAACTTTTTTCTTGGCTTTGTCTTCGGTTGAGTCAGCGCTCTTTTTGCTGGCTGAGCCACTGGTCGGCAAATCACGGATATGACCGACGCTGGACTTCACCACGTAGTCATTTCCTAAATATTTATTAATAGTTTTGGCTTTTGCCGGGGACTCAACTATTACGAGAGCTTTACCCATATTTACCTTTACCTAATTTATTTCTTCTAAAAAGAAGTCTTTTATCTCGCCGTGCCGCGGCAATTCGTGTCTCTTTTTTTATATTGCGGCAGTCTGGCAAGAGATCAACAGATTTTTTTCTTTTGGTTGCCCAACTGCTCAACCTGAACGCAAGTTGTTGATCCTGCCTGCTATTCACCCATGCCCCAGAAGTATGGCTGTGTGAGTTTCATTCATGGCGTAAACAAAACCTTCCACCCGACGCCGCAAAATCCCACACTGTACCTGATAAAAAGCGTCACGCAACCTAATTAGCACGGAAAGACCGATTTCGCCAACCGGCGGCCGCCCATGGCCATCCAGACGGCAAATAAACCTTAGTCGGTTTGCGGATAAAAGCGAACCGGCGTTAGAATATGCGCAGAGTTTTTAGTTTGGAGTCTAATAAATGCGCACAAATACTGCCCCTATCGGCCGCGAGGCCCTGCTGGCGGAAGCAAATAACATCATCCGCCAACACGAAGATTATCTGCACGGCATGATCGCCACCGACGTTGAACAAAAAAGCGGCGTTTTAGTTTTCCGCGGCGAATACTTTTTGGATGCCGACGGATTGCCCACCGCCAAAACCACCGCGGTATTTAATATGTTTAAACATTTGGCCCATCTGCTTTCGGAAAAATACCACCTGGTCGATTGAGAAAAGAAAACGGGGGCACCTGTCCCCCGTTGATTCACGCTATCGCCGCCGTTACAGCAGCGGCTTTTCTCCACGCTGCCACCAGCGCAACAGCAAGCGATCGACGCTTTCCGCCGCGCTGCCGGTGAAGCGATCCATCAGGCGTTTGCGGCGCGTGTAGCGCACGGCGATCACTTCGTGGTTATCCAGCTCGGCGATCAGCAAGTCATCGCTGGTGCCGATGGCGTCGATCAAGCCCTTCTCTTTCGCCTGTGAACCGAACCAGTGTTCACCGGTGGCGACGCTGTCGATATCCAGCGACGGGCGCTGCTCATGCACAAAGCGCTTGAACAGCTCGTGGGTTTCGTTCAGATCTTCGCGGAACTTCTCGCGCCCCTGTTCGGTGTTTTCACCGAACAGCGTCAGCGTGCGTTTGAACTGCCCGGCGGTGTGCAACTCCACGTCGATGTCGTTCTTCTTCAGCAGCCGGTGGAAGTTCGGGATCTGCGCCACCACGCCGATGGAGCCGATGATGGCGAACGGCGCCGCCACGATGCGATCCGCGACGCAGGCCATCATGTAGCCGCCGCTGGCCGCCACTTTATCCACCGCTACCGTCAGGCGAATGCCACCTTTGCGCAGACGCTCCAGCTGCGAAGCCGCCAGGCCGTAGCCATGCACCACTCCGCCAGGGCTTTCCAGGCGCAGCAGGACTTCATCCTGCGCCGACGCCACCGCCAACACCGCCGAGATTTCTTCGCGCAGTGAGGTGACCTCGTGCGCGTCCATGCTGCCTTTGAAATCCAGCACATACAGGCACGGCTTGGCCACTTCCACCGCGCCGGACTTGGCGCGCTGTTTCTTCAATTTGTCATCAGATTTGGTCTGCTTCTTGAACTGTTTCAGCCAAACCTTCTGTTCGGCGGCATCCATCCGCGCCAGGCGCATATCGCGCTGCATCTCGCGATACTGTTCGCCGAGATCGGTCAGCTGCAGCTCCCCTTTCTGGCGGCTCTTGCGTTGCCCCAAACTGACCGCCAGGATGGCCAACGCGGCGATGGCGAGCACCACCGTGGCGACCTTGGCCAGAAACAAGCCATAAACAGATATAAACTCCACAGATTCCGCCTTTATTTACAGGTTGTTAGTATGCTTATTCCCATTTTAGCCAACCGCAGCGGCTGCTGTCGCGGCTAAATGAAAATTCATTGCGCACAGAGCATCACTATGGGGACGATTTACGGTCGAACCAAGCCGCCGCCGCCGCGCTTTTGTTACAAAAGAATGCCATTTCAGCCTGCTACGCATTGAAAATGCCCGCGGATTAAGGCATATAACACCCATTATTCATCAATATGATGAGACGGATTCGCTGCGCGGCCCGCAGACGGTCGAGCCTTCGCTCCCGCCCCGGCCGCGCGTTTCACCCTTGCTCCCCGATATCTGCGGGAGAACAGCCACCCAGGCGAGGATTTATCGTGCATTACCAACCCAAACAAGATCTGCTCGAACAACGTATCATTTTGGTCACCGGCGCCGGCGACGGCATCGGCCGCGAAGCGGCGCTGACCTACGCGCGCTTCGGTGCCCAGTTGGTGTTGCTGGGGCGCACCGAGAGCAAACTGCTGGCGGTACAACAAGAGATCGCGGCCCAGGGCGGCGCCCTGGCCCTGGTGGTAACGCTGGACTTACTGCACGCCACGCAGGAGCAATGCCGGCAGATAGCCGACGATCTGGCGCGCCAGATCCCCCGCCTTGACGGCGTGCTGCACAACGCCGGCCTGCTCGGCGACATCGCGCCAATGGCCGACCTGTCGATGACCATGTGGCAAGAGGTGATGCAGGTTAACGTCAACGCTACCTTTATGCTGACTCAGGCGCTGCTGCCGCTGCTGCTGAAATCCCACGCCGGTTCGCTGGTGTTCACCAGTTCCAGCGTCGGGCGCACCGGCCGCGCAGACTGGGGTGCCTATGCGGTGTCGAAGTTCGCCACCGAGGGCATGATGCAAGTGTTGGCCGACGAGTATAAAAACCGCAATCTGCGGGTGAACTGCATCAATCCTGGCGGCACCCGCACCAAAATGCGCGCATCCGCCTTCCCGCACGAAGACAAGAACAAGCTGAAGACCCCCGCCGATATCATGCCGCTGTATCTGTATCTGATGGGCGAAGACAGCCGCCGGAAAACCGGCATGAGCTTCGACGCGCAGCCGAACCGTAAACCCGGCGCGGCCGAATAATAAGGAGAGTTTCATGGCGGAAGATCGTCATCAACAGCGCCAGCAGCGCCTGAAAGAACAGGTCGATGCCCGCATCGCCGCCGCGCAGGACACGCGCGGCCTGCTGCTGGTGTTTACCGGCAACGGCAAGGGTAAAACCACGGCCGCCTTCGGCACCGTCACCCGGGCGGTTGGCCACGGCATGCGCGCCGGGGTGATCCAGTTCATCAAGGGCGAGTGGCCCAATGGCGAAAAAAACCTGCTGCAGCAACACGGCGTTGAATTCCAGGTGATGGCCACCGGTTTTACCTGGGAGACGCAGAACAAGGCCGGCGATACCGCCGCCTGTCAGGCGGTGTGGCAGCACGGCAAACGCATGCTGGCCGACAGCAGCCTGGATCTGGTGCTGCTGGACGAAGTGACCTACATGCTGACCTACGGCTATCTGGAACTGGAAGAGCTGAAGGCAGCGTTGCTGGGGCGCCCTGCGCACCAAACGGTGATCTTGACCGGGCGCGGTTGCCATCGCGATTTGCTGGAACTGGCGGATACGGTCACGGAGATGCGGCCGGTGAAACACGCGTTCGATGCAGGCGTGAAGGCGCAGCAGGGGATCGATTGGTAACAAAAAGTTCTGGCCCCGAACGGGGCCAGAATGAGGAATTAGCTGCGCTTGCTTGGCTTGCCCGGTTTACCCGGCTTGCTGCCTGGCGCACTGCGGCGGCCGCTGCCGGCCACCTGAGAGTGGCGCTTGACCGCGCGGCGGATCTGGTTAGCCTTCACGCGGCGGCGCTCACGCTCCACCGGCATTTTGCTGACCGTTTCCGGTTTCAATTCCACCAGCTCGCGCAGGTAGTTGATCGCCGGCAGATCCAGTTCCGCCCAGCCGCCGCGCGGCAGGCCTTTCGGCAGGTCGATGTCGCCGTAGCGCACGCGGATCAGGCGGCTCACCTGCACGCCCACCGCTTCCCACAGGCGACGCACTTCACGGTTACGTCCTTCGGTCAGGGTCACGTTGTACCACTGGTTGAGGCCTTCGCCGCCCTGGAAGCTGATGGTGCGGAAGGCGGCCGGGCCGTCTTCCAGCTGGACGCCCTTGCTCAGCTGCTTCACTTTCGCATCGTCAACCTGGCCGAACACGCGTACCGCGTACTCGCGCTCCACTTCTCGGCTCGGGTGCATCAGACGGTTGGCCAGTTCACCGTCGGTGGTGAACAGCAGCAGACCGGAGGTGTTGACGTCCAGACGCCCTACCGCCACCCAGCGCGAACCGCGCAGCTTCGGCAAGCGATCGAACACCGTCGGGCGGCCTTCAGGATCGCTGCGGGTACACAGCTCGCCTTCCGGTTTGTAGTAAGCCAGCACCCGGCAAACCACCTCTTCGGATTCTTTGATCGACAGGACATGACCGTCCAGACGAATTTTCATCGCCGGCGTCACTTCAACGCGATCGCCCAGCTTGGCGACCTTGCCGTCGACGCTGACGCGCCCGGCTTCAATCATGGTTTCGATTTCACGACGCGAGCCATGCCCGGCGCGCGCTAAAACTTTCTGTAACTTTTCGCTCATTGAGCAACCTCTAATGTCGCCTTCACAGGCGTCGGGGGGATACCGCCGCGGCCAAGCGCCACAACGGTCATAATACGTTTATCAGGATCGAACCGCGTATTATACAGGCTTTCTAAGGTGTTGAAACCCACTTTATCGGCGGAGGCCCCCTTCAGACGGCGTTCACCGCGCCAAAAAATCCTCCACCGCCCACAGCACCGCGTCAGGCCGTTCCAGAATGCCGAGGTGAGTACGAGCCTCTCCTAGACGCACCACGGAGAAAAACGGCTGCTCGGCGGCAAATGCCTGCTGCTGCCGCAGATAGTCGTCGCGGCGGTCCAACGAGTAGATATGCCGGCACGGCGGCGGCGCGCTCATTCCCGCCAGGCGTTGCAGCGGCGAGCCGAATTGCCGGTAGGCCTGTTCGATGGCCACGCCGGCGGCACGCCAGAGCCGGTAATCCTCCTGCGCCATCTCGACCTCCAGATGGCGTTTGACCCGATCGTGGCGGATGCCGCCCTGCCAGAAGTCGAACAAGGCATCACGCGCCGCCAGCCACTGCTGCGGCTGCTGCATGCGGCTCACCGCCGTAAAGAACGCCGGTTCCGGCTGCGTCATGATCCAGTCGAGAAACACCATGCCCCGTACCCGCTGCGGCAACGCTTCGGCCAACGCCACCGCCAGCCAGCTGGCGTGCGCCACCGACAGGGTGACCACGTCATCCAAACGCAGCGCCGTCAGCAGCTGACGCACATCTTCCAGTAAATCGTCCGCCGCCAGCGACATCTCCGCCGCTTTTGACGACAGGCCGTGGCCACGCCAGTCGATGCTGATCACCCGATAGCGTTCGGCCGCCAAGGCGATAAACGGTTCGAATACCGTTTTCGGTTCGCACCAGCCGGGCAGCAACACCAGCGTGAGTGGCCCTGAGCCGATATCCTGATAATCGAGCATCATGTTGGCACTGTGAAATGCGGTCATATTACCTCCTGCGCGTCTCTCCCCGACCCGTTCGGGAAATACCGACGAGGATAAGGTGACAGCGCAGCAGGCATTGATCTATTGAAGTTCGTGCGGAAAGCGGCCCGAGCGCACCTTATGAAAAAATGCGCACGAATTGGAATGGGAACTTAATGGCGCACGCAGGGATAGGCGGCGCTTAACGCCAGCATGATCACCGACGGTGCGGAATAATGCAGTTGTTCAGGATGCTCGTTCAAATACTGCATCACCGCGTCGGCGGCTACGCCGATGCTCATCCCGGCCGCCGGGCAGATATTGCGGTTGCCCTGCATGGAATAGGTATCGAATACGCCGGCGACGTATCCCATGAACATGCCGCCATTCAGCGCTTCGGCCACGGTGGCTTCACCGCTTTTATTTTTTACGTAACCGCCGGATTCGGCCAGCAAACCGCTGCCCGAATAAAACCCCGCATTTGCCATTGAGGAAAATAATAAGGCCGCTAAAAAAGAAACCTGTTTAATCATTGCTGCGCATCCTGCCCATTATCAATTCTGAAGTAATCAAGAATAGCGGCTTTCACGCGAAATAGCGTCGCTTCAGCCGATTTTCAGACAATGAGCAAGGTGGCAACCTTTGACATCAGCGGAAAGGCGCCGCGTCGCCCGCCCCTTCGCGCACCACTTCCGGCGAGGATTCGGTCAGATCGATAACCGTAGTCGGCTGTTGGCCGAGGAAGCCGCCGTGGATCACCAGATCGACCACCTTGCCCAGGTGATCGTTGATCTCTTCCGGATCGGATTCGGCAAAGTCATTGCCCGGCAGCATCAGCGTGGTGGACATCATCGGTTCGTTCAGCACCTCCAGCAGCGCCAATGCGATCGGGTTCGACGGCACGCGCAGGCCGATGGTTTTGCGCTTTTCATTCATCAGGCGGCGCGGCACTTCTTTGGTCGCTTTCAGAATGAAGGTGTAGTTGCCCGGCGTATTGTTTTTGATCAGGCGGAACGCCGTATTATCGACGTGCGCATAGGTCGACAACTCGGACAAATCGCGACACATCAGGGTAAAGTTGTGGTTGCCGTCCAACTGACGGATACGGCAAATGCGCTCCATCGCCGCCTTCTCTTCCAGCATGCAACCCAGCGCATAGCCGGAATCGGTGGGATAAACGATCACCCCGCCCTTGCGCAGCACCTCAACCGCCTGGTTAATCAAGCGCGGCTGCGGGTTGTCCGGGTGAATATAAAAAAGCTGACTCATGACTTGCTCCTAAATGATGCTCGCGCGCGTTGCCACGCGCGTAAAATCAGACCGCCTGGCCCGGCTGCGGCCAATCGCGCCACACCGGCTCGACGCCGCCCGGTAGCCACAGCTTGCGCCCCAGTTCGATCCACGAACAAGGCTGATGAAAATCAGAACCTTGCGAGGCCAACAGGCGATAGTCCTGGGCGTATTTCGCCAATTGCGAGCGCTCATGCGGTGCCTGCTGACACTGCGCCACTTCCATGGCGTCGCCACCGTGTTCGGCGAAATGCGCCAGCAAACGTTTCAACCACTTCGCGGTCAGATCGTAACGGCCGGGATGCGCTACCACCGCCTGGCCGCCCGATTGATGAATCGCATCAATGGCTTGTTCTATTGTACACCACTGCGGCGGCACGTAGCCGGTTTTGCCTTTGGCCAGGTATTTCTTGAACACCTGCGCCATGTTGTCCGACACGCCAGTCTCCACCAGGTAACGGGCGAAATGGCCGCGGGTTACCGCGCCGTCGCCCGCCAGCCGCTGGGCGCCGGCATAGGCGTCGGGAATGCGCGCTTTACCCAGGCGCACGCCGATCTCCTGCGCCCGCCGATTGCGACGTTCGGTTTGTTCCGCCAATAGCGCCACCAGCGCCGGGTGCGCGACGTCCATACCCAACCCAACGATATGGATCTCATGATTTTCCCACAGCGTCGAGATTTCCACCCCGTTGACCAACCGCAGCGGCAACGCCTGCTCCGCAATGGCGGCGGCGGCCTCGGCCAAGCCTGCGGTGGTGTCGTGATCGGTGATCGCCAGCACGCCCACGCGCATCTCGACCGCCCGCAGCACCAGCTGCGTCGGCGTCAGATAGCCGTCGGAGGCGGTCGTGTGGCTGTGGAGATCGTACAGAGTAAAAGCGGTGGATGGGGGGTTACTGTCTGTCAAAACGGCTATCCGGCAATGGCTTGGTTTTCTATCATACCCGTTATCGGCGGCCGGACGGAAATCTATTCTGCCCTGACCACAGGCGCCAGGTGGATGATGAATAGAATTCACGCTGACCGCTAAAACATTGTGCAAAAAGAGGGTTGACTTTGCCTTCGTGAACCAGTTAACTAGTACGCAAGTTCACGGCAACAGCCGTGTCGGATGAGCGTTAACAGAGAGAGTCTGCAAATGAACAACTACATTTCTCTTCACGGTTGGTGGCGTACCTCCCTCTTGCGGGCGGTGTAATCGCGCATAGCTGTCATCTGACAATGCAGATTTCCTGAGCCCGCACCTGATGCGGGCTTTTTTATGGACAGAATTCACTGGAACCACCGATGATGAACACCAAACCACAACTGACATTGCTGAAGGCGCAAGCCAGCTACCGGGGCGACCCCACTACTATTTTCCACCAGCTGTGCGGCGCCCGTCCGGCCACCCTGCTGCTGGAATCGGCGGAAATCAACAGCAAACAGAATCTGCAGAGCCTGCTGGTGATCGACAGCGCGCTGCGCATTACCGCACTGGGCCGCACCGTCAGCGTGCAGGCGCTGAGCGCCAACGGCGCGGCGCTGCTGCCGCTGCTGGACGAAGCGCTGCCGCCTGAGGTGCGCAATCAGGCACGCCCCAACGGTCGCGAGCTGACCTTCCCGGCGATCGACGCGGTGCAGGACGAAGATGCCCGCCTGCGCTCACTGTCGGTGTTCGACGCGCTGCGCACGCTGCTGACCCTGGTGGACTCCCCGGCGGACGAGCGCGAAGCCGTGATGCTGGGCGGCCTGTTCGCCTACGATTTGGTCGCCGGGTTCGAGGACCTGCCGGCACTGCGCCAGGATCAACGCTGCCCGGACTTCTGCTTCTATCTGGCGGAAACCCTGCTGGTGCTGGATCACCAACGCGGTACGGCCCGTCTGCAGGCCAGCGTCTTCAGTGAGCAGGCGAGTGAAGCGCAGCGTTTGCAGCAACGTCTGGAACAGCTGCAGGCCGAATTGCAACAAACCCCACAGCCGATCCCGCACCAAACGCTGGAAAACATGCAGCTGAGCTGCAATCAGAGCGACGAAGAGTACGGCGCGGTGGTCAGCGGGCTGCAGGAAGCGATCCGCCAGGGCGAGATTTTCCAGGTGGTGCCGTCGCGCCGCTTCTCCCTGCCGTGCCCGGCGCCGCTGGCGGCCTACCAGACCTTGAAAGACAACAACCCCAGCCCGTATATGTTCTTCATGCAGGATAATGACTTCACCCTGTTCGGCGCTTCGCCGGAGAGCGCGTTGAAATACGACGCAGGCAATCGCCAAATCGAAATCTACCCGATCGCCGGCACTCGCCCGCGCGGCCGCCGTGCCGACGGTTCGCTGGATCTGGATCTCGACAGCCGCATCGAGCTGGAAATGCGCACCGACCACAAAGAGCTGGCCGAGCACCTGATGCTGGTCGATCTGGCGCGCAACGATCTGGCGCGCATCTGCCAGGCCGGCAGCCGCTACGTGGCCGACCTGACCAAGGTGGACCGCTATTCGTTCGTCATGCACCTGGTTTCCCGGGTGGTGGGCACCCTGCGCGCCGATCTCGACGTGCTGCACGCCTACCAGGCCTGCATGAACATGGGCACCCTGAGCGGCGCGCCGAAAGTGCGGGCGATGCAGCTGATCGCCGCCTCCGAAGGCACGCGCCGCGGCAGCTACGGCGGCGCGGTAGGCTACTTCACCGCCACCGGCGATCTGGATACCTGCATCGTCATCCGTTCCGCCTACGTTGAAGACGGCATCGCCACCGTGCAGGCCGGTGCCGGCGTGGTGCTGGATTCCGTCCCGCAGGCGGAAGCCGACGAAACCCGTAATAAAGCCCGTGCCGTGCTGCGCGCCATCGCCACTGCGCACCATGCCAAGGAGGTGTTCTGATGGCCGATATCCTGTTGCTCGACAACGTCGACTCCTTTACCTACAACCTGGTCGATCAGCTGCGCGCCAGCGGCCACCAGGTGGTGATTTACCGTAACCAGATCGCCGCCGAGGTGATCATCGAACGCCTGGAACACATGACCCAGCCGGTGCTGATGCTGTCGCCCGGCCCCGGCACGCCGTCCGAAGCGGGCTGCATGCCGGAGCTGCTGCAGCGCCTGCGCGGCCGGCTGCCGATCATCGGCATCTGCCTCGGTCACCAGGCGATCGTCGAAGCCTACGGCGGCCAGGTCGGCCAGGCGGGCGAGATCCTGCACGGCAAGGCCTCGGCGATTGTTCACGATGGTGAAGGCATGTTCGCCGGCATGGCCAATCCGCTGCCGGTGGCGCGCTACCACTCGCTGGTCGGCAGCAATATCCCGGCCGATCTCACCGTCAACGCCCGTTTCGGCGAGATGGTGATGGCGGTGCGCGACGACCGTCGCCGCGTGTGCGGCTTCCAGTTCCACCCGGAATCGATTCTGACCACCCATGGCGCGCGCCTGCTTGAGCAGACCCTCGCCTGGGCGCTGGCGAAGTAATATAAGGAACACGACGATGCAACCTATTCTTGAGAAACTGTACCGCGCCGAGTCGATGAGCCAGCAGGAAAGCCAACAGCTGTTCAGCGCCATCGTGCGCGGCGAGCTGGAGCCGAGCCAACTGGCGGCGGCGTTGATCAGCATGAAAGTCCGCGGCGAGCGCCCGGAAGAGATCGCCGGCGCCGCCAAAGCGCTGCTGGAAGATGCTCAGCCGTTCCCGCGCCCTGACTACCCGTTCGCCGATATCGTCGGCACCGGCGGCGACGGCACCAACAGCATCAATATTTCCACCGCCAGCGCCTTTGTGGCGGCGGCCTGCGGCGCGAAGATCGCCAAACACGGCAACCGCAGCGTCTCCAGCCGTTCCGGCTCTTCGGATCTGCTGGCGGCGTTCGGCATCCGCCTGGATCTGCCGGCGGAAGAAGCGCGCAAGGCGCTGGACGATCTCGGCGTGTGCTTCCTGTTCGCGCCGCAGTACCACACCGGTTTCCGTCACGCCATGCCGGTGCGCCAGCAGCTGAAAACCCGCACGCTGTTCAACGTGCTGGGTCCGCTGATCAACCCGGCGCGCCCGCCACTGGCGCTGATCGGCGTTTACAGCCCGGAACTGGTGCTGCCGATTGCCGAAACCCTGCGCGTGCTGGGTTATCAACGTGCGGCGGTGGTTCACGGCGGCGGCATGGACGAGGTGGCGATCCACGCCCCGACGCACGTAGCGGAATTGAACAACGGCGAAATCAGCAGCTACCAGCTCACGCCGCAGTCCTTCGGATTGGAAACCTATCCGCTGGAAGCCTTGCTGGGCGGCACGCCGGAAGAAAACCGTGACATTTTGGCGCGGCTGTTACAAGGTAAAGGCGAGCCGGCGCACGCCGCGGCGGTCGCGGCCAACGTCGCGTTGCTTCTGAAGTTATTCGGACATGAAGACCTGCGCCAAAATGCGCGGCAGGCACTGGATATGATCAACAGCGGGCAGGCCTATGAGCGTGTCATCGCACTGGCGGCAAGAGGATAAATGATGCAGGAAACCGTGCTACACAAGATTGTCCGCGACAAAGCGCAATGGATCGCGGCGCGACAAGAGCAACAGCCCCTGGCCGGCTTTCAGAATGACATCGTGCCGAGCGAACGCAGCTTCTATCACGCGCTGCAGGGCACCCGGACGGCTTTCATTCTCGAATGCAAGAAGGCCTCGCCTTCCAAGGGGCTGATTCGCGAGAACTTTGATCCGGTAGAGATCGCCACGGTGTATAAAGATTTCGCTTCGGCGATCTCGGTGCTGACCGACGAGAAATACTTTCAGGGCAGCTTCGATTTCCTGCCGCTGGTCAGTAAAACCGTCAGCCAACCGGTATTGTGCAAAGACTTTATCATCGATCCCTATCAGATTTACCTGGCGCGCTACTATCAGGCCGATGCGATCCTGCTGATGCTGTCGGTGTTGACCGACGAGCAGTACCGCCAACTGGCCGCAGTGGCCCACAGCCTGAATATGGGCGTGCTGACCGAAGTGATCAGTGAAGAAGAGCTGCAGCGCGCGATCGCGCTTGAAGCGCGCGTGGTCGGCATCAACAACCGCGATCTGCGCGATTTGAGCATCGATCTGAACCGCACCCGTCAGCTGGCGCCGCACGTACCGCATGGCGTGACGGTGATCAGCGAATCAGGCATCAACAACTACGGGCAGATCCGCGAGCTGAGCCATTACGCCAACGGCTTCCTGATCGGCAGTGCGTTGATGTCGGAACCCGATCTGCGCGCCGCCGTGCGCCGCGTGATCCTGGGCGACAACAAAGTGTGCGGCCTGACCCGTCCGCAAGACGCCGCCGCCGCCTATCAGGCCGGCGCCATCTACGGCGGGCTAATCTTCGTCGGCCGTTCGCCGCGCTATGTGGACATCACCCGCGCCCGCGAAGTGATCTCCGGCGCGCCGCTGAAGTACGTCGGCGTGTTCTGCGACGCCCAGGTCGATACCGTGGCGTTGACCGTTGAGCGCCTCGGTCTGCATGCGGTGCAATTACACGGCGCGGAAGACCAGGCCTATATCAGCGCCCTGCGCGCCCGCTTGCCGGCCGACTGCCGCATCTGGAAAGCGCTGAGCGTGAAAGATAGAGTGCCGGCGCGCGATCTGCAGCATGTCGACCGTTATCTGCTGGACAACGGCGCCGGCGGCACCGGCCAACGCTTCGACTGGTCGGTATTGCAAGACGAAGATCTGACTAACGTGATGCTGGCGGGCGGCCTGCGCGCCGACAACTGCGTCGAAGCGGCCAAGCTCGGCTGCGCCGGGCTGGACTTCAACTCCGGCGTGGAAAGCGAACCGGGCATCAAAGATCCCGCGCGCCTGGCCTCGGTCTTCCAGACCCTGCGCGCCTACTGAATACGGCTCTATATTAATAACGGATAATAACGGGAACTCTCATGACGCTGCTTAACCCCTACTTCGGCGAATTTGGTGGCCAGTATGTGCCGCAAATTCTGATGCCGGCCCTGAAACAACTGGAAGAAGCCTTTGTCAGCGCTCAGCGCGATCCGGCATTTCAGGCTGAATTTATCGATCTGTTGAAGAACTACGCAGGCCGCCCGACGGCGCTGACGCTGTGCAAAAACCTCACCGCCGGCAGCAACACCAAGCTTTATCTGAAGCGCGAAGATCTGCTGCACGGCGGCGCGCACAAGACCAACCAAGTGCTGGGCCAGGCGTTGCTGGCCAAGCGCATGGGCAAAACCGAGATCATCGCGGAAACCGGCGCCGGCCAGCACGGCGTCGCGTCGGCGCTGGCCTGCGCGCTGCTCGGTCTGAAATGCCGCATCTATATGGGCGCCAAAGACGTTGAGCGCCAGTCGCCGAACGTATTCCGCATGCGGCTGATGGGCGCGGAAGTGATCCCGGTGCACAGCGGCTCCGCCACCCTGAAAGACGCCTGCAACGAAGCGTTGCGCGACTGGTCCGGCAGCTATGAAACCGCCCACTATATGCTCGGCACCGCCGCCGGCCCGCACCCGTATCCCACCATCGTGCGTGAATTCCAGCGCATGATCGGCGAAGAAACCAAAGCTCAGGTGCTGGAGCGCGAAGGCCGCCTGCCGGATGCGGTAATCGCCTGCGTCGGCGGCGGCTCCAACGCCATCGGCATGTTCGCCGACTTTATCGATGACGCCGACGTGGGGCTGATCGGCGTGGAACCCGCCGGTCTGGGCATCGAAACCGGCCAGCACGGCGCGCCGCTGAAGCACGGCCACGTCGGCATCTACTTCGGCATGAAAGCGCCGATGATGCAGACCGCCGAAGGCCAGATTGAAGAGTCCTATTCGATTTCCGCCGGGCTGGACTTCCCGTCCGTCGGGCCGCAGCATGCCTACCTGAACAGTACCGGCCGCGCCGAATACGTGTCGATCACCGACGACGAAGCGCTGGAAGCGTTCAAGGCGCTGTCGCGCCATGAAGGCATCATCCCGGCGCTGGAATCCTCGCACGCCCTGGCGCACGCGCTGAAAATGATCCGTGAAACGCCGCAGAAAGAGCAGATCCTGGTGGTCAACCTGTCCGGCCGCGGCGACAAAGACATATTTACCGTTCACGACATTTTAAAAGCACGGGGAGAAATCTGATGGAACGTTATCAGCAACTGTTCACGCGCCTGGAAAGCAGCAAGGAAGGCGCCTTCGTCCCGTTCGTGACGCTGGGCGATCCTAACCCGGCGCTGTCGCTGCAGATTATCGACACCCTAATCGAAGCCGGCGCGGACGCGCTGGAGCTGGGTATCCCCTTCTCCGATCCGCTGGCGGACGGCCCAACCATCCAAAGCGCGACGCTGCGCGCCTTCGCCGCCGGCGTCACGCCGACCCAGTGCTTCGAGATGCTGGCGGCCATCCGCCAGAAGCACCCGACCATTCCCATCGGCCTGCTGATGTACGCCAACCTGGTGTTCCATAAAGGCATCGATGCGTTTTACCAACGCTGCGCCGAAGTGGGCGTGGATTCGGTGCTGGTCGCCGACGTGCCGTTTGAAGAGTCTGCGCCGTTCCGCGCCGCCGCCGCACGCCACGGTATCGCACCGATCTTCATCTGCCCGCCGAACGCCGATGACGATCTGCTGCGTGAAATCGCCTCGCACGGCCGCGGCTACACCTATCTGCTGTCGCGCGCCGGGGTGACCGGCACCGAAAGCCGGGCGCAGCTGCCGCTGCATCACCTGGTGAACAAGCTGCGCGAGTATCACGCCGCGCCGCCGCTGCAGGGCTTCGGCATCTCCGAACCCGAGCAGGTAAAGGCCGCGCTGCAGGCCGGGGCCGCCGGCGCGATCTCCGGCTCGGCAATCGTCAAAATCATCGAACAGCACCATGCCAACCCGGCGGAGATGCTGACCAGGCTGGCGGCCTTCGCCAGCAGTATGAAGCGCGCCACCCGCGCGTGATCCTCTCCAGCGAGCGCCCCGCCGGCGCTCGCTTTAACAGCTTGTTTCCCCTCAAAGTTTGTTCCATTTATTTACAGCAAAAATTTGAACAAACTCAAGTCTTGTCTCACAATGAAGTTTGTTCGCTATGCATTTCTTCGTTTGATTTGGGGAATGCGCTCGCTGCGGCGAAAAACCGTAGCGAATTTCAACCATAACATTGCATGGAGAGTAATTTATGAAGCTGTTTAAAACCCTTTCAGCCTTGTGCATGGCAGCCGTTGTGGCGGTCGCGGTGAGCGCTTGCGCGCCGACGGCAAAATCAGAGGGAACGGGCGGTTATATCGATGACACCGTAGTCACCACCAAAGTGAAATCGGCACTGTTGGCGGATAAAAACATCAAGTCACGCGAGATCAGCGTGGAAACCTTTAAAGGTCGCGTGCAGCTGAGCGGCTTTGTGACGTCCAGCGATGACGCCAACCGTGCGGTGCAGGTCACACGCGGCGTGGCCGGTGTGAAATCGGTTGAAAACGTAATGCAGATTAAATAATACCGACACAGGGAGGCGCAACGCCTCCCTGATTGCGGCCTTCATCAGAAGCGATAACCCGCCCCGAACATGAACACCCACGGATCCAGACGCGTATCGAAGCTGTGGTGCCCGCCATTCGCATCGTTGAAGCGAGTTTTGGTTTCGATGTTCATCCACCACACCGACATGTTCAGCATCCAGTGCTCATCCAGGTTGTAATCCAGGCCGGCCTGCGCCGCCACACCCCAGGAGTCTTTCAGATCAAGGTTGCTCAACCCGGCGCTTTTGCCGTAGTCGTTGAACTTCTCGTCGAAGAAGGTGGTGTAGTTAACGCCGACACCCAGGTAAGGACGCAGTTTGTCCTGCTTGTCGCCGAAGTAGTATTGCGCCATCAGCGTAGGCGGCAATTGGTGAACGGTCGCCAGATCGGTGCCGCCCAGCGTAACCTTGTGGCGGAATGGCGTTGCGGCCAACAACTCAACGCCGATGTTGTCCGTCACCATGTAACCGAAGGTCAGACCGAGCTGGGTGTTGTTTTTCGCATCCAGCGAACCCAACCCCAGCACGTTGTCCGAACCCGCATTTGGACGCACCGTCGCAGTTCCCGCGCGGAACAGGAAATCACCGGCCTGATGCGCACTTGCCAACATAGGCGCCATCATCGTCGCCAATACCATCAGAGTTGTCTTTTTCATTATCCATTCCATTTGTGTGGTTAATCGCCCGAGGGGGAATATACCTACTTTCGGGTATTTGTGATCCCATCGAGATCACATCTTATGTGTAAAAATTTAAAATCCTACTAAAAACAAGGTTACCTAACCGCCTAATAAATCAAGGATTGATCTGCATCAAAAAATCGATTTTGTTGCAAATTATCTACATGTTCAAATTTCGGTTGCGGAGAAAATTGCGGCTGAGGTAATTTCATTTTCCGTGTTGGTTTTGGTTGGTGCCGTGAGGAGTCGGTGGGCAATCAAGATGAGCGAAATCCTTAATCCCTGTGTCAGCTGCGGCGCATGCTGCGGTTATTTTCGAGTGTCATTCTATTGGGCCGAAGCCGAAGACGGCGGCGGCACCGTTCCCCTTTCCTTAACGGAGCCTTTGACCCCGTTCCTGCGCTGCATGAAGGGGACCAACAGCAAGTCCCCCCGCTGCAACGCGCTGGACGGCGAGATCGGCAAAGCCGTGTCCTGCTCGATCTACCTCAATCGGCCCAGCCCGTGCCGGGAGTTCGATCAGTCCGGTGAAAACGGCCTGCGCAACGAAGCCTGCGATCGCGCTCGCGAACGCTACGGCCTGCCGCCCTTGCCGGTGCCCCTGCCGCTCTCGCTGCCTGAAACGACGATCGTTGAAGAAATAGGCGTAGTGCAATTCGCGGGGTGCCACAGCGGCGTGGAACAGGGTACAATCACCCACTGATTTATCTCTGTTTTCCCGACGCCAAGGAGTCTGCATGCCTATCACGGCCAACGCTTTGTACCGTGACAGTTTTAACTTTTTACGCAACCAACTGGCCAGCATCCTGATGCTGGCGCTGTTGACGGCGTTTATCTCCGTGCTGCTGAATCAGGCCTTCAGCCCCGATGCCGAACAGTTGGCGACGCTCGCTGCCACCACCAGCGATTTCGCTTCGTCTACCGGTATGGGCATTCAAGAAGTGATCCAGCAGATGACGCCGGAACAGCAGATGGTGTTGCTGAAAGTGTCGGCGGCCGCCACCTTCTCCGCGCTGGTCGGCAACGTGCTGCTGGTCGGCGGGATGCTGACGCTGATCCGTCTGGTGTCGCAAGGAGAACGCACCAGCGCCCTGCGCGCGCTCGGCGCCTCGGCGCCCGACCTGCCACGTCTGTTACTGCTGCTGTTTATCTGCACCCTGCTGATCCAGCTCGGCCTGACGCTGTTTGTGGTGCCGGGCGTGCTGATGGCTATCGCCTTCGCGCTGGCGCCGGTGATCGCCTCCGTCGACAAGAAAGGCGTGTTCGCCTCGCTCAAGTTGAGCAGCAAGTTGGCCTTCGCCAATGCGCGCGTGCTGGTGCCGGCGATGATGCTGTGGCTGGCGGCCAAGCTGCTGGTGCTGTTTTTGGTGAGCCACCTGTCGGTGCTGACGCCGAACGTCGCCAGCGTGGTGTTGACCGCGTTGAGCAACCTGGTGTCTGCCCTGCTGCTGATCTACCTGTTCCGCCTGTACATGCTGCTGCGCGGCTAACGCCGACGCAATCAAAACCCAAGGGGCACGCTTCGGCGCGCCCCTTTTTTGTTTACCCCACCGTGGCGGCTTCCGCCTGCTCCTTACTCTGAATCAGCTTCAGCGCCAGATACAGGTCCGGCACCAAAATCAACTCTTTGTCGCGCCCTAAGCGATTGATGCGGAACCAGCGCGTCAGCTCGGTGCGGCGCCCCGCCAGCACCAGCTTAACGTTACGCTGTAACAAGTCACGTTTCAGTTCGTCGATGGCCGCCAGCACGCTGATATCGGCATGGGTAAAACTGGCTACCGCATCCACCACCACCCAGCGCGGCTGGAACGGCGTGCCGTCGACCAAATTGAGAATACGGCGTTTGAAGTACGCCACGTTGAAATAGGTCAGCGGCGAATTGAAGCGATACATCATGACGCCAGGCACCGCCTTCACCCCATTGTTGTTGCCCATGGAATGGATCATGCCTTCGTCGTTGACGCCCAGCAGCTGTTCCGTCGGCCGGAAGACAGTGCGCAGAAACTGCATCAGCCCCAGTAACACCGCCAGCCCGATGCCGCTGATCACCCCCACCAGCAGCACGCTGAGAAAGGTAAACAGCGCCAGGCGGAACGCCTGCGCGTTGCGGCGGCGCAAGATCCAGATACCACGGATGTCCAGCAGCGACCAGGCCGCATACATCAGCACCACGCCCAATCCCGCCACCGGAATAAACTGCAGCGGCGCCATCAGGAACAGCAAGACGAAGGCGATGACCGCGGCGGCGATGACCGACACCAGCTGGCTCTTGCCGCCGTTGGCGTCATTCACCGCGGTGCGTGAATCCGCACCGCTGATGGCGAAACCTTGCGACAGCGCCGAGACGATATTCACCAGCCCTAGCGCCCGAAACTCGGCGTCGGCGTTCACCTCATAACCGTTCTTGGCGGCGAAGCTGCGGGCGGTGAGCATCATGCTGACAAAACTCACCACCGCCAGGTTGAGCGCCGGGATCACCATGTCGCGCAGCAGTCCTGGCTGAAAATCCGGCCACTGGACGATCGGCAACACGCCGCTGAAACCGCCCACCGTCACCACGCCATGCTGCTGCAGACCGCCGGCCCAGGTCACGAACGCCGCCAGCACGATGGCAAACAGCGGCGCCGGCCAGTTAGGCCGCCATTTTTTAAATCCGAGAAGCGTCACCAGCGTCAACAACGACACCGTCATCGTCAGCCAGTCGCTGTGCAGCAGGTTACCGGGCAGCGCGTAGATGCGCTCGATCAGCTGCGCCGGGTGCACCGTGAATCCCAACACCTTGCCGATCTGATCGACGATGATGGTGATCGCCACGCCGTTCAGCAGCCCGCTGAGGATCGGCCGCGACAGCAGATCCGCCAGTGCCCCCAGCTTGAACCGGCTGGCCAGCAGGCACCAGCCGCCCATCATCGCGGTCATCATGATGGTCAGTTGCCAATGGCGTTCCATATTGCCCGCCGCCAGCGGCGTCACCACCGCAGCGATCACCGCGCAGGTGGCGGCGTCGGGCCCGACGATCAGCTGGCGCGACGAGCCGAACAGCGCATAGGCCATCATCGGCAAAATACAGGAATAGAGCCCCACCACCGGGCTGACCCCGGCCAGCTCGGCATAGGCGATGGCCACCGGCAAGGCGACGGCGGCGACGGAAAGGCCGGCGCGAATATCCGGCTTGAGCCAGCTGCGTTGATAGCCCAATAAATGCGTCAAACCCGGCGTCAGGGCCTGGAGAGATTTCCACTGCATGCTTGTTTTCCGCGGTAAATTATCTGGTTATTATGCTACTTACTATGCGGCCTGCGGCCCGCGCTGGCAATGTGCCCGCACTTTCTTGCGTAAGTTTATGCAAATTCCTGCTTTCGCGGCAGAAATCCTCCGGCCAAACGTCGATAATCGGCAACGCCCGGCGGTACACAGAGCTCGCCGAATCCGGTATAGTCGGCCGATGAACAGATGATGGATTGATTTATGAAGCAGTTTCTTGATTTCCTCCCGTTAATTGTCTTTTTCGCTTTTTACAAGCTGTACGACATTTACGTCGCTTCCGGCGCGTTAATTGTCGCCACCGCGCTGGCGCTGGTATTCACCTGGGTGAAATACCGCAAGGTCGAGAAGATGACGCTGATCACCTTCCTGATGGTGCTGGTGTTTGGCACCCTGACGCTGGTGTTCCACAACGATTTGTTCATCAAATGGAAGGTCACGGTGATTTACGCGCTGTTCGCGCTGGCGCTGCTGATCAGTCAGTGGGTGCTCAAAAAACCGCTGGTTCAGCGCATGCTGGGCAAAGAGTTGACGTTGCCGGACAAAGTGTGGAGCAACCTCAACCTGGCCTGGGCGGTCTTCTTCCTGGCCTGCGGCCTGGCGAACATCTATGTCGCCTTCTGGCTGCCGCAAAGCGTCTGGGTCAATTTCAAAGTCTTTGGCCTGACGGTGCTGACGCTGGTCTTCACCCTCCTCAGCGGTATCTATATTTACCGGCACATGCCGGAAGAACAGAAAAAATAGTTACAAAATTGTTAATGCCTGCGGCGCTTGCCGCGGGCAGTATGATGTTATTCCCTCCTTTTAAAAGCAGACTGCTATGACACAACAACGACCTTTACCCAGCGGCGAGCTGGTGCTGCGCACGCTGGCGATGCCGGCCGATACCAATGCCAACGGTGATATTTTCGGCGGCTGGCTGATGTCGCAAATGGATATCGGCGGCGCCATCCAGGCAAAAGAGATCGCCGAAGGGCGCGTGGTGACCGTGCGCGTGGACGGCATGACCTTCCTGAAACCGGTGGCGGTAGGCGATGTGGTTTGCTGCTATGCGCACTGCATCCGTACCGGGCGCAGCTCGATCACCATCAATATCGAAGTGTGGGTCAAGAAAGTCTCCTCCGCCCCGATCGGCCAACGCTACCGGGCGACCGAAGCGGTGTTCACCTATGTGGCGGTCGATGCGGAGGGCAACTCGCGCGCGCTGCCTGAGGGCAAAATGAATTTCCGCGTTGGCTTCGAAGAATAAGCTGACGCTACGCCGCAAATGCAAAAAGGGTCGCCGAGGCGACCCTTTCTTTTGGTATTGACCGAACTCAGTTCAATTCGGTCGTGCCATTCAGCTTGAAGCGGATAGTGACAGTGCGATCTTTCGCTTCTTTGGCTTCATAGCGCCATTTGCGCATCGCCTGCTTCACTTCACGCTCAAACATGTTGCGCGGTTCGGCCGACAAGATACGCACGTTGCTGACGCGCCCGTCGCTGTCGATATCGAACTGTACCCGCACGTTGCCTTCGATCTGCAAGGCCTGGGCCCGCGGCGGATAGAGCGGATTGGCGCGGCTGATCGGCCTTGGCCCGACCTCGCGCGAGTTGCCCTGCACCGGCGCGGCAGGCGCCTGTTTCACCGGCGCTTTATCGATCGGTTTGGCCGGCGAATCGTTGTTGAACGGCGACGGCTCGCGCGGCTCAACCTTCTTCGGCTCCGGTTTCACCTGCTTTTCGACCTTCGGCTTCGGCTTAGGCTTCGGTTTCGGCTTGACCGGCTCCGGCTTCACGATCGCCTTCGGCGGCGGCTCCACGATAGGTTCCGGTTCTGGCTCCGGCTCAGGTTCGACCTGCGGCGGCTCCGGTTCGGCCGGCGCCGGCGGTGGCGGCTCAGCCATCGCGGCGGTGTTGACCATCATGACGCTGATCGGCGCGTCCTCTGGCTTCGGCAGCTCCACCACTTCTTTTACCGAAGCGTAAAGCAATCCCGCCACCAGGGCGCTGTGCAGGCCTACGGACAAGACGAAAGGCACGGATATACGGCGATTAAGGAACATCTTTTTTAGCGGCATAATGATTCTGTTTCCTCTGGTTCGCCAAGTTTAAATGCAAATAGCAATCATATTCAATAACGAAAGGCAAACTATCGCTTTAATCGTCAGTCTGCGCGGCTAAAACCAGCAAACTCATAAGGATATTAACCTCACCGTTGCTTTTTTATCGCCGGAACAACACGCTTGGTTAACGTTTGGCCGGGCGTCAAAAAATAAAAAACCCGCCGTAGCGGGTTGATTGCGATGATTAAGCGTTATTCTTCATCGCCATAGTAAAGCACGCCCAGCTTAATCAGCGGCCGCCCTTGCGCCTTGCGGTGCAGGTTGGTGTCGCGCAGCGAATAGACGCAGCCGCAGTATTCCTGCTGATAGAAGCGCTCGCGTTTGCTGATCTCTATCATGCGCGACGAACCGCCCTTCTTGCGCCAGTTGTAATCCCAGTACACCAGATCGGGATATTTTTCCGCCGCCCGGATGCCGCAGTCGGTGATCTGCTGCATGTTCTTCCAGCGCGAAATACCCAGCGAGCTGGAAATGGTGTCGTAACCGTGCTCATGCGCATACAGCGCCGTGCGCTCAAAACGCATGTCAAAACACATGGTGCAACGAATGCCGCGCTCCGGCTCATTCTCCATCCCCTTGGCGCGGGCGAACCAGTTGTCGGTGTCGTAATCGGCATCGATGATCGGCACCCCGTGCTGCTCGGCGAAGCGGATGTTCTCTTCCTTGCGCAGCAGATACTCTTTTTGCGGGTGAATGTTGGGGTTATAGAAGAAAATGGCGTACTCGATCCCGGAGGCCTGGATCGCTTCCATCACCTCGCCGGAACAGGGCGCGCAGCAAGAGTGCAGCAGCAGTTTACTTTTGCCCGCCGGCAAATCGAGTTTTTCCCTTACCAGTTCCGTCATATCCTCACCTCAATGGCATATCAGTTTAAGCGCGCCGCACTATACGAATAAAAGGTAGCGGCTTCAAGGCATAAGCGCCAATCCGCCGGGAAATTCGCCGCGCACCGTTCCCCTGCCGCGCCTTTTGCGCTACCTTGGTAGCACCGTTTTATAGCCATGATTTTAAAGGTGAAACATGCTTTATCTGATCTACGCGCAAGACGTCCCCAACTCGCTGGAAAATCGCTTGGCGGTGCGCCCGGCACATCTGGCGCGCCTGCAGGCGCTGCGCGACGCCGGCCGCCTGGTGGTCGCCGGCCCTAACCCGGCCATCGACAGCAACGATCCCGGCGCCGCCGGCTTTACCGGTTCGACGGTGATCGCCGAATTCGAGTCGCTGGCAGAAGCTCAGTCCTGGGCGCAGCAGGATCCTTATATCGCCGCCGGCGTCTACGCCGACGTGACGGTGAAACCGTTCAAACAGGTGTTCTGACCTGCTGCACGCGGCCTGATCGGGAACGGCACGCCGTTCCCGGATCAATGCGTGCTCTCGCCCTAACCCGTCGGTAGAAAAAGTGCCCTCCCTCCAGGGGCTGTCGCGTCGCCCGCCTATACTCTCCTGAACCCGCGGCATCGCCGCGAACTCCGGAGATCGACCAATGCGACTCGACGTACACGCTCACCTGTGGAGCACAGAGTATCTGGATCTTTTGCAAACGCATGGCGTGCACGAAGTCGGCGCCTATCGGCAATTGGGCGCCGGCCGCACCGAGCGCGAACTCGACGCGCGCTTCGCCCTGCTGGATCGCGCCGGCATCGACATGCAAATCCTGTCGGCGACGCCGCTGTCGCCGCATCTGGAAGACGAGCAGGCGGCCGTTGATGCCGCGCGCCGGATCAATGATGAATATGCGGAGCTGGTAGCGCGTTATCCCACCCGCTTTCGGGCTATCGCTTCTTTGCCGCTGCCGCATATCGACGCGGCGTTACGCGAGCTTGAAAGGGCCTTTACCCAGCTCGACATGCTGGGCGCCTGCATCACCACCTCAGTGCTCGGGCTGTCTATCGCCAACCCGCTGTTCGAGGCGCTCTATCAGGAACTCAACCGCCGCCGCAGCGTGTTGGCCATTCATCCCGCCGGCCGCGGCGCGCACTCGCCGCTGATCGCCGACTACGCCTTGACCTGGTCGATCGGCGCGCCGATCGAAGACACGGTCGCCGCCATGCACTTTATCCTCAACGGCATCCCCCAACGCTTTCCGGAGATGAAAATCATTGTGCCGCACCTGGGCGGCCTGCTGCCGATGACGCTGGAACGCCTCGACCAAACCGTCGCGTGGGAGGCGCCGAATACGCCGGAACCCCCAAGCCGCGCCGCCCTGCGCATGTGGTACGACACGGTAGGCCACGATCAGGTGCCCGCGTTGCAAGCGGCGGCAGCGACTTTCGGCACTGGGCGGCTGCTGTTCGGCACCGATTTTCCGTTCCAGCCAGGCGAACTGTTTCAAACCACGGTGGACTACATCCGGCGCGCGGGTTTGCCTGAGGAAGACGTGAACGCCATTTTGGATCGCAATGCGGCAGCGCTGTTTGGGTTGCAGGATGTGAAGCGGCCCTCCTAGGTTTGGCCACGTTTACTGCACGATGTGTTCGCCGCCCTGAAAATACTCGCCGATGACTTTCTCCAGCATCGTCGTCGCGGGCTCGCCGTCGGCGGCGAAAGATCGCAGCAGTTGCACCTCATACGGCGCGACCGGTGGCAACTCTTCGAGTATCCGCATCGCACCAGAGAGTCGAGCCCGATCGAGCAACGTGACGGCTAACCCCGCCTCTACGCAAGAGGCCACCACGCTGGCCGAAGGACTGCTTAAAATGACCCGCCATGGCCGCCCCGCGGCCGTCAACGCCTCGAGCATCGCTTCGCGATAAGGGCAATCGGCGGCATGCAACGCCAGCGGCAGCGGCCGGTTAGCCTGCAGCGCCAGCGAACGGCCTCCGGCCCACACCGGCGCAGTCATCGCAAGTGGTGTCTGGCACTGTCTCCCCGAGGGTTGAACCGCCAGCGCGAGATGCAGCCGATTACGGCCAATTTGTTCCACCAACGCCTGGCTGGCGGCGGTAGAGACCTCCAGCTCCACCGCGGGAAAACTGTCGGCAAACCGCGGCAAAATATGGCGTATCACATGAGAAGCGTACTCATCGGGCAATCCCAATTTAATATGGCCGCTCAGCGGCGCGCCCTGCAGCTCCCGCAGAATATCGTCATGGGCGTTCAGCAGCCCGAGCGTCGAGGCCAGCAGCCTGTTTCCCAGCGGCGTCAACGCCACGGACTGATTGTCTCGCTCCAGCAGGCGCCCGCCAGCCAGCTGTTCCAGGCGCTGGATATGCACGCTCACGGCGGCGGGGCTGCGATTGACAAATGCCGCCGCCGCGCGAAATTGCCCCAAACGCGCAATGGCGTGAAAAGTGCGCAAGAGATCGATATCCAATGTCGGCCGCATGATTTAACTCCACTAAACAACTAAACAAAAATTATTCGATTTATTAAATTATAGCCACTCACTACCATCGGGCGGAAAAGGAGGTGACCACCATGTCCCTGCCACAATTCCGCCCCTCTTCCCACTGCGGCAAACATCGCGGCAAAGCCGCCCTCTGGCTGGCTGCGGCTGAGGTCTTGTTGATCGTAGCCTGGAGCTCCGGCTTCGTCGGCATCCGCTTCGCCGCCGATTACGCGCCGGTGTTGCTGGTGGCGTTCTGGCGCTGCATCATGGTCGCGTTCGCGCTGCTGCCGTTTAGTCTGAACGCAATAAGGCGCGCATCTCCGCTGACGATAGCTGTTCACGCCGGGATCGGGTTGCTCGCCATGACCGGTTACCTGACCGGCGTCAGCAAAGGCATTGAATATGGCGTGCCGGCCGGGCTGGCCGCGCTCATCGCCGATTTGCTCCCTCTCGGCACGGCACTGCTCAGCATGCTGTTGCAGCGCCGCCTGCCCGATGGTCGCGTCTGGTTCGGGTTAACATTGGGGGTTAGCGGGGTAACGCTGGCGACCGGCAGCGCCATCTCATGGGGAAACGCCCCAATGTGGAGCTACTTGTTGCCTCTGGCGGGGATGCTGTCGCTGGCGCTGGCGACGCTGTGGCAGCAACGGCTGCCGCAGACGCAGGCAATGAGTTTGCCGGCCGCGCTGGGCATACAAAGCGCGGTTTCAGCACTGGCTTTCGCCGCGATGGCCGGCGCTGAAGGCCCGTTGCTGCCAACCATGACGACGGGCTTTGTGATCGGCGTGCTTTGGACCGCGCTACTGGCGACGCTGGGCGGCTACGGTCTGTACTGGTTTTGTTTAAGGCTCACCTCTGCGCTGCGCGTGACGAGCCTGCTGTTTCTCAGTCCCTTCGTCACTTTCTGCTGGGCATGGTTAATGTTCGATGAGCCCCTTTCCTGGCCGATGCTGCTGGGCGCGGCGGCCGCAGGAAGCGGTTTGTGGTTGCTAATCCGTCCCGCCGGGGGGATGAGCCGTAAACGGCGCAACGCGCTAAAAAATGACGGGTCAAGCGAACGGCGCCGCCGCTACGCGATGAGTTTTCCTCGCACCACCACCTTGCCCGGTTTGATCTCGGGGTCGGCAATACGACGGATCGCCAGATTCAACGCTTGCCAGGCGATCTCTTGCAAATCGTGCGACACGCAGGGGAAATGAAAACCGTAGATCTCGGCATGCGAAACCTCATCGATGCTGAACAGCGCCACGTCCTGCATCAACGGCAGCCGATGCTCGATGCAGGCCTTGATAATGCCCAGGGAGATCTGGTTATTGCAGCCGACGAAAAAGTCCGGCGCGCGGTTATTGGCCAGCCATCGGCTCGTCTCTTGCCAGGCGACATCCATAAAGAAATCGGCATACAGCACTTCAAGCGACGCCACCTTGCCTTGTAATGCCGCTTGCAAGCCAGTTACCCTGTCACGCGCGACGTTGGAGTTTTCCGGCCCGGAGACCACCACCACCCGCTGCGCCTTCTGTTCCAGCAGCCAGCGCCCCGCCTGGAGGCCGCAGTCCAGGTTATCGATATACACCCCGCTGCAGTGGCGATTATCCAGCTCCCGGTCGATCAGCACCACCGGGATATTCAATGTTTCCAACCGTTTTAGATAGGAAGGCTGGTACAGATGATCGTTGGAAATGACCGAGAGAATGATCGCATCGACGTTGTAGCCAATCAGTTTGTCGATGATTCTGTCTTCGCTTTCCTGAGACTCATAGGAGTCGAACACCAGGGTGTCATACCCCATTTTTTGCGCTTCAAGCGTCATCAAGCGTGTCAGGCCGCCAAAGAACGGGTTGGCCATATCAGGGTTGACGATGCCGATGGTTCTGCTGCTTTTCGCACGCAGGTTGCGCGCCGCGGCATTGACCACATAACCGAGTTCGGCAGCGGTCTCCCGAATGCGGCGCAGCGTTTCCGGATGAACCTTGTCCGGCTGTGAAAATGCCCGCGACGCGGTGATTTTACTGACGTTTGCCTGTGCGGCCACGCTAGCCAGCGTCGCTTTCCGTCCTCGACCCACTGCCAAATGCAGCTCCTTAGCTTAGAGTATCATTTTGTACCATTGACAACATCATGACAGAACTTTCATCGTGGTGCTAATGGTTTACGCCCTGCCAGGCGGTTAATCCGGGGATCGGTAAAGATATCCAGCTCGTCACGGCTCTCGGAAGAGAACTCGGACACAACCGCCCCCCGCTTTCCAGCCTGAAACCAGTGCCGGGTATTGGGCGCGATGGTGTATTGTTCGCCAGGCCGCAGGAGGATATAGCGATTGCAGGTATACCACGGCTCCGCGCCCTCTGGCACCCGGCATACCGGTTGGCCGCCGGCGTCATTAAGCGTCAGGTTTTCATCATCGACAAACAGAAACACCTCTCCCCAACGGCAGCGGAACGTCTCTTGCTTGCCGGGCGTACCGGCGAAAGGAGGATGCAAATGTTCCGGGCAGGTTTGCCCCGGAAACAGCACCAACTCTTTCGCACAATACCGCGGTGAGTTGACGTAGGTCAGCAGCTGCAGCCCTGACACGGGATAGTCATCCAGACCAAACGTGGCAATTTCAATACGTTGCTGTTCTTCTTCGGTCAAAACAATGTCCGCCTCGCGCAAATATTCCAGCGTAGCGGCTATGGCACCTTGTTGTTTGTTCATCATTTCCCCTGCAAAGTAACGGTATCGATATCAGCATGCTGATATTAAAACCGTCATTGCCCCGCCGATTTTGTGATCGCTATCCCCATATTGAATAACAACCCACCAGCGAAATTAACCCCCGTCGAGTAATTCCAACATTGATCACAGTTTAGCCACTCGCTTTGGCTCACTATCGCCGCATTGAAATGATACCGTTACCATAAAAATGATTCACCAGGAGGCAATATGAAAGCATTAGTGTTGGCCAAAGCGGGGGAAATCGCTATCGAGGACGTCCAGCTTGCCGAAACGCTGGGGCCCGATGATGTACAGATAAAAATTCATTCCGTAGGCATCTGCGGCAGTGATGTGCACTATTACCAGCATGGCCGCATTGGCCCATTCGTGGTTAACGCCCCGATGGTGCTCGGTCATGAAGCCTCCGGCGTGGTGCTCGCGACAGGTAAAAACGTCACTCACCTCAGCGTCGGCGATCGCGTTTGCATGGAGCCCGGCATTCCCGATCTCAACTCGGCGCAGACGCGCGCCGGTATTTACAACCTTGACCCGGCCGTTCGCTTCTGGGCGACGCCGCCGGTGCACGGCTGCCTGCGCGAAACCGTCATCCACCCTGCCGCCTTCACGTTCAAATTGCCGGACAACGTCAGTTTCGCTGAGGGCGCCATGGTGGAACCCTTAGCCATCGGCATGCAAGCGGCCACCAAAGCCGGGATCAAACCCGGCGATATCGCCCTGGTGATCGGCGCCGGGCCGATCGGCGTGGTCACCGCCCTCGCGGCGCTGGCGGGCGGCTGCTCGGACGTCATTATTTGCGACCTGTTTGACGAGAAACTCGCCGTAGCGGCCAGTTACGAGGGGCTGCACGCCGTCAATATCAAAACCGGCGACCTGGCAGGGAAAGTGGCCGCGCTCACCAGCGGCAATGGCGCCGATGTCGTATTTGAATGCAGCGGCGCAAAACCGGCTATCGCAACGCTGGCCGAACATGCGGCGCCAGGGGCGACCGCGGTGTTGGTCGGTATGCCGATCGATGCCGCGCCGATGGATATCGTCGCCGCGCAGGCCAAGGAAATCACCTTCAAGACCATTTTCCGCTACGCCAACATGTACCCGCGCACGCTGAGGCTGTTGAGCAGCGGCAAGTTGCGCGTCCAACCGTTGATAAGCCAAACCTACAAGTTCTCCGACAGCGTGGCCGCCTTCGAGCGCGCGGCGGCAGGACATGCCTCAGACATCAAAATCATGCTGGAGATGGAGTAATCCTATGACGCTCTATGCTGGCATAGACTGCGGTACGCAAGGCACGAAAGTCGTGATTGTCGACAGCACACAGGGCGCGATCCTCGGTGAGGGCAATGCCCCTCACCGTCTCATCAGCCAAGCCAATGGCCGGCGCGAACAAGAGGCCGACTGGTGGATTGAGGCGTTAGTCATCGCTTTTCGCCAAGCCGTGACTAACGCCGGCGTTGATGCGCGGGAGATTCATGCTCTGGGGGTCTCTGGCCAACAACATGGGTTTGTGCCGTTGGACGCAGACGGTAACGTGCTGCACAGCGTCAAGCTGTGGTGCGATACCGAAACCGCGGAAGAAAACGAACGGCTCCTGCAACAGCTCGGCGGGGCCAACGGCTCGCTGGAAACACTCGGCCTGCGGATCGCCACCGGCTATACCGCGTCAAAAATCCTTTGGTTCAAGACGCACCATCCGGCGTTGTGGGCACAACTGCACACCGTGCTGCTGCCCCATGACTACTTGAACTTCTGGCTGACCGGGGAGCGCGTAGCGGAATATGGCGACGCTTCCGGCACCGGGTTGTTCGATGTGCGCACCCGTCGCTGGAGCAAAACCGCCGTCGATCTCATCGACGACAGCGGCCGCCTGTGGCATGCCCTGCCGCCGCTCAAAAGCGCGGACTGCTGCATCGGCACGGTGCGCCCCGCCGCGGCGGAAAAACTCGGCCTCGGCCCGGCAGTTCGGGTCTCGACCGGCGGCGGCGACAACATGATGGCGGCCATCGGTTCCGGCAACATCGAGGCCGGCACCCTCACCCTGAGCCTGGGCACCTCCGGCACGCTGTTCGCCTGGTCCGCCGCCCCCGTCACGGCGGAATCGGACATGATTGCCGGCTTCTGCTCCAGCACCAACGGGTGGCTGCCCTTGATTTGCACCATGAATGTCACCTCGGCCACCACTGCGGTACAAACGCTGCTGAACGAAGACCTTGCCGGCTTTAACGGTTTATTGGCGCAGGCCTCGCCCGGCGCAGGCGGTGTCGAGATGCTGCCGTTCTTCAACGGCGAACGCGTTCCGCCGCTGCCCCACGCGCGCGCCAGCCTGCATAACCTCGATAGCGACAACTTTACCCGCGCCAATCTTTGCCTGGCGGTGGTCGAAAGCGCCACCTACGGCCTGCGCTACGGCATCGAGCTGTTTCGCCGTCAGGGCATCGAAGCGCGCGAGATCCGCCTCACCGGCGGCGGCGCCCGCAGCGCCGCCTGGCGACAAATCGTCGCGGACGTAATGGGGTGCCCGGTGGTCTGTCTGAAAGCCAAAGAGACCGCCGCGCTGGGCGGCGCCGTTCAGGCGATGTGGGCGACGATGTTGGCCGACGATCCGCGCCGGAACGCCGGCGCGTTGCTGGCCGAACTGTGCCAACGCTTCGTTGCGCTGGATGAGGCCACGCGCACACGGCCAAACGCCGGCAGACGGGCGCAATACGAAACGCTTTATCAACGGTACCTGCAACGCTTGCAGCAGACCTACCCGGAGGTGCAACTGTGACGCGAGATCCCCATACGCCAGCGCCCGCCTATCTGCTGGAGGTCAGCGGCGTCAGGAAAGCCTTTGGCCCGGTCGTGGCGCTGAAGAATGCGGAGTTTTGCCTGCGGCGCGGATCCATCCATGCCCTGTGCGGCGGCAACGGCGCGGGTAAATCCACCTTTCTCAGCATTCTGATGGGCTTTATTCAACCCGATGGCGGCGACATTTTTATCAATGGTCAACGCTGCGAATTTCATCATCCTCGGGAAGCCCTCAATGCCGGCATCGCCATCGTGCAGCAGGAACTGAGCGCGATCCCGGATCTGACGGTGGCCGAAAACATTTGGCTGGGCCGCGAGCCGAGACGCCTGGGGTTCGTGGATTTCGCAACGCTCAATCAGCGCACGACCCGCCTGCTTGAAGAGCTTGATTTCAAGATCGACGCCCGAGAAAAAATGCGCAACCTGAGCGTCGCCGAGCAGCAGCTGGTCGAGATCGCCAAGGCGCTGTCGCATGCCAATGCCGACATCATCATCATGGATGAACCCACCTCGGCGATTGGCGAAGAGGATGCGCAAAAAATCTTTCAGACGCTTCAGCAACTGGCGGCAAAAGGTAAAGGCATTATCTACGTCTCTCACCGTTTGTCAGAGATATTCCAAATTGCGGACAGCTACACCATCTTCCGCGACGGCGCTTATATCCATGAAGGCTATATCGCCGACATCACCCGTGAGCAGCTGATCGAACACATTATTGGCGGCGAGTACGACAGCGAGTTCGCCAAATTCAATCAGCCCGGCGAAGAGGTCTTGCTGGAGGTCAACAACCTGTGTTGGCGCAGCAAGATAAAAGATATCAGCCTGCAACTGAAGCACGGAGAGATCCTGGGCATCTATGGGCTGGTGGGCTCGGGCCGCAGCGAGTTTCTCGATCTTATCTTCGGCATTCAGCATGCCGACAGCGGCACGATTCGCTTGGGTGACAAGACGTTGAACCGCCATTCTCCGCGCAAGGCCATCGACAGCGGCATTGCCTACGTGACGGAAGATCGCAAGGAAACCGGCCTGGTGCTGTGCCGTTCCGTCAGTGAAAACATCAATATCGCCTCTTTTGCCGCCATCAGCCGGATGGGGTTTGTCAGCGAGAAACGGGAGCAGGCGCGGACCCGCGACATGATCCAGCGCTTCAACGTTAAAACCCACGATGGCGAACAGCCGGTGGGCAACCTGAGCGGCGGCAACCAGCAAAAGGTCGTGCTGGGCCGTTGGGCGCTGCTGGATCCGGAGGTTTTGCTGCTCGACGAGCCGACGCGCGGTATCGACGTTGGGGCCAAGAAAGAGATCTATCGATTTATGTCGGAGTTCGCCCTGCAAAACAAAGGGATCATTATGGTTTCCTCCGAGCTTTCGGAAATTATCGGCATGAGCGATCGCATATTGGTGTTTCGTGATGGGCAGTTGGCCGGCGAGCTTTCGGCAGCCGATGCGACCCAGGCAGCACTGATGAAACTTGCGGTTTAACAGAGAGAGAAAAAAAATGAGCAGCGCCCACTCCTTATCACCAGGAATTTCATTTTTCACCCGCAATAAGCGCCGTATGCACAAGTACGGCATTATCATCGCCTTTTTCGCCCTGTGCCTGATCGTGGCGCTGATTGGCGAATATCAGGTCGCTCAGGGGGCCTGGAGCAGCAACTATTTTCTCAGCAATGAAAACACCCTGATCGTCCTGCGCCAGGTCTCGATCAACGGCATTCTGGCCATCGGCATGACCTTTGTCATCATTACGGCCGGCGTCGATCTCTCCGTGGGCTCGGTGCTGGCCTTAAGCGGGATCGTCGCCGCCCGCTTCGCCACCAACAACAACGGATTGGCTATCGGCGACACCGCGACCGCCGTCATGGCGCCGCTGATTGTGGCGCTGGGCATCGGCATCGTTTGCGGCCTGGTGAACGGCACCGTGTTAGCACGCTACCGGCTGCAGCCGTTTATCGTCACCATGGGCATGCTCTCCGCGGCGCGCGGTTTAACCATGTTGACCACCAACGGCAATCCGGTATCGCAATTGAACAGCGATTTCCGCTGGTTAGGCAATGGCTATGTCGGCGGCGTTCCGGTGCCCGTCATCATCTTCATCGTGCTGTTCGCCCTCGCCTGGCTCGTGCTGAATAAAACCCTCTTCGGGCGCTACATCTACGCCGTCGGCGGCAACCCGAAAAGCGCGCGCACCTCGGGGATCAACGTCACTCGCATCAAAATACTGGTGTATACGCTGTGCGGCGCGCTGGCCGGCATCGCCGGCCTGATCCTCACGGCGCGCACCGGCTCGGCGCAGACCAACGCCGGCGCAGGGTATGAGCTGGACGCCATCGCGGCGGTAGTGATAGGCGGCACCAGCATGGCCGGCGGCGTCGGTACGCTGGTCGGCACCTTCTTCGGCGTGCTGATTATCGGGGTGATGAATAACGGCCTCGATCTGCTCGGCGTGCAATCGTATTACCAACAAATTATCAAAGGCGCATTGATCGTCCTTGCCGTCTTGCTCGACCCCTCGCGTAAGCAACAGCGCGATTAATAACATCAGACCCAACTCTACCAGGAGAAAACCATGAATAAGACCAAGATAGCGTTGTTTGCCTCTGCCCTGATGCTGGGCAGCCTGTCGGCAGCTCAGGCCGCCCCGGTGAAAATCGCGGTATTGATGTACGGCAACAAAGCCGAGTTCGTGCAATTGATGGAAAGGTTCGGCAAGGAACACCCGGCGGTGAAAAGCGGCGAAGCCGTGCTGACCTTCTACGATGGGCGTTATGATGCATCGGTGCAAAACGATCAGGCCGCCACCGCTATCCAGACGCGCGCCGATGCCATTATCGTCAACCCTATGGATTTTGAGGCCAATATCGATATCGTCACCAATGCCAACGAAGCCAAAATCCCGGTGGTGGTCACCAACGCGCGCCTGAACACGGACGCGATGACGTCTGAAGTGGTGTCTAATGACGAGTTGGGGGGTATCTGGAAGCCAAAGCCGTACTGGATAAACTCGACTGCAAGAACCACAAAGTGAACGTGGTGATTATCGAAGGCCCGAAAGGCGGCAGCGGCGAGATCCAGCGCGGTAAGGGCAATGATAAAGCGATTGCCGAGTGCGGCGCCGGCCAGGTCACGGTACTTGAGCGCAAAACGGCCAACTGGTCACGTGCGGAAGCGCAGCCGCTGATGGAAAACTGGCTGCAGAAACACCGGGGTAAAATCAACGGCGTGATCGGCCAAAACGACGAGATGGCACTGGGCGCTATCGAGGCGATTAAAGGCGCCGGCCTGAATGTGAAGGACTTCGCGATTGCCGGCGTTGACGGCGTTTCCGACGCGATTCATGCGGTGCAGGCCGGTGAAATGGTCTCTATCCTGCAAGATGCCAAAGGCCAGATGCAGGGTTCCATCGACGTCGCGCTGCGCGCCGTGAAAGGTGAAAGCTATCAACCGCAGTCGGATATCTGGAAGCAGTACGCCAAGGATCTGAAATGGGAGGGCGGCACGCAGAAGCATTACTACATTCCGTGGACCGTCGTTACCGCAGAGAACGCCCAAGCGCTGTTGGACGCCCGGAAATAATCCCCCCGCCCCCTGGCTCCAGGGGGCCCCGCCAGGGCGCTTGCCTGCAAAAAAAAGCCAGCACGGAGTGGCTGGCTTAAAGGTTCTTCGAGGGAATATCTTGTTCGATAAACATACGCCTTTCACTGCGGGCTTTGCTAGCTATCAGTGCGATAGGCACCCTCAGTTAAAATCAACGCCTGCATATCGGTGAACATCGTTTCCCATTCCGCCTGGCTGATATCCATCAAACCAAAGTAACGCAGCATAAAGGCGCCTTCGGTGGCGAGAAACGCCAGGCGCGCGCGCTTGCCTTCTTCCGTCGTCAAATCCAAACCTGCGATGCGGCTGCGATACCATTCGCGCGTGCTCGCCAGATGCTCCGGCGTTTGAATCAGCGTCGCCATCAGCCCGGCGGCCTTGGCGCTGGCGGTCTGATCCGAACTGTGGGTGGCCAGCATATGCGCCCGCACGGCGGTCTGCGGCGAAGGATCGTCGCCGGCGATAGCGGCGAACAGCGTCTCGTAGGCACTGCCCCAGCGATCGAACATGGCATCGATAAGCGCATCTTTGCTGCCGAAGCAATACTGCACCCCGCCCTTGGAGATCCCCATCGCTTTGGCAACGGCGTCGATGGTCAAGCCGGCGGCGCCCTGGGTGGCGACGATCTCTTCGGCGGTGTCCAAAACCTTGTCGCGATCGATGATGCGTTGACGTCCCATTAAGAAACCCTTCTTTTCAATACGAACGTATGGATATATATTATCATCAGTATACCACCCGGCGTCGCCGGTGGCTTACCCGAATGGCGGCGCCTCCGCGCCGCCCACGTTAACTGGATATGAATTATGTACGCCAAGAACCGCTGGTTGATCCTGACGATGGTCGCCAGCGCCCTGTTCCTGATCGTCATCGATATGACGGTGTTATATACCGCCCTGCCGCGCTTAACCCAGGCGCTGGACGCCAGCGCCTCGCAAAAACTCTGGATCGTCAACGCCTATCCGCTGGTGGTGGCCGGCCTGCTGCCCGGCGCCGGCATGCTGAGCGATCGCATCGGTCATAAACGGCTGTTTCTCGCCGGGCTGCCGGTATTTGCCGTCGCTTCGCTGTGCGCCGCGTTCTCGCCCACCGCCGAGTGGCTGATCGCCGCCCGGGTGTTCCTCGCCGTTGGCGCGGCAATGATGATGCCCGCCACGCTGTCCATCGTGCGCCACGTTTTTACCGACGAACGCGAGCGCGCGCTGGCGATCGGCATTTGGGCCTCGGTGGCCTCCGGCGGCGCGGCCATCGGCCCGGTGGTCGGCGGCCTGCTGCTGGAGTATTTCTGGTGGGGTTCGGTGTTCCTGATCAATGTGCCGGTCGTGCTGCTGGTCTGGCCGCTGGCGTGGAAACTGATCCCGCGCTGCGGTGGCGATAACCCACGCCCTTCGGACATCGTCGGCTCGGTGCAGATCATGATTGGCCTGGTCGGCGCTATCTATGCGCTGAAGGAACTGAGCAAACCGACGCCTGATGCGATCGCCCTCCTCGTGGCGGCCACGATCGGCGTGTTGTTCCTGGTGCTGTTCGTACGTCGTCAGCAGCGCAGCGCCCACCCGATGATCGATTTCTCCCTGTTCCGCAACCGGTTGTTCGCAGGCGGCATCGGCGTGGCGTTGCTGTCGATGGTGGCGCTGATCGGCGTCGAGCTGGTGCTCAGCCAACGCCTGCAGCTGGTGCTCGGCCTCAGCCCGCTGCAGGCGGCGCTGTTTATTTTGCCGATCCCGCTGGCCTCGGCGCTGGCGGGGCCGATGGCCGGTTTGCTGCTGCCACGCTACGGCGAACGCAGCATCATCCTCGGCGGTTTTGTCCTGACCACCCTCGGCATCGCCGGTCTTGCCGCGTTATACCAGAGCGGCATGGCGCTGCAATTGGTCAGCCTGGCGTTGGTGGGCTTTGGCCTCGGCGGCGTGATCACCGCCGCTTCTACCGCCATCATGCTGAACGCGCCGGAGGAGAAGTCCGGCATGGCGGCGTCCATCGAAGACGTCTCCTACGAACTGGGTGGCGTGCTGGGCGTGACGCTGCTCGGCGGGTTGATGACGGCGGTTTACAGCCACAGCCTGGCGCTGCCGGCGGAGCTGCCGGTCAGCGATTTGGCCTACGACAGCATCGACGAAGCCCTGCGGCTGGCGGCCGGGCTGGCGGCCGATCGCGCGCAGCAGCTGACGCAGTTGGCGCGCTTGGCCTTTGATCGCGCGTTTATTACGGTGCTGATCGCCGCCGCATTGCTAATGGCGCTGGGCGCCGGCGCGGTGAAACTGGCGCTGCGCAAGTAACCGATAAAAGCGGCTTTTTTCGCCTGTGGATCCTGCGTAAACTGATTCGGCAATTTGCTCGGCGGATTTATCGTCATCGGTTTTAGCGATGGCAATAATGCCTGTTATCGTGTTTAACCCTGCGATAAATCCGGTTACTGTAACAGCTATGGAAATTGATTCTGTCTACTATCGGAACAAATAATCAGGAGAAGATTATTATGGCAACGGCAAAGAAAGCAGCGAAAACCCATATCGGCCTCGACAGTAAACAATCGGCAAAACTTGCCGAGGCGCTGAATGCGCTGTTGGCGAACTATCAGGTGCTGTATATGAACGTGCGCGGCTATCACTGGAATATTACCGGCCCGCAGTTCTTTGAACTGCACGCGAAATTCGAAGAGACATATAACGATCTGCTGACCAAGGTGGATGAGCTGGCGGAACGTATTCTGACGCTGGGCTCGCAGCCGCGTCACGCTTTCAGCGACTATCTGAAAACCGCCGACATCAAGGAACATACCAACGTGACCGATGATAAAGGCACGCTGCGCGGCCTGTTGGAAGGGTATTCAATCTTGCTGCAGCAGCAACGTGAGCTGCTCGCGGTCGCGGCAGACGCCGGTGACGAAGGCACCGCGTCGCTGATGAGCGATTACATCAAAGAGCAGGAAAAACAGGTCTGGATGCTCAACGCCTATCTGGGCAAATAACCCAGGCGCCATAACAAAACAGTCCCTCACGGGACTGTTTTCGTTTTACCACTCGCAGGATACCGCAAACAGCAGCGCGCGCCGATGCTGATCGTCCAGGCGCCGCCGCACCCGGATAATATGGCGATTGCTGCACGACTGGCGTTCCAGCCAGCGATGCCGGCGGCGTTGGCTCTGCCGCAACATGCGCCAGCGACCCACTTCATTTCTACTGCGTCTCATAATTCCGTCACTCGTTCGTCTAATGCCAACCGCGGGCATTATAGCCCTTTCCACCCGTGATCCAAGCCGCAGTTATCGGCGGCACAGCGGGCGCCACGCGGGCAAAAGCCGCCTTTTCATTTTCAGCAAGTGCCTTAACTTCATCATATTTATGTAACATAAGCGCCGATAAAAGGTTTCGCCTTGCCCGATCTGTGCGTACACTCATCATTGGTGGTTTGCGAACGGGATTTTTCGCCTTTATGACAACATTTTATACCGTAATCAGTTGGCTCATGGTGTTCGGCTACTGGCTGCTGATCGCCGGCGTGACGATGCGCATTTTGATGAAACGCCGTGCGGTTCCCTCTGCCATGGCCTGGCTACTGGTTATCTATATTCTGCCGCTGTTCGGCATCGTGGCCTATTTATCGTTCGGCGAGCTGCATCTGGGCAAGCGCCGGGCCGAGCGCGCCAAAGCCATGTGGCCGTCGACCGCGCGCTGGCTGAAGGAGCTGAAAGAGAGCCGCCGCATCTTCGCCACCGAGTACAGCGAGGTCGCCGAACCGCTGTTCCAACTTTGCAACCGCCGCCAGGGCATCGACGGCGTCAAGGGCAACCAGCTACAGCTGCTCACCACCACCGACGACACGCTGAAAGCGCTGATCCGCGACATCGAGCTGGCGCGCCACAACATTGAAATGGTGTTCTATATCTGGCAGCCCGGCGGCCTGGTCGATCAGGTGGCCGAATCGCTGATGGCCGCCGCCCGGCGCGGCGTACACTGCCGCCTGATGCTCGACTCCGCCGGCAGCCTGCAATTTTTCCGCAGCCCCTACCCGGCGATGATGCGCAACGCCGGCATCGAAGTGGTCGAAGCGCTGAAGGTCAACCTGCTGCGCGTGTTCCTGCGCCGCATGGACCTGCGCCAGCACCGCAAAGTGGTGCTGATCGACAACTACATCGCCTATACCGGCAGCATGAACATGGTCGATCCGCGCTACTTCAAGCAGGATGCGGGCGTCGGCCAGTGGATCGACCTGATGGCGCGCATGGAAGGCCCGGTGGCCACCACCATGGGCATCGTCTATGCCTGCGACTGGGAGATTGAAACCGGCAAGCGCATTCTGCCGCCGCCGCCGGACGTCAACATCATGCCGTTCGAGCAGGAGAGCGGCCATACCATTCAGGTGATCGCCTCCGGCCCCGGTTTCCCCGAGGAAATGATCCACCAGGCGCTGCTGACCGCGGTTTATTCCGCGCGCGAGCAGCTGATCATGACCACGCCGTACTTCGTGCCGAGCGACGATCTGCTGCACGCCATCTGCACCGCCGCCCTGCGCGGCGTCGAGGTCAGCATCATCGTGCCGCGCGACAACGATTCGATGATGGTGCGCTGGGCCAGCCGCGCGTTCTTCTCCGAGCTGCTGGAGGCCGGCGTCAAGATCTATCAGTTCGAAGGCGGTCTGCTTCACACCAAGAGCGTGCTGGTGGACGGCCAGCTCAGCCTGGTCGGCACCGTCAATCTGGATATGCGCAGCCTGTGGCTGAATTTCGAGATCACGCTGGTGATCGATGATGACGGCTTCGGCAGCGATTTGGCCTGCGTGCAGGAAGACTATATCGCCCGTTCCCAGCTGCTGAACGCCAAAGAGTGGCTGAAGCGGCCGTTCTGGCATCGCCTGGTCGAGCGCCTGTTCTACTTTTTCAGCCCGCTGCTGTAAAAGCCGCGGCGAGCGTGCTTTAATAGCGCCAAATCATTTGTTATCAGGATTTTTTTATGGATTTGAATAACCGCCTTACCGAAGACGAAACGCTGGAACAGGCCTACGACATTTTCCTCGAATTGGCCGGCGACAATCTGGATCCGGCGGATATTCTGCTGTTCAATCTGCAGTTTGAAGAGCGCGGCGGCGCCGAACTGTACGATCCCTCCGAAGACTGGAGCGAGCACGTGGATTACGATCTGAACCCGGACTTCTTCGCCGAGGTGGTGATCGGTCTGGCGGACAGCGACGGCGAGCCGATCAACGACGTGTTCGCCCGCGTGCTGATCTGCCGCGAGAAAGACCACAAGCTGTGCCACATTCTGTGGAAAGAGTGATTCGCCGATAGCGCATCGGATAAAAAAAGCCCCGCTCATTCAGCGGGGCTTTTTGTTGCCGGCTAGCGGCGGATTACAGCGGATCGACCTTCAGGCAGGACACTGCGTGGCGGAAACTGCCCTCCAGCAGCGGGCGCGTCTTGGCGCACTCCGGCCCGGCGATCGGGCAGCGGGTGCGGAACACGCAGCCGGTCGGCGGGTTGATCGGCGAAGGCAGCTCCCCTTCCAACAGCTGGATCTGCTTTTCCTTCTCCTTGTCCGGATCCGGGATCGGCACCGCCGACATCAGCGCTTTGGTGTAAGGGTGCTGCGGATTGTGGTACACCTCGTCATAGGTGCCCAGCTCCACCGCATGGCCCAGGTACATCACCAACACGCGATCGGAAATGTGCTTCACCACCGCCAAATCGTGGGCGATAAAGATCAATGACAGCCCCATCTCGCGCTGCAGCTGCTGCAACAGGTTCACCACCTGCGCCTGAATCGACACGTCCAGCGCGGAGACCGGCTCGTCGCAGATCACCAGCTTCGGCTCGAGGATCAGCGCGCGTGCGATGCCGATACGCTGGCACTGGCCGCCGGAGAACTCGTGCGGGTAGCGGTTGATCAGGTTAGGCAGCAGGCCGACCTTCAGCATCATCGCCTTGACCTTGTCCTTCACTTCCTGACGCGGCATTTTTGGGTAGTAGGTGCGTAGCGGCTCGGCGATGATCTCGCCGATGGTCATGCGCGGGTTGAGCGACGCCAGCGGATCCTGGAAGATCATCTGGATATCGCTGCGGGTTTTCCGCCAGTCGGCATCGCTCATGCCCAGCAGATCTTTCCCCAGCCAGGCGACGCGCCCGCTGGTGGCCTTCACCAGGCCGATGATGGCGCGCGCGAAGGTGGATTTGCCGCAGCCGGATTCGCCGACCACGCCCAGGGTTTCCCCCTCGAACAGCCGCAGCGTGACGCCATCGACCGCTTTCAGGGTTTTCGGCGGCTGCCAGAACCACTGTTTATCGTCATGAATGTCGAAGTGCACTTTCAGATCGGCCACTTCGAGCAGCACTTTCTTGTCGGTTACCGCTGTCATACCAACGCCTCCACCGGTTTAAAGCAGGCGCGCAGGCGCCCTTCCCCAAATTGCTCCAACGGCGGAGCGCTCGCGCACTGCTCCATGGCGTACGGGCAGCGCGGCTGGAACGGGCAGCCTTTCGGCAACCGCAGCAGGTTCGGCGGATTGCCGGGAATGGTCAGCAACGCTTCGCCTTCGGCGTCGAGGCGTGGCACCGCGTTCAACAGGCCGATGGAGTACGGGTGGCTCGGCTGGTAGAACACCTCGCGCGCGCTGCCGTATTCCATGGTGCGGCCGGCGTACATCACCAGCACCTTGTTGCAGATGCCGGCCACCACACCCAGGTCGTGGGTGATCATGATGATGGCGGTGTTGAACTCGCGCTTCAGCTCGTTGAGCAGCGTCATGATCTGCGCCTGGACGGTCACGTCCAGCGCGGTGGTCGGCTCGTCGGCGATCAGCAGCTTTGGCCGACACAGCAGCGCCATGGCAATCATCACGCGCTGGCGCATGCCGCCGGAAAACTCGTGCGGATACATGCGCATACGCTTGCGCGCTTCCGGCATTTTCACCGCGTCGAGCATGCGTACCGACTCTTCAAAGGCTTCGCTTTTACTCATTTTCTTATGCAGCATCAGCACTTCCATCAGCTGTTCGCCAACGCGCATATAAGGGTTGAGCGAGGTCATCGGGTCCTGGAAGATCATCGAGATTTCTTCGGCCCGCAGCTTGTTGAGCTGATTTTCCGGCAGGTTGAGGATTTCACGTCCGTTGAATTTGGCCGAGCCGCCGATGCGGCCATTGCTGGCCAGCAGCCCCATCAGGGCGAACGCGGTCTGCGATTTGCCGGAACCGGATTCACCGACGATGCCCAGCGTTTCGCCGGCGCGCAGGTCGAAGTTCAGATCGTTCACCGCCGTCACGTCGCCGTCCGGGGTGGAGAACGTGACGCGCAGGTCTTTCACGTCCAGCAGTGGCGACGTTTTGACCCCGGCGCCGGTTTGCAGTTGAGGATGTTCAATGGTGCTCATGATTGCACTCCTTAACGATCTTTCGGGTCGAGGGCGTCACGCAGGCCATCGCCGATAAAGTTGAAACAGAACAGAGTGACAACCAGGAAACCCGCCGGGAACAGCAGCAACCACGGTGAAACTTCCATTGAGTTGGCGCCGTCGCTAAGCAATGCGCCCCAGCTGCTGAGCGGCTCCTGCGTGCCTAACCCCAGGAAGCTGAGGAAGGATTCGAACAGGATCATGCTCGGCACCAGCAGCGACGCATACACCACCACCACGCCGAGCACGTTCGGCACGATATGCCGCAGCACGATATTGCGCGTGGAGACGCCGCACACCAGCGCCGCTTCGATGAATTCCTTACGCTTCAGGCCGAGGGTTTGGCCGCGCACGATACGCGCCATATCCAGCCACGACACCATGCCGATCGCCACGAAGATGAGCAGGATATTCTGGCCGAAGAAGGTCACCAGCAGGATCACGAAGAACATGAACGGGAAGGAGTTGAGGATCTCCAGCAGACGCATCATCACCGAGTCGATCTTGCCGCCCAGATAACCGGACATCGCGCCGTACAGGGTGCCGACGATCACCGCCACCAGCGCCGCCGCCACGCCGACCATCAGCGAGATGCGCCCGCCGATCGCCACGCGCACCAGCAGATCGCGCCCGGAGGAGTCGGTGCCGAAATAGTGTCCCGATTCCAGGCTTGGAGCGGCGGACATCATCGCCCAGTCGGTATCGTCGTAGGCAAACTGCGACAGCATCGGCGCCAGCACCACAAACAGCGTGATCAACACCAGAATGAACAGGCTGCTGACCGCCGCACGGTTGTGCATAAAGCGCCGGCGCGCGTCTTGCCACAGGCTGCGTCCTTCCACTTCCAGCTTCTCGCTGAAGTGTTCCAGAGCTTCGCTGTTCTTTTTAGTCAACATCATTCGCGTGCTCCAGATTAATAACGGATTTTCGGATCGATGACCGCATACAGCACATCGACGATCGCATTGAACAGAATGGTCAGAGCGCCCACCAGAATGGTCAGGCTCAACACCAGGGAGTAGTCGCGGTTCAGCGCGCCGTTAACGAACAGCTGGCCGATCCCCGGCAGACCGTAGATGGTTTCGATCACCATCGAACCGGTGATGATACCGACGAACGCCGGCCCCATGTAGGACAGCACCGGCAGCAGCGCCGGCTTCAGCGCGTGGCGGAAAATGATGCGACGCATCGGCAAGCCTTTGGCGCGCGCGGTGCGGATGAAGTTGGAGTGCAGCACTTCAATCATCGAACCGCGCGTAATACGGGCGATGCTGGCGATATAGGCCAGCGACAGCGCCACCATCGGCAGGATGATGAACTTAGGCGCGCCGCCGTTCCAGCCGCCGCCCGGCAGCCATTTCAGCGTGATGGCGAAGATCAGTACCAGCAGCGGCGCCACCACGAAACTGGGTATCACCACCCCGGTCATGGCGAACCCCATCACCGTGTAGTCCCATTTGGTGTTCTGATTCAGCGCGGCGATCACGCCGGCGCTCACCCCCAGCACCACCGCCAGCAGAAACGCGGCCAGACCGAGTTTGGCGGAAACCGGGAAAGAGCTGGCGACCAGATCGTTCACCGAATAGTCCTTGTATTTAAAGGACGGGCCGAAGTCTCCCTGCGCAAGCTGCGCCAGATAATGACCGTACTGTTTCCAGATCGGGTCGTTCAAATGATATTTGGCTTCGATATTCGCCATAACTTCCGGCGGCAATGCGCGTTCCCCGGTAAATGGACTGCCGGGCGCCAGGCGCATCATGAAGAATGAGATGGTGATAAGGATAAATAGTGTCGGGATCGCTTCCAACAAGCGACGAAGTATAAATTTAAGCATTGCCCTAACCCTGTGCGACAGCCTGATGACGGCTTATTATTCTCAACATGGGCCGGCGGCCTGCGCCGCCGGCTCTTACCGTATCAATGCTTGATGATGTACAGGTTTTTGTCGTACACGTTATCAAGCGGGTCTTTGCCGGTGTAGCCACCGACGTAAGGTTTCACCAAACGGGCGTTCACGTAGTAATACAGCGGAACGATGGCGGAATCTTTATCCAGCTGAACTTCCGCTTTCTGATACAGATCGGCGCGCTCGTCTTTGCTCTTCGCGGTCAACACGTTGGCCATCAGCTTGTCGAACTCGGCGCTCTTATAGTGCGGGGTGTTACTGCTGCTGTCGGACAGCATCATGTTCAGGAACGAGCTCGGCTCGTTGTAGTCGGCGCACCAGCCGGCGCGCGCCACGTCATAGGTACCCTGATGGCGGGTATCCAGGAAGGTTTTCCACTCCTGGTTCACCAGCTTCACGTCCACGCCCAGGTTTTTCTTCCAGATGGAGGCGGCGGCGATCGCCAGCTTCTTGTGCAGGTCTGAAGTGTTGTACAGCAGGGAGAAGGTCAGCGGTTTACCCGGGCCATAGCCGGCTTCCGCCAGCAGTTTCTTCGCCACTTCGTTGCGTTTTTCCTGCGTCCAGCCGAACCACTCCGGCGGGGTCAGCTTGGCGCCGTCGGTGTATGGCGGCGTAAAGCTGTAGGCCGGCAGATCGCCCTGGTTTTTCACCTTGTTGACGATGATGTCGCGGTCCATGCCCAGCTTCAGCGCTTCACGTACGCGCGCATCGGTGAACGGCGCCTTCTGGTTGTTGATTTCGTAGTAATAGGTGCACAGGTAAGGATCGACATGCACCTCTTTCGGGATCTCTTTTTTCAGCTTCTGGAACAGTTCGATCGGCATGTTGTTGTAAGTCATGTCGATTTCACCGGTGCGGTAGCGGTTAACGTCGGTCACTTCCGACGAAATAGGCAGGAACGTCACTTTATTGATGATGGTTTTGGCGTTATCCCAATATTCCGGGTTGCGTTCCAGTACGATGCGTTCGTTGACAATCCAGTCTTTCAGTTTGTAAGCGCCGTTGCTGACGTAGTTGGCCGGCAGCGTCCACTTCTCGCCAAACTTCTCCACCGCGTCTTTGTAAACCGGCTTCATGGCGTAGTGCGGGGTCATTTCAACCAGATAAGGCACCGGCTCGCTCAGGGTCACCTGGAAGGTGTGGTCGTCGATGGCCTTCACGCCCAGCGTCGACTTGTCTTTTTTACCGGCGATGATGTCATCGACGTTTTCCACATGGGCGTACTGCAGGTAGCTGGCGTAAGGCGACGCGGTTTTCGGATCCACCACGCGCTGCCAACTGTAGACGAAATCTTGCGCCGTCACCGGCTTGCCGTTGGACCATTTTGCGTCTTTACGCAGGTGGAAGGTCCAGACTTTGAAATCCTTGTTATCCCAGCTTTCCGCGACGCCCGGCACGATGGAACCGTCCGGGCTGTTGTTCGCCAGGCCTTCCATCAGATCGCGCGTGACGTTGTTTTCCGGCACGCCCTCGATTTTGTGCGGATCCAGCGACTGCACTTCGGAACCGTTGTTTTTGACGATTTCTTGCTTGTCGGCCAGCTGCACGCCCGCCGGGACGTCAGCGGCGAAAGCGCTGGTGGTTGCTGTGATACCCAGCGCGGCGATAACGCCGGCGGCAATGAGCGTTTTCTTCGTGATGTTGGTCATACTTATCGACTCCAGTTTTTTATTATCACAGGCTCTTCGCGGAACCTGCGTTGCCCGTAAGCGGACTCTGTTTTCCCGCCGCCGCGGAACGAATGCGGCGGCCGGCCTTCCCTATATTCCCCAGCGCCTCGGCGTGAGGAATACCCCTTTACTGCTTGATAATGTAAAGATTTTTAACGTCGGTATAGTCCAGCGGATCTTTGCCGGTGAACCCGCCCACCGTCGGCTTGATCAACCGCGCGCTGACGCGGTAATAAACCGGGACCAACGCGGAGTCTTTGTCCAGCTGCGCTTCCGCCTGCTGATAGAGCGCGGCGCGCGCGGCCTCATCCGGCGCCTTCAACGTGGCGGCCATGATGGCGTCGAACGCCGGGCTCTTGTAGAACACGGTATTGATGCTGCTGTTGGACAGGACCAGGTTCAGGAACGCGCTGGGTTCGTTGTAATCCCCGCACCAGGTGGCACGCGCCACGTCGTATTGCCCCTGATGGCGGCTCTCCAGCGAAGTTTTCCATTCCTGGTTGCGCAGCGTGACCTCGGCGCCCAGGTTCTTCTTCCACATCGACGCGGCAGCGATCGCCTGCTGTTTGTTTTGATCGGAGGTGTTGTACAGCAGCGAGAACTTCAGCGGCTTGGCGTCGCTGTAGCCCGCTTCCGCCAGCAGTTTCCTGGCTTCGGCGTTGCGTTGCTCCTGACTCCAGCCGGCCCACGCAGGCTGAGTGAAGCTGGCGCCTTCCGTGAAGGTTGGCGTGAAGCTGTAAGCCGGGATTTGCCCCTGGCCCATGATCTTGTTGGCGATAATGTCGCGATCCAGCGTCATCTTCACCGCCGTACGCACGCGCGGATCGGTGAACGGCGCCCGCTTGTTATTGAGCTCGTAATAGAAGGTGCACAGATAAGGGTTAACGTGCAGCTGCTCGGGCATTTCGCGTTTCATCTTGACGTACAGGTACGGCGGAATGGCGCTGTTGGTGATGTCGATCTCGCCGCTGCGGAAGCGGTTGACGTCGCTGACCTCCGAGGTAATCGGCAGGAAGGTCGCCTGATTGATCACCGTTTGCTTGTTGTTCCAGTAGCTCGGACTGCGCTCCAGCACGATGCGCTCGTTCACCACCCACGCTTTCAGGCGGTAAGCGCCGTTGCCGACGTAGTTGGCGGGTAGCGTCCATTTGTCGCCGAATTTCTCCACCACCGCCCGTTTCACCGGTTTGAGCGACGTGTGGCTCAGCATGCTGATGAAATACGGTACTGGCTCGCTCAGCGTCACCTGCAGCGTCTGGTCGTCCAGCGCCTTGACGCCGAGGGTCTGCGGAGGCTTCTTACCGGTCAGGATGTCGTCGATATTTTCAACTTTGGTGTATTGCAGGTAGCTGGCATAGGGCGAAGCGATTTTCGGATCGGCCAGACGCTGCCAGCTGTAGACGAAATCTTGCGCGGTCACCGGGCTGCCGTCGCTCCACACCGCGCCGGGACGCAGGTGGAAGGTCCAATGCTGATAATTCTGGTTTTCCCAGCTTGTCGCCGCCGCTGGCACCACATGCCCGTTGGCATCGGTGCTCACCAGCCCTTCCAGCAGGTTAAGAATGATATTGCTTTCCGGTACGCCCTCGACCTTATGCGGATCCAATGAAGCCACTTCGCTACCGTTGTTGATCACAATATTCTGCTGCTGCGCCAATTGGACGCCGGCCGGAACCTCTGCCGCCAAACTGCTATTTACGGCGCCGGCGCCCAGCGCGCCGCTAATCAACAAGGTCAAAGAAGTACGCTTCAGGGTTTGCTGCATAATCGAGGCTCCTTTTCACCGACAAGCACCGCTTATCGAAGTTTGTGAAGTGTTTATAAGAATTCTAAATAAACGGATACCAGCAAAAATCATTCCCGTTTTTATGGCGCATTTCAGTTAATTGACCACGGGAAAGTTGCTCGGAAATTAGCAGAAGCCAAATTCCATAGCCAATAAATTTTACGAAAATGTTAAGCAATTCTCTTTTATCGCACGAAGCCCGATCCGTCCCCCGAGATCGGGGCCACAGAAAATCAAAGTCATGACTTTGATTTTAAAGATAAAAAAACAAAAATCATTTCGTTTGAAACCATCGGCGCAATCTCATCGCCGCACAAAGAAACATTCAGTTAACAATCCAGCCATTCAAAGAACAAACACCTGCCTATAGTCGGTTAATCACTAATAACACCTGGATGAAAGTGAGACAAGCCCCACAGAATGATGTGATTAATTTAACAACAGCTTTACCATTGAACGGGGACAAAATGCGCGGAAATGGGGGAGGAAAAGTGATTGAAATAACGCTTAGCGTTTTTTTTGCACAGCAACATGAGATTTATGCAACATAAGAGTGCAACCGCATAAATTTTATTCATCCTCTGCACTATAATAATGCGAACCAATAAATAATTTAAACTTTAAAATTAATTTTAGCCGCGCTAACGCGAAAGGTGCGCGGCTAAACAAAGGGTATTACAACAGGCCGGGGAATATCGCCTTAATGCCGGTAACGATAAACTCGATCCCGAGCGCCATCAGCAACAGGCCCATGATTCGGGTGATCACGTTGATGCCGGTCTGCCCTAGCAAACGCACCAACAGCGGCGCGGCGCGGAACAACAGCCAGCAGCAAAAGGCGAACAAGGCGATCGCCACCGTAAAGCCGAGCAGGCTTTGCCAGTTGTGATAACGTGAACTCCACACGATGGTAGAACTGATCGCCCCCGGCCCCGCCATCAGCGGCAGCGCTAACGGCACCACGCCGATGCTTTCGCGTATCGCGCTCTCCGATTTCTCCTGTTTGTTCTGTTTGTCCTCCCCCAACTTGCCGCTGATCATCGACATGGCGATGGTCACCACCAAAATACCGCCGGCGATGCGGAACGAATCGATAGAGATGCCGAACATCCGCAAGATCCCTTCGCCCAGAAACAGCGACGTCCACAGAATGATGGCGACCGACAGGTTGGCGGTCAGGTTGGTTTTGTTACGCCCCGCTTCCGCCTGGTAGCTGGTCATGCTGATAAACACCGGCAAGATGCCCACCGGGTTGACCAGCGCAAACAGACCGACAAAGAACTTGATAAAGCCGGAAAGATCCAACAGAGATTGGCCCACAGATGGCTCCGCGTTAAGTGCTATAAAAAGGTGTGCTGCCTATGCGCGCTAATGTAATGGAATTGCCGCGGGTAATCCATCCGGCCAGAGCAGCATTTTTGACTGTCAGCAGGTTATGCAACAAAACAAATGTCCTTTGTTAAAGTGATGTGTGGCCTTTTGATTTTTTATGTTGAAAAAAGAGTCATTGCTCACAGTTATCGAGAATGATTCCCAACACCCGCAAGCTGAAAGGTGTCAGCTTGCTGTTTTCATGATTTAGATCACAAATCAACTACCCAACAGTGGGTAAGCTCTTAGTCGTAGGCAGGGAGTAGAACAAAGTGGGTGGCCACATCGCCGATTCCGTTCTCCTCACGGTCTGCCCCTCCGGCTGGCGTAGGGTAAAGCTCTTTAAGCAAATCAGCAGCATGCGAAGAAATAACGCGGGAAAGCCCCAGTATTCTCATCACCGTTTATCCCCGTTACGACTATACTAGTGGCTCGCACGGCTTATTTACTGAAAGAGTTTAACATTATCAGGAGAGCATTATGGCTGTAACGAATGTCGCTGAACTGAACGAGCTTGTCGCACGTGTCAAAAAAGCCCAGCGCGAATATGCCAACTTCACTCAAGAGCAAGTGGATAAAATCTTCCGCGCTGCCGCCCTCGCCGCTGCTGATGCCCGTATCCCGTTGGCCAAAATGGCCGTGGAAGAATCCGGAATGGGTATCGTCGAAGACAAAGTGATCAAAAACCACTTCGCTTCCGAGTACATCTACAACGCCTATAAAGACGAAAAAACCTGTGGCATCCTGTCTGAAGATGACACCTTCGGTACCATCACCATCGCCGAACCTATCGGCCTGATTTGCGGTATCGTTCCTACCACCAACCCAACTTCTACCGCGATCTTCAAAGCGCTGATCAGCCTGAAAACCCGTAACGGCATCATCTTCTCGCCGCACCCGCGTGCGAAGAATGCCACCAATAAAGCCGCCGATATCGTGCTGCAGGCCGCTATCGCCGCCGGTGCGCCGAAAGACATCATCGGTTGGATCGACCAACCGACCGTCGAGCTGTCCAACCAGCTGATGCACCACCCGGACATCAACCTGATCCTGGCCACCGGTGGCCCGGGCATGGTGAAAGCCGCCTACAGCTCCGGCAAGCCGGCCATCGGCGTCGGTGCCGGTAATACGCCGGTCGTGGTAGACGAAACCGCAGACATCAAGCGCGTGGTCGCCTCTATCCTGATGTCCAAAACCTTCGACAGCGGCGTTATCTGCGCTTCCGAACAGTCGGTCATCGTCGTTGACGCTATCTATGATGCGGTACGCGAACGTTTCGCTTCCCACGGCGGCTATCTGCTGCAGGGTAAAGAACTGAAAGCGGTTCAGGACATCATCCTGAAAAACGGCGGCCTGAACGCGGCCATCGTCGGCCAATCTGCACCGAAAATCGCCGAGATGGCAGGCATCAAAGTGCCGGCCAACACCAAAGTGCTGATCGGCGAAGTGAAGCTGGTCGACGAGTCCGAACCTTTCGCCCATGAAAAACTGTCGCCTACCCTGGCGATGTACCGGGCCAAAGACTTCGAAGACGCCGTCGCCAAAGCTGAAAAACTGGTCGCCATGGGCGGTATCGGCCACACCTCCTGCCTGTATACCGACCAGGATAACCAAACGGCTCGCATCGCCTACTTCGGCGATAAAATGAAAACGGCTCGTATCCTGATCAACACCCCGGCTTCTCAGGGCGGTATCGGCGACCTGTATAACTTCAAACTCGCGCCTTCGCTGACGCTGGGTTGCGGCTCCTGGGGTGGCAACTCCATCTCTGAGAACGTCGGACCTAAACACCTGATCAACAAGAAAACTGTAGCGAAGCGAGCAGAAAACATGTTGTGGCATAAACTTCCGAAATCGATCTACTTCCGCCGGGGCTCGCTGCCTATCGCGCTGGAAGAAGTGGCGACCGACGGGGCAAAACGCGCCTTCATCGTGACCGACCGCTTCCTGTTCAACAACGGCTATGCCGACCAGATCACCAAGGTTCTGAAGTCTCACGGCATCGAAACCGAAGTGTTCTTCGAAGTGGAAGCCGACCCGACGCTGAGCATCGTACGTAAAGGCGCCGAGCAGATGAACTCCTTCAAACCGGACGTCATCATCGCGCTGGGCGGCGGCTCGCCAATGGACGCCGCGAAAATCATGTGGGTGCTGTACGAACATCCTGAAACCCACTTCGAGGATCTGGCACTGCGCTTCATGGACATCCGCAAGCGTATCTACAAGTTCCCGAAAATGGGCGTGAAAGCGAAAATGATCGCCATCACCACCACGTCAGGCACCGGTTCGGAAGTCACGCCGTTTGCCGTCGTAACTGACGACACCACCGGACAGAAATACCCGCTGGCCGACTATGCGTTGACCCCGGACATGGCAATTGTCGATGCCAACCTGGTGATGAACATGCCGAAATCCCTGTGCGCCTTCGGCGGTCTGGATGCGGTCACCCACGCGTTGGAAGCCTACGTTTCGGTGCTGGCGAACGAATACTCCGACGGCCAGGCGCTGCAGGCGCTGAAACTGTTGAAAGAGTATCTGCCGGCCAGCTATAAAGAAGGCGCGAAAAATCCGGTTGCCCGTGAACGCGTGCATAACGCCGCCACCATCGCCGGTATCGCCTTCGCCAACGCCTTCCTCGGGGTCTGTCACTCCATGGCGCACAAGCTGGGTTCGGAGTTCCACATTCCGCACGGCCTGGCCAACGCGATGCTGATTTCCAACGTCATTCGCTACAACGCGAACGACAACCCGACCAAGCAGACGGCCTTCAGCCAGTACGACCGCCCTCAGGCGCGCCGCCGCTACGCTGAAATCGCCGACCACCTCGGCCTGAGCGCACCGGGCGACCGTACCGCGCAGAAGATTGAGAAACTGCTGGCCTGGCTGGACGAGCTGAAAACCGAGTTGGGCATCCCAACCTCCATCCGTGAGGCGGGTGTGCAGGAAGCGGACTTCCTGGCGAAAGTCGACAAGCTGTCGGAAGACGCATTCGACGACCAATGCACCGGCGCCAACCCACGCTACCCGCTGATTGCCGAGCTGAAGCAAATCATGCTGGATACCTTCTACGGCCGCGAATTCAGCGAAGCGGTAGAAGAGGAAGCGGCCGCTCCGGCTGCCGCCAAAGCCGCGGTAAAGAAGCCCAAGAAATAACGGTTCCGTGAACCGATAAAAAAAACCCGCCAAACGGCGGGTTTTTTATTGCGCCTGCGGCGCTGCATTTCGACTCACGCCGCCAAAACGCTTCAGCGGGCTCTGGCGGCGTTTTCCCCCTAGTCCAGGGAGTGAATCGCCTCTTTATAATGCTTGCGGCAGACGGAGACATAGCTCTCGTTACCGCCAATCACCACCTGTTCGCCGGCATGCATCGCTTTGCCATTCTCGTCCAACCGCAACACCATATTGGCTTTGCGCCCACAGTGACAGATGGTTTTCAATTCCACCAGCTTATCGGCCCAGGCCAGCAAATATTGGCTGCCGGTAAACAACTCACCGAGAAAATCGGTGCGCAGGCCGTAACACAATACGGGAATGTCCAGTTGGTCCACCACATCGCACAATTGCTCAACCTGCGCTTTGGTCAGGAACTGGCTTTCATCGAGCAGCACACAATGCACCTGCTGCTGTTGATGCTCTTGCTGAATCATGGCGAAGAGCATTGAGTCGTTGTTATAGAGCTGGGCCTGCGAAGATAACCCGATGCGCGAGCTGACTTTGCCTACGCCATAGCGGTGATCGATCTCCGCGGTGAACACCAGCGTTCGCATACCACGTTCTTGATAGTTATATGAAGACTGTAGCAACGCGGTGGACTTGCCGGCATTCATCGCAGAGTAATAAAAATAAAGTTGAGCCATGGCCCCGCAACTCCGATGGTATAAGAAATATTCAAATGTTGATTAGGACGGCAAGTGTACCATAAGCCGCCTCCCGGCTCAGCCCAAAGCGAACGAATATTGCGTTCGCCGTAATAATGCGCTTTCAAGCGAAACATATCGTTCTGTCGGCCCGTTCTTTTTACAGCTATTTACAGGATAATGTATGCCTGTCATCACTATTAATTCCTGCTAATGGTTAACCGCGATCATTTGCCCATTAATCCATAGTCACCCTTTCACCGCGGCAGGTGCCGCAGCCGCAGCGGTGCGCTAGTCTATTATACGCGGGGCCTATACAGGGCATTTAATCACCTTCGCTGTCCCCGACGTTTACTGACGCAATCTTTACCTATATACCCCTATTGTTTACAATGTCTGCCTTGCCATGACGTGATTAAGCCCACAGAACCCATTGTAATATTGATATAAATTACGTCGATAACTTATCGATGAAAGCCTTGCAACACGCGTCTTTTAAAGCATGCCTGCTGAAATTTTGACTTAAGCGCACCGAGGGTAATAGTTAACAGCCCTTCCTATATTAGTCGGACAGATCCGATTAACGGTTTTTTAAAAGGTAAATTTGAGTATTCAAGTCAATTTGGCTATTGCAGAAAAGAAAATAGCACTCTATTATTATCGAGACGCCCCCCACCAATATAATTTGAGACTAGGACAATGAGCGAAGCATTAAAGATTTTGAACAACATCCGCACTCTGCGCGCCCAGGCAAGAGAATGCACACTGGAAACGCTGGAAGAAATGCTCGAGAAACTGGAAGTTGTTGTGAACGAACGTCGCGAAGAAGACAGCCAGGCTCAAGCAGAAATCGAAGAACGCACCCGTAAACTGCAGCAATACCGCGAAATGCTGATTGCTGACGGTATCGATCCGAATGAACTGCTGCAAACCATGGCTGCCAACAAGGCTGCCGGTAAAGCAAAACGTGCAGCACGTCCTGCTAAATACCAATATAAAGACGAAAACGGCGAGCTGAAAACCTGGACCGGCCAAGGCCGTACTCCTGCGGTGATTAAGAAAGCTATCGAAGAGCAAGGTAAATCTCTGGATGATTTCCTGCTGTAATAGCGATTCAGCCCGTATCTGAAAGGCTCCCTACGGGGGGCCTTTTCATTTTAAAGCTTATAGCCGTGCTCCGCCTCATCCCTTTCCTTTTAGTAAATATCCTAATTCGCATTTTCCTCCTTGCATGACGTTCCAGCGAAAAAAAGGGCCCTAAGGCCCCTTTATCGCATATACCTCGTTCAATTATTGAACCCGGTAGAATGCCTTATACCAATCAACAAAGCGCTTCACACCCTCTTCAACGCTGGTTTCCGGCTTAAAACCAATGTCACGATAAAGCTCTGCGGTATCCGCGCTGGTATCCATCACGTCGCCAGGTTGCATCGGCAGCATATTCTTGCGGGCAGTTACCCCCAAAGCCTGCTCCAACGCCGTGATATATTCCATCAGTTTAACGGGGGTGTTATTGCCGATATTATAAACATGATACGGCGCGGAACTGGTCGCCGGCGATCCCTGTTCAACGGTCCATGACGGATCTGCCTGCGGAATAACCGCCTGCAGCCGCACAATCGCCTCGGCGATATCATCGATGTAAGTAAAGTCACGGTGCATTTCACCGTGGTTATATACATCGATACTCTCCCCCGCCAATATGGCCTTGGTAAACTTGAACAGCGCCATATCCGGACGCCCCCAAGGACCATATACGGTAAAGAAGCGTAGCCCCGTCGTCGGGAGACCGTATAAATGAGAGTAGCTGTGTGACATCAGCTCATTGGCTTTTTTGGTTGCCGCATACAGCGACACAGGGTGGTCGACAGAATCTTCGGTAGCAAACGGCAGCTTGCGATTGAGGCCATAAACAGAGCTGGAGGAAGCGTAAAGTAAATGCTCGACCTTATTATGACGGCAGCCTTCCAGAACGTTCAAATGGCCGATCAGATTGGCATCCGCATAAGCCAACGGGTTGACCAGCGAATATCGCACGCCGGCTTGTGCACCCAAATGAATGACTCGTTGGAACTGATGCTCGGCGAACAATGCCGCCATACCTTCACGATCGGCCAAATCCAGCTTGATGAAGCGGAATCCCGGCTTATCCGCCAGCCTGTCCAGACGGGCCATTTTCAGGCCCACGTCATAATAGTCATTCAGGTTATCGATACCGACAACCTGATGCCCGGCGGTCAACAAACGCTCTGCAACGTGATAACCAATAAACCCTGCGGCGCCTGTAACCAGGAATTTCATGCCCACTCCTTAAATAACCGGTTTAATCGAGGCACCGCGGCCAATCGCATAGTAGGTAAAGCCACGATTCGCCAAACGCTCCGGATCGTACAGGTTACGTCCATCGAAGATCACCGGCTGTTTCAACGCACTCTTGATCACGTCGAAGTCCGGCGCGCGGAAATTCTGCCATTCGGTGCAGATCACCAGAGCATCGGCGCCATGCAAGGCAGCCTCTTTGGTCCCCATCAGCTTCAGATCGTCACGCTGGCCATAGATGCGCTGAACTTCGTTCATCGCTTCCGGATCGTAGGCTTGAACGGTGGCACCGGCAGCCCACAGATGCTCCATCAGCACGCGGCTGGACGCTTCACGCATGTCATCGGTATTCGGCTTGAACGCCAGACCCCACAGCGCGAAGGTTTTGCCCTTCAAATCGCTGCCGAAATAGTCTTTGATAAAGCTGTTCAGCTTGTCTTTCTGTTGATAGTTGACCTGCTCTACCGCCTGCAACAGCTTCGGTTGGTAACCGATCTGCTCCGCCGTGCGGATCAAGGCCTGGACATCTTTCGGGAAGCAAGAACCACCGTAGCCGCAGCCAGGGTAGATGAAGTGATAACCGATACGTGAATCGGAACCGATGCCCTGGCGCACTTTCTCGATGTCCGCGCCCAGCATTTCCGCCAGGTTGGACATTTCGTTCATAAAGCTGATTTTGGTCGCCAGCATGCAGTTGGCAGCATATTTGGTCAGCTCCGCGCTGCGGATATCCATCATGATCATACGATCGTGATTGCGGTTAAACGGCTCGTACAGTTCGCGAATCGGTTCGATTACCTCTTTATTGTCGGTACCGATCACGATGCGCTCGGGGCGCATGCAGTCAGCCACCGCAGCGCCTTCCTTCAGGAATTCAGGGTTGGACACCACGTCGAACGCCACGTTACTGCCGCGTTTCGCCAGCGTTTCCGCCATCACCTGACGCACCTTGTCAGCCGTACCGACCGGCACAGTAGATTTGTCGATCACCACTTTGCGATCGGTCATGTGCTCGGCGATAGTGCGCGCCACCGCGGTGACATATTTAAGATCGGCGGAACCGTCCTCATCCGGCGGCGTGCCGACGGCGATAAACTGGATATTCCCGTGCGCCACGCCCGCTTTGGCATCGGTGGTGAAATGCAGGCGCCCAGCCTCATAGTTTTGCTGTACCAGCGGCGTCAGGCCCGGTTCAAAAATCGGGATATTCCCTTTTTTCAGGTTTTCGACTTTTCGCTCATCAACATCGATGCACATAACGTCATGGCCAACTTCAGCCAGCACGGCGGCCTGTACCAGCCCCACATAACCAATACCAAAAACTGTTACTTTCATGTGAAAATCCTAGTTTTTCAAATTAAGACGAAAGATCAAATTACTTCTTATCAGCGGCAACAACCTGTTGCAGCCACTGAGAAAATTCTTTGCCCAAGCTGGCATGACGCATGCCGTACTCCACAAAAGCCTGCATGTACCCCAGCTTGTTACCGCAGTCATGGCTCACGCCTTTCAGGTGATACGCTTCCACCGTTTCCTGCTGCATCAACATTTCGATGCTATCAGTCAGCTGAATTTCGTCGCCGGCGCCAGGAGGCGTTTTGGCCAACAGCGGCCAAATATCGGCGGACAACACGTAACGACCGACAATCGCCAGGTTGGACGGGGCTTTATCCGGCGACGGTTTCTCGACCACGCTGACCATCGGCGCGCTTTCGCCGGGTTGCAAAGCAACGCCCTTACAGTCGGCTACGCCGTAGTTTCCGACATCTTTATGTGGCACGGGTTCAACCATGATCTGGCTGACGCCGGTGGCTTCGAAGCGCTGCAACATGTCGTGGAGGTTGTCTTTTTTCGGATCGGCGCTGTATTCGTCGAGGATCACGTCCGGAAGCACCACCGCGACCGGCTCGTCGCCCACCATCGGGTAGGCACACATGATAGCGTGCCCCAGGCCTTTGGCATTGCCCTGGCGGACTTGCATCACGGTAACGCCTTTCGGGCAGATCGACTGCACTTCATCCAGCAATTGGCGCTTGACGCGTTTTTCCAGCATCGCTTCGAGTTCGAAACTGGTGTCAAAATGGTTTTCGATCGAGTTCTTGGAGGAGTGGGTGACCAGCACAATCTCGTTAATCCCCGCCGCAATGCACTCATTGACGACGTATTGGATCAGCGGTTTATCAACCAGCGGCAGCATTTCTTTCGGAATGGCTTTGGTGGCCGGCAACATCCGCGTACCCAAGCCTGCAACCGGGATCACGGCTTTTCTGACTTTGCGATTTACAGCAGGCATTATTTCCTCTCTTAAAGCTAAAGCGCTCATTTTATGAGCTTGGGCTCGATATAAAAAAACCTTCGGAGTATACCAGCTTATACGCGCCGAGCATTAGCCGGAACACAAATAGAAAACATTTAGGACTATTACCCGTTCGGATAATCCGGAGAATAAATAAACGGTTTAATTGCAGATAAGTGAATAGCTTAAGATCTCGCCGATCGCTGCCTGTTATTCAGCGCTGAGCATCAGCCGCAATCGGCCCCCGCTGCCCCACACCTGACATTGCCAGGCGGTACAGCGCTGGCTGATCTGATTCATGTAGGTCGCCCCCAGCGTCCCCAGTGGCACGCCGTTGCTCAGCTGGATTTGATTGTCACCGGTATTGACGTTGGCATGCAGCCCGGCGGAAACCAGAATCAGGTTCTTATTTTCGGCGTGATAATATCCCAACAGCAGCGGGAATTGGCCGTCTAATTTCCCCTGCCGCAATAATTGATTAACCTGCTTTAACAATGCCGACATTTGCGGCAAACGATGCTGTTGATTAGCCAGGTGGTCTTGCAGCAAGCCATTAAATAATGCGCGCAACAGCAATGCCGCCAATACGCCATTATCGCCGGCGCGCGTGACGTCCAGACAATAGAATGCCAGGTCTTTTTCTGACAACGCGGCAATATCCAGCACCAGGCCGGGATTTTCACCGGTGGTTAACTGCCGATAGTTGATCCGGCAGTGCGCAATGGTCTGCTGTACCGGCGGTTGCAGTTGTTTAAGCAGTTTGACGGCTTCGGAAGGGTTTTTGCTCAGCGCATCCCAATCCTGAAACAGCTCAACCTCTTCAATCGCCTGGGAGGTGAACATATTGGGGTATAAGCACGCCAGCACCGCTTCACGCAGGCGATTGAGATCGGTCAGCGGCTTGAGCAGCACATCCTGCACGCCCAAGCGCAACACCTTGGCGATGTCAGCCATCTTGTCGGTGGCCGAGATCACCAGCACCGGGATCTGTACCCCCTGCAAACGCAGGTGTTCAACGAATTCGATACCGCCCATTTCCGGCATCGCGAGATCGCACAGGATCAGATCCGGCTTGAAGTCATCGACTGCACTCAACGCCTGTAAACCGTTGGTCGCCTCGCCGGTTTCAGCACCCAGCGAGGCCAAATAACTGACCAGCACTGAACGAAAAACCTGCTCGTCCTCAACGATCAAGATGCGCTTGTGAGTAAGTGGTAATGCCATCAGCCGAGCCTCGTCCCTTTCCATAGTGTAATAGTGGCTCAAAAAGGTCACTTATGCTCGTCTGAAACAGACTGACCGCGCAATGCCAACCGAGAACCGAGAATTATCTATTTTTTATCAACGGCAACAACCGATCCAGTTGTTTTTCCACTGCCAGTAACCCTGCCTCGATCGCTTCATCGGCGCGGTGGAAATCCAGCGTCGAGATTTGCGGGCAAAAAGGTTGGATCAACACATCCGGCGGATCGCTCGCCATGCGGTTGCGCTTCAGGCGATTTTCCAGCATCTGAATCGAGGTGCCCATGATTTCCATCGCCGTCGGCGCCGTCGCCGGTTTGCGCTGCCGCATTCTGCCGATGCGCTCCCGCAAACGCCCGCGCCAGGTGGCTGCAGGCGCATCGTCCAGGTTTTCTTCCTCAATGCGTATCGAGAAGAGATCCTGCTGCATCAGGTGCGCGTCATGCTGCAGATCGACCGCGATGACGATATCGGCGCCCATAGCGCGGCAGAGCGACACCGGCACCGGATTGACCACCGCGCCATCCACCAGCCAATAGCCGTCGGCCCATACCGGCGCCAACAGGCCAGGCATGCTGCAGGAAGCGCGTATCGCCTGATGAATATCGCCTTCGGTCAGCCACAGCTCGCGCCCGGTGCTGAGATTGGTCGTCACGGCGCCGAACTTCAACGCGCACTCGGCGATATCATTGATCTTCAACAGCTGTCCGACAGCGTTAAACACCCGTTCTCCGCGCAACAGGCCGCCGCGCTGCCAGGAAAAATCCATCAGCCGAATCACGTCCCAATAGCTGAACGACCGCACCCACTGCTCCATCGCCGGCAGGCGATGGCTGGCGAACGCCGCGCCCACCAACGCGCCGACAGAGCAGCCGGCAACGATATCGACCTCAATTCCCAGTTTCTTTAACGCATTGATCACGCCGATGTGCGCCCAGCCTTTGGCCGATCCCGCCCCCAGCGCCAGTCCGATCTTGATTTGCCGCATAGCGCCATCCTCTCGGTGAAAGGTGTTCTCTGCTTTCAGGGTAGATTGTCACTGACGAATATTGTTAGGTAACATATGCGCTAAATTCATTTTCTGCCTCGTGTTCTCAGGAGTTATTTTGCCCGAATCATGCCCATGCGGCAGCGGACTGGCGTATAACGCGTGCTGCGCCCCCTTTATCAGCGGCAATCAGCCGGCGCCGACGCCCGGCCAGCTGATGCGTTCACGCTTCACCGCCTACGTAAATCATAACGTCGACTATCTGATCGCCACCTGGCACCCCGACTGCGGCGCCGAAGCGTGGCGCAATGCAATCGTCGACAGCTTTAAAAATACCGAATGGCTGGGCCTGACGATCGTGGAAGAGAAAGCCGGTCATGAGCCGGATGAAGGCTTCGTCGAATTCATCGCCCGCTTTATCGATGGCGAAAGCGGCGAACCGCAGGCGATGCATGAACGCTCGCGCTTCCTTCGTCGCGATCAACGTTGGTATTATATCGACGGCACCAAACCCCAGCCCGGCAGAAATGCGATTTGTCCCTGTGGCTCAGGGAAAAAATACAAGAAGTGCTGCGGGCGCTAGCCGGCCGGCGCTTCACGTTTACGCCTGCGCAGACAGGCCGTTCAGTATCAGACAGGATCCTCAAACCCATGCCACACCAAAATGTACAACGGAAAGTGTTACGCACCATCTGCCCGGATGCCAAAGGGCTGATCGCCAAGATCACCAACATCTGTTACAAGCACGAACTCAATATCGTCCAGAATAATGAGTTCGTCGATCACCGCACCGGCCGTTTCTTCATGCGCACCGAGCTGGAAGGCATTTTCAACGACAACACGCTGCTGGCCGATCTGGACAGCGCGCTGCCGGAAGGTTCGTTGCGTGAGCTGCACAGCACCGGGCGCCGTCGCATCGTGGTGCTGGTCACCAAAGAGGCCCACTGCCTGGGCGATCTATTGATGAAAAGCGCCTATGGCGGCCTCGACGTTGAAATCGCCGCCGTGATCGGCAACCACGACACGCTGCAATCGCTGGTGGAGCGTTTCGATATTCCTTTCCATCTGGTGAGCCACGAAGGCTTGACGCGTGAACAGCATGACCGCGAAATGACGGCCAAGATCGATCAATATCAGCCGGATTACGTGGTGCTGGCCAAATATATGCGCGTGCTGACCCCGGCCTTCGTGCAACATTATCCGAATCAAGTGATCAACATTCACCATTCGTTCCTGCCTGCGTTTATCGGCGCGCGCCCTTATCACCAGGCCTACGAGCGCGGGGTAAAAATCATCGGCGCCACCGCCCACTACGTTAACGACAATCTCGACGAAGGCCCGATCATCATGCAGGACGTGATCCACGTCGATCACACCTATTCCGCCGAGGATATGATGCGCGCCGGCCGCGACGTGGAGAAAAATGTGCTCAGCCGCGCGCTGTATCAGGTGCTGGCGCAGCGCGTCTTTGTCTACGGCAACCGCACCGTTATTCTGTAATCGCTCAATAAAGCGGTGCATTTCGTTCAGGGATGCACCGCCAAGAATAAAAAAACGGCAAACGATTCATTTTCTGCATTTCAATGCTTTACACATCCGCTTCATTTGATATGATGCGCCCCGCTTACCGAGACAGCGCTCTCGCAAGCAAGGCCAGTTAAATAGCCATGTAATATGGTGGGGTTCCCGAGCGGCCAAAGGGAGCAGACTGTAAATCTGCCGTCACTGACTTCGAAGGTTCGAATCCTTCCCCCACCACCATCTTTTCTCCGCCAGGAGCGAAGAAGCAGTAAAGAAGCCGGCCAGGTTTCTTCCGAATAAAACCGGAGCAACAATTAGTAAATCCATGAATATCATGGTGGGGTTCCCGAGCGGCCAAAGGGAGCAGACTGTAAATCTGCCGTCACAGACTTCGAAGGTTCGAATCCTTCCCCCACCACCATCCCTTGCAAAAAATCCCTGAACCAAGTTAAAACACATCGCATCCCTAATGCTCTCGTATCAATAAAACTCAATTTGTCTCCCCTTATTCCCCGCTTTCACTCGATGTTTTATTTCCTCACTCCCAGCCGTAACTTGAACTCCGGCCGACAATTCGCTATACCACTGGCTTCTTTAGTGCAGTAAGGAACAGGTGGATGCGAAACAATATTTGCGTTTTTTGTGGCGCCAGCGAAGGCGTCAATCCCGCTTATGCCGAGCAGGCTCGTCAACTGGGACAGCTGCTGGCCGCACAGGGGCGCCGTTTAATCTATGGCGGCGGCAAAAAAGGATTGATGGGGATCGTGGCAGATGCCGTGTTGGCGGCGGGCGGTGAAGCTGTCGGCATTATCCCCGAGCGCCTGGTTGAAGCGGAAACCGCGCATCGCGGCCTGACCGAACTGGAAGTGGTGCCTGATATGCATACGCGCAAAGCCCGTATGGCGGCGCTGGCGGACAGTTTTATCGCCCTGCCCGGCGGCATCGGCACGCTGGAAGAGCTGTTTGAAATCTGGACCTGGGGGCAAATCGGCTATCACAACAAACCGGTCGGCCTGCTGAACGTCAACGGCTTCTATCGCCCGCTAAGCCAGTTCCTCGAGCACGTCGCCGATCAGGGTTTTATGCGCCACGACTATCTCGGCACCCTGCACATCAGTGAATCGGCGCAAACACTGCTGCAACAGTTTGACGACTATCAACCCAAAAATTACGACCGCTGGGCGAAATAAACCCGCAGCGCAGCCAGCGGTCCGGCCGCTGTCTGCGTTACATTTCCCGCCAAACTCTGCTACTATCACAGCACATTTTTCTCGTGAAAACGGCACCGCTCATGAAGTTTGTCTCTTTTAATATCAATGGACTGCGCGCGCGTCCGCATCAGCTGGCGGCAATTATCGAACAGCACCAGCCCGACGTGATCGGTCTGCAGGAAACTAAAGTTCACGACGACATGTTCCCGCTGGAAGAAGTCAGCCAGCACGGCTATCACGTGTTCTATCACGGGCAAAAAGGCCATTACGGCGTTGCGCTGCTGACCAAAGCGGAGCCTCTGGCCGTGCGCCGCGGTTTCCCGACTGATGAAGAAGACGCGCAGCGTCGCATCATCATGGCCGATCTGGCCACGCCACAGGGCACGCTGACGGTGGTCAACGGCTACTTCCCGCAAGGTGAAAGCCGCGACCATCCGATCAAATTCCCGGCTAAAACACGCTTTTATCAGGATCTGCAAAACTACCTGGAGCAGCAGCTGTCGGCGGAGTCTCCGGTGTTGATCATGGGTGACATGAACATCAGCCCGAGCGATTATGACATTGGCATCGGCGAAGACAGCCGTAAACGCTGGCTGCGCACCGGCAAGTGTTCCTTCCTGCCGGAAGAGCGCGAATGGATGGACCGCCTGCTGAACTGGGGCCTGGTAGACACCTATCGCCACGCCAACCCGGGGCGCAACGACGAGTTCTCGTGGTTCGACTACCGCTCCAAAGGGTTCGACGACAACCGCGGCCTGCGTATCGATCTGCTGCTGGCCAGCACCCCGCTGGCTTCGCGCTGCATCGCCACCGGCATCGATTACCAAACCCGCGGTATGGAAAAACCTTCCGACCATGCGCCGGTCTGGGCGGAATTTACGCTGTAATCCCATCACCCCGGCGCTCGCCGGGGTTTTACTCTGTGAAGCCAATGAAAATTATCGACGTGGTAGCCGCCATTCTGGAACAAAATGGCCGCATTTTGCTGGCTCAGCGCGGCGCAGGCAGCGATCAAGCCGGTCTGTGGGAGTTTCCCGGCGGCAAAGTTGAAGCCGGCGAAAGCCAGCCAGAAGCGCTGGCGCGCGAGTTGGATGAGGAGTTGGGGATCTGCGCCCGTATCGGCGACTATGTGGGCAGCAATCAGTGGCAGCAAGGCGAACGCATCATCCGGCTGCACGCCTGGCGAGTCGCGGCGTTCTCCGGTGAATTGCAGCTGCATTGTCACTCGGCCCTGGTCTGGGTCACGCTGCAACAGGCGCAGGAATACGCCCTGGCGCCCGCCGACGTTCCACTGCTGGCGGACTATATCGCCGCGCAAAGCGGTGCATGCTGAGCGCGGCGACAGGTTACATCGTCACTTCTTCAATCGCACCCAAATCAAGGGGTTGGTGCCGATGGTGTTAGGCTCACGCACGCACTGCAGCATTTCCCCTTCCACTTTAAGCACCGCGCCCTCGGTATAGTTCTGATTCTGGTAGACGCAACAGCGGTTACAGGGCTGTGCCGGCGGTGGGTTGACGCCGTTTTTGGCCGTGCCCCAAATCTCCGGCGAAACCGGTAACACCACGTCCACATCGCCGCGATTGGCGGCGGCCAGGCCGGAAAACATCAGAGCAGCGGCAGCCAATACCCCACTGAGTCCACGCTTCATTCACTCTTCTCCTGCGCCTTGCCGGCGCTTTTCCTGCGTTTTTTGCCTCCGCTGGAAGGCGGCGGCGGCAATCCACGAAACGCCATGCTCGCCCGGCTCTGCTTGGCCTGATAAATCAGCTCTTGCAGCGTGCCGACCAACGGCTGCATAAAGTCCTGATAGCGGCAGGACTTCTCGCTGATTTGCGTCAGCGTGGCTTCCCAGTTGGCCGTCATATCAGGGCGCGCAGCAAGATCCGGCAGCGAGTGAATCAACGCGCGCCCGGTTTCGCTGGAGTGAATATAGCGTCCCTTCTTGTACAGAAACGCCCGCTTGAACAGCAATTCGATGATCCCCGCTCGCGTCGCTTCCGTTCCTAAACCATCGGTCGCCCGCAGGATTTTCTTTAACGCTTTATCTTGTACGAATCGCGCGATGCCGGTCATAGCCGACAGCAGACTGGCGTCGGTAAACGGCCGCGGCGGCTGCGTCTGGCGCTCCACCACTTCACCGCGCTCACACTGCAACTCATCGTCCTTAGCCACCACCGGCAGCGGCGCGCCTTCGTTTTCCTCGTCGCGCTCCTTGCTGCCCAGCAGCGTGCGCCAGCCAGCCTCGGCCAGGAAACGCGCCTTGGCAATGAATTTGCCGCCGGCGATGTCCAGCTCGATCACGCATTTGCGGAACACCGCATCCGGACAAAACTGCATCAGATACTGGCGCGCCACCAGCCCATACACGTTGCGTTCATCCTGCGTCAGATTAATCTTGCCGGCGCGGGCGGTGGGAATGATGGCATGGTGCGCATCGACCTTTTTATCGTCCCAGCAGCGGTTGCGGCGATCGCTGTCGATGACCGGCTGCGGATACAGCTCGGGTTGGTGCACGCTGATGGCGTTCAGCACCGCGTGGCGGCCGGCAAAATGTTCTTCCGGCAGATAGCGGCAGTCGGAACGCGGATAGGTGATCAATTTGTGGGTTTCGTACAGCCGCTGGCAAACGTCCAGCACCTGTTGCGCGCTGAGGTTGTAGCGCCGGGCCGCCTCGATTTGCAGCGTGGACAGCGAGAACGGCAACGGCGCGGTATCTGATTCCCGTTTATCATTATACGCCGTGACCAGGGCAGGCTGGCCCTCGATGCGCTTGACCACGTGCTCCGCCAACGGCCGGTGCAGCAAACGCCCTTCTTCATCCTGATAAGGTTCGCAGGAGTCGCTGGGTTGCCATAGCGCCACAAAGCGTTCTTCTTTCGGCGTGACGATGTGCGCCTTGACCTCAAAGAAGTCTTTCGACACGAAGTTTTCTATCTCTTCGTCGCGACGCACCACCAATCCGAGCACCGGCGTCTGCACCCTGCCCACCGACAGCACGCCGTCGTAACCCGCGTTGCGGCCCAGCAGCGTATAGGCACGGGTCATATTGATGCCGTATAGCCAGTCGGCGCGCGAACGCGCCAGCGCGGACACGCACAGCGGGATAAAGTCCCGGTTGTCGCGCAGGCGCTCGACCGCACGCTCCACCGCCTGCGGGTTGAGATCGTTGATCAAACAGCGGCGCACGTTCTGGCGCTTCTCCGCCGTCAAATCCAGGTAGTCCAGCACTTCATCCACCAGCAGTTGCCCTTCGCGATCCGGGTCACCGGCGTGAACCACTTCATCGGCTTCGAGCAGCAGCTTTTTAATCGCGTTGAGCTGTTTGCTGACCGAAGGCCGCGGCTGCAAGCGCCATTTTTCGGGGATGATCGGCAGATCCGCCAACGACCAGCGCGCATAGCGGCTGTCATAGGCGTCAGGCTGAGCCTGCTCCAACAGGTGGCCGACGCACCAGGTCACCACGTCGTTGTTGCCACAGGCGATATAACCGTCGCCGCGGCGATGCGGCTTGGGCAAGACGTCGGCAATGGCGCGCGCCAAACTCGGTTTCTCGGCTATGAACAGTCGCATTAATCACCGTTTTTCTGGCTGAACGTCATCAAGAATTCTCTTACTTCTGCATAGTTCCCGCGGAAGACGATCCGCTGGGCTTTCTTTTCCAACTGATAGCAATACATCGGATCGTAGTACTGCTGCAACAGGGGCGCCAACCATTCGCGGTGCGCGTCGCCCAGGCCGCTGAGGCGCTGCGCCCGCAGCGCCGCCTCCAGCCGCTGCGTCAATTGCTGGAAGCGCTCCAGGCCCAAACGGCGGCGAATGGCGAACAGGCCGTGATGCAAATAGTCGTCGTACTGCCGCCAGCCTTCTTCCACGCCATAGGCCTGTTCGAACTGTTCGCGCATACCGTCGATATATTCGGCCTGCAGGCGCGCCAGGCGAATATCGAACGGATCGTCGATCACCGCCACCGGCGCCTGTTGCATGCCATTGAACAACGGCAACGGCAGATTGTTGCTGCCGATGATCCGCCCTTCGTCTTCCAGCACCCAACGGCGGCTGCCACCATGCTGTTTTTTCAGCAATAACACAGCCAGACGATTCTCAAAATCTATCTGCGAACTCTGTCCCGCCAGCGTTCGGCCAAAAGATGAACCGCGATGGCGCGCCGCGCCTTCCAGATCGACGCCGTCGGCCAGTTCGTTGACCAGCAGCGTCTTGCCGCAGCCGGTATTGCCGCCCACCAGGGCCATCGGCAAGGCCGCGCTTTGCGTCAGTACACCGAGCAGATAATTGCGCAGCGCCTTATAACCGCCAATGATACGCGGATAATCCACGCCGGCCTCATGCAGCCATTGCTGCACCAGCTGCGAGCGCAGCCCGCCGCGGAAGCAGTAAATATAGCCTGCGGGCCGCTCTGCGCAGGCCGCCAGCCAGGCGGCGGTGCGCTGTTCGCGCAGCTTGCCGTTCACCAGGCTGTGGCCGAGCGCGATCGCCGCTTGCTGCCCATGCTGCTTATAGCAGGTACCGACCGCTTGGCGTTCGCTGTCGATCATCAGCGGTAAATTCACCGCCTGTGCGAAGGCGCCCTGTTGAAACTCGATCGGCGCGCGCACGTCAATCAGCGGCACGTCCTGCAGGAAAATGCGTGGGTAATCGTCGCTGTCCGGCCTTCCTTGCATGTTGGACACTACACGACCTCGATCAGCGGCTGCCCGGTCTGTGCGGCATGCAATTCACCGATAGCGTTGAGCGTGATACCGTGCTGCTCGGCAATCGCCAGCACCTGCGCCTCCGACTCAGGCAATACCGCCAACAGCAAGCCGCCGGAGGTTTGCGGATCGCACAGCAGCTGGCGCTGCAAATCGCTCATCTCGCCCACCAGATGGCCATAGCTGTCGAAGTTGCGCCCGGTGCCGCCCGGCACACAGCCTTCGGCAATATACGCCTCGACGTCCGGCAGCTTCGGCACCCGTTCGAACCAGACCGTCGCCTGCAGACCGGAGCCCTGGCACACCTCGCTCAGGTGGCCCAGCAGGCCAAAGCCGGTGATATCGGTCATCGCCGTAACGCCCGCCACCTCGGCAAAGTCGGCGCCCGGCTTGTTCAGGCGGCACATCACTTCCGTCGCCAGGCCCTGATGCTCAGGGCGCAGCTTGCTTTGCTTCTCGGCGGTCGTCAGCACGCCGATGCCCAGCGGTTTGGTCAGATAAAGTTTCGCCCCGGCCTGTGCGGCGCTGTTTTTCTTCACCCGCTCGGTATTGACCACGCCGGTGACCGCCAGGCCGAAAATAGGTTCCGGCGCATCGATGGAATGGCCACCTGCCAGCGCGATCCCCGCCTGCTGGCAGGCGAAACGCCCGCCGTCGATCACTTGCTGCGCCACCTCCGGCGGCAGTTTGGCGATCGGCCAGCCGAGAATGGCGATCGCCATGATCGGTTTGCCGCCCATGGCGTACACGTCGCTGATGGCGTTGGCGGCCGCAATGCGGCCGAAATCGAACGGATCGTCGACGATCGGCATGAAGAAGTCGGTGGTGCTGATGATGCCGACGCCATTGCCGATGTCGTACACCGCCGCGTCGTCGCGGGTTTCATTGCCGACCAGCAGGCGCGGATCGACAAACTTTTCCCGCTCGCTGTGCAAGATGGTTTCGAGAACTTTCGGTGAGATTTTGCAGCCGCAGCCAGCGCCATGGCTGTACTGGGTTAAACGGATCGCTGGCGATGTCATAGTCCACTCCCTTCGGTAACGGCACTCAAGATATCATAGGGTAGCGCTTGCCGAGGGGATTGATAAGAGCGGGCCGCCGATAAGCGAGCGGCCTGCTCAGAAACCATGCGATTTTGCGGAGTTTGGCGCATTTTCGCCGCGCCCCGCGGGAGAAAACTCAGAAATAGCTGACGAAAGGCGTGCTGTCCGGCGGCGTCACCTTGGTGGCGGCCTTCAGCTGCGGGGTGCCCAGATAGAGGAAGCCGACGATCTCGTCCTGCTCGCGGCAGCCGAAGGCTTCACGCACCAGCGCATGCTCGGTCCAGGCGCCGGTACGCCAGATGCCGTTAAAGCCCTGCGCCAACGCCGCCATTTGCATTGCCTGTACCGCGCAACCGGCAGAAACCACCTGCTCCCAGCGCGGCACCTTGGTTTCTTCAGTGCAGTGCGCGATGACGGTAATGATCAGCGGTGCGCGGAACGGCGCCTTGGTGGCCTTTTCGATCGCCGCTTCGTCCAGTTGATCCTGCTTCGCCGCCGCCTGCAGCAGCTGGCTGAAGCGCTCAAGACCCTGATTTTCGATCATCACGAAACGCCACGGCTGCAGCGCGCCGTGATCGGGCGCACGCAGGCCCGCGTTGATGATATTTTGGCGTACTTCCCCCGCCGGCGCCGGTTCCGCCAGGCGCGAAGCCGAGCGGCGATTCAATAAAAGATCCAGAGCATCCATCGTAAACTCCTGATAACAATTTTCATTCCGGCCACGTTAACATAGCTAAACGACGAGTTACAGCCTCGGCGATAGCGTCTGAGTGCCACGATTTAAAGCTGACATTTACCCGGCCGCTCATTAGGATAGCGGAACATTCTCGACTCTTGTTGGAGAGCACATGCGCACATTGTGGCAAATTATTGCCGGCATTTTCCGGTGGACATGGCGTCTGCTGAATTTTATCAGGGAACTGATCCTTAACCTGTTCCTGGTCTTGCTGATCCTGGTTGGGGTCGGCATCTATCTGTCCTTCCAAAGTTCCTCCACCTCGACGGCCCCGGCGCGCGGCGCGCTGCTGGTCGATTTAAGCGGCGTGGTGGTCGATCAGCCTTCGGTAAACAACCGGGTGCGGCAATGGGGCCGCGAGCTGTTGGGTGCCTCCAGCAGCCGCCTGCAGGAAAACTCGCTGTTCGACGTGGTGGACAGTATCCGCAAGGCCAAAGACGACAAAAACATTACCGGCATGGTGTTGCAGCTGAATGACTTCGCCGGCGCCGATCAGCCGTCGCTGCGCTACATCGGCAAAGCGCTGCGCGAGTTCCGCGACAGCGGCAAGCCGATCTTCGCCATCGGCGACAGCTACAACCAGACGCAATACTATCTGGCCAGCTACGCCAACAAGGTCTACCTGTCGCCACAGGGCGCGGTCGATCTGCACGGTTTCGCCACCAACAACCTGTACTACAAGTCGTTGCTGGACATGCTCAAGGTCACCACCAATATCTTCCGCGTCGGCACCTATAAATCGGCGGTCGAACCGCTGATCCGCGACGATATGTCCCCGGCGGCGCGCGAAGCGGACAGCCGTTGGATCGGCGGTCTGTGGCAGAACTACCTGGAGACCGTCGCGGCCAACCGCCAACTGACACCGCAGCAGCTGTTCCCGGGCGCCGCCGGCGTGCTGAGCGGCCTGCAGGCGGCCGGTGGCGACACCGCTCGCTATGCGCTGGACAATAAGCTGGTGGACGAGCTGGCGTCGCGCACCGCGATCGAAAATCAGCTGGTCAAGACCTTCGGCTGGGACAAACAGGCGAACGATTTCAACGCCATCAGCATCTACGACTATCAGCCGAAGCCGGATGCCAACCAGGGCGGCAAGATCGCCGTCGTCTTCGCCAACGGCGCCATCATGGACGGCCCGCAAACGCCGGGTAACGTCGGAGGTGATACTACCGCCGCCGAGCTGCGTCAGGCACGTCTGGATCCCGCCATCAAAGCCGTGGTGTTCCGCGTCAACAGCCCGGGCGGCAGCGTCAGCGCATCCGAAGTGATCCGCTCCGAACTGGCCGCCGTGCGCGCCGCCGGCAAACCGGTGGTGGTCTCGATGGGCGGCATGGCCGCATCGGGCGGCTACTGGGTTTCAACGCCGGCCGACTACATCATCGCCAGCCCGAGCACCCTGACCGGTTCCATCGGCATTTTCGGCATCATCAATACCTACGAGAAAACCCTGGATACGCTGGGCGTGCACACCGACGGCGTGGCGACCTCGCCGCTGGCCGATATTGCGGTCACCAAGGCGTTGCCGCAGGAGTTCTCGCAGATGATGCAGCTGAATATCGAAAACGGGTATAAGAACTTCCTCGATCTGGTTGCCAAATCGCGCAAGATGACCCCGCAACAGGTTGACCAAATCGCCCAGGGCCACGTCTGGCTCGGCAGCGACGCCAAAGCCAACGGCCTGGTCGATCAATTGGGTGATTTCGACGACGCGGTGAAGAAAGCCGCCGAGCTGGCGAAGCTGCAGCAGTGGCAGCTCGACTGGTTCGTCGATACCCCAAGCCTGAGCGATATGGTGCTCAGCCAGTTCGGCGTTTCCATTCACGCCATGCTGCCGGCGGCGATTCAGGCCATGTTGCCCGCCCCGCTGGCTTCGGTCGCCAACGCGGTGAAAGAACAGCCGGGCTTGTTCAATAACCTGAACGATCCGCAAAACCGTTATGCGATCTGCCTGACCTGCGGAGAAGTCCGCTAACAAATAATTCTGCAGCCCGGCCATCGTCGGGCTTTTTTTCTGCCGCTATGCCCCTATAATTCAGCCCATCTTATCTTTGTTAAAATCATGACCATGCAAAAGAAATCCATTTACGTCGCCTACACCGGCGGCACCATCGGCATGCAGCGTTCCGATCACGGCTATATCCCGGTTTCTGGCCACCTGCAGCGCCAGCTGGCGCTGATGCCCGAATTCCACCGCCCGGAAATGCCGGATTTCACCATTCACGAATACGCGCCACTGATTGACTCTTCGGACATGACGCCGGAAGACTGGCAGCACATCGCCGACGACATCAAGCAGAACTACGATCGCTACGACGGCTTCGTGATCCTGCACGGCACCGACACCATGGCGTTCACCGCGTCGGCGCTTTCCTTCATGCTGGAAAACCTGGCTAAACCGGTGATCGTCACCGGTTCGCAGATTCCGCTGGCGGAGCTGCGCTCCGATGGCCAGACCAACCTGCTCAACGCGCTGTATCTGGCGGCTAACCATCCGGTGAACGAAGTCAGCCTGTTCTTCAACAACAAGCTGTTCCGCGGCAACCGCACCACCAAAGCGCACGCCGACGGCTTCGACGCCTTCGCCTCCCCGAATCTGCCACCGCTGCTGGAAGCCGGCATCCACATTCGCCGCCAGCACGGCATCGACAGCCCGGCTTGCAACGGCGCGTTACGGGTTCACGACATCACGCCGCAGCCGATCGGCGTGGTCACCATCTATCCGGGCATTTCCGGCGCGGTGGTGCGCAATTTCCTGCTGCAGCCGGTCAAGGCGCTGATCCTGCGCTCCTACGGCGTCGGTAATGCGCCGCAGAAAGCCGAGCTGATCGACGAGTTGCGTGCGGCCTCCGAACGCGGCATCGTGGTGGTCAACCTGACGCAGTGCATCTCCGGGCGCGTCAATATGGAAGGCTACGCCACCGGCAACGCATTGGCGCACGCCGGGGTGATCAGCGGTTTCGACATGACGGTGGAAGCCGCCCTGACCAAGCTGCACTACCTGCTGAGCCAGCCGCTGACGCCGGAACAAATCCGCGCCCTGATGCAGCAAGATCTGCGCGGCGAACTGAGCATCAACGGTTAACCTACTGAACTCTGGAGCGGCGATGAAAACGGCCCTGTTGTTGATCGATCTGCAAAACGATTTCTGCCCCGGCGGCGCGTTGGCGGTCACGGCGGGCGACGCCGTCATCCCGATCGCCAATCAGGCGATCGCCGCCTGTCTGGCTCGCGGCGAACCGGTGGTGGCCAGCCAGGACTGGCACCCCGCCAATCACCGCAGCTTTGCGGTGAACTCCCATGCGCAGGTCGGTACCCTCGGCGAGCTGGAAGGCCTGCCGCAGGTATGGTGGCCGGTGCACTGCGTACAAGGGAGCCACGGCGCCGATTTTCACCCCCGGTTGCAGCGGCAACACATCAATGCCGTTTTTCGCAAAGGGCAGGAGACGGACATCGACAGCTACAGCGCGTTCTTCGATAACGGCCACCGTGCGCAGACCGAACTGCACGGCTGGCTGCAATCGCAGGGCGTCCGGCGGCTGGCAATCATGGGCCTGGCGACCGACTACTGCGTGAAGTTCAGCGTGCTGGATGCGCTGGCTGCCGGCTATCCAACGCAGGTGATCGTCGACGGCTGCCGCGGCGTGAATCTGCAGCCGGACGACAGCGAGCGGGCGCTGCAGGACATGGCGCACGCCGGTGCACAACTGGTTACCCTGTCACAATTTCTCGCCAACTAAATCCTCCAGGGCGCCACCGGCGCCCTCTCTGCGCGGCGGCGAAAATATCGACGCCGCTCACAATACCGCCCTTCTTCTTCCCCAACGGCTTGTGACCGGCAGGCGCTTTTGCTGTTATGGCTGCGACGCTTTTGGCGTCAATCGGTTATACGCATCCGGGGCCCGCTGAGCCCGGTTTTATTGTGACCGCCTCTGGCGGTACGGTCGGCCTTGCCGACCCAAGGAGACAGACATGAAAATAACCCGAAAACTGCTGCCATTGCTGGCGGCGGTGCAGTTGGCTATGGCCGGCGCAGGCACGGCCCAGGCGGCTTATCTCTCCGTCGGCTACTTTAACGGCGGCGGCGACGTCACCGCTGGCCCCGGTGGCGACATCGACAAGCTGGACGTCACGCAAATCACCCACCTCAACTATTCTTTCGGCCTGATCTACAACGGCGAGAAAGATGAAACCAATGCGGCGCTGAAAGACCCCGCTCGCCGCCACCAGATCTACCTGTCGCCGAAAGTCACGGCCGATCTGCAATGGCTGCCGGTGCTGCGCAAACAGAACCCCGAGCTGAAAGTGCTGCTGTCGGTCGGCGGCTGGGGCGCACGGGGCTTCTGCGCCACCGCCGCTACCGAGGAAAATCGGGCGATATTCATTCGCTCCGCGCTGCAGGTGATCGCCCAATATCAGCTGGATGGTATCGATCTGGACTGGGAATATCCGGTGAACGGCGCCTGGGGGCTGGTGGAAAGCCAACCGGCAGATCGCGACAACTTCACCCTGCTGCTGAAAGAGCTTCACCAGGCACTGGGTAAAGGCAAGCTGTTAACCATCGCCGTCGGGGCCAACGTCAAAAGCCCGCAGGAATGGGTCGATGTGAAAAGCATTGCCCCTTACCTCGACTACATCAATCTGATGACCTACGACATGGCTTACGGCACGCAGTACTTCAATGCCAACCTGTACGATTCAAAGCGTTGGCCAACCGTGGCGGCCGCCGACCGCTACAGCGCCGATTTCGTGGTAAAGAATTATCTGGCTGCCGGACTGAAACCGGCACAGATGAACCTGGGCATCGGTTTCTACGGCCGGGTACCGAAACGGGCGACCGAGGCGGGCATCGACTGGGACAAGCCGGACGCCGCCAAGCATCCGGTGACGCAGCCTGACTTTAGCAAGCGAGAAACCGCCCTGTTCAACGCGTTGGGGCTGGATCTCAGCAAAGACACTTACTTTAAATACCACGATATCGTCAGCAAATTGCTCAACGATCCGCAGCATCGTTTTCGCGAACACTGGGATGACGACGCCAAGGTGCCTTACCTGACGCTGCAATCTGCCGCAGGCAAACCGCTGTTCGCTATCTCCTACGAGAACCCGCGTTCGGTGGCTATCAAAGCCGAGTACATCAAAAGCCAGGGATTGGGTGGGGCGATGTTCTGGGAGTACGGCGCGGACGACAATAACCGGCTGGCGCAGCAGCTGGCGGAATCGCTGGGGATTAAGGGCGAAAAACGGTGAATCGACGGGGCGATGGCGTCATCGCCCCGCTTTAGAGCAGCCTTACTGCGGTTTGAGTTTGGCCAGCGGCTCGGCAACGAACTGCTGTTTCAGCTCTTGCTTGCTCTTCATCACGATCTGCCCGTCGGTGCCGATGCTCATGTGCTGCGGATCGACGTTGTTCATCGACTGCCACAGCATCACCGCCTGCAGGCTGTTTTCTTTTTGCTCCGGCGTCAGCGCCACGCCGTCCGGCCATTTGCCCAGCTCAACCGCCTGTACCAGGCGCTGGTATATCTCGGGCGTCATCGCCGCAATCAGATCTTTCACGTCCATCAGAGCCCTTCTCGCTTACGGATGAATAATTAGCTGAATCGATTTTGTTGGTTAAATTACCACTTAGCCGGCCGTTTGGTCGCCATTTTCGCCATCGGTGAAACTCAGCGAGGCGGAGTTGACGCAATAACGGTCACCGGTCGGCTGCGGGCCATCGGGGAAAACGTGCCCCAGGTGCGCGTCGCAATGGCCGCAGCGGATTTCAACACGGTGCATATTATGTGAATTATCATCAAGATAACGGATTGCATCGGCGGAAACCGGCTCATAAAAGCTCGGCCAGCCGCAGCCGGAATCGTATTTGGTTTCGGAATAGAACAGCGGCTGGTTACAGCACAGGCAATGGTACACGCCCTCGCGCTTGTTGTGCAGCAATTTGCCGCTGAACGGCGCTTCGGTGCCGCGCTGTTGCGTCACATAACGTTGGATTTCATTCAGTTCCGTGACCGGATGACCGGGGGTTGTCTCTTTAGCCATTTGTGCCTATCTCTGAATGTGGATAATGTCAACGAAAACAATGATTAATAATAACAAAAAATTAACACCGCTGCAGGGGTTTTTGGCCTAAACTGTAGCCCATAAAGGCCACGTCACGATGATATGTGATAGCGATCACACATCTTGCGTATGCTGACTTTATACTTGGCGGCTTGTCCCCATATAACGGATGAGGCCGAGCGCAAATGGACTGTGCAATAAGCGTGCAAAACCACCCTTCCGGTTTGACTTGCCGCAAGAATTGACACGATTCCGCTTGACGCTGGGTAAGGTTTTTGTAATTTTACAACCAACCTTTTATTCACTAACAAATAGCTGGTGGAATATATGACTATCAAAGTAGGTATCAACGGTTTTGGCCGTATCGGTCGCATTGTTTTCCGTGCTGCTCAAGAGCGTTCTGACATCGAGATCGTTGCAATCAACGACCTGTTGGACGCAGAGTACATGGCTTACATGCTGAAGTATGACTCTACTCACGGCCGTTTCAACGGTACGGTAGAAGTTAAAGACGGCCACCTGGTTGTTAACGGCAAAACCATCCGTGTTACCGCAGAGAAAGACCCGGCTAACCTGAAGTGGAACGAAGTGGGCGTTGACGTGGTTGCTGAAGCGACCGGTATCTTCCTGACCGACGAAACCGCACGTAAACACATCACCGCTGGCGCTAAAAAAGTCGTTCTGACTGGCCCATCCAAAGATGCGACCCCAATGTTCGTGCGTGGCGCCAACTTTGATAAATATGCCGGCCAGGACATCGTGTCCAACGCCTCTTGCACCACCAACTGCCTGGCGCCACTGGCTAAAGTCATCAACGACAACTTCGGTATCGTTGAAGGCCTGATGACCACCGTTCACGCGACCACCGCCACGCAGAAAACCGTTGATGGCCCGTCCCACAAAGACTGGCGCGGCGGCCGCGGCGCATCCCAGAACATCATCCCTTCTTCTACCGGCGCAGCGAAAGCGGTTGGCGTTGTTCTGCCAGAGCTGAAAGGCAAACTGACCGGTATGGCGTTCCGCGTACCGACGCCAAACGTATCCGTTGTTGACCTGACCGTGCGTCTGGAAAAAGCGGCTACCTACGAAGAAATCAAGAAAGCCATCAAAGATGCCGCTGAAGGTTCTATGAAAGGCGTTCTGGGCTACGTTGAAGACGACGTGGTTTCCACCGATTTCAACGGCGAAGTGCTGACTTCCGTGTTCGATGCCAAAGCCGGTATCGCACTGAACGACAACTTCGTGAAACTGGTTTCCTGGTACGACAACGAAACCGGTTATTCCAACAAGGTTCTGGATCTGATCGCTCACATCTCCAAGTAATGGCATGATGTTAAGCTGATAATGAGGGCGACATTTTTGTCGCCCTTTTTTATTTGTCTCTCCGGCAAACAATAGGTAATGAAATGAACGAGAAAATTTTCACCCTGCCCGTTTCCGAACAGATTTCGCCTTACATCAGCCTGCGTCAACTCGATGAACTGGGCGTGGTTGTGGTGTCGCACCCGAAAGTGCGCGCGGCCGTCGCGCTGCAAGGCGCCCATTTGCTGGCCTGGCAGCCCAGCGGTGAGCAGCCGGTGATTTGGCTCAGCAGCAATACCCCCTTTGCCAAAGGCAAGGCCATCCGCGGCGGCGTGCCGATCTGCTGGCCGTGGTTCGGCCCGGTAGCACAACCCTCCCACGGTTTTGCCCGCAATCAGCCCTGGAGCCTGACAGCGCACGATGAAGATGACAACGGCGTCATCCTGACCTTTACCCTGAAAGACAATGAACAGACCCGCAAACTGTGGCCGCACGCCTTCACGCTGATTGCCCGCTTCAAGCTGGGTGCGGAGTGCGAGATCGAGCTGGAATCGCACGGCGATTATCAGGCTACGGCGGCGCTGCACAGCTACTTCCAGGTCGGCGACATCGATCGGGTCAGCGTGGCGGGCCTGGGCGAGCCTTATATCGACAAGGTGGCGGGCGGCGCAGAGGCGTGCCAGGCGGGCGAAGTGACCTTCATAGGCCAAACCGACCGCGTCTACACCCGCCCGGAGGCCTTCAGCCAGATCCGCGATCCGGCGCTCGCACGCACCATAGAGGTTCACCACCATCATATGAGCGACGTCATCGCCTGGAACCCGGGCGTAGAGCTCTCCTGCAGCATGGGGGATATGCCGAACGACGGTTACAAGACCATGGTCTGCGTAGAGACCGGGCGCGTCAGCAAACCGCTGGTCGCCGCTGGCGAACAACCGGCCCGTTTGGGTGTGACCTTCCGCAGCCGTAAGAAGGCCTGAGGAGCCGTGCGCGATAGCGCACTGCAGATGTGCAAAAGGGGCGCAGGCGCCCCTTTTTGATGCACGTCACGCACGGTAATCGTGCAATGCATGATTAGAAGGTGTAGCTCACACCCGTCATCAACAAACCGGTGTAGGATTTATCCACCATCGGACTGTCTTTCACTTCATCAGACAACTTCACATAGCGGCCGACGAAGAAGGCATTCCAGCTTTTGTTGATCTGGTAATTGGCGCTCAGCTCGAGATACGGTGCCCAGCTATCGCCTGGGGTGTAGCTGTCCAGGCCGCTGCGGCGCGATTCATTGGCGCTGACACCGTAGTAATATTTGTTCTGGTTCTTGCTGTTCCACATCACGCCCACGCCCGGGACCAGCGTCAGCGCGTCCAGATCAAACTTGTACAGATAAGCCACATCGCCCACCAGCCCGTTGCTGTTGTTCAGCGTGTCGCCGGTGAAAGTGGTACGGATAGTGCCCCACTGGGCGTTGTGCGAATAAGCCAGGCCGGCCATCAGCGTGCCGCGACGCTTGTCGAGGCGCTTCATGCGATCGTCGTCGCTGTCGCCCGGACGGTAGCCCCATGGCGTGTAGTAACCCATGATGCTCAGCTGGTTTTCTTGATCTTTCCACAGGTAGTAACCGGCGGTCAGAGTACGGAAGTAGAAGTCGTCACCTTCATAGTCGATGACGGGCACCGGATAAACGCGGTCCTGATAACCGCGATACGCGTCCGGGCTAACCAGCGCGGCAGCGCCAAGTGACCAGGTTCCCGCCTGAGCACTTTGCGCACAAACCATTGCGGAAGCGATAATTGCTAGCGTTTTGAGTTTTGAAATCTTCACTGGTTCTTTTTCCATAAATTACAGGGTTAATAGCCGCAATAGTTTATGTGAAAATTTAGTTGCGCGCCTAATCTTTACAATAGAAAACGACCAAGATCGAATAACTTATAGCGGAATTATGAATTAATCATGGCGGAACGATGACGTTTCATCCCGCAGGCCGCGCCAGACAAGGCATTTGGCTTACACAGTAATAACTGAGTCATTGATATGACTTAAAAAAAGCTTTTTCTGCGGCAGGAAATTTTCCGGCAAGCAAACTAAGCTTAAATCAGAAGGCGAATTTATCCTGGGCCCAGTGGCATACAGCGCAACTCGCGATAATAAGCGCACCAAGTTGGCATACGGGTTGCTGTACTCAGGCGTATTCTCATCTTCCGGGGGCCAGAACACTATCACACGCTCTCTTTAACCTGTGCTAATAACGAAAGGACGGGCATCATGAACATATTTGACCACTATCGCCAGCGCTACGAAGCTGCCAAGGACGAAGAGTTCACACTGCAGGAATTTCTTACCATTTGCCGGCAAGATCGCAGTGCCTATGCCAACGCGGCCGAACGTCTGCTGATGGCTATCGGTGAACCTGTGATGGTCGACACTGCGCTGGAATCACGCCTGTCGCGCCTGTTCTCCAACCGCGTGATCGCACGCTATCCGGCCTTCGAAGAATTCTACGGCATGGAAGAGGCCATCGAACAGATCGTCTCTTACCTGAAACACGCCGCGCAGGGCCTGGAAGAGAAGAAACAGATCTTGTACCTGCTGGGCCCGGTGGGCGGCGGTAAATCCTCGCTGGCGGAACGTCTCAAGGCGTTGATGCAGCGCGTGCCCATCTACACCCTCAGCGCCAACGGCGAGCGCAGCCCGGTCAACGATCACCCGCTGTGCCTGTTCAACCCGCAGGAAGATGCCTCGATCCTGGAGAAAGAGTTCAACATCCCGAGTCGCTATCTCGGCACCATCATGTCGCCCTGGGCGGCGAAGCGCCTGCATGAGTTCGGCGGCGACATCACCAAGTTTAAAGTCGTGAAAGTGCGCCCTTCCATCCTGGAGCAGATCGCCATCGCCAAAACCGAACCAGGCGATGAGAACAACCAGGACATCTCGGCGCTGGTCGGTAAAGTGGATATCCGTAAACTGGAGAACCACGCGCAGAACGATCCGGACGCCTACGGCTACTCCGGCGCCCTGTGCCGCGCCAACCAGGGGATTATGGAGTTCGTCGAGATGTTCAAAGCGCCGATCAAGGTGCTGCATCCGCTGCTGACCGCGACCCAGGAAGGCAACTACAACGGTACCGAAGGCATCTCCGCCCTGCCGTTCAGCGGCATTATTCTGGCGCACTCCAACGAATCCGAGTGGGTGACCTTCCGCAACAACAAGAACAACGAAGCGTTCCTCGACCGCGTGTACATCGTCAAGGTGCCTTACTGCCTGCGCGTGTCGGAAGAGATCAAGATTTACGACAAGCTGCTGGATCACAGCGAGCTGACCCATGCGCCCTGCGCGCCGGGCACCCTCGAAACGCTGGCGCGGTTTAGCGTGCTGTCGCGGTTGAAAGAGCCGGAAAACTCGAGCATTTACTCGAAAATGCGCGTGTATGACGGCGAAAGCCTCAAGGATACCGATCCGAAAGCCAAGTCCTATCAGGAGTACCGCGACTACGCCGGGGTTGACGAAGGCATGAACGGCCTCTCCACCCGTTTCGCCTTTAAAATCCTCTCGCGGGTATTCAACTTCGATCACGCCGAGGTGGCGGCCAACCCGGTACACCTGTTCTATGTGCTGGAGCAGCAGATCGAACGCGAACAGTTCCCGCAGGATTTGGCCGAGAAATACCTGGAACACCTGAAAGGCTATCTGATCCCGAAATACGCCGAGTTTATCGGCAAAGAGATCCAGACCGCCTATCTGGAATCCTACTCGGAATACGGACAGAACATTTTTGACCGTTACGTGACCTACGCGGACTTCTGGATCCAGGATCAGGAGTATCGCGATCCCGACACCGGTCAGCTGTTCGACCGCGAGTCTTTGAACGCCGAACTGGAGAAAATTGAGAAACCGGCCGGTATCAGCAACCCGAAAGATTTCCGTAACGAAATCGTGAACTTCGTGCTGCGTGCCCGCGCCAACAACAACGGCCGCAATCCGAACTGGACCAGCTACGAGAAGCTGCGTACCGTGATCGAGAAGAAAATGTTCTCCAATACCGAAGAGCTGTTGCCGGTCATCTCGTTTAACGCCAAAACGTCGACGGACGAGCAGAAAAAACACGACGACTTCGTCGACCGCATGATGGAGAAAGGCTATACCCGCAAGCAGGTGCGCCTGCTGTGTGAATGGTATCTGCGGGTCAGAAAATCCTCATAACGCCTCAGGTAAGCGGCATTATCAGGGCCATGTCCACAGTCATGGACGTTGCAGCGAAGCCCACGGAGGGGCTGGCTCATTGCGCTGCCGCGACCGGGACATGAAGAGTTGGCAACGTCGTTTGGGGGAAGTATGGCCTATTTCATTGACCGACGGCTGAACGGCAAAAACAAGAGCATGGTGAACCGCCAGCGCTTCTTGCGCCGTTACAAGTCGCAAATCAAACAGTCGATTGCCGAAGCCATTAACAAGCGTTCGGTCACCGACGTGGACAGCGGGGAGTCGGTCTCCATCCCCACTGACGATATCAACGAACCGATGTTTCATCAGGGACGCGGCGGCACTCGCCATCGCGTTCACCCAGGCAATGACCACTTCGTGCAGAACGATCGCGTTGAGCGGCCTCAGGGAGGCGCAGGCGGTGGCGGCGGCCAGGGCAACGCCAGCCAGGACGGTGAAGGCCAGGATGAATTCGTCTTCCAGATCTCCAAAGACGAATACCTCGATCTGTTGTTCGAGGATCTCGCCCTGCCCAACCTGAAAAAGAACCAATACAAGCAGTTGACCGAGTTCAAAACCCACCGCGCCGGCTATACCGCCAACGGCGTGCCGGCCAACATCAGCGTCGTGCGTTCGCTGCAGAATTCGCTGGCGCGGCGTACCGCCATGACCGCCGGTAAAAGACGCGCATTGCACGAGCTGGAAGATGCGCTGACCCAGTTGGAAAACACCGAACCCGTGCAATTGCTGGAAGAGGAGCGGCTGCGCAAGGAAATTGCCGAACTGCGCAAGAAAATCGAAAGCGTACCGTTTATCGATACCTTCGACCTGCGCTACAAAAACTATGAACGCCGGCCGGAGCCCTCCAGCCAGGCGGTGATGTTCTGCCTGATGGACGTGTCCGGCTCGATGGACCAGGCGACCAAAGACATGGCCAAGCGTTTTTACATTCTGCTCTATTTGTTCCTGAGCCGAACCTACAAAAACGTCGAGGTAGTCTATATTCGCCATCACACCCAAGCGAAAGAGGTGGACGAACAGGAGTTCTTCTATTCGCAGGAAACCGGCGGCACCATCGTCTCCAGCGCGCTGAAGCTGATGAGCGACGTCGTCGAAGAGCGTTATGACCCGGCGCAATGGAATATTTACGCCGCGCAAGCGTCGGACGGCGATAACTGGGCCGACGATTCACCGCTGTGTCACGAGCTTTTGGCGAAGAAGATCTTGCCGATGGTGCGTTATTACAGCTACATAGAAATCACTCGCCGCGCTCACCAAACGCTGTGGCGCGAATACGAGGATCTGCAGGCGAAATTCGACAACTTCGCCATGCAGCATATCCGCGAACCGGACGATATCTATCCGGTATTCCGCGAACTGTTCCGCAAGCAGACCGTGTGAATAACATTGCGTGTATGTCACCACAGCCGGAAAACGCCGTTTTCCGGCTGTTTCTTTTTTGCATTATATATTTACATCACGTATGTTTGATTTTTAAACAACAGCAACACCAATAATAAGTCAGATTCCCCAGAACGGTCCTCTCTATTATTTGTTCTTCTGAGGTTATTCCTAAACATTCGCCTCTGCGCCCACATGGCTTGATAGGAATATTCCCATTCAGTTATCGTTACTCCATCGCTTAAGTCTCTTCCTAAGCGAAATTTGCCTCACTTTATTTTTCTATGGCTTCTCAGCCCGCTGCGGCGGGCATTTACCTGTCAGCAGGTTAGACATCATGATCGACTACACCCTCTATGGCCTCAACAAGCACGATGTTGATGAATACCATAAGCAAATATGCTGCCTGCTCGGCAAAAACGTGCTGCTGGTACTGACCGCCAACAAGCCGATAACCAAACAGAACCTGCTCGCCAGCCTTATCCAGGAGATAGAAAAACAACCCGATGATTATTTTCAGCGATTGCATCGTGCGGCAATAGAAATGATCGGCGTTAACGGGCGCTAAGGCGATATGCGTAAGGCAGACTATTGCCGCCCTTATTACCGCCCTCGTGGTGTTAATGATGCTGTTAATCATTAATATCGATAGCGATATCAGCGCTTATCCCTAATTCGCTCCTATTACGCCGGCTCTTTAGTCCGCCGTAATAGGCAGCGAAGGGATAATCTGTCGCAGAATGCCACCCTTTAGTCCGGCGAACCTTCCTGCCCCTGCTTTATTTCAAACCGGCCGCTTCGTCAATCAAACCCGCCACCTCATCGGCATGGGAAACCAGCGAGGCATGGCTGGCATTCAGCACCATGATTTTCTTGGCCTGCAGCCGCTGCGCCATTCGCCGCTGATTCTCCGGCGCTATCATGCGATCGTCGCTGGAAAGTTGATACCATGACGTTTTATGTTTCCATGCCGGTTCGCCGATGGTGTTACCGAAGGTATCGGCCAGCGGGGCCTTCTGCGCTACCGCCATCACCAGCGCCTCGTCGGGGGTAAGGTCCTGGCAAAAACTCTCGTGAAACTTGTCGGCTTTTATCCACAGATAGCCGTCGCTGTCCGGTGCCAGATTCGCGACTGCCGCAGGAGGATGCGCTTGCGTAATGCCGCCGGGGCTTTCGCCGACATCCGGCGCAAAGGCGGCGATGTAGACCAGGCCGACCACGTTAGGCTGGTTGCCCATTGCCGTGATCACGGCACCACCGTAAGAGTGCCCCACCAATAATACCGGTCCCGCTTGCTGCGCGACCATCTTGCGCGTGCGCTCAGCATCCTCAGCCAGCGATGTCAAAGGCATTTCCACCGCATGAATCGCCGTATATCCCCTGCGTGACAACTCGAGGATGACCTTACTCCAGTGCGCGGCGCCGCCCCAGAATCCGTGTACCAGCACGATAGTTGGTTTTGTGCTCATTGCCGACTCCTTCACCCCATAGTAAAGCACCGCAGGCAGATGAACAGCCCCTGAAGGAACGTGCCCGGCTGCCTTCGACGCCACGTAGTCCCCATTTTATATAGTCAGCCTCATGGCGTTCAGCAATAGCTACGACGGGTTAACCTCCCCGATTCTCCGGCGTCGCCACGGCGTTATCGAAGCGGCTTACGCCGCAGGACCAGCGAAAAAAAGGGATTAAAACTAGGATTTTTACCCATACCGATCTAAAATTTCGCGCAAAAACAAAGAGAAGTAAATTTAGCTCACCGGGAAAAGGAATGAAGTTGTGAAGGAAATGATCTCCATCGTTTTTATGGCATGCCTGCTGGCGCTGCTGTTTTCGTGGCTGTTCGTCTACGGTCTTAACATTCATTAACAACAACCCGTCTCCCTGGCTGGCAAGCGGCGCATCGGGACGATGCGCTAAAACCGGTCCCCAAAGTGCCCACGAAAGCGAAACCTGACGCTATCCCGCCTTAACCTTTCCGCCCACAGATACATCAATAATATTTACGGATAACAGTCCTATCCCCTTTCTGTATCCCTCGTCGACGTTTTTCTGACCTGGCGCAGCCCCTCAAATAGAGGGCTTGCCTGACGCGAAATGTTACCGGTAACTATGCTGTTGATTTCTTTTGGTAATAAACGTAAGGCCGTTAATAACCCTACGTTCTTTATAGAAAAGAATTATGCATTCTTATGGATAAAGGTTTGAATAAACGGCCTTTGGTTATTGATTATCACCCGCCAAGCTCCTAAAATTCGCGCGTAAAAATACAACTGGGATCGGGTTTCATGTCACCGCTGTGGGTTGCAACGCAATACTGTTATTTTATTGGTCTGTTAGTTTCAATGGTTTTCACCTACCTGGTTAGCCGGGACTCCGTCAAGATTCGCTGTATCAGCGCACTGACCATCGGGTTAACCTGGCCGCTGAGTCTGCCGGTCGTGTTGCTGTTTTCGCTGTTCTAACGCCCTAATGCCACGCGGTGGCTTTTAAACAATCATGTTAATGAAAAGAGACTGACCACCGACGTCAGAGTTTTTGGCGTGGAATAAAAAAAGCCAGCGCAAGGCTGGCATGAAAATTGGAAGCAATGTGAGCAATGTCGTACCGGATCGGGGGGCACAGAAGGAGACAACCCTTTTCCCCTCACCGGTGCCGCGAATGATAATACGTCTCATTATTGAATGTAAAGCCATTTCCCTACGCAACTTCTCTCCTTTGGGAAAATATCAGCCGCGCGGCGCTCGCCAGCGCTGATACCATTGCCCCGCCCCCCACACCAGCAGCCAGAGCAAAACATTCAGCCCCAACCATAGCATCAGCAAATAAAAGAAAGTCTGATAACCGGGTATGCCCCGATCGGCCAAAAACGGGTTAAAGTGAAAAAATTTGACGATTGCGAACGGGTTAAGATTGAAACGGTTGAACACGGCCGTCGTCAGCAACGGTGGCAACAGCGTGTAAAATGCCAGGCTGAACAGCAGCAGAATTTTTGTGCCCGAAGAGTTTTTATAATCTTTCATATCAATACATTACATCTTTCATTATGGTATAAAAACCGCCAGGCGCTCGCACGCCAATCGACCCCGCGAACGCAAAAGAGTTCCAGGCTAACGCGGAAATAAAGCCGATCCTGCGTTTAATTGTCATTTAGCGCGCGGGTGATATATACCCTGTGGATTTTAAATTACGATGTCGCCGCGCCGTCTTCAACCACAGCGTTTGCATGGCATCATCAGGAGGCATTAATGAAACCGGACGCACTCTCCCTGCCGCCGAACCCGAAAAAGCTCAAAATCATCTACGGCTGGTATATTTATGTGATCTATATCCTGCTGGTTTTCAACATTTACATGGCGGTCTACAACGTCTGCGTACGGCATCCGATCGAGGCTCCGCTACTGTCGCTGTTTCACAGCCTGTTCCTCACGCTGATGCTGCAGCAGGTGCTCAAGAAGAACGTCGTTTTCGCCTGGATCTTGCTGAGCTATTTTATTCTGATGCGCCTGTATTACGCCAATGTGCTGCATGTCGAGTTCACGCTGGTGAGCCGTGGCCTGGTGCTGCTGATTCTGACGCTGCTGCTTACCGGCGCCGTGGCCGTCGGGCAACTGGCCACGCCGCCGCAGCGGCATGACTGGCTGGCGCAGCTGGGCTGGCGGCAATGGGGGGCGCTCACGGCGCTGGCGGCCATCCTGACGCCGCTGATTACCACCGACTATCTGGGATAAACAGAGGGCTATTAGGGGATATGAGGTTCGGAAATGTCTACGATGCGGCATATTTTAGTGTAGTTACCCGCCTTCTCACAGATCTTGTCCGTGACAAACACGCTAAGGTAGCCCAGCAACAGCAAGTAGCCGACCATGCACAGAATAAAGATAAGCGTTCTCACCGATAGAGACCAACCTGACAAGAGTTTCCCGAGCATCATAACCTGAATGAGGCGCTTTAAAAGGATTTCATGCGCTCATCGCCCGCATCGGCGCACGTTCTGTAGTAACATTAAACCACCACGCCCACCACCGGAAACGCCGATGCACCATCTGATGTTAGACATTGAAACCCTGGATATAAAACCCAGCGCCGTCATTCTGGTGGTTGCGGCGGTGTTTTTCGATCCCCGAACCGGGGAGCTGGGCGCCGAATTCGAAGCCGCCGTCAGCTGCCAGAAAGACCAACCGGGCCGAACCATCAGCCTGGACACGGTCGCCTGGTGGGCGAAACAGTCCGATGAAGCGCGCAAACAGGCCTTTGGCGGCACCGAGAGCCTGAAGCGCGTACTGAGCAGCCTTAGCCGCTTCATCCATATGAACAGCACTGACACGGTGAAAGTCTGGGGCAACGGCAAAGAGTTCGACTGCGCGATCCTCGAACACGCTTTCCAGCAGTTGGAAATGCCCTGCCCGTGGAAATTCTGGGATACCCAGGACGTGCGCACGGTGATCACGCTGGCGGAACTGCACGGCTTTAACCCGAAAAAGGCCCGCCCGTTCGAAGGTATGCCGCATCGGGCGCTGGATGATGCTCGCCACCAGGCCCGTTATGTGGCCGATACCGTCTCGGCGCTCTATTACCGCCAGGGGGCGCAGCGCTGACCCGCTTTGCCCCTTTTCATTTGCCGCCAGAGTCTCTACTCTAGCCCTCTTTGTCACTCGGACGTGCCTTTCCTGTTATGCAAAAGTTTCTGTTTATGCTTCTCAGCCTGGTGCTGCTCGGCCCATTAGGCATCGATCTTTATCTGCCGACCATTCCCGCCATTGCCGTCGGTTTGGGCAGCAGCGAAGCGCTGATCCAATCCACCATATCGCTGTTTATTCTGGTGCTCGGCCTCGGCCAGGTCATCGCCGGCCCGCTGGTGGATAACTATGGCCGCAAGCCGGTAGCGCTGGCCGGCATTATCCTCTACATGATCGGCGCCGCGATGGCGGCGCTGGCCACCAGCCCAACGGTTTTCATCGCTTCGCGTCTGCTGCAAGGCGTGGCGGTTTGCTGCACCGCCGTCGTCGCCTTCAGCGGCGTGCGCGATCGCCTGAACGGCGACGCCGCCGCCCGCGCTTTCGGTTTTCTCAACGGCACGCTGAACATCATCCCGGCGCTGGCGCCGCTGCTCGGCGGCCTGCTCGCCGAAGCCTTCGGCTGGCGTGCCCCCTTCTGGTTCCTGGTGGGCTACGCGCTGCTGGTGTTGGTGCTCATCGCGCTGCGCCTGCCGGAAACCCGCCCTGCCGACACCGTACCGGTCAAGGGGCTGCCGGTGCGCCAATACGCGCGCATCCTCAGCGAACGGCGTTTCCTCTCCTTTGCAGTGGTGAACTCTGGGGCGATGGGCATGGCGCTGACCTACGTTTCTCTGGCACCGAACGTGCTGATGGGCACCGCCGGTCTGACCCCACTGCAATTCTCGCTGGTGTTCGGCGCCAACGGTTTCTGGATCATGCTGGTCAGCTTCTTCGCCAACCGCATCATCCACAAGGTCGGCCGTCCGGCTTGCCTGGCGACCGGCGGTATGCTGATGGGGCTGGGCTGTCTGGGCCTGCTGCTGGGCGTCATGCTGCTGCCCGCGGCGGCGCAAGCGCACTGGCTGGCGTATATGCTGCCGGTCGCCAGCGCCTGTGCCGGGTTGGCGTTCGTGATGGGCCCGGCAACCAGTTACGCGTTGGAACCGTACTCCAATGAGGCCGGCGTCGCGTCCGCGCTGGTCGGTTTCGTGCAGATGGCGGGCGGCGCCGCGCTGGGTCTGGTGGCGATGGCGTTGCCGCTGCAACCGAAGCTGTCGCTGGCGCTGGTGATGCTGGCAGGCTGCCTGCTGGCGCTGCACGCGCGGCGGCTCAGCAAGCAGATTAAAGGGCAGATAAAAAAAGTCGCCTGAGCTGCGGCTCAGGCTTCAATGACGACCGGTACCCGCGCCGCTAACGCCGACAGCAGCTCATAGCCTAACGTTCCTGCCGCCGTGGCCACCTCGTCCACCGGAAGACGTTTCCCCCACAGCTCCACTTCGGCGCCCAGTTCGACTTGCGGACAGGGCGTCAGATCTACCGCCAGCATATCCATCGACACCGTTCCCAGGGTACGCGTCAGCACGCCGTCAACCCATACCGGCGTACCGGTTGGCGCATGACGCGGATAGCCGTCGGCGTAACCGCAGGCCACAACGCCGATGCGCTGCGCGCCGGCGGCGCTGTAACGGCCGCCGTACCCCACGCGATCGCCAGACTTCAGCTGTTGAATGCCAATGATCTCGCTGCTCAGCGTCATCGCCGGCTGCAACCCCGTCGCCGCAACATCATCCCAGCAACCGCTCGGCGAAGCGCCATACAGAATGATCCCAGGGCGGACCCAGCTGCCACGGGTCGAAGGGTGCCACAGCGTGGCGGCCGAGTTGGCCAGGCAGCGCGGCAACGGTATATCGGCTGCCGCCGCCTCGATAGTGGCCATCTGCTGGGTCACGCCTTCCGGGCCGTCGGCAGTGGCGAAATGGCTCATCAGCGTAAGCTCGCCGATATTGGCAACCGCCTGCGCCCTGCGCCACATTTCATGCAGCCGATCGGGTGCAAACCCTAACCGATTCATGCCGCTGTTCACTTTCAGATAGACATTGAGCGGCGCGCTCAGCGTGGCGTCGGCGATCGCCGCCAGTTGCCAGTCGCTGTGCACCGCCGTCGTCAGGTGATAACGGTCGAGCAACGCCAGATCCTGCGGCTGAAAGAAACCCTCCAGCAGTAGAATCGGCCCTTGCCAACCCGACTCGCGCAGCAGCACCGCTTCGGCCAGATCCAGCATGGCGAAGCCGTCGGTTTGCGCCATGCTGCGCCAAACGTGTTTGATGCCGTGGCCATAGGCGTTGGCTTTGACCACAGCCCAGACTTTGGCGCCGGCGGCGAAACGGCGCACCACCTGCAGGTTATTTTCAATCGCGCCGAGATGCATCGTGGCGGTTATGGGACGGGGCATCGCTTCTCCTTGGGGCAGCGTACAGCGGCCACGCGCGCCTGCACGTGGCCGGGAAAGTCTATGACAGCGTCGACGATTAACGTGCGGGATGCACGTCGTTCAGCGGAACCGCGGGTTGCTGGCGAAACCCGGCGCTGTAACGCGCCACCGCCAGATCATCGGAAGGGATCGCCGGTGTAATGCCGGACATCAGATCGGACAACAGCTGCCCGGAACCGCAGGCCATCGTCCAGCCCAACGTGCCATGCCCGGTATTGAGATACAGATTCTTCAGCGAAGTGCGGCCGACAATTGGCGTGCCGTCCGGCGTCATCGGCCGCAGGCCGGTCCAGAACGTTGCCTCTTCCACTCTGCCGCCGTTCGGGTAGAGATCGCGCACCACCATCTCCAGCGTTTCGCGCCGTTTTTGCTCCAACTGCGTATTGAAACCGACGATCTCCGCCATGCCGCCAACGCGAATACGCTGGTCGAAGCGCGTGATGGCGATTTTATACGTCTCATCCAATACCGTAGAGAACGGCGCCGCCGCTTCGTCGGTGATAGGTATGGTCAACGAATAGCCTTTCAGCGGGTAAACCGGAATGGACACCAGGCCGCGCAGCAGCGCCGTGGAGTACGAGCCGAACGCCACCACATAGCTGTCGGCCTTGAACACGTCCTCGCCGCACTGCACGCCGGCGATCTTGTCGCCTTCCACCAGCAGACGATCGACGCTGCGGTTGAACAGAAAAGTCACGCCCGCCTGCTCTGCCATCTTCGCCAGCTGTTGCGTAAACAGCTGGCAATCGCCGGTCTCATCGTTCGGCAGCTGCAGGCCGCCGGTCAGCTTGTGCGCCACCTGCGCCAGCGCCGGCTCGACGCTGCCGAGCTGGCTGGCCTCCAGCAGTTTGTAAGGCACACCGGCATCTTCCAATACCGCAATGTCTTTCGCTGCGTTTTCGAACTGTTGTTGGGTGCGGAACAGCTGCAGCGTGCCGCCCTGGCGACCTTCGTACTGGATGCCGGTTTCCTGACGCAGCGCCTTGATGCAATCGCGGCTGTATTCCGCCAGGCGCACCATGCGGCCTTTGTTGGTCATGTAGTGTTCGGTGTTGCAGTTTTTCAGCATCTGCCACATCCAGTTCAACTGGAAGCTGCTGCCGTCGAGGCGGATCGCCAACGGCGCATGGCGCTGGAACATCCACTTGATGGCCTTCAGCGGCACGCCCGGTGCCGCCCAGGGTGCGGCATAACCCGGTGAAATCTGCCCGGCGTTCGCCGCGCTGGTTTCCAATGCAGGACCTGGCTGACGATCGATCACCGTCACCTCATGCCCCGCCTTCGCCAAATACCAGGCACTGGCTACGCCCACCACTCCACTACCTAAAATTACCACTCGCATCGCTGACTCCAGCCCAAGGCTTCACAAAGCATAATCTTCTGCTCACAGGAAATTAACTCAGTGAAAAAATCCGTCCAACAACTTCGTCATCAAACGTGACAATATTCACAATTAATTTATCGTCGATGGGGCATGCATTTGCAATAGCCGCCCGTAAATAGCGATAAGATGCGGTTTAGAGGGGATTAAGGCGTCATCCCGCCACTGAATTGACAGCAACGCTATCAATGACAGCAATCAAAAAAGGCGTAATAAGCAACATTGATTTAACAGAATATAAAAATACCAGCTAGCACATAAGCAGAATAAAAACCCAACAAAATAAAAAATACCAACATAACAAACAAAGAGGGCTTCCTCCCTCCGCAGCAGAAAAATCGCGCAAAATTTCAGCTGCCGTTAACCTTATTTTCATTACTGGATTAAAACAGCCGAGCCCTTAGCCCCGCCCGTTTATGTCGAACGCTGCAGCACGATATGAACGTTGAAGCCAGAAGCCGATCCTAAAGTTCACATTGTCGCTTTTCTGGAGAACCCCTTATGTTCATCGCCATCTACCAGTTCTCAGTCAAAACCGGACACGAACACGCCTTTCGCCTGGCCTGGCTTGAGTTGACCCAAGGGATCTATCTGCAGCGCGGCAGCCTCGGCTCGCGCCTGCATCGAGATATGAGCGGGAAGTTTATCGGCTACGCGCAGTGGCCAAGCCGAGCCGCATGGGAAAATGCCGATGATATTCAGTTGGATGAACGCTACCGGCAAGCCCGGGAACGAATGCGTGCGACCCTGTTGGCGGATGAAACATTATTTGAAATGGCAGTGACGGATGATTACCTGCAAATCAGAGCGTTTGGCTGAGCACAAGCCCACATAAGCGGGCTTGTGGTGACGGGAGCGAGCGGCATCAATGATGCAGCATCTCGTCCACGACTTCTTTGGTCTGCAGTTGGAATGGGTAGTAAGTCGGCCAGTTATCCATTTCTTTCAGCAACGCTTCCTGCGACGTGTTGCCCATAAAGATATGGAAATGCGCCGATTTGCGCGGGCCGATAATGTGATCGCTGAACTGAACGAATTTCGGCGCCAGGCTGCCGGCATCCTGGCATTCGAACAGATAACGCACGCCCTTCTTACCAGAGACATACGTCAGGATCTTATGCCCGGCGTACTTATATTGACAGGCGCTGGATTGGTCGCCACGGTGAAACTCCATGACGCCGTTTTCAATGCCGATGGTATCCACATCGGTGGCGTACCCTTTGCGGTAATACGCCTTCACTTCTGCGAAGGTCTTGCTCTTATCCTGCGCTGCTTTCTTCTTGAACACCGGGTCGAGCTCCCCATTGAGCAGATAAGGGTACACGGATTGCCACACGCCCTCCCAATCCGACAGGTTGCGATCTTTGACGTCCTTATCGTCAAACACGCCCGCCTCGGCCCTTTTTTCCACTTCCGTCAGCGGTTTGCCATGTGAATGATGCCCGTGGGCAAAAGCCTGCCCGCTGATAAACAACGCGGCCAGCGCCACCGCCACTTTACCAAAATGCCTCGCCAAAATACGCTCCTTGTCCGTTATTGAGAAAATTAAAAGTTACAATATAACATAACAATTTTCAATCCCTGTCGTCCAACAAGCATGTGTTGCACGCCCTTGCCGCAGGGCTATACTCGGAGAAGATGCGCGGTGCTGCGCCGCCCTCTGCCGGAACGGGCGTCAAATTGACCGCCGTTCGCTCCTTTGCGTGCCGGCATTTTTATTTCACTGATTTGCAATGGTTAATTATGACTTGAACTATGCTTGTTACAGGGTCTGCCGTTTGAGCAAGACCCGTGAATAATGAGGGTGCGCTGATGACTACTTCAACACATGAAAAGGTTAAGGATGATAAACGTCTGAGCGATGGACCGGACTGGACGTTCGAACTGCTGCAGGTGTATTTGGAGCAGATCGACCGCGTCGCCAAGCATTACCGGCTCGACACCTACCCCCATCAGATCGAGGTGATCACCTCCGAGCAGATGATGGACGCCTATTCGAGCGTCGGCATGCCGATCAACTATACCCATTGGTCCTTCGGCAAGAAGTTCATCGAAACCGAACAGCGCTACAAACAGGGCCAGCAAGGGCTGGCGTATGAAATCGTCATCAACTCCAATCCCTGCATCGCCTACCTGATGGAGGAGAACACCATCACCATGCAGGCGCTGGTGATGGCGCACGCCTGCTATGGCCACAACTCGTTCTTCAAGAATAACTACCTGTTCCGCAGTTGGACCGACGCCAGCTCCATCGTCGATTATCTGCTGTTCGCCCGCCACTACATCAGCCAGTGCGAAGAACGCTACGGCGTCGATGAAGTGGAGCGGTTGCTGGACTCCTGCCACGCGCTGATGAGCTATGGGGTCGACAGGTACAAACGCCCGCAAAAAATCTCCCTGGTGGAAGAGAAAGCGCGCCAGAAAAGCCGCGAAGAGTATCTGCAAAGCCAGGTGAACACGCTATGGAAGACCCTGCCGCGCGTCGAGCGCGAAGAGTCGCCGGAGCAGGCGCGTCGCTATCCGAGCGAACCGCAGGAAAATATCCTCTATTTTATCGAGAAGAATGCGCCGTTGCTAGAACCCTGGCAGCGTGAGGTGCTGCGCATCGTGCGCAAAGTCAGCCAGTATTTCTACCCGCAAAAACAGACTCAGGTGATGAACGAAGGCTGGGCCACTTTCTGGCACTACACCATCCTCAACCATCTGTACGACGAGGGTCGGGTGACCGAGCGGTTTATGCTGGAGTTTTTGCACAGTCACACCAACGTGGTGTATCAGCCGCCGTATAACAGCCCCTACTATAACGGCATCAACCCATATGCGCTGGGCTTCGCCATGTTCCAGGACATCAAGCGCATCTGCCAGTCGCCAACCGAAGAAGACCGCTACTGGTTCCCGGACATCGCCGGCAAAGACTGGCTGGATACCTTGCACTTCGCCATGCGCGACTTCAAGGACGAGAGCTTTATCAGCCAGTTCCTGTCGCCCAAAGTGATGCGCGATTTCCGGTTGTTCACCGTGCTGGACGACGATCGCAACAACTATCTGGAGATTGCCGCGATCCATAACGAAGCCGGTTACCGGGCGATCCGCCAGGAGCTGTCGGCGCAATACAACCTGAGCAACCATGAGCCGAACATTCAGATCTGGAACGTGGACCTGCGCGGCGACCGCTCGCTGACGTTGCGCTACATCCCGCAGGAACGCGCACCGCTGGACAAGAGCCGCCGCGACGTGTTGAAGCACCTGCATCGCCTGTGGGGCTTCGACGTGATCCTCGAGCAGCAAAACGAAGATGGCAGCGTGGAGTTGCTCGATCGTTGCCCGCCGCGGCCGACGCCGCTGTAACCACCACAACGACAAAGGGCGCCGCAGGGCGCCCTTTCTTATTTCATGAATACGCGATTAGCGACGCGCTTCAGTCAGATCGCTCGGCATGGTGCCCTGCATGCTCTGCCAAATCGCCCCACTGTCTTTACCGTAGTTGCGCACGGTATCCATCACCTGGTCGTACAGCTTCTCATGGCACAGCGTGGACAGCTTGCTGTAGAAGGTCAGCGCCAGCTTGCGCGCTTCCGGGTTGGAGAAGTAGTAACGGCCCACGCGGGTGTACAGGCCTTTCAGGCCGTTGAAAATCAGGCCGTAGATCGGGTTGCCGGAAGCGAACGCCAGGCCGCGGAAGATCTCGTAATCGAGCAGGTTGAAAGCGTCCGCCTGATCTTCTACCTCGGCGGCCTTCGCCAGCACTTCCTGGGCCTGTTCCGGATGATTGCGCACCGCGGCGCGAATAAAGATCGACGCGATATTGGTACGCACCGACAGCAGGTTATCGATCAGCTGCGGGACGCTTTTGTGATCGAGACGGGCTACGGTCTCAAGAATATTGAGGCCGGACGTTTCCCAGAAATTGTTCACTTTGGTCGGTTTGCCATGCTGAATGGTCAACCAGCCATCGCGGGCCAGACGTTGCAACACTTCACGTAACGTGGTGCGCGTGACGCCAATCAACTCCGAAAGCTCACGCTCCGCGGGCAAAATAGAGCCAGGGGGGAAGCGATTATTCCAAATACTCTCAATAATGTACTCTTCCGCGAAACCGGCAGGACTCTGCGCCTTTATGACCATGTGTTTGACGTTCCGTTGCGACGATAAAATCAGTAAAAGTAATCAGCTCATCATACCAGATCGTGCTGACATGACATAGCGTGAGCGAAAAACAATAAACGAAAGTGTGCATAACGTGGCAAAAAACGAGCAAAAATACCGGCCGGAGGAATTTTCCCACCGTAAAACAAGCTCCGGTTGCGCCCGCCCCCGCCGCATTGTTAGGGTACGCGCTACGACTGATTTAAGGATGCATAAAGGACAATGGAAACAACCCTGCGCAGCGCCCTGCTAAAAAATTTTCTGGGGCAATCTCCCGACTGGTACAAACTGACCATTCTCATTTTTCTGGCGATCAACCCCCTGGTGTTCTTTTTCGCCAGCCCGTTTATCGCGGGTTGGCTGCTGGTGGTCGAGTTCATCTTTACCCTGGCGATGGCGCTGAAATGCTACCCGCTGCTGCCGGGCGGCCTGCTGGCGCTGGAAGCCGTGGCCATCGGCATGACCAGCCCGGCGCAAGTTTCGCAGGAAATCGAACATAATCTGGAAGTATTGCTGCTGCTGATCTTTATGGTGGCCGGCATCTACTTTATGAAGCAGCTACTGCTGTTCGTGTTCACCAAGCTGCTGCTCAACATCCGGTCAAAAACGCTGCTGTCGCTGGCGTTCTGCCTGGCCGCCGCCTTCCTTTCCGCCTTCCTCGACGCGCTGACGGTCGTGGCGGTAGTGATCAGCGTGGCCACCGGCTTTTATTCCATCTATCACAACGTGACGTCGAATCGCCCCGATGGCGACATCGGCGATGACAGCGATTTCGCCGGTGAAGAGCGTAAACAGACGCTGGAGCAATTCCGCGCCTTTCTGCGCAGCCTGCTGATGCACGCCGGCGTCGGCACCGCGCTCGGCGGGGTCATGACCATGGTGGGCGAGCCGCAAAACCTGATCATCGCCAAAAACGCAGGCTGGGGCTTTATCGATTTCTTCCTGCGTATGGCGCCGGTCACGCTGCCGGTGTTGGTATGTGGCCTGCTGGTTTGTTGGCTGGTAGAACGTTTTCGCCTGTTTGGCTACGGCGCGCAATTGCCGGGAGCGGTGCGCGACGTGCTGAAAGAGTATGACCGCAAGGCCACCGCAGGCCGTAGCAAGCAAGACCGGCTCAAACTGGTGATGCAGGCGCTGATCGGCGTTTGGCTGGTGCTGGCGCTGGCCTTCCACCTGGCAGAAGTGGGGCTGATCGGCCTGTCGGTCATCGTCCTCGCCACCTCCCTGTGCGGCGTGAACGATGAGCACGCCATCGGCAAAGCGTTCCAGGAAGCGCTGCCGTTCACCGCCCTGCTGACGGTATTTTTCACCGTGGTCGCGGTGATCATCGAACAGCACCTGTTCAGCCCGGTGATCCAGTTTGTGCTGCGCGCCGAACCCGCTTCTCAGCTTTCGCTGTTCTACCTGTTCAACGGCCTGCTGTCGTCGGTTTCCGACAACGTGTTCGTCGGTACGGTTTACATCAACGAGGCGCGCAGCGCGCTGGAAACCGGCGCTATCGGGCTGAAGCAGTTCGAGCTGCTGGCGGTCGCCATCAATACCGGCACTAACCTGCCTTCGGTCGCCACCCCTAACGGCCAGGCGGCGTTTCTGTTCCTGTTGACGTCGGCATTGGCGCCGCTGGTACGTCTGTCGTATGGACGCATGGTGTGGATGGCACTGCCTTATACGGTGGTGCTGACGGTAGTTGGCCTGCTGTGCGTCCAGCTCACCCTGGAGCCGGCGACCGAGCTGTTGACGCAGTGGCATTGGCTGACGCTGCCGCCCATCGATGCCGTCGGCCACTGAGACGGCGCCGGCAGGGTGAACCGACTATTTTTACGCTGAATCCGGCCCAGGTGGCTGGCAGCGAGGGTGAATTGGTTTACACTGCCGGTTCAATTGCTTACTGCATGGAAGAATCTAGATATGTTGCAATTCTTTAACCGCTGTTCACAAGGACGCGGCGCCTGGCTGCTGATGGCCCTGACAGCGTTGGTGTTGGAACTGGTCGCGCTCTATTTCCAGCACGTTATGCTGCTGCAGCCGTGCGTGATGTGCATTTACGAGCGTTGCGCGCTGTTCGGCATCCTCGGCGCCTCGCTGGTGGGCGCCATCGCGCCGAAAACCCCGCTGCGCTATGTGGCGATCTTGCTGTGGATCTACAGCGCCTGGGAAGGCGTACAGCTGGCGTGGAAGCACACCATGATCCAGTTGCACCCTTCGCCGTTCAATACCTGCGACTTCTTCGTCAGCTTCCCTTCGTGGCTGCCGCTGGACAAATGGCTGCCTGCAGTGTTCCACGCTTCCGGCGACTGCTCCGTGCGCCAATGGCAATTCCTGACGCTGGAAATGCCACAGTGGCTGGTCGGCATCTTCGGTGCCTATCTGCTGGTGGCGCTGATTGTGCTGATCGCACAATTTGTTCGCCCACGACGCCGCGATCTGTTCGGCCGCTGATCGGCAGACAAACAAGGAACGGCGCCTTCCGGCGTAATGCTTGTCAGTTAAGCTTTTGAGGAAGCCGCAACGTATAACGTTGCGGCTTCTTTTTTACTGCT
>NZ_JBQZFT010000011.1:0-123332 GCF_052692115.1 Serratia sp. TSA_105.2
CCGAGAAACTCATCGGCGCGGGCTGCGTATATTACGCTTTTCGCCCTGAGAGTCAACCGTTTATTTCGCTTTCCTCTCGCTGACCCGGCGACTTGTCAGTCGTTGTTCCCGGTCAGTGGAGGCGCATTATAGGGAGTTCTCGGCGGGCCGCAACCCCTATTTTCAATATTTTTTCCGACCGTTGAATGTTTAACCAAAACACCGTTAAAGCGGCAGTTTTTTCAACGATTTAAAGCCGTAGCCCTGCAAAACGGGCAATAAAGCGTCAGTATCTTCATTTAACGCCATGCAATACGCCAGATTCTCTTCCTGGCTTGAGACCAGATTTTCCTGCGTCGAGATGAGCCAGGCGGTACGACGGGCAATCGCCGCACCGGAATCCACCAGCCGGGTGCCTTCCGGCAACACCTGCATCAGCTCTTCAGCTAATAGAGGAAAATGAGTACAGCCCAGCACGACGGTATCCGGCGGCTCGCGCATGCTCAGCCACGGATGCAGGATCTTCTTCAGCACCGGCAGCGGCACGGCTTCGCCGTGCAGCTTGGCCTCCGCCAGCTCCACCAGCTCTGAAGAGCCCAGCAGCTCAATCTTGCAGTCGGTAGCGAAACGGGAAATCAGTTCGTGGGTGTAGCTGCGCTGTACGGTGCCGCGAGTCGCCAACAGGCCGACAATGCCATTGACGGTAAGACGGGCGGCAGGCTTGATGGCGGGTACCACGCCCACGACCGGGAAACTGAAGCGCTCGCGCAGGGCCGGCAAAGAGACGGTGCTGGCAGTGTTACAGGCAATGACGACAATCGCCAGAGGATGCCGCTGCTGCACTGCGCCGACAATCTCCACCACGCGCTCAACGATAAACTCTTCGGACTTCTCGCCGTAGGGGAACGCCACGTTGTCGAAAGCGTATATATAGTGGAGATCCGGCAGCAACTGCCGAATCTCTTGATATACCGACAGCCCGCCGACGCCGGAATCGAAAACCAGCACCGTCGGGCGAGGTGTGGCGGTGCTGTTAGAAGGTATAGCTTCCAGTGAGGTAGTATTCTCTTCCTGGAGTAGCGTAGCCATAGGCCGTCTCATAATCTTTATCAAACAGGTTGGCAATTCTACCACGAACTGTCAGATGAGATGTGACCGGATACGAAACTGCGAGATCCCACAGGCTCACGCCGCCAAGTTTAACCGTCGGGCTTGGATAAACGCCATAATCCTTGTCGTAGCGCTCACCTAAGTATTGATAGGTCACTGCCCAGTCAAAGTCGTACAGCTGCCAATCCAGCTCATATTTCACCTGTTGTTTCGCGCGGCGCAGCAGCACTTCGTTGGTTTTAGCATTGCGCGGGTCGACATAATCGTAACCAATCTGATGCGTCAACGGGCCGGTTTCAAAAGAAGCGGTGGCCTCTACGCCCTTAATGGTCGCCTTACCGATATTGTAATAACGGTAACTCACCGGATCGCTGTCAATCAGGTTATCGATATCGTTGCGATAACCGGAAACGCGCCAGGTCACCGGCCCGGTCAAACCTTCGAAGCCGCCTTCCCACTGTTTGCTTTCTTCCGGCTTCAAGTTGCTATTGCCATAAGTGGTACTAAACAGCTGGTTCATGTTTGGCGCTTTAAACGCGGTGCCATAGGAAGCGATGAAGCGGTATCCTTCGATGAACTCCCAGGCCGCGCTGGTTTGCCACGTGCCGTGCCAGCCGAACTCCGAATTATCGTCGCCGCGCGCGGCAGCCTCAAGCGTCACCGGCCCCACCAGTTGCTGCCCGGTCAGATAGATGCCGGTATTGCGCTGGCTTCTCTCGCGGCTGACGGACGCGGTGCCCGGTTTGATCTGTTGATCCTGCCAGTCGGCACCCGCACTGACGGTGCCTTGAGCCACCTTGAAAGTATTGCCCCACTGCAGATTGTATTGCTCCGAATCATCCAGGCTGGAGGAGATCGCATACTGCCCTTTGCGCGGATCGTAATTGTAGTCTTTGCTGTGGCTATAGCTTCCCACTAACTGCGTGGCGTAAATCCCTTCCTGATAGCGCAACCCGGTGTCCCAAGTTTGACTATACAGTTTGCGCGTATCCGGCAGACCGGTGATATTGAAATTTTTATCGTAAGAATAAAAGCCGTCGTAGCCCGTACGGTTGTCGTAGCCATATCCACGCACAAAGCCGCTGATTTGCTCGTTGAACCGGTGCTGTACCGCCCCATATAGCGATTTGCTCATGAAGCCATCGCGATCGGGCTGCGGAATGCTGGTGTTGCCTTCAGCCACCACATCATACCCTTTGGTATAAGTGTAATTCCCTGCCACCGTCGCCACGGTGCTGTCGCCCAGCTGTTGCTGGGTCGACGCGTCATAGGCCTGATAGCCGTTGGAGCCGACGCCTGCAGAGAGCGTAGTACCGTTCTTTTCACGCGTGGTGATGATGTTGACCACGCCGCCGATGGCGTCGGAACCGTACACCGCCGAGCGCGGGCCGCGAATGTATTCGACTTTCTGCACCAGCGAAATCGGGATTTGGCTGAGATCGGAAGAGCCGCTGACGCCCGCCTGGTTAAGGCGAATGCCGTCGATCAATACCAAGACATGGCTGGAGTTGGTGCCGCGAATAAACAGTGAGCTCTTTTGCCCCAGCCCGCCGTTTTGGCCGATGTCCACGCCCGGCAAACGGCGCATCACGTCGGTCAGGCTCTTGGCCTGCCAACGATCGATATCGTTACGGGTGACGATAGAAGTCGGCGCCAGCACGGAAGAAACCGGCTGCGGGAAGCGGTTGGCGGTCACCACCAGGTTATCGCCATTCGTGGCTGTCGTGTTGTCTTGCGCCCATCCAGAAAAAGCCGTGACGGAGGAGACCACCGCCAGCAGCGTATTTTTTGTAATTGTCATGAGAAAAGCATCCAAACTTAATTGGCGGATGCCGCAGGATCATGGCCGGTAGATCGCGACGGCCACGGACATTGCGACGTAACACCGGCAGGTCTTCGGGCTTGGGATTTGCGGGCCGCGGGGTGCAACCGGCAACGGGCGATGACTTCCCATCCTGCAGTGGACAGTGTCTGCGTCGAAACGCTATCGCCGTGACTTCCCCTTACCGCTGCGCGTCAGCTCCGGATTCACACCGGATTCCCTTTTCACTCGCTGCTTGAGGCCGGACGGCAATGCTACGATCAATGAAAATAGATGTCTAGACTGCTACTAATGTTACAAATAATAAACGCGACAAAACTGGACTTCACGGGCTGATTCCCTACAATCCCCGCTGATCAAATTTGCCTGACGAGAAGACACACATGACGCCCGAGAATTTGCCTATTGAACGTTACGATGACCAACTGGCGGAGAAAGTCGCCCGCCTGAAGACGTTGATGTCACCGTTCGCGGCGCCCGAGCCGGAAGTGTTCCGCTCGCCAGTCGCCCACTACCGCATGCGCGCCGAATTCCGCATCTGGCACGACGCGGACGACATGTACCACATCATGTTCGATCAGCAGACCAAGCAGCGTATTCGCGTCGATCAATTCCCGGCCGCCAGCGAACTGATCAACCGCCTGATGAGCGCCCTGATCGCCGCGCTGAAACCGGAGCCGATCCTGCGCCACAAGCTGTTCCAGATCGATTATCTGTCGACGCAAAGCGGCAAAATCATCGCCTCGCTGCTGTACCACCGCAAGCTGGATGACGTTTGGCAACGGCGCGCCGAGCAGCTGCGTGACGAACTGCGCGCTCAGGGTTTCGATCTGCAGCTGATCGGCCGGGCGTCGAAGACCAAAATCATGCTCGACCAGGATTATGTCGACGAAGTGCTGCCGGTCGCCGGCCGCGACATGATCTACCGCCAGGTGGAAAACAGCTTCACTCAGCCCAACGCGGCCATGAACGTGCAGATGCTGGAATGGGCGCTGGCGGTGACCGCCGGTTCCAAAGGCGATTTGCTGGAGCTGTATTGCGGCAACGGCAACTTCTCGCTGGCGCTGGCGCGCAATTTCGAGCGCGTCCTGGCGACCGAGATCGCCAAACCGTCGGTGGCAGCGGCGCAATACAACATCGCTGCCAACCATATCGACAATGTGCAGATCATCCGCATGGCGGCGGAAGACTTCACCCAGGCGATGAACGGGGTGCGCGAATTCAACCGGTTGAAGGGCATCGATCTGAGCGGCTACAACTGCGAGACGATTTTCGTCGATCCGCCGCGCAGCGGGCTGGACGATGAAACGGTGAAGATGGTGCAGGCCTACCCGCGCATTCTGTATATCTCATGCAACCCGGAAACGCTGTGCGCCAACCTGGAAACGCTGCAGGCCACGCACCGGGTCAGCCGCCTGGCGCTGTTCGATCAGTTCCCGTATACCCATCACATGGAATGCGGCGTGCTGCTGGAAAAGCGCTGCTGATACGACAGGGGCGCCATCATGGCGCCCCGGTGCATTACGACTCTTGAGTCGGCGCATCCGGCGCCTTGCGCGCCTTCAGTTTTACTCCGATCCACAGTACCAGCGCCACGCAGATCACCGACGGCAGGAAGTTGGAACCGATCTGCGGGTATTCGGCGCGCACGATGGCGCTGTACATCAGCAGCCCCAGCAGGAAACAGGCCGCCGCCAGCTTCGGCATGCCGTCCGGCATAGCGCGGTTCAGGTAACGCTGATGCAGGCAGTACACCGCCAGCACCAATGCGATCAGCGGGAAGATCGAAAACGGCACCACCGAGCTGAACAGCGCGGCAAAGGAACCGTTGATCGAAAGGCCGGCAATCAACGCCAGCAGTAAGGTGCCATTTTCACGGCCTGGTTTTTCCATCACTTTTTACCTTTTTTATACGTGGGACACAGAAGCTTTTTCTTGTTCGCGGCGATACCAGTAATACGCCCCTTTGGAGATCATCCGCAGCTGCAGCACCAGCCGTTCTTCCAGCTGCTGCCGCTGCTCGACGTCGATATCCAGCGCTTCCGCGCCGGCGCTGAACACGATGGTGACCATCGCCTCCGCCTGCGCTTCGGTAAAGCTGCGCGGCATGTGGTTTTCCAACTCGAGGTAGTCCGCCAGTTCGGCGATGAAATGCTGGATCTCGCGCGCCACCGCCGCACGGAATGCCGCCGACGTGCCGGAGCGCTCGCGCAGCAGCAGGCGGAAGGCGTTCGGGTTGTTGCCGATAAATTCCATAAAGGTGGACACCGAGGTGCGGATCACGCTGCCGCCCTTGGCGATGCGTTGGCGCGCCTGGCGCATCAACTGACGCAGCATCAGGCCGCTTTCGTCCACCATGGTCAGCCCCAGCTCATCCACATCGCGGAAATGGCGGTAAAACGACGTGGGCGCGATGCCCGCCTCGCGTGAAACTTCCCGCAGGCTCAGGCTGGCGAAGCTGCGTTCGGCGCTCAGCTGGCTGAATGCGGCTTCGATCAGGGAACGACGAGTCCGTTCTTTTTGTTGTGCTCTGACGCCCATATGCATATCCGGATAGGTTCCATTCTCTCAGTCTAACGCCCTAGACTCGGCAATATAGCAAATTTTATTGCAACAGCATTTATACTAACGCGCTCTATCACACTTCCGCCCTGAGCCGATTGTGCTTTGCCTCAAAAAGCCTAATGGTGATTGGGTGAGCAGCGCTATGATGTTAAGATACCGTTGTAATCTTGTATAAAAAAACAGGTCTCTCCTACATGCAACAGCACTATCAATTTGATGCCATTGTGATTGGCTCGGGCCCTGGTGGTGAAGGTGCCGCCATGGGGCTGGTGAAACAGGGCGCCCGCGTGGCCGTTATCGAACGGTACAACAACGTAGGCGGCGGATGTACCCACTGGGGCACCATCCCTTCCAAAGCCCTCCGCCACGCCGTCAGCCGCATTATCGAATTCAACCAGAACCCGCTTTACAACAACTCGCGCACGCTCAGCGCGACCTTCCCTGACATTTTACGCCACGCCGATAACGTCATCAGCCAGCAGACCCGCATGCGCCAAGGCTTCTATGAGCGGAACCAGTGCAAACTGTTCGCCGGCGACGCGCGCTTCATCGACGCCAACACCGTCAGCGTCAGCTACATGGACGGCACCCAGGACACCATCCGCGCCGACCACATCGTGATCGCCTGCGGCTCGCGCCCTTACCATCCGGCCAGCGTCGATTTCAATCACCCGCGCATCTACGACAGCGATTCCATTCTCGAGCTGAGCCATGAACCGCGCCACGTGATCATTTACGGCGCCGGGGTGATCGGCTGCGAATACGCGTCTATCTTCCGCGGCCTGAACGTCAAGGTGGATCTGATCAACACCCGCGATCGCCTGCTGGCGTTCCTCGATCAGGAGATGTCGGATTCGCTCTCTTACCACTTCTGGAACAACGGCGTGGTGATCCGCCACAACGAGGAGTTCGAGAAGATTGAAGGCACCGAAGACGGCGTGATCGTACACCTGAAATCCGGCAAGAAGGTGAAAGCGGACTGCCTGCTGTACGCCAACGGCCGTACCGGCAACACCGATTCGCTGGGGTTGGAAAACGTCGGCCTGGAATCGGACAGCCGCGGGCTGCTGAAGGTGAACAGCATGTACCAAACCGCGCTGTCGCACATCTACGCGGTCGGTGACGTGATCGGCTATCCGAGCCTGGCTTCCGCCGCCTACGATCAGGGCCGCATCGCCGCGCAGGCGATCGCTTCCGGCGAAGCCAGCGGTCACTTAATCGAAGATATCCCGACCGGCATCTACACCATTCCGGAAATCAGCTCCGTCGGCAAAACCGAGCAGGAACTGACGGCGATGAAGGTGCCGTATGAAGTGGGACGCGCCCAGTTCAAACATCTGGCGCGCGCGCAGATCGCCGGGATGAACGTCGGCAGCCTGAAGATCCTGTTCCATCGCGACACCCTGCAGATCCTCGGGATCCACTGCTTCGGCGAGCGTGCGGCGGAGATCATCCACATCGGTCAGGCGATCATGGAACAGAAAGGTGAAGGCAATACTATCGAGTATTTCGTTAATACGACCTTCAACTATCCGACCATGGCCGAAGCCTACCGGGTGGCGGCGCTTAACGGCTTAAACCGCCTGTTTTAACGCGTTGTCGATGTAGCCCTGCATGTGCTCGCGGATCGCTTCGGCCAACTGCTCATAACGGCTGCGCAGTGGGGAACCGGGGCGATACACCAACGCGATGGTGCGCTTCGGTTCCGGCTTGTAGCAATCCAGATAGCAGACGCCGTCGCGTTCGCGCTGCGGCGGCACCGCCAGTGACGGCAGCAGGGTAATGCCGCTGCCGGCCGCGACCATATTGCGCAGCGTTTCCAGACTGGTGGCGCGGAAGTGGGTATCCTCGTCCGCGCCCGCCTGGAAGCAGAAGCCCATCGCCTGATCGCGCAGGCAGTGGCCATCTTCCAGCATCAGCAGCTTCTCTCCCGCCAAATCCGGCATCGCCACGCGCTCGCGCTGCGCCCACGGGTGATCGGAATACACCGCCAGCTTCATCGGTTCATCGAACAGAGGCACTTCGATAAACGCCTCGGTTTCCTTCACCAATGCCAGAATGGCGCAGTCCAATTTGCCGCTGTCGAGTTGCGCCAGCAGTTGCTGGGTTTGCGCTTCGTGCAGGTACATTTCCAGTTTCGGGAAAGTTTTGTGCAGCGTCGGGATGATCTGCGGCAGCAGATAAGGCCCCACGGTCGGGATCAGGCCGATGTGCAGCGGCCCGGACATGGCTTCGCCCTGCTGGCTGGCCATCTCCTTCAATACTTTCACTTCGCGCAGCACGGTACGCGCCTGCTCCACCAGCAACAGACCCGCCTGGGTGAACAGCACCTTGCGGCTGGTGCGCTCGAGCAGCATGACGCCCAACTCGTCTTCCAGCTTGCGGATCTGCCCGCTCAGCGTGGGCTGGCTCACATGGCATGAATCGGCCGCACGGCGGAAGTGCCGGTGCTCGGCCAAGGCGACCAGATACTCTAAATCACGAATATTCATTGTTTCCCTCCATTCCATGATAGCTCATGGCGATAGATAAGATAGCAATGAGCGATTAGATCTATCAAGCCCCAGCGACAATAATGTGTCCCAACGAAGCGATATCGCGCTAAATGCTAAAAATTACTTTTCCTAATTAAGGGGTTAATCAATGTTTACCAGTCAAGAAGGCAAGAAAGTTCCTCAGGTTACTTTCCACACCCGTCAGGGCGACCAATGGATTGATGTGACCACTGATGACCTGTTCAAAAACAAAACGGTCATCGTGTTCTCGCTGCCGGGCGCGTTCACGCCGACCTGCTCTTCGAGCCATCTGCCGCGCTACAACGAGCTGTCCAGCGTATTCAAACAGCACGGTGTCGACGGTATTCTGTGCGTCTCGGTGAACGACACCTTCGTGATGAACGCCTGGAAAGCCGATCAGCATGCGGAAAACATCACCTTCGTGCCGGACGGCAACGGTGAATTCACCAAAGGCATGAACATGCTGGTCGAGAAAGCGGATCTGGGCTTTGGCCCACGTTCATGGCGCTACTCGATGCTGGTGCGCGACGGCGTGGTCGAGAAAATGTTCGTCGAACCGAACAAACCGGGCGACCCGTTTGAGGTGTCCGACGCCGACACCATGCTGAAATACCTGGCGCCGGAATTCAAAGTGCAGGAGTCGGTCTCCCTGTTCACCAAACCAGGCTGCCCATTCTGCGCCAAAGCCAAACAGATGCTGCAAGAACGCGGCATTCAGTATGAAGAGATCGTGCTGGGCAAAGACGCCACCACCGTCAGCCTGCGCGCCGTCAGCGGCCGCGCCACGGTGCCGCAAGTGTTCATCGGCGGCCGTCACATCGGTGGCAGCGACGATCTGGAAACTTTCCTGTCAGCTTAATAAGTAATAACAAAGCCAACGTGAACTTTGGCGGGCTACGGCCCGCCCTTTTTTTACCTTTCAGGAGCGGATATGAAACTGTTGAACGTTGATGTCGCGGTCATCGGCGGCGGCACCGCAGGGCTCGGCGCCTATCGCGCGGCCAAACGGTCTACCCCCAGCGTGGTGATGATCGAAGGCGGGCCTTACGGCACCACCTGTGCGCGCGTTGGCTGTATGCCATCCAAGTTGCTGATCGCCGCTGCCGAAGCGGTGCATCAAATCGAACGCGCGCCGGGCTTTGGCGTGCACCCAACCGGTAAAACGCGTATCGACGGGCGCGAAGTGATGGCGCGCGTCAAGCGCGAACGCGATCGCTTCGTCGGTTTCGTGCTGGAAGGCGTGGATGAGATCCCGGCCGGCGACAAAATTCAGGGCTATGCCCGCTTTATCGACGACAACACGCTGCAGGTCGATGACCATACGCGCATCGTGGCGCAGCGCATTGTGATCGCCACCGGCTCCCGCCCCAGCTGGCCGGCGCCGTGGAGCGAACTGGGCGATCGTCTGATCGTCAACGACGACCTGTTCAACTGGGATGATTTGCCGCAGTCCGTAGCGGTATTCGGCCCCGGCGTCATCGGGCTCGAGCTGGGGCAAGCGCTGCACCGCCTCGGCGTCGACACCAAGGTCTTCGGCATCGGCGGCGCGGTCGGGCCGCTCACCGACAGCGCCGTGCGCGACTACGCCGTCAAAGCACTGGGGGAAGAGTTCTATCTCGACGCCGACGTGAAGGTAGAGATGATGCAGCGCGAAGGCGACAAGGTGTTTATCCGCTATCGGGACCTGCAGGGCCAACCGCAGGAGATCCTGGTGGACTACGTGCTGGCCGCCACCGGCCGCCGCCCCAACGTCGATCGGCTGGGCCTCGAAAACACCGGCTTACAGCTTGACGCCCGAGGCGTACCGCTGGCCGACCGCCTGACGATGCAAACCAGCGTGCCGCATATTTTCATCGCCGGCGACGCCAGCAACCAACTGCCGCTGCTGCATGAGGCCAGCGATCAGGCACGCATCGCCGGTGCCAACGCCGGCAGCTTCCCGGAGATCAATCCGGGCCTGCGCCGCAGCGCGATTTCGGTGGTGTTCTCCGATCCGCAGATCGCCATGGTCGGCTCAACCTTCCGCGAGCTGAGCGAGAAGTTCAGCGCCTGCGGCTGCTTTGAAGTGGGCAACGTCTCGTTTGAGAATCAGGGTCGCTCGCGGGTGATGCTGCGCAACAAAGGCATTCTGCACGTCTACGGCGAGCAAGGCACCGGCCGTTTCCTCGGCGCGGAAATGATCGGCCCGGACGCCGAACACATCGCACACCTGCTGGCCTGGGCGCACCAGCAGCAGATGACCGTCGATCAGATGCTGGACATGCCGTTCTATCATCCGGTGATCGAAGAAGGTTTGCGCACCGCGCTGCGCGATCTGCAGGCGAAGCTCAAACTCGGCACGGCCGAAATCGAGCGCTGCCAGCGCTGCCCGGGCGAATAACCTCTCATTCTCCGTTCATCCCCACCGGGCCTTCAGGCCCGGTTTTCTTGCACAGCACTTCCCTCCCTCCTCTTGCCTCACGGCCCTTCTGCGCTCATTTTTTATGCGCCGACATTGAAATGATACCAATATTGATACTAAAATGAAGAAAGGAGCCAGAATGGAGGAAGAACATGGAAAGGCATGAACACTATACCTATCGCATCACCTGGTCAGCGGAAGATCGTGAATATGTCGGGCTGTGCGCCGAATTCCCCTCGTTGTCCTGGCTGGCGGCCACGCGTACCGGCGCACTGGAGGGTATCGAAAAAGTCGTGAGCGAAACGATCGCCGATATGCTGGCGCAAGGCGAAACGCCGCCGCAGGCGCTGGCGGAAAAGAACTTCAGCGGAAAACTGGTGCTGCGCATGACGCCGGAACAGCATCGCCAGCTGGCGCTCGGCGCGATGGAGGAAGGCGTGAGCCTGAACCGCTATCTGTGTGCACGTCTGGCGGGGTAAAGGTTCAAGGGCGGCGCCGGGCCGCCCTTGTCGTCGTCAGGCCAAACGCTGTTTCGCTGCGGCGATTGCCGCGGCCACCTGCTGCGGTGCGACGCCACCTTTGGCCGCACGCTTGTCCAGGCAGGATTGCAACGCCAGGATCGGGTAAACGTCGTCACCGATCGTCGCGCTAAACTGCTGCAAGTCCGCCAGCGGCAGCGCTTCCAGCGGTTTACCCTGGCGAATCGCTTCTACCACCGCCTCGCCGACGATGTGGTGCGCTTCGCGGAACGGCACGCCCTTGGCGACCAGGTAATCCGCCAGCTCTGTGGCGTTGGCATAGCCCTGCTCCGCCGCTTCCTGGCAGCGCGGGCGTTTCACCTGAATGCCGTCCAGCACCAGCGCCGCCATCTGCAGGCAGTCCATCCAGGTGTCGAGCGCGTCGAACAGCCCTTCTTTGTCTTCCTGCATGTCTTTGTTGTACGCCAGCGGCAGGCCTTTCAGCGTCATCATCATGCCGGTCAGCGCGCCCTGTACGCGGCCGCATTTGCCGCGGATCAGCTCCAGCGCGTCCGGGTTTTTCTTCTGCGGCATCAGCGAAGAGCCGGAGGTCACGCGGTCGGACAGCTCGACAAACGCCGCTTCGCCGCTGTTGAAGAAGATCAGATCTTCGGCAAAGCGCGACAGGTGCACCATGCTGATGGCGGCGTTGAACAGCAGCTCCAGCACGTGATCGCGATCGGATACGCTGTCCAAGCTGTTGCGGGTCGCCGAGGCGAAGCCCAGCCAGCTGGCCAACTGCTCGCGATCGATAGGATAAGCGGTGCCGGCCAGCGCGCCGCTGCCCAGCGGGCTGACGTCCAGCCGTTTCAGGGTATCCTGCAGACGGCTCTCATCGCGCGCCAGCATCTCGACATAGGCCAGGCACCAGTGCGCGAAAGTCACCGGCTGCGCGCGTTGCAGGTGGGTATATCCCGGCATCACCGCATCCTGGTTGGCTTCGGCGGTTTCCACCAGCGCCTGCTGCAGCTGGACGATCGCCTGATGCAGATCGCCGATCTGCTGTTTGCACCACAGCTTCAGATCGGTCGCGACCTGATCGTTGCGGCTGCGGCCGGTGTGCAGCTTCTTGCCCAAATCACCGACCTTCTCGATCAGCTTCTGCTCCACCCAGCTGTGGATGTCTTCGGCATCGCTTTGGACGATAGCCAAAGGATCGGCCTGGACCTCCGTCAGTAGCGCATTCAGCGCTTGCTCCAGCTGCTGTTGCTCCTTTGCCGTCAACACGTTAACGGTCACCAGCGCCTTCGACCAGGCCACCGAGCCCACGATATCCTGCTCCGCCAGGCGATAATCGAACCGCAGCGAATCGTTGAGTTGCTTGAACCGCTGATCCGCCGCCTGAGTGAACCGTCCACCCCAAAGTGCCATACCTTACTCCTGTCCCCGTCATACTTCGAGCCGCAGGTGTGTTGGCTGCGAGCGCTCACCCGAATCACTTACCGATGTAAGCTCATCGGGACTCTCGCCCTTGCCGCCTTCCTGCAACTCGAATTATTTAGGGTATGAATTTTATACGAAAAGGCGCAGCATGCTGCGCCCTTGCAGAGTCACGCCAATCGATTATTTATTCTTTTTCTCGTTCAACGCGCGGATGCGTGAAGACAGAGAGAACAGGCGAATAAAGCCGCCCGCGTGGCTGTGATCGTAAACTTCGTCTTCGCCGAAGGTAGCGAACTCTTCGGAGTACAGGCTGTTGGCCGATTTCTTCTGGGTCGCCGTCACCTGGCCTTTGTACAGCTGCAGCACGACTTCCCCGTTCACCTCTTCAGCCAGCGCTTCGGCAGAAGCCTGCAGCGAGCGGCGCAGCGGCGCAAACCAACGGCCGTCGTACACCACATAGGACATCTCCAGGCCCAGCTGCTCGCGCCATTTGAAGCTGTCGCGATCCAGCACCAACTGCTCGACGGCGCGCAGCGCCGCCACCATGATGGTGCCCCCCGGGGTTTCATAGCAGCCGCGGGATTTGATGCCCACCAGGCGGTTTTCCACGATGTCGATACGGCCGACGCCGTGCTTGGCGCCCAGCGCGTTCAGGGTTTCCAGGCACTGGTACGGCGACAGCGCTTTACCGTTAACCGCCACAACGCGGCCTTTCTCAACGGTGACGGTCACCTGCTCAGGCTGGTCCGGCGCTTCCTGCGGATCGACGGTCCATACCCAGCAATCTTTGTTCGGCGCATTCCACGGGCTTTCCAGCACGCCGCCTTCGGTGGAAATGTGCCAGGCGTTTTCATCGCGGCTGTAGATCTTCTCCAACGACGCGGTAGTCGGGATGTTGCGCTCTTTCAGGTAATCCAGCAGCGCTTCACGGGAACGCAGGTTCCACTCACGCCACGGCGCCACCACTTTCAGCTGCGGTGCCAGCGCGGTGTAGGTGGTCTCGAAGCGCACCTGGTCGTTGCCTTTGCCGGTCGCACCGTGGCACAGCGCGTCGGCGCCCACTTTCAACGCCAGCTCGACCTGCGCCTTGGCGATGATCGGCCGCGCCATCGACGTGCCCAGCAGGTAGCTGCCTTCGTACAGGGCGCCGGTCTGCAGCACCGGATAAACGTAATCGCGGATAAATTCTTCACGCAGATCCACCACGTGACATTCAGAGGCACCGGACTGCAGGGCTTTTTGCTCCACGCCTTCCAGATCGCTGCGCTCCTGACCGATGTCCGCCACGAACGCCACCACTTCACAGCCGCCGTAGTTCTCTTTCAGCCATGGAATGATGGCCGAGGTATCCAGGCCGCCGGAGTACGCCAGAACGATTTTTTTGATGCCTTGGTTTTGCATGATCTATTCCTTTCTAATTCTAAAATTAAGCGAGGATCCGGGTGCCAATCGACACGCCGTTAAACAAAGCAGGAAGCTGATCGGCATGGCGCCAGCTGGCGATATCCACCGGGCGGCCGAGGGTGCGGGCCGCGTCGAGCGCTGCATTCACCTTCACCACCATACCATCGGTGATGATGCCTTGCGCGATCAGTTGTTCCGCTTTTTGCGCCGTCATTTCCGCAATACGTTGCCCCTTGCCGTCGAGGATGCCGCTGACGTCCGACAGCAGGATCAGATCCGCCCCCAGCGTCGCCGCCAGCGCCGTCGCCGCCTGATCGGCGTTCACGTTCATTAACTGCCCATCGGCGGTGATGCCGATGGAGCTGACCACCGGCAGATAGCCGGCACTCAGCAGGGTATTGAGCAGCGCGGGCGAACCGGGCTGCGCGTTGCCGACGTGGCCCAATGCCGGATCGAGCGGGGTCACGACCGCGCTGCCGCCGTCCGCCAGGCTCAGGCCGACGGCGTTGATTTGATGTTTAATCGCCCACGCCAGCAGCGTTTTGTTAGCGGTGCCGGCCAGCGCGCCGGTGATGATGTCGATCTGATCGGCCGGCGTGACCCGCAGGCCGTTCTTTTTCACCACCGGCAAAGAGAGCTGCTTCATCAGTTCGTCTACCACGCAGCCGCCGCCGTGCACGATCACCAGCGGGCGCTGATGCTGCTGGCGGTAGCTGTCCAGCGCGGTAAACAGACGCTCCAGCGCTTCTTCACTGTCTAATAACACGCCACCTAACTTGATAATTAACGGGTTCATTGCTGTTTACTCACGCTGGTTTAAAGGAGTGACTGGGTTTCCGGGAAGCCGAAACGGATATTCAGGCATTGCACCGCCTGCGCCGCCGCGCCTTTCAGCAGGTTGTCTTCCACCGCTACGGCGATCAGATGCTCGCCCTGCACCGCAAAACCGATGTCGCAGAACGGCAGCCCCACCACCGCTTTCAGCGCCGGCACGCCCTGGTCGTACAACCGCACCAGCGGCTTGTCGTCATAGGCGGCGTGATAGGCGGCTGCGACGTCCTGCGCGGTCACGCCGGCTTTCAGGCGGCAGGTGATGGTTTCAAGGATGCCGCGCGGGAAATTGCCCAGGTGCGGCGTAAAGATGACCGGCACGCCCAGGTGCGCGGCGATCTCCGGCTGGTGCCGATGAGTGAAAATACCGTATGGCTGCAGGCTCACTTCGCAGAAGCTGGTGGTCATGCTGGCCTTGCGCCCGGCGCCGCTGACGCCGCTGGTGGCGTTAATCACCGGCCACTGGTCGAGGTTCAGCAGCTGTTTTTCGATCAACGGTTTCAGCGCCAGCTGCGCCGCCGTCGGGTAACAGCCCGGTACGGCAATCAGCTGCGCCTGTTTAATCTTGTCGCTCTGCCATTCCGCCAGGCCGTATACCGCCTGCTCCAGCAGGGCGCCATGCCGATGTTCGAAACCGTAGTACTGGCTATAAAAACCGGCGTCCTGCACGCGGAAGGCGCCCGATAGGTCGAACACCACGCAGCCCGCCGCCAGGAAGGCCGGTGCGATATCGTGGCTGACTTCATGGGCGGTGGCGAGGAACACCACGTCGATGCCCTGCGCCGCCTTGGCAACGTCGGTCAACGGCTGCAGCGGCAGATCGACGATGCCTTTCAACTGGGGATGGAGATCGGAAAGCAACTTTCCTGCATCTGCACTTTGCGCTGAAACCGCTAAAGCGGTTATGTTCATGTGTGGGTGGCGATTCAGGTAAGCCGTGAGCTCCGCTCCGGCGTAACCGCTGGCACCAACGATCAGCGTATTCAACATGTGGCCTTTCACCTTCTAAACTGACGTGCGGTCGCTTGAGACCCAGGTAACAGGGCTAGCCAGCGTTGTTGCGCCGTTCACCCACGGAGCCAGGCGTTGATGCTTTTATAAACATCCGGGTGTCGGGTTCCCTTACGCTTCGGCTTACTGTATTTTTATTCAAAATAAATGCATGAATATTGATACTATCCTAACCAAAGGCTGTCAACAGTGAAGATGAAATTACCTCCATTTATTGAGCTGTACCGGGCGTTGATCGCAACGAAGTCGATCAGCGCCACCGATGCCGGCCTCGATCAGAGCAATGAGGCGTTAATCAACTTGCTGGCCGGATGGTTTGCCGACCTGGGCTTTCGCGTCGACGTGCAGCCGGTGCCGGAATCGCGCCACAAATTCAACCTGCTGGCCAGCATCGGCGAAGGCAGCGGCGGCCTGCTGCTGGCCGGCCATACCGATACGGTGCCTTACGACGAAGGCCGCTGGACGCGCGATCCCTTCACCCTGACCGAGCACGACAACAAGCTCTACGGCCTGGGCACCGCCGACATGAAAGGCTTCTTCGCCTTTATTCTGGATGCGGTGCGCGATATCGACGCGAGCAAACTGACCAAGCCGCTGTACATTCTGGCTACCGCAGATGAAGAAACGACGATGGCCGGCGCACGTTATTTCGCCGCCTCCACCGCCATTCGTCCGGATTTCGCCATCATCGGCGAACCGACCTCACTGCAGCCGGTGCGCGCACACAAGGGCCACATGGCCAACGCCATTCGCATCGTCGGCCAGTCCGGCCATTCCAGCGATCCGGCGCGCGGCGTCAACGCCATCGATCTGATGCACGACTCCATCGGCCGCCTGATGGAGCTGCGCAAAACCCTGCAGGAGCGCTACAACAACCCGGCGTTCGCCGTGCCTTATCCCACCATGAACTTCGGCCATATCAGCGGCGGCGACGCGGCCAACCGCATCTGCGCCTGCTGTGAGCTGCACCTGGATATCCGCCCGCTGCCCGGCATGACGCTCGACAACATCAACGAGCTGATGCATCAGGCATTGGAGCCGGTGAGCCAACGCTGGCCGGGCCGCCTGACCATCGAAGAGCTGCACGCGTCGGTGCCGGGTTACGAATGCCCGACCGACCACCGCATGGTGGCGGTGATCGAGGAACTGCTGGGCACCCGCACGCAGGTGGTCAACTACTGTACCGAAGCGCCGTTCGTACAGCAGGTCTGCCCGACGTTGGTGCTCGGCCCCGGTTCCATCGATCAGGCCCACCAGCCGGACGAATACCTCGACACCGCGTTTATCGAACCGACGCGCAAACTACTGGGCCAACTGGTCAATCACTTTTGCCGGCAATAAACCCGACATTTAACAGGGGAAATGCTTTATGCTTTCCCCTACCTCAAAATAAGTAGAAAACGGCGAAATAAGCCACGCTGATAACCGACGCGGCGTAATTAAATTTCAGAAAATGCGCCGATTTTGATGTTTTTTTGCTAAAAATAGTGTCAATTGACGATTGGACAGGAACGCGATGTGATCAGGCTGGCGGTCTGCGCCTGACGCGTGAAATTTATTTACAAGATAAAAATCATACAGAACTGGGTCAGGGGTTATATGAACGAACAATATTCGGCAATGCGCAGTAATGTCAGTATGCTCGGCAAATTGCTCGGCGATACCATCAAAGAAGCGCTGGGCGAGCATATTCTCGATCGCGTTGAGACCATCCGTAAGCTTTCCAAATCTTCACGCGCCGGCAACGAAGCGCATCGCCAGGAGCTGCTCTCCACCCTGCAGAACCTGTCCAACGACGAGCTGCTGCCGGTGGCGCGCGCCTTCAGCCAGTTCCTCAACCTGACCAACGTCGCCGAGCAGTACCACAGCATTTCGCCCAACGGCGAAGCCGCCAGCAACCCGGAAGCGCTGGCGCAGCTGTTCAGCCGCCTCAAAGACAAAAAGCTCAGCGACAAAGAGCTGCAGCACGCGGTGTCGCAACTTTCCATCGAGCTGGTGCTGACGGCGCACCCGACGGAGATCACCCGCCGCACCCTGATCCACAAGCTGGTGGAGGTGAACACCTGCCTCAGCCAGCTCGATCACAACGATCTGGCCGACTACGAGCGCAACAAGATCATGCGCCGCCTGCGCCAGTTGGTGGCCCAATCGTGGCACACCGATGAAATTCGCAAACATCGCCCCTCCCCGATCGACGAAGCCAAATGGGGCTTCGCGGTGGTGGAAAACAGCCTGTGGGAAGGCGTGCCGGCGTTCCTGCGCGAGTTCAACGAACAGCTGGAAAACTCCATCGATTACAGCCTGCCGGCGGAAGCGGTGCCGGTGCGCTTCACCTCCTGGATGGGCGGCGACCGCGACGGCAACCCGAACGTGACCGCCGAAATTACCCGCCATGTGCTGCTGCTCAGCCGCTGGAAAGCCTGCGATCTGTTCACCCGTGATATTCAGGTGCTGGTCTCCGAGCTGTCGATGACCGAATGCACCCCGGAGCTGCGCGCCCGCGCCGGCGGTGACGAAGTTCAGGAACCGTACCGCGAAATCATGAAACAGCTGCGCAGCCAGCTGATGAGCTCCCAGGCCTATCTGGAAGGTCGCCTGAAAGGCGAGCGCGTGCTGAAACCGCACGACCTGCTGGTGAACAACGAGCAGCTGTGGGAGCCTCTGTATGCCTGCTACCAGTCGCTGCAGGCCTGCGGCATGGGCATCATCGCCAACGGTCAACTGCTGGATACCCTGCGCCGCGTGCGCTGCTTCGGCGTGCCGCTGGTGCGCATCGACGTGCGCCAGGAGAGCACCCGCCATACCGAAGCCATCGCCGAGCTGACCCGCTACCTGGGGCTGGGTGACTATGAAAGCTGGTCGGAAGCCGATAAACAGGCGTTCCTGATCCGCGAACTGAACTCCAAACGCCCGCTGGTGCCGCTGAAATGGCAACCGAGCGCCGATACGCAGGAAGTGCTGGAAACCTGCCGGGTGATCGCCGAAGCGCCGCAGGGCTCGATCGCCGCCTACGTGATTTCGATGGCGCGCACGCCTTCCGACGTGCTGGCGGTGCACCTGCTGCTGAAAGAGGCCGGCTGCCCATTCGCGCTGCCGGTCGCCCCGCTGTTCGAAACCCTCGACGATCTGAACAACGCCGACGACGTGATGACCCAGCTGCTGAACATCGACTGGTATCGCGGCTTTATTCAGGGCAAACAGATGGTAATGATCGGCTACTCCGACTCGGCGAAAGATGCCGGCGTGATGGCCGCCTCCTGGGCGCAGTACCGTGCGCAGGACGCGTTGATCAAAACCTGCGAAAAGGCCGGCGTGGCGCTGACGCTGTTCCACGGGCGCGGCGGCTCCATCGGCCGCGGCGGCGCACCGGCGCATGCGGCGCTGCTGTCGCAACCGCCGGGCAGCCTGAAGGGCGGCCTGCGCGTCACCGAACAGGGCGAGATGATCCGCTTCAAGTTCGGCCTGCCGGAGGTCACCATCAGCAGCCTGGCGCTGTATGCCGGCGCGATCCTCGAGGCCAACCTGCTGCCGCCGCCGGAACCGAAGAAAGAATGGCGGGCGTTGATGGACGACCTGTCCGAGACCTCCTGCCGGATGTATCGCGGCTACGTGCGTGAAAACCCGGACTTCGTGCCTTACTTCCGCGCGGCCACGCCGGAGCTGGAGCTGGGTAAACTGCCGCTGGGCTCACGCCCGGCCAAACGCAAGCCGAACGGCGGCGTGGAGAGCCTGCGCGCCATTCCGTGGATCTTCGCCTGGACGCAGAACCGCCTGATGCTGCCGGCCTGGCTCGGCGCCGGTGCCGGATTGCAGGAAGCGGTGAAAGCCGGTAAGCAAGCGGAACTGGAGGCGATGTGTCGCGACTGGCCGTTCTTCTCTACCCGCATCGCCATGCTGGAAATGGTGTTCGCCAAGGCCGACCTGTGGCTGGCGGAATACTACGATCAGCGCCTGGTGGATAAATCGCTGTGGCCGCTGGGCCAACAGCTGCGCGATCAGTTGGAAAGCGACATCAAGGTGGTGCTGACCATCGCCAACGATGCGCACCTGATGGAAGACCTGCCGTGGATCGCCGAATCCATCGCGCTGCGCAACGTTTATACCGACCCGCTGAACGTCTTGCAGGCCGAACTGCTGCACCGTTCGCGTCAGCAGGAGCAGCCGGACGCCCGCGTCGAGCAAGCGCTGATGGTCACCATCGCCGGCGTCGCCGCCGGGATGCGCAACACCGGCTAGCGAGCCTAATCGCGGCCCCGTTTATCGGGGCCGTTTTTTTATGCCTTCCCCCTACAAAAAAAGGGCGCCGCGATAAAGCGACGCCCTTTATTTGTGGAACAAGCCTGTCAGGCGGCGGCCACCGGGCGCACGCCCAGCGTGTGGCAGATGGCGTAGCTCATCTCGGCGCGGTTCAGCGTATAGAAGTGGAAATCTTTCACCCCTTCGCGGCTGAGGATCTTCACCATGTCCATGGCGATGTTGGCGCCGACCATTTTGCGGGTCTCCGCATCGTCGTCCAGCCCTTCGAACATGCTGGTCATCCAGCTTGGCACCCGCACGTTGGTCATGGTGGCGAAGCGCTGCAGCTGCTTGAAGTTGGACACCGGCAGAATGCCCGGCACGATTTCCACGTCGATACCGGCGGCGACGCAGCGGTCGCGAAAACGCAGGTAGCTCTCGACGTCGAAGAAGAACTGGGTGATGGCGCGGCTGGCGCCGGCGTCGATCTTGCGCTTCAGGTTAATCAAATCGGCCTGGGCGCTCTTCGCCTCCGGGTGCACTTCCGGGTAGGCGGCGACGGAAATGTCGAAGTCGCCCACGTCTTTCAGCAGCGCCACCAGATCGGTCGCATACATTTCCGGCTTGCCGCCGCCCGGCGGCAGATCGCCGCGCAGCGCCACGATATGGCGGATACCGCTGTTCCAGTAATCGGTCGCGATGTCGCGCAGCTGTGCCGGGCTGGCGTCGATGCAGGTCAGGTGCGGCGCCGCCTCCAGCCCGGTGCGCTCCTTGATCCCCTTGATGATGCTGTGGGTGCGATCGCGCTCGCCGGAGTTGGCACCGTAGGTGACGGAAACGAATTTGGGTTTGAGGATGCTCAGACGATCGATCGACTGCCACAGGGTCTCTTCCATCTCGCTGGTGCGCGGCGGGAAGAACTCGAATGATACGTTAATCTGGCCGTTCAACTCCGCCAGACTCTGATTCAGCGCTTCCCGCTGGTTTGCGTGGAAAAAACTCATACCCTGCTCACCTCTTATCGATCACTGTTTTTATTTCATCTTGATGAGCGTCTATACGTTTAGACGTCTAGATAGAAAATGCCGCATGTTGGCTAAAGAGTCAACAGGAAAATAAGGGGAATAAGATGATTAATCTTCACCCGCTCAACGAGGGAATTTCATGACGGCGGCAGGGATAAGTATGGCAGGAAAAGCAAAGGGGCGCGGTGAACCCGCGCCCGCAGAGGATTAAAGCAGCTGTGCCAACCGGTTAAGGTCTGACTGGATCGCGCCGGCGGTCACGTCGCGGCCGGCGCCCGGCCCGCGGATCACCAGCGGATTATCGCGATACCAGCGGCTTTCGATGGCGAACACGTTGTCGCACGGCAGCAGCGAGGCCAGCGGATGCTCAGGACGCACCGCCTCCACGCCGACCCGCGCCTTGCCGTTGGCGTCGAAACGCGCCACGTGACGCAGCACCAGGCCCATTTCGCTGGCGGCCTCAAAGCGCTGCTGCATCTGCTGGTTCAGCGCCTCGCCGTTCTCGAAGAACTGATCGACGGAACCCTGCTCGCAGCCCGCCGGCACCAGCGACTCGACCCGCACCTGGTTCGGTTCGATGTCGTAGCCCGCCTCGCGCGCCAGGATCACCAGCTTGCGCATCACGTCCTGACCGGAGAGATCGACCCGCGGATCAGGTTCGGTCAGCCCCTGCTGCCAGGCCTGATCCACCAGCTCGGTGAACGGCACCGTGCCGTCATACTGCAAGAACAGCCAGGAAAGCGTGCCGGAGAAGATGCCGCTGATCGCCAAAATGCTGTCGCCGCTGTCGCGCAGATCGCGCACCGTATGGTTGACCGGCAGGCCGGCGCCAACGGTGGCGTTATACAGCCAGTGGCGGCCGGTTTTGGCGAAGGCGTCGCGAATTTGGCGATAGGTATCGCTGCATGAGGCACCCGCCAGCTTGTTGGCGCCGATCACATGGAAACCGTAGCTGGCGAAATCCAGATACTGCCCGGCCAGCTCTTCGCTGGCGGTCACGTCGAGCACCACCAGATCGTCGAACGGGTGCGCGCGCATCCACAGGAACAGCGACTCTTCGTCGAGCGCCTGCGCCTCGTCCTCAAAGAACGCCAATGCGCGGCTGGCATCCAGCCCGTCGTAGTTCAGCAGGCTGCGGCGGCTGTCCACCACCCCCGCCAGGATAAATTCGAAACCGCTGCGCGCGGAAATATTGGTCTGCTCGCGGGCAAACAGCTCCAGCCAGCGCGACCCGATGTTGCCCTTGCCGAACAGCACCAGACCGATGCGCTTCTCGGCGCGGAACAGGCTTTGGTGCAGCCCCTGAATCAGCAGCGCGGTCGGCCCCTGACGCAATACCGCCACCAGGCTGATGCCATCTTCCGCCTGCCAGATAAACTCGACCGGCTGATCTTTCAACTGCTGATAGAAACGGTGGCTGTGCAGCGGATTCTTGCAGACCCCGGCGCCGACCATCGCCACCAGCGCCAACCCTTCGCGCAGGTGCAGTTCACCCGGCAGCGCCGAGGCCTGCAGGGTCGCCAGCGCGCTGTTGACCACCTCGGAGGTGTAGCACAACTGCACCCGATTGCGGTCAGGATGGATGCCCACCGCCAGCGGTTTGATCTGCGCGCGCTTGAGCACCAGATCCAACTCTTTCTGCGCCAGTTTGAAGTCATGCTGAGCGGCGACGTGCAACTCAATCAGACACACGTCATCGTGGCTGGTGACAATCTTGGCGCCGGTGCCGGACGCCAATACGCGCTCGATGCGCGTCGAGCCCTGCTCCGGCTGGTAGCTGCAGCGCAGCTGAAGATCGATATCGCTGCCGGAGACCGGCTGCAGGGTGCGGGTATGCAGCACCGGCGCCGCCAGGCGCGCCAGCTCGCTGGCTTCGTCCAGGCGCAGCAGCGGCAGCAGGCAGGCGTCTTTCACCTTGCGCGGGTCGGCGCTGTATACCCCGGCCACGTCGCTCCAGATGGTGACGCGCGCAGCACCGGCCAACGCGCCGACCTGAGTGGCGGAGTAGTCACTGCCGTTACGCCCCAACAGCACGGTTTCCCCGGCGTCGTTGCGCGAAATGAAGCCGGTCACCACCAGGCGTTTGCCCGGATGTTGAGCCAACAATTGCTGCAGCAGCGGATAAGAACGGCCTTCATCCACCTGTGGCTGCGCGGCGCGCTCGGCGCGCAGGAAATCACGCGCGTCCAGCCAGGCCGCCTGCATATCCAGGTGGTTGAGCACCGCCGCCATCAGGCGCGCCGACCAGATCTCGCCGTGCCCGACCACTTCGGCATAGCACACCTCGTCGACTTTGCCGTCCAGCAGCACCGCCAGACGTTCCAGATCCTGAATAAACTCGGCGATCAGCGGCTCGGCGCTTTCCGCCGGCAGCAGGCCGCCGATAAGATCGCTATGATAGCGGCGCAACGTCTGCTGCACCTGGTGCGCAGACAGGCGATCGCTCTGGCTGAGCTTCAGCCAGTTGATCAACTGGTTGGTGGTACTGCCGGCGGCCGATACCACCATCATGTCGCCCGGCTGGCTGTATTCCGCCATAATCCCGGCCACACGCAGATAACACTTCACATCCGCCAGACTGCTGCCGCCAAACTTGTGCAGTTGACGCCCGCTCACCGGCCCTGCTACAGCAATTGCATTCATGCTTACCTCGTTGCCGCCGCCTGGAAAGCGCGTTCCAGATCGGCAATCAAATCTTCACTGTCTTCAATACCCACGGAAATGCGCAGCAGGCTCTCGGAGATGCCGGCCGCTGCCCGCGCCTCCGCCGCCATGCCGGCGTGGGTCATGGTCGCTGCATGCGAGATCAGGCTTTCTACGCCGCCCAGCGATTCTGCCAGAGTAAACAGCTCAAGGGCAGAGAGAAAACGGCGCAGCACCGCTTCATCGCCGTCCAGTTCAAAACTCAGCATCGCGCCGAAGCCGCGCTGCTGCCGGCGGGCGATCTCATGCCCCGGATTTTCCGGCAGGGAGGGATGATACAGCTTTTTCACCAGCGGTTGCTGCTGTAAATAGCCGACAATCGCTTCGGCGTTTTGCTGCGCCGCCTTGATGCGCGGCGACAGCGTGCGCATGCCGCGCAGCAGCAGATAGCTGTCGAACGCGCCGCCGGTCACGCCGATATTGTTCGCCCACCAGGCCAATTCGACCGCCAGCTCGGGATCTTTGGCAATCACCGCGCCGGCCACCACATCCGAATGCCCGTTGAGGTATTTGGTGCAAGAATGGACCACCAGATCGGCACCCAGTTCGATCGGCTGTTGCAGGGCCGGGCTGAGGAAGGTGTTGTCCACCACCGTCAACGCGCCCGCCGCATGCGCGGCGGCGCAGATCGCCGCGATGTCCACCACCCGCAGCAGCGGATTGCTGGGGCTTTCAATCAGCACCAGCTTCGGCTTTTGCGCCAGTGCCTGCTGCAGGGCGGCTTCATTACCCTGATCGACGAACAGCACGCGATAGGCGCCGCGCTTGCTCAGGCTGTCGAACAACCGATAGCTGCCGCCGTAGCAGTCGTGCGGCGCCACCAGCAGATCGCCCGGCTTCAGCAGCACGGTGGTCACCAGATGGATCGCCGACATCCCGCTGCCGGTCATCACCGCGCCGGCGCCGCCCTCCAGCTCCGCCAACGCGCGTTGCACCACGTCGCGCGTCGGGTTGCCGCGGCGCGAGTAATCATGGGCTCGGGGTTGGTTGAAGTCGGTAAAGTTATAGGTGCTGGACAGATGAATCGGCGGGACAACGCAGCCATACTGTTCGTCGTCGTTCAGGCCGCTGCGTACGGCAATCGTGGCTGGTTTACGCGTCATGGGCTCGCTCGGCTCTCGGTTCGGTGAATGAGGCCTAAAGAGTAATCGCAGGATTGATAGACGTCAATACATCTGGACATCTAAACTTCTCTGCGTATAGATTGAGCAATGGAACAATACCCGCTAAAATTATGCCGATATGACATGACGATAAGATGTTAAGCCACAATGTCCGGCCGAGGCGGGGCATTCAGTGACCCTGGTCGCGTAAAATTGACATTTATTTAGTGAGAACAGTGAAGATCGGGCATAATTGGCCGGTTTTTAGAATTTTGTAATTTTTCTGACAAAGTTAAGGTGTCCCATGGCTGAGTGGAACGGCGAGTATGTCAGCCCTTACGCTGAACACGGTAAAAAAAGCGAGCAAGTCAAAAAGATCACGGTATCCATTCCGCTGAAGGTCCTGAAAATCCTCACCGACGAACGGACCCGTCGCCAGGTGAACAACCTGCGCCACGCCACCAACAGCGAACTGCTGTGCGAAGCGTTTCTGCATGCCTTTACCGGCCAGCCGCTGCCGAACGATGAAGACCTGCGCAAAGAGCGCAGCGATGAAATCCCGGAAGCCGCAAAAGTGTTGATGCGCGAACTGGGTGTCGATCCCGATACCTGGGAATATTGAGAACCGCCCGGCGAACGCCGGCGGCAGAAACGAAAAAAGGCGCCAAAGGCGCCTTTTTCATCGGACGATAAGAAATCTTATTTCTTAGCGCCTGGTACGCTGAAACGCTTGTTGAAGCGGTCAACGCGGCCACCGGTAGCAACGTCACGCTGCTTGCCAGTGTAGAACGGGTGGCATGCGCCACAAACGTCCAGGTTCAGATCATGGCCCACGGTGGAGCGGATCTTCATCACGTTACCGCAAGAGCAGTTAGCAGTAACTTCTTCGTATTTTGGGTGGATACCTTGTTTCATGGGAAACCTCAGTTAAGGCCGTGTCGCTATCCAGCCCTGTTTCGCCAGACACCACACGTGGTTGATAATAGAATTTTGGTATCGAATTATACCAAAGGCGGCAAATTATACAGCATTAGTCGGGGCGCGCAATCGGAACCGTACATTTGCCGATGCGCCGTGTAAACTGATGCCCACTTTTTTCAATTTGGATGAGATCATGCCCGTCGTACACGTTGCCTTGCCGGTCCCCCTCGCCCGCACCTTCGACTATCTGCTGCCGCCCGGCATGCAGCCGGTGGCCGGCGCGCGCGTGGGCGTCCCTTGGGGCAGGCAGCATGCGATCGGCATCGTCACCGGCTGCAGCGACACCAGCGAACTGCCGCTGGACAAGCTCAAACCGATCGACAGCGTGATCGACGCCGAGTCGCTGTTCTCCCCCAGCCTGTGGCGCATCCTGCGCTGGGCCAGCGATTACTATCACTACCCCATTGGCGAAGTGCTGTTCCATGCGCTGCCGATCCTGCTGCGGCAAGGCAAACCGGCCGAAGCCGCGCCGCTGTGGCAATGGTTCGCCACTGAAGAGGGGCGCGCCACCCCGCCCGAAAGCCTGAAACGCGCGCCGAAACAGCAGCAGGCGCTGGCGGCGCTGCTGCAACGCCCGGTCTATCGCCACCAGGTCAGCCAGCTGGAACTGACGGAAAGCGCCCTGCAGGCGCTGCGCACCAAAGGGCTGATCGATCTGCGCGCTCAGATCGCGGATACGCACGACTGGCGCCCCAACTTCGCGGTGCTCGGCGAGCGGCTGCGGCTGAACACCGAGCAGGCTACCGCCGTCGGGGCGATCAGAAGCGAGGATGAGCAGTTCGCCGCCTGGCTGCTGGCCGGGGTGACCGGCTCCGGCAAGACCGAGGTCTACCTCAGCGTGCTGGAGAACGTGCTGGCCAAAGGCCGGCAGGCGCTGGTGCTGGTGCCGGAAATCGGCCTGACGCCGCAAACCATCGCCCGCTTTCGCGAGCGCTTCAACGCGCCGGTAGACGTACTGCACTCCGGCCTGAACGACAGCGAGCGGCTTGCGGTTTGGCTGCGCGCGCGCAGCGGCGAAGCCGCCATCGTCATCGGCACCCGCTCGGCGCTGTTCACGCCGTTCCGTCAGTTGGGCGTGATCATCATCGACGAAGAACACGACAGCTCTTATAAACAGCAGGAAGGCTGGCGCTACCACGCCCGCGATCTGGCGGTGTTCCGCGCCCGGGAAGAAGACATCCCGATGGTGATGGGCTCCGCGACCCCGGCATTGGAAACGCTGCACAACGTGCAACTGGGCAAATATCGCCAGCTGAAGCTCACCCAGCGCGCGGGCAACGCCAAACCGGCAGCGCAGCACCTGATCGATCTGAAGGGGCTGCCGCTGAAGGTCGGCCTGTCGCAGCCGCTGCTGAAGAGCATGCAGCACCATTTAAAAGCCGGCAATCAGGTGATGTTGTTCCTCAACCGCCGCGGTTACGCCCCGGCGCTGCTGTGCCACGAATGCGGCTGGATTGCCGAGTGCCAACGCTGCGATCACTACTACACCTTCCACCAGCACCAGCGTCAGCTGCGTTGCCACCACTGCGACAGCCAGCGGCCGGTGCCGCACCAGTGCCCGCAGTGCGGCTCCACCCACCTGGTATCGGTCGGCGTCGGCACCGAACAGCTGGAGCAGGAGCTGGCGCCGCTGTTCCCCGATACACCGATCACCCGCATCGATCGCGACACCACCAGCCGCAAGGGAGCGCTTGAGCAGCACCTGGCGGATATCCATCGCGGCGAAGCGCGCATTCTGATCGGCACACAGATGCTGGCCAAGGGCCACCATTTTCCCGACGTCACCCTGGTGGCGTTGCTGGACGTGGACGGTGCGCTGTTCTCCGCCGACTTCCGCTCCGCCGAGCGTTTCGCCCAGCTGTATACCCAGGTCTCCGGGCGGGCCGGCCGCGCAGGCAAACAGGGGGAAGTGCTGCTGCAAACCCACCATCCGGAGCATCCGCTGCTGCAGGTGCTGCTGCAACAGGGTTACGACGCCTTCGCCAAACAGACGCTGGCGGAGCGCAACAGCGTGTTTCTGCCGCCTTACACCAGCCATATCATCGTGCGCGCCGAAGATCACGATAACCAGCAGGCTCCGCTATTCCTGCAGCAGCTGCGCAACCTGCTGGAAGCCAGCCCGCTGAAGGACGATTCGCTGTGGGTAATGGGACCGGTGCCGGCGCTGCAGTCCAAACGCGGCGGCCGTTTCCGCTGGCAGCTGCTGCTGCAGCACCCGACGCGGCGCGTCCTGCAACAGCTGATGAAAAGCTCGCTGCCGCTGATCGGCACCCTGCCGCAAACGCGCAAGGTGAAATGGACGCTGGATGTCGATCCGATCGACAGCTGATCCCGGAAAAGTCCGATTTAGCTGCCGCAGTGCAAACGTTTACCCTTGAAATTGCGAGCGAACGCTAAAAAACCTTCTCAGGTCACATTTTTTATGCAAATTAGGTAACAAAGGCGGGGCGTATTCTGTTTAGAATGTCTGCGAGGGCAAATTTTGTCGCCACATCGCAGCGCGACGGAGTGCCCGAACGCGAGTGGCGCTCAATGACAACAATCTCGCCGCCGCATGCCGGACATTGTGAGCAAACAGCAGTAGTGGCGTCGGCATGGGGCTGACGCAAGGAGAAAGGCGTTGGAACACAAGAAAGAGTTATCCATGGCGACCATGAAAGACGTCGCCGAAATGGCGGGCGTTTCAACGGCTACCGTATCGCGTGCGCTGATGAACCCGGAAAAGGTGTCAACGCCGACGCGCCAAAAGGTGGAACAGGCCGTTCTGGCCGTGGGTTATTCTCCTCATGCTCTGTCACGCAATATCAAGCGCAACGAATCCCGCACCATCCTGGTGATCGTGCCCGACATCTGCGATCCGTTTTTTGCCGATGTGATCCAGGGGATCGAACAGACCGCTGCCCAGCAAGGCTATCTGGTACTGATCGGCGACTGCGCCCAGCAGAACCAGCAAGAGCGTACCTTCGTCAATCTGATCATCACCAAACAGATCGACGGCATGCTGCTGCTGGGCTCCAACCTGCCGTTCGACGCCAGCAAGGAAGAGCAGCGCAACCTGCCGCCGATGGTGATGGCCAACGAGTTCGCACCCGAGCTGGAACTGCCGACGGTGCATATCGACAACCTGACCGCCGCCTTTGAAGCCGTGCATTATTTGCATCAATTGGGCCACCGGCAGATCGCCTGTATCGCCGGGCCGGAACAGATGCCGCTGAGCCATTATCGGCTGCAGGGTTACGTTCAAGCGCTACGTCGTAATGGCATTACCGTCGAAAGCAGCTATATTACCCGGGGTGATTTTACCTACGAAGCCGGCGCGCAAGCGCTGACGGCGCTGATGGCTCAGCCGAAACCGCCGACGGCGGTGTTCTGCCACAGCGACGTCATGGCGATCGGCGTGCTGTCCCAGGCGAAGAAAATGGGGCTGCGGGTACCGCAGGATCTGTCGATCGTCGGCTTTGACGACCTCAAGCTGGCGCAGTATTGCGATCCGCCGCTGACCACGGTGGCGCAGCCGCGCTTCCAGATCGGCCAGCAGGCGATGTTGTTGCTGTTGGAGCAGTTGAACGGCCAGACGGTGGCCAGCGGCTCCCGGCTATTGGACAGTGAATTGATTATCAGAGGCAGCACCGCTGCCCCGAAACGCTAGTCAAATATTTTAGGGTTCAGTAACATGACGGACTTATCCTCTCATCAGGACACAGCGGAATAATAGTGGCGCAAAAAGACTATGTAAGCCGTGGGCGCGCAGCAGGAGCTAAGCGTAAAACCCCCAGCCGTAAAAAACGCAGTTCTCCGAAGGTTTCCAAAACCGTGCTGGCGTTAGCCGCCGCGTTGCTGGTTGTCTTTGTCGGTGGCCTCTATTTCATTACGCACAACAAGCCGGAAGACGCGCCGTTGTTGCCTGCGCACACCACACGCCCCGGCAACGGCCTGCCGCCGAAGCCGGAAGAGCGCTGGCGCTACATCAAAGAGCTGGAAAATCGGCAGATCGGCGTGCAAACCCCGACCGAACCGACGGCCGGCGGCGAGCTCAATTCCAAAACTCAGCTGACCGCCGAACAGCGGCAGCTGCTGGAGCAAATGCAGGCCGATATGCAACAGCGCCCGACGCAGCTGAACGAAGTGCCGTATAACGATCCGGGCCAGGCCAACGCGCGCAGCAACCGCCAGCAGCAGCAGATGCAACAACAGCAAATGCAGCAGCAACCTGTGCAGCAACAGCAGCAGGTCAGCCAGGCGCCGCGCAACCCGTTCAACAACGGGGCCACTACCGCGCCGGTGCAGCAGCACCAGCAGCCGAAGCCGGTTACCCCACCGCCCGTGCAGGTGAAACAGCCTGAGCCGAAGCCGCAACCGAAGCCCGAGCCGAAACCGGAAGTGAAACAGGAAACGGCCAAGCAGGAAACCAAACCGGAGTCGAAGCAGAAGTGGATGGTGCAATGCGGTTCGTTCCGCGCCACCGATCAGGCTGAATCCGTGCGTGCGCGCCTGGCGTTCGAAGGCATCGAGAGCCGCATCACCGCCGGCGGCGGTTGGAATCGCGTAGTGCTCGGCCCTTACAGCAGCCGCGCCGCCGCGGACAAAACCCTTTCGCGCCTGAAGGGCGTCGGCATGTCGAGTTGCATTCCCCTCTCCGTTGGGGGTTGAAAAGCGTCAATCCCCCCCCATCTATACTCTCAATATGCCTCGTAGCGTCTGCGAAAGCAGGCGCTGCGGGGACTTCTTTCCGTCTTTAACGAGGGTCTGCTCGTGACAACAATTGTAAGCGTACGCCGCAACGGCCAGGTCGTCATCGGTGGTGATGGCCAGGCAACCCTGGGTAATACGGTGATGAAGGGTAACGTCAAGAAAGTGCGTCGCCTGTATAACGACAAAGTGATCGCCGGTTTTGCCGGTGGCACCGCTGACGCCTTCACGCTGTTTGAACTGTTTGAACGCAAACTGGAAATGCATCAGGGCCACCTGGTGAAAGCCGCCGTCGAGCTGGCGAAAGACTGGCGCACCGACCGCATGCTGCGCAAGCTCGAAGCGTTGCTGGCGGTCGCCGATGAAAACGCTTCGCTGATCATCACCGGCAACGGCGATGTGGTGCAGCCGGAAAACGATCTGATCGCCATCGGCTCCGGCGGCCCATACGCACAGGCCGCAGCCCGCGCCATGTTGGAAAATACCGAGCTGAGCGCCCGTGACATCGTTGAGAAATCCCTCAACATCGCCGGCGATATCTGTATTTACACCAACCATTTCCACACCATTGAAGAATTGCCTTCCAAAGCGTAAGGATCGAATACCATGTCTGAAATGACCCCGCGCGAGATCGTCAGCGAACTGGACAGCTATATCATTGGCCAAAACAAGGCCAAACGTGCTGTCGCCATTGCCCTGCGCAACCGCTGGCGCCGGATGCAGCTCAACGAGATGCTGCGTCACGAAGTGACCCCGAAAAACATTCTGATGATCGGCCCGACCGGCGTCGGTAAAACCGAAATCGCCCGTCGTCTGGCGAAGCTGGCCAACGCGCCGTTCATCAAGGTTGAAGCCACCAAGTTCACCGAAGTGGGCTATGTGGGCAAAGAAGTGGATTCCATCATCCGCGATCTGACCGATGCCGCCATCAAAATGGTGCGCATGCAGTCGATCGAGAAGAACCGCACCCGTGCCGAAGAGTTGGCCGAAGAGCGCATTCTCGACGTGCTGATCCCGCCGGCCAAGAACAACTGGGGCCAGCCGGAAGAGCACCAGGAGCCGTCCGCCGCCCGCCAGGCATTCCGCAAGAAACTGCGCGAAGGCCAGCTGGACGACAAAGAGATCGAAATCGATCTGGCCGCCGCGCCGATGGGCGTGGAAATCATGGCACCTCCGGGCATGGAAGAGATGACCAACCAGCTGCAGTCGATGTTCCAGAACCTCGGCGGCCAGAAGCAAAAGCCGCGCAAGGTGAAGATCAAAGAAGCCTTCAAGCTGCTGGTGGAAGAAGAAGCCGCCAAACTGGTGAACCCGGAAGAGCTGAAAGAGCAGGCGATCGAAGCGGTTGAACAGCACGGCATCGTGTTTATCGACGAGATCGACAAAATCTGTAAGCGCGGCGGCCAGAGCTCCGGCCCGGACGTCTCGCGCGAAGGCGTGCAACGCGATCTGCTGCCGCTGGTGGAAGGCTGCACCGTGTCGACCAAGCACGGTATGGTGAAGACCGACCACATCCTGTTCATCGCCTCCGGCGCGTTCCAGACCGCCAATCCGTCGGATCTGATCCCGGAACTGCAGGGCCGTCTGCCGATCCGCGTTGAGCTGCAGGCGCTGACCACCGAAGACTTCGAGCGCATCCTGACCGAGCCGAGCGCGTCACTGACCGAGCAGTATAAAGCGCTGATGGGTACCGAAGGGGTCAACATCGAGTTCACCGCCGACGGCATTCGCCGCATCGCCGAAGCCGCGTGGCAGGTCAACGAAAGCACCGAGAACATCGGCGCTCGTCGTCTGCACACCGTGCTGGAACGTCTGATGGAAGATATTTCCTACGATGCGAGTGAAATTAATGGCCAATCCATTACAATTGATGCGGATTACGTGCGCAGTCATCTGGATGAACTGGTGGCGGATGAAGATTTGAGTCGTTTTATCCTATAATCGCTCAATCATTGTCTTGTCAGTCATCTGTGTGGGAGGCATTGCCTCCCACAATTATTTCTAACGGACACCGCAACTTACTGACAGAAGCGAAACATGAGCTCATCAACCTCCACCACCCCGATCTCCGCCTGGCTGGAAAGTCTACGCCCCCGCACCCTGCCGTTGGCTTTTGCCTCCATCGTGGTCGGCTCGGCCATCGCCGCCTGGCACGGCAGCCTGAAACCTGAAGTGGCGCTGCTGGCGCTGTTGACCGCCGGCCTGCTGCAGATCCTCTCCAACCTGGCGAACGACTACGGCGATGCGGTCAAAGGCAGCGACAAAGAAGATCGCATCGGGCCCTTGCGCGGCATGCAAAAAGGCATGATCACCCAGGCGCAGATGAAACGGGCGCTGGTGGTGACGGTGGTGCTGATCGCCCTCGCCGGCTGTTCGCTGATCGCCGTCGCCTGCGAGCAACCCAGCGACGTAGTGGGCTTCCTGGTGCTGGGCGGGCTGTCTATCGTGGCGGCCATCACCTATACCGTCGGCAACAAGCCCTACGGGTATTTGGGGCTGGGCGACATCTCGGTGCTGGTGTTCTTCGGCTGGCTGAGCGTGGCCGGCACCTACTATCTGCAAACGCACACCTTCGACAGCGTCGTGATGCTGCCGGCCACCGCCTGCGGTCTGCTGGCGACGGCGGTGCTCAACATCAACAATCTGCGCGATATCGAGAGCGATCGCGAAAACGGCAAGAACACGCTGGCGGTGCGTCTCGGCCCGCACAAGGCGCGCATTTACCATGCCCTGCTGCTCGGCGGCGCGGTGCTGTGTTTCGCGCTGTTTACGCTGTTCAATCTCCACAGCCCGTGGGGCTGGCTGTTCGTGCTGGCGATCCCGCTGCTGGTGCGCCACGGCCTGCGCGTGCTGCGCGATCCGACGCCGGTCGGCATGCGGCCGATGCTGGAGCACATGGTCAAGGCGGCGTTGCTGGCCAACCTGCTGTTCGCCATCGGCGTGGCGCTCAGTTAAAAACTGATGATTTTGCCAACAGGGCGAATAAAGGGATATACTGAACATTCCAGCGGCAAACAGACGTAAAATCCTATGAAATACGATACTTCCGAACTTTGCGACATCTATCATGAAGAGGTGAACGTTGTTGAACCTCTGTTCTCCAATTTTGGCGGGCGTACTTCATTTGGCGGGCAAATCACCACGGTGAAATGCTTTGAGGATAACGGCCTGTTGTTCGATCTGCTTGAAGAAAACGGCCGCGGCCGCGTGCTGTTGGTCGACGGCGGCGGTTCGGTACGCCGGGCGCTGATCAACGCCGAACTGGCGCGCCTGGCCGCCCAGAACGAATGGGAAGGCATCGTGGTGTACGGCGCGGTGCGTCAGGTGGACGATCTGGAAGAGCTCGACATCGGCATTCAGGCGATGGCGGCGATCCCGGTGGGTGCCGTGAGCGAAGGCGTGGGCGAAAGCGATATCCGCGTCAACTTCGGTGGCGTCACCTTCTTCTCCGGCGATCACCTGTATGCCGACAACACCGGCATCATCCTCTCCGAAGACCCGCTCGACATCGAGTGATTTTCGGTCATGAAAAAGGGCGCCTGAGGCGCCCTTTTCGTTGCTGCATGGCGTGAGGAATCAGACCTCTTCCATTTTGCCCAGCAGAGCGCGCAGGCGATCTTGCCATACGTGCTGTTCTTCTTTCAGCTGTTGGTTTTCGCGCACCAGCGCTTCGTGGTTGCCGGAGGCAGCCTGAACTTCCTGCGACAGAGAGTTGTTTTTGTCTTTCAGCTCTTCAATTTCCATCTGCAACAAGGTGATGGTATCAATCGCCTGCTGTACTTTTGCTTCCAGTTTCTCAAATACTTCAAATGACATGCTTCAGTCCCCTCATGATAGCAAGGCGTACATCTATAAGTAGCGGCCGCAACATCGGCTGCAGCTACTGCGAATATTGCATCGCGCTCAGTGACGCGCGCCGTTACGGAAGGCGCGCCAGTCTCGATTCGTTAAAAACGATTGTAAGTAGCCAGTCTCCGCCTGTCTAGCAACATACCGGATCATCGCGCAGTCTGTTGCAATTTTCCTGCCCCCGCCATCAGCAAAAACTGAAAATCCCCGCCGCCACCGCCGCGAGTTGTTAACAACCCTCGCCAAACTACTGGTCAGATCACACTTTTATGGCTCAGAAAGAACACTAAACGACGCGAAATCGCTCAATTTTATGACGCGCCACACACATTTTGATTTCGCTATTTCTCGTTTATGTTCGTTAACGATAAATTTACATCACGTCCTTATTCAATAATTGGACGAGATGAAAAAAACTGTGCCCATAGGCCGGATGTATACCCAACTGAGCCTATAAACCAACAACCGCCGTTTTGCAGGACAACAACATTATGAGCCAAACCACCAGTCCGACATTAAAAGGCCAGTGCATCGCCGAGTTCCTCGGCACGGCGCTGCTGATCTTCTTTGGCGTAGGCTGCGTTGCCGCGCTGAAACTGGCGGGCGCCAGCTTCGGCCAGTGGGAAATCAGCATCATTTGGGGCCTGGGCGTCGCCATGGCCATCTATCTGACCGCCGCCATTTCCGGCGCGCATCTCAACCCCGCGGTCACCCTCGCCCTGTGGCTGTTCGCCTGCTTCGACGGGCGCAAAGTGGTGCCTTACATCATTGCGCAGGTCGCCGGTGCCTTCTGCGCCGCCGCCCTGGTCTATGGGCTGTACTACAACCTGTTCTTCGACTTCGAAGCGGCTCACCACATGGTGCGCGGCAGCAACGAAAGCCTCGAACTGGCCAGCATCTTCTCGACTTACCCTAACGCGCACATCTCCGTCGGCCAGGCCTTCCTGGTAGAAATGGTGATCGCCGCCATTCTGATGTGCCTGATCCTGGCGCTGACCGACGACGGCAACGGCATCCCTCGCGGCCCGCTGGCGCCGCTGCTGATCGGTATTCTGATTGCCGTGATTGGCGCCTCCATGGGACCATTGACCGGCTTTGCGTTGAACCCGGCGCGCGACTTCGGGCCGAAACTGTTCGCCTACCTGGCCGGCTGGGGCAAAGTCGCCTTCACCGGCGCACGCGACATCCCGTACTTCCTGGTGCCGATCTTCGCCCCTATCGTCGGCTGTGGCCTGGGCGCTTTCGGTTACCGCGCGCTGATTGGCCGCCACCTGCCGTGCGACGTCTGCGTGACGGAAGAAGAGCCTGATGCCAAGACCCAGCAGCGCAAAGCGTGATGGGTGCAGTTTTACACGGTTAACAACAGCAGGATAATTACCATGACTGTAGAAAAAAAATACATTGTCGCACTCGACCAAGGGACCACCAGTTCACGCGCCGTCGTGCTCGATCACGACGCCAACATCGTTGCGGTATCGCAACGCGAATTCCCGCAGATCTATCCAAAGGCCGGCTGGGTTGAGCACGACCCGATGGAGATCTGGGCGTCGCAAAGCTCGACGCTGGTAGAAGTGCTGGCGAAAGCCGATATCAGTTCCGATCAAATCGCCGGCATCGGCATCACCAACCAGCGCGAAACCACCATCGTCTGGGAAAAAGACACCGGCAAGCCGATTTACAACGCCATCGTCTGGCAGTGCCGCCGCACCGCCGACATCTGCGAGAAGCTCAAGCGCGACGGCCTGGAAGAGTACATCCGTCACAACACCGGCCTGGTGGTTGACCCGTACTTCTCCGGCACCAAGGTGAAGTGGATCCTGGACAACGTCGAAGGCGCCCGCGAGCGCGCCAAGCGCGGCGAACTGCTGTTCGGCACCGTCGATACCTGGCTGGTGTGGAAAATGACCCAGGGGCGCGTACACGTTACCGATTACACCAACGCCTCACGCACCATGATGTTCAACATCCACGAGCTGGACTGGGATGAGCGCATGCTGGAAGTGCTGGATATCCCGCGCGCCATGCTGCCGAAAGTCCGTCCTTCCTCGGAGGTGTACGGCCAGACCAACATCGGCGGTAAAGGCGGCACGCGTATTCCTATCGCCGGTATCGCCGGTGACCAGCAGGCAGCGCTGTACGGCCAGCTGTGCGTTCAACCGGGCATGGCGAAGAACACCTACGGCACCGGCTGCTTCCTGCTGATGAACACCGGCAAAGAAGCGGTGCGCTCGAAAAACGGCCTGCTGACCACCATCGCCTGCGGCCCGCGCGGCGAAGTGAACTATGCGCTGGAAGGCGCGGTGTTCATCGGCGGTGCGTCTATCCAGTGGCTGCGCGACGAGCTGAAACTGATCAGCGACGCCGCCGACTCCGAATACTTCGCCACCAAGGTGAAAGACAGCAACGGCGTCTATGTGGTGCCGGCCTTCACCGGCCTGGGCGCCCCTTACTGGGATCCGTATGCCCGCGGCGCCATCTTCGGCCTGACCCGTGGCGCCAACAGCAACCACATCATCCGCGCCACGCTGGAATCCATCGCCTTCCAGACCCGTGACGTGCTGGACGCCATGCAGGCCGACGCCGACACCCGCCTGCAATCGCTGCGCGTGGACGGCGGCGCGGTCGCCAACAACTTCCTGATGCAGTTCCAGTCCGATATCCTCGGCACGCGCGTGGAACGCCCTGAAGTGCGTGAATCGACGGCGCTGGGCGCCGCGTTCCTGGCGGGCCTGGCCATCGGCTACTGGAACGATCTGGATGAAGTGAAGAGCAAAGCGGTGATTGAGCGCGAATTCCGCCCAAGCATCGAAACCACCGAACGTAACTACCGCTACAGCGGCTGGAAAAAAGCGGTGGCTCGCGCTCAGGCATGGGAAGATCACGACTAAACCCAGCCTTGTCGTTACCCCCCAAATTGCGCTGCCTGCGGGCGGCGCTTTTTTTTGCCCCGCCCCGCCGCCGCTACGCTGTGATAGACTTTGCCGATATTTTCTTCCCTTTCTCACAGACAGGTTTGCCATGAAACGTGAATTAGCCATCGAATTCTCCCGCGTTACCGAAGCCGCCGCGCTGGCGGGCTACAAATGGCTGGGACGCGGCGACAAGAACGCCGCCGACGGCGCGGCGGTCCACGCCATGCGCATCATGCTCAACAAGGTGGATATCGATGGCCGCATCGTGATCGGCGAAGGCGAGATCGACGAAGCGCCGATGCTGTATATCGGCGAACAGGTCGGCACCGGCCAGGGCGACGCAGTCGACATCGCGGTCGATCCGATCGAAGGCACCCGCATGACCGCCATGGGCCAGTCCAATGCGCTGGCGGTATTGGCGGTGGGCGATCGCGGCACCTTCCTGCATGCGCCGGACATGTACATGGAGAAGCTGGTGGTCGGCCCGGCGGCGCGCGGCGCCATCGATCTCAACCTGCCGCTGGCGGAGAACCTGCAGAACGTCGCCGCACGGCTGGGCAAACCGCTGTCGCAGCTGACGGTGATCGTCTTGGCCAAGCCGCGCCACGACGGCGTCATCGCGCAGATGCAGCAGCTGGGCGTGCGGGTATTCGCCATTCCTGACGGCGACGTGGCGGCCTCCATTCTCACCTGCATGCCGGAAAGCGAGGTCGATGTGATGTATGGCATCGGCGGCGCGCCGGAAGGGGTGATCTCAGCCGCGGTGATCCGCGCGCTGGACGGCGACATGCAGGCGCGTTTGCTGCCGCGCCATGAGGTGAAAGGCGACAGCGCCGAGAACCGCCGCATCGGCGAACAAGAGCTGGCGCGCTGCCGGGAAATGGGTATCGAGGCCGGTCAGGTGCTGCGCATGGACCAGATGGCGCGCAACGACAACGTGATCTTCTCCGCCACCGGCATCACCAAGGGCGATCTGCTGGAGGGTATCAGCCGCCAGAGCAACATGGCCACGACCGAAACCCTGCTGATCCGCGGCAAGTCGCGCACCATCCGCCGCATCCGTTCGACCCACTATCTGGATCGCAAGGACCCGGCGCTGCACGAGTTTTTGCTGTAAGCCGGCAAGAGACCGCCTCCGGCAGCCGCTGAGGGCGGGTTCATCCCGCCACCGGCGTTTTGGCGGGCAGCAGTTTCCCGCGCAACAGCAGCCACAGCGTCTTCACCATCAGGCCGATGAGCAGCAGGTTGGCCAACGCGAACAGCCCCCAGGCCAGCACTTGCATATCTGCCCCGCGCTGGCTCTGCAACAACCGCAGCGACGCGTTCGCCATCGCCGATAAGCCGAACGAGAAAGCCCACATGCCCGGGCTGAAGCCACCGGCAAAAAACCAACGCACCAACCTGAACATAAAAAACAGCTGCAGCAGGCCGTAGCCCAACAGGATTAAGGCGAACGTATCGAAGTCGTTGCCATTGACGCATAACCACGCGTAGCAGGCGACAAAGGCCGGAGCCAGCTGGATGCCGATAACGCCGCGGGCGGCGGCCGGCAGCGCGGCCTTGGTGCGTAGACGGTGGATGATGGCGGGTTCGAGGGTCAGCCATGAAATCAAACCGGCGCCAAGAAACATCATGCCGATATCAGGATGGCCGGCGGTGCCAAACGCCATCGCGCAGATAAAGTTAGCGGCCACCGTCGGCAGGTAGAATCCCGGCGTCGTGGCCTCCGACGCGAACTCGCCGCGCCACAACGGCGCACAGCGCCAGGCCGAGAAGATGAGCTGGCCGACAGAGCCCGCGACCATCAGCCCATTCGCCAGCGGCAGGCTGTAAGGGTGCAGGCCGATGGACACCAGCACGCCGCCCGCCGGAAGCAGGCTGATAAAGCTGAACTGAGTATTGCTGCGAAACTCGTCACGCACCGCGCGTGAGTCTATCAGGCAGCGGCAGAGATAGATCAGCGCCAGCGTCAGCCAGATGGCGCTGCCGAGAAAGATGAGCGACTCGCCCAGCCAGCCGGGGCCATAGCCGAGCGTGGCGGCGTATCGCCAGGCGCTGCCGAGGCCGAAAACCCCCAGAACCATCCCAAAGAAGCCGACGGGAACACGTTGAATGAACTGCAGTGATGACATAGCGAATAACCCGGAAAAACACTGTCGGTAAAGTGTATACCGATCGCCACAGCGCAGTAATAACCTGGGTCAAAACCGGCGGCATGACCTTAGCCGTCTTGCAGGACTAAGGTCAGCGCCGGCTCGGGAAGGGCGTTATGCGGTATGCCCCTGATGTTGCATCCGGTTGGACAGCGGCCACCAGCACAGCAGGATCAGCAGCGCCATCGCGAACATCAGCAATCCAAGGCTAAACTGCCCGGTTTGCGGCAGCATGGCGGAAAGCCAGGTCGCGAGCCCCGATCCCATATTCTGCATGCCGCCCACCAGCGCGCCCGCTGCGCCGGCCAGGTAAGGGAACGGCTCCATCGCCCCGGTGGTCGCCAGCGGGAACAGCATGCCGGCGCCGAAGAAGAACAGCGCGGCCGGCACGATCAGCGTCCAGATGTTCATCACGCCGAACCAGCCCGGGATCCACATCATCGCCCCCGCCAGCAGGCAGCTAATCACCGAATGCCACATCAGCGTGTGGAAGGTCTTGCCGTCACGCCCGGCGTACCAGGCGCCGAAAAACGCCGCCGGGATCGGCAGAATAAACAGGATGCTGACGGTCAGGCCACTCAGCCCCAACACGCCACCCATCAACACGCCGCAGCTGGCCTCGAATACCGCAATCCCCGCCAGCGCGCCGATCAGCATCACCAGATAGCAGCTGAAGGTGCTGTCACCCAGCAGCTGGCGGAAACTGGCCAGCATGCGGCGTTTTTCCGTCTGCACCGGGCGGGTCTCCGGCAACCAGCGGAACATGGCGAAGGCAACGCAGGCGCACAGCGCCAGCAGGAAGGCGTAACAGGCGCGCCAGCCGAACACCATCGCCAATGCGCCGCCGATCACCGGCGCCAGCAACGGGCTGACCAAAATCCCCATGTTCAACAGGCTGTTGGCGTAGCGCAGCGCGGTGCCGGCATACAGATCGCGTGGCATGGTGCGCGCCATCACGCCCGCCACGCCGGTGCCCATCCCCTGGATGGCGCTGGCGGCGACCAGCATCGTCAGGTTGGTGGACAGCAACGCGCCCAGCGCACCGAGCAGGAAGATCATCATGCCGGTCAGGATCACCGGACGACGCCCGATGCGATCCGATATCGGCCCATAAATCAGCTGGGAGAAGCCGTAGGTCAGCAGATACGCCGCCATCACCCGTTGCACGGCGCCGGTGCGAACCGACAGATCGTGGGCGATATCAGCAATAACGGGAACATAAATGGTTTGCGCCATCTGGCCGACGGCGACCAACAGGATAAGCATCACCAGCAGGTGAAAGTTCTCTAGTTTTCTCATTATCTTCGTTAACGTTTCAACTCGTCACAGCGTCCCGGTATGGCCGTTGCAGCAGCCAGAACGGCGAGCAGCCCTCTATGGCGGCATAAACTAATCAAATCTGATTTTTTTAGCGAGTTTCAGGCAGATATTGATCCAGGTCACACTGGCAGCAAACCCGACCAGGCTCGTAAATTAAACTGTACGTCTAACGCTTTGGAGTTAAAAATAGCGCCCTTGCAGTAGCCGGGCTTTAGCATTTAATCGATAATTATTTTCATCAACTTGAAATAAAATAACACCATAGGGATTTGGTTCATGAAAACACCTGAGCTGATTTTATTGCAGTTAAAGGCTCTCGGCCCGCACTCGGCCAAAATGCTGGCGGAGCGTCTGGACATCACGCCGATGGGCATCCGACAACATCTGCAATCCCTGGAAAAACGTGAGTTGGTTTGTTACGAAGAAGCGCGCAGCAAGGTCGGCCGCCCGACGCGCTACTGGTCGCTGACCGAACGGGGGCATGCCTATGCCGCCGACGATCAGGCGCGACTGCGGGAATCCGCGCTGCAGCTGTTTGGCGGCGCCGGGGTGGAACCGTTGCTCAGCGCGCGCGAAGATCAGCTTTATCTGCGTTATGCCGAAGAGCTGTCCGCCGAGCGCAGCCATCAGGACCGGTTAGCCCGCCTGGTGCGCCTGCGGCAACACGACGGTTACATGGCAGAATTGCTCGATCATCCACACGGTACGCTGCTGGTGGAAAACCACTGTCCGGTCGGTGTGGCCGGCTCCAGCTGCAGCAGCCTGTGCAATTCCGAGCTGCAGCTGTTTCACCGCCTGTTCGGCAACGACTACCGGGTAGAGCGCACCGCGCACGCCATTTCCGGCTCACGACATTGTGCTTATTTGATTCGACCACGGGAGCTTTAGAGTATGGCTGAATGGGTAAACGGCAAGGTTACGCAGGTAAAACAATGGACCGACGGGCTATTCAGCCTGGTGGTCAATGCCCCTATCGATCCTTTCACCGCCGGGCAATTCGCCAAACTGGCGCTGGAGATCGACGGCGAACGGGTGCAGCGCGCCTATTCCTACGTCAATGCTCCCGATGACGCCAACCTGGAGTTCTATCTGGTCACCGTGCCGGAAGGCAAGCTGAGCCCGCGCCTCAGTCAGCTGCAGCCGGGCTCGGACGTGATGGTAACCAAAGAAGCGGCCGGCTTCTTCGTACTGGACGAGGTGCCCGACTGCGACACGCTGTGGATGCTGGCGACCGGCACCGCCATCGGCCCCTATTTATCGATTCTGCAGCAGGGCATCGGCCTGGAGCGCTTCAACAACCTGGTGCTGGTGCACGCCGCGCGCTTTGCGCGTGACCTCAGCTACCTGCCGCTGATGCAGCAACTGCAGCAGCGCTACAACGGCAAGCTGCGCATCCAGACCGTCGTCAGCCGCGAAGAAACGCCCGGTTCACTGACCGGCCGCGTACCGGCGCTGATCGAGGACGGCCGGCTGGAAGCGGCGATCGGCTTGACCATCGACGCCGAAACCAGCCACGTGATGCTGTGCGGCAACCCGCAAATGGTGCGGGACACACAGCAAACGCTGAAAGATCACCGCGATATGCGCAAGCATCTGCGCCGCAAGCCGGGCCACATCACCAGCGAACACTACTGGTAACCCGGCGAGGGTCAGCGAAACTTCACCGGTTCGGCTTCCGGGCCGAACCGGTTATCTCCCGGCGTGCCGACGAAGGCACCCAGATCGATCATCATCATCACGATAATCAGCGTCGGAATGAAACGCCCGACGCCCCATTGCCAGATCGGCGCCAGCATCTGCCAGTTCCCCGCCGCCAGCATCCACGCCAGGATCAGCAGCAGCGCCCACCAGCCAGCCTTGTTGCGATCGTGCAGGCGTTTGACCAGCACCGCCGCCGTCGGCCACAGCAGCGCCACGATAAAGAAGGCGATGGATTGGATGGCGATCAGCTGATAATTGGCCAGCGTAAACGCCGCCGCCATCAGCGCCAACCACAGCCCCATCCAGATCCAGAAGTCGCGCCGCCCGATGCGGCCCTTAAAAGAAAAACACCACTGTTGTAACGTCATCGATTCCTGCGCTCTAAGCCTGCCCATATTCTGCGCCGCAGTGTAACATAGGCGCTGCCGGGCCGAGTTTTCCGCCTCGCATAACGCGGTGCGCCGCACAGCTTTCTCGTCAGCGAACCGATAATGGCGTGGGATCTTTGACAAGGCCCGCGGGTTATCGCTTTAATCGGAGCCATCTTTGTCCTTGATGCCATACGCCATGCTGAGAAAAACCCTCGTCATCGCCTGCCTGTTGCAGGCCGCCGCCAACGCCTGGGCCGATCCGCCGCCCGCCGATGCAACGCCCGCCGCACCTTACCTGCTGGCCGGGGCGCCGACGTTCGATCTGACGGTGGTCAAATTCCGCGAAAAATACAATCGCGACAACCCGAAGCTGCCGATTGGCGAATTCCGCGCCATTCCCGCCGCCGAAGACGATTCGCCGCTGCTGACGCGCGCCGCCAGCAAACTCAACGAAAACCTGTACGCCTCCACCGCACTGGAGAAAGGCACAGGTAAAATCAAAACATTGCAGATCACTCACCTGCCGCTGCAGCAGGCCAATGAAGAAAAAGCCGCGCGCGCCATCGCCATCAGCTACATGGCGGCGCTGATGCGCCAGTTCGAACCGGCGTTGACGGTGGAACAGAGCCAGAACAAGGTAAACAGCCTGCTGGAAAAAGGCAAAGGATCGCGCTTTTACCAACAGCAGGTCGGCGCCATTCGCTATGTCGTCTCGGACAACGGCGATAAAGGCGTAACCTTCGCGGTTGAACCGATTAAGCTGGCGCTTTCCGAGCCGTAACGGCGCGGCATTTAATGACGAAAAGCAAAGCCTTCGCGCTTAATGATCTCTATACTGTTGGGCAGGTAAACTGCCGGTCCGGCAGTTGTCATTTCGACTCTCGCGTTTTCTAGTTGGAGGAAAAAACATGCGTCATCCATTAGTTATGGGTAACTGGAAGCTTAACGGCAGCACCCACATGGTCAACGAACTGATCGCCGGCCTGCGCAATGAGCTGAGCAGCGTTGACGGCTGTGGCGTCGCCATCGCCCCGCCGGTGATGTATCTGGATCAGGCCAAGCACGCGCTGGCCGGCAGCCGCATCGCGCTGGGCGCGCAGAACGTGGACGTTAACCTGTCCGGCGCCTTCACCGGTGAAGTTTCCGCCAACATGCTGAAAGACGTCGGCGCCCAGTACATCATCATCGGCCACTCCGAGCGTCGCACCTACCACAAAGAAAGCGACGAAGTCATTGCCGAGAAATTCGCCGTACTGAAAGAAGCCGGCCTGATCCCGGTGCTGTGCATCGGTGAAACCGAAGCGGAAAACGCTGCGGGCAAAACTGAAGAAGTGTGCGCGCGCCAGATCGACGCCGTGCTGAAAACGCTGGGCGCACCGGCGATGAAAGGCACCGTGATCGCCTATGAGCCGGTCTGGGCCATCGGTACCGGCAAGTCCGCTACCCCTGCGCAAGCGCAGGCCGTGCACAAATTTATCCGTGACCACATCGCCAAACACGATGCCGCGGTTGCCGCTGAAATCATCATCCAGTACGGCGGTTCGGTGAACGACAAGAACGCCGCAGAGCTGTTCTCTCAGCCGGACATCGACGGCGCGCTGGTTGGCGGCGCCTCGCTGAAAGCCGACGCTTTCGCCGTGATCGTCAAAGCCGCTGCCGCAGCGAAAAAAGCCTGATTGTCTTAGGCTTGCCATAAAAAAACCCCGGCTTGCCGGGGTTTTTTATTACCGCTCAGCCGGCATCAGCGTTTGCTGATCTCATCGAACACGCCACCGGTGGCGAAGTGCACCTTCTGCGCTTCGGTCCAGCCGCCGAAGGTGTCATCCACGGTGAATAGCTTCAGCTGCGGGAACTGCCCGGCAAACTTGGCCGCCACCGCCGCATCGCGCGGACGGTAATAGTGCTGTGCCGCGATGGTCTGCCCTTCCGGCGAATACAGATACTTCAGGTAGGCGGTCGCCACGTCGCGGGTACCGCGTTTATCGACCACCTTATCCACTACCGACACCGTCGGTTCGGCCAGGATCGATTCGCTCGGGGTGATAATCTCGAACTTGTCTTTACCCAGCTCTTTCTCCGCCAGCAGCGCTTCGTTTTCCCAGGCGATCAGTACGTCGCCGATGCCGCGCTCAACGAAGGTGTTGGTCGCGCCGCGCGCGCCGGAATCCAGCACTTCGACGTTCTTGTACAGGTTTTTGACGAACTCCTGCGCCTTGGCTTTATCGTTGTTGTTGTGGTGCAACGCGTAGCCCCAGGCGGCCAGGTAGTTCCAGCGGGCGCCGCCGGAGGTTTTCGGGTTCGGGGTGATCACCGACACGCCCGGCTTGAGCAAATCGGGCCAGTCGTGAATTTGTTTCGGGTTGCCTTTACGCACCAGGAAGACGATGGTCGAGGTGTAAGGCGCCGAGTTGTCCGGCAGGCGTTTGATCCAGTCTTTCTCGATACGCCCGCGTTCGGCGATGGCGTCGACGTCATAGGCCAACGCCAGCGTCACCACGTCGGCCTCGATGCCGTTGATCACCGAGGTCGCCTGTTTGCCGGAGCCGCCGTGCGACTGGCGCACCGTCACCTTGTCGCCGGTTTCCGCCTGATAGTGCTTGCTGAATGCCGTGTTATAAGCCTGATAGAACTCACGCGTCGGATCGTATGACACGTTCAGCAACTGAATATCCTTCGCCATGGCGCCGGACGCCAACAGCACCAATGTCAGACCTACACCCCATTTACGCATCGACAGGCTCTCCCAGAAAATTAAGCGCAACCTCAATCGGTTGATTTAGCATCAGAGCCTGCCAGAAACTCTCCCGGCAATTAAAGAATAAAAAATTTTGGGATAGATGATTCCGGAATATATCGCCAGCGGGCATAAAAAAACCCCCGCGAGCAGAGGCTTTCTTATCGTGCGGTGAGCGGCGTATCAGTACAGCTTTTTCGCCGTTTCCAGCCAGTCGCCCTTGAACGGACGCTTCATGTTTTCGATCGCGTCGATGATGTCGTGGTGCACCATTTTTTCGTTCTGGATACCGACGCAGCGGCCGCCGTAGCCCTGCAGCAGCAGCTCGATGGCGTAGGCGCCCATGCGCGAGGCCAGGATGCGGTCGTAGGCAACCGGTGAACCGCCGCGTTGAATGTGGCCCAGCACGGTGGCGCGGGTTTCACGCTTGGTTTCCTGCTCGATGTGGCGCGCCAGCTCATCGATGTCGCAGATGTGCTCGGTGATCGCCACGATGGCGTGTTTTTTACCCTTGGCGATACCGGCCTTGATTTCGCACACCAGATCTTCGCGGTTGAATTCGATTTCAGGCAGCACGATGAATTCGCAACCGCCGGCAATCGCCGCCGCCAGCGTCAGATCGCCGCAGTAACGGCCCATCACTTCCACGATGGAGATACGCTGGTGCGAAGAGGAGGTATCGCGCAGGCGGTCGATCGCTTCCACCACGGTTTCCAGCGCGGTGAAGTAACCGATGGTGTAGTCGGTGCCGGCAACGTCGTTATCGATGGTGCCCGGCAGACCGATGCACGGGAAGCCTTCTTCCGTCAGGCGTTTGGCGCCCATGTAGGAACCGTCGCCGCCGATCACCACCAGCGCGTCGATGCCGCGATTCTTCAGGTTTTCAATCGCCTTGGCGCGCACGTTTTCATCCCTGAACTCCGGGAAGCGGGCCGAGCCGAGGAAGGTGCCGCCGCGGTTGATCATGTCGGACACGCTATAGCGGTCCAGCTGCTCCATGCGATCTTCGTACAAGCCAAGGTAGCCATCGTAAATACCAAAAACTTCCAGACCTTCTGAAAGCGCAGAACGCACAACGCCGCGGATTGCAGCGTTCATACCCGGCGAATCACCGCCGCTCGTCAGTACACCGATTTTCTTGATCATGACTACCTCTGAACTGTGTAGATGCAATTTCTTAAGAATTCTGTCTCCGCCGATCGTCTTGAAACCTCTCCGGCTGCAGAAAACCAGCTTTACGGCTTATTGCTGGATATTATATCAAAAACACCCAGCTGAATTGATTCAAGTCACGCAATATAACGGTAAAAACACCGCATGGCACGCTGAGCTAACTCAGATATTCATGATAATACTTCGATCTATGCCTCTATCTGATTATAGCTCCCAATGCCCCTGCCTACCCGGCGGCACCACGGAGCACGGATCCAGGTGAATGATGACGTCCGCCCCCGCAAAACGGTGCCGCAACGCCTGTTCCACCTGATCGGCCAACCGATGCGCCTCGCGCAGCGGCAGCGTGTCTTCCATCTCCAGATGCAGCTGGATGAAACGCGTCGGCCCCGACTGCCGCGTGCGCAGATCGTGCGCGCCTTTCACCCCGGGCCAGGAGGAAACCACCTCGATAATCGCCTGGCGTTCGTCATCCGGCAACGCCCGATCCAGCAGCGACTGCACCGCTTCGTAGCCCATGCGCAGCGCGCTATACAGGATGTAAACGCCGATGCCCAGCGCGAACAGCGCGTCCGCCCGCCGGAAGCCGTACCAGCTTAGCCCAAGAGCGATAAGAATAGCACCATTCATCATGACATCTGACTGATAATGCAGCATATCTGCGCGCACCGCCTGGCTGCGGGTTTTTCTGACCACCCAACGTTGATAGGTGACCAGAATCAGGGTGCTGATCAACGCGATTACCGTCACGACGACCCCAACGCCGGGATCGCGCAGCGTTTGCGGCGCATACAGATACTGGAAGCCGGTGAGAAACAGAAACAGGGCGGAACCGGAAATAAACATGCTTTGCGCCAGCGCCGCCAGCGACTCCGCTTTGCCGTGGCCAAAGGTGTGCTCGGCATCGGCCGGCTGCAGCGAATAGCGCACTACCAGAAGGTTGGTCAGCGAGGCGGCGATATCGACCAGCGAATCCACCAGCGCCGCTAGCAGGCTGACCGAACCGGTGTGGTACCAGGCGACGATTTTGATCAACAGCAGCGACGACGCCAGCGCGGTAGCGGCCAACGCAGCGGACTTTACCAGGCGTGCATAGCGCTGTTCCATTAAGGGATCCCGGTCAAAAGGTATGGCGCTCAATATAGCGAAATGTCGGATAAAAAAAACCCCGCCATCATGGCGGGGAAGACAGGGATGGTGTCTATGGCAAGGAAAAACAGGGGACTACTCAGTCGTACTTCACTTCTGGGCAGAAGCTTGCTGCAAACCAGAAATTTGTTGCTCCATCTGCTGCATACGCTGCTGATGTTTCTGGTCTAAAACACTTTTTTGCTCTGGCGTCAGCAGGTTATACATTTGGTTGCGCACCCGGGCCATTTCGACCTGGCGCTTGACCTGCTGTTGGGCCATCTTTTCCGCCTGGGCATACACGGCGGCTTCGTCAAATTTCTCTGCGGTCACCAGTTTATGCATGGCTTCCATTTCAGCTACATTGACACCAGGCAGATCGTGCCGGGCCTGGCGCATCAAATCGCGCATTTGCTGGCGCTGCTGTTCGCTGAGGCTGACACCGTCGAACATATGGTGCTGGCCGGGTATTCGGGTCATCGCGTCATTGCCAGGAGGTTGGGCTGTGTCCGGTATAGTGTCGGCAGCGAAGGCAGCGGTCGAACCAATTGCCAGCAGTGATGCCATAACTAATGCGGTCACCTTACGCATTTCAACTCCTCAAGCTTTCTCACTTTGCGAATCAACGAGGAGCAGTGTACCGCTACACCTGAAAACCTGCGTCAGTGCATGTAAAACTACGTAAAGTCATGGAATGGCAACAGTTGATGACGTATTTTGCGTCTGGAGGTAAATCATAATGAACAAGATTCTGTTAGTTGACGACGACCGCGAGTTGACCTCGCTGTTAAAAGAACTGCTTGAAATGGAAGGTTTTAATATCGTCGTCGCGCACGATGGCGAGCAGGCGTTGTCGCTGCTGGACAGCTCCATCGATCTGCTGCTGCTCGACATCATGATGCCGAAGAAAAACGGCATCGATACGCTGAAAGAACTGCGCCAACATCACCAGACGCCGGTCATCATGCTGACCGCCCGCGGCAGCGAACTGGACCGCGTGCTGGGCCTGGAGCTGGGCGCCGATGATTATCTGCCGAAACCCTTCAACGATCGCGAGCTGGTCGCGCGCATTCGCGCCATTCTGCGCCGTTCCAACTGGAGCGAACAGCAGCAGGTCGACAGCGGCGCCCCGACGCTGGATGTCGATGGCCTGCAGCTCAACCCCGGCCGCCAGGAGGCCAGTTTCGACGGCCAGGTACTGGATCTGACCGGCACCGAATTCACCCTGCTTTACCTGCTGGCACAGCATCTCGGCCAGGTGGTATCACGCGAACTGCTGAGCCAGGAAGTGCTGGGCAAACGCCTGACCCCGTTCGATCGCGCCATTGACATGCATATCTCCAACCTGCGGCGTAAGCTGCCGGACCGCAAAGACGGGCATCCGTGGTTCAAAACCCTGCGCGGGCGTGGTTATTTGATGGTATCTGCAACATGATCAACAGTTTGACGGCACGTATCTTCGCCATTTTCTGGTTCACGTTAGCCCTGGTGCTAATGCTGGTGCTGATGGTGCCCAAGCTCGACTCCCGCCAAATGACCTCTCTGCTCGACAGCGAGCAGCGGCAGGGGTTGATGCTGGAACAGCACGTCGAGGCCGAGTTGCAAAACGATCCGGCCAACGATCTGATGTGGTGGCGCCGCCTGTTCCGCGCCATCGACAAATGGGCGCCGCCGGGCCAACGCCTGCTGCTGGTCACCAGCGAAGGCCGGGTGATCGGCGCGCAGCGTAACGAAATGCAGATCGTCCGCAACTTCATCGGTCAATCCGATAATTCGGATCATCCCAAGAAGAAAAAGTACGGCCGCGTTGAGCTGGTCGGGCCGTTCGCCGTGCGCGACGGCGAAGACAACTACCAGCTGTACCTGATCCGTCCCGCCAACAGCCCGCAATCCGATTTCATCAACCTGATGTTCGATCGGCCGCTGCTGCTGCTGATCGTCACCATGCTGATCAGCGCCCCGCTGCTGCTGTGGCTGGCCTGGAGCCTGGCGAAACCGGCGCGCAAACTGAAAAACGCCGCCGATGACGTGGCGCGCGGTAACCTGAAGCAGCATCCGGAACTGGAGGCCGGCCCGCAGGAGTTTCTGGCCACCGGCGCCAGCTTCAACCAGATGGTCAGCGCGCTGGAGCGCATGATGAACGCGCAGCAACGGCTGATCTCGGACATCTCGCACGAGCTGCGCACGCCGCTGACGCGTCTGCAGCTGGCCACCGCGCTGATGCGCCGCCGCCACGGCGAAGGGCACGAGCTGGCGCGCATCGAAACCGAAGCGCAGCGGCTGGATTCGATGATCAACGATCTGCTGGCGCTGTCGCGCGGACAGCAAAAAGGCGAGCTGGCGCGCGAGCAGTTGAAGGCCAACGACCTGTGGGCCGACGTGCTGGACAACGCCCGTTTCGAAGCGGAACAAATGGGCAAACAGTTGGAGATCACCGCGCCGCCAGGACCGTGGACGCTGTTCGGCAACGCGAGTGCGCTGGACAGCGCGTTGGAAAACATCGTGCGCAACGCCCTGCGTTATTCGCACACCCGCATTGCCGTGGCGTTCAGCGCCGACAATCAGGGCGTGACCATCCAGGTTGACGATGACGGCCCCGGCGTCAGCGCCGAAGATCGCGAACAGATCTTCCGTCCGTTCTACCGCACCGATGAAGCGCGCGACCGCGAATCCGGCGGCACCGGCCTCGGCCTGGCGATCGTCGAAGCGGCGGTCAATCAACATCGCGGCTGGGTGAAGGCCGAAGACAGCCCGCTTGGCGGCCTGCGATTGGTGCTGTGGCTGCCGCTGCATCATCAGCGTTTGTCGACTAAGACAGAACAGTAAGAGTTTGCTATCCTGCGCCCCTCGTTCACGAGGGGCCTGCAACATGCTGAACATCGTTTTATTTGAACCCGAAATTCCACCCAACACCGGCAATATCATCCGCCTGTGCGCCAATACCGGCTTTAACCTGCACCTGATCGAACCGCTGGGATTCCCGTGGGACGACAAGCGCCTGCGCCGCGCCGGGCTGGACTACCATGAGTTCACCCGCGTCAGCCGTCATGCCGATTACGCCGCCTTTCTCGCCGCCGAAAACCCACAGCGGCTGTTTGCCCTCACCACCAAGGGCACGCCGGCGCACAGTGCCGTCAGCTACCAGGCCGGCGACTACCTGCTGTTCGGCCCGGAAACGCGTGGATTGCCTGCCGTCATCCTCGATGCGCTGCCCGCGCAGCAAAAAATCCGCATCCCGATGCAGGCGCAAAGCCGCAGCATGAACCTGTCGAATGCCGTATCGGTGGTAGTGTATGAAGCCTGGCGGCAACTGGACTATGCCGGCGCGCTGATCAAGGCGTAATCCGCGACGACGCGCCATACTTGGAAGGGTTAACCTCTCCAGGCACGGCACATGGCTTTCGTCACAGATATTGTCACCCAGCTTCGCCGGCTCGAACCGGCGCTGAACGAGGCGCTGTTGCGGCTGCAACAGGCGCAAGACACCGAAGCGTTGCACGACTTGCGCGTCTGTCTGCGCCGCATTCGCAGCCTGCTGCGCCCGTTGCGCGGCTGCCCTGGCGCAACGCGGCTCGATCGGGCCGCCGCCGAGTTGGGCCGGCTCACGACGCCGCTGCGCGATCTCGAGGTGCTGATCGCCGAGCTGGCGCGCCATCGCCTCGATTGGCAGGCCAACGTGCGCCGGAGCGATCTTCAGGCTCGCTGCCGTCAACTGCTCGCTTATCCGCAGCTCATCGACTTTCCCTCGCTGTTGCACGCCTGGCCACGTCACTTTCGCCGCACGGCGCGGCGCGTCGCCAAACACCGCCTGAACCGGCGCCTGCAGCGCCAGCAGCGGCAACTGCGCCGGGCATTGGCCGATACCGGCTACGATCGCCACCGCCTGCGGCTACTGATAAAACGCCTGCGTTACGCGGCCGAAGCCTATCCGCAACGCCTCCCCCTCTCTCCCGCCGCGATGGCGGGCCTCAAGGCGGCGCAAAACGCCCTCGGCGATTGGCACGATCGGGAGATCTGGTGTCTGCAGGCCGAGCATCAGGCGGATCTCTGGCCGTTGTTGCCCCTATGGCAAGTTGAGCAACGCCAGGCGCTGGCCAGCGCGAACGCCTTACTCGCCGCCTTATCGTCGGCGCTGGCGGCGAAAACCAGCGGCGCATCACGATCCTGAAAAAAGGCCACGGCAGGGCACGCCCGGCCCCGAAAATGCCCGATGAGGCGCAGATAATGCGCTATGTTTTGTAAGGGTAACCACCACTCATCATAGGAAACCATATGAAGAAACAACGCTTGAGCGTTGCCATGGCGGTTCTGGCAGCGGGCCTGTTGCTGGCAGGCTGTTCGTCCAAAGTCACCCAAACGTCGCAGTATTCGGGCTTCTTGTCCGATTACAGCAAGCTGCAGGAAACCAACTCGCCAAGCGGCCATAAAACGCTGCGCTGGGTAGATCCAAGCTACAAGGAATCCAACTATCGCGGCATCTATTTCCAACCGGTGGTCTATTTCCCGGCGGAGAAGCCCACGGCGCGCGTCAGCCAGGACACGCTGAACAAGATTAAGGCCTACGCGACCCAGCGGATCAAAACCGCGCTGCAGAATCGCTTTACCATTCTGCCAAGCCCGACGGGCTCACGCGTGCTGGTGGCCAAGCTCGCCATCACCGCCGTTTCCGCCGAAAATGAAGACATGAAGTTCTATGAGGTGGTGCCGGTCGCCGCCGTAGTCGCCAGCACCATGGCGGCGACCGGGCACCGGACGCAAAATACCGCGCTGTATATCGAAGGTGAGCTGATCGACCAGGATACCGGTAAAACGGTGATGGAAGTGGTACGCAAGGCCTACGGTAAAACCGTCAACAACGACAGCACGCCGGTCACGGCGGATGACGTCAAGGCGGCGATCGACGACATCGTTACCGATATCACCAACTTCCCGAAACAGGGCTGACCGCCGCCGGAAAAACGCAGGGGGAGCCGAAGCTCCCCCTGAATGGCTACGCAAACGGCACTCAAATACCGTCGCCGTACTCGAAGCCGTGATTGCTACCGTTGAAGTATTGGTCCATATCCATCGACGGCGTGTCGCTCTCCGGCCGCCCGACGATGCGCGCCGGCACGCCGGCGGCGGTGGTGTGCGGCGGTATCGCCTGCAAGACCACCGAGCCCGCGCCGATCTTCGCGCCCTTGCCCACTTCGATATTGCCGAGAATTTTGGCGCCGGCGCCAATCATCACCCCTTCGCGGATTTTCGGGTGACGGTCGCCGCTGGTTTTACCGGTACCGCCCAGGGTAACCGACTGCAGGATAGAAACGTTGTTCTCCACCACCGCCGTTTCACCGATCACGATGCCGGTGGCGTGGTCGAGCATGATGCCGCAGCCGATGGTCGCCGCCGGGTGGATGTCCACGCCGAAGGCGACGGAAATTTGATTTTGCAGGTAGATAGCCAGCGCTTGCCGCCCTTGCTGCCACAGCCAGTGACCGATGCGGTAAGCCTGCAGCGCATGGAACCCTTTCAGGTAAAGCAGCGGCGTGGAGTATTTATCGACCGCCGGGTCGCGCAACCGCACCGCGAGAATATCGCGCGCCGCCGAAACGATCATCTGGTTGTCGGACTTGTAGGCCTCTTCCACCACCTCGCGCACCGCGATGGCGGGCATGATCGGCGTCGCCAGCTTGTTGGCCAGCATATAGCTGAGCGCGCTGCCCAGGTTCTCGTGCTTGAGCAACGTCGCATGGAAAAAGCTGGCCAGCATCGGTTCACAATCAGCCAGTGCTCGCGCTTCTGATTTAATGCTGTTCCAGACCTGTTCCAACTCTTCTGACGACATCACATACCCCTTTACCTTGCCAAACGGGCCGCTTCGCACGGTAGCGCGAAGCGGCCCAGGTCATTTGCGGGGTCAGCATTCTGCTGCCCCGGCATATCGTTTTATGTCACGCGCTGGGTTTTTCGTCCTTTCGGGCTCGCCCCAGCAGGCTCAGCGCCGCTTCGCGGGCGTCCTTGTGGCAGTAAAGCACCTGATAAATCTGTTCGGTAATCGGCATTTCCACGCCGTGCCGCTGCGCCAGCGCCAACACCTCTTTGGTATTGCGGTAGCCCTCGACCACCTGGCCGATGCTGTCCTGCGCTTCCTGCACGCCTTTGCCTTGCCCCAGCATAATGCCGAAGCGGCGGTTGCGCGATTGGTTATCCGTACAGGTTAGCACCAGATCCCCCAGCCCCGCCATGCCCATGAACGTCGAAGGATCGGCGCCCAGCGCAGAACCCAGACGGCTCATTTCCGCCAGCCCACGTGTAATCAACGCGGTGCGGGCGTTGGCGCCGAAACCGATGCCGTCGGACATGCCGGCGCCAATGGCGATCACGTTCTTCACCGCGCCGCCAAGCTGCACGCCGATGAAGTCGGGATTGCTGTAGACGCGGAAGCTCTTGCCGCAGTGCAACAGCTGTTGCAGATCGTCGGCGAACTGCGCATCGGTCGCCGCCAGCGCGATCGCCGTCGGCAGGCCGGCGGCCAGCTCTTTGGCGAACGTCGGCCCGGAGAGCACCGCCAGCGGGATCGTCTCGCCCAGCGCCTCACGCGCCACGTCCTGCAGCAACCGGCCGGTTTCCGCTTCCAGCCCCTTGGTAGCCCACACGATGCGGGCGTCCGCGCGCAGATGCGGCTTCAGCTGGCGCAGCACGTCGCCGAACACGTGGCTCGGCACCACCACCAGCACGTCGCGGCTGGCCGCCAGCACACGCGCCAAATCGGCTTCAAGCAGCAGGGTATCGGGGAAGGGAACGTCGGGCAGAAATGCCTGATTGCAGCGATCTTGCTGCAACGTTTGAATTTGCGCGGGGTTGTGCCCCCACAGCACCACGGTGTGGCCGTTACGCGCCAGCGTAATGGCCAATGCGGTGCCGTACGAGCCGGCACCGATGACAGTCATTGAAGCATTGACGGTGTTCATCAGGCATCCTGATGTGGTGCGGCACCTTCGCCTTCCGCCTGCTGCTGCAGATAGTTCATGAACAGCGCGTCAAAGTTGACCGGTGCCAGGTTCAGCTGCGGGAATGTACCGCGGGAAACCAGGCTGGTGATGCACTCGCGCGCATACGGGAACAGGATGTTCGGGCAGTATGCACCCAGGCAATGCGCCAGCTGCGTGCCTTCGATGCCTGCTACCGAGAAGATGCCCGCCTGTTGCACTTCGCACAGGAACGCAGTTTCTTCGCCCAGGCTCGCCGTCACGGTTACGCGCAGTACCACTTCATACACTTCGTCAGCCAGCTGGCTGGACGCGGTATCCAGATCAAGTTTAACTTCCGGCTGCCATTCCTGCTGGAAAACCTGCGGCGCGTTCGGCGCTTCGAAGGAGATGTCCTTGGTATAAATACGTTGGATCTGGAAAGCCATTTCGGTGCTGTTTTGTTCTGACATGTGAGTAATACCCTTGGTTAAACGTCCTTATTGACACTCGGTGAACCGGCAAGCTGCTTAAAGCAGCGGATCCAGGCCGCCGCGAGCATCGAGTTCATATAAATCATCGCAGCCGCCGATATGCCGGCCATCGATGAAAATCTGCGGCACCGTGGTGCGCCCGCTGCGCTCGATCATCACTTCGCGCTTGGCGTTATCGCCGTCGATGGCGATCTCGTTAAACGCCGCGCCCTTGCTGTTCAACAGCGCCTTGGCGCGATGGCAGAACGGACAGGTCGCTTTGGTGTAGATATCAATGTTAGCCATGGATTGCCACCTCAAATAGGTTAAACGGTTACTTACCGCGCACCAGCGGCAGGTTTTCTCCGCTCCAGCCGGAAATGCCGTCTTTCAGCATCGTCACCTTTTCAAAACCGGCCTTGCTCAGGTTCTCCGCCGGCTCGCGGGAGGCGGTGCCGTTGGCGCACACGACGATGATCGGCTGCGCTTTGTGTTTTTCCAGCTCGCCCAGGCTGCCGCTTTTGATTTCGCTGGCGGTCAGGTTGATGGCGCTGGCCAGGTGACCACGGCGGAAATCGTCGCGGCTGCGGGTGTCGACCACCACAGCTTCTTCTTTGTTGATCAGGCGAATAGCTTCACCGCGGGCGATCTCTTTGACCTTGGAGAAACGGCTTTTGAAGGTCATGACGATCACGGCAACCAGCAGAGCGATCCAAGCCAGGCTCAGAATAGGGTGTCTGCTTACGAATGGCATAATTTCTTGCAGCATGGGGTGTAACAACTCCCGTCAGTTAAGGGATAAATAAGTCAAGGTTCCAGAGTATACCTGCCGAGTGCGGCAAATACAGCCAATAAGCAAGCGCGATTGTAGAAACTGCGGGCTGCGCTGAGAAATTCCCGACGTCAGAGCATAAAAGCCCGCGCGATTCGCCGCAACCTTGATCTCTTTGGGCTATTTATCGCCGCCGGCGGTGTAAAATCAGCCGGTTTTTCGAGGGTGAATAGCCATGCCTGCGGCGGGCGCATGGCTATTCGCAGCTTAAAAAGTTCATAAGAGGTCAATGCAATGTCGAGCAACAAAAAACCGATGGTACTGGTGATCCTGGACGGTTACGGCCATCGTGAAGAGCGGCAGGACAACGCGATCCTGAACGCCGGCACCCCGGTGATGGACCGTCTGTGGCGGGAGCAGCCGCATACGCTGATCGCCGCTTCCGGGCTGGATGTCGGCCTGCCCGATGGGCAAATGGGCAACTCCGAAGTCGGCCACGTCAACCTGGGCGCCGGGCGCATCGTGTACCAGGATCTGACCCGGCTGGACAAAGCGATCGCCGACGGCGACTTCTTCGCCAACCCGGTGCTGACCGCCGCCGTCGATAAGGCCGTAGCGGCCGGCAAGGCAGTGCATATCATGGGCCTGCTGTCGCCGGGCGGCGTGCACAGTCACGACGAGCACATCCTGGCCATGATCAAGCTGGCCGCCAAACGCGGCGCCAAAGCCGTTTATCTGCATGCCTTCCTCGACGGGCGCGACACGCCGCCGCGCAGCGCCGAAGCCCCGCTGCAACGCTGCCGCGACGCCTTCGCCGCGTTGGGCGTCGGGCGCATCGCCTCGCTGATCGGCCGCTACTACGCGATGGACCGCGACAACCGCTGGGATCGCGTGCAGCTGGCCTATGACCTGCTGACCGCGGCCAAAGGCGACGCCGTGGCCGAGGATGCGGTCGCCGGTTTGCAGGCCGCCTACCAGCGCGGTGAAAACGACGAGTTCGTCAGACCGACCGTGATCCGCGCCGCCGGTGAGGCCGATGCCGCGATGCAGGACGGCGACGCGTTGATCTTCATGAACTTCCGCGCCGACCGCGCGCGCCAGATCACCCGCGCCTTCGTGAACGCAGATTTCGACGGTTTCCCGCGCGCCAAGCAAGTGCAGTTCGGCGATTTCGTGATGCTGACCGAATACGCCGCCGACATCGCGACCGCTTGCGCCTATCCGCCGGCGTCGCTGGCCAACACCTTCGGCGAATGGCTGATGAAGCACGACAAAACCCAGCTGCGCATCTCGGAAACCGAAAAATACGCCCACGTTACCTTCTTCTATAACGGCGGCGTGGAAGCGCCATTCAAGGGCGAAGACCGCGTGCTGGTCAACTCGCCGAAAGTCGCCACCTACGATCTGCAGCCGGAGATGAGCGCCGCCGAGCTGACCGACAAGCTGCTGAGCGCCATCCGCAGCGGCAAATACGACGCCATTATCTGCAACTACCCGAACGGCGACATGGTGGGGCATACCGGCGTGTATGAAGCGGCGGTCAAAGCGGTGGAGACGCTGGACGCCTGCATCGCCCAGGTGGTTGACGCGGTGCGCGACGTCGACGGCCAGCTGCTGATCACCGCCGATCACGGCAACGCCGAGCAGATGCGCGATCCCGCCACCGGCCAGGCGCACACCGCCCACACCAGCCTGCCGGTGCCATTGATTTACGTCGGCAAACCGGCGCGGGCGATCGAGGGCGGCAAGCTTTCGGACATCGCGCCAACCCTGTTAACGCTGATGGGAATGGAAATCCCGCAAGAGATGACTGGTAAGCCGCTGTTCATCGTGGAATAATCCTTCTCCATGAGGGAGAAGGCGTTTTTTGCACTATCAAGGGTAACCCGAAGCGCAAACGCAGGCAGCCGGCCGCTGCCTGAACGCACCGCGCCAAGGACGTTCACCGCCATGTGCGCCAGCGTATTTTGCGCTGGCGTCTTGCTGTTGCCGCTCGCCGGCCAGGCGGCGGAAGACAATAAATCCCAGCTGAAAGACATCCAGCAGAGCATCGCCGAGAAAGAAAAAGCGGTGAAGCAGCAGCAACAACAGCGCAGCTCGCTGCAGGATCAGCTGCGTCAGCAGGAAAAAACCATCGCCCAGGCCAGCCGCCAGTTGCGCGACACCCAGGGCACGCTCACCCAGTTGGGCAAGGACATTTCCGGCCTGAACGCCTCGATAGCCAAACTGCAAAAGCAGCAATCGGCCCAACAAAACCTCCTCGCCAAACAGCTCGACGCCGCCTTCCGGCAAGGGCAGCACAGCGCCGTGCAGCTGATCCTCAGCGGTGAAGAAAGCCAGCGCAGCGAACGTATTCTGGCCTATTTCGGCTATCTGAACGAAGCGCGCCAGAAAACCATCGAAGAGCTGAAGCAGACCCGCGCCGAACTGGCAAAGCAAAAAACCACGCTGGTGGCCAAACAGGGCCAGCAAAAATCCTTACTGGGCGAGCAACAGACGCAGCAGCAGAAGCTGGAGCAGGCGCGCGGCGCCCGCAAGAAAACGCTGACCGCGCTGGAAGCCTCCCTGGAAAAAGACCAACAACGCCTGGTGGAACTGCGCCAGAACGAAGCCCGCATGCGCGACAAGATCGCTCGGGCGGAGCGCGAAGCCCGTGCGCGCGCCGAACGCGAAGCGCGTGAAGCGGCCAAGGTGCGCGAACAGGTGCGCATCAAGGAGCAGCAGGCGAAGAAAACCGGCACCACCTACAAACCTAGCGAAGCCGATCGATCGCTGATGGCGCGAACCGGCGGTCTCGGTCGTCCGGCCGGCCAGCTGATGTGGCCGGTGCGCGGGCGCACGCTGCACGGCTTTGGCGAACAGCAGCAGGGCGAGCTACGCTGGAAAGGCATGGTGATCGAAGCCCGCGAAGGCAGCGAAGTGAAAGCCGTCGCCGATGGCCGCGTGCTGCTGGCCGACTGGCTGCAAGGCTATGGCCTGATGGTAGTGGTCGAACACGGTAAAGGCGACATGAGCGTGTACGGCTATAACCAAAGCGCGTTGGTCAACGTCGGGGCGCAGGTGCGCGCCGGCCAGCCGATCGCTCTGGTCGGCACCAGCGGCGGCCAGGGAACGCCGTCGCTCTATTTCGAAATCCGTCGTCAGGGACAGGCGGTTAACCCACTGCCGTGGTTGGGAAGATAGATTTGCGTTATGTCAAAACCCGTACAGCTCTGTTAATAGGCTGTCTGCTGCAGGTTTACGCTGCGCAGGCAGGAAAACTCTCCATCGTCATCGATGACGTGGGCTACCGCCCTCACGAAGAAAACGCGGTGCTGCAAATGCCGACGGCAATCTCGGTCGCGGTGTTGCCCAACGCGCCGCATGCCCGCCTGATGGCCACCCGCGCCCACAGCCAGGGCCGTGAAGTCTTGATCCACATGCCGATGGCGCCGCTGAGCAAGCAGCCGCTGGAGCGCGATACCCTGCAGCCTTCCATGAGCAGCGAAGAGATCCAGCGCATCATCCGCAACGCGGTGAACAACGTGCCCTACGCGGTCGGCATGAACAACCACATGGGCAGCGCCATGACCTCCAGCCTGCCGGGCATGCAGAAAGTAATGCAGGCGCTCGAAAGCTACCGCCTGTACTTCCTCGACAGCATGACCATCGGCAACAGCCAGGCGACCCGCGCCGCGGCAGGCACCGGCGTGAAAGTGATCAAACGCAAGGTGTTCCTCGACGATACCGCGAACGAAGCCGACATCCGTCGCCAGTTCAACCGCGCGGTCGAATTGGCACGGCGCAACGGCTCTGCCATCGCCATCGGCCACCCGCGCCCGGCGACGGTGAAGGTGCTGCAGCAGATGCTGCCGTCGCTGCCCGCCGATATCGTGCTGGTCAAACCGAGCGCGCTGCTGAATGAACCGCAGGGCAACGGCGGCGGCAGCTACGTCCCTCCGCCGGTCAAACCGCAAAAACCGCAGCCGAAGAACCCATTCAGCGGTGGCATCAAGCAGTGCAAGGTCAAACCGCCGAAGGAAAAAACCAACGCCGGCACCGCGCTGGGCATCATCGCCGACAGCATCGCCACCTCGCCACCGGTGACCTTCATCAAGCGTCATTGGCAGCACTGGACGCAAGCCAAACCGCAAACATAAAAAAAGGCCGGAATTCCGGCCCTTTTCACATCAGCCGAGATTAATCCCAGCTCAGCACCACTTTACCCGACTTGCCGGAGCGCATGGCGTCGAAGCCCTGCTGGAACTCGTCGATCGAGAATCGGTGGGTGATGATCGGGGTCAAATCCAGACCGGACTGGATCAGCGCCGCCATCTTATACCAGGTTTCAAACATTTCACGGCCGTAAATCCCTTTGATAAACAGCCCCTTGAAGATGACCTGATTCCAGTCAATCGACATGTCCGAAGGCGGAATGCCCAGCATGGCGATACGTCCGCCGTGGTTCATCGCGTTGAGCAACGTGCGGAACGCCGGCGGCGCGCCGGACATTTCCAGACCGACGTCGAACCCTTCGGTCATGCCCAGCTCGGCCATCACGTCGTTAAGGTTTTCCTTGCTGACGTTCACCGCGCGGGTCACACCCATCTTGCGCGCCAGTTCCAGGCGGTATTCGTTAACGTCGGTGATCACCACATGGCGGGCGCCGACGTGTTTGCACACCGCCGCCGCCATGATGCCGATCGGGCCGGCGCCGGACACCAGCACGTCTTCCCCGACCAGATCGAACGACAGCGCGGTGTGCACCGCGTTGCCGAACGGATCGAAGATCGAAGCCAGTTCGTCGGAGATGTTATCCGGGATCTTGAAGGCATTGAACGCCGGGATCACCAGGTATTCCGCGAAGCTGCCCGGACGGTTCACGCCCACGCCGACGGTGTTGCGGCACAGGTGCGTGCGGCCGCCGCGGCAGTTGCGGCAGTGGCCGCAGGTGATGTGGCCTTCGCCGGACACGCGATCGCCGATGCTGAAGCCTTTGACTTCCTGACCGATCGCCACCACTTCGCCCACGTATTCATGGCCGACCACCATCGGAACCGGAATGGTTTTTTGCGACCACTCGTCCCAGTTGTAGATATGCACATCGGTGCCGCAGATCGCGGTTTTGCGGATTTTGATCATGATGTCGTTGTGGCCCAGCTCCGGCTGAGGCACGTCGGTCATCCAAATTCCTTCTTCCGCTTTCAGTTTTGACAGTGCTTTCATGGTTTTACCTTATGCAATAACGCCAAGATCCTTACCGATACGTGTAAACGCCGCCACTGCGCGTTCGATTTGCTCCGGGGTGTGGTCGGCGGACATCTGGGTACGGATGCGCGCCTGGCCTTTCGGCACCACCGGATAGAAGAAACCGGTCACATAGATGCCTTCCTTGAGCAACGCATTGGCGAATTCCTGCGCCAACTTCGCCTCACCCAGCATCACCGGGATGATGGCGTGATCGGCACCGGCCAACGTGAAGCCGGCGGCGGTCATTTTTTCGCGGAACAGACGCGCGTTGGCCCACAGGCGATCGCGCAGGGCATCGCCCTCTTCCAGCAGTTCCAGCACTTTGATCGACGCGGCGACGATCGCCGGCGCCAGCGAGTTGGAGAACAGGTACGGTCGTGAACGCTGACGCAACCACTCCACCACTTCTTTCTTGGCCGCGGTGTAGCCGCCGGACGCGCCGCCCAGCGCTTTGCCTAACGTACCGGTGATGATATCGACGCGGCCCATCACTTCGCAGTATTCATGGGTGCCGCGCCCGTTGGCGCCGACAAAGCCCACCGCATGGGAGTCATCCACCATCACCAGCGCCTGGTACTCGTCCGCCAGATCGCAAACCCCTTTCAGGTTGGCGATCACGCCGTCCATCGAGAAGACGCCGTCGGTGGCGATCAGAATGTGGCGCGCGCCGTCGGCTTTGGCCTGCTTCAGCTGCGCGGCCAGCTCGGTCATGTCGTTATTGGCGTAGCGATAGCGTTTGGCCTTGCACAGGCGCACGCCGTCAATGATCGACGCGTGGTTCAGCGCATCGGAGATAATGGCGTCTTCCGGGCCGAGCAGGGTTTCGAACAGCCCGCCGTTGGCGTCGAAGCAGGAGGAGTACAGGATCGCGTCTTCCATGCCCAAAAAGGCCGCCAGTTTCTGTTCCAACTGCTTGTGGCTGTCCTGGGTGCCGCAGATGAAGCGCACCGACGCCATGCCGAAACCGTGGCTGTCCATTCCCGACTTGGCGGCGGCGATCAGCGCCGGGTGGTTGGCCAGGCCCAGGTAGTTATTGGCGCAGAAGTTGATCACATGGCTGCCGTCGGCAACGGCGATATCCGCCTGTTGCGCGGAGGTGATGATGCGTTCTTCCTTGAACAGCCCTTCACTGCGAGTGGCGGCAAGCTGTTGTTCCAACTGCTGATAAAAAGACGCTGACATTCGGTTATCTCCAGGATTGGGCTATTTGCGGCATATTTTACTGATTTGTAACCAAACTGACGAGAATGCGCGGGAGAGAATATTAAAATTGCAGCAGATATCACGGCAAAAAGCGGACTTCAATGGCAATGCGGGATATTCGGAGCCCTTCCGCTGTTTGCCGCGGCATGAAATGCTATGATAACCACCATTGAGCGTGGGGCATTGTGCCCCGCCAGCAGCTTAGCAGGGGTAACCCAATGATTATCGTCACAGGCGGCGCCGGCATGATCGGCAGCAACATCATTAAGGCACTGAACGACAAGGGATATCGCGATATCCTGGTGGTGGATAACCTGAAAGACGGCACCAAGTTCGTCAACCTGGTCGATCTGGACATCGCCGACTATATCGATAAAGAAGACTTTATCGCCAGCATCATGGCCGGCGACGATCTGGGCGATATCGAGGCGGTCTTCCACGAAGGCGCCTGCTCCGCGACCACCGAGTGGGACGGCAAGTACATGATGGACAATAACTATCAGTACTCCAAAGACCTGTTGCACTACTGCCTGGACCGCGAAATTCCGTTCCTGTACGCCTCCTCCGCCGCCACTTACGGCGGCCGCGAAGAGTTTATCGAAGAGCGTCAGTATGAAGCGCCGCTCAACGTGTACGGCTACTCCAAATTCCTGTTCGATCAGTACGTGCGTGAGATCCTGCCGGAAGCGGACTCGCAGATCTGCGGCTTCCGCTACTTCAACGTTTACGGCCCGCGCGAAGGCCATAAAGGCAGCATGGCCAGCGTCGCTTTCCACCTGAATACCCAGATCAACCGCGGCGAAAACCCGAAACTGTTCGCCGGCAGCGAAAACTTCAAGCGTGACTTCATCTACGTCGGCGACGTGGCGGCGGTTAACCTGTGGTTCTGGGAAACCGGCAAATCCGGCATCTTCAACTGCGGCACCGGCCGGGCGGAAACCTTCCAGGCGGTGGCCGACGCGGTGGTGGACTTCCACCAGAAGGGCGCGGTGGAATACATCGAGTTCCCGGAGAAGCTGAAGGGCCGCTATCAGGCGTACACCCAGGCCGATCTGACCAAGCTGCGCGCCGCCGGCTACGACGCACCGTTCAAAACGGTCGCCGAAGGCGTGAAAGAGTACATGGCCTGGTTGAACCGCACCGCATAAGCTGAAGGAATTAACGCTGGGTATGAAAATACTGGTTATCGGCCCTTCTTGGGTTGGCGACATGATGATGTCGCAAAGTCTCTATCGCACCCTGAAGGCCGAATACCCGTCGGCGGAGATCGATGTGATGGCGCCGGCCTGGTGCCGCCCACTGCTGGCGCGCATGCCGGAAGTCAATCAGGCGCTGGCGATGCCGCTGGGCCACGGCGCGCTGGGGCTCGGCGAACGCCGCCGCCTGGGGCGCGCCCTGCGCGCCAACCGTTACGATCGCGCTTATGTTCTACCCAACTCGTTCAAATCCGCGCTGGTGCCCTTCTTCGCCGATATCCCACAGCGCACCGGCTGGCGGGGCGAAATGCGCTACGGCCTGCTGAACGACGTCCGCGTGCTCGACAAGGCGGCCTTTCCGCTGATGGTGCAGCGCTACGTGGCGCTGGCCTATGACAAAGGCCGCATTCAGCGCGCCGACGATCTGCCGCAGCCGCTGCTGTGGCCACAGCTGCAGGTGAGCGACGAAGAGATCGCCGACACCACCGCAGCCTTCAACCTGACCGACAGCCGGCCGATCGTCGGCTTCTGCCCGGGTGCGGAGTTCGGCCCCGCCAAACGCTGGCCGCACTACCATTATGCGACGCTGGCTCAGCAGTTGATCGAGGGCGGCTATCAGATCGCGCTGTTCGGTTCGGCGAAAGACCACGAGGCTGGCGAACAGATCCGCGCTGCGCTGCAGGAAGACGCGCGCGATTTCTGTCTTAACCTGGCCGGAAAAACCCAGCTGGAGCAGGCGGTGATCCTGATCGCGGCCTGCCGGGCGGTGGTCAGCAACGACTCCGGTTTAATGCACGTTGCCGCAGCGTTGAACAAACCGCTGATAGCCTTGTACGGTCCAAGCAGCCCCGACTTCACGCCGCCGCTCTCCGACAAGGCACGGGTGATTCGTTTGATCAGCGGTTATCACAAGGTGCGCAAGGGCGATGCCGAGCAGGGATACCACCAAAGTTTGATCGATATTCAGCCGCAGCAAGTGTTGGATGCGCTGACGCCGCTACTTGTCGCCAGCGAGGAATAGTCATGCAGGTGTTAATTGTAAAAACCTCCTCGATGGGAGACGTGCTGCATACGCTGCCCGCCCTGACCGACGCGCTGCAGGCCATTCCCGATATCCGCTTCGACTGGGTGGTGGAAGAAGGTTTCAGCCAAATCCCGACCTGGCACCCGGCGGTGGATCGCGTGATCCCGGTAGCCATTCGTCGCTGGCGCAAAAACTGGTTCGGCAACGACACCCGGCAACAGCGCTGCGACTTCAAACGTGCGCTGCAAGAACGCCGTTACGACGTAGTGATCGACGCGCAGGGCCTGATCAAAAGCGCCGCGCTGATCACGCGCATCGCCAAAGGCAACAAACATGGCCCGGACTGCAAGAGCGCGCGCGAGCCGTTCGCCAGTTGGTTCTACAACGTGCGCCATGAGATAGACAAGCATCAGCACGCGGTGGAACGCACGCGCGAACTGTTCGCCAAAAGCCTCGGCTACGATAAACCGGGCAGCTACGGTGATTACGCCATCGCCGCACGCTTTCTCGGCCACCCGCCGGCCGATGCCGGGCAGTATTTGGTGTTTCTGCACGCGACGACCCGTGACGATAAACATTGGCCGGAGCAAAACTGGCGTGAGCTGATCGCGCTGACGGCCGACAGCGGGCTGAAGATCAAACTGCCGTGGGGCGCAGAGCATGAACATCAGCGCGCGCTGCGCTTGGCGGAAGGTTTTCCACATGTCGAAGTGCTGCCGAAGCTCAGCCTGCAGCAGGTGGCCGAGGTGCTGGCCGGCGCCAAGGGCGTGGTCTCGGTCGACACCGGACTCAGCCATTTGACCGCCGCGCTCGACAAACCCAACATCACGCTGTTCGGGCCGACCGATCCCGGCCTGATCGGCGGCTACGGGCAAAATCAGCACTCGTTGATTTCGCCGGAAAAAAGCATGGCAGATATAAACGCCAGCGATGTCATGACACGGCTCAACTAGGTCCTGACAGAGGGATAATCGTAATATGACTCCAGAAAAAGTATTGCTCAGTATCGTCATAGCGGCGCACAACAGCGAAAATTATGTTCGGCAAACTCTGCACAGTTTGATCGCTGCTTTAGACACCGCCTTGGCACGGTGTGAGATCATATTGGTGAACGACGCCTCTACAGATAGCACCGGTGCCATTTTTGCAGACTTCGCGCAATCTGTGCCACAGGCGCGCTATTACGAGGTGGAGTACAAAAATATCGGCAAAGTGCGTAATTTCGCCATCGCCCATTGCCTCGGGCGTTATGTCACCATGCTTGATAGCGACGACGTACTGAAAAAAGGCTCAATAGAGAGCATTATTGATTTTCTCGAAAAAAACAGTCCGGACCTCCTGCTGACCAAACTGCATGAAGTACATCATCTCGCTGACGTAGATAAAACCTGGAAAGGATTACAACCGGAGAAACTGTCTACTGACGAAGCAATCTCTCGCTTCCTCCGTCATAAAGATTTTCAAGCGCACCTGATTGGCCAGTTTATTAAACGTAACTTATTGTTAGACTCGCCAATACCTGATTTTAACTGTTATGAAGATTTTTATATCTTCCCAGATTTATTAACGCACTCGAGAAAAATCATTTTCTCTCGAGAGAGCCATTATTTATATATTAAACATGGTTCCAGCTTATCTAACACTCCCTCAGCAGAAAAGATAAATAATCTTTTCGTCTGCACAGAGAAAATGGATGAAGTATTCGGCAGTAAGTTTCACGACCAAGTTTTATGCCATTGGTTAGACATCTATCTAAAACAGAAAGAGTGGATAGTTAACCCGGAACAACTAGACACTCTTCATAAAAAAGTGAAAGAGACACATAGAATTGGCTTTCTTATGAATTCAGTGGTCAGATTTAGCTACAAAAGAAAGGCGGTAAAGACATTATGGAAAAACTAGAGCGAAATTTTTACATCACTACTTTTGTGATGGCAGCATTATCAATTATATTTTCGCTCATCATCGCATCTAAACAGCGGGAGTTCTTTTACTTCGCTTTCTATATTGCCGCCCTTGCTCTTTTTTTCGAAAGAAGAAAAATAAAATTTCCCAAGTTTGATATTTCTTACTTGATAATAGCGATTGGTTTAATCAAGATAATATGGACTTTAGTGCTATATAGACAGGCCGCAGATTATGGTTTTGGTGCCACACAACTGGACTCTGGAAAAAAGTTGATTGTCGGTGGCATTCTCATATTTTATCTTGCGCAGTTCTCACATTACCGAACAACCTTTAATTATCACCGTTACCTGCTAATTGCATTTTCTCTCGCATTCATACTCGCGACAGGATATGGTCTGTATCAGATTTATAACGGTATAGATCGAATAGCAATGAGCACAAACCGTGCAACAATCGCTGCTTATATTTATTCTGCTTTATCGATATTATTAATTTACCTCTTACTAAAAACAAAAATTGCAAAAGGTCATCATTATATTACCTTAGCCATGGTGTTTATAATCTCATTTTTGATCATTACCATGACAGGAACACGTGCAGCCATTTTAGCGCATCCCCTATTGATTATACTGATGATGTTATTCCACTATCGAAAAATTCATCTCAAGTCATTGGTGATGATAGCTGTCTTGATCAGCTTGGGTGTCACCGTTTCCTACGATAAATACATCAAACCTAAATTTGAACAGACCAGCACTGAAATATTGGAATATCAACAGGGTAACGACTTCAGTTCACTCGGTTCGCGTTTTTCACTGTGGAATGTTGGCCTCAATATTTTCCTGCAGCACCCATTCGGCAATACTGTTGAAGCGCGCCATACTCAGGCGGAAAACATCGTACTTCAGGAGCCAAAGAACAAGACTGCGATGGTTTACATAGACTCCCATTTGCATGATGAATTACTGGAAAGCGCCTCATTACAAGGTGTTGCTGGCCTGTTTTCCGTGCTCGCTTTATATATCGCTATCATCGCCCTTGCGGTGAAACGCAAAAACACGCCGCTATTAATGATAGGTAGCTGCATGATCGTCTACGGTTTAACAGACGTACTATTAATCAGCTCTGAGTCATTGCTTTTCTTCATATCTTGCATTGCATTCTTTGCAAAAGAAACATCATCAGAAGTCAAGATTTGATATCACCAAACCGGCGCTAGAGATAGCGCCGGTTTGCCTATTTATTGCCATACCGGACTAAAATATGAGCAATGGCCTGATTGAACGAATGGTAATAGTTGTCATCGTAAAATTTGGAAATAGAGCCTTTAATCTGCTGCTGATCGATGACAATATCACCGTCTACCAACTCCTGCAGAATAGCAGTTAATTGCGGCGAGTCCCCTACCTTATACAAACGACCGTTATGGCCATCAATCACATCTGCCGGCCCCGTAGGACAATCTGAACTGACACAGAAAATGCCATGTGCCATGGCTTCCAGCAACGTCATGGGTAATCCCTCAAATGCCGATGTCAACACTAAGGCTTTTAGATTCCCGATATGGTCACTCACATACCCCCATGGTTTTTTTTGCCAACCATGCCATATTACCCGAATTCCGATACCTAACGTCGCTGAGTATTGCCGGCATAGCTCCATGTCATCACCATCGCCGACCACATGCAATCGCCAATCGCCTTGCACCTCAGCTAAAGACGTCAGCAGATCTTTCAATCGTTTTTGCCCTTCAAAAATAACGCGGCCAATGTAAATAAAGTTAACCGGTACCCCGCTGCTGACCGCAATATTCGTCTCCGTCCTTCCTACTGGATTAAATATCGTATAGACGTCATTCTCATCGACACCGAGTTCTTGCACTTGGCGATTGATGCCATTACTAATAACTAAGTGAGCATCGGCATACAGGATGTAATTATACTTATACAGATCATAAAGAGAGAAATGCAGCCATGAAGCAATCGGATATTTTCCGAATATCCATTTTCTGGCCACATTGGCGATGTAACAAGACAGGGTATCCAGAGCAATAATCAGATCCGTTTTTTTTCCACACAAGAATCGAGACAGTGAATAAGCAAAATGTAACCTTCTCAACTTAGTATTATGTATGGAGGAAGAGCACGTTTCGGCATCCAAACCTGCATACCATTCCTCATTCACGTCTTTTTTCTCATTGAAGAAAAGGAATTTCACCTGAGTCTCAGGTTGATTCTCGGCAATGAGTTTGACCAGTCTTTTGCAAACGGTCTCCATCCCACCGTGGCCGCCCAGCGAGTAACCGACTATGACAATGTTCATAATACCCTATCACTCAATGCAAACTGGAAGTATCTTCATATCTTCCAGCGAATCGTAGACCCGTGCAACCGGGATGATTGCCAATGGCAACTCATCAGACGAAATGACTGTGCCTTCATAGCGTTCAGAAAGATCGATGACGCAATGTATCTCTTTGTTCTGATAAGGACCGGTAAAACGCGGCTTCGCCGTAACGAACAGGCTTAGCGTTGGTACCTTCAAAGCCACCGCCAAATGCAGAGGCCCGGTATCACCAGTCAACAGCACATTCAACGAATCGATAACACCAACTAATTGTGGTAGCGACGTTTTCCCTACGTAACTGACAATACGGGATTGAACATCCGTTGCTAGGTGAGCCATAAAGATGCTTTCAATTTCACGGTCAGCCGGTGAACCGATGATGAACACTTCCACATTATTATGTCGTGTAATCAATTTGTTAGCTAACTCAGCGAAATACTCAACGGGCCAACAGCGCTCTTTGCTTGATGCCCCCATATTGAAACCTATACGGATAACATCCGCACGCTGAGACAGCTTTTCAAACTGACACGGGATCTCCATTTCAATATTGGTGGTATCGCCGCCAATAAAATTCATCAGATCTAACTTACGCTGAATCAAGTGCCCGCTGAAATTCAATGAACAGCTGTAAACCCACCTATCGATGCCCTTCGGAAGGGTGAGATAATTATCTCGCAGAATATACTGACAGCCAGCCAGCACCGCACTAATAATATCATATGGCAAATGTGCATGTAGAATCACAGCAAGCTCTGGCCGTCTTTTCCTTATTTCTGCCACGGCTCCACGCATTTGCCTGAACTTATTATCCCAAAAAATAACCTCGTCAAAGCAGCTGTAATCTTTAACCATTCCACGATTTATCGTGCCGGCAACTAAAGTAATATGCGCACTCGGATAACGGTTGCGGATAGCGCGCATCGTCGGTGTGTTGAACATGAAATCACCCAACGCCGTTGTGGAATATACTACAATACGCTTGAACTCCTGGTCAGGCCGCAAAGTTCCTTTCGGCTTTACATTGCCGAACAAAAAATTATAAACAGTCAAAAACCAATGCGCGTATTTTAATTTTTTTAATTTCATATGTTATTCAGCGGTAGTCTTTTTCTGATAATACTCGGCCAGCGTCATGCCCACCGTGCGCTGCTGCAGCCACTCAAACAGCTGCTCCAGATCGCGGTACAGCACTTCGATATCCTGCTCGGTTTTGAACGTCGGGCTGCCGCCCGGCATAAACTCGGAGGAGTGCAGCATAAATTCGACGTAGTCATGCCCCTGCGCCAGCGACGCCTCAGCCACGCTTATCATCTTGGCCACGTTGCCGCCACTCGGCCGCAGCCAGTTGACGGACGGTGAACGCCGCTTGCCACGCAGCCGATCATAGCCTTGCTTGAACGCGTTCATCAGCGCCGAGTGCTTGTACTGAATGCTCATCGGCACTTCCAGCAGCGACGAAGTGCCCGGTTTGGCAATGTTCTGCGGATCGATGAAATAAGCCTGCGACGGGAACCGGCTGTAATCGGTGCCGCCGTTGCCCTGCGGATTGCCCGGCGAAAACTGCCAGTTGACCCGCGGCGTCACCGAACAGTCCACCTGATAGCCGTATTCCAGCAGCAGCGAGGCATAATATTCGTTGAACGCCCAGCGGCCGGCGCGATGGCTGAGCATTTTGGTCTGAAAGGCATCTTCCAGCAGCTTGGTCATGTGATCGACCTTGGCACGGATCTGATCGGCGGGATACTCGATCAAATAAGGCTTGTGGCGCCAGTCGTCGTCGGTGAGCGGCGTCAGCGGCGGGCTATTCCAGGCGTGCAGGTGCATGCCCACTTCTCCCACGCCGCGGGCAATTACATCACGCGCGAACTCGACGTAAGCCGGGTCCACCGCCATTTCATAGTTGGTGAGATAAACCGGTTTGAAGGCGTATTTTTCGCACAATGCCTGAAAGCGCGGCAAGAAACGCGTGTTTTCGGTCGCGATGCGATCGTGGTTTTGCCACAGATTATCGCCTTCGGTATCAATGGTGATGAGAAACGCCGGTTTAGTCATGAATATCGAGCCTGATATCAACAGAATGCACTATGTTACGCAGGCCGTTTCGCCAGGGCAAACGACTTTGCTGCCTGGTTTGGACAACGTTGAAGCGCATTCGTCCCCGGCCCGGCGATTTTTTTGCGGCCCGGCAAGAAAACCTTGCAACAGTAGCCACATGCGATCGGGTCATTTAGAATCAAAGATTGGTTTCCCAGAAAGCGACTCATGATGAACGACGCGCCAGCCCCAACTTCCGCCCCATCCGTACAGCGTATTTTGATCATAAAACTGCGCCATCACGGCGATATGCTGCTGGTCACGCCGGTCATCAGCAGCCTGCGGAAAAACTACCCGCAGGCGCAGATCGATGTGCTGCTGTATCAGGAAACGCAGGAGATGCTGGCCAGCAATCCGGAGCTGTCGACGCTGTTCGCCATCGACCGCCAATGGAAAAAGCAGGGCACCCGCGCGCATCTGGGGCACGAGCTGGCGCTGCTGCGCCGCCTGAAGGCGCAGCGCTACGATCTGGTGGTCAACCTGGCCGATCAGTGGCGCAGCGCCATTATCACGCGCCTGACCGGCGCGCGCATCCGTCTGGGCTTCGATTTCCCCAAACGCCGCGGCTTCCTGTGGCGCCACTGCCACACGCAGTTGGTGCCGGTCGACAATCACGCCCACCTGCATACCGTCGAACAAAACCTCTCGCTGCTGGCGCCGCTAAACCTGCCCGCGCTCAGTGATCATGTGACCATGAGTTACGATCCGCAGGATTGGCAGGCCTGTGAGCAACGGTTGCAGAAACAGGGCGTCGCCGGCAGTTATATTGTGGTGCAGCCCACCTCGCGCTGGTTCTTCAAATGCTGGAGCGAAGAGAAAATGGCCGCCACCCTCACCGCCTTGCAGGCCGACGGCCACCAGCTGGTGATCACCTCCGGCCCCGACGCCAGAGAACAAGCCATGGTAGAACGCATTTTGGCGCTCTGCCCGCCGCAGGGCGTGATCTCGTTGGCCGGCCAGCTGACGCTGCGCCAGCTGGCCGCCCTGATCGACCACGCCAAGCTGTTTATCGGCGTGGATTCGGTGCCGATGCACATGGCCGCCGCGCTGCAAACGCCGTGTGTGGCGCTGTTCGGCCCTTCCAAGCTGACGTTCTGGCGGCCATGGCAGGCTACCGGCGCCGTGATCTGGGCCGGCGACTTCGGCGAACTGCCCGATCCGGACGCCATCGATACCGGCACCGACGAACGGTATCTCGACCTTATTCCTACAGACGCGGTGATTGCAGCCGCGCGGAGCACGCTGGCATGAAAGCATTTCGTTTGGCGATCGTTCGCCAAAAGTACCGCCCGGACGGCGGAGCCGAACGTTTCGTTTCCCGCGCCCTGGAGGCGCTGGAGCAACAGGATCTCGATCTGAACGTTATCACCCGCGAATGGCAGGGTGACGCCAATCCCAACTGGCATATCCACTTGTGTAACCCGTTAAAACTCGGCCGCATCAGCCGCGAGCGAGGCTTCGCCGTGGCAGCCAGGGCGCTGTGGCAGAAAGAGCATTTCGATCTGGTGCAAAGCCACGAGCGCATTCCCGGATGCGACATCTACCGCGCCGGCGACGGCGTACACCGCCGCTGGTTGCTGCAACGCGCGCGTCTGCTGCCGGAATGGCGCCGCAAATGGCTGTTCTCCAATCGCTATCACCGCTATGTGATGTGCGCCGAACGCGCCATGTACGCCGCGCCGGAGCTGAAAGCCGTCATCTGCAACGCCGAGATGATCAAGCAGGAAATCATCGCCGACTTTGGCGTGCCCGCCGAAAAAATCACGGTGATCTATAACGCCATCGACAATCAAAAGTTCCCGCCCGCCGACGAGGCCCAGCGCCAACGTCTGCGCGAGCAGTATCAGATCCCGCAACAGGCGCACTGCCTGATCTTCGTCGGCTCCGGTTTCGAGCGCAAAGGGCTGGCCGCCGCCATCCGCGCCGTGGCGGCGACCGACAGCCACCTCCTGGTGGTCGGCAAAGACAAGGCCGAAAAACGCTACCGGGCGCTGGCGCAGTCGCTGGGCTGCAGCGATCGGGTTCACTTTATGGGCGTGCAGAAGCAAACCTTGCCGTTCTATCAGGCCGCGGACGCGCTGCTGCTGCCGACGCTGTACGATCCGTTCCCGAATGTGATTCTGGAAGCGATGTCGTGCGGCCTGCCGGTTATCACCAGCACCACCTGCGGCGGCGCCGAGTTTATCACCCCCGGCCAGAACGGCTTCGTGACCGACGCGCTCGACGTACCGGCCATCACGGAGGCCATTCGGGCACTGCCGCGCCAGGCGCTGGGATCATCCATGGGTGAAGCGGCGAGATTGCGCATTATGACGGCTACGCCGGCACATCTGTCCGAACAGCTGATTTCCCTCTATAACCGGTTACTGGATTAACTATGCGTATTCTGATGATCATCGACGGCCTGCCGGGAGGCGGAGCGGAAAAAGTGGTGCTGACCCTGTGTCAGGGCATGCAGCAACAGGGGCATGACATCTGTCTGATCTCGCTGCGCGACGTCTGCAATTACCCTATCCCGCCAGGCATTGATTATCAGGTGGTGGCCGATCGCAGCCGCGCCCCCTGGCGCAAGCTGACCGAGCTGCCGCGCCGCGCCGCCGCGCTGGATCGGGCGATAGCCGAACACGAGCGCCAACGCGGCGCGTTCGATCTGGTGTTCTCCAACCTGCATAAAACTGATCGCATCGTCAGCCGCAGCAAGCGGTTGGCCGCGGATCGCCTGTGGTTCTGCATTCACGGCATTCTCTCCACCTCCTACCTTGGCCACCGCAAGGGCCTGGATCGCTGGCTGAAGCAGCGCAAAATCGCCAACGTTTACCTGGGGAGAAATATCGTCGCCGTTTCACGGGCGGTCGGCGACGATCTGCAGCAGAACTTGCCGATTCGCCCACGCCGGCTGGCGGTCATCAACAACCCGTTCGACATCGACGCCATCCAGCAACAGGCGGCGGCGCCTTGCGAACTGGCCGGTCAGGACTATCTGGTGCACGTCGGCCGCTTTCACGCCACCAAGCGGCATGACCGTCTGCTGAAAGCCTATGCGCACTCGGGCATTCAGGCACCGCTGGCCTTGATAGGCACCGGGGACGACGCCAGAGTCGCCGAGGTCAAACGTCTGGCAACAGACTTAGGCATCGCAGAGCGCGTGCTATTCCTCGGTTTCCAGGCCAATCCCTACCCGTTTATTCGCCATGCCTCGCTGCTGGTGCTCAGCTCCGACAGTGAAGGGTTTGGTAACGTGCTGGTGGAATCGCTGCTGTGCGGCACGCCGGTGGTCAGCACTCGCTGCCCGGGCGGCCCTGCGGAAATTCTGGAAAAAGCCGGCATGGCTAACGCGCTGGCGGAATTAAACGAAGCGTCGCTGGCAGAAAAAATGGCGGAAATTTACGCCAATCCGCCGCAGATAAATCAACAGCAATTGCTGAGTTATGGGCTGGAGCCTATTTGCCGCCAATATATTGAGCTGAAAGAAAAATAATAAAGAAATAAATAAGGCAGGGATACCTGCCTTATTTTCTTCGTTAGCTGAGCGCCTGCATTTTCTGCCAAACCTCATCGACAGAAACATCTTCACAGTGCCCCGACTCACTCTGCAAAATATGATGACGGCCGGTCCATGGATGCCAGGAGGCTTTATCGGTATCGCCAAAGAACACCACCATGTCCTTATTCAGCGCGGCGGCAAGATGCATCTGCCCACCGTCGCTGCACAGCACCCGGTCGCATAAATCGAACCCGCCCAACAGCTCGCGCACCGAGGCCGTCGGGTAAAGCGCGACGCGTTCGTTTTGACACAGCGCCAACAGCTGTTCGGCGCGCTGCTGGTCGCCGATGTCGTCCGGCGCCAGCGTGCCCTGCGGCGACCAGAAGATCAGCACGCCGGTGTGGGGATCGGCAACCAGACGGTTGATGATTTCGGCATAACGTTCAACCGGCCAACGCCTTTTCGGGCTGCGGCTACTGATGTGCACGGCGCATACGCGCTCGACCGGCGGCAGACGCTCCTGTAGCCGTTGCGCCGCCAATTGCCGCTCTTCAGGCGTCAAAAACACCCGCACCGGCGGGATCGGAATGGATTGGTCGGTTATCGCCGATAAATAGCTGTAGGTATGTTCGACCTGATGTTGACCGTGGAAATCGTCCTTGCGGAACGGGCGATGAATATCTTTCGTGCCCAAATCGGCGCCGATGATATGGGTGGCGCCGGCCATTTTTGCTAAACGCAGGCTGTATTTGCAAGGCACCGGGTTGGCCAGAATGACCGCATCGAACTTTATTTTTCGCAGCTTCAGGAAGATCATCAGGCGTTCGAAATAAACGCCCAACGTCGTTTCATTCTTCGCCTTGTGCTTGGCCTTTTTATAGACAAAAACCTTCTCGAGATGAGGATTGTTTTTAACGACATCCTGGCTGATTTTATTGATCAGCAGATAAACTTTAGCGTCTGGATAGGCAATTTTCACCCCTTCAATCAGAGGCGTGGTGCAAACAAGATCGCCGATGTTGTCGCGGCGAATAATTAAAATATTCTTCATTCCGAGCCTGTCGGCGAAATCGCTCGCCGGTTGTCTGAAACTGACACCCAAGGTTACCAAATTAGCGCCTTTCCCTTCCAGTTATGGTACTATTCCGAATAACCCATATAAATGAAATTGATAGAATGTTGCTGCGTTTATATCAGGTACTACTCTACCTCATCCAACCCCTGATCTGGCTCCGCTTACTGCTGCGCAGCCGCAAAGCTCCAGCCTACCGTAAACGCTGGGCGGAACGCTATGGCTTCTGCGCCGGGAAAGTCGTGCCAGGCGGCATCATGCTGCATTCCGTCTCCGTCGGCGAAACGCTGGCGGCCATCCCGTTGGTACGGGCGCTGCGCCACCGTTACCCCGCTTTGCCGATAACTGTGACCACAATGACCCCAACAGGTTCAGAACGCGTCCAGTCCGCGTTCGGCAAAGACGTACATCATGTCTATCTGCCCTACGATCTGCCCGGTTCCATGAACCGCTTCCTCGATCAGGTGAATCCCAAGCTGGTGATCATCATGGAAACCGAGCTGTGGCCTAACCTGATCAACGCGCTGCACCAGCGGCAAATCCCCCTGGTGATCGCCAATGCGCGCCTGTCGGCCCGCTCCGCCGCCGGCTATAAGAAAATTGGCGGATTCATGCGCGATATGCTGCGCCGCATTACGCTGATCGCCGCACAGAACCAGGAAGACGGCGATCGGTTTATCGAACTGGGCCTGAAGCGCTCGCAGCTGGCCGTAACCGGCAGCCTGAAGTTCGATATCTCCGTCACCCCGGAGCTGGCCGCCCGCGCCGTTACGCTGCGTCGCCAATGGGCGCCGCGCCGCCCGGTGTGGATCGCTACCAGTACCCATGACGGTGAAGAAACCATCCTGCTGGAAGCGCATCGCAAACTGCTGGAAAAACACCCCGATCTGCTGCTGATCCTGGTGCCGCGTCACCCGGAACGCTTCCCGACCGCCAAAGAGCTGGTGCAGAAGGCCGGCTTCAGCTACACCCTGCGCAGCAGCGGCGAAATCCCGTCCGGCAGCACCCAGGTGGTGATCGGCGATACCATGGGCGAGCTGATGCTGCTGTACGGCATCGCCGATCTGGCCTTTGTCGGCGGCAGTCTGGTGGAACGCGGCGGGCACAACCCGCTGGAAGCCGCCGCGCACGCCATCCCGGTGCTGATGGGCCCGCATACCTTCAACTTCAAAGACATCTGCGCCAAGCTCTCGCAGGCCGAAGGCCTGATCACCGTGACCGACGTGGATTCGCTGGTGAAGGAAGTGGAAACCCTGCTAACCGACGAAGACTACCGGCGCTACTACGGCCGCCATGCGGTGGAAGTGTTGTATCAGAATCAGGGAGCGTTGCAGCGCCTGCTGCAGCTGCTGGAACCGCACCTGCCGCCCCGGAGTCACTGAATGAGCAGCCGCAAAAGCCTGTCGGTGGTGATGATCGCCAAAAACGAAGCCGGGCTGTTGCCGGACTGTCTGCGTTCGATCGAATGGGCCGATGAAATCATCGTGCTGGACTCCGGCAGCGAGGACGACAGCGTCGCCATCGCCGAAGGCCTGGGCGCCAAAGTCTTCACGCACACCGACTGGCAAGGGTTCGGCAAGCAGCGTCAGCTGGCACAAAGCTATGCCAGCCATGACTACGTTTTGATGATCGACGCCGACGAACGCGTCACGCCCGAGCTGCGGCAATCCATCGAGCGAGTGTTGAATACGCCGGACGACGGCGCCGTCTACAGCTGTGCGCGGCGCAACCTGTTTCTAGGCCGCTTCATGCGCCACAGCGGCTGGTATCCCGACCGCGTCAACCGCCTGTACGCCAACCAACGCTATCGTTATAACGACGATCTGGTGCACGAGTCGCTGAACATCGGTGGCGCCAAAGTGATCCCCCTCAGCGGCGATATGCTGCACCTGACCTGCCGCGACTTCTTCGCCTTTCAGCGCAAACAGCTGCGCTATGCCGAAGAGTGGGCCGCGCAGCGCCAGCGGGCCGGCAAGCGTTGCGGCTATCTGTCTATCCTGACCCACACGCTCGGCGCCTTCGTCAAAACCTGGCTGCTGCGGGCCGGCTTCCTCGACGGTAAACAGGGGTTGCTGTTAGCGGTGGTCAACGCGCAATATACCTTCAATAAATATGCCGCATTATGGGCATTGGGCCGCAACTACTCAGAGAAGTGAATCATGACCAGCAAAGCCATCTATCCCGGGACCTTCGATCCCATGACCAACGGCCACCTGGATTTAGTGACGCGCGCGTCACTGATGTTCGATCACGTGATTCTGGCCATCGCCGCCAGCCCGAGCAAAAAGCCGCTGTTCAGCCTGGATGAACGCGTGGCGTTGGCGACGCAGGTCACCTCGCATCTGGACAATGTGGAAGTGCTGGGCTTCAGCGAGCTGATGGCGCACTTCGCCGCTCACCAAAATGCCAATATCCTGGTACGCGGCCTGCGTGCGGTGTCTGACTTTGAATACGAATTGCAGCTGGCGAACATGAACCGCCATTTGATGCCGACGCTGGAAAGCGTGTTCCTGATGCCTTCCGAAGAGTGGTCGTTCATCTCCTCCTCACTGGTGAAGGAGGTCGCCCGTCACGGCGGCGATATCGCACCTTTCCTGCCTGACGTGGTCACCCAGGCGCTGATGGCGAAGCTCGCCGCCGAGTGATGCTCAGCGCTGGCAGCGACGGCAAAAGAAGGTGCTGCGCTGCCCGTGCTTGGCCGATTCGATCGGCGTACCGCACGCGCGGCACGGTTCTCCCGCCCGCCCGTAAACCTGCAGCTCCTGCGCGAAATACCCCGGTTTGCCGTCCGACTGCAAAAAGTCGCGCAATGTCGTGCCGCCCTGCTCGATAGAGCGCTGCAACACCGCCTTGATGGTCTTCACCAGCAGTTCCGCTTCGGCTTTGCTCAACGATCCCGCCGGACGATCGGGCAGGATCCCGGCGCTGAACAGCGATTCGCTGGCGTAAATGTTACCGACCCCAACCACCAGCTTATTATCCATCAGCCACGGTTTGATCAGCGTGCGCTTATTACGTGATTTTTCATACAGGTAATCGCCGTTGAACGCTTCACTCAGCGGTTCCGGCCCCAGATGCGCCAACACGCTGCTGGCCGCCAGGTCTTCGCACCACAGCCAGGCGCCGAAACGGCGCGGATCGGTATAGCGCAGGATCATGCCGTTGCTGATCACCAGATCGACGTGGTCGTGTTTGCCGGCTTCGTCTTCGTTTTCCTCGCGTAGCATGCGCAGGCTGCCCGACATGCCCAGGTGCACGATAATCCAACCGTTCTCCAGCTCGATCAGCAGGTATTTGGCCCGGCGCTGCACGCTGAGCACCGGCCGATCGCTCAGCGTCAGGATCTGCTCGGAAACCGGCCAGCGCAGGCGCGCGTTGCGCACCACCGCATACTGAATGCTGTGGCCGACAAGATAAGGCTCTATACCGCGTCTGCTCGTCTCAACTTCCGGTAATTCAGGCATCTGGCTTCCCCTCCGACGTTTTCTACCCTTTATAAAACAAAAAACCCGGCCAAGGCCGGGTTTTTCATTAATCCACTAAAATTATTTAATTTTAGCTTCTTTGTATACTACGTGCTGACGGACAACTGGATCGAATTTCTTCAGTTCCAATTTTTCCGGCTTAGTACGCTTGTTCTTCGTGGTGGTATAGAAGTGACCAGTACCAGCAGAAGAAACCAGCTTGATCTTCTCGCGAACACCTTTAGCCATGATTCAGTTCCTTAATACTTCTCACCACGGGCACGCAGATCGGCCAGAACCGTCTCAATACCCTTCTTATCGATAACACGCATACCTTTAGCAGATACACGCAGAGTTACAAAGCGCTTCTCAGCCTCAACCCAAAAACGGTGTGAGTGCAGGTTAGGCAGAAAACGGCGTTTGGTCGCGTTCATTGCGTGGGAACGGTTGTTACCGCTCACCGGGCGCTTGCCAGTAACTTGGCAGACTCGGGACATGTCTATTCTCCAAAAATCAAATCAGCTCGAGCTTCGTATAGGGTATGGCCGCCTCGTCAGGCTTTTAGAGCCCATCTCAGCAAACTTCATACTGAGGAGACTCTCGTCATCAGGTAGAAACCACACATCAGGTCAGAAACCTGCTGAGATAGGCTCTTGCGCCAAACCCAAGATTCTCAAAGGTGGCGTAGTATACGCTCTGAAGCGTAAGTGCTCAAGTCCCGAACAGCTAAAGATCCCACAAGGATCGCGAAAAAATCGCTTAAAGCCATCCGCGCTCGGCAAAAGAGACGCATTCACCCCGACCGATCACCAAATGATCAAGCACTCGGATCTCCAATAACTGACAGGCTTTCACCACCTGTTCCGTTATCAAACGGTCGGCATGACTGGGTTCAGCCTTACCCGAAGGGTGATTATGCGCGAGAATCAGCGCAGCGGCATTAGCCTTCAACGCTTCACGCACAATTTCTCTCGGGTAGACGACGACGCTGCTGATGGTACCAGCAAACATCTCCTGATGGCGAATAACCCGGTGCTGATTGTCTAAAAACAATACCAAAAAGACCTCTCGCTCGCGATGCGCCAGCAGGCTTTGCAGATAATGCTGGGTGACGCGCGGATTGAGCATGGCGTTTTCCTGCGACAAATGGCTGGAAAAGAAGCGCAGCGCCAGCTCGGCAATCGCCTGCAGCTGCGTATAGCTGGCGTCTCCCAGACCTTTTTGGCTGCAAAAAGCCTGATGGTCGGCCGACATCAGGTGATAAAGCGAGCCGAACCGACGCAGCAGCTGCTCTGCCAGCTGCATCACGTGCACGCCGGGCAACCCGGTACGCAAGAAAATGGCCAACAGCTCTGCGTCGGACAGCGCCGCCGCCCCCTGCATCAACAGCTTTTCACGCGGCGCCAGCGCGCCCGGCCAGCACGCCACAATCGGGTTGCTCATCGTGTTCCTCCCTGAAAGGGCTACAGCATGCCATGTGCTGCCCGGCGCGTTCGACAGGTGTTTGATAACATTGCGAAGTGTTTCGCAAAGCACAATGTAACGCCCTGCAGCCATTGCGGAATCGCTCACCTGAACGGCGGATATGCTAAAATGGCGCATCTTTCGGCTTTCAATCGGACAATGATGATGACGGGACTTTCCGGCAAACATATTGTGCTTGGCATCAGCGGCGGCATCGCCGCCTACAAATGCCCAGAGCTGGTGCGCCGCCTGCGCGACAGGGGCGCAGAAGTGCGCGTGGTGATGACCCACGCCGCCAAGGCGTTCATTACGCCGCTGACGCTGCAGGCCGTTTCCGGCTACCCGGTGTCCGACGATCTGTTGGATCCCGCCGCCGAAGCCGCCATGGGCCACATCGAACTGGGCAAGTGGGCGGATCTGGTGATCCTGGCGCCGGCGACCGCCGATCTGCTGGCGCGCGTCACCGCCGGCATGGCCAACGATCTGTTGACCACCGTCTGCCTGGCGACCGACGCCCCCATCGCCGCCGCCCCCGCCATGAACCAGCAGATGTATCGCGCCACCGCCACGCAGGCCAACCTGCAAACGCTGCAGGCGCGCGGCATGCTGCTCTGGGGGCCGGACAGCGGCAGCCAGGCCTGCGGCGACGTCGGCCCGGGCCGCATGCTGGATCCGCTGGACATCGTCGACCTGGCGAACGCGCATTTCTCCGCCCCGCAGGATCTGCAACATTTGCAGGTTATGATCACCGCCGGCCCGACGCGTGAGGCGCTGGATCCGGTACGTTTCATCAGCAACCACAGCTCCGGCAAAATGGGCTTCGCCATTGCCCGCGCCGCCGCCGCCCGCGGCGCGCAGGTGACGCTGATCGCCGGGCCGGTCAGCCTGCCGACGCCGCCATCGGTCACCCGAGTGGACGTCACCAGTGCGCTGGAGATGGAGCAGGCGGTGCAACAGCGCGCCGCGCAGCAGCAGATTTTCATCTCCTGCGCCGCCGTGGCCGACTACCGCCCCGAGCAGATCGCCGATGAAAAAATAAAAAAACAGGGTGATGAAATCGTCCTCAAGATGGTAAAAAACCCCGATATCGTCGCCGGCGTGGCGGCGATGACCAAAAATCGACCGTTTGTCGTGGGGTTTGCCGCCGAAACCCAGAATGTGGAAGAATACGCGCGGCAAAAACTGGCGCGTAAGAAGCTGGATTTGATTTGCGCTAACGATGTATCGCTTGCAGAGCACGGGTTCAACAGCGACACCAATGCCCTGCATCTTTTTTGGCAGGATGGAGAAAAGCGCCTGGCGCTGAGCGACAAGGCACTCCTTGGCCAACGTTTAATAGACGAGATAGTCAGCCGTTATGATGAAAAAAATCGACGTTAAGATCCTCGACCCGCGCATCGGTCAGGATTTCCCGCTACCGACCTACGCCACGCCGGGTTCTGCCGGTCTCGACCTGCGCGCCTGCCTGGACAGCGCGGTGGAGCTGGCGCCGGGTGAAACCACGCTGCTGCCTACCGGTCTCGCGATCCACATCGCCGACGCCGGCCTGGCGGCGGTGATCCTGCCGCGCTCCGGCCTGGGCCATAAGCACGGCGTCGTGCTGGGCAACCTGGTCGGCCTGATCGACTCCGATTATCAGGGGCAGCTGATGGTGTCCGTTTGGAACCGCGGCCAGAAGCACTTCACCATCGAGCCGGGCGAACGCATCGCGCAGATGGTCTTCGTGCCGGTGGTGCAGGCCGAATTCAACCTGGTGGAAGAGTTCGACGGCAGCGAGCGCGGCGAAGGCGGCTTCGGCCACTCGGGGCGCCACTAAGCGCCCCCCAAGGCACGATGGCCGGCAGGAAAACGTCGCCTGAACCTTGCCTTTCCGGGGAGAAGGATGTCTCTGCGGCAAGGTTTTACCGCGACAATTGCAGCGCACACCAGGCAGCGCGGAAAAAGGCCGTTAAGGCCGCTGACCCCAGCATCGTAAAAAAGCTATCACATAAGCCGCACAGAGCCTGCTCTGCAGCGGCCGGTGCGCGGGTTTCCGTCAGTTAAGTTTTAGCAAGGGTCTAATCAGACATGGCAGAAAAAGAAAAGACGAAAAGGAATCGGCGCGAGGAAATATTGCAGGCGTTAGCCCAGATGCTGGAGTCCAGCGACGGCAGCCAACGTATCACCACCGCCAAGCTCGCCGCGAACGTGGGTGTTTCTGAAGCTGCGCTGTACCGGCATTTCCCCAGCAAGACACGGATGTTCGACAGTCTGATCGAGTTTATCGAAGACAGCCTGATCACCCGCATCAACCTGATCTTGCAGGACGAGAAAGAGACGTTTAATCGTCTGCGCCTGATTTTACTGCTGATTCTGGGCTTTGCGGAACGCAACCCAGGGCTGACGCGCATCATGACCGGCCACGCGCTGATGTTTGAACAGGATCGCCTGCAGGGCCGCATCAATCAGCTGTTCGAACGCATCGAGGCGCAGCTGCGCCAGGTGTTGAAAGAGCGCAAATTGCGCGAAGGCAAAGGCTTTATCGTCGATGAAACGCTGCTGGCGAGCCAGCTGCTGGCCTTCTGTGAAGGCATGTTGTCGCGCTATGTGCGTTCGGAATTCCGCTATCGCCCAACGCAGGAATTCGACGCCCGCTGGCCGCTGTTGGCGGCGCAGTTGCAATAATAAAGATAACGCCGGGTATGCCCGGCGTTTTTACTTACACGCCGTACTGCTCACGGTAAGCGCGCACCGCCGCCAGGTGGTCCGCCATTTCCGGCTTCTCTTCCAGATAGGCGATCAGGTCCTTCAGCGTGACGATCGAAATCACCTTGCAGTGATAGTCGCGTTCCACTTCCTGAATGGCGGAGATATCCGCGCGGCCGCGTTCCTGACGGTCGAGGGAGATCAGCACACCCGCCAGCGAAGCACCGCTGGCGCCGATGATTTCCATCGACTCGCGGATCGCGGTGCCGGCGGTGATCACATCGTCCACCAACATCACGCGCCCCTGCAGCGGGCTGCCCACCAGCGAACCGCCTTCGCCGTGGGTCTTGGCTTCCTTGCGGTTAAAACAGTAAGGCACGTCGCGCTCATGGTGTTCCGCCAACGCCACCGCCGTGGTGGTGGCAATAGGAATGCCTTTATAGGCCGGGCCAAACAGCAGGTCGAAATCGATGCCGGAGTCCATCAGAGCTTCGGCGTAGAAGCGCCCCAACAGCGCAAGATCGCGCCCGGTATTAAACAGGCCGGCATTAAAGAAATACGGGCTGGTGCGGCCGGACTTCAGGGTGAACTCGCCGAATTTCAATACCTGCTTGTTAAGCGCGAACTCGATAAACTGGCGCTGATAGGCTTTCATTACTGCTTCTCCTCGTCTGAATCTGCTTGGGTCTAGTCATTACTGCCGCCCGATCGCCGGGCATAAAAAAGGCGACTTCTCAGTCGCCTTAAAAAATCAGTCCGCCAGCGCCGCTTTCTGCGCCTGGAAGATGGTTTCGATGCCCCCTCGGGCCAGCGCCAATAGCGCCAACAGCTCATCGTGGCTGAACGGCTCGCCTTCGGCGGTGCCCTGCACTTCAATCATGCGGCCGTCTTCCATCATCACCACGTTCATGTCGGTTTCCGCCGCGGAATCTTCCACATACTCCAGATCGCACAGCGCTTCGCCATTGACGATGCCGACGGAAACCGCCGCCACCATGCCCTTCATCGGGTTGGCTTTCAGCTTGCCGTTGGCCACCAGCGTGTTCAGCGCATCGGCCAGCGCCACGCAGGCGCCGGAGATGGAGGCGGTGCGGGTACCGCCGTCGGCCTGCAGTACGTCGCAGTCGAGGGTGATGGTGAATTCACCGAGCTTTTTCAGATCCACCGCGGCGCGCAGCGAGCGGGCGATCAAGCGCTGGATCTCCAGCGTGCGGCCACCCTGTTTGCCTTTGGCGGCTTCACGGGCGTTGCGGCTGTGGGTAGAGCGCGGCAGCATGCCGTACTCGGCGGTGATCCAACCTTGCCCCTGGCCTTTCAGGAAGCGCGGAACGCCCTCTTCTACCGTGGCGGTGCACAAGACTTTGGTATCGCCAAACTCAACCAGCACTGAACCTTCAGCGTGTTTGGTATAGTGACGGGTCAGTGTCAGGGGGCGAACTTGCTGTGGTGCTCTGCCTGCAGGACGCATGGGCTCTCTCCGGCTTCAAATCAACGATTGGCTGCGCATTATACGGGCTTCGTGACGTAATGCCTATCCTGCCCGCAGCCGCGACGCTATAATCGCCCCATCTTTTCCTATTACGGGTACGCATCAATGATCCGCAGCATGACCGCCTACGCCCGGCGTGAAATCAAGGGTGAATGGGGCAGCGCAGCCTGGGAGCTGCGTTCCGTTAACCAGCGCTACTTAGAAACCTACATCCGCCTGCCGGAACAATTCCGCAGCCTGGAGCCGGTGATCCGTGAACGTATCCGTGGCCGCCTGACCCGCGGCAAAGTCGAATGCAACCTGCGTTTCGAACTGGATCCAAGCGCGCAAAGCTCGCTGATCCTGAACGAAAAACTGGCCAAACAGCTGGTTGAAGCCGCCAACTGGGTGAAAATGCAGAGCGACGAAGGGGAAATCAACCCGATCGACGTGCTGCGCTGGCCGGGCGTGATGTCCGCGCAGGAGCAGGATCTGGACGCCATCAGCGCCGAGCTGATGCAGTCGCTGGACGGCGCGCTGGATGACTTCATCGTCGCACGTGAAAGCGAAGGCGCCGCGCTGAAAACGCTGATCGAACAACGCCTCGACGGCGTCAGCGCCGAAGTGGTCAAAGTGCGCGCCCAGATGCCGAACATCCTGCAATGGCAGCGCGAGCGTCTGGTCAGCAAGCTGGAAGAGGCGCAGGTACAGCTGGAAAACACCCGCCTGGAGCAAGAGCTGGTGCTGATGGCGCAGCGCATCGACGTCGCCGAAGAGCTGGACCGTCTGGAAGCGCACGTGAAAGAGACGCACAACATCCTGAAGAAGAAAGAAGCCGTCGGCCGCCGCCTCGACTTTATGATGCAGGAGTTCAACCGCGAATCGAACACCCTGGCCTCCAAGTCGATCAACGCCGACGTCACCGCTTCCGCTATCGAGCTGAAGGTGCTGATCGAGCAGATGCGCGAGCAGATCCAGAATATCGAGTGATCCCGCTCCGCACGCCACCAAGCCCGCGCCAAGCGGGCTTTTTTATGGCTGAAGATCAGCGATAAGCGGCCGACTGCTCTTCACCCGTCAGCCCCATTTTCTGTAGCTGCACCGCAATGCTCCAGGTTGAGCGCTCGAACTCATCGCTCAGCGCTTCCAGCGTCGCCCCGGCCGCATGGCTCTCGCGCAGCCGCAGCTTTTCCTCTTCCGACCAGGGGAAGTAGGCATTGGCCGGCCGACCCTCGGTGCGATTTTTCTGCCGCTTCTCCTCCGGCGTCAGCCGAGCTTTTTTCTGCAGTTCGGACTCACCATCGAACTCGTTGGCCAACGCGAACAGCAGGCGGATAGCCTCCGGCGCGCAGGCCGCCGAAGCCGATCTCAACAGCTCGCCGGTGTCGGGATTAACCCCGTTGGCCAACGCCCTGAGCAACGTGCCGGTATTCATCGTTCACCTCCTTGTCCGAGAAAATGTGCGCCGGTCACGGCACCTTTCCCAAACATGTTTCTCCGCCTCAGCCAAGAAAACCACGCTTTGCGTCGGAAAAAATCGCTCGTTGCGATCCAGGTTCCAGGCGTTTGCACGCAAGTGACGGCGATTGCATCAGGTTGCGAGCCGGCAGGCCCCTGGGGAACCGGCTCACCAGGGAGCTTATGAAAAACTGCCGGACAGCGCGTGTGGATGACATTTGGCAAGATATCCCGCATACCATAAGTATTTTGTTCTAATTATCACGCAAGGTAATGAAAGGACGGCGATGCTGTGGCTAAATGTGTTTTTTCTCTGCCCGTGAACCGTACGGACCGTTTATGCCACAAATTCTGCAATTTATTATGGCCCTGGTGGTGATCATCGCCCTGGCGCTGCTGGTCAGCAATAATCGCAAGAAAATCCGCCTGCGCTATATCATCCAGCTGCTGGTGATCGAAGGCGCGCTGGCCTATTTCTTCCTGCACTCTGCCAGCGGGCTCAGCGTGATCAAACACGTCGCCGGCTTCTTCGATACCCTGCTCGCCTACGCCGCCCAAGGATCGGAGTTCGTGTTCGGCGGCATGAGCAAGGATGGCCTGGCGTTCATCTTCCTCGGCGTTTTGTGCCCTATCATCTTTATTTCCGCCCTGATCGGCATTTTGCAGCATTTCCGCATTCTGCCGCTGATCATCCGCCTGGTCGGCACCCTGCTGTCCAAGGTCAACGGCATGGGCAAGCTGGAGTCGTTCAACGCCGTCAGCACGCTGGTGCTGGGGCAGTCGGAGAACTTTATCGCCTACAAGGGCATCATCGGCGATATCTCGCCGCGCCGCATGTACACCATGGCCGCGACCGCCATGTCGACGGTTTCGCTCTCCATCGTCGGCGCCTATATGTCGATGATCGACGCGCAGTACGTGGTGGCGGCATTGATCCTTAATATGTTCAGCACCTTCATCATCCTGTCGATCATCAACCCGTATCAGGTCGAAGACGAGCCGGAGCTGAAGCTGAACAAGCTGCACGAAGATCAGAGCTTCTTCGAAATGTTGGGCGAGTACATTCTGGCCGGCTTCAAGATTGCGATGATCATCGCGGCGATGCTGATCGGCTTTATCGCGCTGATCTCCGCCGTCAATGCGCTGTTCTCCGCAGTGCTCGGCATCAGCTTCCAGCAGATCCTCGGCTATGTGTTCTATCCGCTGGCCTGGCTGATCGGTATCCCGGCGGAGGAGGCTCTGAAGGCGGGCAGCATCATGGCGACCAAACTGGTGGCCAACGAATTCGTGGCGATGATTGAGCTGAAGAAAATCGCGGCGGAGCTGTCGCCGCGCGGGCTGGGCATTCTGTCGGTGTTCCTGGTGTCGTTCGCCAACTTCGCCTCCATCGGCATCGTCGCCGGCGCCATCAAGGGGCTGAACGAGCAGCAAGGCAACGTGGTTTCCCGTTTTGGCCTGAAGCTGGTTTATGGCTCGACGCTGGTGAGCCTGCTGTCGGCGGCCATCGCCGGCCTGGTGCTGTAATCCCCACTCCCGGCCGTATGGCCGGGAGTTCGCTTTAAAACGCCACGCACACCGGCGCATCCACCCGCATCACCGAATCCTGCGCAAACTGCTGCTTATAGCCGCTGCGCAGCGCCTCGATATTCGCCTCATTCTCTTTGCCCGGCACATGGATCAACAACAGCGCCTTGCTGTTCTCGCGCGCCAGCTTGCCGTCGTGGCCCAGCCACTGCCCTTTGGCATCAAAGATCGTCAGCCCGTCTTTAAAGCGGGGCGTCACCTGGCTGTCGACGAAGGTTTGCCACTCGGCGGCGGTGATGGTCGGCCCCGCCGGGCGATTCAGGCCGAAGTAGAGCGTTGTTTGCACCAGCGGATCGCCGGTGTGGCAAGCCGGAGCGGGTGACACAGCCTGATGGCCTGGCGCCACGCAGCCGCTCAGCAGCAGGGCGGCCACCACGGCGCCGGCGGCCAGTTTCGGAGAGTTTTTCATCTGCAGTCTCGGTTTATCGGTTGAAGAATTCGCTGCAAAAAGCATAGTCAGCAATGGAAATCAGCGCGAAATTTCTAATGCTTTTATTAACATCCAGATGTTAAAAAAGGCTGGTTATCGGCAATAAAAACGGAGTTTGGATTAGCTAAATTAATCCGAAACACCATCGGTGAAAAAAACTCAGTGGCGCGCGCCATCGGCGGCGATTACCCTGCCGGCCATCATTCTGACGCAAGTACGCTGTGAATCCCTTATGTTACTGAGCATCCTTTATATCATCGGCATCACCGCCGAAGCCATGACCGGCGCGCTGGCGGCCGGCCGCCGCCAAATGGACATGTTCGGCGTGATCATCATCGCTTCGGTCACGGCGATCGGCGGCGGGTCGGTGCGCGATATGCTGCTCGGGCATTTTCCATTGGGCTGGGTCAAACACCCGGAATACATCGTCATCGTCGCGATAGCGGCGATCGTCACCACCTGGGTGGCCCCCCTGATGCGCCATCTGCGCCGCCTGTTCCTGGTGCTCGACGCCGTCGGCCTGATCGTCTTCTCCATCATCGGCGCGCAGGTAGCCCTGGATATGGGGCACAGCGCGATTATCGCCGCCATCGCCGCGGTGATCACCGGCGTCTTCGGCGGGGTGCTGCGCGACATGTTCTGCAACCGCATCCCGCTGGTTTTCCAGAAAGAGATCTATGCCGGCATCTCCTTCAGCGCCGCCTGGCTGTATATCGGCCTGCAGCACCTCAGCCTGCCGCACAATCTGGTGGTGATCCTCACATTGGTCGCCGGCCTGAGCGCGCGCCTGATCGCCCTGCGCTTCCGCCTCGGCCTGCCGGTGTTCAACTACCAGCATCCGGATCACTGATCGTCCGGCAGCATGTACCGCGCCAGATAATCCACGAACACCCGGACTTTCGGCAACATGTGCCGGTTAGAGGGCCACACGGCAGAAAACGCGCCGCGCTCGGGCGTGCTGTCTTGCAGCACCGCCGTCAGCTGCCCGCCGAGCAGGGCCTGGCTCAAAGTGAAATCCGGCAGGTAGGCGATGCCCAATCCCTGCTGCGCCGCGTGGATTAGCGCCTCAACGCTGCTGAAACTCATCGTCACCGGCAACCTTAACGGCAGCGCCTCATCGTCGGCGCTCAGCCGCCACGCTTGCAACTGCTGCCCGCCCGGGAAGCGATAACGCAGACAAGCATGCTCGAGCAGATCCGCCGGTTTCAACGGCGTTCCGCGCCGGCGGAAGTAGTCCGGCGCGCCGACCAAAACCTGGCGAAACGGTCCAAGACGCCGCGCCATCAGGCGAGAATCGGCCAGCTCGCCGCCGCGAACCGCCACATCCAGGCCCTCGGCGATCAGATCCGCGATGCGATCGTTGAAGTCCACATCCAACTCAATCTCAGGATAACGCGCGGTAAAATCAGCCAACAGCGGCACCAGCATGCGGTAACCGATGGCGGGCATGCTGACGCGCAGCTTGCCGCGCGGCGCCTCTGAAATGCGTGCCATCTCGGCTTCGGCGTTCTCGATGTCACTAACAATACGCCAGCAGCGTTCGTAAAATAGCGCCCCTTCCTCCGTCAAATTGATGCGCCGGGTGCTGCGGTTGAACAGCCTAACGCCCAACGACGCCTCCAGCCGCGCCACGCTTTTACCCACCGCCGAGGCCGACACCCCCAATCGCTCCCCAGCAGCGACAAAGCTGCACGATTCGGCAGCGCGAACAAACGCCAGCAGCCCGCTCAAACTTTCCATATGGCCCCCATTAGAGCGTTTTTGTCCTGAAAGTGTGGAATTCAGCCTTATTTTTAACCTATTCAGTCTTATTTATCATCCATACCCCTCGAAACCACCGCATCAGGAATCGCCCATGAACGCTCATCCATCCCGAAACGCGCCCCCACAGCGCTGGCTCATACTCTTTTCCGTGTGTCTCGCAGGCCTGATCATGCCGCTGAGCTTTACCGGCCCCGCAGTTGCACTCACCGCGATCGCCAAAGATTTGGGCGGCGGACTGGTCGCGCTCAGTTGGGTCACCAACGCATTTATGCTGACCTTCGGCTGCAGCCTGATGCTCGCCGGAGCGCTCGCCGATCGTTTTGGCCGCAAGCGCGTGTTTATCTGTGGATTGGCGGCGCTCGCGCTCAGCGCTCTGCTCATGAGCGCGGCGCAAGACATTATATCCTTCGACACAATACGCGCGCTGCAAGGCATCGCCGCCGCGGCCGCGCTGGCCGGCGGCACCGCAAGCCTGGCCCAGGTATTTAACGGGCCGGAGAGAAGCAAGGCCTTCAGCCTACTGGGCACCACGTTCGGCATCGGGCTGGCATTCGGTCCGCTGCTGGCCGGCACGCTGACGCAGCTCTTCGGCTGGCGCGCGCTTTTTCTCTGCCTGGCGCTGCTCAGCGCCATTGCGTTGTTCAGCGGCCAGCGCGATATGCCCGAATCGCGCGATCCCGCCGCCTCTCGCCTCGATTGGCCCGGCGCCATCGTCTTTACGCTGGCGCTGTCGCTGTTGACTTACGCCGTGCTGCTGGCGCCCGACAGCGGCTGGAGCAGTGCGCAAGTCATTAGGCCGCTGACCGGCGCGCTGCTGTTTATGCTGGCTTTTATCCTGATTGAACGCCGCACCGCTCGGCCGATGCTCGATCTGTCGCTGTTTCGCTACCCGCGCTTTGTCGGCGTACAGCTGTTGGCGGCAGCGCCGGCCTATTCGTACGTGGTGTTGTTGGTGCTGCTTCCCCTCCGATTTATCGGCATCGAGGGTTACAGCACCGTGGAAACCGGCATGATGATGCTGACGTTGTCCGCGCCAATGCTGGCGCTGCCGCTGCTGACCGGGGCATTCGCTCACCGCTTTTCCGCCGGCGCCGTTTCCAGCCTCGGCTTATTGATTTGCGCCGCCGGGCTGGCATGGCTGGCGCACTATGCGCCGGGGCAATCGCTCGCGCGGTTACTGCTACCGATGCTGACCATCGGTTGCGGTATCAGCTTGCCCTGGGGATTGATGGACGGTTTAGCCGTCAGCGTCGTGCCGCGAGAGCGAGCGGGCATGGCGACCGGCATTTTCAGCACCGTTCGCGTCGCGGGGGAAGGCATTGCATTGGCGATCGTCGGTGCCCTGTTGGCCTTGTTGGTTGGGCGCCATCTCGCTCCCCCAACCGCAAACGCCGCCGGCGCGCACGCTCTGGCCATGGGGGATATGCCACGGGCGACCGCCCTGCTCAATGCGGACGCCGCACGGCTGAAGCATGCCTACGAACTGGCTTTCCAGAATCTGCTGTACCTACTCGCCCTGACGACGCTGGCGTCCGCCGTCATTATCTTTCTCTTTCTCCGCCACCGCGCACGGGAAACCCCTTCGTCCGCCCCCCGCATTACCGACGCGCCGTAATCTGACATGGCCTCTCCGCCGAGGCCAAAACTGCTGAAATGTCGCCCTTCGGCACGCAAATTCGCCCTTTCGACGCTTTTTCCACGCAAAGCCTCGGGCAAAATGCGAGCTAACGCTGCACCCGGCGCGTTAGCCGTGTATACTGTGCGGAGAAAATACACATCCGCTGTTATTGGCATATCAACCGTTATCAACGAACATCATCATGGCTCAAGGCACGCTTTATATTGTCTCTGCTCCCAGTGGCGCAGGTAAATCAAGTCTGATTCAGGCTTTGTTAAAGACGCAACCGCTGTACGACACGCAGGTTTCGGTTTCGCACACCACGCGCGACAGCCGCCCGGGTGAAAATCACGGCGAACACTATTTCTTCGTCTCGAAAGACGAATTCCGCCGGATGATCGAGCAGGACGCGTTTCTTGAGCACGCCGAAGTGTTCGGCAACTATTACGGCACCTCGCGCGCCGCCATCGAACAAGTGTTGGCGACCGGCGTAGACGTGTTTCTGGATATCGACTGGCAGGGCGCACAGCAAATCCGCGCCAAAATGCCGCAGGCGCGCAGCATTTTCATTCTGCCGCCGTCGAAGGAAGAACTGGGCCGCCGCCTGCGCGGGCGCGGGCAGGATTCCGAAGAGGTGATCGCCAAGCGCATGGCTCAGGCCGTGGCGGAAATGACGCATTACGCGGAGTACGATTACCTGATCGTGAACGATGATTTCGATCTGGCGCTGTCCGATCTGAAGACCATCATTCGCGCCGAACGCCTGCGTTTGGGCCGCCAGTTGCTGCGGCATGACGCTTTAATCAGCAAACTATTGGCAGACTGAAGGCAGTTTCAGTATCATGCCCAGTCTTTTCGTCACCTGTGGAGTAGCACAAATATGGCACGCGTAACTGTTCAAGACGCTGTAGAGAAAATTGGTAACCGTTTTGACCTGGTGTTGGTCGCTGCTCGTCGGGCGCGTCAGATCCAGACCGGCGGCAAAGATGCACTGGTTCCGGAAGAGAACGACAAGTACACCGTTATCGCCCTGCGCGAAATCGAAGAAGGCCTGATCACCAGCCAGATCCTCGACGTGCGTGAGCGCCAGGAACAGCAAGAGCAGGAAGCCGCAGAGATTCAAGCGGTTACCGCGATTGCTGAAGGTCGTCGTTAATTAGACTGCGAGTCCGCCTTGTACCTGTTTGAAAGCCTGAATCTGCTGATTCAACGTTACCTGCCCGAGGAGCAGATTAAGCGCCTCAAACAGGCATACCTCGTCGCGCGCGACGCGCACGAGGGCCAGACACGCTCCAGCGGTGAGCCTTACATTACTCACCCGGTCGCCGTGGCCTGCATCCTGGCGGAAATGCGTCTCGATCACGAGACGCTGATGGCGGCATTGCTGCACGACGTCATCGAAGACACCCCGGCCACCTATCAAGATATGGAACAGCTGTTCGGCAAGAGCGTCGCCGAACTGGTTGAGGGCGTCTCCAAGCTCGACAAACTGAAGTTTCAGGACAAGAAAGAAGCGCAGGCGGAAAACTTCCGCAAGATGATCATGGCGATGGTGCAGGATATCCGCGTCGTGCTGATCAAGCTGGCCGACCGTACGCACAACATGCGCACCCTCGGTTCGCTGCGCCCCGACAAACGCCGGCGCATCGCGCGTGAAACACTGGAAATCTACAGCCCCCTCGCCCACCGTCTGGGTATTCATCACCTGAAAACCGAGCTGGAAGAGCTGGGCTTCGAGGCGCTGTATCCGAACCGCTATCGCGTGATCAAGGAAGTGGTGAAGGCCGCGCGCGGCAACCGCAAAGAGATGATTCAAAAAATCCTCTCCGAGATCGAAGGGCGGCTGACCGAAGCCGGCATCGCCTGTCGCGTCAGCGGGCGGGAAAAACACCTCTACTCTATCTACCTCAAGATGCACCTCAAAGAACAGCGTTTCCATTCCATCATGGATATCTACGCGTTCCGGGTGATCGTGAAAGAGGTCGATACCTGCTACCGCGTGCTCGGCCAGGTGCACAGCCTGTACAAACCGCGCCCAGGGCGAGTGAAAGATTACATCGCCATTCCCAAGGCCAACGGCTATCAATCGCTGCATACCTCGCTGATCGGCCCGCACGGCGTGCCGGTCGAAGTGCAGATCCGCACCGAAGACATGGACCAGATGGCTGAGATGGGGGTAGCCGCGCACTGGGCTTATAAGGAAAGAGAACAGGGCGAAACCGGCACCACGGCGCAGATCCGCGCCCAGCGCTGGATGCAAAGCCTGCTGGAGCTGCAGCAAAGCGCCGGCAGTTCGTTTGAATTTATCGAGAGCGTCAAATCCGATCTGTTCCCGGATGAGATTTACGTTTTCACCCCGGAAGGCCGGATCGTCGAGCTGCCCGCCGGCGCCACGCCGGTCGACTTCGCCTACGCGGTGCATACCGATATCGGCCATGCCTGCGTCGGCGCGCGCGTCGATCGTCAGCCGTACCCACTGTCGCAGTCGCTGACCAGCGGCCAGACCGTCGAGATCATCACCGCACCGGGCGCGCGGCCCAACGCCGCCTGGCTGAACTTCGTGGTCAGCTCGAAAGCACGCGCCAAAATTCGCCAGATGCTGAAGAATCTCAAGCGCGACGACTCCGTCGGCCTCGGCCGCCGTCTGCTCAACCATGCGTTGGGCGGCAGCCGCAAGCTGGCCGAAATCCCGCAGGAAAACATTCAGCACGAGCTGGACCGCATGAAGCTGGCGACGCTGGACGATCTGCTGGCGGAAATCGGCCTGGGCAACGCCATGAGCGTGGTGGTAGCGAAGAACCTGCAGGGCGATCAGTCCAGCCTGGGAACCTCCTCCGGCGTGCGTAACCTGGCCATCAAAGGCGCCGACGGGGTGTTGATCACCTTCGCCAAGTGCTGCCGTCCGATTCCGGGCGACCCGATTATCGCTCACGTCAGCCCGGGCAAAGGGTTGGTTATCCACCATGAATCCTGCCGCAATATTCGCGGCTATCAGAAAGAGCCTGAGAAGTTCATGGCGGTCGAGTGGGATAAAGAGACCGAGCAGGAGTTCATCGCCGAGATCAAGGTGGACATGTTCAACCACCAGGGCGCGCTGGCCAACCTGACGGCGGCGATCAACGCAGCCGAGTCCAATATTCAGAGCCTGAACACCGAAGAGAAAGACGGTCGGGTTTATAGCGCCTTTATCCGCTTGACCACCCGCGATCGCATCCATTTGGCAAACATTATGCGTAAAATCCGTATCATGCCGGATGTGATCAAAGTTAACCGCAACCGAAACTAGCGCTTATGAGTCCTGAACGCTATGCGCGGATTTGTGAAATGCTCGCGACCCGGCAGCCGGATTTGACGGTCTGCCTGGAGCAAGTGCACAAACCGCATAACGTCTCCGCCATTATCCGCACCGCCGACGCCGTCGGCGTGCATCAGGTCCACGCCGTGTGGCCCACCACCCGCATGCGCACCCTGGTTTCCTCCGCCGCCGGCAGCAACAGCTGGGTCAGCGTCAAAACCCATCGTTCCATCGGCGACGCGGTCGGTCACCTGAAAGCGCAGGGCATGCAAATTCTGGCCACCAATCTGTCTGCGCGCGCGGTCGATTTCCGCGAGGTGGACTACACCCGGCCCACCTGCGTGCTGCTCGGCCAGGAAAAAACCGGCATCACCGAAGAAGCGCTGGCGCTGGCCGATCAGGACATCGTCATTCCGATGATCGGCATGGTGCAATCGCTCAACGTCTCCGTGGCCTCGGCACTGATTCTGTATGAAGCGCAGCGCCAGCGGCAGAACGCCGGCCTGTATCGCCGCGACAACAGTATGCTGGATGAAGAAGAGCAGCAGCGTCTACTGTTCGAAGGCGGTTACCCGGTGCTGGCCAACGTGGCCAAGCGCAAAGGGCTGCCGCGCCCGCAGATTGACGAACAGGGCCAGGTGGTCGCCAGCGCCGAATGGTGGGCGGCCATGCAGGCGACGGTGCGCAAATGAAAGGCCGCCTGCTGGATGCTGTCCCACTCACCACGCTTTCCGGGGTTGGCGCCAGCCAGGCGGGCAAACTGGCCAAGCTTGGCCTCGACACCATTCAGGATCTGCTGCTGCACCTGCCGCTGCGCTACGAAGACCGCACTCGCCTCTACCCGATCAACGATCTGCTGCCCGGCATCTACGCCACGGTAGAAGGAGAAGTGCTGCGCAGCGACATCAGCTTCGGCCGCCGCCGCATGCTGACCTGCCAGATCAGCGACGGCACCGGCATCCTCACCATGCGGTTCTTCAACTTCAACGCCGCAATGAAGAACAGCCTGGCCACCGGCCGCCGCGTGACCGCCTATGGCGAGATCAAGCGCGGCAACCACGGCGCGGAAATCATCCATCCGGAATACCGTATTCAGGGTGAAGCCAGCGAGGTCGAGCTGCAGGAGTCGCTGACGCCGGTCTACCCCACCACCGAGGGGGTAAGGCAGGCCACGCTGCGCAAGCTGACCGATCAGGCACTGGAGCTGCTGGATACCTGCGCCATCGCCGAACTGCTGCCGCCGGAGCTGAGCGGCGGCCTGATGAGCCTGCCGCAGGCGCTGCACACCCTGCATCGCCCGCCGCCGGACATCCAGCTGGCGGATCTGGAGCTGGGCAAACACCCGGCGCAAAAGCGCCTGATCCTCGAAGAACTGCTGGCGCATAACCTCAGCATGCTGGCGGTGCGCGCCGGCGCCCAGAGTTACCAGGCGCAGCCGCTGCTGCCGGACGATCGGCTGAAAAACCGTTTTCTCGCCCAGCTGCCGTTCTCGCCGACCGGCGCGCAAACGCGCGTGGTGGCCGACATCGAAGCCGACATGCAAAAAGACTTCCCGATGATGCGGCTGGTGCAGGGCGACGTCGGCTCCGGCAAAACGCTGGTGGCGGCGCTGGCGGCGCTGCGCGCCATCGCGCACGGCAAGCAGGTGGCGCTGATGGCGCCGACCGAGCTGCTGGCCGAGCAGCACGCCAACAATTTCCGCCAGTGGTTCGAGCCGCTGGGGCTGGAGGTCGGCTGGCTGGCCGGCAAACAGAAAGGCAAGGCGCGCATCGCGCAGCAGGAGGCCATCGCCAGCGGCCAGGTGTCGATGGTGGTCGGCACCCACGCCATCTTCCAGGAGCAGGTACAGTTCAACGGGCTGGCGCTGGTGATCATCGATGAGCAGCACCGCTTCGGGGTGCATCAGCGGCTGGCGCTGTGGGAGAAAGGCGAAGAACAGGGCTTCCACGCCCATCAGTTGATCATGACCGCCACGCCGATCCCGCGCACGCTGGCAATGACCGCCTATGCCGATCTCGATACCTCGGTCATCGACGAGCTGCCGCCGGGCCGTACGCCGGTGACCACCGTCGCCATCCCCGATACCCGCCGCGCCGACATCATTCAACGGGTGAAGAGCGCCTGTCTGGAAGAGGGGCGGCAGGCTTACTGGGTGTGTACGCTGATCGAAGAGTCCGAACTGCTGGAAGCGCAGGCGGCGGAAGCCACCTGGGAAGAATTGAAAACCGCGCTGCCGGAGCTGAAGGTGGCGCTGGTGCACGGCCGCATGAAAGCGCAGGAAAAGCAGGCGGTGATGCAGGCGTTTAAACAGGGCGAGCTGCAGCTGTTGGTCGCCACTACGGTGATCGAAGTCGGTGTCGACGTGCCGAACGCCAGCCTGATGATCATCGAAAACCCGGAGCGGCTGGGCCTGGCGCAGCTGCACCAGTTGCGCGGTCGCGTAGGGCGCGGCGCCGTGGCCTCACACTGCGTGCTGCTGTACAAAACGCCGCTGAGTAAAACCGCGCAGACGCGCCTGCAGGTGCTGCGCGACAGCAACGACGGCTTCGTCATCGCGCAGCGCGATCTGGAGATCCGCGGCCCGGGCGAGCTGCTGGGCACCCGCCAGACCGGCAGCGCCGAATTCAAGGTGGCGGATCTGCTGCGCGATCAGGCGATGATCCCCGAAGTGCAGCGCGTCGCTCGCCATCTCCATCAGCACTATCCGGAGCACGCCCAGGCGCTGATCGAACGCTGGCTACCGGAGAAGGCACGCTACTCCAACGCATAAAAAAGGGCGCCGCAGGCGCCCTTTTCGCGATGACTCGCGACATCACCCCACCGCCGGGAACACCGGCAGCAGCAGATACAGCTTGATGACGATCGCATTGGCGATATCGATAAAGAACGCCCCCACCATCGGCACCACCAAAAACGCCACGTGCGACGGGCCAAAGCGATCGGTGATAGCCTGCATGTTGGCGATCGCCGTCGGCGTGGCGCCCATGCCGAAGCCGCAGTGGCCGGCGGCCAGCACCGCCGCGTCGTAGTTCTTGCCCATCACCCGGTAGGTGACGAAGATCGCGTACAACGCCATGACCAGCGTCTGCACAGCCAGGATCGCCAGCATCGGCAGCGCCAGCGAGGCCAGCTCCCACAGGCGCAGGCTCATCAACGCCATCGCCAGGAATAGCGACAGGCTGACGTTGCCCAGCACCGATACCGCCCGCTCGAACACGGTATAGAAACCGGTGAAGGCCAGCGTGTTGCTGAGGATCACCCCGACGAACAGCACGCAAACGAAGTTCGGCAGTTCAAACACCGTGCCACTCAGCAGACCGGCAATCAGCTGCCCCAGGCTTAGACAGATGGCGATCATGGCGATGGTTTCGATCATCACCAGCGAGGTGATCAGGCGGCCGCTTTCCGGCTTCTCGAAGCCGCTCGGCTGCACGCTGTCTTCCGGGGTGCCCTCCGGCGTGGAGGAGTGCTTGACCAGATAGCGCGCCACCGGGCCGCCGATCAGGCCGCCCAGCACCAGCCCGAAGGTGGCGCAGGCCATGGCGACTTCCGTCGCGTTTTCAAAACCGTAGCGCTCGATGAACAGCTTACTCCAGGCCGCCCCGGTGCCGTGGCCGCCCGACAGGGTGATCGAGCCGGCGATCAGGCCCATCAGCGGATCCAGCCCCAGCATTTTCGCCATCCCGATGCCGATGGCGTTCTGCACGATAAGCAGCCCCAGCACCACGAACAGGAATACCACCAGCACCTTGCCGCCGGCGCGCAAACGCGCCAGGTTGGCGTTCAGGCCGATGGTGGCGAAGAAGGCCAGCATCAGCGGGTCCTTCAGCGACATGTCAAAACTGATTTCCCAGTTGACGAGCTTTTTCAGGGCTAACAGCAGGAGGGCCACCAGCAAACCGCCGGCAACGGGAGCAGGAATGGTATATTTTCGCAGCAGAGGAATGGTTCTGACGCACTTGCCCCCGAGGAGCAAAACCAGCGTCGCCGCGACTAACGTGCCATAAGTATCAAGATGAAACATCCAGGTACTCCATGTAAGGGAAAAGATCCAAATAAAAATAATAAGTTATAGAAAACCACTTAGTTTTTAAACTTGATGAGTGCGGGATTAAAAGTAAAAAACGCTGAGATGACAAGAAAAAATGAATGAAAATGCGACATAAACGAGAAAGTCGGCAACATAATATTTACGCGCAACCGTTTGCTTTTGCGGGGCGGAGCATTAAAATGCCTGCTTTGCCGTATCTGGAAACGCCACACCATGAGCATGTCATCCTCCGAGCTTGATGCCGCGCGCCAAGCCGCCTCAGAACCCCGCGCCAGTGAACTGATTTATCGCCTGGAAGATCGCCCGCCGCTGCCGCAAACGCTGTTTGCCGCCGGCCAGCATCTGCTGGCGATGTTCGTCGCGGTGATCACCCCGGCCCTGCTGATCTGCCAGGCGCTGGGCCTGCCGGCACAGGATACCCAGCACATCATCAGCATGTCGCTGTTCGCCTCCGGTCTGGCTTCCATACTGCAAATCAAAACCTGGGGGCCGGTGGGTTCCGGGCTGCTGTCGATTCAGGGCACCAGCTTCAACTTCGTTTCGCCGCTGATCATGGGCGGTCTGGCGCTGAAAAACGGCGGCGCCGACGTGCCGACCATGATGGCCGCGCTGTTCGGCACCCTGATGGTCGCCTCCTGCACCGAAATTTTGCTGTCGCGCGTGCTGCATCTGGCGCGCCGCATCATCACCCCGCTGGTTTCCGGCATCGTGGTGATGATCATCGGCCTGTCGCTGATTCAGGTCGGCCTGACCTCGATCGGCGGCGGCTACGCCGCGATGAACGATCACAGCTTCGGCTCGCCGAAAAACCTGCTGCTGGCCGGCGCGGTGCTGGCGGTGATCATCCTGCTGAACCGCCAGCGCAACCCTTATCTGCGCGTGGCTTCGCTGGTGATCGCCATGGCGGTCGGCTATCTGTTGGCCTGGGCGATGGACATGCTGCCCGCCGACGCACCGGCGGCCCCCACGGCGGCGATCACCATCCCCACGCCGCTCTATTACGGCCTGGGCTTCGACTGGAACCTGCTACTGCCGCTGATGCTGATCTTTATGGTCACCTCGCTGGAGACCATCGGCGACATCACCGCTACCTCCGACGTCTCCGAACAGCCGGTCAGCGGGCCGCTGTATATGAAGCGCCTGAAGGGCGGCGTGCTGGCCAACGGCCTGAACTCGATGCTGTCGGCGGTGTTCAACACCTTCCCCAACTCCTGCTTCGGCCAGAACAACGGCGTGATCCAGCTGACCGGCGTCGCCAGCCGCTACGTTGGCTTCGTGGTGGCGCTGATGCTGATCGCGCTGGGGCTGTTCCCGGCGGTGGCCGGCTTCGTACAGCACATTCCCGAGCCGGTCCTGGGCGGCGCGACCATCGTGATGTTCGGCACCATCGCCGCCTCCGGCGTGCGCATCGTGTCGCGCGAGCGTCTGAACCGCCGCGCCATCATGATCATGGCGCTGTCGCTGGCCGTCGGCATGGGCGTGTCCCAGCAGCCGCTGATCCTGCAGTTCGCGCCGGACTGGCTGAAAACCCTGCTCTCTTCCGGCATCGCCGCCGGCGGTATTACCGCCATCGTGCTGAACCTGGTGTTCCCGCAGGAACACGAGAAGAAGTAACCCGTCCATTGACGTTCAAACGGCCGCTTGCGGCCGTTTTTATTGTCTATCAGACCATTGCCCTTGAGATGCCCGGCCAATTGCGGCATAAACAGGGTATCTTTTTTGACCGATGCGGATGTAGACGATGAAATTTATCGGAAAGCTGTTGCTGACGTTGCTGCTGCTGATCGTGCTGGCGGTAGTGGTGCTGTACCTGGTGGGGCAAACCCGCTGGGCGGCAGGCCGCCTGAGCGCCTGGATCAGCGACAACAGCGAATACCGCCTGTCGATAGGAAAAATAACCCATTCGTGGAACCAGCCGGACCAGATCGGTCTGGAAGACGTGCAACTGGCACGTAACGGCCAGCCGCAGGCGCTGGTCGCCAAACGCGTCGATCTGGGCCTCAGCCTGCGCCAAATCACCGAGCCGCGCTATTTCCACAGCGTCACGCTGCGCGACGGCACGCTGAACGTGCGGCCGCAGGCGACGGCGCTGCCTGTACAGGCCGACGTGCTGCAGCTGAGCAACATGGCGCTGCAATCCAACGATAACGAGTGGCAGCTCAACGCGCAGCAGGTCACTGCCGGCATCACGCCGTGGCGCCCGCTGGCCGGCCATCTGCTGGGGGACAACAATCAGTTTCAGTTCAGCGCCGGTTCGATGACGCTGAACGGCATCCCGGCCTCGAAGGTGTTGGTGCAAGGGGAGCAAAAGCAGGGCCAGCTGCTGTTGAACAACTTCGGCGCCGATCTGGCGCAGGGCGACCTGACCGGCGTGGCCAGCCGTGCCGCCGACGGCAGCTGGCAAGTGGATCGCCTGCGGCTGAGCGGCGTGCGCCTGCAAACCCCGTTGACGCTGGCGGAATTCATGCAGCGCTTTACCACCCTGCCGCCGGTCACCCTCAAGCGTTTCGATCTGATCGATGCGCGCCTGGAAGGCAAGGCGTGGGCGTTTAACGATCTCGATCTGTCGCTGCAAAACGTCAGCGTCGAAAAGGGCGACTGGCGCAGCGAAGACGGCTCGCTCAACGTCAACGCCAGCGATGTAGTCAACGGCGGTTTCCACCTGATCGATCCGATCGCCACCCTGCGGCTCTCCTCCGCCGGCATCGCCATTCAGCAATTCACCACCCGCTGGGAAGGCGGGCTGCTGCGCACCTCCGGCAACTGGCTGCGCGCGGGCAAACGCCTGCAGCTGGATGAAGTGGCCATGGCGGCGCTGGAGTACACCCTGCCTATCGACTGGCGCGAGCTGTGGCTGAAACCGCTGCCGGACTGGCTGGCGGAGGTGTACGTCACCAAGCTGACCACCAACCGCAATCTGATCATCGATATCAACCCGGCCTTCCCGTTCCAGATCACCGCGCTGGACGGCTATGGCAGCAACCTGCTGCTGGCGCGCGATCGCAAGTGGGGCATATGGTCCGGCTCGCTGAACCTGAACGGCAGCGAGGCGACCTTCAACAAGATAGACGTGCGGCGCCCTTCGCTGGCGCTGAACGCCGACGCCAATCAGATTAACGTCACCGAGCTCAGCGCCTTTATGCCTAATGGGTTGCTTGAGGCCAAAGCGACCGTCGATCAGCTACCGGGCAAGCCGTTCCAGCTGACGCTGCACGGCCGATCGGTACCGATCAACACCTTGCAGCAATGGGGATGGCAGGCGGTGCCGCTGACGGGCGACGGCAACCTTGAGCTGCAGTTGAAAGGGCTGCTGAACAGCGACGGGCCGTTCAAAGCCTCGTTGAAAGGCAATCTGCAGGCCACCGCCGGCGACGGCCAAACGGTGAACCAACAACTGCCGTAATGCACTGCGCGGCCCGCCCTTAAGGCAGGGCCGCCTTACTCTTCCAGCGCTTCAGAGCCGCCCTGATCCAGCGGCACATCCGGCTCGGCCGGCAACACCATGTAGGTGCCTTCGAACACCGCGCCTTTATCCTCGTCGCCGAACAGATGCACTTCGGCCTGCACGCGCGCGCGGCGGCCGCGCGCCAGACGCGCCAAATCGCCGCTCAGCGAGCCGAGATCCGCCACCGCTCGCGGCCTGCCGGTGATCGGTTTGCTGTAGCGAATGTGCGCGTCCGCCAGAATGATGGTGCCGCCCAGATGGCGCTCGCGCAGCAGCAGCCAAATCAGCCCCCAGGCGGTCAGCGTCGCCAGCGAGAACAGGCTGCCGGCGAACAGCGTGTGGTGCGGATTCTGGTTGCCGATCTCCGGCATGGTGGTGACGAAGCGCTGGCCGGTGTATTGGCTGATGCGCACGCCCATCTTTTCGCTCAGAGGGATATGTTCATACCAGGCCTGCTGCAGTTGGCCGCACCAGTCGGGGCGATGCAGGATATCGTCCAGCGTCGCCACCGGTTTGATCATCAAAAAGTGGCGGATCGGGGTGGTCTGCGGCGCAGTGATCTCCCCCTGATTGACGAACCCCAGCTTGGCGAAGAAATCCACCGCGTCTTCACGGGCGCTGCACACCACCCGCTTTACGCCTTCCTGCCGCGCAACGGACTCCAGCGTCATCGCCACCAGCGTTCCCAGCCCTTTATCCTGCAGCGTCGGGTCTACCGCCAGAAAACGGATCGCCGCCTCGTTGTCGGCATTGATGTACAGCCGCCCGATGGCGACGATTTTACCGGCCTCGTCCACCACCATTTGGTGATGGGCCATGGCGTCATAGGCATCCTTTTCCGAACCCACCGGCTGGTGCAGCGGTTTGCGCAGCATTTCCCAGCGAAACTGGTAATACTCCTTCAGTTCTTGCTCTGTTACGGGTACTCGTAGGTGATACATAGACGCCTGTTCTCCGAATGCTTAGACCTGTAGCCAGAATGTCACCGGACCATCGTTGACCAGCGCCACCTGCATATCGGCGGCGAACTCGCCGGTCTGGGTCTCTACGCCGCGTTCGCGGCACTGGCCAACAAAATATTGATACAACCGATCGGCTTCCTGTGGCGCAGCGCCGCGCGAGAAGCTGGGCCGCATGCCCTTCTGGGTGTCCGCCGCCAGGGTGAACTGCGAAACGACCAGCACGCTGCCCCCGGCCTGCTGGACGTTGAGATTCATCTTGTCGTTCTCGTCGCCGAAAATGCGGTATCCCAACACGCGTTCGCACAGGCGCTGCGCTTTTTGCTCGTTATCGCCCTGCTCCACGCCCAATAACACTAACAAACCGGGGCCAATCTTGCCTACCGTCTCGCCACCCACCGTGACGCTGGCGTTTAACACCCGTTGAATCAACGCAATCATTCCTGCTGCCCTTCTGGTTTCTGTTCCTGTTGCTCCGCCTTCTGCCGGCGGTAGTCGCGGTATTCGCCGATGGTCACGGTGATTTCCGCGCCGAGTAACACGATACACCAGCTCCAGTAGACCCACAGGAATAAAATCGGGATCACCGCCAGCACGCCGTAAATCAGCTGGTAGGAAGGGAACATGGTGACGTACAGCGCGAATCCCTTCTTGCCCAGCTCGAACAGCAATCCGGCCACCACCGCGCCAATCAGCGCGTCTTTGGGCGGCACACGCACCGTCGGCACGATGCAATACAGCAGCCAGAAGGAGATGCACGACAAAATCAGCGGGAAGATACGCAGCACCTGATCCACCAGGCCATTGACGCCGGTCTGCGCCAACCAGTTGAGCGACAGCAGGTAGGAGCTGATGGCCATGCTGGCGCCCACCAGCAGCGGCCCCAGCGTCAGCACCATCCAGTACACGGCGAAGGAAAAGACGATCGGCCGCTTGTTCTTGCTGCGCCAAATGGTGTTCAGCACGCTGTCCACCGAGGAGATCAGCAGCAGCGCGGTGACGATCAGCCCGCAGGTGCCGACGGCGGTCATCTTGTTGGAGTTGGCGACGAACTGTTCCAGGTAGTTCTGTATGACGTTGCCGGCGGCCGGCACGAAATTGGAAAAAATAAAGCTCTTCAGCTGTTCGCTGATGTCGGAAAACATCGGGAAAGCGGCGAACAGGGCAAACACCACGGTGACGAGCGGCACCAGCGACAGCAGGGAAACATAGGCGAGATGGCCCGCCAACATCGTCAGGCCATCATGATCGATACGCTGGTACAGCAGCCGTCCGAAGGTGACGCCGGGCTTAATGGCAGAGGGCAGCTTCTTGCGGCGGAAAAACGACATGGTCACTCCTTGATGTCCGTTGATACGCCTTAAGCTTAACGCGCTCTGCACTCATTGAGCAAAATAGGCCGGCACCACGTCGCGATCGGTGACATGCACCGTCTTGATCCCCAGCGCCTGCGCGGCGAGGATGTTCGCCGGGTGATCGTCGAAGAACACCGCGTCGGCGGCGGCGGTGTTTTCCGCGGCCAGCACATGCTGATAGATGTTGGCTTCCGGCTTGCGCATGCCGAGATCTTGCGACAGATAGAGATGATCGGCGGCGGCGGCCACTTCAGGATAGTGCTGCGGCCAGTAGTTGCAGTGCAGACGGTTGGTGTTCGACAGCACCACCACCCGGTGACCCTCGTTGCGCAGGCGCTGCATGATGTCGATCACTTCCGGGCGCAGCGCGACGAATACCGCCTGCCAGCCGGTGGCGAATTGCTCGAAACTGAGCGCGATGCCCATTTCATCGCACAGCTTGCCGGCGAAATCTTCGTCGCTGATTTCACCGCGTTCATGTTGCTGGAACACCTCACCCATGGCGAAACGATCGGACAGCACCGCCAACGGCGTGCCGCTCAAATTGCTCCACACGCCCAGCACACGCTTGAAATCGATATCGACGATCACATTACCTAAATCAAAGATATACAGCATAGTCCTCTCCTATGGGCCGGTGAGATTTCACTGTAGCGGGAAAAGGAACAGCTGAACAGGGAGCGAGCGGAAAAGCGCATAGCGCGCCGCACAAACGGGGAACAACAGAGGAAAAAACTCAGGGCGCGAGAACCGCGCCCTAAGCATGAGACACCCAATCAGCGATTAAGCGTCTTTAGGACCGCGGCTGGCACGCTTACGATCGTTTTCCGTCAGGTGACGCTTACGGATACGGATCGAGGTTGGCGTCACTTCTACCAGTTCGTCGTCATCGATGAACTCCAGAGCTTGCTCCAGGGTCATTTTGATGGCCGGAACCAGGGTAGTCGCTTCGTCAGTACCGGAAGCACGCATGTTGGTCAGCTTCTTACCGGTCAGGCAGTTTACGGTCAGGTCGTTAGAGCGTGAGTGAATACCGATGATCTGGCCTTCATACACTTCTGCGCCGTGGCCCAGGAACAGCTTGCCGCGATCCTGCAGGCCGAACAGCGCGAACGCTACCGCTTTGCCCTGGCCGTTGGAGATCAGCACGCCGTTCTGACGCTGGCCCACTTCGCCCGGACGCACGTCGTCGTAGTGGCTGAAGGTGGAGTACAGCAGGCCGGTACCCGAAGTCATGGTCATGAATTCGTTACGGAAGCCGATCAGACCGCGGCTTGGGATCACGTAGTCGAGACGCACGCGGCCCTTACCATCCGGATCCATGTTTTTCAGGTCGGCTTTACGCTCACCCATCGCCTGCATCACGGAACCCTGATGCTGCTCTTCGATATCCAGCGTCACGTTCTCGAATGGCTCCTGCTTGCGGCCATCGATTTCACGGAAGATAACTTTCGGACGGGATACCGCCAGCTCGAAACCTTCGCGACGCATGTTTTCGATCAGCACCGACAGGTGCAGTTCGCCACGGCCGGATACGCGGAAGGCGTCCGCATCGTCGGTTTCTTCAACGCGCAGCGCTACGTTGTGCACCAGCTCTTTGTTCAGACGATCAAGGATCTGACGCGACGTCACGTACTTGCCTTCTTTACCGCAGAACGGCGAGGTGTTGACGTTGAAGAACATGGTTACGGTCGGTTCGTCGACGGACAGCGCCGGCAGCGCTTCTACGGCGTTGGTGTCGCAGATGGTGTCGGAGATGTTCAGTTCGCCCAGGCCGGTGATGGCGATGATGTCGCCCGCTTCCGCCAGGGTGCTGTCGATACGCTCCAGACCCAGGTGACCCAGCACTTTGCCCACTTTACCGTTGCGAGTTTTACCTTCGCTGTCGATGATGGTGACCTGCTGGTTCGGCTTCACTTTACCGCGCTTGATGCGGCCGATGCCGATAACGCCCAGGTAGTTGTTGTAGTCCAACTGGGAGATCTGCATCTGGAATGGCGCTTCCAGCTCAACCTGCGGCGCAGACACGTGGTCGACGATCGCCTGATACAGCGGGGTCATGTCTTCCGCCATGTCGGTGTGGTCGACGCCGGCGATGCCGTTCAGCGCAGAAGCGTAAATGATCGGGAAGTCGAGCTGCTCGTCGGTCGCGTCGAGGTTCACGAACAGGTCGAACACCTGATCCACAACCCAGTCAGGGCGCGCGCCAGGACGGTCAACCTTGTTGATGACCACGATCGGCTTCAGACCGTTGGCGAAGGCCTTCTTGGTCACGAAGCGGGTTTGCGGCATAGGGCCATCCATTGCATCCACAACCAGCAGCACCGAGTCAACCATCGACATCACGCGCTCTACCTCGCCGCCGAAGTCGGCGTGTCCTGGGGTATCCACGATGTTGATACGGTAACCGTTCCAATTAATGGCGGTGTTTTTTGCGAGGATGGTAATCCCACGCTCTTTCTCCAAATCGTTGGAGTCCATTACGCGTTCAGTCGCTTCCGCACGCTCTCCGAAAGTACCGGATTGTTGCAGCAGCTTGTCAACCAGGGTGGTTTTACCATGGTCAACGTGGGCAATAATGGCGATGTTACGCAAATTTTCGATCACAGCTTTGCCTCGGGCATTAGAAATAGCGCGCTATTGTACACGTATTAAGCGAGGGACTAAACAAGATCACAACCATCTCTTATAAACAACCGCGTACCGGTCAGTTTGTGATCCCTTTCACGGTGCAAAAAGCCGCAATCGTTGCACTTTTGCACCATTTCAGTGCCCACGCTCACCCTTATTGCACCATAACAGTGCAAATTATCGTTGGTGGTGCATACTGTGGCTGGGTAAAACCCGCGCAGAAAGGCGATGAACGCCTTTTTAAAAAGTTGGCACGCTTTTCGCTTTAGTCTTTTCAAGGCGAAAAAAAGCCAGTTCCACAGATTCGTTCCACGACGACGACAATGATAAACCGGGAGAGTTAAGTATGTCCGCTGAACACGTTTTGACGATGCTGAATGAGCATGAAGTGAAATTCGTAGACCTGCGTTTCACTGACACCAAGGGTAAGGAACAGCACGTGACGATCCCGGCTCACCAGGTAAACGCCGACTTCTTCGAAGAAGGTAAAATGTTTGACGGCTCCTCTATCGGTGGTTGGAAGGGCATCAACGAATCTGACATGGTGCTGATGCCGGACGCCAGCACGGCGGTTCTGGATCCGTTCTTCGAAGAACCTACGCTGATCATTCGCTGCGACATTCTCGAGCCGGGCACCATGCAAGGCTACGATCGCGACCCGCGCTCCATCTCCAAACGCGCCGAAGACTTCCTGCGCTCCTCCGGCATCGCGGATACCGTGCTGTTCGGGCCAGAGCCTGAGTTCTTCCTGTTCGACGACATCCGCTTCGGCAGCAGCATCCGCGGTTCCCACGTGGCCATCGACGACATCGAAGGCGCCTGGAACTCCGGCACAAAATACGACGGCGGCAACAAAGGCCACCGTCCGGCGGTGAAAGGCGGTTACTTCCCGGTTCCACCGGTCGACTCTTCGCAGGATCTGCGTTCCACCATGTGTCTGACCATGGAAGAGATGGGCCTGGTGGTTGAAGCGCACCACCACGAAGTGGCAACCGCCGGTCAGAACGAAGTGGCAACCCGCTTCAACACCATGACCAAGAAAGCCGACGAAATTCAGATCTACAAATACGTGGTGCACAACGTGGCGCACGCCTTCGGCAAAACCGCGACCTTCATGCCGAAGCCTATGTTCGGCGACAACGGTTCCGGCATGCACTGCCACATGTCGCTGTCCAAGAACGGCACCAACCTGTTCGCCGGCGACAAATACGGCGGCCTGTCTGAAACCGCGCTGTTCTACATCGGCGGCATCATCAAGCACGCCAAAGCGATCAACGCCCTGGCCAACCCGACCACCAACTCGTACAAGCGTCTGGTGCCAGGCTACGAAGCGCCGGTGATGCTGGCTTACTCCGCCCGTAACCGCTCCGCGTCTATCCGCATCCCGGTGGTATCCAGCCCGAAAGCGCGCCGCATCGAAGCCCGCTTCCCGGATCCGGCGGCTAACCCATACCTGTGCTTCGCCGCGCTGCTGATGGCCGGCCTGGACGGCATCATCAACAAGATCCACCCTGGCGACGCCATGGACAAAAACCTGTACGACCTGCCGCCGGAAGAAGAAGCCGAGATCCCAAAAGTGGCCGGCTCGCTGGACGAAGCGATGGCCGCACTGAACGAAGACCGCGAGTTCCTGACCCGCGGCGGCGTGTTCACCGACGATGCGATCGATGCCTACATCGAACTGCGCAAAGAAGAGATGGACCGCGTTCGCATGACGCCACACCCGGTTGAGTTCGAACTGTACTACAGCGTCTAAGCCCTACCCGCGCCGTCTGCACAGGCGGACGGTGCCCACATTTTTGTTATCGCTTTTTTGTTGCCGTGGAAACTTTCAGCCCATCTTCGGATGGGTTTTTTTCTCCACCGTATTTTCTGCAAAACTATTCCATACCGCGCCGATCCCGGATGGAGTAGGATAGATGCACTAAAAAGGTGCAGGAGTCTGCTGTATGGCAACTGGCAAGCTGCCCGATGCTGGGCAGATCCTCAATTCACTCATCAACAGCATCCTGCTGTTGGATGACTCACTGGCGGTTCACTACGCCAACCCGGCGGCACAGCAGCTGCTGGCGCAAAGCTCCCGCAAGCTGTTCGGCACGCCGCTGCCCGATTTGCTCGGTTATTTTTCGCTGAACGTCTCTTTGATGCGCGAAAGCTTACGCGCCGGTCAGGGCTTCACCGACAACGAAGTGACCCTGGTGGTCGACGGACGTGCGCACATCCTTTCCCTGACCGCTCAGGCGCTGCCGGAAGGCTATATCCTGGTCGAGCTGGCACCGATGGACAATCAGCGCCGCCTGAGCCAGGAACAGCTGCAGCATGCCCAACAGGTGGCGGCTCGCGATCTGGTGCGCGGTTTGGCGCACGAGATTAAGAATCCGCTGGGCGGCCTGCGCGGCGCGGCGCAGCTGCTGGCCAAGGCGCTGCCCGATCCGGCGCTGACCGAATACACCAAGGTGATCATCGAGCAGGCCGATCGGCTGCGCAATCTGGTGGATCGCCTGCTCGGCCCACAGCGGCCCGGCCAGCACATTACCCAGAGCATTCATCAGGTCGCGGAGCGCGTCTGCCAGCTGGTGTCGCTGGAAATGCCGGATAACGTCACGCTGGTGCGCGACTACGATCCGAGCCTGCCGGAAATGGCCCACGACCCGGATCAGATTGAACAGGTGCTGCTGAACATCACCCGCAACGCGCTGCAGGCGCTGGGCGAGGCGGGCGGCACCATCACGCTGCGCACCCGCACCGCGTTTCAGATTACGTTGCACGGTACTCGCTACCGCCTGGCAGCGCGCATCGACGTCGAAGACGACGGCCCCGGCGTACCGGCGCAGCTGCAGGACACGCTGTTCTACCCGATGGTCAGCGGCCGTGAGGGCGGTACCGGCCTGGGATTATCCATCGCCCGCAATCTTATCGATCAGCATTGCGGAAAAATTGAATTCAACAGTTGGCCAGGTCATACCGAATTCTCGGTCTACCTGCCCATTCGTCAGTGAGGTTTGCTATGCAACGAGGGATAGTCTGGATCGTCGATGACGATAGCTCCATCCGCTGGGTGCTTGAGCGCGCGCTCACCGGCGCGGGCCTGAGCTGCGCCACCTTCGAAGGCGGCAATGACGTGCTGGAAGCCTTGGCCACGCAAACCCCCGACGTGCTGCTGTCCGATATCCGCATGCCGGGTATAGACGGCCTGGCGCTGCTCAAGCAGATCAAACAGCGCCATCCGATGCTGCCGGTGATCATCATGACCGCGCATTCGGATTTGGACGCCGCCGTCAGCGCCTATCAGCAAGGGGCCTTCGACTACCTGCCGAAGCCGTTCGACATCGACGAAGCGGTGGCGCTGGTCGAGCGCGCCATCAGCCATTATCAGGAGCAGCAGCAGCCGGTGCGCAGCCAGCCGGCCAGCAATCCGGCGGCGGACATCATCGGCGAAGCGCCGGCGATGCAGGACGTGTTTCGCATCATCGGCCGGCTGTCGCGTTCGTCGATCAGCGTGTTGATCAACGGCGAATCCGGCACCGGCAAGGAACTGGTGGCGCATGCGCTGCACCGCCACAGCCCGCGCGCCAAGTCGCCGTTCATCGCCCTGAACATGGCCGCCATCCCCAAGGATCTGATCGAGTCGGAGCTGTTCGGCCACGAAAAAGGCGCCTTCACCGGCGCGAACCAAATCCGTCAGGGCCGCTTTGAACAGGCCGACGGCGGCACGCTGTTCCTCGACGAGATCGGCGATATGCCGCTCGACGTACAAACGCGCCTGCTGCGGGTGCTGGCGGACGGCCAGTTCTACCGGGTCGGCGGCTATGCGCCGGTGAAGGTCGACGTGCGCATCATCGCCGCCACGCACCAGAACCTGGAGCTGCGGGTGCAGGAAGGCAAGTTCCGCGAGGATCTGTTCCACCGCCTGAACGTGATCCGCGTACACCTGCCACCGCTGCGCGAGCGCCGTGAAGACATCCCGCGGCTGGCGCGCCACTTCCTGCAGATCGCCGCCAAAGAGTTAGGCGTCGAGGCCAAGAACCTGCACCCGGAAACCGAAACCGCGCTGACCCGCCTGCCCTGGCCGGGCAACGTGCGCCAGTTGGAGAACACCTGCCGCTGGCTGACGGTGATGGCCGCCGGGCAGGAAGTGCTGATCCAGGATCTGCCGGGTGAGCTGTTCGAAACCGCCGCGCCGGAAAGCCCCAGCCACAGTCTGCCGGACAGTTGGGCCACGCTGCTGGCGCAGTGGGCCGATCGCGCGCTGCGTTCCGGTCATCAAAACCTGCTGTCGGAAGCACAGCCGGAAATGGAGCGCACGCTGCTTACCACCGCGCTGCGCCACACCCAGGGGCACAAACAGGAAGCCGCGCGCCTGCTGGGCTGGGGACGAAATACCCTGACCCGCAAGCTTAAAGAGCTGGGCATGGAATAGGAACGGGGATGGATGATGAAAAACGCAGTCCGGCGCACAAAAAAACGCCAACCACGGGCTTTACAGCCGGTGCGGGCGCAGTATGATCGTGTCGCACACTCTGGAGGTTGACGATGCTGGACTCTTTCATCGTATTCATTTCTCAGGGCGCGGAGCTGGGCTCCGCCGCCAGTCACACCCCGCAGGCGGCGGTTGCCGCGGTGTTGTGCGCCGCGCTGATTAACTTCTTCAGTTAAAAAAACAGCCGCATCAGCGGCTGTTTTTTCATCCTCAGATCACCCGTGAGAATTGCTGGCTGCGCGCCTGTTGCCGCAGATAGCGGTCAAAACACATGCAGATATTGCGAATCAGCAAGCGTCCACGCGGCGTGACGCGGATGCCCTGCTCGTCCCGCTCCACCAGCCCATCGCGTTCAAACGGCGCCAGCAGCTGCAGGTCTTCGGCGAAGTAAGCGGTGAAGTCGATGCCGTATTGCCGTTCGAGCGGCGGATACGCCAACCGGAAGTTGCAGATCAGGGTTTTGATCAGATCGCGCCGCAGGCAATCGTCGTCCGTCAGCGCCAGCCCGCGCCACAGCGCATTACCCTGCGCCTGCACGCTGTCATAGTAACGCTTCAGCTCTTTCTGGTTCTGCGCATAGCTGTCGCCAAGCATGCTGATGGCCGACACGCCCAGCCCCAGCAGATCGCTGTCGCCCTGGGTGGTATAGCCCTGGAAATTGCGATGCAGCTTGCCTTCGCGTTGGGCGATTGCCAGCTCGTCGTCCGGGCGCGCAAAGTGATCCATGCCGATGAACTGATAGCCGGCGCCGGTCAGGAAAGCGATGCTCTGCTGCAGGATATCGAGCTTCTGCTGCGCGCCCGGCAGATCGGCGTCTTTGATTTTGCGCTGGGCGGCGAACAAGTTCGGCATATGCGCGTAGTTGAACACGCTGAGGCGATCGGGATTCAGCTCAGCCACCCGCTGTAGCGTGAAAGCGAAGCTTTCCGGCGTCTGTTTCGGCAGGCCGTAGATCAGATCGATATTGGTCGAGCGGAAGCCCAGCGCTTTGGCCCGCTCTATCAGGGCGAAGATAAAGGCCTCGTCCTGCTCGCGGTTGACCAGCTGCTGCACCTGCTTGTTGAAATCCTGCACCCCCATGCTCAGGCGGTTAAAGCCTTCGGCGCGTAAATGATCGAGCACATCCAGCTCTATCTCACGCGGATCGACCTCGATCGACATCTCCGCATCGGGCAGGAAATCAAAGTGTTCGCGCAGCAACGCCACCAGCCGGCTGATTTGCGCTTTATCCAGGTAGGTCGGCGTACCGCCGCCCCAGTGCATCTGGCCGACCTTGCGGCCGGCGAACCGCGGCGCACGGCTGGCGATCTCTTGCGCCAAAACGATCAGGTATTCGTCGGCCTTGTGCGTCTGGCGCGTCACCAGCTTGTTGCAGCCGCAGAAGTAGCACAGCTTATGGCAGAAAGGGATATGCACGTACAGCGACAGCGGCCGCTCAGGGTAGCGCGCAGCGGCGCGTTGAAACGCCGCTTCGTCGTAGCGCTGGGTAAACTCCAGCGCCGTGGGGTATGAGGTATAACGCGGCCCTGAGTAGTTATATTTTTGGATCAGGGCCAAATCCCAGACAATCGTCTGCTCTGACATGCTCACTCCTTCCGATATCTTTTTCTACCGGGCCTGGAGAGAGGCGGTTGTCTGCGCTGTCTGGCCACGGAAGCGCTGCGAAAACGCGCTTTGCGCTTAGACAGCCGCCATAGTTTACCGAATAACCACAGCAGATAACACATCAAGAGTAGGGCTATTGCCGGAATTAGCCACATGGCGCGTTAAAAGGCGTCTTTCGGGTTGCCGCCTTTCAGCAGCTTCAGAATATCTTCCTGCTTCTCTTCTTCTTCGTCGTCGTCTTCGCCCAGTTCGATGCCCAACACGTCCATCAGCACATCGATGCGATCCAGCGTCTTGTCGACATACGCTTGCTCTTCCGCGTTCAGCGTTTCACCGTCGTCGATGCGATCCAGCAGCGCGTTCAGGCGTTCGTCATTTTCCAGCTTCGCCAGCTCTTCTTCCGGCGACAGGCGCGGTTTCGCTTCGGCCTTCGGCTTCGGCTGCGGTTTGGCCTTCACTTTGGTTTCGTCGACCACCAGCGCAACCGGCACTTTACTGCCGATACGCGGATCTTTGGCTGCCGCCGCCGATTTGTTCTTCTGGCTGCCGGACTCGACCTGAGTGCGCGAACCGGAAGCGAGGCCACGGCGCTTTTTCAGGCGTTTGCGCTCGCGCGCTTCCTGATCGAGCTCCATACGGCTTTTCTTTTTCGTTTTTGACTTCGCCGCGCTGCCGCGAGGTGCTTTTGATGGCTGGTTCATAGCGTGTGCTCTTAGGTATGTAGATTCAGTATAGAATTGCGGCGGAATCTAGCAGAAAGCGGGCAAAGAAAAAAGGCGGCAGGTTAAACCTGCCGCCTATTTCGCACCTTCTTGCGAAGGGTATTCCTGTTACGCGCTCCTTGCGTACATGCAACATCCCGGTTTTTCCCTCTGCTATAACCGCATTCCCTGCCACTACGTCCTTCATCCTGAAAGAAAAATCGTCCATGGCGTAATCCATTCGCATCCGCTCTTCCCGAGCGCGCTTCCTGCGGGCATCCAAATTGCCGATACTTCACCATCCGATGTGCCTGCCGCCTATTCCGGTGCGAAAGGGTCACTTCCTTTTGCGTTCATCCTGGCACTCATTGCACGCCCTGTGCGTTCCCTGAGATTTGTCATCCTTCCCGGATGTTCCCTAATCCTGCGCAACCCTGCGTTAACGACTACTTTACGTTATTGTTGCGAAGGCTCAAGGTACCTGACGCCGATTTGGATGACATTTCCCTACAACGAAAAAACAACATGTTGTTTTTAAAATAAAAACAGAAATATCACTTTCGAATAAAGCGACATTACCCGCGATTCGAATGGCAAATGTCTCACAACCTACGCGCGGTATAACTGTCGTTTTATCGCGTCCCGCCGCTTAAAAACCGAGAAACACGCCATTTTTACCGCTGATGCAGTTATAATCGCCAACCAGTTAGCCATCCTCACGGAGACGAAAAATTTTGACCAGCAAGAACTACAACTATCATGTGACCCATTTCGTCACCAGCGCACCCGATATTCGCCATCTGCCGGGGGATGCAGGAATTGAAGTCGCCTTTGCCGGCCGTTCCAACGCCGGGAAATCCAGCGCGCTGAATACCCTGACCAACCAAAAAAGCCTGGCGCGCACCAGTAAAACGCCGGGGCGCACCCAGCTGATCAACCTGTTCGAAGTGGAAGACGGCATCCGCCTGGTCGACCTGCCGGGTTACGGCTACGCCGAAGTGCCGGAAGAGATGAAGCGTAAATGGCAGCGCGCGCTGGGCGAATACCTGCAGATGCGCAACAGCCTGAAGGGCCTGGTGGTGCTGATGGATATCCGCCATCCGCTGAAAGATCTCGACCAGCAGATGATCCAGTGGGCGGTCGACGTCGGCACCCCGGTGCTGGTGCTGCTGACCAAGGCCGACAAACTGGCCTCCGGCGCACGCAAGGCGCAGCTCAATATGGTGCGTGAAGCGGTGCTGCCGTTTATGGGGGATATCCAGGTTGAAGCCTTCTCGTCGCTGAAGAAGATCGGCGTCGACAAGCTGCGCCAGAAGCTGGATACCTGGTTTAACGAGATCCCGCCGGAAGTGCTGCCGGAAGACGAAGCCGGCGAATAAGCCCAGGCTGAACGCCAGAGCCGATGCCTCACCGCATCGGCTTTTTTATGCCCGCAGTTCAGCCACAGGCGGGATTTTTTGTTATCTAATTACAGTTCTGAAATAAAGCCATCATAAAAACTTATCGCCAAGGCAGGCTGATCTCACCAAATCACGGCGTTGAGGGAGCGGAAGCGGGAACGAAAAGCGGTGCGAAGAGATAGGAAAAACGTATGGCTTGCTGCTGTTTTTACAATAAAAAACGCCCCAGTCAATACTGACTGGGGCGGCTAAATATTCAGCCAAATCCGATTACGTGAAGTAAAAGGTCTGAAAGATAGAACATCTTACCTCTGTACCCTACGCCTGTAACTCTACATCATTTTTTCGCAGGGCAAAAGAATTTTTTGTAGTTTACTTACACAATTTACGGCGCAAGAACGGCGAAGTTGAGGAAACTATCGCCGCATCTTGTAGCTTAATTACGAAAAGTGCTTAGGTTATCGCCAGTTAGCGCATCCGGCGATCAGTGCGCCTCATCCCAGTTCATGCCGACGCCCACGTCGACCTTCAGCGGCACCGCCAGCGTCATGCTGCCCTCCATCAATTGGCGGATACGTTGGCTGGCTTCTTCGATCACCGACTCGTGCACCTCAAACACCAATTCATCGTGCACCTGCATGATTGCGTGCACCAATGGCTTCTCCTGCCCTTGCAACCAGGCGTCGACCTCAATCATCGCACGCTTGATGATATCGGCCGCCGTGCCCTGCATCGGGGCGTTGATGGCGGCGCGCTCGGCCGCCTTGCGGCGCATGCCGTTGCTGGAGCGGACGTCCGGCAGGTACAGACGGCGACCGTCCAGCGTGCTGACATAGCCCTGTTCGGCGGCCTGCTGGCGGGTGCGCTCCATATAATCCAGCACGCCCGGGTAACGCTCAAAGTACAGATCCATATAGCGCTGAGCTTCCCCTCGCGGGATCCCCAGCTGGCGCGCCAGGCCGAAGGCGCTCATGCCGTAAATCAGGCCAAAGTTAATCGCCTTGGCGCTGCGGCGCTGCTCGCCGGTCACTTTATCCAACGGCACGCCGAAGACTTCCGACGCCGTGGCGCGGTGAATGTCTTTCCCTTCGGCGAAGGCCTTCAGCAGCCCTTCATCCTGTGACAGATGCGCCATGATGCGCAGCTCGATCTGCGAGTAGTCGGCCGCGACGATGCGGTAGCCTTCCGGCGCGATAAAGGCCTGGCGAATGCGTCGCCCTTCATCGTTGCGCACCGGGATGTTCTGCAGGTTCGGATCGCTCGAGGAGAGACGCCCGGTGGCGGTCACCGCCTGATGGTACGAGGTATGCACCCGGCCACTGACCGGATTGATCATCAGCGGCAGCTTGTCGGTATAGGTGGTCTTCAGCTTCGCCAGGCCGCGATATTCCAGAATCACCTTCGGCAGCGGGTAGTCGAGCGCCAGCTCGGCCAGCACCTCTTCATTGGTAGAAGGTGCCCCGCCTGGGGTTTTCTTCAGCACCGGCAGCTTTTGTTTTTCGTACAGGATCGCCTGCAGCTGCTTGGTCGACGCCAGGTTGAATGGCTCTTCCGCCAGCTCGTGGGCCTGCGCCTCCAGTTCCGCCAGACGCTTGGCCAGCTCCTGGGAGTGGGCTGACAAAATGGCCGGATCGATCAGCACCCCCGTGCGCTCGATATGCGACAGCACCGGCAGCAGCGGCATTTCAATCTCGTTGAACACCGTCAGCAGCTCTGCGCTCTGCTTCAGCTGCGGCCACATCGCCAGGTGCAGCTGCAGCGTGACATCCGCGTCTTCGGCAGCGTAAGGCGCCGCCTGCTCCAGGGCAATCTGGTTGAACGTCAGCTGGTTCTTGCCCTTGCCGGCGATTTCTTCGAAGGTGATGGTTTTGTGGCCCAGATAACGATCGGCCAGGCTGTCCATATCATGACGGCCGCCGACGCTGTCCAGCACATAGGACTCCAGCATGGTGTCGTAGGCGATACCGCGCATCTCAATGCCGTAGCGCGCCAGCAGGCTCATATCGAACTTCAGGTTTTGCCCGACCTTCAGCGCTTTATCGTCCTCCAGCAGCGGCTTGAGCGCTTCCAGCACGTAGGCACGGTCCAGCTGTGGCGGGGCATCCAGATAATCGTGCGCCACCGGCAAATAAGCCGCTTCGCCCGGTGCAATCGCGAAGGACAGGCCGATCAGGTTGGCGGTCAGGGTATCCAGGCCGTCGGTTTCGGTATCGAAGGCAAACACGTCGGCCTTTTTCAGCCGCGCCAGCCAGTCGGTAAAGGTCGCTTCATCCAGGATAGTGACATACCCCTCCTGGGACAGCTTGGCCTCCGCCAGCGCCTTCGGCGCTTCCGCCGCGGCGGCCGGTTTGGCGGCGCCAGCAGCTTTCGCACCCGCGCCTTTCTTGTTTTCCAGCCATACGCCGGCTTCCACGTCCGCCAGCCAGCGTTTGAACTCGTACTGTTTGAACAGCTGTTGCAGCGTATCGACATCCGGCTCGGACACCGTCAGCTCAGCGCAGGTCAGATCCAGCTCGACGTCGGTTTTGATCGTCGCCAGCTTATAGGAGAGATACGCGACCTCTTTATTCTGCTCCAGCTTGGCCGCCATGGTTTTGGCACCGCGGAAGCTCAGCGTGGCGATGCTCTCCAGATTGCCGTACAAAGCATCCAGCCCACCGATGCCCTGCAGCAACGCCTGGGCGGTTTTCTCGCCCACGCCCGGCACGCCGGGAATGTTGTCCGATGAATCGCCCATCAACGCCAGGAAGTCGATGATCAGCTCCGGCGGAATACCGTACTTGTCGCACACTTCCTGCGGGCCGAGGATCGTGTTGTTCATGGTGTTGATCAGGGTGACGTTCGGTGTCACCAGCTGCGCCATGTCTTTGTCGCCGGTGCTGATCAGCACCGCGTGGCCGGCCTTTTCGGCCTCCAGCGCCAGCGTACCGATAACGTCGTCCGCCTCAACGCCGGGCGTCACCAGCAGCGGCAGGCCCATCGCCTTGACCATGCTGTGCAACGGCTCGATCTGCGCTCGCAGATCGTCCGGCATCGGCGGCCGGTGCGACTTGTATTCGGCGAACAGCTCATCGCGGAAAGTCTTCCCTTTGGCATCAAACACCACGGCAACGTGGCTCGGTTGATACTGCAGCAACAGGCTGCGCAGCATATTCAGCACGCCGTACATCGCGCCGGTCGGCTCGCCCGCCGAGTTGGTCAGCGGCGGGAAGGCGTGATAAGCGCGGTAGAGGTAGGAGGAACCGTCAACCAGGATTAGTGGGTTTTCTGCAATCTGGGCCATAGCGTTTCTTTATCGTGATCGGACATAGGGGTAAGCATGCCATAGCTGGCCGCCGGAGACGAACCTTAGCGTGCATTACGGACGAAAATGATGTGATGGTGCGTGAGGATCCGCAAGATCTTACCTGTGGATAACTTTGTGCATAGAAAAGAGACCGAATTATAACGCTCCGATTATCGTTATAACGGCGAATAAAATTCCTATTTAAATCACCGCGTTAAAAGAACGAATTCCGGCGACGCTTTATTACTGGCTTTTATTGGATTTGTGGATATAACTTTCGCCGGATTTTAATCGCACTATTAATCAAATTCGGCGCCTCAATTACCCTAGCACAAGCTGGGAAAGTTGCACGAAAACTCAGCAAATGGTTATCCGATGAGACGAAAAACAGTCATTTTTAGCGGCGCTTTACCCCGGCGATTTCTGTTAAAATATGTTTTTGTTCATGCGCTTCGGCATGCAACGATGTTCTCAACAACCGTCAGCCCATAACCATGCCAAGATTGTTAACGCCTGTTATCTTTATCATTTCCGTCATACTCACGATTCTGGTGACGGTGTTGTGCTCCATCCCCATCACGCTGGCCGGCATCGTGAAACTCCTGGTGCCCATTCCCGCCGTTTGGCGATATATCTCGACTTTCGCCGATTTCATGATGTGGTGCTGGTGTCAGGGGCTGGCGCTGTTATTGCGCATTAACGGGCAATTGCGTTGGGATATTGAAGGGCTGGAGGGGCTGGATCGAAAAAACTGGTATCTGCTGATCAGCAACCACGAAAGTTGGTCGGACATTGTCGTATTGTGCGTGCTGTTCAGAAACCATATTCCAATGAATAAGTACTTCCTCAAGCAACAGTTAGCCTGGGTGCCTTTTGTCGGTCTGGCCTGTTGGGCGCTGGACATGCCATTCATGAAGCGTTACTCCCGCGCCTATTTACTCAAGCATCCGGAGAAACGCGGCCAGGATATCGAAACGACGCGCCGTTCCTGCGAAAAATTCCGTCAGCGTCCAACCACCATCGTCAATTTCGTCGAGGGTTCGCGCTTCACGGAAGCCAAGAAAATTAAAAGCAATTCGCCGTATCGCAATTTGCTGGCGCCCAAAGCCGCCGGCATTGCGTTTACGCTCAGCGCGCTGGGCAATCAGTTCGACAAAGTGTTGAACGTTACCCTGCTCTATCCGGAAAATAACCAACGGCCCTTTATGGATATGCTGTGCGGGCGGCTGACGCGTATCGTGGTAAGAATAGAAACGCTGCCGATCGATGAAACCCTGCATGGGGACTACTTCAACGACAAACAGTTCAAGCGGCGCTTCCAGCTGTGGCTGAATACGCTGTGGCAGGAAAAAGATCGGTTGCTGGATAAATTGAAGCGGCAATACGGGTAAAAAAACGCCGGCGATGCCGGCGTTTTTCATATTAAATCTGGCTTATTTCTGCTGGCTGAGGAATTTAACCACGTCGGCGAACTGCTTCACGTAAGCGTCCATCGAGCTGGTGTCCAGGCCATCGTTTTTCACCATGTATTTGCCATTCACGAATACCGCCGGCACGCCGCGCAGCTGCAGATCTTCAGCGGCTTTCTCCTGTTGAACCACCAGAGATTTCACCACGAAGCTGTTCCAGGCCGCGTCATAATCTGCGGCGGTCACGCCCGCTTTCACAAAGACGTTACGGATATCGTCCGGCGTTTGCACGGTCTGGGTTTTCTGCACCGCTTCAAACATCAGCGGGCTGACTTTGTCTTCCACGCCCAGCGCCATCGCTACCGCCCATGCCTGAGTCAGCTGTTTGCCCAACGGCCCCAGGAACTCCACATGGTACTTGGTCATTTTGGTGCCGGCAGGCAAGGCCTTCTTCACGTTTTCAGACACGTGATAGACCTGCTCGAACTGGTAGCAGTGCGGGCAGTAGAAGGAGAAGAACTCCAGCACCTGCGGCTCGCCGGTCACCGGCTTGTCCAGGGTCACGTACTGAGCGCCATCGCTAAACTGTGCCGCCGAGGCACTGAATGCCATCACCATGCCAACGAGCGCCAACCATATTTTTTTCATAAGACTAAACTCTCCATTGTGTTAAAGCTTCAATACATTGGCGTCAGCTGCAGAGGAGGCTCCTGCAACAGCTTAACCTGTTCGGTGAAGGCCGCAGTCTGAGACAACCAGAAATCAGACTCCGCCATCCACGGAAAACTCTTAGGAAAGGCCGGATCCTGCCAACGGCGGGCGACCCAGGCCAGGTAATACACCATGCGCATCGCCCGCAGCGGCTCGATCAACGCCAACTCGCGCTGATCGAACTCGGCAAATTCACCGTATGCCTCCAGCAAGACGTCCAACTGCATCAGTTGATCGCGGCGTTCGCCGTGCAGCAGCATCCACAAGTCCTGTACCGCCGGGCCATTACGTGCGTCATCAAGATCGACGAACAGCGGGCCGTCGCGCCACAGAATATTGCCCGGATGGCAATCACCGTGCAAACGGCGCGGCTGCCAGTTCAGATGCCAGTGCGGCTTGATCGCCGCGATCAGGTTATCCGTCGCCTGCAGGAACGCATCACGCTGTGCTGCCGGCAACAGCTCGCAACCGGCCAACACCTGACGCGGGGCGGTGAGATACTCTTCAACCCCCATCGTCGGCCGCTCGGCGAACAAACGCTCACCGCCGACCTGATGGATGCGCCCCAAGAAACGACCCACCCATTCCAACTGATCCAGGTTGTCTATCTCGTACTGCCGCCCGCCCACGCTGGGGAACAGGGTAAAGAAGAACCCAGCGTGCGTATGCAGCGTAGCGCCTTGCAACACCAACGGCGCTACCGCAGGGATCTCCGCCTTCGCCAGATCCAGAGCGAACTGGTGCTCCTCACCAATCTGCGCGGCGCTCCAGCGCTCCGGGCGGTAAAACTTCACCACGTAGCGCCGGCGATCTTCGTCCATAAACTGATAGACGCGGTTCTCGTAGCTGTTCAGCGCCGTCAGACCGGAGTCGACGCGCAGGCCAACCCCTTCGAGCGCGTCCATAATCAAGTCGGGCGACAGAGTGTCGAAATTAAAAGCAGAGTTATTCATAACGTTCGTTTGATCGCTGACAGCACGGTGCCGGGAATGAGAAATAGTAGCATTAATGGCACGTTTCACGAGCTATGCTTTCTCGCACCGCACGAAGGTCAGTCCTTAATAACTCCGCGAGCGCGCAACAGCGCCGTTTTAAAATCTTCTTCGTAATCTTTCTTCAGGCCCGGGATCTGATCCGTGCCGGCGCGGCCGCGCATTTTCAGGTGGTAAATAAGAACATCATCGCTCAGCTCGGACAACTCGCCCTGGAAGCCCGCTTCCTTCGCCAGTTTTTGCAAAAACTGCATCAAATTGAGATCGGGATCTTCCTGCCAGGCCGGGTGCAACAGCTCGATCAACTCGTTTACGCGATGCGTTTTCATCTCAATATCGTCCAATAGCATGAATAAACTCACAAAGTAACAGGCTTACCCACGCAGTGAAAGAACCGGCTTGTCAATAAAGGTAAATCCTGATGTCACGCCGGCTTTAGCGCTACAATCAGCGCATCGACAAGGCGGGATAAACGAGATGCATAAAGAAATCAGCGGCGTAATTTTGGCCGGCGGGCGAGCCACGCGCATGGGCGGTGAGGATAAGGGCCTGGTGTCGATTGGCGGTATCGCACTCTATCAGTATGTTCTGGCCCGGTTACGGCCGCAGGTGGCTTCCGTTGCCATCAGCGCCAACCGCAATCAGGCACGCTACCAGACGAGCGGTTTGCCGGTAATTGGCGATCTGACGCCCGATTTCGCCGGGCCGTTGGCCGGGATGCTCGCCGGGCTCAAGCAATCTCCCAACGAGTGGGTGGCCTTCGTCCCTTGTGACGTCCCCGACTTTCCCGCCGGCTTAGTCGCGCAGCTATGGCAGCAAAAAGGCGCAGCGCCAGCGGCCTTTGCCAGCGATGGTGAACGAGATCACCCTACGCTGGCGTTATTGCATACCCAAATAGCACCACAGCTGGCCAACTATCTGGCGCAGGGTGAACGTAAGCTGATGCTGTTCTTGCATCAGATCGGCGCACAACGCGTGGTGTTCAGTGGGCAACAAGCGGCATTTCATAACCTGAATACGCCGGAAGACTGCCGGAATTGGCAGCAAGCACGAGAGCTAAAGAAATGAATCGTTCATTGCCCCCCTTGCTGGCCATCGGTGCCTATAGTGGAACGGGAAAAACCACCCTGCTCAAACAGTTGATCCCGATGCTGAAACAGCGCCAGGTGAGGGTTGGGCTGATAAAGCATACCCATCATGACATGGATGTGGATACGCCGGGTAAAGACAGCTACGAGCTGCGCAAAGCGGGTGCCGACCAAACGCTGGTCGCCAGCGATCGCCGTTGGGCATTGATGACCGAAACGCCGGAACAACAACCTTTGGACCTGCGCTACCTGGCGGAACGTTTTGATGCCGATAAGGTCGATTTGATTCTGGTGGAAGGGTTCAAACATGAGCCGGTCAGCAAGATCCTGCTTTATAGGGCCGAGATCGGCAGACCGCTGGAAGACATGCTGGATCAGTTTGTCGTGGCGGTAGCCAGCGACCGGCCGCTATCCATCGCGGCTAAGCAGTTGGATCTCAATCAACCGGAAAGCATCGCCGACTTTATTGTCGAGTGGTTGAAAGGCGCAGCGTAGCTGCGCTTTTTTGCGTTTTACGCATAGCAAAAAGCCCTGAACGTCAGTTCAGGGCTTTTTGCTTGGTTTGATGCCTGGCAGTGTCCTACTCTCGCATGGGGAGACCCCACACTACCATCGGC
>NZ_JBQZFT010000012.1:0-104653 GCF_052692115.1 Serratia sp. TSA_105.2
CGCGGGTAATGCCTTTGCCGTCGAGAAGGAAGTACGAAGCTCCCCGCCATTGCCAGGATATCATTCATTATCTTCGGGACTTTCCCCGGGGCAACTGCCGGAAGCAGGCTCAGCTGGGCTGTCAGATATAACGCAGCCTGTTTAAAACCGATTTGATAAGGCTCTACATGCTTCAGGCTGTTAGCCATCTGCGCCATCATGAAGCGCAGCAGGTTATAAGCCAACGCCACGCCCCACAGTTCCTGCCTGACCAACTCCGGCTTTTTGCTTCTCAGAGTCAGTTCGTTCTGCAGCAGATACTGCTTCATCTCCCTGAAGCCATGTTCTATCTCCCAACGATGCCCATACAAGTCGACGATATCGGCTTTGGGGTAGCGTAGCGGATCGCACATCGAGGTCAGGATTTGGACTCTCTTGCCATTAACCTCTTTGCTTATCAGTCTGGCTACCAGCATTTCCGGGGCAGCCGGCCATTTCTTGCGGGCTTGCGGACTTAACTTCAACTCAACGAGCTCCTGCCCCGCACCCAGCCTCTCCCGTACCCGATACTGTGCGTCTTTGCGCAGTGGGAGCATCCAGTGTTTCTCCGCTCCCGAGGCGCTCCAGTGATGGAGGAGTCCCAGCGCATAAAAACCTTTATCCAGTATCGTCAACGAGTGCTCCGGTGTCTGTTCAGCCAACTGTGCAGCAAGGTCAACCTCACTGGTTTCCGAGACGCTGCCGAAGCTCACGCCTGTCAGCAAGTGACTGGTGACCTCCATCTGGCAGACCATGCGAAGCTGCGGCCAGTCGGAACGCGCGTGCTCATTGGCGGTGCGGCCGAAGGCTGCGTCATTTTCGGGCGTATCGGGCGTTCTCCACAACGTGCCATCTACAGCCAGGAGTGTCAGGCCATTCCAGTGCGATAACGGGGTCTTTTCAAACCAGAGTTGACGTGTTTTTTCAAACACCAGCCTGACAACCTCTTCGCCGAGCCGCTGGCGAGCCTGCACCACGGCGCTGGGCGCTACAAAAGGGCGTTTCCCCGGCAACATGATATCGAGATGAGAAACAAGCTGGTTCATTGAAAGCGAGCGAAACAGGGACATACCGACCACGGCCCAGACCATCATTTCCATGGGAAGACGGCGCTTTCGGAGCGTCACAATCCCGGTATCAGCGAGGCATTCATCGATAAGCTCAGGTGAGAGCAAGTCGGAAAGCGCAGCGAATTCTTTGGGGGAGAATTTAAGAACGGTATCAAGAGCCTGACTCAGCAACATAAAAAAATCCGTAATCTCAGAGAGATTACGGATTCTTACACAGCGACAGGATCGTTCAAGTGATCCTTAACTGATCGGCATTACGCCTTCCGGCGCCGTTTTTTTTAGGTATTGCTGTCACATTCCGAGATAAAGCCTTCTCAGGTATGTGTAAGGAAGTAAACGAGCACGATCAGCGCTCCAGCCACGGCAAACAGACGGATCATTTTCATTGTTATACTCTCGAACTTGCGGGAGAGCGGCCAAATTACCCAACTTGTCGTTTAAAAAGAAGCATCCCGGCTCGGTTAAGCGCGTAATTTACATAACATTAAACTTCTGCGGTGCCGGCGGGTAAAAACAGGCTGCGCCGGCACTGCCCTCCCAACCTTCAGGCATCAATAAATTACCGTTACTCATGAACGACGGCACCTTTGTCACATTCAGAGCACAATATTTTGGTGAAGTTTACCCATAAAATCCTTATAGTATCGGCAAAGTAAGTACTACCGATTTCCCTGGTGTTGTTGTGTGTCTTGCCCCTCATCTTTGCAGGGGCTTTTTTCTCCTATCCCCCATCACGCAACCCCTTACCATCCCTAAATAAATTGTTGGAATTTCCCTCTATCCGGCACTAAGCATCAACGCCATTCGCGCACTAATGATTAAAATCGTTAACTCAATAACGCAGAGGGCGGCGTGTCTGAACACGCCGCCCTCTTGCATTAGAACCCGTCTTGCCCTGCAGGCGCCCGCCTTTATCTGGCCCAGTCCGGCTTGTTGAGGATATGGTCCTGCCAGTCCACCACCTCGCTCTCGCGCACCGCGATATGCCGCACCGTGATGCGCTCGCCATGCATCGCCGCCTTGGAGCCACTCAGCAGCGGGTGCCAGGGGAACAGCGGTTTACCTTCACCGATCAGGCGATAGGCGCAGGTCGGCGGCAACCAATCGAAGGTGGTGAGATTCTCGCGCGTCAGTTTGATGCAGTCCTCTTCCAGCTCGAAGCGCCGCTCATAGTTACGGCATTGGCAGGATTTGATGTTGAGCTGGTTGCAGGCTACGTTGGTAAAATAAATCTCGTCGGTATCTTCGTCGATCAGCTTATTCAAACAGCATTGCCCGCACCCGTCGCACAGCGATTCCCACTCTTGTTCTGACATTTCCGCCAGCGTTTTCTGTTGCCAAAAAGCGAGTTGTGACATGTTAGCGTCCGGTTTCGGTAAATGGATAAGTCACCTGCGCACAGGTTCGAGGGGGGACTATATAGACATTTTAGCCACAAGATGCAAGCTTTGCCGCCGACGGCGCCGGCGGCAAGAGAGATCAGATCACGCGGGTGCTGAGCGTTTTGCCGTTCAGACTGATTTTCAGCATGTCGCCGGAGGCCATCGGGCCCACGCCCTGCGGCGTGCCGGTCAGGATGATGTCGCCGGCGCGCAGCGTGAAGAAACGGCTCATGTAGCTGATTAGCGGCAGGATCGGCGTGATCATGTCGCGCGTATTGCCCTGCTGGCGCAGTTGATCGTTGACGGTCAGCGACAGCTCGGCGTTTTGCGGATCGCCGAATTCCGCCACCGGGATAAACCCCGACATCGGGCAGGAACCGTCGAAAGCCTTGGCCTTTTCCCACGGCTGACCGGCTTTTTTAAAGCCCGCCTGCAGATCGCGCAGCGTCAGATCGAGCGCCACGCCGTAGCCGGCGATCGCCCGTGCAACGCGGTCTTCGTTGGCCTGTTTCAACGGCGTGCCGATCAGCACCGCCAGCTCCACCTCATGGTGCACCGAGCCGAACTCTTTGGGGATGGCCACCGGCTGGCGAATATCGCACAGCGCCGTTTCCGGTTTGATGAACACCACCGGCTCGACGGAAACCGCACTGCCCATTTCCTTGATGTGATCGGCGTAGTTGCTGCCGACGCAGACCACCTTGTTCACCGGGAAATCGAGCAGCGAACCCTGCCAGTCTCTATGTTGATACATACCGCTTCTCCCAAACTGTAGAGGCTTGGCGCGCCAAGCCGATTATTGGTGTGCCGGATCAATGCCCGATCGCGTCCGCCATCATACCCACGGCGAGGGCGAAATAGTAAGAGCGATTCCAGTGCATGAGGGTGCGAAAATTATCATAGACCAGGAACGTCCGCCCCTGCAGATCATCCGGCGCAATGATCCAACCACGCTGAACGGCATGCGGCAACGCACGGCCATCCGCACGGCGCACCCCGCGTTGTTGCCAGGCGTTGACGCTGCGCGCCTGCGCGTCTTTCAAGCCCAGCTCGGCCCGATTGAAACCGGCGGGCAATTTGACCTCGCGCCCCCAGCCGATGCCGGGCTGCCAGCCCTCTTTGGACAAATAACTGGCCGTAGACGCGAAGACATCATCAATGTTGTTCCAGATATCGATGCGCCCATCACCGTCTCCGTCCGCCGCGTAGCGCAAGAAAGAGCTCGGCATAAACTGGCATTGCCCCATCGCGCCGGCCCAGGAACCTTTCAGCGGCGTATCGCCGACGTGCCCCTGCTCGACTATCTGCAACGCCGCCATCAGCTCTTGGCTGAAAAAGGCCTCGCGGCGCCCTTCAAACGCCAGCGTCGCCAGCGCAGACACCACGTCTTCCCGCCCCTGAATCTTGCCGTAGGCGCTTTCCATGCCCCAAAGCGCGATGATATAGCGCCCCGGCACCCGGTAGCGCTCGCTGGCGCGCGTCCATTGCGCCTGGCGCTGCCGGTACAGTTCGCGCCCTTGGCGCACCTTGGCGGGCGACATCACACGCCGCAGGTAGTCATCCAGGGTGACCTTTTGCTCCGGCTGATTGCGATCGGCCTTGATCACCCGATCGACGAAATGGATTTGCGCAAAAGCGCGGTCAAGGGTGCTCTGGCTGATACCCTGCGCCCGCGCCCGGCGCTTGAGTTGCTCGACATACGCCGGGAACTGCGCCGGATCCCGGCCGCTCGCCGCCAGCGTCGCCTCCTGCGCCGCCTGCGGTGAGCCCGGCATCAGCACACCGCCCAGCGCCAGCCAGGCGGCCAATACGGCTCTTCTCGCCGAACGTGTCATCGCGCCTCCCCTGGCCGTGGCGACTGTCTCAGGCCTTGTCGCCGGCCAGATGCTGATTGAGCAGGTTTTCGACCGGCGGCGGGAACTGCAGGTAATAGCCTTCGTCTTTCAACGCCTGCTTCACCTTTTCGATATCCGCCGAGGCCAATTTCTTGCGCTCATCGAGCGAAAGCATCATGGCGAATTGCGGCACGCCGAAACTTTTCATCAGCTCTTCCGGCACACGAGAGAAATCGTCTTTTTTTTCGACATAAAGATAAGTTTGATCGCGTTTCGGGCTTCTATAGATCACACAAAGCATTTTTTTAACTCTATTTAATTGAGGGAGCGTCTTGCCTGGATATAACTCTGACTATAACATGCTTATAGTACATCGGAATATCGCACCCCGAGTGGTATTCCGGGGATTTAAAGTTGCTGAGACTGAGTCAGGATAGATGTCACAATCGCCAATTGAGCTAAAAGGCAGCAGTTTTACCCTATCGGTTGTTCATTTGCATAATTCGCAGCCCGAGGTAATACGTCAGGCGTTACAGGAAAAAGTTGAGCAAGCGCCCGCTTTTCTGAAAAACGCCCCTGTTGTTATCAACGTCGCAACGCTGGAAGGCGATGCGAACTGGAAAGAACTTCAACAGGCTGTCGCGGCAGCAGGTCTGCGCGTTGTGGGTATCAGCGGTTGCAGAGATGAGCGTCAAAAGCGCGCGATAGCCCGTGCCGGGCTGCCGCTGCTGAGCGAAGGCAAAGGCCAGAAAATGGCGACGCCGGAGCCTGCGCCTGCGCCCGTGGTGGCGGATAACGCCCCCGCCAAAACGCGCATCATCAGTACGCCTGTCCGTTCCGGCCAACAGATTTACGCCCGCAACTGCGATCTTATCGTGACCAGCAGCGTCAGCGCCGGCGCCGAATTGATTGCCGACGGCAATATTCATGTCTACGGCATGATGCGCGGTCGCGCACTGGCAGGCGCGTCAGGCGATACGCAATGTCAGATTTTTTGCACCCACCTGGCGGCTGAGCTAGTCTCTATCGCAGGGCAGTACTGGTTGAGCGACCAAATCCCGTCCGATTACGTCGGGCAGGCCGTACGACTCAGCCTGTTGGATAACGCTTTAACCATACAACCTTTAAATTAAGCCCTTTTGACAAGGAATCCATTTCATGGCACGCATTATTGTTGTTACATCGGGTAAAGGGGGCGTTGGCAAGACCACTTCGAGCGCGGCCATCGCTACCGGCCTGGCCCAGAAAGGCAAGAAAACCGTCGTGATCGATTTCGATATCGGTCTGCGTAATCTTGACCTGATCATGGGCTGCGAACGTCGGGTAGTGTATGATTTCGTGAACGTGATTCAGGGCGATGCCACGCTGAATCAGGCGTTGATCAAAGACAAACGCACTGAAAACCTCTATATCCTGCCAGCTTCGCAGACGCGCGACAAAGACGCGTTGACCCGCGAAGGCGTTGAAAAAATTCTCAACGATCTCGGCGAGATGGATTTTGACTTCGTGGTGTGCGATTCACCGGCCGGTATCGAAACCGGTGCGCTGATGGCACTGTATTTCGCCGACGAAGCTATCATCACCACCAACCCGGAAGTGTCTTCGGTACGCGACTCCGACCGTATCCTGGGCATCCTCTCCTCCAAGTCACGCCGCGCCGAGAAAGGCGAATCGCCAATCAAGGAACACCTGCTGCTGACCCGTTACAACCCGGGCCGCGTCAGCCGTGGCGACATGCTGAGCATGGAAGACGTGCTGGAAATCCTGCGCATTCCACTGGTGGGTGTGATTCCGGAAGACCAGTCCGTGCTGTGCGCTTCCAACCAGGGTGAGCCTGTCATTCTGGATGCCGAGTCAGACGCCGGTAAGGCGTACGACGATACCGTTTGCCGCTTGTTGGGGGAAGAACGCCCATTCCGCTTCATTGAAGAAGAGAAGAAGGGTTTCCTGAAACGCCTTTTTGGGGGATAAACCATGGCCTTATTAGACTTCTTTCTGTCCCGCAAAAAACAGACAGCCAATATAGCCAAGGAACGGCTGCAGATTATCGTCGCAGAGCGTCGTCGCGGGGACAGTGAGCCCCCGTATCTGCCTGATCTGAAACGCGATATTCTGGCGGTTATTTGCAAATACATTCAGATCGATCCTGAAATGCTGCACGTGCAGTTCGAGCAGAAAGGGGACGACATTTCGGTACTTGAACTTAACGTGACATTACCGGAATCGGAAGAAGCAGCTAAATGATTGCGACGCATTAATTACCCCCTGTATATTTTATGCAGGGGGTAACTGTATGTGCATCCAGTTATTAAGCTTTATCGGCAGCAAAAAAACCATTTTTCCCTTTGGGACTATTCCCAATTAACTTTGCCGCCGCCTCGTTTAAAGTAAATTCTGGCCAGATTTACCTTCAACGCATTATTTCCTGCCTATATTCACCCGAGCAGAGTTTCCCTACCCTGCCCTGGTGATAATCAGCGATTAATAATCTTTCAGGATGTCCTGCAACGGTGCCATTAATAAATCGCCGCGCCAGCCGCTGATTAATTCAGGGCGATTTTCGCCGTCCTTCAGTTTCCAATGCCAGTTCAGCAATTGGTTAATTTGGCGACGGGATGCCAGCAGCTCGCTGCTCAACCCACTTTGCTCGCTGACGGTAGCGATCGCCGCCTTGATGTCTTTGAACACCTTCTTGTAACCCGGCTGATCGATAAGGTTGGCCAACGGCGCCGGCAACTCGGATTCTTCCAGCGCTTCGGCTTCCGCCACCAGCGCCAACAGCGTTTTACCGTGATAACGGATCTCAGGCCCGCTCAGGCCAAGCGAATCCAGTTCTCCCAGCGAAGACGGCATATAGCGCGCCACCTGCCACAGGTTTTCCTCACGCACCACGAAGTTCACCGCCAGATCGCGCTCGCGCGCCTGGCGCAGCCGCCATTCCGCCAACTTCTGCAGACAACCGAGCTGACGCGGGCGCAGCTGCCAGGCGTTGTTGATTTCGCGGTAGGCCAATTCCGGCGCCAGCGTCTCGCTACGGCGCTGGCACAGCAGCAGGCACTCGTTATTGGCTGCCGCGGTCCAACCGGCCTCTTCGGTCTCCTGCACCAGCTGTTTGGCCATCGGCAGCAGATAGAACACGTCGGCGGCCGCGTACACGCACTGCCTTTCGGTCAGCGGACGCGCCAGCCAGTCGGTGCGCGACTCGCTCTTGTCCAGCTCAACCTTCATATACTCCGCCACCAGCGTCGCGAAGCCACAGGAGAGCGGCCGGCCGGTAAAGGCCGCCAGGATTTGAGTATCGACCATCGGCGTCGGCAGCGTTTTAAAGGCGTTGAGAAACACTTCGAGATCTTCACTGCCGGCATGCAGGAACTTCACCACGGCGGTGTCGGCCAGCAGGTCGACAAACGGCTGCCATTGCTTGATCGGCAGAGGATCGATGAGGGAGAGTTGTTCACCGTCGTAGAGCTGGATCAGGCCCAACTGCGGATAGTAGGTGCGCGTTCTGACAAACTCGGTGTCCAGCGCAATCTGGGCATGCTTTCTCGCCTGCTCGCAGACCTGCTGCAATCCGGCATCGGTAGTGATCAACTGATAATTCAAAACATCATTCTCTTGTAGGATTCAAACACAACAACGCCGGCATTCACCGGCGTTGTTGATAGTCAGGCGCGAGAGCCAGACCTAGGCGGCATCGGCCGGCTTCGGTGTTTTTAGCTCATCGCGCAGTTCTCGCCGCAAAATCTTGCCGACGTTCGACTTCGGCAGTTCATCGCGGAACTCAACAATTTTAGGCACTTTATACCCGGTCAGGTGGCGACGGCAATGGGTCAACAGCTCTTCCTTGGTCAGCGAGGCGTCTTTCTTCACCACGCAGATCTTCACCGTTTCGCCGGAGGCCTCGCTGGGCACGCCGATCGCCGCACATTCCAGCACTTTCGGATGCTGGCTGACCACGTCCTCGATTTCGTTCGGGTAAACGTTGAAACCGGAGACCAGGATCATGTCTTTCTTACGATCGACGATGCGCACAAACCCCTGCTCGTCTACGGTCACCACATCACCGGTCGCCAGCCAGCCGTCTTTCAGCACTTCGTCGGTGGCGTCCGGGCGCTGCCAATAGCCTAACATAACTTGCGGCCCTTTGACCCACAGTTCGCCCGGTTCGCCCGGCGGCACATCGTGACCGTTGTCGTCCACCAGCCGAATGTCCGTCGACGGCACCGGCAAACCGATACTGCCGCTGTAGTGTTTCAGATCGTAAGGGTTACCGGCCACCAGCGGCGCGCACTCCGTCAGGCCATAGCCTTCCAGCAGGTGTTTGCCGGTGGTTCTCTCCCACTTCTCGGCCACCGCTTTTTGCACCGACATGCCGCCGCCGACCGAGAAACGCAGCGTAGAGAAATCGAGTTTGTGGAACTCTTCGTTGTTCAGCAATGCGTTGAACAACGTATTCACCCCGCTCATGGCGGTGAACGGGTATTTACCCAGTTCCTTCACCAGCCCTGGAATATCGCGCGGGTTGGTGATCAACAAATTGCGCCCGCCCAGATCGATAAACAGCAGGCAGTTCACCGTCAGCGCGAAAATGTGGTAAAGCGGCAACGCCGTCACCACCAGTTCCTGCCCTTCGCGGAACAGCGGCGAATAGGCGGCCTTGGCCTGCTCGAGGTTGGCCTGCATGTTGCGGTGCGTCAGCATCGCGCCCTTCGCCACGCCGGTGGTGCCGCCGGTGTATTGCAGGAAGGCTAAATCGGCATTAATGATGTCCGGTTTTACATATTGCAGACGCCGGCCGCGCTGCAGCGCGCTGCGGAATGAAATGGCGTCCGGCAGGTTGTATTTCGGTACCAGGCGCTTAACGTACTTGACCACGAAGTTGACCAGCGTGCCTTTGGCGGCCGAAAGCTGATCGCCCATGCGAGTCAGGATCACGTGCTTGACCTGGGTGTTGAACACGACTTTTTCCAACGTATGGGCAAAGTTGGAGACGATGACGATGGCGCTGGCGCCGCTGTCATTCAACTGGTGCTCCAGCTCGCGTGGGGTGTACAGCGGGTTGACGTTGACCACCACCATACCGGCGCGCAGAATGCCGAACAGGGCGATAGGGTATTGCAACAGGTTAGGCATCATCAGCGCGACGCGGTCGCCCTTCTTCAGGCCCAGTTCATTTTGCAGGTAAGCCGCGAAAGCCCGGCTGCGTTCTTCCAGTTTGCGGAAGGTCATCACCTCGCCCATGTTGATAAAGGCGGGCTGATCGGCATAGCGCTGCACGGCATGCTCAAACATTTCGATCAACGACGAATAGCGATCGGCATCAATCTCTGCGGGCACATCTGCCGGATACCGTTTTAACCAGACCTTATCCAAGGTATTACTCCTGAAATCATTACTAATTATCATCGCAGCCCTCAAACTCGCAGCCTAACCATAACAATATTTTAACTCAGCGGACCAGTTCGGGTTTTAAACATTATTCAGGTTGCGATGTACGTCACTAATTGTCGGATATTCCTTATCCAAAAAAGCAAAAGGGCGGCCTGAGCCGCCCTGTCAAATTTGTTCACATCAAGCGTATGTTACTCGGTTACGATGGTTTGCACCTGTGCCGGGCCGGGATTGTACCAACCATAGCCTGCGCCCCAACCAGGTCCCCACGGGCCACCGCGCCAGCCCCAAGGGCCCATCGGCGCCGGCGGCATCACCACCTGCTGCACCAGATGCCAGCGTTTAAAACCGGTCACGTTCATCGTCACGAAGCGATACGGCGTCATGCCAATCCGCCCTTCTTTCAGGCCGGTAATGGGGCCGACGACGGTCACCAACTGGCCTTTAAAATCGACCGGTTCGAGGAAGCCGTTCACCGTGGCCAGCAAGCGGCCGCGCGACGGTTCGCCCAGTATCGGCCGCGCACCGCTGTCGAGCGGCACCGCCGCAATTTCCAGCACCGTGCGCCCTCGCTCGTTGGCGACGTTCACCACGGTGCCGCCGAAGCGGGCTTCCGCGCCGGTAAACAGGTTGGGTGCATTTTGTACCGAGGAAAGCTGAGTCACCGGTGAGGGGCTTGACCCCTTGATCGCATCAGGTACGGTGACGCACCCGGTCAGAACCAGCGCGCCGCAGGCGATGGCCAGCAGCGACAGCTTTTTACTTGCAGTGCGGATTAACATGGTCGCAATCTCCTGAAATGCCTGTAACTTTGACCGCGTTTCGTCGTTCAAGTTGCAGGCCTTCATCACCCGGCATCAACAACAGCACAATACGCCGCGCTTACTCGCGGCCCGGCAGTTTTTTCCAGGTGACTTCATTGCGCAAATAGGTCGGCTCGGCGTTTTCCACCGCTACTGCCAACCCCTGTTGCCAGGCGTGCAGCGCCAGCGGCAGCATATCTTGCGCCTGCGGCAACAGCATTTGGCCGTCGCGTACGCTCAGGGTTGAACCGTTGACCAGGTCGGGATAGGTTTGCCAGCCGGTGCCGACGTGGGCCCATTCGCCCTGCAGGCGCTGCGCACGCTCCAGCGCCTGCGCCGGCGACAGCACCGCCTCGCCTTCGCTTTCCAACCAGCTGCCGCTCACCTGGCGTTCGAACTGCCCCCAGTAGACCTCGCCCATGCGCGCATCGATCGCCGCCAGCACGCGCTCCGCACCGCTGACGCGCCAGGCGCCCTGCGCCATGGTTTGCAGCGTGGAAACGCCAATCATCGGCAGATCGGCGCCCAACGCCAGGCCCTGAGCGATGCCGATGCCGATGCGCACCCCGGTAAAACTGCCGGGGCCGCGGCCGAAGGCCAGCGCATCGAGCTGGTTGAGCGCCAGGCCAGATTCCGCCAGCACCTGCTGCACCATAGGTAAAATTCGTTGCGTATGCTCGCGTGGGCACAGCTCAAACAGGGCGTGGATTTCGCCTTGATTCCAGACGGCGACGGAACAGGCTTCCGTCGCGGTATCGATCGCTAAAATTCGCGTGGACATGCCAACCTCTGGCGGGAATAAAACTGGGTTTTTCATACAGGGCGCGCATTGTAGCACAGCCCCGTAAGCCCTTCATCTTTCACGTGGCCGACGCATCGGCGGCCTGCAGGAAGGCGATGGCCTGCTTCAGATCGCGGGTACGCGGCGTGGGTGGCAGGCTATTGAGGAACACCTCGCCGTAAGGCCGCATCACCAGACGGTTATCGCAAATCACCAGTACGCCGCGGTCGTCGGTATCGCGGATCAAGCGGCCGACGCCCTGTTTCAGGGTAATGACCGCATCCGGCAACTGCACATCATTGAACGGATCGCCGCCGCGCAGGCGACAATCTTCAATGCGCGCCTTCAGCAACGGATCGTCCGGTGACGTAAACGGCAGTTTATCGATGATGACGCAGGACAGCGCATCGCCGCGCACGTCCACCCCTTCCCAGAAGCTGCTGGTCGCCACCAGCAGCGCGTTACCGGCGGCGACGAACTGCGCCAGCAGTTGCCCTTTGCTGGTTTCCCCTTGCAATAAGACCGGCAGCGTCATCGTGGCGCGGAACTCTTCCGCCAGCTCGCGCATCATCTGGTGCGAGGTGCATAAAAAGAAGCAGCGGCCGTTGTTGGCTTCGATTAATGGCCGCAGCATGCGCGCCAGCTGGCGCGCCCCGCCGCGCTGGTTCGGCGAAGGCAAAAAGCGCGGCACGCACAGCAATGCCTGTTTGGCATAGTCGAACGGGCTCGGCAACAGCAGCGTTTTGGCCTTGGTCAGCCCCAACCGTTCGGTGAAGTGGCCCAACTGATCGTTGACCGACAGCGTGGCCGAGGTAAAGATCCAACTGCCCGGCTTCTCGTCCAGCATTTCGCGGAACCGGTCGGCCACCGTCAGCGGCGTCAGCGCCAGCACGAAATGGCGCGAGTTGCATTCATACCAATAGCTGTAGCCTGGCTCCGTCACCGCCTTCAGCCGTTTGAGGCGCGCGCGGTACAGCGTGGCGCGCTCAAAGGCGGCATCCAACAGCGCCGAACGCCCCAGAGACAGCTTCATCACGTCATAACACAGCTCCAGCGCATCATCGAGCAGCAACAGAGCGCGCTGCACGTTGGCTTCGCCGAGCACGTCACGCAGATTGCCGCGAAAACCCGGTTCCCCCAGGTTCAGGCGAAAATCTTGCGTACTCAGGCTGAGGCGGTCGGCGCTTTTTTGCAGTTGAGCGGCGTCACGCACCTCGGTGCGGTAGGCGATGGTGATGTCCTTTGCCAGATCCAACAGTTGGCGGCTGGTGAGCTGCTGGCCGAAATACTGGCTGGCGATGTCGGGGATTTGGTGCGCCTCGTCGAAAATCATCACCTCGGCTTCCGGGATCAGCTCGGCGAAACCGCCCTCTTTCACCACCATATCTGCCAGGAATAGGTGATGGTTCACCACCACCACATCCGCATCCATCGCACGGCGGCGCGCCTTGACTACGAAGCAATCCTGATACAGCGGGCAGTCGCTGCCCAGACAGTTGTCATTGGTGCTGGTCACCAATGGCCAGACGAAGCTGTCCTCCGCCACTTCGCTGCAGGTACTGATGTCGCCCTCTTTGGTCTGCGACGACCACTTGCGCAACTGCACCAGATCGATCAGCGTCTGCCCCGCCAGCTCACCGCCGGCCATCGACTGCTGCTCCAGCCGCTCGAGACACAAATAGTTGGAGCGCCCCTTCAGCAGCGCCAGCTTACCTTTGTACTTCAACGCCTTGGCGACGGTGGGCAGATCGCGCGCATACAGCTGATCCTGCAACGCTTTCGAACCGGTCGAGATGATCACTTTGCGATCGGAGCGCAGCGCCGGCGCCAGATAAGCGAAGGTTTTGCCGGTGCCGGTGCCGGCTTCGACCACCAGCTCCTGCTTGAAATTGATCGCCTCGGTGACGGCTTGCGCCATCTGCCGCTGCGGCTCACGCGGTTTGAATCCCTTGATAGCCTGCGCCAAGGCGCCGTCTGTTGCAAAATCGTCTGTCACGCTGTCTCTCTGCCGGTGTCATTCAGCGGTGATTATGCCAAGCCTGCCGCCCGGCTACCACCCACTTTATCGCCGCGCTTTTTCATCACCGGCTGTGCTACCCTTAGCGCGACTATGATATGGAGATAAGCAAATGAATATCGAAAGAATTGATCCCGATCAGCGCTGGTCCGAAGCCGTAGTGCACAACGAGACCGTTTACTACACCAGCGTGCCGGAGAACCTGGATGACGATGCGACTGCGCAGACCGCCAACGCCCTCGCCGCCATCGACGTACTGCTGGCGCGCGTAGGTTCGGACAAAAGCCGTATTCTGGATGCCACCATTTTCCTGGCCAACAGCGCCGACTTCGCCGCGATGAACGCCGCCTGGGACGCTTGGGTGGTCGCCGGCAGCGCGCCGGTGCGCTGCACCGTGCAGGCGCAGTTGATGAATCCGAAGTACAAGGTGGAAATCAAAATCATCGCCGCGCTGTAAGCCTGAACGCAGACGAAATAAAACCGCAGACGGCTACGCCTGCGGTTTTTTATTGCCCGCTATCAGGACAGTTTGAGGATCACCATCCCCGTCAGCAGCAGCGCCAGGCCAATCCAGCCTTTGGCGTTCAGCCGCTGGCCGAACATGATCCAGCCTGCGGCGATGGTGGCGGCGATACCGAAACCGCCCCACAGTGCATAAGCGATCGACAGATCGATGCCCTTCACCGCCTGTGCCAGGGCGCTGAACGCGCCGAGCACCGACAGCAGCGACAACAGCCCCAGCCAAACTTTACGGAAGCCGTCCGACATCTTCAGGAAGATGTTGGCGATAATTTCCAGCACGATCGCCAGTCCCAGGAACCCAATGTGGTACAACTCAAACTGTTGCATGGTTGTCACCTCGTGGGCTGACCTGTTTTCGCTCTTTGCGGGTGCCGGATTTCACCAGCATGATGCCGGCGATCAGCGTCGCCAGGCCCAGCACCTTCAGCGCCGAGATCGGCTCGTCGAACCACAGCACGCTGAACAGGGTAATGAACAGAATGCCGATACCTTCCCACAGCGCATAAGCTACGCCCAGCGCCACGCGTTTTACCGCCACCGACAGCAACACATAAGACGCGGTGATCATCACGTACATCACGATGTGCCCGATCATGCCGCCATTGACGCTGGCGTATTTCATCGACAAGGTGCCGATGATTTCGGTCATGATGGCCAAGCCTAAAAAGATCCAATAAATCATAATTTTTCTCCCAAACGGCGAATAACGCGCGCCAAGGCATATTTATCCCGATTTATCTCGTCGAACGGCCGCAGTGCGGCGCGCAAGACGCAGAGATCCCTGGGGATAAACTGACCCAAACGCAAAAAGAATGTTTGCCCGGCTGAACGGTAGCGTGAAGGGCTAAGCCCGCCACCCGCACCGGTTAAGGGAGAAAGACGCTATAGCTCGCTGCACCAGTGATGCTCACTGGCAAGGATCGCAGACAGGAAGAGTTGGCACGTAGAGGTTCTGAGGGTAGTTCCGTTAATAGTCATCATAATAGTTCTCTATTATCAGCCGCACACCGTGCGATTTGCCCAATATCCTCATAAAAGTAAAATTTTCGACTGAGATATTTTTACCACAGCCAAAATAAGAAAGCAAACTGCCGTTTTCATAAAAAAGCAGAAAAAAACGGGTTAAAAATAAGAAAGTTAATCACGATAAAAATTAAAAAAGGCTCAACGAAGCGTTGAGCCTTGCGATATTCGCCGGTGCGCAAATAAGCGCCAACCCCAGGCGCGGTGCGGGTTACAACGCGGCGCCGTTGACGGCGCTGCGCGCCAGTTCAGTGATGCGCGCATAGTCGCCGCTTTCGAGCGCATCCGCCGGCACCAGCCAGGAACCGCCGATGCACAGCACGCTTTTCAGCGCCAGGTAATCGCGGTAGTTGTTCGGCGTAATGCCGCCGGTCGGGCAAAAGCGCACCTGCGGGAACGGGCCGCCGATCGCCTGCAGTGCCTTCACGCCGCCGTTGGCTTCCGCCGGGAAGAATTTGAATTCGCGCAGGCCGTGATCCATACCCTGCATCAGCTCCGAAACGGTGCTGATGCCCGGGATCAACGGGATTGGGCCCGCCGTCGCCGCCTGCAGCAAGGCTTCGGTCAGCCCCGGGCTGATGGCGAACTGCGCCCCCGCCTCGGTCACCTCCCGCAACTGCTGCGGATTGATCACCGTACCGGCGCCGATGATGGCCTCCGGCACCTCTTTGGCGATAGCGCGGATAGCCTCCAGCCCGCAGGCGGTGCGCAGCGTCACCTCCAATACCCGCACGCCGCCGGCAACCAACGCTTTCGCCAGCGGCACCGCCTGCTCCAGCTTGTTGATCACGATAACAGGCACCACCGGACCCGCCGTCAGGATCTGCTCGGCGCTGGTTTTCCAGTTTTTCATCGTTATTACTCCATTACTCGCGGTTAACAATGGCACGCCCCTGCCACAGGGCTCCGTGCAAATACACGGACGTCCGGCCGTACCGTAAGTGATGTGGCCCACACGCAGATCGCAGGCAAAAAAAAGCCGGCAGACAGGCTGCCGGCATTGCGCATTACTCGAACTCGTTCCAGGAACGGCCGTCGCGGGTGATCATCGCCACCGAGGCCACCGGCCCCCAGGTGCCCGCCTGATAAGGCTTCGGCGCCTCGTTGTCGGCTTTCCATGCGTCCATGATGGAGTCGACCCACTTCCAGGCTTCTTCCACTTCATCGCGGCGCACGAACAGCGCCTGAATGCCGCGCATGGTCTCCAGCAGCAGGCGCTCGTAGGCGTCCGCCACGTGCTCCTGGTTGAAGGTTTCCGAGAAGCTCAGGTCCAGCTTGGTGGTCTGCAGGCGGTGCTTGTGATCCAGCCCCGGCACCTTGTTCAGCACCTGAATTTCGATGCCTTCGTCCGGCTGCAGGCGAATGGTCAACTTGTTCTGCGGCAGCTGCTGGTAAGAATCGCTGAACAGGTTAAGCGGTGGGTTCTTGAAGTACACCACCACTTCCGAACATTTGGTCGGCAGGCGTTTACCGGTACGCAGGTAGAACGGCACCCCGGCCCACTGCCAGTTGTCGATATCCACGCGGATGGAGACGAAGGTTTCGGTGCTGCTGCTCTTGTTCGCCCCTTCCTCTTCCAGATAACCCGGCACTTTCTTGCCCTGGACGAAACCGGCGGTGTACTGACCGCGTACGGTGGTTTCTCGTACATTGGTCTGATTGATACGGCGCAGCGAACGCAGTACCTTCACCTTCTCGTCGCGGATACGGTCGGTGGTCAGATCCGCCGGCGGCGACATGGCGATCATGGTCAGGATCTGCAGCAGGTGGTTCTGGATCATGTCGCGCATCTGGCCGGCCTGGTCGAAGTAACCCCAGCGCCCTTCGATGCCCACCTCTTCCGCCACGGTGATCTGCACCGAATCGATGGTGCGGTTATCCCAGTTGGAGGCGAACAGCGAGTTGGCGAAACGCAGCGCCAACAGGTTCAGCACCGTCTCTTTGCCGAGATAGTGGTCGATACGGTAAACCTGGGATTCGTTGAAGTACTCCGCCACCTGATCGTTGATCACGCGGGAAGACGCCAGATCGGTACCCAGCGGTTTTTCCATCACCACGCGCGCCGGCTCATGGTTCAGCTTGGCTTCGCCCAACCCTTTGCAGATGGCGCCGAAGGTGCTTGGCGGCATGGCGAAGTAGTTGATGGTGGTGCGGTGTTTCTGATCCAGCATTTTACCCAGTTTGGTAAAGTTCTTGCTGTCGTTGACGTCCAGGTTGCAGAAGTCCAGGCGTGCGCTCAGCGTGGCCCAGAGTTCGTCATCCAGTTTTTCCTTCATGAAGGTGCCAAGCGCTTCCTTGACCACTTCGGTATACGCTTTTTTATCCCACTCCGCGCGGCCGACGCCGATGATCCGCGTATCCGGGTGGATGTGTCCGGCTTTCTCTAACTGGTACAGGGAAGGCAGCAGCTTACGGCGCGCCAAATCACCTTTCGCGCCGAAAATAACCAGGTCACACGCCTGGGCTGTAGAGGTTACCGCCATGTTCATCTCCTCGTTGCAGGATATTTGTAATTTTCTTACATTACTAATGTACTCTGTTTGACTACGGCCAGCAAACCCGGTGCAGAAGCAGGAAAAAAGACCTCAAGATTCCAGTGGTAGCGCCAATGCGCGCCAGTGCCCTCACAACGGGCAAAACTGTAATTTTTCGTCTTTTTTGACGCTCTGTTACCATTATGAAAGTTAGACACAGGTCATATTCTGGTGAAAAAAGCCTGCATACGCCCTGTCGAGACTGCCAACGGTTACCAGCACGTAGTATATTTTCACTAAACCGGCATTGATTTCTCCTTTGTTTGAAATCGACATACCCTATCGATTCCAGGTTACAGCCGCTCGTTTGGCGTCTGCTTGCACGGCGAACACGGGCGAAATTCGACGCTGTTGCTTGAAAGCCACAGGGATAAAACCATGAGTGACTCTCGTTATATGAATACGCTGGACAAAATCCAGAGCCATCTGGAACTCCTGAGCAAATCTGAAAGGAAAGTCGCCGAGGTGATCCTGGCCTCCCCACAGACCGCCATTCACTCCAGCATTGCCACGCTGGCCCGCATGGCAGACGTCAGCGAACCCACCGTCAACCGTTTTTGCCGCCGCCTTGATACCAAAGGCTTTCCCGACTTCAAACTGCATCTCGCCCAAAGCCTGGCCAACGGCACGCCCTACGTAAACCGTAACGTCGAGGAAGACGACAGCGTCGATTCCTATACCAGCAAGATCTTCGAATCGGTCATGGCCAGCCTGGATACAGTAAAGGCAAATTTGGATATTGCCGCAATCAATCGTGCGGTTGACCTGCTCACCCAGGCAAAAAAGATCTCTTTCTTCGGTCTGGGCGCCTCCGCGGCGGTGGCGCACGACGCGATGAACAAATTTTTCCGCTTCAATATCCCGGTGGTCTACTTCGATGACATCGTCATGCAGCGCATGAGCTGTATGAACTCCGGCGAAGGCGACGTGGTGGTGTTGATCTCACACACCGGCCGCACCAAGAATCTGGTGGAGATGGCCCACCTGGCGCGAGAAAACGACGCCACGGTACTGGCTATCACCTCCCGCGACACCCCGCTCGCTCAGGCAGCGACCCTCGCTTTGCTGCTCGATGTGCCCGAAGACACCGACGTTTACATGCCGATGGTGTCGCGGATCGCGCAATTAACGCTCATTGACGTGCTAGCCACCGGATTTACCTTGCGCCGAGGGGCTAAATTCAGAGATAACTTGAAGAGGGTCAAAGAAGCGCTCAAAGAATCGCGCTTTGATAAAGGGGTGGTCATTCCCAACAGTTTTGACTCGTGACCTGACGAAGAAAAAAATCGCCGTTCAACAGACATTTGAATGACGGCATCAGAGGCTGTACCCTGTTAATATGCTCATGCGGGTAACCCGGGTGAAATATCAGTGTTGTAAAATTACATTTCACGCCTGGTTTCGTTATCCGACGTTATCGCAACACCAATATTTGCTTCACCAGTCAACGGAGTAATACATGTCCAGACGGCTCAGAAGAACCAAAATCGTTACCACCCTGGGTCCGGCTACAGACCGCGACAATAATCTGGAAAAGATCATTGCCGCCGGCGCCAACGTAGTTCGGCTTAACTTCTCCCACGGCAGCCCGGAAGATCACCAGGCTCGCGCTGACAAAGTGCGCGAAATCGCCGCCAAGCTGGGACGTCACGTCGCTATCCTCGGCGATCTGCAAGGGCCGAAAATCCGCGTTTCCACCTTCAAGGAAGGCAAAATCTTCCTCAACGTGGGCGATAAATTCCTGCTGGACGCCAACCTGTCAAAAGGCGAAGGCGATAAAGAAAAAGTCGGTATCGACTACAAAGGCCTGCCTGCCGACGTGGTGCCGGGCGATGTCCTGCTGCTCGACGACGGCCGCGTTCAGCTGAAAGTGCTCGAAGTTCAGGGCATGAAAGTGTTTACCGAAGTGACCGTCGGCGGCCCGCTGTCCAACAACAAGGGCATCAACAAGCTCGGCGGTGGCCTGTCGGCCGAAGCGCTGACAGAAAAAGACAAGGCGGACATCGTGACCGCCGCCAAGATTGGCGTCGACTACCTGGCGGTCTCCTTCCCGCGCACCGGTGAAGACCTGAACTATGCTCGCCGCCTGGCGCGCGACGCCGGCTGCAACGCCAAGATCGTGTCCAAGGTTGAGCGCGCCGAAGCGGTCTGCAGTGACGAAGCGATGGACGATATTATTCTGGCCTCCGACGTGGTGATGGTTGCCCGTGGCGACCTCGGCGTCGAAATCGGCGATCCGGAACTGGTCGGCATTCAGAAGAAACTGATCCGCCGCGCCCGCACCCTGAACCGCGCGGTGATCACCGCAACCCAGATGATGGAGTCGATGATCACCAACCCGATGCCGACCCGCGCCGAAGTCATGGACGTGGCCAACGCCGTGCTGGACGGCACCGATGCCGTCATGCTGTCGGCGGAAACCGCCGCCGGCCAATACCCGGCGGAAACCGTGGCGGCGATGGCGCGCGTTTGTCTGGGCGCCGAGAAGATCCCGAGCATCAACGTTTCCAAACACCGCCTGGACGTGCAGTTCGACAACATTGAAGAAGCGATTGCCATGTCTTCGATGTATGCCGCCAACCACCTGAAAGGCGTTACCGCGCTGATCGCCATGACCGAATCCGGCCGCACTGCGCTGATGATGTCGCGCATCAGCTCCGGCCTGCCGATCTTCGCCATGTCGCGCCATGAGCACACGCTGAACCTGACTGCGCTGTATCGCGGCGTGACGCCGGTGTATTTCGACAGCCACAAAGACGGCGTGATCGCCGCCAATGAAGCCGTCAATCGCCTGCGCGATAAAGGCTTCCTGGTCTCCGGCGATCTGGTGATCGTCACCCAGGGCGACGTGATGGAAACCGTCGGCACCACCAATACCAGCCGTATCCTGCGCGTCGAGTAATCCACGCCGCAGACGAAATGCCGGCCGGCTCTCGCAGGCCGGCATTTTTTTTGCCCTGACACCGCCATAAACGACGGAGAACGCCATGCTCCACCAACACAATCCCGCAACGAGCGGTGATGAGCTCGATCTCGACGGCCACGGCCTGATACAGCTCGACGAGTCGCCGTTAGCCGGCCATGCGCTGCGCAAGATTAGCCTGTACGACAATCAGCTGACGGCCTTCCCCGCCTCGATCTTCCGGCACCGAAATCTGCGGGTGCTGAATATCTCCTGCAATCAGCTCGACCACCTGCCGCCGGAGATTGGCCAGTTGCAACAGCTCGAGATGTTCGACTTTGGCCACAATGGCGCAAGCGAACTCCCCGAAGAACTGGGGCAGTTGCATCGGCTGAAATACCTCTATCTCAGCGATAACGGCTTTAGCGAGCTGCCGCACTCGCTGGCGCAGCTACAGCAGTTGGTTTACCTCAACGCGACCGACAACCACTTAACCGCTTTGCCACCGGCAATACCGAGGCTTGCGGCATTGCAGGAGCTGCGTTTATACAACAACCGCATCGGCAGCCTGCCCGTCGAAATCGGGCAACTGCGCGCGCTACGCGAACTGCATATCATGAAAAATGCCCTGACCTCGCTGCCGGCGGAAATGGCTCAGCTCGGTGAGCTGGAGATACTTGACGCGGCTAACAATGCCATCGCCGAGCTGCCGCAGACCTTCTGTCGATTGCCACGGTTGAGCGAGCTGAACCTGCGTTTCAATCAGCTAACGCGCCTGCCGGAAAATATCGGTGAGCTGACGGCGCTGAGAAGTCTGGATCTGCGCGCCAACCGCCTGAGCGACCTGCCGGAAAGCCTCGGCGAACTGAGCCGCCTGCGCAAGCTGGACCTGCGCTGGAATGATTTCACCCGCACGCCTAAAGTCGTCGACATCCTGCGGGCTCGCGGCTGTATGGTGCACATCTGAAGAGACACCGGCCGGGTTGTGGCCCGGCCGGCGTTAGACAGGATTAACGATACAGATCGTCGCGCGAGTAAGGTTCAATCTCCCCCTCTTTACGCGTCTTCAGCAGTTTGAGGATCCAGGTGTACTGTTCCGGGTTCGGGCCCACCAGATTTTCCACCTCTTCGTTCATGCGGCGGGCAATGCGCGGATCGTCGGCTTCGGCCAGATCGTCCATCGGCTCGCGAATATAAATATCCAGCATGCTGGTTTTGCCGTCGTACACCGGGAACAAAGGCACGATCGCCGCACGACACACCTTCATCAACCGGCCTACCGCCGGCAGCGTCGCCTTATAGGTCGCGAAGAAATCGACGAACTCGCTGTGCTCGGCGCCGTGATCCTGATCGGGCAGATAGTAGCCCCAATAACCCTGCCGCACCGAACTGATAAACGGTTTGATGCCGTCGTTGCGCGCGTGCATGCGGCCGCCGAATTTACGACGCACGGCGTTCCACAGGTAGTCGATCAGCTGATTGCGCTGATTGTGGAACATCGCGGCCATCGGTTGGCCGCGCGCGGCCATCAACATCGCCGGCACATCGACAGCCCAGCCGTGAGGCACCAGGAAAATCACGTTGCGCCCTTCCGCCCGGATCTTGTCCAGCACCTCTTCACCGTGCCAACGCACGCGCTTGAGCACTTTCTCGGGCTTGGTGCAGGCCAGTTCCGCCATCAGCACCATCGACTGCGGCGCGCAGGCGAACATCTGGTCGATGATGTGCTCGCGTTCGCTTTCCGGCAGCTCCGGCAAGCAATACAGCAGATTGATGCGGGCACGACGGCGCGCGCCTTTCGCCAGCTTGCCGGCCAGTTTGCCGACCGCACCCAGCACCGGATCGCGCAGGCGCGCAGGCACCAGCGAAATGCCGGCCATCAGGCCGGTTCCCAACCACACGCCCCAGTAGCGCGGATATAAAAAGGCTTTTTGAAACTGCGGAATGAACTCTACGTTCGATTTCTTCTCGTTTTGCATGCACATGCTCTTCGCTTAGCGATTCGGCTAATCATAATTGCCATCACCGATTTTGCAATTAACAACCGCGAACCACCCAGATAAAACAGCATCGGCCCGCAATCAGGCCGATGAAATTAACGGCACCGGAGCGCCGGAAAAAGGGGGACGTTAATCCAACTGCAGTTGAGGAACCACTTCCTTCACCTGTGCCAGATAATCGCTGCGGTCTTTGCCGCCCAGCCCTTCGGAACGCGGCAGCTTGGCCGTCAGCGGGTTCACCGCCTGTTGGCCGGTCCACAGTTCAAAGTGCAGGTGTGGCCCGGTGGAGCGGCCGGTGTTGCCGGAGAGTGCAATGCGATCGCCGCGTTTCACCTTCTGGCCCGGTTTCACCAGCAGTTTTTTCAGGTGCATATAACGTGTGGTGTACTGGCGACCGTGACGGATCGCCACATAGTTGCCCGCCGCGCCGCTGCGCTTGGCGATCACCACCTCACCGTCGCCGACCGCCAGCACCGGCGTGCCGACCGGCATGGCAAAATCCACGCCCTTGTGCGGCGCCACGCGGCCGGTCACCGGGTTCACGCGGCGCGGGTTGAAGTTGGAGGAGATGCGGAACTGTTTCATGGTCGGGAAACGCATGAAGCCGCGCGCCAGGCCAGAGCCCTGACGATCATAGAATTTGCCGTCTTCGGCGCGGATCGCATAGTAATCTTTGCCGCCGGTGCGCAGACGCACGCCCAGCAGCTGGCTTTGCGATTTCTTACCGTCGAAATGTTCGCGCGACATCAGCACGGAGAACTGGTCGCCTTTGCGCAGCTTGCGGAAATCGAGCTGCCACTGCAGCGCCTTGATCACCGCATTGATTTCGTTACGGCTCAGCCCGGCGTCGCCGGCGCTGCTGACGAAGCTGCCGTTGACCCGGCCGCTGATCACGTTGTTGCGCCATTCACCCTGCTGCGCCTCTTTCGACTCTTTGAAGCTATTGCCGACGCGGTCATAGGTGCGGGTTTCGCGGCGGGAAACTTCCCAGGTCAACTGCTGCAGATCGCCCGCATCATTGACGGTCCACGACAGCTGTTGGCCGATCTTCAGATTACGCAGATCGCGGTTTTGCGAAGCCAGCAAGGTGACATCCGACATATCGATGCCGTACTGCGTCAGAATGCTGCCGAGGGTGTCGCCGGTGGAAACCACATATTCATGCACGCCATCGTCGCCGGCATCTTTCTGATCCAGCTCATCCTGCGGGATTTCGTCATCGGGGGTGGGTTGGTCGGCATCAATCGGCTCACTGGCTTCGGGGAGCAATGACCGCATCTGGCTGGATTCTAACTCGACGCTCTTGGCGATGGGATTGTGTTCTGGGTGGTAAACAAAAGGCCGCCAAACAGCGACGGCCAATGTGACGACTGTCAGCGACCCCAGCATGACGCGGTGGGGCCGTGGCAGGTTGTTATACGCCAGAGCGATAGTTCGGACTATCTGCTGCACTCGATATTATCCTCATAAGCTTTACTTCAGGCAGCTCACGTACTGGTTTGACAGCTGAGTCAGGAATTTCCCGTAGCTGTCCTTCCCCAGCACGATGCCGATGCCCAGCGGGTCCAGCGTTCCAGAACGCACTTTGGTACCCTTGGCAACGGCATTGATTACGGCCGGCCTGAATTGTGGCTCAGCAAAAACGCATACCGCTTTCTGCTCAACCAACTGTGTTCGAATTTGGTGTAGGCGCTGTGCTCCAGGCTGAATTTCGGGATTGACGGTGAAATGGCCCAGCGGACTCAAACCGTAGTGTTTCTCAAAGTAGCCGTAAGCATCATGAAAAACAAAATAACCCTTACCTTGCACAGGCGTAAGCATGTTACCAACATTTTTGTCAGTTTGCGTCAGCAGATTCTCGAACTGGCGCAGGTTTGCGTCTAATTTGTCCTTATTTTGCGGCATAAGTTCCAACAATCTGTCGTGAATCGCGATCGCGGTCACTTTTGCTATCTCCGGCGACAGCCAAACGTGCATATTGTACTCGCCGTGATGATGCCCATGATCGTCATCGGCATGATTATGCGCTTCGCCTGCATGATCATGATCGTCGTCATCTTCGCCTTTCATCAGCAACGGCTTCACCGCCGGCAGTTCGCTGATAGCCAGCTTGCGGGTTGCCGAGATAGGCACCAGCGCCTTGTTCAGGAACGCTTCCATGTCCGGCCCGACCCACAGCACCAGGTCCGCAGAGCGCAAACGCTGGATATCGGAAGGACGCAGCGCAAAATCGTGCGGCGAAGCGCCGTCCGGCAGCAACACCTCGGTCGGCGTCACGCCGTCGGCGATGGCCGATGCGATAAAGCCTAACGGACGAATCGAGGTCACCACCGCAGCGGAAGCGCTGCTCAGCGGGCCGGCCATCAACAGTGCGCTTGCCAACAGCGTGCGCTGCAGCCATTTATTTTTCTTTGCCATCATCAGTAATCCCATCGTTTTCATCAACAAGGCGTGATATTATAACATTCGCTTCGTTCTGCAACCTGTAATCTCGAGATGTCTACACTGATAACGCTAAAAAATATCTCCGTCGCCTTCGGCAGCCGCAAGGTGCTATCGAACATTTCCCTCAGCCTGCAGCCCGGCCGTATTCTCACGCTGTTGGGCCCGAACGGCGCGGGCAAGTCTACGCTGGTGCGCGTGGTGCTGGGATTGGTCAAACCGACCGCCGGCACGCTGGAGCGTGAGCCCGATCTGCGCATTGGCTACGTGCCGCAAAAGCTGCACCTCGACGCCACCCTGCCGCTGACCGTCAGCCGCTTTATGCGTCTCAAGCCCGGCGTAAAGAAAGCCGACATTCTGCCGGCGCTCAAGCGCGTGCACGCCGCTCACCTGCTCGACCAGCCGATGCAAAAGCTCTCCGGCGGTGAAAACCAGCGGGTGCTGCTGGCGCGAGCGCTGCTGAACAAACCGCAGCTGCTGGTGCTGGACGAACCCACGCAGGGAGTGGACGTCAACGGCCAGCTGGCGCTGTACGATCTCATCGATCAGCTGCGTAAAGAGCTGGGCTGCGCCGTGCTGATGGTGTCGCACGATCTGCATCTGGTGATGGCGAAAACCGACGAGGTCTTGTGCCTCAATCAGCACATCTGCTGCTCCGGGGCGCCGGAGGTGGTGTCGATGCATCCCGAATTCATCGCCATGTTCGGCAACCGCGGCGCAGAGCAACTGGCGGTGTATCGCCACCATCACAACCACCGCCACGACCTGCAGGGAAGAATTGTCTTGAAGAAAACCGGGAGCCGCGAAGCATGATTGAACTGTTACTTCCCGGCTGGCTGGCCGGCGTGTTGTTGGCTGGCGCCGCCGGGCCGCTGGGTTCTTTCGTGGTCTGGCGCCGCATGTCCTACTTTGGCGATACCCTGGCGCATGCCTCGTTGCTCGGCGTCGCCTTTGGCCTGCTGCTGGACATCAATCCCTTCTATGCGGTGATCGCCATTACGCTGCTGCTGGCTCTGGCTCTGGTGTGGCTGGAACGCCGCCCGCAGCTTTCAGTGGATACCCTGCTCGGCATTCTGGCCCACAGCGCCCTGTCGCTGGGCCTGGTAGTGGTGGCGTTGATGTCCAACGTGCGAGTCGACCTGATGGCCTACCTGTTCGGCGATCTGCTGTCAGTCACGCTGAGCGATATCCTGATGATCGCCGGTGGCGTCGCCGTGGTGCTGCTGGTGCTGTGGTGGCAGTGGCGCGATCTGCTGTCGATGACCATTAGCCCGGAGCTGGCGCACGTCGACGGCGTCAACCTGGCGCGGGCGCGCACCGTGCTGATGCTGGTTACCGCCTTGACCATCGGTCTGGCGATGAAATTCGTCGGCGCGTTGATCATCACCTCACTGCTGATCATTCCGGCGGCCACCGCTCGCCGCTTCGCGCGCACGCCAGAACAGATGGCCGGCGTCGCGGTGCTGCTCGGCATGGTGGCCGTCACAGGCGGCCTGGCCTTCTCGGCGTTTTACGATACGCCGGCCGGCCCTTCGGTGGTGCTCTGCGCCGCCGTGCTGTTCGTGCTGAGCCTGTTCAAAAAACAGCAGGCCTAATTAACGCCGGGATATGACAAGGGCCGCAGTTGCGGCCCTTTGTTATGGCGGGTGGGAAACTTATACTTCGCGCTCGAGTCCGAAATGCCGGTAGGCGTGCTGCGTCGCCAGACGGCCGCGCGGCGTGCGCTGGATGAAGCCCTGCTGGATCAGGAACGGCTCAATCACGTCTTCGATAGTCTCACGCTCTTCGCCGATCGCCGCCGCCAGGTTGTCCAGTCCGACCGGGCCGCCGGTAAACTTGTCGATAATCGCTAACAGCAGCTTGCGATCCATATAGTCGAAACCTTCGGCATCGACGTTGAGCATATCGAGCGCCTGCGCCGCCACCGAACCGCTGATCACGCCGTTGGCGCGCACCTCGGCAAAGTCGCGCACCCGGCGCAACAGGCGGTTAGCGATACGCGGCGTCCCCCGCGCACGGCGGGCCACTTCATGGGCCCCCTCGTCGGACAGCTCCAGCCCCAGACAGCCGGCACTGCGCGAGACGATGTGCTGCAGATCCGCCACCTGATAAAACTCCAGCCGCTGAACAATGCCGAAGCGATCGCGCAGCGGCGAGGTCAGCGAGCCGGCGCGGGTGGTAGCGCCCACCAAGGTAAACGGCGGCAGATCGAGCTTAATCGAACGCGCCGCCGGCCCTTCGCCGATCATGATATCCAGCTGATAGTCTTCCATCGCCGGATACAGCACTTCTTCCACCACCGGTGACAAACGGTGGATTTCGTCAATGAACAACACGTCGTGCGGTTCAAGGTTGGTCAGCATCGCCGCCAAATCGCCCGCCTTCTCCAGCACCGGGCCGGAGGTGGTGCGCAGATTCACGCCCATTTCGTTGGCCACGATGTTGGCCAGGGTGGTTTTCCCCAGGCCCGGCGGGCCGAAGATCAGCAGGTGGTCGAGCGCGTCGCCGCGCTGCTTGGCCGCCTGGATGAAGATCTCCATCTGCTCGCGCACGTGCGGCTGGCCAACGTATTCGGTCAACAGCTTGGGACGAATGGCGCGATCGAGGACTTCTTCCTCGTTGATCGGTTCGGCGGAGATCAGACGATCGGCTTCAATCATTATCTACCTCTTAGCGGCCTTACAAAGCAGCGCGCAGCGCGTCGCGGATCAGCGTCTCGCAGTCGGCGCCCGGTTTGGCAATTTTGCTGATCATGCGGCTGGCTTCCTGCGGCTTATAGCCCAGCGCCACCAGCGCCGAAACAGCTTCGGCTTCGGCGTCCGCTTCAGGCGCTTTGGCGGCGGCGGACGGCAGACTGATCTCGCTGCTGCTGTTGAACAGGTCGCCGTTAAGCCCTTTGAAGCGGTCTTTCATCTCCACCACCAGGCGCTCGGCAGTTTTCTTGCCTACGCCCGGCAGCTTGACCAGTGCAGTGATCTCTTCACGCTCCACCGCGCTGACGAACTGCTGCGCGGACATGCCGGACAGGATCGCCAGCGCCAGTTTTGGCCCGACGCCGTTGACCTTGATCAGCTCGCGGAACAGCGCACGCTCCTGTTTGTCGTTAAAACCGTACAGCAGCTGCGCGTCTTCACGCACCACGAAGTGGGTAAACACGATGGCCTCTTGCCCCAGTTCCGGCAGCTCGTAAAAGCAGGTCATCGGCATGTGTACCTCATAGCCCACGCCGTTCGCCTCCAGTAACACCAGCGGCGGCTGCTTTTCCAGAATATTTCCTCTGAGACGACCTATCATTTACCCTCCTGCAGAATGACCGGGCATGGCGCCCTGCCATGCCGTTGCTGGTAAAGCTTATAACATAAAAAAGGCTGGATGAATATCCAGCCTGAGCAATCATCGCTTTGCGTCAGCGCAAACGCCCGCGCGCCAGGTTCAGCCGCCCTTCGCTCATCCGCAGCACGTTCTGGCTGAGGTGACAGTGGGTGATGGCGATGGCCAGGGCATCGGCGGCGTCCGCCTGCGGGTTGGCCGAGAGTTTGAGCAGCGAACGCACCATGTGCTGCACCTGCGCCTTTTCGGCCGCGCCGGTACCGACCACGGTCTGTTTGACCTGCCGCGCCGCATACTCGAATACTTCCAGATTCTGATTCACCGCCGCCACGATCGCGACGCCGCGCGCCTGGCCTAGCTTGAGCGCCGAATCCGGGTTCTTGGCCATAAACACCTGTTCGATGGCGAAGAAGTCGGGCTGAAACTGGGTGATGATCTCACTGACGCCGGCGTAAATCAGCTTCAGCCGCGTCGGCATGTCGTCCACCACCGTGCGGATGCAGCCGCTGGCGATATAGCTCAACTGACGCCCCTGCTGGCGGATAAGGCCATAGCCGGTGACGCGTGAGCCGGGATCGATACCGAGTATGATCGCCATATCTACATCCACCTTGCATGCACGGCGCCGCCGAACGGCGGCGCCCGTTTTACCGGATTACAGCGTCGCCGCCACTTCGTCGGAGATTTCACCGTTATGGTAAACTTCCTGCACGTCGTCGCAGTCTTCCAGCATATCGATCAGGCGCAACAGCTTAGGCGCGGTTTCCGCGTCCATGTCGGCCTTGGTCGATGGGATCATCGACACTTCCGCCGCTTCGGCTTCGAAGCCCGCCGCGGTCAGCGCGTCTTTCACCGCGCCCAGGCTTTCCCAGGCGGTGAACACGTCGATGGCGCCATCGTCATAGGTCACGATGTCTTCCGCACCGGCTTCCAGCGCCGCTTCCATCACGCTGTCTTCATCCAGGCCCGGTGCGTAGGTGATCACGCCCTTCTTGGTGAACAGATAAGCCACGGAACCGTCGGTGCCGAGGTTGCCGCCGCATTTGGTGAAGGCGTGGCGCACTTCCGCCACGGTGCGGTTGCGGTTGTCGCTCAGGCATTCGATCATGACGGCGGTGCCGCCAGGGCCGTAACCTTCATAGATGATGGTTTCCATATTGGTATCATCATCACCGCCCACGCCGCGCGCGATCGCACGGTTCATGGTGTCGCGCGTCATGTTGTTCGACAGCGCCTTGTCCATCGCCGCGCGCAGACGCGGGTTGGAATCCGGATCGCCGCCGCCCAGCTTGGCGGCCGTGACCAGCTCACGAATAATCTTGGTGAAAATTTTACCGCGCTTGGCGTCCTGCGCCGCTTTACGGTGCTTTGTGTTGGCCCACTTACTATGACCTGCCATAAAAAAATCTCCGAAAAAAACTACTGGACTGAATTGATCACGAACTCTTCAATCGCCTGCTGATTACTCCATGACTTGGTCAACTTCACGGCCTCGGCCGCCTCAAGCCATTGGTAAGCGTGATGCTCGGTAATCACCGGATCGCGCTCCTCGGGCAACGCCAGACAGAACCAGTGCTCTTTATTGCGCGTGGTTCCCGGCGCATAGCGATGTCGCAAATGGACAAAGAGTTCAAACTCCACGCAGCGCTGGCAATCGAACAACGGCAGGTGCTCTGCTTCGATATCGATGCCGACTTCTTCCATGACTTCACGCTGCGCGGCATGCGGCGGCGACTCATCCTGTTCCAGGCTGCCGGTGACCGACTGCCAAAACTCGGTATCGTCGCGCCGCTGTAACATCAGCACCCGACCACTGGATTTCGCGTAAATCACTACCAGGATAGATTCAGGGCGCTTGTAACTCATCACTCGCTCTCTTGTTCCGCACCGGCTTTCTTTACCACGCTGATCGCCAGCTCCTGCAGCGACGCCGGGTTGGCGAAGCTCGGTGCGTCGGTCATCAGACAGGCCGCCGCGGTGGTTTTCGGGAAGGCGATGACGTCGCGGATGTTGTCGGTGCCGGTCAGCAGCATCACCAGACGATCCAGGCCGAAAGCCAGGCCGGCGTGCGGCGGCGTACCGTACTTCAACGCGTCCAGCAGGAAGCCGAACTTCTCGCGCTGTTCGTGTTCGTTAATGCCCAGAATGCTGAATACCGTCTGCTGCATTTCGCTGCGGTGAATACGCACCGAACCGCCGCCCACTTCATAACCGTTGATCACCATGTCATAGGCGTTGGCGATGGCGTTGACCGGCGCTGCCGCCAGCTCTTCCGGGCTCATGTCGCGCGGCGAGGTGAACGGGTGGTGCATGGCCGCCAGGCCACCCTCGTCGTCTTCTTCGAACATCGGGAAGTCAACCACCCACAGCGGTGCCCAGCTGTCGAGTTGGGTCAGCGCCAGATCGCGACCCAGCTTCAGACGCAGCGCGCCCATCGCATCGGTGACAATCTTGAAGCTGTCGGCGCCGAAGAACAGGATATCGCCGGTCTGCGCATCGGTGCGCGTCAGGATGCTTTCCAGCACGTCCGCGCTGAGGAATTTGGCGATCGGGCTCTGCACGCCTTCCATGCCGGCGGCGCGGTCGTTGACCTTCAGCCACGCCAGGCCTTTGGCGCCGTAAATGTTGACGAAAGCGCCGTACTCGTCGATCTGCTTGCGGGTCAGCTGCGCGCCGCCCGGTACGCGGATCGCCGCCACGCGGCCTTTGGCGTCGTTGGCCGGGCCGGAGAACACTTTAAACTCGACGTCCTTGACCAGGTCAGCCACGTCCACCAGCTCCAGCGGGTTACGCAGGTCCGGCTTGTCAGAACCAAAGCGACGCATCGCTTCGGCGAAGGTCATGACCGGGAAATCGCCCAGATCCACGCCCTTCACGTCCAGCCACAGCTCGCGCGCCAGCTTCTCCATCACTTCACGTACCTGATCGGCGGTCATGAAAGAGGTTTCGACGTCGATCTGGGTGAATTCAGGCTGACGGTCTGCACGCAGGTCTTCGTCACGGAAGCATTTGACGATCTGGTAGTAACGATCGAAGCCGGACATCATCAGCAGCTGTTTGAACAGCTGCGGGGACTGCGGCAGCGCGTAGAATTTGCCCTTGTGCACACGGCTCGGCACCAGGTAATCGCGGGCGCCTTCCGGCGTCGCCTTGGTCAGCATCGGCGTTTCAATATCGAGGAAGCCGTGGCTGTCCATGAAGCGACGCACGAAGCTGGTGATTTTGGCGCGGGTTTTCAGACGCTCGGCCATTTCCGGGCGACGCAGATCCAGGTAGCGGTATTTCAGGCGCGCTTCTTCGCTGTTGACCTGGTTGGAGTCCAGCGGCAGCGGCTCGGAGCGGTTGATGATCTCCAGCGCGTGGGCGAACACTTCCACTTCGCCGGTGGCCATATCTTTATTGATCTGGCTGTCCGGACGCGCACGCACGGTGCCGACGATCTGGATGCAGAACTCATTGCGCAGGTCGTAGGCCTTGTCGAACGCCACTTTCTGGTCCGGATCGAAGAACACCTGCACGATGCCTTCGCGGTCGCGCATATCAATAAAGATCAGGCCGCCGAGATCGCGACGACGATTGACCCAACCACACAGAGTGACTTCCTGGCCCACGTGGGACAGATTCAACTGCCCGCAATATTCAGTACGCATACGCTATCCTTTTACACAGCCGATGCCGCGCCGGGCTACTGTGCCCCTGTCGCGCGGCTGTTATCTGATAAATTCTACTTGTTACCCGGTTTAAAATCCGTCGCATACCAGCCGGTGCCCTTAAGCTGGAAACCGGAGGCCGAAATCAACTTGGTCAACGCGGGCTGCCCACACGCCGGGCAGTCTGCCAGCGGCGCATCGGAAAATTTTTGCAATTTCTCTAACCGATGGTAGCAAGCACCACATGCATATTCATAAATCGGCATAGGTCGTTGGATTAAAGAGTGTTGAAAAAAGGGAGTCATTATAAAGGAAATTCATCCGCCCGATAAGTGCGAACACAGCATTGTTACTGCACTAAATGGCGCGTTTTTGCTCGAATCAACACATCGATTAACAAATTTCCCATTAACCTGCGACAGTTTTTTCACGTAGCCTGATTCTCCCCCGGTTTTGCGCCGTACGCTGCTCGCCTGGCGCACCGAACAGTTTTTATCCACTTCGCAACGAGATGAAATCCATGCTGAAACTTGACGCCCAAACCACCGCTCTGGTGCTGATCGATTTGCAAAACGGCATTCTGCCCTACGCCGGCGGCCCGCACAGCGCCGACCAGGTGGTGGCGAACGCCGCCCTGCTGGCCGCGCGTTTTCGCCTGCTGGGCGCGCCGGTGCTGCTGGTGCGCGTCGGCTGGTCCGACACCTTCGCCGAAGCGCTGAAACAGCCGGTGGACAAACCGGCTCCCGCGCCCGCCGGCGGCTTGCCGGCCAGTTGGTGGGAGTTCCCCGCCCCGCTGGCGGTCAATGACAGCGATATTCGGGTGACCAAGCGCCAATGGGGCGCCTTCTACGGCACCGATCTGGATTTACAGCTGCGCCGCCGCGGCATCAAATCCGTGGTGTTGGGCGGTATCTCCACCAATATCGGCGTGGAATCCACCGCCCGCGCCGCCTGGGAACACGGCTATGAGCTGGTGATCGCCGAGGACGTCTGCAGCGGACAGAACGCGGAAATGCATCGTTTCGCGTTCGAACACATCTTCCCGCGTTTGGCGCGGGTGCGCGACACCGGCGAAATTCTTGCCGCGCTCGAGCGGTAACGTTAAGTTGTAGCCTGATGATCTCAGTAAAGGAAGACGACGCCGTGATCTACATCGGATTGCCGCAGTGGCAACATGCGGCCTGGAACCGCATCGGGCTGCGTGACTTGGCGGATTACAGCCGCTACTTCAACTGCGTTGAAGGTAACACCACCTTCTACGCGCTGCCGAAGCTGGAAATCGTGCAGCGCTGGCGCGACATGACCGGTGACGATTTTCGCTTCTGCTTCAAATTCCCGTCGGACATCAGCCACAAGGCCGCCCTACGCAACTGCGCCGCCGAACTGCAGGCGTTTTACCACTGCCTGACCCCGGTGCATCAACGCATCGGCCAACTGTGGCTGCAACTGCCCGCCGCCTTCGGCCCTGACGAGCTGCCGCGCATGTGGCAATTCTTCGAAAGCCTGCCGAAGGAATTCACCTACGGCGTTGAAGTGCGTCATCCGGCGTTTTTCGCCAAGGGCGAGGCAGAGCGTGCGCTGAATCAGGGGTTGCATCAGCGCGGCATCAATCGGGTGATCCTTGACAGCCGCCCGGTGCATCACGCCGCCCCCCATACCGCCGCCGTGCGCGATGCGCAGCAGAAAAAACCGAAGCTGCCGGTGCATGCCCTGGTCACCGCCGACCAGCCGCTGGTGCGCTTTATCGGCGGCGACCAGTTGGCCGACAACCTGCGCTGGTTCGACGCCTGGCAGCAAAAACTGCCGCTGTGGCAGCAACAGCATCAGCCTTATCTGTTTATTCATACGCCGGACAACGGCGATTCGCCCCAGCAGGCGCAAAAAATTTGGCAGCAGCTGCGCCTGGCGATCCCCGATTTGCCTGCGCCGCCGGACTGGCCGGAACAGGATGCACTGTTTTGACCTATTAATCTGACCAATAACATCAAATATTTCCCCGCGACAGTGAATACAATGACGGCTATGATGCTGGCTGCCAGTTTTGGTTAGGGAACGGAGTTAAAAATGGTAAGCGCGCTTTATGTGGTGCTCGGCGCATTGTTGTTGATCAAACTCTCTTATGACGTAGTCAGATTAAGGATGCAGTACCGCGTAGCCTACGGCGACGGCGGTTTCTACGAATTACAGACCGCCATCCGCGTGCATGGCAACGCCGTTGAATACATTCCGATCGCTGCCGTATTGCTGGTGATCATGGAGATGAACGGCGCGGAAATCTGGATGATTCACCTCTGCGGCCTGATGCTGATGGCCGGGCGGCTGGTGCATTACTACGGTTTGCGCAACCGCGAGGTTCGCTGGCGCCGTTCAGGCATGGCCGCGACCTATATCTCTTTGCTGTTGATGGTTCTGGCAAATATCTTCTATCTGCCCTGGGATCTGATTTTTAGCCTGCATTGATCCCGTTTTATCATCAGGCGGCCGCGCCGCCTGCTTCCGCTCCGCTTTTTTGCGCTTTTCTGTTAGACTACGCAGCTTCGAATTCTGAACTGATTTGCCGCTATGCCAAACCGCGATACCCTTTTCTCCGCCCCCATCGCCAAATTGGGCGACTGGACCTTCGACGAACGCGTCGCCGAAGTGTTTCCCGACATGATCCAACGCTCCGTTCCCGGCTATTCCAACATCATCTCGATGATCGGCATGCTGGCCGAACGCTTTGTGCAACCCGACAGCCGGGTGTATGACCTGGGCTGCTCGCTGGGCGCGGCGACGCTGTCGATGCGGCGGAATATCAAGGTGCCCGGCTGCAATATCGTCGCCGTCGACAATTCGCCGGCGATGGTGGAACGTTGCCGCCGCCATATCGATGCCTTCCGCGCCGACACGCCGGTTGACGTCATAGAAGCCGACATTCGCGATATCGACATCGAGAACGCCTCGATGGTGGTACTGAACTTTACGCTGCAGTTCCTCGAACCGGCCGATCGCCTGCGCCTGCTGGAGAAAATCTATCGCGGCCTGCGTCCGGGCGGCGCACTGGTGCTGTCGGAGAAGTTCAGCTTTGAAGACGCCGAAGTCGGCGAGCTGCTGTTCAACATGCACCACGATTTCAAACGCGCCAATGGGTACAGCGAGCTGGAGATCAGCCAAAAACGCAGCATGCTGGAAAACGTGATGCTGACCGACTCGGTAGAGGCACATAAGGCGCGCCTGCATCAAGCCGGGTTCGAGCATGCCGAAGTGTGGTTCCAATGCTTCAACTTCGGTTCGCTGATCGCCCTGAAAGCGGGGGATGCGCAATGATCGAGTTCGGTGATTTCTATCAGCGCATCGCCAAAAGCCCCCTCAGCCATTGGCTGGACACCCTGCCCGCGCAGCTGAGCGCCTGGCAACGCGAATCGCTGCACGGTAAATTCAAACAGTGGTTCAACTCGGTCGAGCATTTGCCGACGCTGACCCCCACCCGTCTCGATCTGCTGCACGGCGTGCGCGCCGAGATGGAGCCGGACCTGTCGCCGGGCCAGCTTGAAGGCATCGAGAAAATGCTGCGCACCCTGATGCCGTGGCGTAAAGGGCCGTTCTCGCTGTATGGCATCGATATCGATACCGAATGGCATTCCGACTGGAAGTGGGATCGCGTGCTGCCACACATTTCTCCGCTGGCCGGCCGCACCATTCTCGACGTCGGCTGCGGCAGCGGTTATCACCTGTGGCGCATGATCGGCGCCGGCGCACACTTCGCCGTCGGCATCGATCCGATGCAGCTGTTCCTGTGCCAATTTGAAGCGGTGCGCAAACTGTTGGGCGGCGATCAGCGCGCCCACCTGCTGCCGCTCGGCATCGAGCAGTTGCCGGAGTTGGCAGCGTTCGACACCGTGTTCTCGATGGGGGTGCTGTATCACCGCCGCTCGCCGCTCGATCATCTGTATCAGCTGAAAAATCAGCTGGTGGCTGAAGGTGAACTGGTGTTGGAAACGCTGGTGGTGGAAGGCGATCGCCACCAGGTGCTGGTGCCGGGCGATCGTTATGCGCAGATGCGCAACGTGTATTTCATCCCTTCCGCCGAGGCGCTGAAATGCTGGCTGGAGAAGTGCGGCTTCGTCGACGTGAAGATCGCCGACATGTGCGTCACCAGCCTCGACGAGCAGCGCCGCACCGACTGGATGACCAGCGAGTCGCTGGCCGAATTCCTTGATCCGAACGATCGCAGCAAAACGATCGAAGGCTATCCGGCGCCGCTGCGCGCCGTGCTTACCGCCAAAAAGCCCTAGCGCTCGCTAATTCGGGCCGGCCTGCGCCGGCCCGACCTTACCCGTTACTGACATCGACAATCCGCAGCTCATACACCATGGTCGCATTCGGCGGGATCTGCGGCGCATAGCCCGTTTCACCGTACGCCAACGCCGGCGGCACCACCATCGTCAGCGAACCGTGGTTTTTCAGATGGCCGATCGCCTCACGGAACAACGGCGGATAGGCGGAGAGCGGCTGTGACATTACCTTCCCACTGCGATCCATATCCTGAATCACGCTGCCGTCGGTTAAGCTCTCTTTCACCACGATGTCCACCCGCGCGTTTTCCTTAATGGCTTCATCACCCGTATAATCGATGCGATACCAGAAACCGGCAGGCGACTTCTGCGTGCCCTTCTTCTTTTTAAACTCGGCGACAAACGCCTCACCCTTGCTGGTCTGCGTCTTCGCCGCCTGATTTCTGGCGTCGTTCACCGCTTTTTCCGACTCCGCCAGCGCGTTGGTCAACTGTGCGTCGCTCAACTGGTAATGGCCGTTGAAGGTATCGATTACGCCCGCCAGCAGCACTGTTTTATCGGGATTGATGCCCCAATTTTTACGCTCCGCCAGCATCGTTTGAATGTCTCGCCCCAAAGCGACACCGGCAGCGTAGCTCTGCTGCTCCGGCTTTTTCTTGAGCGATTGCGTATCCGGCAGCCATTTGGCCCGCGATCTCAGCCCGTCCAGCTCCTCACGCAAGGCCTGCTGCGCTTGATTGGCGTCCGCTAACGCCCATGCAGCTTTTTTCGCCTGCTCCGTCGTTTTCGCCAGTTGCAGTGTTGATTTATCGCTTTCCGCCACCGCCGTTGCCAGCCGCTGCTCCAATGCCTTCGCCTGCTCGGTTTGCGTCTTGTTTTTTTCCTGTAACTGCGCCAGCTGCTGTTGAAGTTCGCCCGTCGCCTTGGCGGCTTCGGCCTTTTGCTGCGCCAGCGCCGTCTTCAGGCTTTTCTCTTGCTGCTCAGCCTGTTGACGTTGACCATCGCGCTCTTTCTGCAGCTGCGCCAGCTGCTGTTGAAGCTCGCCCGTCGCCTTGGCGGCTTCGGCCTTTTGCTGTTCCAGCGCAATCTTCAGCTTTTTCTCTTGCCGCTCGGCCTGTTGGCGTTGGTCATCCTGCTCTTTCTGCCGCTGCGCCAGCTGCTGCTGAAGTTCGCCCGTCGCCTTGGCGGCTTCGGCCTTTTGCTGCGCCAGCGCCGTCTTCAGGCTTTTCTCTTGCTGCTCGGCCTGTTGGCGTTGACCATCACGCTCTTTCTGCAGCTGCGTCAGCTGCTGCTGAAGTTCGCCCGTCGCCTTGGCGGCTTCGGCCTTTTGCTGCGCCAGCGCCGTCTTCAGGCTTTTCTCTTGCTGCCCACCCTGCTGCCGTTGGCCCTCCTGCTCTTTTTGCAGCTGCGCCAGCTGCTGCTGCAGTTCGCCCGCCAACCTGGCAGCCTCGGCCTTCTGCTGTTCCAGCTCGACGGCGGCCGCTTTTTTTCCCTGCTCATAACGCTGGCGCGCTTTATCGTTGGCGCTCTGGGCCGCGGCCAGTTTCTCCTGCCAGGCGTTATCCGCCTGTTCAGGCAACGCCGCCAGCCGCTGTTCCAGCAAGGCAATGCGCCGATCGCGCTCCTCGGTTTGCTGCTTTTGCCGCGCTAACGCCGCCTGCGCTTCGGCGATCTGCGCCTGAGCCTTGTGCTCCTGCGGGGTCAGGTTTAGCGCCTGCCGTACGCCGCTGGCGAAGTCGCTCAACGCGCTCAAATCAGGCGCCGGTTTATCGGCAGCGGCCAGGGACGACGCCACCCGCAACGCGGTCAGCTCCTGCTGCAGTGATTGAATAGCGGTTTGCTGCTGCTCCAATCGAGCCTCTTTCTCGCGCAGCGTCTTCTGCAACTGCGCCAGTTGCTTTCTTTGCGGGCTCGTTTCACGAGTTTGAACCGGCCGAGACGCCGGCTTTTGGGTTTCCTGAGATGGGGTAACCACGGTATCAGCCGCCGGTGCGTCCTGCCGCTGATAACGCTCGGCAAACTGCAATAATGCCGGTACATCGTCATCCGCCGCGGCCACCGCTGGCGCAAACGCCAGCGGTATCATCAGGCTCAGAAATGCCTTTCTTGCACGAGGGGTCATTGGGCGCGTTCTCCGCGCTCAGCCAGGCCGGTCATCATGGCAGAACTGATGTCTGCGCAGAGGCGGCTGGTACGATAACGATACAGGGCGTCGACGGTTTCCTGCGTGCCCGTGTTGACCCGCTGGCGTACCCCGGCATACTGCGCGGCGCCGCTCATCAAGGTATCGAACTCGCGTTTGAATTTTTGGTATTTTTCGTTATCCATGCCGCGCATGGCATCCAACTCGCGCTGGCACTGCTGCATACGCTCGGCCTCACGCTGCCGTTTGTCTTGTTCCGCAATTTCTTCTGCGCTGGGCGGCTTACTTAATGTAGAAACGGGCCGCTTGGCGGTCTGGCAGCCGCTCAGGGCCAATGTCAGCAAAAGCGCAGCGGTCAAACAGTGTGCCGTTCGGGTCATTATCGTTATCTCCTTGTTAAGTCCGCCACCAACCCGCTCCGCGGCTGCGTCGACGGCTCTCCTCAATTGATGCTGTGATGTTCCGGCCATATGGCCGGCGATGAACAGGTAAAAATACAGACGCGGTGATGAGCGGCAGAACGCAAATCATTCACCGTGACAATACATACCAAAAAACCATTTAATATTATGATATTTAAAGGGTTTTAACTCACAAAGTTATCAGCAGGGCATGACGAGCGCAAGAAGAGATGAGGGGCAATTCGACCGAGAAACAACCTTGAAACGGACATCTCGTCTTTGCAGGGCATAAAAAAAGCCCCGGCAAAACGCCGGGGCCTGGTACTTGCGTGATCGCCGAGGGCTCAGTGACACGCAAAGGGGGTCTTACGGCCCGGAAACCGGTTGTCAAACGCGGTTAGCTGCGTGTTTATGCGCTTTGCGCCAGGGGATCAACCAAGGCCAGCGCGTTTTTCATCGCCTCCACCATTTCGCCATCCACGCAATAATGGCTAAATTCGTCAAACTCATTATCGGAGCACATGGTGACACCCGCCTTGCGGTAACGCATGGTCGACGGCACCAGATGGCCGGAAGAGCTGTGCAGTTCATGCAGGCCGATATCGATAAACTTGTGCAGATTACTGAGGCGCACGCCGGCACCCGCCATGATCACCGGGCCCTGACTGGCCTGACGCAAATCGCGCAGCAACGGCAGGCCCAGTTCGGCGCTCTGCTGTTGGCCGGAGGTCAGAATGCGCGCCACGCCCAGCTCGGTCAGTTGCGCCAACGCCACCAGCGGATTCTGGCACATGTCGAACGCGCGATGGAACGTCACCGCCATGCCCTCGCACAGCTTCATCACTTCGCGCATGCGCGGCAGATCGATGTGCCCTTCTTCGTCCAGCATGCCGACCACTACGCCGGGGAACCCCATCTCGCGGATCTGGCGGAGATCCTGTTTGATCACCTCGAAATCCACCGCGCCGTAGCAGAAATCGCCACCGCGAGGGCGAACGATCGGATGCACCGGGATCGCAACCCGCTCGCGCGCCAGACGCAGCGTGCCGTAGCTCGGCGTCAATCCCCCTTCGCTCTGGCTGGCGCACAACTCGATACGATCGGCGCCCGCCCGTTCGGCCGTCAGCGCACAGTCGACGCTAAAGCAACAAACTTCCAGTTTTATCATTGTCACCCCCAGATAACGGCCAACTTACGGCGGCAATTGTTCATTTCTTCATTTCTCACGTAGGCTCATGCATAGGCATAAACCGGCTCAGGGTTGTAACTATGGCATTCAATTTTGATCAATGGGTAGACCGCAGTCACAGTGACAGCGTTAAGTGGGATAAATATCGCGGCAGCGACATCATCCCGCTTTGGGTCGCCGACAGCGATTTCACCTCACCGCCGGCGGTGATCGAAGCCTTGCAGCACCGCGTAGCACACGGCGTATTCGGCTACAGCCACCCATCCCCTGATCTTATTGAGGTTTTTACCCGCCGCATGGTAGAGCGCTACGGCTGGCACATCAAGCCTGAATGGATCATTTTCCTGCCTGGGCTGGTGTGCGGCCTGAACCTGTGCGTGCGTGCGTGCACCGAAGAACATCAGAGCACGCTGGCCCCCTCGCTCATTTATCCGCCGTTTCGCAAGGCGGCCAAATTCGCCGGGCGTGAACACCTTGCGGTGCCGCTAACGGTGGCCGACCAACGTTGGGGGCTGGATTTTTCTTCGATGCCTGATCGGCTCAACGGCAACGAGAAACTCCTGTTGCTGTGCAACCCGCAGAACCCCGGTGGCACCGTTTATCGCCGGGACGAACTGTTGCGGCACCATCAGTTCGCTCGCGAGCACGATTTAATCGTCTGTTCCGATGAAATCCACTGCGAGCTGCTGCTTGAACCTGGCGTGCAGCATATCCCTTTCGCCACCCTGAATGACGATGCGGCCCAACGCAGCGTGACGCTGATGTCGCCGTCAAAGACGTTTAATCTCGCCGGACTGGGCGCTTCAATGGCGATCGTTCCCAATGAAGCGCTGCGACAAAGGCTGAAACGCGCGCGCAGCGGTATCGTGCCGGAGGTCAATCTGTTGGCGCTGGTGGCGGCGCAGGCGGCTTATCAATACGGGCAACCCTGGCTGGATGAGCTGCTGATTTACCTGCGCGCCAATCGCGATCGGCTGGCAAAGCGTATCAACGCCATGCCGGGATTGACGTTACTGCCTATCGAGGCCACCTACCTGGCCTGGATAGACTGCAGCACGTTGCCGGTAGATAACCCGCATCAGTTCTTCGAACGCGCGGGCGTTGGGCTAAGCGCCGGTTTGGACTTTGGCGATCGGCGCTTTGTACGGCTTAACTTTGGTTGCCGGTGGGCCCTGCTCGATGAAGCGCTCGATCGCATGGCGCGAGCCTGTGCGGCACTGCCTGGCTAACCTTGTTCGCTGGCGACAATGTCTCGAATGGAATAAGGATGAAACTTGATCGTCACCGTTCCGTCAGTGATAGCCAGCGTCGGGTTCGGCAGCCGTTCGCCCTCGCCCTTTGGCGAGCTTTGCTTCAGCTTGATCCCCGGTGCCAGCAACGCTTCATCGGCAAGGTGGCTCAACGCCCGGGCGTGCAGCGTCTGCGGATCGCCACTGAGCACTAATTCAACGTGTTCCCAGCCTTCGTGCGGATAGCGCTTCTCTCCGGGATACGGCAGTTCGATGCAGTCTATCCGCCACGGCCCTACGGCCAGCGGCTGAGACAAATCGAACAGACAGATAGGTCGCCCGTTGATCATCGATTCGGACAGCAGTGTCCCGCACTGCATCAGCCCCTGGCGCCAGCGTTCGGCGGTGGCATTCTGATGACAGCGCAGGGAGATGTGATCGGCGCTAAACGCGGCCAGATCAAGCCGCAATTTGGCGGCAAATTGATGCAACGCCTGCTCAAAACGCGGCAGGTCGAGCTTCAGATCGTCAAGCTCGGCAATGGCCTGCAAGGGAGTGGTCATAGAAACCTCAAAACAACGGAGCGCAAAGTTAAACGCCGTAATTTACACGCTGGCGGCAGCGCTCGCCACCGTTGCGAGGTTTTTCGGCGGCCGTTCAGAATGATTTTTGGTTGCGGGCAGGGAGAATAGAAAACCAGATTTTTATTAAGGTGACAGCTTATTAAATCAACGTAAAAATAAAAAATAAGATTTTTCGCATGCCATTATACCTTTACTTCATGACGCTATGATTTAAGTTATTTTGCACAAAATCATCTGCAGCCCATTAGTCAAGCCGATTGAATTTCCGGGTTTAATCATACCTGATTCACTTATCGAAGCCACATAAAAGCATAAGCACAATCCATTGAAAAAAAAGAAAATAAACCCCATTAATTGATGGAAATCTAAGGATTATCTTAATTTAACTCCAGGTAATTGATTCACCAAGACAACTCGGCTACTTTGGAGGAAATTTAAATTCGAGATGATCATTATGTTATTGCTGACGATATCCTTGGTGTTGATAATTATCGCCGTATACGCCATCTACCGTCATTTCAAATCACGCCGCACCAACACGCTGGATGCCGGTCGCCGCAATAAAAAGCGCTAGTTTCGCAACTCTCCCCCTCGTACATTCTGTTCAGGCCATTCTGCTTTCACTTTCCGGTAATCAACGCGCCGCCCCCGACAACTGTTTCATCGCAGCGGCCGCGCCAACTGCTGACGGGCTCCGTCAGATCGGTTACAATTGCAGGCTGTTTTGTGGAGGCCGCCCATCGCGCCCGCCACCGTTGAATCCCGCAGGGGCTGGCTTCAGCCCCTCGTTCGTCATTAAGGTAACCCGGTGAATATTCAGGTTCTTCTTTCAGATAAAGTCAGCCAGGCGCTGATCGCCGCTGGCGCGCCAGCCGATTGCGAAGCGCAGGTCCGCCCTTCCGCCAAGGCGCAGTTTGGTGATTACCAGGCCAACGGCGTGATGTCCGTCGCCAAAAAGCTGGGCATGCCGCCCCGTCAGTTGGCGGAAAAAGTGGTGCAACTGCTGGATCTCGGCGACGTCGCCGGTAAAGTGGAAATCGCCGGTCCCGGCTTTATCAACATTTTCCTGAACAGCGACTGGGTCGCCAGCCAGGCCGATCAGGTGCTGAACGCACCGAAGCTGGGCATTGCGCCGGTTGAGCCGCAAACCATCGTTATCGACTACTCCGCACCGAACGTGGCAAAAGAGATGCACGTCGGCCACCTGCGCTCCACCATCATCGGCGACGCCGCGGCGCGTACCCAGGCGTTTCTGGGCCATAAAGTGATCCGCGCCAACCACGTCGGCGACTGGGGCACCCAGTTCGGCATGCTGATTGCCTACCTGGAAAAAATGCAGAACGAAAACGCCAGCGATATGGGCCTGTCCGATCTCGAGCAGTTCTACCGCGAAGCCAAGAAACATTACGACGAAGACGCCGAGTTCGCCGAGCGCGCGCGCGCGTACGTCGTGAAGCTGCAGGGCGGCGATCAGTACTGCCTGAAAATGTGGCGTAAGCTGGTCGATATCACCATGGCGCAAAACCAGCTGACCTATAACCGCCTGAACGTCACGCTGACCGAAGACGACGTGATGGGCGAAAGCCTGTATAACGCGATGCTGCCGGGCATCGTCGCCGATCTGAAAGCCAAAGGGCTGGCGGTGGAAAGCGAAGGCGCCACCGTAGTGTTCCTCGACGAATACAAGAACAAGGACGGCGACCCGATGGGCGTCATCATCCAGAAAAAGGATGGCGGCTACCTCTACACCACCACCGACATCGCCTGCGCCAAGTATCGCTACGAAACCCTGGGCGCCAATCGCGTCCTGTATTACATCGACTCCCGTCAGCATCAGCACCTGATGCAGGCCTGGACCATCGTGCGCAAAGCCGGTTACGTGCCGGAGTCCGTCTCGCTGGAACACCACATGTTCGGCATGATGCTGGGCAAAGACGGTAAGCCGTTCAAAACCCGCTCGGGCGGTACGGTGAAGCTCTCCGATCTGCTGGATGAGGCCATCGAACGCGCCGAACAGCTGATCGCCGGCAAAAACCCGGACATGCCGCAAGACGAAATGAAGACCGTGGCCCGCGTGGTCGGCATCGGCGCGGTGAAATACGCCGATCTGTCGAAAAGCCGCACCACCGACTATGTTTTCGACTGGGATAACATGTTGGCCTTCGAAGGCAATACCGCGCCTTACATGCAATACGCCTATACCCGTGTGGCATCGGTATTCAAACGCGCCGGAATCGACGAAAGCAGCCTGACGTTGCCGCTGACGCTGACCGAAGAGCGTGAAATTGCGCTGGCCACCCGCCTGCTGCAGTTCGAAGAAGTGCTCACCACCGTCGCGCGTGAAGGCACGCCTCACGTCATGTGCAGCTACCTGTATGATCTGGCCGGCCTGTTCTCCGGTTTCTACGAGCACTGCCAGATCCTGAACGCCGACAGCGAAGAAGCGCGTCAGAGCCGCCTGAAGTTGGCGCTGCTGACCTCGAAAACGCTGAAAACCGGTCTGGATACGCTGGGCATCGAAACCGTCGAACGTATGTAAGCCGCACCGCGCGGAAAGTAAAAAGGTCGCCCAGGCGACCTTTTTTTGTTCTTGCCTTCGCCTCAGGCGACGCGGCGCGCAAAATCGCGCGGGCGGAAGCCCAACCCGGCCAGCACGCCAAAGTACGCCACCACACCGGCCACGACCACCGCAGCCAAGCGCAGCAAACGCTCCAGCATGTTGCCCTGATCCCAGGCCGGCAACAGCCACATCGCGCCAATCAACACGGCCGACATCACCAGCACGGCGATCACCAGCTTGGTGAGGAACAACGCCCAACCCGGCTGTGGCTGGAAGATCTTCTGCTTGCGCAGCTGCCAATAGAGCAGCGCAGCGTTCAGGCAGGCCGCCAAACCGATCGACAGCGCCAGGCCGGCATGCTTCAGCGGACCAATAAACGCCAGGTTCATCACCTGCGTCATGATCAGCGTGATGATGGCGATTTTGACCGGCGTTTTGATGTCCTGCCGCGAATAGAAGCCCGGCGCCAGCACTTTAACCACGATCAGCCCCATCAGCCCTACCGAGTAAGCTACCAGCGCGCGTTGCGTCATCGCCGCGTCAAAGGCGCTGAACTTGCCGTACTGGAACAGCGAAACGGTCAACGGCTTGGCCAAAATGCCGAGCGCAATGGCGCTCGGCAACGCGAGCAGGAAGCACAGGCGCAGCCCCCAATCCATCAGGCGCGAATACTCGTCGTGGTTGCCGCTCGAGAAGCTTTTGGCCAGCGACGGCAGCAGGATGGTGCCCAAGGCCACGCCCAGCACGCCGGAAGGAAACTCCATCAGGCGGTCGGCGTAGTACATCCAGGACACCGAGCCGGACACCAGGAACGAAGCGAAAATGGTGTTGATGATCAGCGAGATTTGGCTGACCGACACCCCGAGGATCGCCGGCCCCATCTGGCGCATCACGCGCCAGACCCCGGCATCACCGAGCTTGAGACGCGGCAATACCAGCATGCCTATCTTGCGCAGGTGCGGCAGCTGATACCCCAACTGCAGCACGCCGCCCACCACCACCGCCCAGGCCAACGCCAGCACCGGCGGATTGAAATACGGGGCGGCGAACAGCGCGAAGCCGATCATGCTGACGTTAAGCAACGTGGGCGCAAAGGCCGGGATCGAGAAGCGGTTCCAGGTATTGAGGATCGCCCCCACCAGCGAAGCCAGCGAGATCAACAGAATATAGGGGAATGTGATGCGCAGCAGCGCCGACGTCAGGGCAAACTTGTCGGGCGTATCGGTAAAGCCCGGTGCGGTGAGATAGATAACCCAGGGCGCGGCCAGCATCCCCAGCACCGTAACCACCGCCAGCACCAGCGTCAGCAGCCCGGAGACATAGGCGATAAAAGTGCGCGTCGCCTCTTCACCCTGCTGGCTCTTATATTCCGCCAGGATCGGCACGAAGGCCTGCGAAAATGCCCCTTCGGCAAAGATACGGCGTAACAGATTCGGAAGTTTGAACGCCACGAAAAAGGCGTCCGTTGCCATGCCGGCCCCGAACACGCGCGCGACGATCGCATCGCGGGCAAAGCCCAACACCCGCGAAAACATCGTCATCGAGCTGACGGCAGCCAAGGATTTGAGTAGGTTCATGTGGTTGTCTGATAGGTACCGTAAATATCAACGCCTGCAACAGCAGGCGTCAGTGAAACAATCGGCTCAGTTTACGCATCCGGAAAAGAATAGCTACCGCCATATGTTACATAGAGTTATCCCGCAGCAAACGCTCGACCACCCGCTGGGCAAGCAGCGCCTGTTCGCCGCCGGTTTCCGGCGCGCTCTGGTTGGCGACGGCATTAAGGAAATGTCGTACCGCCCCGTCGAAGCCGCGTTGCACCAGCGTGCTTTGCCAGCCCGGCACCGGCTGTTCCAACACGCCCTGCGCATCTTCACGCAGCCAGTGGCGCATATCGGTCAACTGATACAGTGCGCCGTCGGTCACCGCCTGCACGCTTTCACGCTGGCTGCCGCCGCGGCGATGCATGCTGGTCGTCACCTGCGTGCCCCCGCAGGCAAAGTGGTGCTCGGCGTACAGCATTTCGCCTGCGGCGTTGGCGCACAAGCTGCCGCTCAGCAATTGTTCGTCTCCGCCCGCCAGCCACAGCGCAGTGTCCACCACGTGCAGGTAATCATCCAACAGGGTAAAACGCAGATCGTGCGGGCCGACGCTGTCCGCCCGATGTTTATCCATGCGAATGGAGGCCGGCTGATTCATTTGCTGTTTGAGCTGCCGGTAAAGCGGCGCGAAACGGCGGTTGAACCCCACCATCAGCGTTTTGCCTCGCCGCTCGGCCAACTCAAGCAACTGCTCGCCCTGCTCCAGCGTTTCCGCCAGCGGTTTATCGACGTAAACGTGCACGCCGCGGTTCAGCAGCTCGCCGATTACCGAGAAATGACTGGCGGTGCTGCTGTGAACAAAGACCGCGTCGCACTGTTCGGCCAGGCTGTCCAGACGGGAGAAACAGGCCATGCGGTAGCTGTCGCACAGCGGCTGCGCTTTTTGCTGATTGGGCGAAAAACCGCCCACCAGCGTCCAATCCGCCGCCTGGCCGAGGATTGGCAGGTAAGCCTTCTGCGCAATACTGCCCAATCCCACCACGCCCACACGCAATTTAGTCATTCGCATCCCTCCCCAACAAGTGTTGCAACTGCCGTTTCAGCTCCGCCACTTCGCTTTCCAATGCGCTAACCCTGGCGCTCAGTTCGCCGTCGTCCTCTGATTCGAACGCCGCCGGCGGCGCTTCATCAATCTGGCCGCTGAACAGATGCATGAACCGGCTTTCACGCTTGCCCGGTTCACGCGCCAGGCGCACCACGAACGGACCATCTTCGCGCGTGGCCAACTGCTGCAGCACCTGTTCGACCTCGCTGACATCGTTGAACTCGTGCATCCGGTTGGTGCGGGTGCGCAGCTCGCCCGGCGTTTGCGCGCCGCGCAGCAATAAGGTAGCGATCACCGCCAGTTCGGCGGGCGAGAGTTTCAGTTGGCCGAACTCGGAGTTGCAAAACCGCTGTTCGTACTTCACCACCCGGTTGCCGAACCCGCTGAGCGTGCGCAGGAAATGTTTGCGCAGCAACAGATCGAGCAGTTGCTGCACCTCGCTTTCGCTCAGATCCATCACCGGCTCGCGGTTGGTTTTTTGATTGCATGCCAGGGTAATGGCGTTAAGCGAAAGTGGGTATTGGTCCGGGGTCGTGACCTGTTTTTCCAACAGGCAGCCGATGACCCGCGCCTCTCTGGCGTTCAATTCATATTTCATCGTTTGGCCTCAACGTGGGGGTAGCCACTCTTTATTGGTGTATGCCGTCAAAACGTGGTCTTGCCACTGGCCGTCGATCAGCAGGTAATCCTTGGCGTAACCTTCGCGTTCGAATCCCAGACGCGTCAGCAGCGCGCCGCTGCGCTGGTTGTGTGGCATATAGTTGGCCATGATGCGGTGCATGCGCTGTTGGCGCAGCATATAGCGCATGGCGGACTGCAGGGCTTCGAACATCAGCCCTTGCCCCTGCCATTTTTCCCCCAGCGAATAGCCGAGGAAACAGGCATGAAACGAACCGCGCAGCACGTTGCTGAAGTTCGCCACGCCGCGCACTTCCTGTTCTTCCGGATCGAGCAGGATAAAATAGTAGGCGCTGCCCTGCTTTTGCATTTCGGTGATCATGCCCAGGCGCGCCTGCCAGCCGGAAGGATAACAGTGGCTTTCGTCGCGCACCGGCTCCCAGGGTTTGAGAAAGGTCCGGTTCTCGGCATAATAATCCGCCAGGCGATAGGCATCCCGTTCATGCACTAAACGGACCACCATCCGGTCGGTTGTAAGACGTACTTTTGGCGATGCAGAGCGATAGCCGAACATCATTTCCCCCGCAGTCAAAACGGTTCGATAAGAAGTATTTATTAGGAAGCCGAGCGGATCATTATCCTGTGCCGATCTTTTGCCATGGTTTTATTTTGCCAATAGCACCGCAGAACTGCACTTCCCTGCATTCAATATAACCGTAGCCCGCCCCCGAGGTAAAATACCGGCCGCTCAGTAAATCGCCGAATACGCGTTTTACGGCGTTTTTCCGCCAATTTTGCTGCTCAGGTAACACCTTGACGATAAAAAAATATTATCTATGCCTCCCCTGTCGCCGTACGGGAATTGGGTAGAGAATGGAACGGCTGTCTCTCCTTCTTTCTTGATTGCTCATGGTGAAGCATGTCTCTGGTGTCGCAAGCGCGCAGCTTGGGTAAATATTTTCTGTTGCTCGATAATCTGCTGGTGGTTTTAGGCTTCTTTGTCGTTTTTCCGCTTATTTCGATCCGCTTTGTCGATCAATTAGGATGGGCGGCGCTGATCGTCGGCATCGCACTGGGTTTGCGCCAGCTGTTGCAACAAGGGCTCGGCATCTTTGGCGGCGCCATCGCCGATCGCTTCGGCGCCAAGCCGATGATCGTCACCGGCATGTTGCTGCGCGCCGCCGGTTTCGCCACCATGGCGATGGCCGATGAACCCTGGATCCTGTGGTTCTCTTGTGCCCTGTCCGCCCTCGGCGGCACGTTATTCGATCCGCCGCGCACCGCTTTGGTGATCAAACTGACCCGTCCGCACGAGCGCGGCCGTTTTTTCTCGCTGCTGATGATGCAGGATAGCGCCGGAGCGGTGGTCGGCGCGCTGATCGGCAGTTGGCTGCTGCAGTACGATTTCCACTTTGTCTGCTGGGTTGGGGCGGCGATCTTCGTGCTGGCCGCCGGCTGGAACGCCTGGCTACTGCCGGCTTACCGCATCTCTACCGTGCGCATACCGATGAAGGAAGGCATGCTGCGGGTCCTGCGCGATCGCCGCTTCCTCACCTATGTCCTGACGCTGACCGGTTATTACATGTTAGCGGTACAGGTGATGCTGATGATGCCGATCGTGGTCAACGAAATCGCCGGTTCACCGGCGGCGGTGAAATGGATGTATGCGATTGAAGCAGCGCTGTCGCTATCGCTGCTCTATCCGCTGGCGCGTTGGGGAGAAAAACACTTCCGGCTTGAGCAGCGCCTGATGGCGGGCCTGTTGCTGATGACGCTCAGCCTGCTGCCGATCGGTCTCGCCACCAGTTTGCAGGGCGTGTTCACGCTGATCTGTTGCTTCTATCTGGGATCGATCATCGCCGAACCGGCGCGCGAAACGCTGAGCGCTTCGCTGGCCGATCCGCGTGCGCGCGGCAGCTATATGGGCTTTAGCCGCCTGGGCCTGGCGCTGGGCGGCGCGTTGGGTTATACCGGCGGCGGTTGGATGTACGATACCGGGCGGACGATGAACATGCCGGAGCTACCCTGGTTGCTGCTGGGGGCAGTGGGCTTCGCTACGTTGCTGGCGCTGTACTGGCAGTTCAGCCCGCGGCGCAGTGCGTCGATGCTGCTTCCCGGCGGTTAACGCCATAGAAATCCGGCCGAATCGGCAACAGCTGCTATCCTGTTAGTAAAAACACCCACAGGAGCCCGTCGGCATGAGCGAAGAAGCAAAATTACCGCAACTACTCGAACATATGATACTGAACTTGCGCATGATTTATGCGCGTTCCACCTTGGTGGAAAAGGCACTGGCCCATATCCTCGCCAGCGACGCCGGCCTGAAAAACGATATTATCAAACAGCTGCAGGTCGTCACCGCCACCAACGAACGTGACAGAATCGACCTCGAAGAAGCTCGCAATCACCTGATCGATGTGCTCAACTCAGTACCGGCCAAGAAATAACGCCTCCTAGCCCGCGCCGGCGCGCGGGCAATATCGCAATAACGCACCATCCAACACACGCACGTCAAGACAGCCTCGATAAGCTGTGGTAACTATTGCTGTTAAAACCTGACAACCCGGAGCAAGCATGAAACTGTTCATTTACGATCATTGCCCATTCTGCGTTAAAGCCCGCATGATTTTTGGCCTGAAACGTCTGCCGATTCGCCTGGTCACATTGCTCAACGACGATGAGACGACCCCGTTCAACCTGATCGGCCAAAAAATGGTGCCTATCCTGGTCAAAGACAACGGCGATGCGATGCCGGAAAGCCTGGATATCGTGCGCTATGTCGACAACCTTGACGACAAACCGGTGCTGACCGGCCGCACCAACCCGGCCATTGCCGAGTGGCTGCAGCGGGTCGGCGGTTACAGCGCAAAATTGCTGTTGCCGCGTATTGCGCATGCCGATTTCGAAGAGTTTGCCACCGACAGCGCCCGCCGTTACTTTATCGATAAAAAGCAGGCGTCTATCGGCGATTTTGCCGAGCATCTCGCCAACAGTGCCGATCTGATCGCCGAACTGGAAGCCGACCTGCAAACGCTGTCGCCGCTGATCGCCTCCGCCGACGCGGTGAACGGCGAACTGTCCGAGGACGATATCCACCTGTTCCCGCTGCTGCGCTCATTGTCGATCGTCGCCGGCGTTGCGCTGCCGGATAACGTGGAAGCCTACCGCAACCGCATGGCGCAGCGCAGCGAGGTGCCGTTGCTGCTGGATATGGAACAATAACGTTCAAGAATGACAAATAAGGATATGGCGTACTGATGTTGAAAATGGTGCTCGCCACCGCTCGCGATCGGGCGCGGCTGAAGGAAATTACCTCCGTTCTGATTCGTTATGGCCTGCAAGACGTTCTGCGTCTGCTGGGCCTGGGGGCTTTGCTGCGCGGCGCCCGCGCTGAATCCGCCCAACAGGACGCACAAACCCTGCCTGAGCGGCTGCGCGAAGCGCTCGAGGCGCTGGGCCCTACCTTCGTCAAATTCGGTCAGATCCTGGCCACGCGTTCCGACCTGCTGGATCCGGCCTGGACCGACGAACTGGATCGTCTGCACAGCCGGGCAGCGGTGTTGCCATGGGAAACGCTGGCGCCGCAGATCGTTGCCGACCTGGGCGGCGAGCCCGAGCGGCTGTTCGCAGAATTCGATCGTACGCCGCTGGCGGCGGCGTCGATGGCGCAAATCTACCGCGCACGCCTGCACAGCGGCGAACAGGTCGTGGTCAAAGTGCTGCGGCCCGGCCTGGCGAAAACCATCCACGCCGATCTGCGGCTGCTGGCCTCGCTGGCGGAAACCGTGGAGCAGCAGAGCCCCGCGCTGGCGCGCTATCGGCCGCGGCAGATGGTCAGAGCGCTGGCGACGGCGCTCAATCATGAACTGGATTTGACCCACGAAGGGCATAACTGCGACCGCGTCGCCGGGATGTTTGCGCGTCAACCTGACGTCGTCGTGCCGAAAATCTATTGGCAATGGTCTTCCCCGCGCCTGTTAGTGCAGGAATACTTGCCCGGCACCGCGCCGGAAAACCCTCAGCAGCTGGCGGCAGCGGGCTTTGACGGCCCACTGCTGGCGCAACGCGGCGCCCGCGCCTTTATGAGCATGGTACTGGAGCATCGGCTGTATCACGCCGATCCCCACCCCGGCAACGTCATGGCGCTGAGCGGTGACCGCGTCGGCTTTATCGACTTCGGCATGGTGGGCCAGCTGTCCGAGCGGCGACGCAATCAGTTGCTCCTGCTGCTGCAGGCCATCGCCGATCGTCAGTCCGAAGGCATCGTCAACACGCTGATCGCCTGGTCGGACAGCGAACCGCTGGATCTGATGGATCTGGAGCTGGCGGCGCAAAACTTCCTCGACAAACAGGCCGCCGCCACCCTGACCTTGGGCAAGGCCCTGACCGATCTGCTGGTGATGGCGCGTGAACACCAGCTGGCGCTGCCGCCCGATCTGGTGCTGCTGTTCAAGGCGTTAATCACCGCCGACGGCGTGCTGCACCGATTGGATCCGGCCTTTGACATCGTGGCCACGCTCAAACCGATGCTGCAACAAACCGTGCTGCAACGCTATGCACCCGCTGCCGTGCGCCAGCGGTTGTTGGCCCTGGGCGGGGAAGCGCTCGACGCCGGAGAGGAGCTGCCGCAAACCCTGCGGCTATTGGTTCGCCGCCTAAAACGCGGGCGGCTCAATGCCGATATCAACGTCAGTAATCTTGGCCAGTTGAGCAAAGCGCTGGAACGCGCCGCCGTTACCCTGGCTATCGCCATCGTCACCGCCGCTTTTGCCCTGGGGCTGGCGCCTTATCTGATGCATTCGTCGCTGCGGCTGTGGGGCATTCCGCTGTTCCCGCTGTTGGGGGGCGCAGCCTGCCTGGCCGGCGTGGTGCTCTTGGCGCTGCGATTGCGGCGCTGACGCTTTCGGCGTTATCCGATAGGTGTCGCCCGCTTTTGCGCGCACTATCCTCTGCACATCGCCTTCTGCCGTTTTCACGCGCAGGTGGAACGTTTATAATGATTAATCAATTATCTGCAGCACTTTTCGCCAGCAGTCGCAATGAGGCATTAATGAAGAAGATCCTGATGGGCGCAGCCGCCCTGCTGTTCGCCGGCGTATTGGCCGGTTGCAATCAACTGACCCAGTACACTCTGAGCGAGCAGGAAGTGAATGATTACCTGCAAAAACACAACGACTATCAGAAGCAGATCGGCGTGCCCGGCCTGGTGGACGCCAACATCGTGCTGACGCAGCTGCAAAGCCAGATCGGCCGCAGCGAGCCGGGTAAAGTCACCCTTTCCGGCGACGCCAAGGTCAACATCACGTCGATTCTCGGCCCGCAGGCGGCGGATCTGAAACTGACGCTGAAAGCGCAGCCGGTGTACGACCGTGCACAGGGCGCCATTTATCTGAAAGACATGGAACTGACCGATTACAGCGTGCAGCCGGAAAAAATGCAGACGGTGATGAAAGCGCTGACGCCATATCTGAACCAGTCGCTGAAGTCTTATTTCGACCAAAAGCCGGCTTATGTGCTGAATCCTGACAACAGCAAAACCGAAGCGCTGGCGAAAAAACTGGCGAAGGGATTGGAAGTGAAACCGGGTGAGTTGGTGATACCGTTTAGCGACTGACCGCGTCTTGATGCATCAAGCCCGCCGCCAGGCGGGCTTTTTATTGCGGAAAACGATTACTGCGGCGCGCTGTAGGCGATCTCGCCGGTGTTGCAGTTGAGCGTCACATTGTAGGTTTTATCCACTTTGGTGCCACGCACCGTCAGCGGCACCTGCCATACCTGCTCCTTGCCGGTGATGGCATCCGGGCTGACCCAGGCGATCGGGGTAGCGGTGCCCAGCAGTTTTTTGTCCGCCTCCCAGCGCGTAATGCGATTCTGCAAGAAATCACGCTTGACCTGGGCGGCGATATCCGCCGGCTGCAGACCGGCACACTGCCCCACCTTGGCGGTGCGTTGCTCTTGATCCTGCGCCCACACCGCAGTCGATGCTCCCATCATGGCCAACAAGGCGATAGCCAAACCCGTTTTTTTCATATGTCCTCCCGTTGTGATTAGCGCTATCCGGGCGCCCATCCCTGGCTCACAACAGGGTTTCGGCAAAGAGTTACCGTTTGACGAACTCGATGACAAACAGCGCATCCAGGCCCGGATAGATTTCCTTGATCACCTGCTTCAGCTCGCCCAGCGACATGTTCTCCTGCTGTGCGTGGCGCTCGGTCAGCGCATCCAGGCGCACCGGCGTTACCGACAGCACTTCGATAAAGCAGAAAAACACGCCGTCTTCATTGCGGCTTACGCGCAATACCTCGCCCGGTTCGAAGTGCGACTCACTGGCATCCCGAATGGTGATGGTTTTGCGCCCGGCCAGAATGTCTTGCTCAAAGCGGCTGAAGAAAGTTATTTCACGGCTCATTTTAGATCCTTTTTCATCACAACACCGCAACATAAGTCATTATGCCGCTTGCTTTTCTGACGTAGATCCCTCTTTTGAGTTAGAGACCGTTTTTTTCGCTTTCGCTTCCGTCGGTTTTTTGCCGGTTTCCGCCGGCGATGCGCCGCGCAGAATCAGGCCCAGCGCATCCTTATTCTCTGCCAGGAAGAAGCTCAGCCCTTCGCGCTGTTCATCGTCCAGGTTCAGCGGCGCCTGTTGCAGCCACTCTCCGAGGTTATCCGCCAAATCCAGCATTTTGTCGTAGGCGTCGGCTTCTTTCTTGCTCGCGAAAGTCATTTTTTCCTCACCGTTTCTCACCACCACATATTTAACTTCAACCGCCATGCGTGCGTCCTCAAATACTCAAATACCTGTAAATACATACAGTATAAATAGATAATGGCGGGAAGGCAAACCGCCGCCCGCCTTCGGCTTATTTCAGCAGCCGCACCTTGCAGCTCTTGCCTTTGATTTTGCCCTGCTGCAGCTGCTGCAGCGCCTTGCGCGCGCTGGCTTTACGGATCGCGACGTAGGCGTGCACCGGGAACATGTCGATCTTGCCCACTTCCGCCGCCGTCAGCCCGGCATCGCCGGTCAGCGCGCCAAGGATATCGCCGGGGCGGATCTTCGCCTTGCGGCCGCCGTCGATGCACAGCGTTACCATCTCCGCCTCCAGCGAGCCGTTGGCGGCCCCGCTCAACTCGGACACCGGCGCCCAATCTACGGCCATCTGCAGGTAGTCTTCAATCGCATGCGCCCGCGCCATTTCCTGCGGCGTGCACAGGCTGATCGCCAGCCCGCTCATGCCGGCGCGCCCGGTACGACCGATACGGTGCACATGCACTTCGGGATCGAACGCCAGTTCGTAGTTAACCACCAGCTCCAGTTCTTTGATGTCCAGCCCGCGAGCGGCGACGTCGGTCGCCACCAACACCCGGCAACTGCGGTTGGCGAAGCGCACCAACACCTGGTCGCGATCGCGCTGCTCCAGATCGCCATGCAGCGCCAGTGCGCTGATGCCGCGGGCCTCCAGGGCCTCAAGCACCGTTTGACAATCGCGTTTGGTATTGCAGAACACCACGCAGGACGCGGGTTGATGATAACGAATGGCCGACACCAGCAGCGCCGGGCGCTGATCGCGCGTGGTTTCATAGAAGCGTTGTTCGATGGCGGTCTGCGCTTCGTCATCGTCCACTTCGACGCTCAGCGGCTGGCGCTGAACGCGATCGCTGATGCGTTCGATGCCCGCCGGGTAGGTGGCGGAAAACAGCAGCGTCTGACGCTGCGGCGGCGTGTAGCTGATCACATCGTCGATGTCGTCGGCGAAGCCCATGTCCAGCATGCGATCGGCCTCATCCAGCACCAGCACCTTCAGCTCGTCCAGCAGCAGCGTTTTCTTGCGCAGATGCTCCTGAATGCGTCCCGGCGTCCCCACCACGATATGTGGCGCGTGCACCAGCGAATCGAGCTGTGGCCCCATCGGTTGGCCGCCGCACAGCGTCAGGATTTTGATGTTTTGCGTGAAACGCGCCAGGCGACGCAGCTCTTTGCTCACCTGATCGGCCAACTCACGGGTGGGACAGAGCACCAGCGCCTGCGTGGCGACCTGAGCAACGACGATGTTATTCAGCAGACCAATGCCGAATGCCGCCGTTTTACCACTGCCGGTTTTCGCCTTGGCGCGCACGTCTCTCCCTTGCAGGATGGCGGGCAACGCGGCGGCCTGCACCGGCGTCATTTTGGCGTACCCCAGTTCGTTGAGGTTAGCCAACTGTTCGGCTGGCAGAGGCAGGGAAGAAAAAGAAACTGTGCTCACGGCGATAACTCTTATATGACGAATGGAATGGCGGCGCGCCCGCAGGTTGGCGCCGAATCAGCGCTAAATGATAACAGAGATGGGCGGCGTTACGGGGTGCGAGCATAAAAAAACCCGCCGGCGGCGGGTTTCTCGGCGGCTTAGTCGTTAAATAGCAACGACGTTGGCTGCGGCAGGGCCACGTTGGCTGTCCTGGATGGAGAACTCAACCTGCTGGCCTTCAGCCAGGGTCTTGAAACCATCGCTAACGATAGCGGAAAAATGAACGAAAACGTCTTTAGAACCGTCGGCAGGCGTGATAAAGCCGAAGCCTTTGCTTTCGTTGAACCATTTTACGTGACCAGTGATCTTGCTCATTTGTGTTTCCTTTACTTGATAAACCTGCCTTGACGGCACGAGACGCGAAAACCTTGCTATATGTAGGCCTTCTTTCGCCGTCGCTTATTAACGCACAATCGCCCATACAGGGCAAATATTTCTGCTTGTTATAAAAACAGTAAGTTAGCAACAAACTTGGCGCGGCGGCTGTGCACGCAATCGTTTTCGTATATACTGCCCGCCGATCATCAATCCGCTTACTTTCACCGATCCAGGTACGAAACTATGTTAACGATTGGAACTGCCCTGCGCCCTTCCGCCACCCGCGTTATGTTGCTCGGCTCCGGGGAGCTGGGTAAAGAAGTCGCCATTGAATGCCAGCGCCTCGGCCTGGAAGTGATCGCCGTCGATCGCTACCCCGACGCCCCCGCCATGCATGTGGCGCACCGCAGCCACGTCATCAATATGCTGGACGGTGACGCGCTGAAAGCCGTGATCGAACAAGAGCGGCCGGACTATATCGTTCCCGAAATCGAAGCGATCGCTACCGCCATGCTGGTCGAACTTGAACGCCAGGGCCACCGCGTAGTGCCCTGCGCCGAAGCCACGCGCCTGACCATGAACCGTGAAGGCATCCGCCGTCTGGCGGCGGAAGAGCTTGACCTGCCCACCTCCAGCTACCGCTTTGCCGACAGCGAGGCAACTTTCCGGCTGGCGGTCGAGCACATCGGCTACCCGTGCATCGTCAAACCGGTGATGAGTTCTTCCGGCAAAGGACAGAGCCTGATCCGCTCGCCTGAGCAACTGCAAAGCGCCTGGGATTACGCGCAACAGGGCGGACGCGCCGGCGGCGGCCGGGTGATCGTCGAAGGGCTGGTAAGGTTTGATTTTGAAATTACGTTGCTGACCATCAGCGCCGTGGACGGCGTGCATTTCTGCGAGCCGATCGGCCATCGTCAGGAGGATGGGGACTATCGCGAATCCTGGCAGCCGCAACTGATGTCGGCGACGGCGTTGAGCCGTGCTCAGACTATCGCGGAGAAGGTGGTGAAAGCCCTGGGCGGTTTCGGCCTGTTCGGCGTGGAGCTGTTCGTCTGTGGCGACGAAGTGATCTTCAGCGAGGTGTCACCGCGCCCGCACGATACCGGCATGGTCACGTTGATCTCACAGGATCTGTCCGAGTTCGCTCTGCACGTTCGCGCATTTCTCGGGTTGCCGATCGGCGCCATCCGTCAGTTCGGCCCTTCCGCTTCGGCGGTGATCCTGCCACAGCTCACCAGCAGCGATGTGCGCTTCAGCGGCCTGGGAAACGCGCTGCGCGGGCACAACCAGCTGCGCCTGTTCGGCAAACCGGAGATCGCCGGGCAGCGTCGCCTGGGCGTAGCGCTGGCGACGGCGAGCACGACGGAACAGGCGGTGGAGCAAGCGAAACAAGCCGCCGCCGCCGTGGCGGTCAACGGCTGATACTCACGGGGCCGCTTACGCGGCCCCGATAACGTCAATAGTCTTCGTCATCTTCAGCATCGTCATCCCGCGACGCCTCCGGTGCGGCCTCATGCTGCTCGTCTTCATCATCCTCATCGAACAGTACCGCAACCTGAGCGCCCTGATGCTTCTCGCGAATTTCCTGCGCAACGCGAGCAATGGCTTCACCGCTGCTCATGCCCTGCTCCATCAGTTGATGGATACGATCCGCCGCTTCCTGCTGCTCCGCGTGACTCAGTAATGGCATACCTGCATGCATGTGTCGTTCTCTCCGGCAAAAGGGAGAAGGAGTATACGCGCTAACGCGGCGGATCCCAACGTCTTGTGCCTCAGACCGGTTGCGAGCAGCCGCTATCGCTGCGCCACTGCTTCAGCCGATGCCGCCACAGCATGACGTGCCACCCCTGTTTCAGGCCGCGCGCATTGGCGAACATCGCTCTGTCGATGCCTCGCTGATAGAACTCTTCGGTGATTTGACTCTGGGCAGCCGGATCCGGCTCACGACGAATGCTGTGGCAAATGCCCAGCGCTTCGCGGGTGATTTGCCAATGGAAAGCCGGGCGAATGGCGACAGTGCCCGCATAGCGCCGGTTGAGCCGCTCCAACATTTCGACGATTTTCATATAGTGGCGTTGATAATCCACGTTCGCCTTGCCGGTGCGACGACGGTTGCTGATCGACTTGTCGTGTACCCGTTGGCGGTACAGCGGCGTACTTAAATATTTGACCCGTTGGGCATTAAACATGACTTCCGTCGTCCAGGGAATATCCTGATGATGTAATCCCGGCTCGAAATAAAGCCGATGCTGGCGAATAAAGTCGAGGCGATATATTGCCAGCCATACAACGTGAATAAACTTTCGCGATTTCAGCGCACGTTCAAACCACTGTACGCCGGTGATAACGTCGGTGGTCTGTAAGCGACCCTGTGGAAAAATCGGCTGCAATTCGTCTTGGCGGGTGAAATAGCGCTCGCCATTGCATTGCATTACGTCTAATTGGTGGTGCTCCGCCTGTTCCAACAGCGTGGAATACATGTCCGGCGCCAGCAAATCGTCGGCATCGGGAAACGCCACGTATTTGCCCCGGGCAACGGCGAGCCCGGCATTACGCGCGTTAGAAACGCCGGCGTTAGCCTGATCGATCACACGAATATGCGGATGCACCGCCGCGTAACGGTGCGCTATCTCCCCCGAACCGTCGGTGGAACCATCGTTGACGATGATCACCTCCAACCGTTGCTCGCGCTGGGCCAGCAGCGAAGCCAGGAAAGGCTCCAATAACTCCCCCGCATTGTGCATCGGGACGATCACGCTCAGCATTAACGACATAGGCAGCTCTTCAATGATAATGTAACAAAATAATAATTTTATTTTTCTAAAAGACTCATTCGGTTCGGCGCACGCTTGAAATAGGCGTGAAACCTCTAAATTGCCGCAGTGGCAATGGGGCCGAACCTGGCTTTCTTTTTCAAACCAGCGCCGGAAAAGCGCTGAGTAATTAATCCATTAATTCCAAAGGGCGGCGACGCTGGCTAAAATCAGGCAACGCCACGCCGCTCCCGCATCTAATAACAAGCAGAAATAATAAATTTATGAAATCAACGAATCTTTTTTATATCTCTCGGGTCTTGCGCCCTCGATAAATAGGTTTCCAGTGCATTTGACGTTAAATTTTTAACATATCGAAGTATAATCAATGGCGCAAAAAATGCCTTATTTCAGGTTTATTGAACTGCCGTTTATGTGAACTGTGCTTCATGTCGCGCATGGCAAAACATGCATGACGTGACCGTCTATGGCACACTAGCTGCCAGATATCGCCGTCCTCACAGCCAGGTTTATTGACGTTCATGAGCGTAACCGCCCCAAACATAAAATCTTTGCCCTACAGCCGCGATGCCCTGATGACGCTCTTCGCCCCGCTTTCAGCGCAGCCCTGGGCGATGCTGCTGCATTCGGGCTTCGCCGACCATTCGCATAACCGCTTCGACATCTTGGTCGCGCAGCCGCGCGTTACGCTCACCACTCAGGGTGCCAGCACGAAAATCGAAAGTGACGGCGTCACTATTCAGTCGCAGGAAGATCCGTTCTCCCTGCTGCAGCAACAATTGTCGGCGCAAGGCTGGCAGCCGGCGTTTAACCCAGATCTGCCGTTTCAGGGCGGTGCCCTGGGGCTGTTCGGCTACGATCTCGGGCGCCGGGTGGAAACCTTGCCGCAGTTGGCCGAAGCCGACCTCGCTTTGCCGGACATGGCGGTCGGCATTTATGACTGGGCAGCGATCGCCGACCACCATTTGCAGACCCTGACGCTGATCAGCTATGGCGACGTAGAACAGCGCTGGCGTTGGCTCAATAGCCAAACCGCGCCGACGGAACGCCCTTTCACGCTGCTGAGCGACTGGCGTGCCAATATGAGCCGGCGGCAATACGGCGAGAAGTTCCAACGTATTCAGCACTACCTGCGCAGCGGCGACTGTTACCAGATTAATCTGGCACAGCGATTCTCCGCCGACTACCAGGGGGACGAATGGCAGGCGTTTTGCCGATTGAGCGCCAGCAACCGCGCGCCGTTCTCGGCCTTCCTGCGGCTGCCGCACAACAGCGTGCTGAGCGTCTCTCCCGAGCGCTTCCTCTGGCTGGAGCAGCAGCGTATCCAAACCCGCCCGATCAAGGGCACGCTGCCGCGGCTGGCGGACGCAGAACAAGACGCCGCACAGGCTCGCCGTTTAGCCGATTCGCCCAAGGACCGCGCTGAAAATCTGATGATCGTCGATCTGCTGCGCAACGATATCGGCCGCGTCGCCCAACCTGGCAGCGTACGGGTGCCGGAACTGTTTGCCGTGGAGCCGTTTCCCGCCGTGCATCACCTGGTGAGCACCATCACCGCGACCCTGCCGGCGTATACCTCGGCGGCCGAACTGCTGCGCGCCTGCTTCCCCGGTGGGTCGATCACCGGCGCGCCCAAGGTGCGAGCGATGGAAATCATCGAAGAGCTGGAGCCGCAGCGCCGCAATGCCTATTGCGGCAGCATCGGATACCTGAGCGCCTGCGGCACGATGGACACCAATATCACCATCCGCACGCTCGTCACCGAAAACGGCCGCATCCACTGCTCCGCCGGCGGCGGCATCGTGGCGGACAGCCAGGAGCAGGCGGAATACCAGGAAACCTTCGACAAGGTTGGTCGTATTTTGCCGCAGCTTGGGGAGTATGCCCTGTCGTGATCCCATCAAACTCGCCGGCCTCGCTGCACGCCTTTATCAGCCGTTTTCAACTGCAGCTGCCGCAGGCGGCGCAGATCTCGCACAATGTGCGCCCGGCGGCGGTGCTGATCCCAATCGTCTGCCGAGCCGAGCCGACGCTGCTGTTGACCCGCCGCGCCGACTCGCTGCGCAAACATGCCGGTCAAGTGGCCTTCCCCGGCGGTAAAACCGATGCCGAAGACGGATCGGCGATCGTCACGGCGCTGCGAGAAGCACAGGAAGAGGTGGCGATACCGCCGCAAGCGGTGACCGTTCTCGGCCAAATGGCGCCGCTCGACAGCAGCACCGGATTTCAGGTTACCCCTATCGTCGGCCTCATCCCGCCGGACGTGCAGTTCCGCGCCAATGAGGGCGAAGTGGCGGACGTGTTCGAGATGCCCCTGCGGGAAGCGCTGACCCTGTCGCGTTACTACCCGCTGGATATTCATCGCGCCGGCCATACGCACCGCATTTACCTCTCCTGGTATCACAGCCAGTTTATCTGGGGGCTGACCGCCGCCATCATTCGCCGCCTGGCGCAGCAGGTCAGTATTTAACCCGTATTGCGTGATCTGACTCGCAATCTGGCATGGCCGTCGGCGTCCGCTGCAGGTAAAGCGATCGAAATCACTTCATTTGTTCGCTTTTTCAACTACCGTTCCGGTTGAATGGTTTTAAAAAAACTGTAAACCCTCTCTTAAACCTTACGAAATACCTGTAAAATACCACCGTCCGAGATAAACCACTGTAGAAACAGGGATTAAGCCGGCGGCGTTCAGCACGGAAGGCTGGCGCGATTACCGTTAATGGAACTTGGGCGAAAGCGGATACCCCGCTTAAGGGTTCACCCCGGGTAATCAGTAAAAAAAGCGACACCACGGATTATTTAATTTCATGCGAAAAAGGCAGCCGAACCCGCACGGCCCTTTTACAATATCGCTGTTCCCTGCGCGGTTTTTAACCGCTGCAGCCATAACAATACGTCTCTTTAAGGAGTTTTAGCGTGATTAGCGTTTTCGACATGTTTAAGATCGGCATCGGCCCGTCCAGCTCTCATACGGTTGGACCGATGAAAGCCGGCAAACAGTTTGTCGACGATCTGGTAAATAAAGGCCTGATGCCTTCTATCACGCGTGTTGCCGTAGACGTTTACGGCTCACTCTCATTGACCGGTAAAGGTCACCATACCGATATCGCCATCATTCTCGGCCTGGCCGGCAACATGCCGGACACCGTCGATATCGATAGCATTCCGGGTTTTATTCGCGATGTAGAACAACGTCAACGCCTGATGCTGGCCAACGGCCTGCATGAAGTCGATTTCCCACGCGACGGCGGCATGGTCTTCCGCAGCGACAACCTGCCGCTGCACGAAAACGGCATGCAGATCCACGCCTTCGCCGGCGATAAAGAAGTGTACAGCAAGACCTATTACTCTATCGGCGGCGGTTTTATCGTCGACGAGGAGAACTTCGGTAAGGACGCCGAGCAAGAGCTGCAAATGCCCTATCCGTTCAACTCCGCGCGCGAAATGCTCGATCACTGCCGCGAGACCGGGTTGTCGCTGTCCGGTATGGTGATGCAGAACGAACTGGCGCTGCACAGCAAGCAAGAGATCGAGACCTACTTCGGCAACGTCTGGCAAACCATGCGCGCCTGTATCGATCGCGGTCTGAACACCGAAGGCGTGCTCCCGGGGCCGCTGCGCGTACCGCGCCGTGCCTCCGCGTTGCGCCGCATGCTGGTGGCGTCGGATAAACTGTCCAACGATCCGATGAACGTGATCGACTGGGTCAACATGTTCGCGCTGGCGGTTAACGAAGAGAACGCCGCCGGCGGCCGCGTGGTCACCGCACCGACCAACGGCGCCTGCGGCATCGTGCCTGCGGTGCTGGCTTACTACGATCACTTCATCGAGTCCGCCAGCCCGGATATCTACATCCGTTACTTTATGGCGGCAGGCGCCATCGGCGCGTTGTACAAGATGAATGCTTCCATTTCCGGCGCCGAAGTCGGCTGTCAGGGCGAAGTCGGCGTGGCCTGCTCCATGGCGGCAGCCGGCCTGGCCGAACTGCTGGGCGGCAGCCCTGAGCAGGTATGCGTGGCGGCGGAAATCGGCATGGAACACAACCTGGGGCTGACCTGCGACCCGGTCGCGGGCCAGGTACAGGTGCCGTGCATCGAGCGCAACGCCATCGCCTCGGTCAAGGCGATCAACGCCGCCCGCATGGCGCTGCGCCGCACCAGCGAACCGCGCGTTTCGCTGGATAAGGTGATCGAGACCATGTACGAAACCGGCAAAGACATGAACGCCAAGTACCGGGAAACGTCACGCGGTGGCCTGGCAATCAAGGTGCAATGCGACTGACAGACAACCCCGCCGCCGGCGGGGTTTTTTATGGATAATCAATTCATTGCCCCTCTTTAGTGACAATGTCACCAGAAAATATCCTGCATTTTTCTCATCGATCCGACGGTTAACCTGCAAATTGGCCTTCTGTTTTACCAAACTGAAATAATTTACTGAGTTACCATCAATCTTGTATAACCTCAGGCTAGAATTAGCCGAGCGCAACTTAAGGAGCTATGGCCTGACTGTGACTCGGAGCTGGATTACCGAACAAGGATTTACCGGATGTTGATGACCCACCTCGCCGCGTCCCGATATCGTTACTACCGTTGGCTGCTGGCCGGAGCGGTGGGCGCGGCTATTCTGTTGGTATCGCTGTATACCCGTTACTATCAAGAGGTCAAAAGCATCGAGCTGAGCCAACAGACATTGGCCACCCGAACCGTCGGCAAGCTCAACCAGTTGCTGACGCCGGCGCAGCTGCAGGCGGAACGCAGCATGGACATGCTGGACCAACCCTGCGAGAACGTCTCATCGACCCTGCGCTTTCGCGCCGCGCAAAATCAGGCGTTGCGCGCCATGTTGCTGGTAAAAAACGGCATTATTTACTGCTCCAGCCTGTTTGGCGCCCGTCATTATCAGCTGGCCGCGGTGATGCCCACCTTCGTCAACAGCGACGCCAGGCTGGCGCTGCGCCCCTCGCTGGCGGTCAGCAAAGGCCTGCCCACGCTGGTGATGTGGACGCCATCCCCCCGCGATAACACCAGCGGCGTGCTGCACGTATTCAATATCGAGCTGCTGTCCAACTTTTTACTCGAGCCGCAGGAGCCTTACGTTCAGCGCGTGGTGCTGAACGTAGCCGACAGCAGCCTGGAATACGGCCGACGCGAAATCCTGAGCCGTGACACCCTGACCAACGATCTGCGCTACACCGCCGGCTCTGCGCTGTATCCGTTCTCGATTTCTCTGTTCGGCCCGCAGATCGGCATGCTGGCACTTTCCGCACTGCCGCGCCATATTCCGCTGGCGCTGCTGATCAGTCTGTTGGCGGCCTATGTGGTCTATCTGCTCACCGCCAACCGCATGAGCCTGTCTTACCACATCGGCCATGCCATCACTCATCGCGAGTTCCGCGTCTACTGCCAGCCGATCATCCACAGCGACACCGGGCGCTGCGCCGGCGTCGAGATGCTGCTGCGTTGGAAAAAGAAGCGACAAGGATGGATCTCGCCTGACGTGTTTATTCCATTGGCCGAGCAGCATGACCTCATCATTCCGCTCACCCGCTATTTGATGAACACCGTGACGGAAAATCTGCAGCTGTTCCCGCCACGACCGTCGTTCTACATCAGCATTAACGTCGCCGCCGAGCATTTTAAAACGCTCAACATCATCGACGATATCCGCCAGATTTGGCTGCCGGCGCACCCGATGCCCTCTCTGATGCTTGAGCTGACCGAACGCACCGCGCTGTCGGCGATCCAGTATGACCAGATTCGCACGCTGAAAGACATGGGGATCATGCTGGCCATCGACGATTTCGGCACCGGCCACAGCTCGCTGAGCTACCTGAAAAACCTCAGCCCGGACGTGTTGAAGATCGATCGCGGGTTTACCGCCGCCATCGGCACCGACGCGGTCAACGCCACGGTGACCGACACCATCATTACGCTGGCGCAGCGGCTGAAGCTGAAACTGGTGGCAGAGGGGGTGGAAACGGAAGAACAGGCCGACTATCTGCGCGCACGCGAGGTCAATGCCCTGCAGGGGTATTATTTCGCCAAGCCGATGCCGATCCACGTTTTCCCGCTGTGGTTGCAGCAGTACGAATCGCGCGTCAGGAAAGCGGAAGAGGATCCGCCGGAGGCCTGAGCCCCCGGCGGGAGGGTTACGCGTGCGCCGTCTCGTCCAGGGCGACGCGGGTAACGCGCACCAGTTCGATACGGTATTCGGACACCTCAACGATATCGAAACGCAGGTGGTTCAGCTCGATGGTGTCCCCCACCACCGGCATCTGGCCATAGTGGGCCAACAGCAGCCCCGCCAGGGTAGCGTAATCGGCGGTGGGGCTGACCAGGTCATCGCAGACCAGCGCCTGTTCCAGCGAGTGCAGATCGGTTCCGCCCTTCACCAGCCAGCCGTCGCCTTCCGCCACGATGTCCGGCGTTTCATCCTCGTCCGGGAATTCACCGGCAATCGCTTCCAGCACGTCCAGCGGCGTCACCAGCCCCTGCACGACGCCGAACTCGTTGGTGACGACCACCAAACGTCCTTTGGCGCGGCGCAGCACCGCCAGCAGCTTGATGACGTCCATGGTTTCCGGCACCACGATCGGCGGCGTACGGGCGGCGAACTCGGCGATATCCTCCCCTTGCTCCAGCGCCACCAGCAGATCCTTGGCGCGTACCACGCCGACGATCTCATCCACCGAGTCGCGACACACCGGGAACAGGCTGTGCGGCGTATCCAGCAGCTGTGCGCGTACCTCCTCGCGGGAGCGCTCGCAGTCGACCCAGGAAATGTCGGTGCGCGGCGTCATCACGCTGCGCAATGAACGCGAGGCCAGCGTCAACACGCCGCTGATCATATAGCGCTCTTCCGCCGCAAAGGTTTCATCCCTTGGCAAGGCGACCTCATCGTCCGTCTGCTGTGTACGCTGCTGCCCCATCAGGCGCATGATCGCTTCCGCGGTGCGCTCGCGCATCGGGCGGCGCGCTTGATGCTTGATGAAGTTGCGACGCGCGATCTGGTTGAACAATTCAATCAGGATCGAGAAGCCGATAGCCGCATACAGGTAGCCTTTAGGAATGTGCAAGCCGAAGCCTTCGGCGATCAGGCTCAAACCGATCATCAACAGGAAGCTCAGGCACAGCACCACGATGGTCGGATGCGCGTTGACGAAGTTGGTCAACGGCTTCGACGCCAACAGCATCACCGCCATCGCGATCACCACCGCCGCCATCATCACCGGCAGATCGTTCACCATACCCACGGCGGTAATCACCGCATCGAGCGAGAACACGGCGTCAAGGATCACGATCTGCACCACCACCGCCCAGAACTTGGCGTAACCGCGATTGGCGCCGTCCTGGTGCGTCTGCCCTTCCAGTCGTTCATGCAGCTCCATGGTGGCCTTGAACAGCAGGAACACCCCGCCGAACAGCAGGATCAAATCGCGGCCGGAGAAGCTGAAATCGCCGACGCTGAACAGCGGCGTGGTCAGGGTCACCATCCAGGAGATAACAGACAGCAGGCCCAAACGCATCAGCAATGCCAGCGACAGGCCAATGATGCGCGCCTTATCGCGCTGCTTCGGCGGCAGTTTGTCGGCCAGAATGGCAATGAACACCAGGTTGTCGATGCCCAGCACGATTTCCAGCACCACCAGCGTAAGCAACCCCGCCCAAATAGAGGGGTCCATTAAAAATTCCATATCAGACTCCAGCGAAAAGTGGGAATGCGCGCACGCCGCGCAGACGTGACGATGCCGCCGCTGCGTGGGCGCAGTCGACACTAGCAAAGTGACGGAATGGGGTTACCGGGAGATGGCCGAAGGGCCGAACAGCATATGCAATGCCAGCAGGTGGCGGATGAAACCTGGAAAAACAGTAACTTCGGTGACAGTCCATAGGGAGGGCTGAGGCCCTTCACTCCTTAGTGATGAAAGAAGAAATTACTGTATCAGGATTTTTCTGGGGGACAAAGCGCCTTTTTCAACGGCGGTTTAGCATGGCGCTACGACATATCGTCTGTGACAGCTAAGATTTCTCCGAGCATTCAATAGCAGAGCAGCGTCACAAAAAATATTTTTTCACTCACTAAAATAAATCTCGCGTTCGTGAAGCATCACGCACAGGCACTTGAAACTGCGTGAGAAATGTTAGGCGTGCGTTTCTTTTTTTCTACCATAATGTATCTGAACCGCGGAAGTGACTGCCAAGACGGCGCGGAGAAACGACACAAACCGCGTCTGGAGTTCAACGAGGAGGTAGCGAGTGGCAATAGCTATTATCATCGGCACACACGGGGCTGCAGCGGAACAACTGCTGAAAACGGCGGAGATGCTATTGGGCGAGCAGGACAACGTCGCCTTTATAGACTTCGTTCCCGGTGAGAATGCCGAAACGTTAATCGTCAAGTACAACGAAAAAATCAGTGGGTTGGATACCAGCGGCGGCGTGCTGTTCCTGGTGGATACCTGGGGCGGCAGCCCGTTCAACGCCGCCAGCCGCATTGCGGTCGACAAAGAAAACTATGAGGTCGTCACCGGGGTCAACATCCCGATGCTGGTGGAAACCTTCATGGCGCGGGACGATAACCCCGCTTTCGATGAACTGGTGGCGCTGGCGTTGGAAACCGGCCGAGAAGGCGTGAAGGCGCTGAAAAAACCGCAGGAAGAATCCGCAAAACCCGCAGCACCCGTCGCCAAAGCCGCTGCCCCTCAGGCGCCGCTGGGGCCGAACGACCACATGAAAATCGGCCTGGCGCGCATCGATGACCGCTTGATTCACGGCCAGGTCGCCACCCGCTGGACCAAAGAGACCAACGTCAGCCGCATTATCGTCGTCAGCGATGAAGTCGCCGCCGACCATGTGCGCAAAACTCTGCTGACCCAGGTCGCCCCGCCGGGCGTCACCGCTCACGTGGTGGACGTGGCGAAGGCCATCCGCGTGTGGAACAACCCGAAATACTCCAACGACCGCGTGATGCTGCTGTTTACCAACCCGACCGACGTCCTGCGCCTGGTGGAAGGCGGCGTGGATATTCAATCCGTCAATATCGGCGGCATGGCGTTCCGTCAGGGGAAAACCCAGGTGAACAACGCCGTTTCCGTCGATGAAAAAGATATCGAAGCGTTTAAGAAACTGAACGATCGCGGTATCGAGCTGGAGGTGCGTAAGGTCTCGTCCGACAGCCGGCTAAAAATGATGGACCTGATTAACAAACTCAATTAGTGGCGCCAGCCGCTGATTATTTTACTCAGAGCTTTTTTGGTCATAGGAGAAGTGCAATGGAGATCACCACTCTTCAGATTGTGCTGATATTTATCGTTGCCTGTATCGCCGGGATGGGTTCCGTCCTCGACGAGTTTCAGTTCCACCGTCCGCTGGTCGCCTGTACCCTGATCGGCTTCATTCTCGGCGATATGAAAACCGGCATCATTATCGGCGGTACGCTGGAAATGATCGCCCTGGGCTGGATGAACATCGGTGCGGCAGTCGCGCCGGATGCCGCCCTGGCGTCCATCATCTCGACCATTCTGGTCATCGCCGGCGGGCAAAGCGTCGGCGCCGGTATCGCCCTGGCCATTCCGTTGGCGGCGGCCGGCCAGGTGTTGACCATCATCGTGCGTACCCTCACCGTGGCCTTCCAGCACGCGGCGGACAGCGCGGCGGAACGCGGCAGCCTGCGCGCCATCACCTGGATCCACATCGGCGCCCTGCTGCTGCAGGCGATGCGTATCGCCATCCCGGCGGTCATCGTCGCCATCTCGGTTGGCACCGCCGGGGTACACGCCCTGCTCAACTCGATCCCGGAAGTGGTCACCAGCGGCCTGAACATCGCCGGCGGCATGATCGTGGTGGTCGGTTACGCGATGGTGATTAACATGATGCGCGCCGGCTACCTGATGCCGTTCTTCTACCTGGGTTTCGTGACCGCCGCCTTCACCAACTTCAACCTGGTGGCGCTCGGCGTCATCGGCGTGGTGATGGCCGTGCTGTACATCCAGCTCAGCCCGAAATACAACAAGTCTCAGGTTGTCCAGGCCGGCCCGGCTAATGCGAACGATCTCGATAACGAACTCGACTAGGAATAGGTGAGAGAAATGGTTGATACAACTGCTCAAAAGAAACTCACGCCGGCCGATATTCGCGGCGTATTCCTGCGCTCCAACCTGTTCCAGGGTTCGTGGAACTTCGAGCGCATGCAGGCGCTGGGTTTTTGCTTCTCGATGGTCCCGGTGATCCGTCGCCTGTATCCGGAAAACAATGACGATCGCAAACAGGCGATCAAGCGCCACCTCGAGTTCTTCAACACCCACCCTTACGTGGCGGCGCCGGTGCTCGGCGTGACCATGGCAATGGAAGAGCAACGCGCCAACGGCGCGCCGATCGACGACGGCGCGATCAACGGCATCAAGGTCGGTCTGATGGGGCCATTGGCGGGCGTCGGTGACCCGATCTTCTGGGGCACCGTGCGGCCGGTATTCGCCGCGCTCGGCGCCGGCATCGCCATGAGCGGCAGCCTGCTCGGGCCGATCCTGTTCTTCGTGCTGTTCAACCTGGTGCGCCTGTTGACCCGCTACTACGGCGTGGCCTACGGTTACCGTAAAGGGGTGGATATCGTCAACGACATGGGCGGCGGCTTCCTGCAGAAATTGACGGAAGGGGCGTCCATTCTCGGCCTGTTTGTCATGGGCGCGTTGGTCAACAAGTGGACGCACGTGAATATCCCGCTGGTGGTGTCCAAGATCACCGACCAGACCGGGCATACCAACGTCACCACGGTGCAGACCATCCTCGACCAGCTGATGCCGGGCCTGGTGCCGTTGCTGCTGACCTTCGCCTGTATGTGGCTGCTGCGTAAAAAAGTCAATGCGCTGTGGATCATCATCGGCTTCTTCGTCATCGGTATCTTTGGCTATTGGATTGGCCTGCTGGGCCTGTAATCGTTCGAAACGGCCGGGGGGCAACCCCCGGCTTTTTTATGTGTGGAGCAAGAGATGTCACTGACCGACGCCGTACTGATGCTGTTTATCGCCCTGCTGTTGCTGTATTCGCTGTACGACGAATTTGGCATGGATCTGCTGAAAGGCAAAACGCGGCTCAAAGTGCCGCTCAAACGCCGTAACCGCCTCGACAGCCTGATTTTCGTCGGCCTGATCGTCATTCTGATTTACCGCAATGTCACCGACAATGGTGCGGTATTAACCACCTATCTGCTTATTTCTTTGGCGCTGCTCGCTATCTATGTTTCTTATATTCGCGCTCCCAAGATGGTGTTTAAAACGCACGGATTTTTCTTCGCCAATGTGTTTGTCGAATATAACCGCATTAAATCCATGAATTTATCGGAGGATGGCATTCTGGCCGTCGACCTGGAACAGCGCCGGCTGTTGGTTCAGGTGACGCACCTGGACGACCTAGAGAAGATTTACCACTTTTTCATTGATAATCAGTAAATAAAGAAAAAACCATTTTACTTTCGCTCAAACCTTGCGCTGCTTGTGGATAATTAATCGGCAGCGCCATTTCCTTTCTGACTATTATTTCTGCAACATTGTTACCCACGTCTACATTATATTCCCATATCAACTTGGATTAATGAAAACGAGTCTCAATTAAGAGCGAACATGACTCCAGAATAAAGTTGTCGGTGGCGGAAATAATATGGTATGGTTGCGCCGTCATTGGGGAGTAGCCGGTTTCTGGAGAATAAAACGCCAGAAACGCCCGTATCAACATACTCGTTTCGCCGTATGAAACGTGGTGCGGGCAGCCAGGTAAGGTTGGCGAGACCATAGACACGTAACTCCGTCGTTAGGTTGGGGGTGGGTTACGTGTATATGGAGCCACCCGGCCGAGGCTATTTCACATGAACCTTTCAGCTACACTCATTCTCGCTTTCGGCATGTCCATGGATGCTTTCGCCGCTTCGATCGGCAAAGGTGCCAGCCTGCATCAACCCCGTTTCCGCGAAGCGATCCGTACCGGCCTGATCTTCGGCGTGGTCGAAGCGATCACCCCGCTTATCGGTTGGGCCATCGGTCTGTTCGCCAGCCAATACATCATGGAATGGGACCACTGGGTCGCCTTTTCCCTGCTGTTCATTCTCGGCATGCGCATGATCGTCGAAGGGGTGCGCAACAGGCCCGATGAGGAAGAGAAGGTCAAACGCCACGGCTTCTGGATCTTGGTGGCCACCGCTATCGCCACCAGCCTCGACGCTATGGCTATCGGCGTCGGCCTGGCCTTCCTGCAGGTCAATATCGTGCATACCGCCATGGCCATCGGCTGCGCCACCATGATCATGGCGACGCTGGGCATGATGATTGGCCGCTTTATCGGCCCGCTGCTGGGCAAACGCGCCGAGATCCTCGGCGGCGTGGTGCTGATAGGTATCGGCATCAACATTCTGCTGGAGCATCTCGGCTACCTGGCCTGAGGCGCTCGCTCTGCAAAAAAACCTGCCGCGGCAGGTTTTTTTGTTTCTGGGCTCAGTGCGCCTGTTAAGCGCGGCGTCGGTACAGCGCCAACGCGAAATCCGTTTCGCACACGAACTCGACGCCATCCGCCAGCCGCTGCTGCACCTCCGGCGTGGCGCGCCAGGCGAACGGCGTCATCTGCAGCAGGTTGGCAGCCTGCGCGCCCGGCAGAGTCATCGTGTAGGCCAACGCCTCTTTACGCTCGCACTCGAATCCGTCGAACTGCTCGTCCTGTTCGGCATGCAGCTGCACCTGCTGGTAGACCTGCTCTTTCAACTGGTACAGATGACGCGGGCCCGGCGAAACCGTCACCACCACGCCGCCCGGCTTCACCACCCGCGCCAGCTCCTCTGCCTTGCAAGGCGCATAAATGCGCAAGACCGCATCCAGCGCCCCGTCGGCGAACGGCAGACGGTGGCTGGAGGCGACGCAGAACGAGACCGCAGGATAACGTTTGGCGGCGTAGCGGATCGCTACCTTGGCGACGTCCAGCCCATAGACCGCCATATTGCGCTCCTGGGCCAGCCGTGCGGCCACGGCGGCGGTGTAATACCCTTCCCCACAGCCTATGTCCAACAACGCGCCAGCATCGGCCGCCAGCGCCAAAGCCAGCCACTCGGCCACCTGCTGCTGCAGCGGTTGATAATAACCGCCGTCGAGAAACGCGCGCCGTGCCTGCATCATTTCCGCGCTGTCTCCCGGCTGCTTCGATCGTTTGTGCTGCACCGGCAGCAGATTGACGTAGCCTTCTTTGGCTTGATCGAACTGATGATTGCCGTCGCAACGCCAGTGTTGTGATGAAAAATGCAGCGGTTGATGACACAGAGGGCATTGATAAGACATGAATGGGCTTCCAGAAAGACAGGGCGCGGCTAGTCTAAAGAAGGCGTCGGCTCGATGCAAGGCGCATCCCCGCTCGCTTTCGCCGCCAACAACGCCTGGCCAAGCGGGGAAAAAGCTGGCTACACTGAGAGTCTGTTTTCTCACGCAGGTGAACATAACTTATGAGCGATCGTTCCGCGCTGCTCGATGCGGTGCCCCACATTCAGCACGGCTTCGGCAGCAAACTCGCGCTGCTGCCCGGGCATCTTCTGCCCTACAGCGCCACGCTGCCGGAAAAAAAACAGGTGCACGGCACCCGCATCGTCGACGTGCTGCAACCGGCGCAGGCATGCGGCGAGGCCGATGGTTTCTATACTCGCCAGCCCGGCATTCTGCTCAGCGTACTGACGGCGGACTGTCTGCCGGTGCTGTTCAGCCGCCGTGACGGCGGCGCTATCGCGGCGGTACACGCCGGCTGGTGCGGGTTGCTGGACGGCATTCTGGAACAGATGGCGGCCCGCATTCGCCAGGACGGCGACGCCGCCGATTGGGTAGCCTCTATCGGCCCTGCCGCCGGCCCGTGCTGCTACGAAGTCGACGAAGCGCTGGTGGAAAATTTTAAACAGCGCCTGCCGCTACCCGCCACGCTGATCAGCCCGCATTACCGTCATCTCGATTTGGCCGCAATTGCCGAATACAAGCTGACGGCGCTCGGCTTCGCCGCCGTTGACCGCGCCGGCAGTTGCACCATCTGCACGCCGGACGTCGACCCGCAGCGGCCGCAGCGCTTCAAGTACACCAGCTATCGCCGCAATAGCCACCGGCGCGCGCAGGATCCGACGCATCCGGGGATCAAAGGCCGCAACCAGTATGCCGGCATCATCATCGCCGCCGAATGACGGAAACGAAAAAGCCCGCTCGAAGGCGGGCTTTTTGTACAGCTGACGCTGATTAGATAGCAGTAACGTTTACTGCAGATGGGCCTTTCTGGCCATCTTGGATTTCGAACTCAACGTTCTGGCCTTCAGCCAGGGTTTTGAAGCCGTTACCCTGGATTGCAGAGAAGTGTACGAACACGTCTTTGCTGCCGTCAGCCGGGGTGATGAAACCGAAACCTTTAGACTCGTTGAACCACTTAACTTGACCTTTGATCTTTGCCATCTTGAGTATTTCCTTTGGATTGTTTAAACCGCCCGAGGGCGTTACATAGACAAACTAGAGTCGTTACTGCTTGAGGCACTAAGATAAGGATCGGCAGAGAAGCGGTATTCAACGCTAACGTCTTTACTCAGAACTTCTTTACTGAAAATGCCACACATATACAGAACTGTACCTCGTTTTACCCAGATGCGTTATCACATACTCTGTATGCGATGGCAAGCCATTTTTAATCACTGAACGACATGTCGCACATATTTGAAACGGTCGAGCGCCACATTTGCTTAAATAGGCCAAAAGATGTTGAAGCATCGGCTATTTTCTGCTTGCCAAAAACACGGCGCCAGACCCCGCATTCTGATAGCGTTTTAACAAAACTTTCATCGTTTTGACGCATCTCCTTCTCGGCATTTTCGCTTTTTCATCGCTTATAGCGTTAAAAAATTTGAATCTTTATGGAATGTCATATGCAACATTTGAATATCGATGAACGGGGGCCAATTTATTCAATGATCCTCCGCTCCTTTACCGCCGGAGAGCCCATTCATCGTCGGCCTTCAGCCCTGCCCCCTCAGGGTGTGAACCCTATCGCGTCGGAAGCCGGAGGTGACGTTGGTACAACAGGCAACGGTTGCATAAGCATGCAACGTCCTGGCGCCGCTCCCGCTGGCCGGTTGTTTCATCCTAAATAATCCGAAAGCCATGACTCTGAATAGCCGGAATAACCTTGTGAATAGCAAAAGAGCAGCGCTGAATTAAATCCTGAAAATCGGGTGGTTATTTGAATCGCCACCCGTACTTATCAATTTTGCTAATTACTGCCACGCTTTCAAACCGTTGCTCTTATTCTTTCCCCTGCCCCACAGGGCGAAGAGAGAACGCTTGCGGTGAGTCCTGCAACGCGATGCGCTCGCCAATCTTTAGCGGGTGGAATTGATGCTGCTCCAACCCTGCCTCGTTCAGCGCCAGGTTCAGCTGCTGCGGCGGTTCGTCGAGCGATTCGTCCGCCAGTTCGAATACCCCCCAGTGGATGGGAATGGCACGCGGCTGATTCAGCTCGCGATACAGCGTCACCGACTGCTGCGGATCCATATGCTGTTCCTGCATGAACCAGCGCGGCGCATAGGCGCCAATGGGCAACGCCGCCACGTCGAACGGTCCCAGCCGTTGACCGATTTCCGCCAGCTGCGCCGAATAGCCACTGTCGCCGGAAAAATAAAACCGCAGCGCCGGATGATGGATCACCCAACCGCACCACAGCGAGCGATTGCGATCCCACAGCGTGCGCATGCTCCAGTGCCGCGCCGGCGTGGCATAGACCGTCAGTTCGCCCAGCGGCAGGCTCTGCCACCAGTCCAGTTCATGCACCTTCAGCCGATAGCGGCGGAACCAGCGCTTCAAGCCGAGCGGCACGATAAACTCGGCCTGTGGGAAGCGCCGCGCCAGCTGCCGCACCGTGCGCCTGTCGAGATGGTCATAGTGATTATGGGAGACCAGCACCACATCCACCGCCGGCAGTTGTCCCACCGTCAGCGGCGTCGGCGTTCTGCGCTTCGGGCCGTAGAAGCTCAGCGGCGATGCGCGTTCGGACAACACCGGGTCGATCAGAATATAGCGGCCGCCCAGCCGCAACAGCATTGACGCATGCCCCAGCCACCAGATGCTGTCATCGCTGCCGCTGAGATCGGCAGGTTGCCACCAGCGCTCGGTAAATTGCGCGTAGCCCTGCTGCGGCGGCTTGGGCAGCCCCTGCCGCTTGCGCTCATCCTGCCAACGCTGCAGGTCGCCCTCCTGGCGCTGCGAGGGTTCCGGGTTACGAAATCCCTCCGGCGTGTGATGCGCCTTGGCCGCGTCGTAATAACGGTTGATTCTTTTCATCCAGCCTTTTCTCCCGACCACTGCGCCCTGCACGGGCATGACTTTCAGTGTAACAAACCCGATGAAGCTCGCACTTTGTCAGCCGTGCGCTGCATCTCGGGACCTTTTGCCTTATGCTGTTGTCTCACTCCGGTGAGACAGCCAGGGCCGCCAAGAGCCCGTTAAGACTCTCTTAAGATCTTTGTGATTGACTTGTAGGGCATACAGAAAAGGAGAAGTTATGAGTCGTTCTACATCCCGCAAGCCAGGCTCAAGCCTGGGGCGCCGTATTCGCAGCGCGCTGCTGGCGCAGAAGCAATACTGGAAAATGTATTTCGCCATGAAGTTGCGCCGTCTGCGCGTACCTGCACCGCTGGTGGTGCTGGGCGGTTCGCTGCTCGGATTCTTCATGTTGACCCTGCTGATGCTCAGCGTGGTGGTCATCGATGTGATCAGCACCCTGCTGCTGCTGTGCCGGAAACTGCTGGGGCGCAGTCACGGTGAGGGACGCGCCTTTATGCCGCGCGGCTGACGAGAAGAGAAGCGGAGGCGCGGCATACGCCTCCGCAGCACACAGATTAACGCTTGGCGTCTTTGCGGCGCGTCAGCATAAACCCGCACCACAGTACCGCAATCCACACTGGCATCAGCAACACCGAAATGCGGATCCCTTCGCTGAAATACATAATCACCAGAATCAGGCCGAGGAACGCCAGACACAGGTAGTTGCCGAACGGATACCACAGCGCCTTAAAGCTGGGAATGACGCCCTGGCGGTTCTTCGCCGCGCGGAATTTCAGGTGCGCCAGGCAGATCATCACCCAGTTGATCACCAACGTTGACACCACCAGCGCCATCAGCAGCTCAAACGCCTTGCCGGGCATCAGGTAGTTAATCAGCACGCCAATCGAGGTAATCAACGCCGACAGCGCGATGGACAGCACCGGCACGCCGCGTTTATTCACGCGCGTCAGCGCCTGCGGCGCATTGCCCTGGCTGGCCAGCCCGAACAGCATGCGGCTATTGGCGTAAACGCCGCTGTTGTAGACCGACAGCGCGGCGGTCAACACCACTACGTTGAGCACGGTCGCCACCAGATTGCTGTTCAGCGCATGAAAGATCAGCACGAACGGGCTGCCGCCCTCCACCACTTGCCCCCACGGATAGAGCGACAGCAGCACGGTCAGTGAGCCGATATAGAAGATCAGAATGCGGTACACCACCTGATTGGTGGCTTTGGGAATGCTGCGACGCGGATCGGCGGCCTCCGCCGCGGTGATGCCGACCATTTCCAGCCCGCCGAACGAGAACATGATGACCGCCATCGCCATCACCAGCCCGGAGAAGCCATGCGGCATAAAGCCGCCCTGCTGCCACAGGTTGGTGATGCTGGCCTGCGGGCCACCGTTGCCGCTGACCAACAGCCAGGCGCCGAACACGATCATGCCGACAATCGCCACCACTTTGATGATGGCGAACCAGAATTCGGTTTCGCCGTACAGACGCACGTTCACCAGGTTAATCAGGTTGATCAGCACGAAGAACAGCGCGGCGGAGGCCCAGGTGGGGATCTCCGGCCACCAGTACTGAATGTAGATGCCGACAGCGGTCAATTCCGCCATGCCGACCAGAATGAACATCGCCCAGTAATTCCAGCCGGAAAGGAAGCCGGCGAAGTCGCCCCAATATTTATAGGCAAAGTGGCTGAAAGAGCCGGCGACCGGTTCTTCCACCACCATTTCGCCCAGCTGGCGCATGATTAAAAACGCGATAAAACCGCCGATGGCGTAGCCCAACAGCACGGCGGGGCCGGCCATTTTAATGGTTTGCGCAATGCCGAGAAATAAACCGGTACCGATGGCGCCCCCGAGGGCAATAAGCTGTATGTGTCTGTTTTTTAAACCGCGTTTTAGCGGAGTATCCTGATGCTGACCGCCCATCTTATCCTCATATGGCGTACACCCTTGCCGCTATCGGCCAAGATTTCACCAATCAATAAATGTATCTGCGGGCGGTTTTTTAACACTTAACCCCGTGAGCATCAAGGAGAAGCGCCCCGAGACGGCAGGCCGGAGCGCGATTTTTTTACCGAGAGAAAGCGGATAAGGGCAGCGTTTAGCCAGGCATTCCGCACAGTTTGGTCAGGTTGCGCGCGCCGATCATCAGCGTGGCGACATAAGATTGGCTACGCGTGACCACTTCCACCGCCACGCGATCGTTTTGATATTTTATCAGGTAGGTCGAGGGCCAGCCCTGACGGCGCTGGCCGAAACTTTCGGCATGACGATCGATCGCCGCATGGGCAATCACCAGATGAGACAAGTTTTTATCACCTTTGATAATGCGCTTCATAAACAGCCTCCGCCAACGACAGTTCTGTTATTAGAAAAAGGAGAAACTCTTACCAATCACCGGTATTGTTCGACTCAGTTAGCCTGTCGGCTCATCAGGAAGCAGATCATCGCCGCGCGCAGCGGGCTGGCGCTGTCCGCCTGCCATTCACCGCCCTGGGTGCTCATGCGTGCCTGCCACTGCGGGCTGTCGCTTTGGTTGTCGGGGTTCAGACTGATTTTGTTGGCGCAAATGATCGGCCAGGCATCGGAGGGATTCTTGCAGTAATCTTTACCTTTCACACCACCGTAGGGATACCACTTGTCCGGGTTCTCCCCGGTTAGCAGCGCGATGCTGCGGTTCACTTCGGCATCGCTTTCTTCGTACCATTTAATCATCGGCTTTATCCATCTTTCGTAAGGTTCGCGCTACATTACGATGTCTGTACGACAGTTTTATGACAGCGCCGCCGGTTTTCACATTATCTCTACTAATGCTTTGTCCCCTTTATCTTTCCTTAGCGCCTGCGTACACTTTTCCCTCTGTTCAGCGCCCAGGAAATGCATGCATGTTGACCGGCCTCAATCACCTGACGCTCGCCGTCAGCGATCTCGATCGCAGTTTCGAATTTTATCGTCATCTGTTGGGGTTTACCCCGCACGCCCGCTGGCAAGGCGGCGCCTATCTTTCGTTGGGGCCGTTGTGGCTGTGCCTGTCGCTGGATGAATCGCGTACGCAACAACGCGAGCGCGATTACACTCATTACGCTTTCAGCGTAGCGCCGGAACACATTGAGCGGGTCAGCGAGCGGCTGCGCCAGAACGGCGTCAAAGAGTGGAAAAGCAATCGCAGCGAAGGCGAATCGCTCTATTTTCTCGATCCTGACGGGCATCAATTGGAGATCCATGCCGGCGATCTGGCCAGCCGCCTGGCGGCATGCCGGGAAAAACCGTATCAGGGCATGGTGTTTTACTGAGGCGCCCCGGCGGCGCTGCCGCCGGCCGGAGCATCATGCTTAACGTTCGGGGATAAAACCTTTGAAATCCAGCGCGGGGCTGAGATCGTCGTCGTCAGCAGCATCGCCGCCATCAGCACCAGCGCGGTGCGCCAGGCGTTTCAACAGCGCCGTTTGTTGGCGTTGTTGCTCGGCAATCTCCTGCAGCAGACGAATCTGCTCGTTGGCGCGCACGCTGGCGCGGTTCACCAGAAACCAAACCCACAGCCCGGCCAGCAACGCCACGGCGGCGAGGGCCAGCGACAACAGGCCGTTCTGGCCAAAACCTAAATCGTACATGGACAACCCTATCTACTGCGACATTCAGGCCGCCATCTTAACACTCGCGGCGGCCGTGCGAACATCCCCGCCAAAAATTGCTTACCAGGGCACGAAGCGGGTCACCGAACAGATGCCCAACGCAAAATTTCCACCATCGTCGCAATAGCTGTCCAGCGCCAGCAGGTAGAAAAACAGGCAGGCAGCGACGGCCGTCATTATCACGAGGATTTTTTTTCGCAACAAATTTAGCAGCCTCATTGTTATCTGGGTAATCTATCGCGCATGTTATCACAACGAAGTTAAACGAAGTTTAACTTGTCGTTTAGATTTCTGGCTATCGCCCGGTTTTCAGACTGTTACCCTTGCTCTCGCAGAGGTGCCGTGGCTAGATGCCCTCTCAGGGACAACGAGGAAGCACAATGAGCAGATTGATTAAGTGGGTAGTGGTGTTGGCGGTAATTTACGGCGGCTTTTTGATCTCGGGCTACGGCGTGCTGATCGGTAGCAACAAAAACGTTGGCGGGTTGGGATTGCAGTGCAAATACCTGACGGCGCGCAACGTGGCGATCGCCCAGTATGTGAATGGCGACAACGGTTTCATCGGCGTAGCCGACTGCCCGCTGTTCAAGAAAATCGAAACGGTGGTGGATTAACCGCCACCGCCCGACGCCGCCGCTCTGCGGCGGCCCCGCCTCAGTTGCGGGTAAACTTCATTTCGATCAGCGCAATCGCCTTGTCAATCGCTCGGCGGGTCACCGGATCGGCACCTGCAGGGTGCGTGGAGAAATCGATGCTTTTGAGCTGACCCGCCATCTTGTCGCGCACTTCGGTCGGCGCAATCACGTCGATAACGTCCAGAATCTGTTTGATGACCAGTTGGCAAGCGACCAGATCGGAAGCCAGTTCCTGCTCGTTGCTCAGCATGTCAGACATAATAACTTTCCCTCTTGATTCAAACGCCGCACAGAATAGCATGACGTCCGCGCCATTGCCCGCTATCCCCATTTTTTTCCCCCTTCTGCGCACCGCCGGGCAAAAGCCTGCGGCGGATTAGCCTATACTTGCAGCATGACAGTGGTAAAACCACCCACAGCCACAACCAACAGGAGAAAGTTATGGCGAATCACAATGTGAAATCCTGGGCGACAGTGCGTGAAACTTCGGTGGAAATCGCCGAAGCCATTTTTGAGCTGGCAGGGAACGACGAAGTGTTGGCGCAGAAAATCTGGGAAGAAGGCAGCGACGAAGCGCTGGAGAAGGCCTTTGCCAAAACCACCGCCGACCAGCTTTATTGGGGAGAGGAAACCGTCGAGCGGAAAAACGTTTGAGCGGTTACGCAACAAAAAGCCCGGGTTTCTGACCCAGGCTTTCCCGATTAGCGATCGCCCCGCTCAGCGGCGTGCAATGTCTTTTGCTCTCACGGTTCTTCACCTCCTACACCTTCCGCATTTTTCATGTTCATCACCGGCATCGCCATAAAAGCGCCGACGCCCACGATTACAACCAGAGTAATAATCACTGTCATTAACATGCGATCACCCCATCAACGTTGAGTTGTTACGGCTGACTCTGTTTTGGCGGTTACTTGCTGCGGCCTGCTTTGCGTCCCCCACCGCGGCGGCGACAGTCTCAGATTAGCCGTTTTTCCTTTCGGCTGACAAGCGGCGGTTAAACGGTTTTTCCGAATAATTTCCCCCCCGTCACCGGCTGCGTTTTTGTCCACGGCGGCAAGTTGTGTATACTTCACCGCTATGTAGGTCTCACACTGACGCACTGATGATACAAGAACACCACCTCTCGTTGGTCTGCGCCCTCAGCAAATGGGTCGAAACTCACCTCGGACGAGTGATCCATCTCGAAGAGCTGGCCGAATATTCCGGCTACTCGCTGTGGCACATGCAGAAGTTGTTCAAAGAAGCGACAGGGATTTCGCTCGGCAAATACATTCGCGAACGCCGTCTGGCCGGCGCGGTCTATCAACTGCGCAGCAGTGAAGCGTCGATCTTCGATATCGCCCTGGACTTTGGCTTCGGTTCACAGTCCCACTTCACCTACATGTTCAGAAAGCGTTTTAATATCACGCCCTATGATTTCCGTCAGGACTTGAGCGTCGATCTGCACATCGCTCCGCCTTTGCACGTCATTCACCAAAAATCCGCCTGACGCCCGCCGCAAACCGACGGGTTAACGCGCCCCCCAGACAGCCAGTATCGCGATCGCGGCCGGCAGCGCCTGCACCCACAGAATTTTGCGGCTGGCGGTCAACCCGCCGAACACCCCGGCCGCCAACACACACCCGAGAAAGAACAGCTGCAGTGCCATATCCCCACGCCAGTAGCTCCATACCAACCCCAACGTCAGAAAGCCGTTGTACAACCCTTGATTGGCGGCCAACACTCGCGTGGCTGCGGCGAACTCCGCCGTCGTGCCGAATGCGCGCCTGCCGAGTGGCGTACGCCACAAGAACATTTCCAGCACCAGGATATAAAGATGGAGCGCTGCGATGAGCAGCAGCAAAATATCGGCAAACAGCTTCATGATGGTCCCTGTCATTTATTTAAGATGTCATTAATTATAAACGCTACCTCTCACCTCCCCATCGGCGGAGATAAAAAAACCCGCCGAAGCGGGTTTATGCAGGAGTCATTTTCTGAGGTTAGTTTAATACGGCGACCAACAATGCCGCGACAGAGACCCAAAACAGCGCCGTGGCAACCACGACATGGGACAGTCTTGCACGATAAAGTACCTGGCTCATAATGACCTCACTGACATCTGACTAACGGGAGACAACTTGACTTCCTGAGGATTATCCTAAACTTCTTCTCGTTGTCATTATTTGCGCCAGATCACTTTTCCGCCGAGAAACCTTATATTGTCGTAAAGCTGGAGCCGCGATCACACTAATTACGCCTTATTAGAGCGAAATAAACCGAATAATCGCGGCGATTATAGCCGAACGCTATCAAACATCGCTCCAGGGCAGGCGCGGTGCGGTCATGCGCTCACCAGAATAACCGCTAACCGCCGGGAAACGCGGTGCGCCTTGTTCCCAATCATGCTGAGCCCGAGTAATTTCAGCCTTGGTATGGCCAACGAAATTCCACCAGATAAGGATCTCTTCGTTTAATGGCGCCCCACCGATCAATAATCCCCGGCTGCCCTTCTGCGCACTTAACCCAATAGAGTTATTCTTCATGCCCAAATAGGCGAACTCATCAGGTGAAAAGGTTTCACCATTAAGTTCAAATGCACCAATAAGGGGCAAAAAGCCGACTTCATCATCATCGCGCAGCGGCAATTCGATTCTCGCCGCTTCCTCCCATTCCAGATCAATGGCGATTAATGGCGAAAGAGTAAACACCGGTGAACGGTAAGCGCCAAATTCCCCGACCAACAAACGGTGATTCACGCCGTTATTCTGCCATTGCGGCAAGTCAGGATAATGATCGAAGCGTGGCGCCATATTGGCATGTTCGGCCGGCAGCGCGATCCATAATTGCGCAGCATGCAATCGCCGTTGCTCACCCACCGACTGTTCCGTATGCGCAATGCCGTGCCCTGCGGTCATCAGGTTAACCTGACCCGGGCGAATCACCTGCTCACTGCCGAGGCTGTCTCGGTGCAGCACCTCCCCCTCTATCATCCAGGTGAACGTTTGCAGCCCGATGTGCGGATGCGGCCCCACATCCATACCGGGCGAGGCGCCGTTGAATACCGTCGGCCCGGCGTGATCGAGAAAACACCAAGCGCCAACGGTACGCCGCTCCCGAGTTGGCAACGCACGGTTGATCGGAATGCCTCCCACTTCGGCGTTACGCACGGCAATACGTTGTATCTGGCGCACGCCGTCAACGACGGGGCACTCGCGTGAAGGTGAAGAGAGCGTAGGACGTGACTGACTCATCGCAAAGACCTCCTGAATGGCGCCGATTCGCCAAGGGTAACCGCCCAAGCTTAACACAGGACAGATCCCCGACAGAGCGGCGACGCTCAGGCGCGTTCGCGCGGATCAGGACGCTTTGATATAGCAGCTCTTGATGTCTATATCGTCGTGCGCGTGCCTGAGATCGGAGAAAAAGGTCACGCCAAAGAGAATTGATACCACCAGCAGCACGGACACCAACAGGCCGATGATCGCCAGCAGTTTGGTTTCATCATGGAGATTAGGCTCCATTTTATCTCCCCTAGTTAATCGCGTCAGGTCACCCACAGCGTGACCGCCAGCGTAAAGATAATCAGTGAGCAGGACGCCACCGCCAACACGACGATCGCAAATTGCGCATCACCCAAGGTTTCTCGATAATTTTTATCCGTTGAGGCGTTACGCTGTTGTTTCACTAAATCGGTTTTCACTCGTTCAACTGCTGCATTGCTGTTTGACGGGGCAAAACATCCCCTCAGAATAAGGCGCCAACGTTGCCGCCTTGGTCGTTCCGGCCTCAACCGGGGGATGACGCTATCAATTTTCCCCATCAGGGTCAACACCACCCCCTCCCGGCGAGCGAGCAGGGACACAGGGGAGATGTAACTGGCATGGGGATCGCAGAGAAATAAGAGACGCCTATTGCAGAGGACAAAAAAAAGCCCGGTACGTAACCGGGCTATGGCAAGCCAACGCGTTATTGCGGGATACGCAACACCTGCCCCGGATAAATCTTGTCCGGGCTCGACAGCATCGGCTTGTTGGCTTCGAAAATCTTGTTGTACAGATTGGCGTTGCCGTACATCTCTTTAGAGATCGCGCTCAGCGTATCGCCCTTCTTCACGGTATAGAAGCGGCTCTCGGCATCGGATTGCGCCACCGCCACCTTGTCTTCCACGCCGCTGATACCCGCCACGTTGCCAATCGCCACCAGAATCTTCTCTTTTAACTCCTGGCTGACGGCGTCGCCGGTCACTACGGCTTTACCATCGATCACCTGCACCTCGACTTTGTCGGTGCCCGGCAAGCCGCTCTTATCGAGATGCTCCTTGAGTTTGGCGCCTTGATCTTCGGCGGAGGCATTGCCGGTGACTGTGTCCCACAGTTTTTCTCCCGCTTCTTTGACGAAGTTAAACAAGCCCATATTCACTCCTTTTGATGGTTTCACTAATGCGTTTAAGTAAGGCTTGTTAAGCTTAGCATCGACAAAAGGATATGCCATCCGCTCACGGCGTCAGAAACGGTTAGAGTATTCCGAAAGTGTCGTCAGCGGCGTTTCAATGGTGATTAATCGCGCAATGATGCTGAAAAATCGCGCTTTTTTACCTACACTGTTGCAGACAAGGCAACTCGACGAAGGAGGCGTGCAACGATGTACGCATTGGTGATGTTTGTCTGTTATCTGGATGGTGGCTGCAGTGAAATGGTGGTCGACATATTGCGTGACGAGCCGCAATGCCTGGTCGCGATGAAGGAACAGAACTTGCGACATGCCGGCTGTTATCCCATGGAAGAGTTTATCGACGGTTTCTGGTTGCCAGCCAGCGAATATTCGGATTTTTAATTCCCTCCCCGCGCGATGCTGAGGAATTTCTGATTTCATCGGAAACTTCGTCTTCCTCCGAGGCATAAGGCCGCTGTTTTGCTAAATTGCGTCTCCCGAAGAAGAGAGAGGCAGAGAAAGGTCATGCCAGCACCGGCTCATTCCAACGAGCAATATGAAACTCTGCTGCGCGACGTCAGCCTGGCGTTAGGCGACGCAGTATTGCAGTTAATCCAAAACCATAAAAAAGTATCCGGCGGCAATATTCTTTCACAGCTGGTGAACGAAATAGAGCGTGAGCAGGATCAGCAACGTTTCGCCGCGCTGCGTTCCGCCATTGAGCTGGTCGGGTTGGCGCCCAAAAGCTGAGATCCCGATAAAACAAAGGCGGGGCTTGCGCCCTGCCTGAGGTTAATGACAAACCTGATGGCATTGCCAGGTTTATCGAAGAGAACATTTAAAAAAGAAAAATCAATTCATTGATTTTCGGCGGCTCACCACAGAGAAGGAAAAACCACGCTTTTCCCTTTTTTGTCAGCAAGCTAAGGCAGGGCTTGCGCCCTGCCTGATTACCAATCCCGACACAGGATGAAGGTAATGAAATTGCCGCTTAGAAGCGATACGTCAAGCTGACGGCAACGATATCATCGTTGGCCAGTTTCAGTTTGTTATCGTCGCTCAGCTGGTTGATTTGATAATCGACGTAGGTGTACATATTTTTGTTGAAGTAGTAAGTCGCCCCCACTTCCACGTATTTCACCAGGTCGGCATCACCGATCCCTTCGATATCCTTGCCTTTGGACTGCACGTAGGCCACGGAAGGACGCAGGCCGTTCTCGAATTGATACTGGGCCACAACTTCGAAGTTTTGCGTTTTATTGGCGAAGCCGGAAGTGCCATTGACGCTGATCGGCGTCATGTTACGGGTTTCGGCATACATCGCAGCCAGGTAAACCTGGTTGGCGTCGTATTTCACCGCGGTGGTCCATGCGGTGGCGCTGTCGCCCTTACCATACTGCAGCTCTTTCTGCTTGCTGGTGCGGTTGGAGTCAGAGAACGCCGCCGCTACGCCGATGCCGGAACCGCCGATGTCCTGATAGTCCAGAGACAGGCCGTAACCGTCGCCGTTTTGCTTGCTGACGCTGCGGCCGTCGCCGTCGTTTTTACCCTGGTACTGCACCGCCAGGTTCAAGCCTTCCACCAAGCCGAAGAAATCACGGTTACGGTAGGTGGCCAAACCGTTGGAGCGGGCGGTCATAAAGTTATCGGTATAGCTGTAGGAGTCGCCGCCGAATTCCGGCAGCATGTCGGTGTAAGCCTCGGCATCATAGACCACCCCGTAGTTGCGGCCGTAATCGAAAGAACCGTAGTTGCCGAACTTCAGCCCCGCGAAGCCCAGACGCGTTTTGGTGCCGGCGGTGCCCTGCGCTTCGTCGTGATTGGCCTGAACGTTGTATTCCCACTGGCCGTAACCGGTCAGCTGGTCATTGATTTGCGTTTCGCCTTTGAAGCCCAGACGAACATAGGTCATATCGCCGTCGTTGGATTTACTGTCGCTGAAATAATGCTTGGCGTTAACACGGCCGTACAGGTCGAGTTTATTGCCATCCTTATTGTAGATTTCAGCCGCGTTGGCGAAGGAGGTGATCGCCCCGAGGGCGACAGCTAAGGCTAATACACTGCGTTTCATCATTTATTTTCCTAGATATTATAATTAGAACCCTGCCCGTCACGCCCAATTTATAATTTGGGCTGTGATTTTATCTTTTGGTATTTTATGAGCTCCCCTAATGCGGGGGTGATGTGACATTAGCATCATGAATCAAAACTTAAAATCAAAAAGTTCATGAAACAACGAGGAGAAAGCATGTTTATTTGTAACTAAATATTACAAAAAAGAAACCACTCAACTCATTGAATATAAGAATATTTTATCACATAAGTTATAACCAAAATGGTGCATCGCACCAAAATAGTGCATCTTGGTTTCGTTTTGCGTGCTTTCTGCGCGATTCAAAAGTAACAACAAAATTAGCATGGTTATTAAAAACGTTACTTATTTCACATTTTTATCTTAACAAACTCACCAGGCAATTAAGGCTTTCAGCTAATCATCTGGCACTGCCTTTTATTCATTCGCATAAATGAATATCTTCGGAACGAATAAAATTCGCCTTACTGCAATTAAAATAGCGGTAAATAGCAGAGTAAAATAATGAAGGGAATAACGGCGGCGCGCTGACGGCGCCGCCGTGGATAAATCAATACAGCGTAGAGCGGGAAACCTCGTTCAACAACATACCGGCGCGCAGGCCCAGCGCCACATTGGGGTTAGGGAACAGTATCCACGCCCCCTCTGGGCCAACGCGATAGTCCTCCTGCGGCTGCTCGCACAGCAACATGCCCGGCTTCAGTTCGGTGAAATTGGCCGTGTCATCATCCAGGTACAGCTTGAACTCTTCGCTGTGCTTGATCAACGAGTGCATCACGCGGAAAACCCGAATCTCGTCGCCCGCACGCGCCGGCAATGCCCCCTCGCTGACCGCCGCCCGCAGAGCGCGATCGATGGCGGCGAACTGCTGCAGATCGTTGCTGCCGAACGGCCGCGCTTTGCCCAACTCGAGCGTACAGCTCGCCGCATTAAGATGTTCACTGGAGTAATGGCTAAAAGTCCCGCCCGGCGCGCTGTGCACCACCAGCGCATCCAAATCGGCGGCATCCAACAGCTTCAACATCGGCTCACTGTACGGGCGTTTCTGGAAGGGCAAAATGCCGAAGCGTGGCAACCGCGATTCACGGATGGCGGTGTGCAAATCGTAATGGAAACGCGCCGCCTGTTCCCCATCGAAAAAGGCGGCAAGCGTACGCTCCAGCTGCTGTGCGCGCACGGTTTCGCCGCTGGCGGCGAAGTTGCGGTAGCGGCCGCCGAACATGCGGTTCATATCGCTGTGCAGATAACGCTTGCCGGCCCGCATCGCCGCCGGATTGCCCAGCACCACCAACAGCCGCACCCTCAGCGGCAACCGGCCGGTCAGCAGGTCGCCGACCAGCTGATTGAGCAGTTCGATCGGCGCGGTTTCGTTGCCGTGCACGCCCGCCGACATCACCATCGCCTGGCTGTATGGCTGCCGCGGCGTGAGCTCCAGCACCCCTTCCCCCTGCCAGCGCCAGCGCAGCAGTGGCGTTTCACCCTGCCATTCGACAGGTTCGTTCCCTTCCAGCGTCAGGGGCAGTAGATCGATCATGCCGCCTCCCTTAGCGTTGGAATGGATAGATGGAACCAAGACCGAGGATCGACGTCAGCGAATCCAGCGCCTCGCGCCCTTCGCGCAGCAACAGCGGATCGGCCAGATCATCTTGCGTCAGGCGATCGCGGTAATGGCGATCGACCCACTCGTTCAACGTTGTGAACAGCCGATCGTTCATCATCACGCGCGGGTTCACCGCCCGCAGCTCCTGCTCGTTAAGCGCCACCCGCAGCCGCAGGCAGGCCGGGCCGCCGCCGTTGCGCATGCTTTCGCGCAGGTCAAACACGCGGATTTCATCGATCGGGCCGCCGCTGCCGACCATGTCGTTCAGATAACGCCACACGCCGGCGTGCTGGCGCGACTCTTCCGGCACCACGATCATCATCTTGCCGTTCGACTTGGTAAGAATTTGGCTGTTGAACAGGTAGGTCGCCACCGCGTCCGCCACCGAGACGCGCTCCGTCGGCACTTCTATCGCCACCAGCTCGCTGTCCAGCGTCGCCATCTTGCGGCGCACTTCATCCAGCGCCTGTTGCTGGCGGTAAAACGCCTGCTGATGGTGGAACAGCACGTTCTGGTTGCTGACCGCAATCACGTCGTTATGGAACACGCCCTGATCGATCACCGCCGGGTTTTGCTGCACGAAGACCGTATGCTGCTCGTCCAACTGATGCAGGCGAGCGATCGCCTCGCCGGCTTCGCGCGTCTGGCGCGCCGGATAACGCGCCGGTGCCGTTTCGCCGCCGAACTCCTGCCGACCGTAGACGAACACCTGCACGCCGCGCCTGGCGTAGTCGCCGCCCAAACGGTTGTGGTTGGCCGCCCCTTCGTCACCGAACAACGCCACCTGCGGCAGCGCCTCATGGTGGGCGAAATGCCGATCGTCGCTGAACATCGCCCGCAATACGGCGGTGGTGGTTTCTGCTTCGATGGCGCGGTGGAATTTGTTATTCAGGTTGGCGGCGGTGAAATGCACCTTGCCGTCGGCGCTGTCCGCCGAGGGCGACACGGTGGCCGCATTGGCGGTCCACATGCACGACGCCGAGCTGAGCGCCGACAGCAGGCGCGGCGACTGACGCATCGCCTGCGCCAGCACCGCCTCATCGCTGCCGCTGAAGCCCAGGCGGCGCAGCATCGGCAAATGCGGCCGTTCCTGCGGCGGCAATACCCCTTGCTGGAAACCGAGATCGGCCAGCGCCTTCATCTTCAGCAAACCTTGTTTCGCTGCCAGCTTCGGGTTCGATACGCTGTTTTGATGCTGCGTCGACGCCTCGTTGCCGAACGACAGCCCGGCATAGTGGTGCGTGGGCCCCACCAAACCGTCGAAATTGACTTCATATCCTGACATGTTCATCCCCTGGGGATAGCGTGCGGCGGCGCCATCGCGCCGCCGCAGACGATTAACGGAACGACAAGCCCGGCGAGAGCGTCGCCGGCAGCGACAGGCTTTCGCTTTCCAGCGAAGCCATCGGCCAGGCGCAATAGTCCGCCGCATAGAAGGCGCTTGGGCGATGGTTGCCGGAGGCGCCCACGCCACCGAACGGCGCCGCGCTGGACGCCCCGGTCAGCGGCTTATTCCAGTTGACGATGCCGGCGCGCGCTTCCAGCAGCAATCGCTCGAACAGCTCGCGCTGCGGCGATACCAGCCCCACCGACAGGCCGTAGCGCGTCCGGTTGGCCAGCTGCAGCGCCTCGTCGAAATCGCGATAACGCACGATGGTGGTCAACGGCCCGAAGTACTCTTCGTCCGGTACGCCGGCCACGCCGGTCAGATCGACGATGCCCGGGCTGAGCAGCGAGCTACCAGGCTCCAGCAGGCGCATGGTCAGCAGCGATTTGCCGCCCAACGCCAGCAAGTGTTGCTGCGCTTTCAGCATGTTTTCCGCCGCGGCTGCCGACACCACCCCGCCCATGAACGGCTGCGGTTCGGCATCCCAGCGGCCGACCTGCAGTTCGCCCGCCACCTGGACCAAACGCGCAATAAAGGCATCGCCTTCCGCCCCCTGCTTCACCAGAATACGGCGTGAGCAGGTGCAGCGTTGGCCGGCGGAGATAAACGCCGATTGGATAGCCAGGTTGACCGCCGCATCGCGATCGTTGAAACCGTCGACGATCAGCGCATTGTTGCCGCCCATCTCCAGCGCCAGGATCTTTTCCGGCTGCCCGGCCAATTGGCGATGCAGGTGATAGCCGGTACCGGCGCTGCCGGTGAACAGCAGGCCATCGATATCCGCACTGGCCGCCAGCGCTTCGCCGGTTTCGCGGCCGCCTTGCACCAGATTGATCACCCCGTCCGGCAGACCGGCCTGCTGCCACAGCTTCAGGGTCTCCTCGGCGGTCAGCGGCGTCAGCTCGCTCGGTTTGAATACCACACAGTTACCGGCCAACAGCGCCGGCACGATATGGCCGTTCGGCAGATGGCCGGGGAAGTTGTAAGGCCCGAACACCGCCAACACGCCGTGCGGACGATGGCGCAGCACCGAGGCGCCGTCGGCCATCGCCGTCTGACTAAAGCCGGTACGCGTCTGATAGGCCTGCAGCGAAATGCCCACCTTGCCGATCATCGCCTGAATTTCGGTCAGCGTTTCCCAGCGCGGTTTGCCGGTCTCGCGGCTGATGGTTTCCGCCAGCGACTGCTTGTGTTCTTCCAGCAAGGCGGCGAAGCGTTTTACCAACTGTTCGCGCTGCTCGAACGGCGTACGTGCCCAGGCCGGGAACGCGGCGCGTGCGGCCTCGCAGGCGGCGGCGACGTCGTCGGTATCGGCGGCGTTAGCGCGCCACAGTGGCTGGTTGCCGACCGGATCGGCCTTGCCGAACTCGGCGCCGCGGCCCTGCCGCCAGACGCCGTTAATCAACAGTGCAGGATGAGACATCATGCTTTCTCCTGTGCAATAAGGGGGAGTACCCGCACCGGGCTGCCCTGCTCGACGCCCAGTGCCGCAGCGGTGGCGGCGTTGATATGCAGGCGGTCGTCATACAGTTCGGCATTGACCAACAGTGCGCGGTAGTTCTGATAGTTGTCGTTGGCCACCAGATGCACCGGCGCATCGGCGCGCATCGGCGTGTCATCCAGTACCACTTTCACCAGGCGGCTCTGCTTCACCGCGCGGATGTGGTCGATCTCGGCTTCCAGCGTCGGGCCGCCGTCGAAAATATCGACGTAGCCCTGATAGCTCAGGCCTTCCGCCTCCAGCAATCGGCGCGCCGGCAGGGTTTGCGGATGCACCTCGCCGATGACTTTCTGCGCGTCTTCGGCCAGGAAATCGACATACAGCGGGTGTTTCGGCATCAGCTCGGCGATAAACGCCTTTTGCCCGGTGCCGCTCAGGTAGTCCGCCTTGGCGAACTCGATGGAGAAGAAATGACGCCCGACGCTCTCCCAGAACGGCGATCGGCCGTTTTCATCGGAGAAACCGCGCATCTCGGCGATCAGGCGCCGGGAGAAACGCTCACGGAACGCGGCAATAAACAGGAAACGCACCTTCGACAGCAGCTTGCCGTTCTCGCCGTGACGATAATCCGGATCGAGGAACAACGTGCACAGCTCCGAATGGCCGGTGTGGTCGTTGCTGAGGAACAGCGTCGGCACCGATTTATAGACGTTCAGCTGTTTGGAAGCGTGCACCTGCGTGCCGACGCGGAAGCTGTACCAGGGTTCCGCCAGGCCGACAGCCACTTCGATCGCGCAGACCCCGACCACCTGACGGCGCTCGCTGTCTTCCAACACGAACAAATAACACTGGTCACTTTGCGGAAGTTCGCCTTGCCAGGTTTTTAACGCCCGCTCAATGCGTGCCGACAGGGTATCTTCATTTTGCGGCAGTGAAGTGAGACCGATGCCGGATTTACCGGCCAGCGTCAGTAAATCCGCCAGATCGCGACGCTCTATAGGGCGAATAATCATCATAATGCGAACCTCTTCTGAATCAGGCTGCGCCGGTGAAGGCGCAGCCCGCTGATTAGCTGCAAATGCGCGCCACGGCGCGCGCGAATCGCGCCAGCCCCTCTTTCACATCCTGCTCAGGGATGATCAGCGACGGCGTGAAACGCACCACGTCCGGGCCGGCGATCAGCGCGATAACGCCTTCTTCATTGGCCAGTTGGGTGATCTGCTTCGCTTTGCCGGCATAGTCTTTCGTCAATTGGCAGCCGATCAGCAAACCGCCGCCGCGGATCTCGGCGAAGATCGGGTACTGGCGGTTGATGTCGTTCAACCCGTCGATAAACCACTGTTGACGCTGTTTGACGCCTTCCAGCACTTCCGGGGTGTTGATGATGGAGAACACCGCCCCCGCCACCGCCGTCGCCAGCGGGTTGCCGCCGTAAGTGGTGCCGTGGGTGCCGACGCCCAGCGTTTTCGCCAGTGCATCAGTGGTCAGCATGGCGCCGATCGGGAAGCCGCCGCCCAGCGCTTTGGCGGTGGTCAGCACGTCCGGCACCACGCCGTACTGCATGTAGGCATACAGATGGCCGGTGCGGCCGACGCCGGTTTGCACTTCATCGAAGATCAGCAGCGCATTATGACGATCGCACAGCTCACGCAGCCCCTGCAGGAAACTGGCTTCCGCCGGCAGCACGCCGCCTTCGCCCTGGATCGGCTCGACGATCACCGCACAGGTGCGATCGTTGATAAGCTCGGCCGCCGCGGCCAGATCGTTATACGGCGTATGGGTGATACCGCCCGGCAGCGGCGCAAAATCCTGCGAATATTTTGGCTGGCCGCCGGCGGACACGGTAAACAGCGTGCGACCGTGGAACGCGTTGTTGAACGCCACAATCTGATCTTTACCGGCGCCGTGCTGGTCGTGCGCATGCTTGCGCGCCAGTTTCAGCGCCGCTTCGTTGGCTTCAGCGCCCGAGTTACAGAAGAACACCTTGTCGGCGAAGGTGGCGTCGATCAGCTTTTTGGCCAGGCGCAGCACCGGTTCGTTGGTATAGCCATTGCCCAGATGCCACAGTTTGCCCGCCTGCTCCACCAGCGCCGCCTTGACCGCCGGGTGCGCATGCCCCAACGCGTTAACCGCGATGCCGCCGGCGAAATCGATGTAAGACTTACCCTGCTGATCCCACACCTGCGATCCTTCTCCCCGCACCAGAATAAAATCGGCAGGGGCATAAACCGGGACCATCCAGTCATCGAAAGACTGGCGGGTAACTGCGATTGGCTGTTCCATAGTGACCTCATAATCTCAGCAAAGGCTGAATTTTGACTGTAAGGACCGTTCAAGCCCGGCTAGGCCGCCACAATGAAAAAAAACCGTTGTTCAAAACCGACTTTCCCGGCGGAGAAAATGCTGTCCCTTACCGCTGATTTAGAAACAAATCTGTTACATAAAATCGATTTTTCACTATTTATGGCGTATATCCGGTCCCTGAACGGGGAGTAAATGTTAACGAGCAGTTAAAATACATGTCGTTTGATAAAGAGTGTAGAGCAGCTATCGTGCCAAAACGGGATTTTTGCCGTATTTTGCTATTTTTTACGTTAAAACAACGGCTTATAATGAATATTTATTCATTTTCTATGCATTGGTAATGCATAAATTAAAAAATAAGGCCTAAAATCATCATTGCGCGCGAAATCCTATTCAATTACGAAAAACTTTAGAATTTCTGATCGGGCTCGCAAAAATAATTTCCCCCCCTTTGCTCGCTATCACGCTTTTTGCCCCCATCGGGTGCAGCGGTGCGCCAAAATTGTGCAACGCGGCAGCGACGCAGAGATCTCCCCCGCCATGCTCCCGCAACAAGGCCGCGCTGACCGCGGCTCCTGCTTTGTGCGCCAGCGTCTACACTGTGATCCTGACCGCCCCTTCTCTTCTGCGCACAAGGAGTCACCATGCCCAAGAAAACCGTCGATCTCAGCCAGCCACACGCCCAGCACGACATCCGCGCGTTTCTCGACGCGCTGAATGCCGGCGGCGGTAAACCCATGGAACAGATGAAGCCCAAAGAGGCGCGCAGGGTCTTGGAGGACGCGCAGCGCAGCGTCGAGGTGCCGCTGCGCGAGGTCGAGATCAGCGAGAAAACCATTCACGTAGAAGGTCAGGATATTCTATTGCAGCTGGTGCGGCCGGCCAGGGTCAAAGAGGCGTTGCCGGTATTCATGTTCTTTCACGGCGGCGGCTGGGTGCTGGGCGATTTCCCCACCCATGAACGGCTGGTGCGCGATCTGGTGCACAGCTCAGGCGCGGCGGCGGTGTTCGTCAACTATCCCCGTTCACCGGAGGTGCGCTACCCTGAGGCGATCAACCTGGCTTACGCCGCCACCGAATGGGTGGCCGAGTACGGCGAGAAGATCAACGTCGACGGTTCGCGGCTGGCGGTGGTCGGCAACAGCGCCGGCGGCAATATGGCGGCGGTGGTCAGCCTGATGGCCAAAGAGAAAGGCATACCGGCGCTGCGTTGCCAGATCCTGCTGTGGCCCGTCACCCGCGCCCAGTTTGATACCGACTCCTATCATCAGTTCGCCGAAGGCCATTTCTTGACTCGCAACATGATGAAGTGGTTTTGGGACAGCTACGCGCCCGATAAGGCGCAGCGCAAAGACATCTACGCCTCGCCGCTCAACGCCACGCCGGAACAGCTGCGGGGTTTGCCGCCGGCGCTGGTGCAAACCGCCGAGCTGGACGTTCTGCGCGATGAGGGCGAAGCCTACGCGCGTCTGCTCGATGCCGCCGGCGTCGAGGTCACCGCCACCCGCTATAACGGGCTGATCCACGACTACGGCCTGTTGAACCCGCTCGCCCACGTCCCGGCGGTGCATTCGGCGATCCACCAGGCCGGGCGCGCGTTGAAGCACTACCTGTCCTGACGCTAACCGACCACGTGGCACGCCACCTGATGACCGGGCGCCACGCTGCGCAGGTGCGGCGCCTGTTCACGGCACTGCGCCGTGGCCAGCGGGCAGCGCGGATGGAAACGGCAGCCGCGCGGCGGGTTGGCGGGATTCGGCGGTTCGCCGCTTGCCACCTGCGGCGGCAAGCGATGCGCATCCAGCGTCGGCACCGCCGCCAGCAAGGCCTGCGTGTAGGGATGCAGCGGCCGGCGAAATAACGCATCGCGGTCGGCGCTCTCGACGATCTGCCCCAGGTACATCACCGCCACGTCCTGACACAGATGCTCTACCACGCCGAGATCGTGCGAAATAAACAGCAGCGTCACCCCCTGCCGTTCCTGCAAATCGGAAAACAGATTGATAATCTGCGCCTGAATCGACACGTCGAGCGCCGATATCGGTTCGTCGGCGACGATAAACTCCGGCTGCAGGATCAGCGCGCGCGCGATGCCGATGCGCTGGCGCTGGCCGCCGGAAAACTCATGCGGAAACCGCCCGTAATGCTGTGGAGACAGCCCGCAGATCGACAGGGTATCGAGCACCCGCTCGCGCAGTTCCGCCTTGCTCGCCAGGCCGTGCTGCAACAGCGCTTCGCCAATGGCGTCGCCTACGCGCAGGCGCGGATTCAGCGAGCTGTAGGGATCCTGAAACACCAGCTGCATTTTCGGCCGCAGAGCGCGCAACGCCTCTTTGCTCAGGCTATCCAGCGTCTTCCCTTTGAACATCACTTCGCCGGCGGTTTTGTCGTGCAGGCCGAGCAGCGTGCGGCCGACGGTGGTTTTGCCGCTGCCGGACTCGCCCACCAGCCCGAAAATTCGGCCCTTGCGAATGCTGAAGCTGACGTCGTCCACCGCCTTCAACTGGCCGGTGGTTCGCCCGAACAGCCCGTCGCGCAGCGGGAAATATTTCTTTAATCCTTTCACTTCCACCAGAGGTTCAATCGACATGGGGGCGCCCTCCGGCGTTGAGGAAACAGGCGGACTGGCGCTGTGGTGTGCCGTATAGCGGCGGAATGCCATCGCGGCAGCGAGCGGAGGCCTGCGCACAACGCTCGGCAAACGCACAGTGTTCAGGCAAGCGCGCCAGATCCGGCACCTGGCCGGGAATGGAATACAGGCGGCGGAGCCGCTGGCCCGGCACCGGCCGCGAGGCGATCAGACCCTGAGTATAAGGATGCCGCGGCTCGTCCAACACTTCCCGCGTCGTGCCCTGCTCGACGACGCGCCCGGCGTACATCACCGCCAGCCGGTCCGTCATCTGGGCGATCACCCCGAGATCGTGGGTGATCAAGATCATCGCCATGTTATGTCGCCGGCTCTGCTCGCGCAGCAACGCCAGGATCTGCGCCTGTACCGTGACGTCGAGCGCCGTGGTCGGCTCATCGGCGATCAGCAGCGCCGGGCGGCATCCGATCGCCATGGCGATCATCACGCGCTGCAGCATGCCACCGGACAGTTGATGCGGGTAGCAGCGCATCAGCGCCTCCGCACGCGCCAACCCCACTTCCGCCAGCCGTTGCACCGCCTGACCCCAGGCCGCTTTCGGCGACAGGGCCAGGTGGCGAATCAGCGGCTCCACCAGCTGTTCGCCGAGGGTCAACACCGGATTGAGCGCGCTCATCGGTTCCTGAAAGATCATCGCCAGCCGGTTGCCGCGCAGATCGGCCATCTTTGATGCCCGCAGCGACAGCAGGTTCTGCCCTTCAAAGCGAATCTCACCGCCGTCTACCTGCGCCAGCGGCTGCGGCAACAGCCCCATCAGCGCCATGGCGGTCACGCTTTTGCCGCAGCCCGACTCGCCGACGATCCCCAGCGTTTGCCCGGCCTGCAGTTCCAGGCTGACCTGTTGCACCGCCCGCACCGGCCCTTGCTCTCCCTGAAACGACACCGACAGTCGATCGAACGCCACCAGCGGTTGACTCATGGTGTTACCCCGTTCATTTTCGGATCGAGCGCGTCCCGCAGGCCGTCGCCCAAGATATTGATCGCCACCACGGTGACGAAAATCGCCAGCCCCGGCGGCATCCACAGCCAGGGGCGGCGCTGAAAGTCGATCAGGCTGTTGGCGGCATCCATCATGTTGCCCCACGATGGCGTCGGCGGCACCACGCCCAGCCCGAGGTAGCTCAACGCCGATTCGCTGAGGATGGCGTTGGCCACCGCCATGGTGGCCACCACCACCAAAATCGGCACGGTGTTGGGCAGCAGATGGCCGAAAAGACGCCGACGGGTGGAGAGCCCCAGCACCTCGGTGGCCAGCATGAAATCCCGCTCGCGCAGCGACAGGATCTGGCCGCGCACCAGCCGCGCCAGCGACGGCCAGCCCAGCAGGCTCAGCATGATCATCACCATGTAGATGCGGTAGTCCGGCGAGACGTCGAGCTCGGTCAGCATCGCCCCCATGATGATCAGCAGCGGCAGGCCGGGAATGGTCATCAGCAGATCGGCGAAGCGCATGATCAGCCGATCCGCCACACCGCCCAGATAACCGGCAAGCGCACCCAGCACATAGCCCAGCGTCACCGACAGCAGCATCGACACCAGGCCGATGGTCAGCGATATCCGCCCCGCCAGCAGCAGCCGGGTGCAGATATCGCGGCCGAGAAAGTCGGTGCCCAACCAGTGCGCGCCGCTCGGTGCCTGATTGATATTCAGCACATCGCCGGCGTCGTCGCGCCACGGCGACAGCGACGGCCCAATCAGGCACAGCAGCGCCAACAGCACCAGCAACGCCAGCGAGATCATCGCCGGCCGGTGGCGGCGCAGCCGTCGCCAGGCCTGCGCGGCGGGCGGCGGCGACAGTTGCGCCAGTGCCGGCAGCTGCGCCTGGCGCCAGCGGCGACGGCGGCCGAAAAACAACGTAGCCAACATAGCGTTACCTCAAACGAATGCGCGGATCGGCATAGGCGTACAGAATGTCCGCCAGCAGATTGCCGAGGATGGTCAGGGCCGCCAGAAACAGCGTGAATCCCATCAGTACCGGGTAATCACGCGCCGCCAGCGAATCGATATGGATATGTCCGGCGCCCGGCCAGTTGAAGATTTTTTCGGTGATCAGCGCGCCGGAGAACAATCCCGGCAGTTCGAACCCCAGCAGGGTGACGATCGGCAACAGCGCATTGCGCAGCGCGTGTTTGAGGATCACCGTTTTCTCCCTGAGCCCCTTGGCGCGCGCGGTGCGGATATAGTCCATGCGGATCACGTCCAGCATGCTGGCGCGGAAATAGCGCGTCAGGCTGCCGGCCTGCAGCATCACCAGCGCCAGCACCGGCAGCAGCAGGTGCGCCGCCACCTCCAGCGCCCAGGCCAGTCCGCTCGCTTCGCTGCCGGTGCGCAGCATGCCGCCCGCCGGCAACCAGTGCAGATCGACGGCGAACCATTTGATCAGCAGCAGACACAGGAAGAACGTCGGAAACGACATGGCGGCGAACACCGCCACGGTGATCAGATGATCGAACAGCGAATAGGGTTTCATCGCCGAGATCACCCCCACCGCCAGCGCGATGCCCCAATACAGCACCATCGCCACCGCCGCCAGCAGGAACGAGTTCCAGATGTATTGGTTCAGCAGCGTGCTGACCGGGATCTGGTACTGCAGCGAAAAACCGAGATCGCCCTGCAGCAGCCGGCCGAGCCAGTGCAGGTAGCGGCTGAACAACGGCTGATCCAACCCGTACAGCGCCCGCAGCTCGGCGGCGCGTTGCGCGGTCAGGTTGATGTTGCCGTCGATAAAGTCGCCGGGCGCCAGGGCGAAGATGCAAAAAATCAGCAAGGAAGCCAGCAACAGCATCGGGATAGTCTGTAACAGACGGCGCAGGATAAAGTTTCTCATCGCGGGTTCCATCGCCGCCGCCCGGAGTGGCGCGGCGGCGTCAGGGCGTTACGGCGCCGGTTTGACGTTCGGCAGGCTGCCGACCAAACCGTTGTAGATATCCGGTTTAAAGCCGATGACGCGCGCGCTGCTGGCGCTCAAAATCTCGCGGTTGCCGAGCAGGATCACCGGCGGATCGTCCGCCAGCGCTTGATACAGCTGGTGGTACAGCGGCTTACGCTGCGCGATATCCAGCGTAGCGTTGGCCCTGGCGATCAGCGCGTCTACCTGCGAGTTGTGATAGCCGGTTTCGCTCTCGCTGCTGATGAAATCGCGCACGCCGTCGTGCGGATCGTTCAGCGTGCTGGTGCTGAGGGACGCCAGGTCGTAATTGCCCGCCTTGCGCTGCGCCAGCAGCGCGTTGAAGTCCAATACCTGCGGTTTCAGTACCACGCCGAGCCGGCGATAGTTATCCTTGGCGATCGGCACCAGCGCATCGTTGATCAGCTTTTTGGTCACCAGCAGCGTCAGTTCCAGCTTTTTACCGTCTTTTTGCCGAATGCCGTCCGCGCCCACTCGCCAACCTGCCTCGTCCAACAGCTTCCCGGCCCTGTCGAGATCGTAAGCGTAGGGATTGATCCCGTTCGCGTCATAAGCCCAGGAGATCGGCGAGATCGGCTGGTTGGCGACCTTGCCGTAACCCTGGTACACCACGGCGATCAGCCTTTGCCGATCCAGGCCGTAGATCAGCGCCTGACGCACCCGTTTGTCCTGCAGCGCCGGGCGCTTGAGATTGAAGTCGATGCGGCTGTAATCGCTTGAGCTGTAAAGGTTGATATTGGCGAAGCCGAGCAGCTTGAGCTGTTCGATATCGTCCGGTTTGGCGGTAAAAGCGTCGTAGTCGGTCTCACCGGTCTGGAACAGCTGGAAGTTGGTGGCCGGGTTGGTGACTCGGTAGATAAAGCGCGCCATCGGCGGCGCACCGAGGTAGAAGTTCGGGTTGGCGTGGAAGCGGATCTCCTGCCCCGGCACGTACTTGTCGTAAATATAGGGGCCGTTGCCGAGCGGCTTGCCGTTGAAGGCGCGCACGCCGTCAAGCTTGCCGCGCTGATAGTCTTTGCCGTAGTAAGCCCGCGACAGCACCGGGCCGCCGATCAGTTGCAACGTGGTCGCGCCCGGTTGGGTGGTGACGATCTGAATGGTGCGATCGTCGATCACCTTCAGGCCGCTGATGCCGGCGGCGGTGCCGTTTTTATACTCGGCGCCACCCTGGATGTGCGCCGGCGTGATGTCGGTGTCGCCGTCATAGGCCGGATCGTGCAGCAGCGTCAGGGTAAAGGCGATATCGTCGGCTTTCAGCGGCGAGCCGTCGCTGTAGACCAGATTCGGCCGCAGCTTGATGGTGTAGGTCAGATTATCGGGGCTGACCTGCCAGGACTCCGCCAACCGCCCTTCCGGCTTGCCCTGGCTGTCCAGGCCGATCAGGCGGCTGAAGATCACGTCGGTCACGTTCTCGTCCCAGCCGTTGGTGAACAGATACGGGTTGAAAATCCCCTGCGGCTCCGAGATGCCCGCCACCACGGTGTCTTTGCGCAGCTTGGCGGCGGCCGGTACCCGAGCGGCGTCGCTGGCCGGCGTGATGCCTTCGGCCAGCGTTTCCGCCTGCGCGCCGGCGCTCAGCCCCAGCGCGCAGACCAACGCCAGCGGCGTCAGCCGATATCGCAACAGTTTGTTTAACCTATTTTTTATTCTGCTCACCCACAGCCCCTCGTCTTCCCGTTGATAAAAATGTGACAAAATTTATCGCAGAGTAATGGGCGGCTGGAGGGCTGTCTAACAACGAAACCGGCATTCCATTGCCGAAAAAAGCATTATGAATTTTTCTGTGGCGAGGCGCCGTGCAAAATGCGATTCAGCCTGCCGCCGCCAGCCCCCGGATAAGTTTGGCTAAGGTTTTGATCGCCTCTTCAAACCGATCGTTCCATTCAAAAGAGGCGTTGAGACGGAAGCAGTGGTTGAAATGGTCGCCGGTGGTGAACATACGCCCCGGCGCGATGCTGATGCCCCGCGAAAGGGCCCGCCGGTACAGTTCCATCGACGACAGCGCCGGATCCAGCTCCAGCCACAGGAAGTAGCCGCCGTCGGGCTGGCTGACCTTCACCGTCGGCGGGAAATGGTGGGCGATCGCCTGACGCATCGCGCTTTGGCGCTGGGCCAGCAGCCGCCGCAGCCGCCGCAGATGGGTATCATAGCCGCCGTGCAGCAGATAATCCGCCAGCGCCATCTGGGTCGGCACGCTGGTGGAAACGGTGCTCATCAGCTGCAAACGCTGGATCTGCTGCGCATAACGCCCCGCCGCCACCCAGCCGACGCGAAAGCCCGGCGCCAGGCATTTGGAAAACGACGAGCAATGCAGGATCTGGCCGCCGCTGTCGAGCGCCTTGGCCGGCAGCGGCCGTTCCGCGCTGAAGTACAGCTCACCGTAAACGTCATCCTCAATCAGCGAAATCTGTCGGTCGCGCAGCAGCGTCACCAGACGCTGCTTGTTGGCCTCCGGCAGGGTGGCGCCCTGCGGGTTCTGGAAGTGGGTCATCAACCAGCAGGCTTTGATCGGATACTGTTCCACCGCCTGCTGCAGCGCGTCCAGATCGATACCGTCCTGCGGATGCGTGGCGATCGCCACCGCCTTCAACCGCAGCCGTTCCAGCGCCTGCAGCGCGCCGTAAAACGCCGGCGACTCGATCGCCACATAGTCGCCCGGCTGGGTCACCGCCTGCAGGCTGAGGCTGAGCGACTCCATCGCCCCGGCGGTGATGACGATCTCGTCCGGCGCAACCTGCATCCCGCTCAGCGCATAACGCTGGGCGATGTGCCGCCGCAGCGCGTCGTTGCCCGGCGGCAGGTTGGCCAGTGAGCTGTGCGGCGTGAACTTGCGCGCCACGCTGCTCAGCGCGCGCGCCAGCTTCGGCTGGGCGAACAGCGTGGCGTCGGGAAAGGCTGAACCGAAAGGCACGATATCCGGATCCTTGCAGGCCTGCAGCACGTCGAAAATAAAGGCGTTGATGTCCACCTGCTCGCTCAGCAACAGTTTCTCGCCGCGCGAAGGCTGGGGCAGCGGCTGCGGACGCGCCGCCACGTAGTAGCCCGACTGCGGCCGGGCGACGATCCACCCCTGGCTCTCCAGCAGTTGATAGGACTGCACCACCGTCATCAGGCTCAGTCCGGCACGTTTGCCGCTCTCGCGCAGCGAAGGCAGTTTGTCGCCCGCCCGCCACACCCGGTTCTGGATCTGTTCTCTAATCTGCTGCGCAAGCTGCTCGTATCGGGTCATAACCATTAACTGTTATATGAAAAAGTAAAATAACTGTCACTATTATAGTCACTGTACTCCGTGCTTAACTTAACGCCAAGTATTTCACATAAAAATGACAGCTATACTCAAGAGGTTAATTTATGTTCAACCCTAGGAGGCGCCATGCTGGGTCTTGATGCACTGGAACTCGCCAGAATACAGTTCGCCTTCACCGTGTCTTTCCATATCATCTTCCCCGCCATCACCATCGGTTTAGCCAGCTATCTGGCGGTGCTGGAAGGGTTATGGTTGAAAACGCACAATGAAGCCTACCGCGAGCTTTACCATTTCTGGTCAAAGATTTTCGCCGTTAACTTCGGCATGGGCGTCGTGTCCGGGCTGGTGATGGCCTATCAGTTCGGCACCAACTGGAGCTTCTTCTCCGAGTTCGCCGGCAGCATTACCGGGCCGCTGCTGACCTATGAAGTGCTGACCGCCTTCTTCCTCGAAGCCGGTTTCCTCGGCGTGATGCTGTTCGGCTGGAACCGCGTCGGCCCCGGCCTGCACTTCTTCGCTACCTGCATGGTGGCGCTCGGCACGCTGATCTCCACCTTCTGGATCCTGGCCTCCAACAGCTGGATGCAGACGCCGCAGGGGCATGAAATCATCAACGGCCAGGTAGTACCGGTCGACTGGCTGAAGGTGATCTTTAACCCGTCCTTCCCGTACCGCCTGTTGCACATGTCCACCGCCGCCTTCCTCTCCTCGGCGTTCTTCGTCGGCGCCTCCGCCGCCTGGCACCTGCTGCGCGGCCGCGACACCCCGGCGATGCGCAAGATGCTGTCGATGGCGATGTGGATGGCGCTGATCGTCGCGCCGGTGCAGGCGCTGATCGGCGATGCGCACGGCCTGAATACGCTGAAGCACCAGCCGGCGAAGATCGCCGCCATCGAAGGCCACTGGGAAAACCCGCCGGGCGAAGCCACGCCGCTGATCCTGGTCGGTTGGCCGGACATGCAGCGCGAAGAGACCCGCTTCAAGCTGGAGGTGCCGTACCTCGGCAGCCTGATCCTGACCCACAGCCTGACCGAACAAGTGCCGGCACTCAAATCCTTCCCGCCGGAAGATCGCCCCAACTCCACCGTGGTGTTCTGGTCGTTCCGCATCATGGTCGGGCTCGGCATGCTGATGATTCTGGCCGGGGTGTGGAGCCTGTGGCTGCGTTGGCGCGGCGGGCTGTATCAGTCGCGTCCGTTCCTGTACTTCATTTTGTGGATGGGTCCTTCCGGATTGCTGGCGCTGCTGGCGGGCTGGTTCACCACCGAGATCGGCCGCCAGCCGTGGGTGGTGTACGGCCTGCTGCGCACCAAGGACGCGGTCTCCGCGCACGGCGACCTGCACATGAGCATCAGCCTGCTGGCGTTCATCATCGTCTACTGCTCGGTGTTCGGCGTGGGGTATTCCTACATGATGCGCCTGATCCGCAAAGGGCCGCAGCCGCATGAACACCAAGAAGACAATACCGAGGGCCGGCCGGCGCGTCCGCTGTCCGCGGTCAACGACACTCTGGACGACAGGAGCTGAACATGGGTATCGATCTTCCGCTGATTTGGTTTGTGATCATCGTGTTCAGCACCATGATGTATGTGGTGATGGACGGTTTCGACCTGGGCATCGGCATCCTGTTTCCGTGGGTGAAAGAGAGCGGCGACCGCGATCTGATGATGAACACCGTTGCCCCGGTGTGGGACGGCAATGAGACCTGGCTGGTGCTGGGCGGTGCGGCGCTGTTCGGCGCCTTCCCGCTGGCCTACTCGGTGATCCTCAACGCGCTGGCGATCCCGCTGACGCTGATGCTGATCGGGCTGATTTTCCGCGGCGTGGCCTTCGAGTTTCGCTTCAAGGCGAAGCCGGAGAAACGCCATATCTGGGACAAGGCATTTATCTGGGGCTCACTGTTCGCCACCTTCAGCCAGGGTGTGGTGGTAGGCGCCGTGATCAACGGCTTCCCGGTCGAAGGCCGCACCTACGCCGGCGGCGCGCTGGACTGGCTGACGCCGTTCGCGCTGTTCTGCGGGCTGGGGCTGGTGGTGACCTATGCCCTGCTCGGTTGTACCTGGCTGGTGATGAAAACCGCCGGTGACCTGCAGGCGCGCATGTATCATCTGGCGACGCCGCTGCTGGCGATCCTGTTGCTGGTGCTGGCCGCGGTCAGTATTTGGACGCCGATCGCGCATCCGGAAATCGCCGCCCGCTGGTTTACGCTGCCGAACCTGTTCTGGCTGCTGCCGGTGCCGCTGCTGGTGCTGCTCAGCGCCTGGGGAATTCAGCGCGGTGTGAAACGCGGCGCGCACTACTCGCCGTTCATGCTGACGCTGCTGCTGGTGTTCCTCGGCCTGAGCGGGCTTGGCATCAGCATCTGGCCGCACCTGATCCCGCCGGCCATCAGCCTTTGGGACGCCGCCGCCCCGCCGCAGAGCCTCGGCTTTATGCTGGTGGGCGCGCTGTTCATCATCCCGATCATTCTGGTCTACACCTTCTGGAGCTACTACGTGTTCCGCGGCAAGATCAGCCATGAACACGGCTATCACTGAGGAGGGAGGACGCTATGCAAGATAAAACGGCAACCGCTGCGCCGGCGCCCTGGTGGAAACGCATCGGCTGGCTGGTGATCATCTGGAGCGCCAGCGTGCTGGGGCTGTTCGTGGTCGCCTCGCTGTTCCGCCTGCTGATGACCGCGGCGGGCATGAAGTCGCATTGACGCGGCGCCTTATCTGGCCGCGCTGTTGGGAATTTAGGATTGATAAAGAAAATGCCAGGCGAAGACGTTAATACTTGTCAATTAAGCCTGACTGGCATTTTTTATCCCATCTTTGTGTGTTTCGTGCAGCCTGAATTGCCGTAGATGTTCCGCATTTCTCTGTTACTACAATAAACGGCAATTGGAGGGGCCGAAGGCGCGGCCCCTCCACCCACGCCTTCGCTTAACACCATCTGTCCGCTGTGCGGAAATTACTCGGCCCATCCTGGGCCTCGCCCCTTCGGGGCCGCTGCAAGCAGCGTTCAAATCTGCTCCCGGCAGATTTGTCCTCGCCGCGTCTGCATTGTCGGGCGGGTCGGCTGCGACAAACGTCCCTGTTAGTCTCGCCTCAACCGGCCTTCCCTGGCCAGTTGCCCCTGACAACGCCGTCTTGCTCGGCAGCCGGTGATGCGCACCAAAGGTCAACACCTGAGCTGGCAGCTACCGGGCAACCCGTCCTTTATAAGGTTATGGCAGAGAAGAGGAATCGGAGATGAGCACGGTATTGGACGCCCTTGAAGACGCCGAACGCAGGCATAGCGCATTAGGCGAAACCGCCATGG
>NZ_JBQZFT010000013.1:0-81903 GCF_052692115.1 Serratia sp. TSA_105.2
AAGTGATCCTTAACTGATCGGCATTACAGTCAGAGACTGGCGTTTTTTTTCGCTGCCCGCCGCGATGGTTCCAAAAGGCTCGCGGCGCCGTGGCCAAACTGCCCGCTTCAGGGCCAACCCCGTCGTGAGCGCCCCCCAGCATGTCGCATCAATGCCCCGCCTGGAGCTGAACGCATCACGGGCGCTAAGCCAACTGTGGTTCCGCGTGCAATAATCCTTGTCAAAAAATAAAACTATCATAATGTTTTCCATCCTAAACAATATTAGGTGAAATTTTTCAAAAAAGAATATATTCATCCCTTATACATAGTTTTAAATTAAATAAATTAACGTAAACCCCATGATTACTGTGAGCTTCGTTGCAATAACAGAAAACACCCCTGCCAATTGTAATGATGTGTTGCCGTTCTATTACAAGTATGTAAGAGTATGTCTAACACGATAACTTGACGTTACATACATAGGATTCCTTTCATACTCGCAGGCACCAGTCATATATGACGCCTTCAAATGCAAATAATTCAACATGAAAGAATTTAGTATCGCCGCTGCTTATTTTTATATAAATTAGCGTGATATTAAAATTGATTTTTATTTTTCAGATAAATATTTAGTGGGGAATACCCCATTGAGATGAATTCGTTTGAATATATTTCAACGATATACAGCAGCTCGAATCATGTTATAGCTAACTCATCAATAAACTGATTAATAAGGATATTTATGCTTAATCATACCTCTCTGACTCGTCAATCCCACCGTTTCGATATTGTTCTCGACTCGCCTTCCATGCCCTCTGACGGCATTGATTTAATAGTCGAAGAACTGCCTGAAACGCTGCACTTTGCCAGCGATTGCGCTTCAACCGGCAGCAGCGTCAGCACCGCCTCTACAGCAGGCTGCGGCTGCATTGCAACGGCGAGCTGCATCGGCACAATGGGCAGCGTTACCAGTAGCGGCAGCTAAATCATTACCCACAACCGGTACAAGATACTGTGCCAGTTAGTTATCTGAAACTCTACTCACTGGCTTTAAACAATGAGCACGTACACTGACGCCACTTTAGATTTCGACAGCAATCATAAGCCAACCCTGGATATATCCTGGGATCGCCAACGGCCGCTATTAGACGTCGAGTCACTGAATAAGTTTTATGGTGACACGCAAGTTCTTCATGATATCTCGCTGCAAATCAAGCCGGGAGAAATCATTGGATTGGTCGGACCTAACGGTGCCGGCAAAACGACGCTCATGGAAACCTTGTACGGAGGACAGCCCTTTGAAAGCGGCTTGGTGCGCTTATTTGGCGAAGACGTTCGACAAGGGCTTAATCACGTCATCAAGCAACAGTTAGGCGTCGTTCCGCAATCCTTTAGTTTGCCTTCACTGCTGCGCGTTGAAGAGATCATTTCGCTCTATCAGGTACTTTATACGGATGCGCTGTCGGTTAAGCAGTTATTGGACATTGTGGCGCTAAAAGCGCAGCGTAAAATGCGTTTCTCGCGGCTTTCAGGGGGGCAAAAAAGACGTTTGGCGTTGGCGCTGGCCTTAGCCGGCAAGCCCAAGCTTCTTTTGCTGGATGAACCCACCAGCGATCTTGACCCGCAAAGCCGACGCTATATTTGGCGGCACATCATTGCGAATTCTCGTCAATCTGGTACTGGCGTATTGATCGCAACTCACCAAATGGATGAGGCGGAGAATTTATGCGACCGGGTGATGATCATCAACCACGGCCGGTTGCTGGAGAATGCCAGCCCACAACAGCTTATTGAGCGTTATTGTCCTGGTCATCATATCCGATTCTCAGTGCCTTTGACGTCGGTTGACGAGTTCCTTGCGCTCTTCCCTGAGGCGACGCAGGAAAGCGATGAACATGATCAAACCTTCCGCCGCCTACATATTCCCACCCAAGAATTGGCACAGGTGTTACCGCAAGTGATTGCGTTATCACAACGATTGGGTTGTGAACCCGAACAAATGCAGGTAAGCAAAAACACCCTCGAGGATGTGTTCATTCATCTGACAGGCGAAGCATTAAGGGATTAACATGAGCCATAGCTGGCAGATTTATCGGCGCTTCTTCGGCGCCAACACCAAAGAATATTTACGCGATCCGCTATCAACCTTATTTTCTCTTGTATTGCCGTTATTTTTCATCTTTACCTTTGGCATAACGGCAAAGATTATTAACGGCAATCATCAACCGTTCTCCATGCAGGTGAGCGTTGTCGGAGACACGCCGGAAACAGAGGCTCTCTGGCTTAAATTGAACAATTATCCTGGCCTTGCCGTCCAGCGCCAGCTTAGAAGCGATCCAGAAGCGCTGGTGCGCGCGAATGAAGTGAACGCGGCGGTGAGTTGGGATGCAGTACAACAGCGCCCTTCGATCACCACGACGGAATCCATGAGCTCCGTCGCTCAACTGGTTTCCGCCGCACTCAATCAGCAACCGGCCGACGCCCAGCAGCCGATACGCTTCATTACGCTGAAAACTGAGCGTTTCAACTATTTTAGTTTTATCTTCCCGTCCTTGCTGACGCTGGCCCTGTTGCAAGTCGCCTTATTTGGCACGGCGACGCCGCTGATCGCCGCGCGTGAAAAAGGCACTTACCGCTATTACGGCGTCATTCCGTTGCCGCGCTGGATCCTGCTCGCGTCGCAGGTCAGCGTCCGCCTGGTAATATCACTGGTTCAGATCGCCCTGTTAATGCTCATTAGCAGTCTGGTCTTTGGCTTTACCCTTCAGCATCCCCTGCTGTTTATCGTGCTGCTCGTCGCCGGTGCGCTGTTGCTGGTGAGCTTTGGGTATGCGCTGGCCGGCTTATTCCGCACGAATACCGTCGCGACAATCGCCCTGACCTTACTCAACTTTTGGTGCATGTGTTTCGGGCAATTGTTCCTCGATCTGAGCGCATTCCCGCCACTCAAATGGTTAATTTTGACGACGCCTGTCGGTTTTGTCTCCGATGCGCTGCGATACGCCATGAATGGCAGCGAAGGCGTATTCCCCTTCTTCATTAACTGTATCGGCATGGCGATATGGGGCGCGATCACGCTGTTTGTCGGCGTTAAGTGTTTCCTTTTTCAGCCAAAACAATCTTAAAAAAACAGGTACGCAAAGATGAAAAACAGATCGGCATCTTGGCATTTTTACAAGCTGTATATCGGTAGCCATCATGATGGAATGGACTTTCTGATCACCCAGGGATTGACCCAAGCACTGGCGTACGCTCCTGATTCTCCTTGGTTCTTCTTACGTTATATCGATGAAAAGGGATTACATTTACGCGTTCGTTTTCTGCTGCAGGAAAAGGACAGCCAGCGCCTGGAAACCGCCATTTACGCGGCGCTGCATGATGCGTTGAATAGCCTGCCGCTGCGCCCGGCCAGCCTGTGGACGCCATTGGTCAGCTTCCGTGGCAACACGCCGTTTCCCGCGCATGAACTCCCGGTTCATTGCGAACGCGCAGAATATGAGCCGGAAACGGACGTCTACGGGGGCGAAACGGGCATTGGCATCGCCGAAGCGCTGTTTCACCAATCCAGTGACATTGTCCGTGCCATATTGCTGGCCGAGGCAGGCGGTGGCATGACGCGCAAAGAGTTTGCGTTGCCTCTGATGCTGGCCATGTTGGAAACGTTCATTCCTGTTGCCCGGCGTTCCGCCTTCCTTGAAAGCTTCTCGACTTTCTGGCTGGCGGGTTCTGCGGATATCGGAATGATCAAAAACAGCTTTACCGATCGCGCATGGGAACTGATTGATGAAAACTCGGTTCTTCTGTCGCCGCAGATACGGCAAGACGCGCAAAGCGCCGAACTGGTGGATCGCTGGCAGTCTGCGCTAGACCAGACCCGGCGTAACTATGAACGCCATTGCGAACGATACAGTGACGGCCTCGCGAAAAATCTGGCATTCCAATTCATGCACCTAATGAACAATCGCCTTGGCTTAAGCACGCTGGATGAGGCCTGGCTGGCCGTGTTGCTGAGCAAAAGCCTGGAAAGCGGAGTTATTCATGCATCATCATAACTTTGCCGTTTCCGCGTCCATGCGTCAGAAATATCCGTTCATGTCGCTGCTCTCGCCGCTGACGGGCGTTGTCGGCAGCGTCTACCCGTTGGAACCGCAGGAGATGCATATCCCCCGTTTTTCGTCGGTTTTGGCCAGCCTGGGCAATCTGTCAATGCCATATCCCCATATCATTGACAATAAAGGCAACGACCTGCAAAAAATCGCGCTTGCTGGCTGCGGCGCCGATGAACACGTCGATATGGCGATCGTCCGCGCTGTCGCCGAAGCGGCAGAGCGATACGCCACCTGCGTCTACCATCCTCGCGATGTTTCGGTCGCCAGCTTCCGCGAACTCGGGGCTGACGGTTTGGCGGCCGACAGCCTGCCCCGTTGCAGCGAGGAGGAGCTCGCCGATCCGCTCTGCCCGGTCAAACCCATTGATGACGCCCAGCCGTTGCGCTGGGTGGAAGGTTACTCGTTGACGGACTCCCGCCCGCGCAAGATCCCGTTGATCATGTCGCATCTGTATGTGCGGCCCTGGGAAAGCGAGCGTTTCTGGTTGCCGATATCGACAGGCGTCGCGGCGCACACCGACCTCACCACCGCCACGGTAACCGCGATCAATGAAGTCATCGAACGCGATGCGATTGCCCTTACCTGGCTATTGCAAATGCCTTTAGCGCGCATCCGCTTCGATGAACCGGTACCGGATAGATTACAAGACAAGTTTTCACGCCTGGCGGCCAGTGGGCTGGAACAGCTGTTCTTCGATGCCACTACCGACATCGGCTGCCCGACAATCTACGGATTGCAGCTGCGCGCCGGGCATCCGACCTCGGCCCAGTTCGTCAACTGCTCTACGGGGTTCGATCCCTGGGGCAGCTGCGGCAAGATTATCCGAGAAAGCGCCATGGGGCGTTCGGTACTCGAACATCAACTGCCGGTGCCGGACGATATACGCGATTTTATCGCTCTCGAACATGGCGCCATCTTCATGGGGCGAGCCGAACAGCGCTCCGCATTCGATTTTCTCACCGCCAGCAAGCGGCAGATGCCGATTAGCCGCCTGCAGGCCGGGCAACCGCAAACACCGGCAGCACAGCTGAAAAAATTGGTGGCGCGTTTTCGTCAACTCAAGATGGACGTCGTGATAGCGGACATGACGACGGATGAACTGCGCGATGCCGGTTTACATGTGGTGCGCGCTGTCATCCCCGCCCTTTTGCCCATGACGGCATGCTATCGCGCCCGCTATCTCGGGCATCAGCGCCTACGGGAACAGCAGCAACGGTTGAGTGAACAATTAGGCAAAGCCGCCACGATAAATCCGTGGCCGCAACCTTTTGCCTGAAGGAGAGTGGTAATGATTATCGTCAGTGACACCGCGTTCGGCAATGACGTGGCCGATTATATGCACTGCCAGGAAGGGATCTCTCAACTGACATTGGCAACCGCACTGAATTATTCCTGGGCCGACAGCAAGGCTTCGTTCGTCGGGATCGCGCTATCCGGCGGCGCGCCGCTTAAGCTTGAACAGCTCACCACGCAGCTGTTTCGCGCCGGGATCCCTCACGCTTGTACCGTGCTGAACGACCATATGCTGTTTTGCGGCCCCCTGGTCATCCCAGGCCGAACCGCCTGTTATTCCTGTGCGGCGAAGCGCCTGCTCAGCCTCGCCGAAACGCCGCGTACGGCAATGATGGATTTGAACCTACAGCGATATCATGAACAGCAGCCGCAGAACGCATTGCGCGGATATACGCCGGCGCTGGTGCTGATGGCTGGATTACGGTTAAAGCAGTATGCGCAGCTCCCCGAAGACCAATTCGGCAAACTGACCGCCGTGAGCTTTGGCAGCAATCGCACCGCGAGCAGTTCCGTGGTGGCGTTACACGGCTGCAGCTGCCGTGAAAACCGGCATATTTCGCAGGCTCAGGGCACGGCCTTGTTGGCCGAACACCTGGAAGGAGCCTTACGCTAATGAAAGCCACTCACATGTCGACCGTCTTGTCGGGCGCACAGTTTAGCCACCATAACGATCTTTACGCTTTACTGCCCAAGCGCCCCAAATTAATACCGGAACTGATTTTCATTCCTGAAAGCGATACCCGCGTAGCCGTGTATGGCGCCTATCAGCCACGCATCCTGGCCTGCGTTCAGGGGATAAACACGCTGGCGGCTTTCCTCGAGCGTCTCGATGGCGTCAACGCGCTGGAAAGCGTGCTGACCGACGACGCGACCATGAGCCGCGAGAATGCCCTGGGCATGTTGTCCTTACTGTTTCGCTATGGCTTCCTTGAAGAAGGTGAAGGCCTGGATGACGGCGCCCCAAGCCATTTGGCAAGCTATTGCGGCCGCTTTGTCGACAATACCCGCCTGCACGCCAACCGCACTGCGGCGCTGAAGTCCGCCCGCCGCCGTAGGCTCGCCCTGGTTTGCCCGGAAGATGTGTCATCGCTGCTGCAACACGCGTTGGCGTCTATGGCCGCCAGCATTGACGTTCTGACCGAGCGCCCAACGTCCAGCGCCCTCCCCTGGGATGATGCACTGATCATTTTTGACGGCAGCGAGTCCGACGCTTTCCGCCAGGCATGCGCCGATGGATTGCACCAGGCCGGCGTGCGTTATCTGAGCTGCATTATTGGCGCGGATCGCACGCTGGTGGGCCCTTATACCCTCCCGAACATCAGCGCCAGTTATCAATGCGCACGCACGCAATGTGAGCAGCCATCGCCCGCCAACGATCGGCAAGAGGTGGCGTTCCGTGCCGTCTATGCCGCCCATGAGCTGGGGCAAATTCTGCTCGGGCTGTCCTCTGAAAGCTACCTCAACAAGGTCGTTTCCCATAGCCATCGGGGCGAGGGGGAGTACACCTTAGCCTATAAGGTCGCCCGCATTCCCGGCACCGTGCTAAGCGGTTTAGGCCATGCCGCCTATCTGCCGCCGGGGGAAGAGGCGTTTACTGCCTGGCAACACCATATCGGCACTCGCTTGCCGCCGCAGGGCTTGTTGCCACCGCGTTCACATCAGATGCACTTCACGCTGGATAACCTCAACCGTCACGCCTCAAGGCCGGTCAGGCTGCATGGGCAGCAGCATATCAACCTGCCCGACAGCGCATTGGCGGAGCGCTGTCCGCCGCCCTGGCGCATGTCCGCAGCGCCGCCACAGCCGTTGACGCTGGCCAATCTGGGCTGGTTGCTGCGCCACGCCACGGGTTATCAAAATGGCGCAGACGGCACATTACGCCGCATCGCGCCCAGCGGCGGGCAACTACTCTCGTGCGATATGTTTGTGGTCGTCCGCCGGCCGCTGCCGGAGATGCCTTGCGGGGTCTGGTTCTATCTCGGGGAAAAGCACCAGCTCGTCAGGATTGACGGCATTGACTGCCAGCAATTGGAACACTTGCTCCAGCATCCCGAAGAGCCGATTTCACTCATTACCAGCGGCAACCTGAACCGCGTGCGCGGCAAATATAACGACTTCAGCTATAACATCGTTAACCTTGACGCCGGAGTGGTTAATCAATATTGCGCGCTTTCCGCGCGCGCGGCGGGCTGGACGCTGAGAGAAGATCATGGCGTCGACCTGCAATGGTTGGCGTCATTGCTCTTCTTCACGCAGCAGGATAACCCCCATATCCTCTGCCAGGTCTTGCATGTGCAAGCGCCCCCGTCACAGGATGAGCCGTGCCCTGTTCCACTTTATGAAACGGCGAGCAGCCTGGTCGCCGTTAGCCACCGTCCACGGCCTGCCACCGCGCCAGCGTCGCCCGCACCCGTCGCTCTCTCATCACTGGCGGCTGTGCACCGCGATGAGCCACTCTCCGCGTTGCTGGAGCGTCGCAGGGCGACGTATGACTATGCCGATAGCCCGTTACCGGAAACCTGGCTGAATACCCTGATCGCCGTCGCGCATGTCGGTCTTGAACAAAGCCGCCTGCGCGGGATGCCGGCGTTGCCAATGGAACCCTGGATATTGCTGCCGGAAGCCAGCGGCGAACTTGCTGCGGGCATTTATCAGTGCAGTCAGGCAGACGGCCGTTACTGGCGGAAACGGGATAGCGGGTTTGGCCGCGCACATTTGGCTGATTGCATCAATCAATTGGCGTTCCATAAAGCCAGCGCCTTGCTGATGTGGGTTGCCGATCTTGAAAAGACCCTGCATGACCATGGCGCGGCGGGATACCGTATGCAGCTGCAAAACGCCGCGGCAAGCGCGATGCAGTGCTGGTTGGCGGCGCTGGACTGCGGCTTGACCGGAACGCTGGCGGGAGGCGTGATCGAAGAAGGGCTCATTCGCCACGCGGGCGCCGACGGCTATCGTGAAGCGCCGCTGTTCTGTCTGGTGCTGGCGTCCCCTCCGACGGCGGAGGATGTTTAACATGCCGCCTGCATCCACCCTGTTGCGTTTAAACGAGGATGTGAAACTGGTCTCTCCGCAGGCGAATGTGGCGCTGTTGCTGCGAGAAAACAGTAATGCGCCGTTAAAGCTGAGTGGGTTTTCTGCCCGGCTTGCCCAACAGTTGCAAGGGGGCAGCTCCATGGCGGCCCTCCTGACGGAGCTGGCAGAACACCATCCGAACGCAACGCCTGAACAGTGTCAACAGGCGCTGTCCGCGTTTCTGCTGCGGTTGAAACAGGCGAATATGATCGTTGATGGCGCGCAAAAGCGGTCTGCGGCGGCGAAAGTGGCCGGGCGATATCGGCTGCCTAACCCCGATCGCGTCGCACATAAAATCGCCACCGTGCTGCGGGTTGTCCCGCGCGGGTTAGGTTACGGTCTGCTGAGCCTCGCGATTGCCGCAGCCTTGTGGCGTTTCATCGCGTGTTTGCCAGGGCTAAACGCTTGGCTGCTGCAGGGCGAATGGGCCAGCGTCCAGCTGCTGGTGATGCTTGTCGGCATACCGTTATGGCTGTTTTTGCATGAAATGGCGCATGCCGTCGTTTGCCGTCTTTACGGCTGCCCGGTTCTGGGGGCGGGTCTGCAATTTCGCGGCTGGTGGCTGCCTTCCGCATTTGTCAATACCAGCGCCATCGCGCTATTCCCACAGCGCGGCATGAAGGCCTGGGTGGCGATGGCAGGGCCATTGATGGATCTCTTGTGTCTGGGAGCGCTCGCGGCGCTGAGTGAAAGCGCCGCCGCCACCGCGATACGGCCGTTACTGCTGTTGATACTGTTCGGCCTGCTTTTCAATCTCACCCCTTTTCGGCTTTCGGATGCCACGCGGGCATTTCGCGCCTTTGCCCAACCCGGCGCCAATAAGAAAACCCGCGTGTGGTCTGCCCGAGGCCGCCGCCTATTCCACAGTTATTGCCTGCTTTACAGCCTCTGCATGGCGGCGGCGATGGGTTGGTTAATCCTAGTGAGTTGGCAGAAGGTGAATAACTGGTTGGCATCTGGAGTATTATCATGACGTTACCCGCGCAGCCTTTGTTGCTCGTCGCCCCTTTTATCATGCTGCGTACTGCAGGCTTGCCGGCGCACTATGTCAGCCAACTTCCGGATGATTTATCCGCGATTATCCGGCAACACCACTTGCAGGAGCCGGCCTGGCGGCAACTCGGGCAGGCGCTTATCGCCAGGCTGCATGCGAATGTCGCATTACCCTCGGCGGACAGCGTTCGCCAGGAAATGATTCGCTGTCGCCGCCATATCTTCAACGATCGCTATTTCAACCTGTCTGCCGAAATGCGCGCCTGGTTGGCGCATTACGACCCAGCCGCTCTGGAGCAACTGACCGAATGGTTGGCGATAGCGGATGAACGCCGGCAGTTGGCGGCAACCTTTAACCAGCGCTGGCAGCGTGTCAACGAACAGACGCAGGCTTGGTTGCTCAAAGCCGCCAACGAACCGACCCTGCGCCGGGCGCTCTGCCTTGCCTCCCCGCAGTTGCTTTGCGATCTGGAACAAAATTGGCAGAGTTGGCCGGCCAAACGGCGCCGGCGCGTAGAGCGCTCCTTGTTTGCCTACATGATTCGAGCGGCGGGCAAAGTCAGCCCATTCAGCACCTTTTCCTCTTTTAGCCTGGTCCCGTTTGAAAGCTCGGCCGGCGAAGCCACTCTGCAAACCGGCGAAGGCAAGGTGATCTCGACCATACACCTCAACCGCTCCATCGCATTAGCCTTGCGCGACGCGCTGTATACGCAGCACTGGTTGGCGAAACATGATCTGCCGCTGTGCCGCAACCCATCCTTGCAACGCATTTCTGCCAGCCAGATGCGCGGCCATTTCTATCGCTATGAGAAACGCCACGGTTTGTTATGGAACGAAGAGCAGCAATTTGTCCTGGGCCTGGAGGCGACGGAAATCGACGCCGTTCTGAGCGCCAGCCACCAGCAAAGCTGGAGCGCGTGGCGAGCGCATTTCGAACTGGCCGGGATGGCCCCGCCCGAAGCGGAAAGACTGCTGAGAAAGCTGGTGCGCAAGGACGTATTGCGCCCGACATTACAGTGGGGAACGCATCATCCTGCCCCCCTGGTCGATGTTTTGGCGCTCATGCCGGCGGAGCTCTCCAGCGACGCTCTGCGCAGCCTGCTCGAACTGCCCGAACGCTTTGGTGCGGCGGAAAACGCGGAGCGCGTTGCGCTGCTTGAGCAGGCTCAACAGACGATTCAACAGAGCTGGGAGCAGCTGACCCGCCATCAGATGCCCGAAATTCGCAATATTTTATATGAAGACGCCTGGCGGGAAGGGATCAGTATGACATTGCCTGACGCTTTCATTCCCAATGTGCTTGCCCGCGTAGCGAAAGCGGTGGCCAAACGCGCCACGTTGTCGCAGGAGTACCTCTGGCTGCTGCAGAACTTTATCGATAAATACGGTACAGGCGGCCACTGCACCGATGTCTCATTGTTTTTGCAGCAGAGCTGGCAGGGATTTATTCAATTCACCCAACAACGCATCTCGCAGTCCGCCGCCGCAACGGCCCGCTGGCGGCAGCACAATATCAACCCCGCCGCCCTGAAGCTGCCGGTAACGCTCTTCCTGCAATTGGATGCCCGTCATGTGGGGCAGCTGGCGCATCCCCGGGGCAAAGTGGTCATCAACAATGCGTATTCGCGTATCGGCTGGCAGTTGGCGCGCACCACGTTGACCAACGACAGCCAGGCCGACAACAGGCGCCATCAGCTGCAAAACTGGCTGCGCCAGTTCGCCGCGCCGGCGCTGCCATTAACCTTCAGCGTCAGCGGCGAGTCCAGCAATCTCCAGGCCCAGGCCCGCCTGGCCGATCATCATCTGTGCCTAGATGAGCCGCCGCAGGTTGCTGGCGACCTGACGCTTGACCGGCTCCAACTGCATCATGATACGCAGAGCGGCCTGCTGAAGCTGACGGACAACCAGGGGCAAGCGTTCCAATTATGTTACCTCGGCGCGGCGACGCCGATGGTGGCCTGGGGAACCAAATACCTGCTTACCGTACTGGCCGAACCGGTGCAGATTGGCCGCCCCGCCTACAAGCGATTGATGGCCGATGAGCTGGATCATGACTTCCGCCATGCCCCGCGCATGGAGGAGGAAGACTGCGTCCTGATCCGTGAAACCTGGTGGGTGCGCTCTTCCCGCATTTTCCATGAGCTGTCCGGGCATCAGGCGGCGGAGCATCCGGCGCGCCTGTTGGCATTGTTACTGAAGAACAGCATTCCGACGGACAGCTATGTGAACGGGCAATTCAACGATCATCTTAGCTGGCAGTCATTTAACAACGACAAGATTCGCAAACCGATGTGGTGCAGGCTGGGCAATTCACATTGCCTTGACCAATTGCTGCTGCTGGCGCGAAAAGTTGACTGGTTAGTCTTCCGAGAGGCTCTCCCGTCACCGGAAAACAGTTGGATGGAAGTGAAGAATGAAACCTATCTCACTGAAATACATACTGAGATGGTCATCCCTGGCGATTACCTCGACGCCTCTCTTATATCCCCTCTGAAGGAGAAATCCCATGTATAAAGTATCAGGCTTGCTGCTTTTTATCGGCCTCGTCATGTTCGCTGTCGCCCTGGCTCTCAATATCTACAGCAGCTACACGGCGAGCAACGCCAACGGTGCGTCATTGTTCTCCACCAACTGGTGGGCGCGCTGGTTCCCGCTTTACGCTTCGGGAGCCGCTCTGCTCTTCATTGGTGTGATCTTGCGCCTGACAGTAGGGGATCGTTAAGCACCTATGCGTTCCCCATCTTCAGAGGCACCGCGCAACACCGCCCGCCAGCAGGCGCTGCACCTGCTGAACTTGCCTCATACTCCGCCGCGCGGGCGGCCATGGCGCAAAGCGGCGCTCGTCGGAGCGATTGCGCTGGCGTTAGCCGTAGGTCTCGTTGCCGGCAGGGCATGGTTTACCCAGCCAGCAGCGGCCGAGCGCGCCAGCGCCGCCGAGCCTCAGGCCAACACCGCAGCACCTGTCGCGCCAGTGGCCCCCGCGGCGGCCGCGCCTGCAATCACGGCCGCAGGATTCATCAAGGCCTCGCGCCTCTCCACCGTTTCGGCAGAGATTACGGGAACGGTGCAAGAGATTTATGTGCAACGCGGGGACAAGGTAAAAAAAGGCGAGCGATTGGCATCACTCGATGGGCGTTCGCTAAGAGCGCAGCTTGCATCGCTCCAGGCCAGCCAGCAAATCGCGGCGGGCAAACTCGCGCAGACGGAGTCCCGCCTGCCGCGCGCGCGCAATCAGCTGCATCGATTGAACCGTTTGTTGCCGCTCAACTATGTGAGCCAGGATGATGTCGACAGTGCCAAAGCGGAGTTGGATTCGTTCGAGGCGCAGCGCCGCCAATATCAGGCAGAATTACAACAAGTGGGCTGGCAGATAAAAGCCAGTGAAATCGACCTGTTGCGCACGATTATCCGCGCGCCCTTCGACGGTCAGGTGGTGTCGTTAGACGCCTCTCCGGGGGAAACGGTTTCGCCCATTTCCGCCGGCGGCGGTTTCACCCGCACCGGGATTGCCACCATTGTCGGTATGGATGACTTTGATGCCGAAGTTTGGCTGCCCGAAAGCCAGCTGGCGAAAGTCGCGCCCCAACAACGAGTGACAATCAAGCCGGATGGCCTCCCCGATCGACAGCTCTCAGGCACCGTCAGCCTTATATCTTCGGTGGTGGATGAGCAACGCGCGGCGGTTTTAGTCATTATCAAGCTCGCTCAGCAACAGCCCTGGCTGAAACATAATATGTCAATTCAGGTAGATTTTTATGAATAAAACGGCAACCGCGCCGAGCGATCCGGTCGTGCAACTGCAACAGGCCGGCAAAGACTATAAAAAAGGGCGCGAGCACATCACGGTATTGCACGATCTTGATTTTAACCTGCGCGGCGGCGAGATGGTCAGCATCATGGGGCCATCCGGCTCAGGGAAATCGACGCTGCTCAATCTGATCTCCGGCGTCAATGTCTGCGATCGGGGCGAGGTATTTTTGCAAGGGCACCCGCTGCATCGGCTGCGGCCTGAAGAACGCACCTCGCTGCGAGCCCGCCATATTGGCTTCGTCTTTCAGTTTTATAACCTGTTGCCCGTGCTCAGCGCCGAAGAGAATGTCGCCCTCCCCCTGCACCTTTGGCATATGGATGCCAAACAGCGCCGGCAACGCGTCGACGCCGCGCTGGAGCTGGTTCAGATGGAACACCGGCGCCGCCACTTGCCGGATGAACTCTCCGGAGGAGAGCGCCAGCGCGTGGCCATTGCGCGTGCGATAGCCACTAATCCGGATCTGCTGCTGTGCGATGAGCCTACCGGCGATCTCAGCCAGGAGGCGGGGGAGGAAATTATGGATATTATGACGCTACTGAGCCGGGAGCAGGGCAAGGCTATCATCGTCGTGACGCATGATATTCAGGTCGCCGCGCGGGCACAGCGTCAACTCCAACTCAGGGACGGCAAGCTGATCCGTAGGGATATGCCATGAGAGTCGTGTTTTACCTCTGGTTGTGGCGCTCCGCCACTGAGCAGTCGAGAAGATTTATCATGATCTTGCTGTTTATCGCCAGCGGCGTCATGTTGCTGCAGCTCATGCTGACCTTTGATCGCGCCTTCAGCTTAAAGGCAAACGATCCGCCCGGCGCAGACAACCGGCTACTGGTGCTGAATGCCCTCAGTTCTCAGATGCTGCTGCCGCAGTTTTATCATCAGAAAATGAGTCAACTGCCGGCGTTGGAACGGCTGAGCTGGGGAGTTTGGGTCGGTGCGTACTATCGCCACCCCGGATGGTTCGTGCCCGCTATCGCGGTAGAAGACCAACACTACTTCGCCATGATCCCCTCTTTAAAAATAGCGCCGGGCTTACTGGAGCGTTGGCAGAATGATCGACAAGGCGTGCTGGTCGACAGCCGTTTTGCGGCGCAATATCGCTTAAAAGCGGGCGATCGGCTGCCGCTTTCATCCGCGATTTGGAAGCTCGCGCCTAACCCCATTCTCGATCTTTACATTACCGGCATCGTTGAAGAAACCCAAACCGACACCCCTCCCGCGGTCTGGATGCATTATGACTACCTCGACAGCGTGAGACAAAATGGCAAGCGGCTGGTGAGTTTTTTCATGGCGACCCCTAAACCCGGCATGTCTGCCGAGAACCTCTCCCGGCAGATTGATGCCCTGTTTGGCGCGGAGCGGTTGCGCGGTACCACGCAGACAGCCCCCGTACGCATGCATATAAAATTGTTTATGAGTAAATTGTTCGATTTCCATCGCGTGATTTTTTGGGTCAATCTGGCGCTGTGCCTGTTATTGGCGCTGCTGCTCAGCACCAACTTCTATGTCATGACGCATAAAGCCTTGAGCGACTACCGCACACTTAATTATCTGGGTTTTCGCAAGTCACAGTTGATTAAAGCGGTTGCCGTGCAACTCGGCTCCATCACCTTGGCGGGCGCCATTGTGGGCATGGCGTTGTCGGTTATTTTTATTCTGCTGTTGCCGACGCTGTTCCCCGCCGTATTAAACGGCGTTGAGCCGCATTTCCAGGATTATGCCATCGGTCTCCTGCTGGTCTTTATTTTATCCCTGGTCTGCGCATTGCCCTCCCTCGTGCAAATCGTTCGCCTGCAGGAGGAGAGAAAATGAACCCGCGCTCATCCTCGAAAATCCACCAGCTCAGGATCTTGCTGGGCATTGGATTACGCAACCTGTGGCGGCGGCCGCTTTATTTCACCGCGATTCTATCCAGCTTCATTTTTCTCGCGGTCATTGTGACATCGTTATTTTCACTGCGCGCAGGGCTGATCGGCGCGCTGGAGTCGAGTGCGGAACCCGGCCTGTATTTTGCGCAAAGCAAAGACTCCTCTTCCGAACTGACCAGCACGATAACGCGAACGCAGGCGGCGCAACTTTCGCGCTTGCCCGGCCTTGTTGCGGCTTCGCCGGAGTGGGTTGTCCTGGTGCGGCTCCGCCCAGACAACGTGGAGAAAGAGTATCTGGTGCGCGGCGTGACGCCGGCGGCATTCACGCTGATGAACGCGAACAACGGGCAACCGCTGGTCACCCTCACCCGCGGCAGAGCATTTCAGCCGGGGCAAAATGAGCTCGTCGTCGGCGCGTCATTGGCGCGGCATTATCCGGCGTTCCACGTGGGCGAGACCATACGCCTGCACGACCGCGATTGGAAAATCGTCGGTGAATTTACCACCGGCGGTTCGCCGCGGCAGTCCGAGTTCATGGCCGATCTGGAACATATCCGCACCAGCTGGGGCGCGGGACTGGATTACAACCTGGTGGCATTGACCAGCAATGCCGCCTCTGTCGAGCAACTGCAACAAGCCACCCAGGGGACGCTCAATGACCGAGTCGCCATTAGCGACAGCCGAACCTACTATGCCGGCAGCAGCGAAGGGTTGGGCCAGGTGCTGCTGTGGTTCGGCCTGTTATTTTCATTGCTGGCGGGGGTGTCGGTGACTGCGGGCATCATCGCGCTGTGTGAATCGCTCATCGCCAACCAACAAGACCAGCTGGCAATAACGCTGTTGCTGGGATTCGGCAGGGTTATTGATGTGTCTTATCTCTGCCAAACCCTCTTGCTGGGCCTGGCAGGCTCTTCCATTGGCGCCTTGTTGAGCATGCTGCTGTTCAACGGCATCACGTTCACCACGTTTGGCCACGCGCATGAGCTGGTGTTCCCCATGATGGTCAGCGGAAAAATGCAGATGATCAGTATCGCTTATGGCGTATTCATCAGCTTTATCGCCTCACTGTTTGTGCTGCCGGCCATTCGCGCAGCGACAAAGGGAAAATAATGCCGGGCGCAACAGAGAGCCGGCGAAAAGCAAGCCGCGCGTCGCCGCCGGGATGCGGCCCAATAGCGATTAAAAAATGATAGCTACTTAATTTATTGCGGTATGCCCGGCGAAACGCGGCAGAAGATTTTGCGATGACCTTGGCGATAAGGGTAAGGCAATCGCCTCGCCGGTCATTGTCGCCAACGAAGAACGCAGGGCATTCATTGAATGAAATCGCGCAAGGTGAAAAACCCAAAGCACTGAATATCAATTACACAGAGATATTGACTTGATTTTGCATGCCAAAAGAAAAATGGAAAGCCTGGTAACAAGGCACTTGAGTACCATTCCAGAACAGGAGCCAGAGAAAAAATGAATGATTCATCCCTTAATAATACCCCTCTGGCGGACACCCAGCAGGGCGTATGGTACGCATCGCAAGCGAGCCACTCTTCCAAACTCTATGCGACGGCGCAAGCCCTGCGCCTGCACGGTGAAATTAATCGGACATTATTGCTCAACGCCATCGAACTGGCTCTGCAGGATATTGAGGTGCTCAACCACCGTTTCCTCGATATCGATGGCACCCCGTCTTTCGGCATCCGCCAGCCTGCTGGCCACGTGACCGTCTGCGATCTCAGCCATCACGCAGACCCGGAGGCGCTCGCCTGGCGCGCAATGGAACAAATAACGCAACGGGAACAGGGGCCGGAGAATTTACATCTTCATGAACATCAGCTGTATGTTTTGAATGAACGCGAAGCGATATGGTTTTCCCGAATACACCATATCGCTTTCGACGCCTACGCCTATTCCCTGCTCCACCGCCGTGCGGGGGAGCATTACCGGGCGCTGTTGCAAGGAACGCCGCCTCTCCCCAGCCACTTTGTCAAACTGACCACGCTCTGCCAGGACGACGTCCTCTACAGGCAGAGCGCGCAATATGCGGACGATCACCGCTACTGGATGCAGCGCTGCGCGCAGTTGCCTGCGCCGACCTTTCTGGGTGCGCCGGCGCAAGCCATGGCCGAGCACACGTTGGAAGTCGAGACCGTTATCGATACCGAGCTGGCGCTAGCCCTGGGCAACTTCTACCAAAGCAGCGGGATCGCGTTATCCGACATCTTGCTCAGCGCGTTCGCCAGCTATTTCTCCCGCTGTCAGTCGGGCGAGCGGCAACTGTTGTTCGGCCTGCCCTGCATGGGGCGGCTTGATACTTATGGCGCCCAGGCGGCGGTCACACGCAGCAATATCCTGCCGCTTCTGCTGGATTTGCCGCAACACGCGCACTTTCGCGACGTTTGCGCCGCCGTCGCCCGCAGCCGGCGCGAGCTGCTCGCGCACCAGCGCTACCGCGGAGAATGGATCGGCCGAGCCATCGGCAGGGTCGGCGATACTCTGCCCCTTTACGGCATCGAACTGAACATCTTGCCTCCGCCTGCGACGCTCGATTTTGCGGAGCTAAGCGCCACGGTCAAACATGTCGCCACCGGCCCCGTACGCGATCTTAACCTCCACCTGGAACTGGGTACGGACCTGCAACCGCGCCGCCTGCGTCTTATCGCCAATGCCGCGCGCCATCATCACGCAGAGTTGCAATTGCATGTGCAGCGGCTGTTGCATTGGATCATGCAGTTGGTTGCGGCGCCGACCCTTCCGCTGCAACAACTGACGCTGGCGGCACCGGCGGAACTGGCGTTAATCGCGCAATGGAACGACACCGCCCAGCCGTTACCCGCCAACACGATCCTCGGCCTGTTCCTCAAACAGGTTCAAGCCACGCCGCATCAGCTAGCCGTGCTCGACGAAAACGAACGGCTGAGCTATTCGGCGTTGGAACTGCGCTCTCGGCGGTGCGCACATGCCCTTGAGCGCCATCTGCAAGGCGCTCGCGGCCAGGTGATCGCCGTCACACTTGAACGCAGCGTAGCCTTAGAAGTGGTTCTGCTGGCCATTATGCGTGCCGGCGCCACGCTATTGCCGCTGTCGCCCGAACTGCCGACGCTGCGACAGCAAAAGATGCTCGAGCAGGCCAATGCGAGGTTGCTGATAGCCGATCGCGCCGATGACGACAGGTTGCCGGACAGCGTTCCCCGACTCGATCTCGCCGCGCTGTACTCACTTGCCGCCCATCAGGGCGACGCGGCATTGCCGCTCGTCACGCGGCAAAGCGGCGCAGATCCGGCTTATATTCTGTTCACCTCCGGTTCCAGCGGCGACCCCAAAGGGGTGATCGTGAGCCATCTTGCCCTGGCCAATCGCCTGCAATGGATGCAGGCCGAATATCCTCTTGGAACGCAGGATCGCGTGCTGCAGAAAACGCCGACCACCTTTGATGTGTCGATTTGGGAGTTTTTCTGGCCGCTGATCGGGGGCGCAACCTTGGTGATGGCGCGGCCCGGCGGCCATACCGATCCGGCGTATCTGCTGAATTGCATCGTGCAGCATCGCATCACAACGCTGCACTTTGTTCCATCGATGCTGGCGCTGTTTCTCGACGCCGTCGAACGCAGGCCCGAACCGCTGCCGCTGCTCAGGGTATTCGCCAGCGGGGAAGCCTTGTCGCCGGAGCTGGCCCAACGGCACCGTGCATTGCTGACGGCGCCTTTGCATAATCTTTACGGCCCGACGGAGGCCGCCATCGATGTCACTTACCACGCGCTGGGCTGCAGCGACGAGAAGCGCAGCGTGCCTATCGGGCGCCCCATTTGGAATACGCGCATCCACGTGCTGGATCCCTTCGGCAATACCACCCCCATCGGCATCGAAGGGGAATTGCACATTGAGGGCATTTGTCTCGCTGACGGCTATGCGGGCCAACCCGAGCTGACGGCAGAACGGTTTTTCGCCACGGCGGACGGCAAAAGGCTTTACCGCACGGGAGACCTGGCGCGCTGGCGCACGAATGGCGAAATAGACTATTTGGGGCGGCTGGATCACCAGATAAAAATACACGGGCAGCGTATTGAGCTGGAGGAAATTGACGCGGTTCTCAATCGACACCCGCAGGTGCTCCAGTCCTGCGCCAACATGCATGACGGGCGCATTGTCGCCTATGTCGTGGCCAGCGGCGCCGAGGCCGATGAAAAAGCCTTACTGGCGCTCTGCCGGGAATATCTCCCTGCCTACATGCTGCCGCAGTGCCTGGTGTTTCTCCCCGAACTGCCGCTCAGCCGCAATGGCAAACTGGATAGAAAAGCGCTGCCCGCTCCGCAAAGCCCGCAATCACAGGGCGGCAGCATCCCCTCCTCCCTGACGGAGCAACGGCTGTGCGAATATTTTGCCGATGCGCTGCGCCTGCCTGCCGTAGCACCTGAAGCCAACTTCTTCGAACTGGGAGGCAACTCGCTGAGCGCCGTTGATGTCGCCGCCCGTATTAACGCCGGCCTGGGTTGGCAAATTACCATCGCCAGCATCTTTGCCCATCCTTCAGCCCGGGCGCTGGCCGAACAAGGCCAGCACTCAGCGCCGGATATGCTCGATGCCACACTGCTGCTGCGCCCTGGCGCCGGCGCTTCGCGAAACGCGCTGCCGACGCTGTTTTGCATCCACCCGGCCGGCGGCATCGCCTGGTGTTACAGCGGCCTGGCGCGTTTTCTCAAAACACCGTGTGAAATCGTCGGCTTGCAAGCTCAAGGCCTGACGCGGGGCAGCAATATCACCCGAACGATGGATGAAATGGCCGCAGAATATGCCAGGCGCATACGCACCCATCAGCCCGAGGGGCCTTACTGGATCATCGGGTGGTCGGTTGGCGGCATGATCGCCCACAATGTCGCCATCCACCTGGAGCAACAAGATCAGCAGGTCGAATTGCTGGCGATGATGGATGCCTATCCCAGCGATCTGTGGCGACGCTTCGCTTTTGAAACGCTCAATGGCGAAGAGGAGGAGAGCCTGGCGCTGGCCGCCCTGTTGTTCATTGCGGGCATCGCCTTGCCCTTCGATCAAGAATTGCCTTCGCTGGTCGTGCCGAAAGGCGAGATCCTGCAACGTGCGGAAACAATTGCCCTGTTGCGAAAACACGGCAGCGCCCTAGCCAGTCTGGATGACGGCACGCTCGACCGCTTGATTGACGTGGTGATCAATAGCCGCCGCCTGGTCGGCCAGTCGGAACACGGCCACTTCTACGGTAATTTGCTGTTCTTCACGGCAGCGGCGCCGCGCGCAGAAGACTGGTTAGATTTGGAGGCCTGGCGCCCCTATGTACATGGACGAATACAAAATATCGACATCGACTGCGATCACCCGGCGATGGCCAGGGCGGAAGCATTGCGCGACATCGCCGGGCATCTGGACGCCGCTTTCGCACGTTTCGCGCAGCGCGCGTCCGTATCAGAACTGAACTAAACCATAGAGTACATCACCCAATGAGCGATTCTTTTTTACTTAAGGACCTGGCGGAAAATTTAGTGCCTTTCACGGCACACCGGGTTGCGTCCTCTCTCATTTGGTCCGCCGAAGAAAAGGCAGACGACGAAGCGCTGCACGCCGCGTGCAGCTATCTAGTCACTCCCGATACGCCAGGCGCCGCCAAAGTTTTCCACGCGGAACGTTACGGCGGCGGCGGTATTCAACGTAACGGCGGCGGTGCCCGCTGCGGTTTTGATGGCCGTTACCAGGTGAAAGGAATCGGCGCTAATCCGCTGGTCGGGCAAGGTTCGGATTGGTATCACTCCAATGGCGAACTGCGCGCCGAACAGGCGATCTATGAAGCCCTATGGAGCGAAATGCTGGCGCAGACGTTGCCTTATGGCGCCGCGCGCACCCACGCGATTTTGCTCACCGACAGCTATACCCATGGGGATTTCGCCCGCACAAAGGGCCGCTCTCGCCGCGCCCTTCTGGTTCGCGAACCCCTGGTCCGCCCGGCGCATTTTGAACGAACGCCCTACTTCCGGCCCAAAGCGGAATATGCCGGGCAGCTCATGCATGACGTTCAACGGATTAAATCCGTGCTTCGCCGCCTGCCGGACTATTTGCCGGTCCCCACCGCAGGCTTCAACGAGCAGGCCGCTCGCGATCCGCGGCGCCGCTGCCTTGAGGGGATATATGAGCTCACCAAACGTCTGGCTCGGCAAATGGCGTTTTGCCGCACCCGCTTCCTGATGTTGACCACCTCATCCTCCAACATCACCATGGACGGCAGGGTATTGGATTTTAACGGGCTAACCTGTTTATTCCCCAGCGATCATCGTTACGATTTCGAATACCAGCTCAAGTTCGCACAATTGATGAGGGAACCGGCAATCATTCAGAACAGCCTATCCGAGCTGTGCTTCTACCTTGGGAAGTACCTGTTTGATCGGCCTTTCATTGCCATCGCCCAGCAGCAGGTAAAAACCTATTTCTGGCATTTTTTTCAGCAGGCCTGTTACCGCGGCTATTTGACGCTACTGGGCATTCCCGTCGACCTGCTCTCACCGACTGAGACGCCAAAACCCTTAGAGAGGCTGGCAAACAGTTTCCTGCAGTTGCTTATCCACCGTTGCCGAAAGCTCTATGTCTCAGCGGAAATGGCTGCAGACGAATCGCCGCTGGAACGTTTGGTCGTGACCTTGATTCGCTGCAGCCAAGGGCACCCCGTCCCCGCGCATGACGATTTCTCACGGGATGCACGTTTTATGGACACCCTGCGCGCTTTCTCTCAGGTCAATCATTGGTTGGTCGAAACCTGCCGCGCCCAGGGAATCGATGCCATCGTTATTCAGAAAGGCATGGCACAACAGGCTCGCCTCAGGCTGCGGCCCCGCCCCCAGTGCGGGAAAATACAGATGCTCAACGAAATCACGGCTCTGGTGGAGGCCAATGGTGATGACGACCAACGCTTGCGGCAACTGTTAACCGACATGCGGATAAAGGCGGTGGCCTTCGCCAAAGAAACCTTTGGCGGGCAGCCGCTTGTCATACCCTCCAGGAGAAATGAACCAGCATGACGCTCTATATTCGAGAAACCGCCGGCGGCCAAGATCAATGGTCAGACTATGAGCAGCTTGGTTTTGCCGTGAGCTGCATGTTACATCACCGAAATTACAGCCTTCATCCGATAAAAAGCGTTCAAGAGCGCTTGATATTTGCCATACAGCACGGGCAGATCAAGTTTCTTTTTGACACCAATGACCAACCGCTGGCCTATGTTCTCTGGGCCTGTCTGACGGAGGACACCGAAACGCAATTGCAACGCGATCCGGGGTTCCCACTTCACCCTTCCGAATGGAATGAGGGAGACAGGATATGGCTGCTCGATTTCTGTTGCAGGCCCGGCTTCGCGCCGCAGGCAATCAAGCGCTTCAACAAGCTCAAACCCTGGGGAGAGGGCCAGGTGCGCTGGCAGAACAGAAAGAGAAAGGTAATGACGCTGGCCTGATCCGCACGGCCAGCTCCTTAAATAAAACGAATGGAGAGCCCTTCGATGGACGGATTTGTACTCATGGCGATCAAACGAATCGCGGTAGAAACGGCATTTTTCTGTGAAGGCCCCTATGACAGCGATAACGGATTTGAGCGTCTGATGGTCTGTAAAACCCGCAGCGACTTGAACAGCAGCGCGTTTGGCGATGTCTTCCTGCATCCGTTTCTTCGCGGCAAAAGCGTGGACGAAATAAAAAGCGTTGTCCTAAATTCGGCAATTCAATTGATTGTTGCGATTAAGAAAGTATCGGCGGAAATCGCCGAACAAATCTTATTGCACACCCCATCGCCACCAGAGGCCAAAAGCGTCGCCAGGCCAGCTAATACCTGCACCGTCTGAAGTCTGAACCTAGTCTAAACGGTGCCCACGCGGCGCCGTTTTTTTTCGCCTTCATCCATTCTGTGAAGTTATACTTTGCACAATTTCACGGCACAGAGGAGCCCACATGTCCAGCACTGCCAGCGTCAGGTTACGCCCATTGGAACGGGACGATCTGTCGTTCGTCCACCAGATGGACAACAACGCCAGCGTCATGCGCTATTGGTTTGAAGAACCCTACGAAGCCTTTGTCGAGCTTTCCGATCTCTACGACAAACACATCCACGATCAGAGCGAGCGCCGCTTTATCATTGAGCACGAAGGTGCCAAGGTCGGCCTGGTGGAGCTGGTGGAGATCGATCACATCCACCGCCGCGCTGAGTTCCAGATCATCATCGATCCCGCCCACCAGGGCAAAGGCTATGCCAGCACCGCCGCCCGCCTGGCGATGGACTACGGTTTCTCGGTGCTGAACCTGTACAAGCTGTACCTGATCGTCGATAAGGAGAACCCGAAGGCGATCCACATCTACAGCAAGCTGGGCTTCAACGTGGAAGGCGAGCTGATCGACGAGTTCTTCGTCAACGGCGAATACCGCACCGTGCTGCGCATGTGCATCTTCCAGCCGCAATACCTGGCGAAGTTCAAAACGCCCAATGATAAGCCGCTGGTGAAGTGACGCTTAGCGAGAAAAAAGTGAAAACCCGCGCAGGCGGGTTTTTTATTGGAAAATAAGCGACTAGTATTAATGGATGCTATTTTATCGTCAAGAAATAGCCTGATGAATGCGTAAATAAATAATATTCAGCAGAGATAATTAATCGAATAATAATTCATGTTGATAGTAAGAGTTGCCCTCTGCCTCTACAAAGGAAAAATGCCATGACAACCGTCTCAAACCTGCTGCTTTTTATCGGCCTGGCGATGCTCGCCATCGCCGCCGGTCTGAATACCTATAGCGGCTACGCGCCTGCAGATCCCAATAGCACCCCGCTGTTTTCCCCGCTCTGGTGGACGCGCTGGTTCCCGCTCTATGCCTCGGGCGCTGCGTTGTTGCTGGTGGGGTTGGTACTGCGACTCGCCGATAAAACGCGTTAAGAGCCATGTGATGGTATGGCGCTTAGAGGTTAATTATCTTTCTTGCCCAGCCTACGCATCAGCCATCCACGCAGTGGCTTTTCGGTCGGTGACAAATCGGCAGCGGTCTCCAAAGCGATATCCGGTACGTTTTCCTGCGCCGCAACATTGCGCGCATGCTGACAATGCGCCTGATACTCCGCTTCGGTTTGATACAGGTGGGGCTGCCACTTCAGCCAGAAAGCCTTAGCATGCCGCAGGGACTCCCATTCATTAATCGACCAGGCCACGACGAAAATCGCCATCATCAGATAGGCAAAGAAGAAGAATACTCCCCACAAGGGGCTGTTATCTGTCGCGCTGGCTCCGCTTTCCGCCAATGGAAACACGGTGATGTAGAATCCCCAAGTGATAGCCAACGCGCTAATGATTAGGAACACAAACAGCGAAACACGCTGGTGTAGTAGCCGGCAGCCATCCAAGGAAAAAACGTCGTTTTTGTTCGAAGTGAGGGAGGTGCGGCGCAAGAAACAGTTCAGCGCAAGATCGCTCAATGCCACTGGCGCACGGCCCAGATAATCTACCAGTTGGTGCGCCACCCAGACCGGTAAACGGATGCCGATACTTTCATAAAGTGCTTTGGTTCGCAGCGGCACCATTCCGTTCTGCGGCCCATCCCGCAACCCCTGAATGCGTGACAGAACAGACTGACGTTTAACATCGCTGACTCGGTCAAACTGGTTATTGCGGCGACTGTCGTAATTCTTTGACCAGCGTGAATACCACCATTTTACCACTGAAATAAAAACAGGAAATAATAACGTTAGCGTGGGAATAACAATATCTTTGATATAATTCGTATCAATAGTCATGCATATATGTCCTTATATATAAATTGCAGATCATTTATTAGGAATAATATAGTGAATAATTAATGATTGGATAAAGCAAACTCACAGACTGTGAGATTTATGCCAAAAATGTAATCTATATCGTCTTAATGCGTCTGTAAATCCAGATGGAATAAAAAGTCATAGACACGGCATAACAACGCCGGCATATCGATGCGACGGAGAACAAAAACCTCCGTCGCTCATCCCTCACCCATACCGCCCGGTAATATAATCCTCGGTGCGGCGCTGGCGTGGCGAGGTGAAAATCGCGTCGGTGTCGTTGTATTCCACCATCCGCCCCTGATGAATAAAGGCAGTGTAGTCGGAGACGCGCGCCGCCTGCTGCATGTTGTGCGTCACCAGCACCACGCTGTAACGCTGTTTCAGCGCGGAAATCAGCTCTTCGATGGTCAGCGTGGAGATCGGATCCAGCGCCGAGGTCGGCTCGTCGAGCAGCAATACCTCCGGCTCGATGGCAATGGCGCGCGCGATCACCAGGCGCTGCTGCTGGCCGCTGGACAAGCGGAACGCATTTTCGCGCAGCCGATCCTTCACCTCATGCCACAGCGCGGCGGCGCGCAGCGAACGCTCCACCGCTTCATCCAGCAAACGCCGGTCGCGCACGCCCTGCAGCCGCAGACCGTACACCACGTTTTCATAGATCGATTTCGGGAACGGGTTCGGCCGCTGGAACACCATGCCCACCCGCCGCCGCAGCGCCGCCACGTCGATCTGCGCGCCGGAGATCGGCGCGCCGTTCAGCTGCAGCTCGCCCTCGATGCGGCAGTTGTCCACCAGATCGTTCATGCGGTTGAAACAGCGCAGCAGCGTCGATTTGCCGCAGCCCGAAGGGCCGATCAGGGCCGTCACCCGGTGCTTCGGAATGCGCAGCGAAATATCGTGCAACACCTGTTTGTCGCCATAAAACAGGTTCAGGCCGTTGACCGCCAGCGCGGTCTGTTCATCGTCGAGATGCTGGACATCCAGCCGGGGCAAACTGCCTGGCGTCATCAAACCCATTACGCACTCCCCAAAAATAGCGTCATTGTTACTGCGACCATGCTCGGTACCGCTCCCTCAACGAATGGCGGATACCCATCGCCGCCAGATTCAAACTCACCACGATCGTCACCAGCAGGAAGGCGGTGGCGAACACCAGCGGCCGCGCCGCCTCTACGCTCGGGCTCTGGAATGCCATATCATAGATCTGGAAGCTTAAATGCATAAACTTCCGCTCCAGGTGCAGATACGGGAAAATCTCGTCCACCGGCAGCACCGGCACCGATTTCACTACCCCCACCAGCATCAGCGGCGCGGTCTCCCCGGCGGCGCGCGCCACCGCCAGAATCAGGCCGGTCATCATCGCCGGCGCCGCCATCGGCAGCACGATGCGCCACAGCGTCTCGGCCCGGCTGGCGCCCAGCGCCATCGAGCCCTGCCGCAGCGAGGTGGGAATGCGCGACAGCCCTTCCTCGGTGGCGACGATCACCACCGGCAGCGTCAGCAGCGCCAGCGTCAGCGCCGCCCACAGCACGCCGGGCGTGCCGAAGGTCGGGTTGGGCAAGGATTCAGGATAGAACAGCTGGTCGAGCGTGCCGCCTATCATATAAACGAAAAAGCCGAGGCCGAAGACGCCATAGACGATCGAGGGCACGCCGGCCAGATTGACCACCGCAATGCGGATCACTCGCGTCAGCAGATTGTTGCCGGCATACTCGTGCAGATACACCGCCGCGATCACGCCAAACGGCATCACCACGATCGACATCAGGATCACCATCAACACCGTGCCGAAAATGGCCGGGAACACCCCGCCTTCGGTATTCGCTTCGCGCGGGCTGTCGGTGAGGAACTTCTTCACCTGCTCGCCCCAGTGCGCCAGCTTCTCGCTGGTGTTCATGGCGTTCGGGTACCAGGCATCGCGCACCTGGCTGAGCGGAATGGTCAACGTCTGGCCGTGCATGTCGCGCAGCAGCAGCGCATCGCGCTGGCGATCGCGGTTCAGCCCCGCCAGGCGTTCGGACAGCAGCTGGTATTGCCGCTGCAACTCCAGCCGCTCGGCTTTGATAGCGTCCTGCGCGCGCGCGTCTAGCTTATCGTCGCGCTGCAGGCGTTTTTCCCGCAGCCGCAGCGCGTCAAACTGCTGATTGATGCGCGCCATATCGCGGAATTGAATGTCGTGCGCCTGGCGCGAGAGCGCGGCGATTTGCGGCAGCCGCTGCTGCAACGCCTGCCCGAGATTGCGGCCGGTCAGCGGTTGCCCATCCTCCAGCAGCCCCGCCAGATAGCCGTAGGCGGTACCGTGGCTGTCGCGCTCCAGCACCAGCAGGCCGCGCGGCGTGCTTTGGCTGCGGATGTCGCTGACCAGCAGCGTGCGGAAGTCCTGCCCCTCGCGCTCGCGGTTACCGACCTTGATCAGATAGCGTTCGACGCTTTGCCCCTCGCCCGGCGGCGTCACGCCCGCTTCCGTCAGCTGGCGGCGCGAAATGCTTTGCTGCTGGTACAGCTCGCCGATTACCGTCACCGGCCCGGCGCCGTTCTGATTCAACTCAAACTGATAAACCGGGCTCGGCCAGAAATAGCGCATCCCTTGCCCGGCCAGCAGCAACAGAATGCCGATCAGCGCCAACAGGCTGACGGCCACCGAACCGGCGGTCAGCCAAATCCACGGCGAGCCGCTCTTCACCCAGTTCTTCATGGCGCCTCCTGATTCGGCGTGTAGCGCTTGCGCAGCCGCAGGCGCACCGCCTCCGCCAGCGTGTTGAACACGAAGGTGAAGACAAACAGCACCAGCGCGGTCAGAAACAGCACGCGGTAATGGCTGCTGCCGGAGACCGCCTCCGGCATCTCGATGGCGATATTGGCCGCCAACGCCCGCAGCCCCTGGAACAGGCTGCCGTCGATAATCGGCGTATTGCCGGTGGCCATCAGCACGATCATGGTTTCCCCCACCGCGCGGCCAAAGCCGATCATCAGCGCGGAGAAAATGCCAGCGCTGGCGGAAGGCAGCACCACCTTGATCACCGTCTGCCATTGGGTGGCGCCCAGCGCCAAAGAGCCCTGGCTCAGGGTGGCCGGCACGCTGAACAGCGCATCCTCCGCCAGCGAGAAGATGATCGGCACCAGCGCGAAGCCCATCGCCACGCCCACCACCAGCGCATTGCGCTGGTCGTAATTATCCCCCAGCCAGAAATGCAGCGGCTCACCGAACAGCGCCACCTCCAGCCGCGGCCCCAGGCTGAGCGCCAGCCACACCGTCAACGCCAGCAGCGGCAGCAGCAACAACAGATCGACGCCCGGCCGGCAACGCGGCATAAAGCGATGGGTCAACGCGCCGCACAGCAGCACCGCCGCCGCCAGCAGCAGCGGCAACGCCAGCACCGCCAACAGATACTGCTCGATGATCGGCGCCAGCCAAATGCCGGCCACCAGCCCGATCACCACCGTCGGCAGCGCGCCCATCACTTCGATAGCCGGTTTGATCACCCGCCGCAACCCCGGCGTCATAAAGTAAGCGGTGTAAATGGCGCCGGCCAGCGCCAGGGGAATGGCGAACAGCATCGCGTAAGCCGCCGCCTTGAAGGTGCCGAAGATCACCGGCATTAAACTGAATTTGGGTTGGTAGCTGTCTTCGCCGGAGGTGGACTGCCAAACATAGGCCGGCTGCGGGTAGTTCTCATACCACACCTTGCCCCACAGTGAACGCCAGGTAACGTCCGGATACGGGTTGTCGAGCGCATAGCGCTGCCAGCCCTGTGCGCTCTCCAGCAGCAGGCCATCGCCGCGCGGCGCGAACGCCATCTGTTGCACCTCGGCGCCCAAACGGGTATTCAGCAGCGGCTGCGGTTGAATGGTAGAGAACAGCGAGAAGCCGCCATCGGGCCGCAGGGTGGCGAACACCCGGCGATAGGGCTCAGCCACCGTCAGCTCCTGCCCATCGGCGCCGTGGTCGAAATGCTGCACCGGCGTCAGGCGCCAGCGCTGCTCTTTTTCTACTTCGAACCACTCGCGCAGATTGCCGTCGACGCCTTTGATCAACAGCGCGCTGCCGCCGGGCAGCGCCGTCATCTGATACGGGGCATGTTCGCCAAGGGTACGCGTTTCACGCAGGTGCAGCTGCGCGCCGTCGATCTGATAACGCGCCAGCCGGTTGTCGGTCAGCAGGTAAAGCTGTCGGCCATCCGGCGTCAGCACCAGCTGTTCTGCATCCTGTTCCAGCGGCCGCTCGCTGAACTGCGGCAACCGGTCAGGGCTGAAACGGCCGAACACCAGCCGCCGATCGTCGGTCACCCCAGCCAGCAAATACTGCCCGCGATGCGCATCCGCCAGCGACAGCAGTTTCAGCGGCTTGCGCTGCGGATCCAGCGCCAAAGGCTGCTGCCCGAGCGGGAACAGCCACTGCGGCCGGCCGTTTTCCGCCGTCGCGAAATCCGCACGCGCCACCACCAACCGGCCTTCGGCCTGCGCCAGCGCAAACAGATCGCGCTCTCCGGCGGCCTGCGCGAGCAGCGCCGGCTTGGCCAGCAGCGTCTGCTGCACCAGCGGCGTCTGGGCCTGGCCGTTCGGTGCCGGCGTCAGGCGATAAAATTGCCCCGCGCCCTGCGCGTCGATGCGATAACCCACGCGCTGCTGCACGTCCATACCCAGCGCCAGCGCCGGGGCCGACGCCGCGATCGGCAACGGCTGCGCCTGCCCAAGCGAGGCCGGTTTGAACAGCGGCAGCACGGCAAACAGCAAATAGACGAAGATCAGCATCAACGTCATCAGCACCATCAGCCCGCTGGCGGTTACTGCCGCCTGCACGCCGCGGTCGATGCGCCCGCGCAGGCGATCTCGGGGATGTTGGTTTGCTGTCGTCTGTGTCATGTGTTTCGCTGTCGCTGATGTAATCGGACTTGCGCCGTAAGATAACCGGGCATCTTATGTCAGTTTTATGACGTTTGCATGACAAAGTTACCCGCCATAACCCAGGTTTTTACACTGCAAACAGACAATATGGCGTGGGTATATTGCTGAAAAATGAACGTAAACACGCTTGATATCTCCAAAAATGAGCCTCCTAATCGTCATTTCATGCTGCTCATTCCGCCCCCCTGCGCCCCGCCTCGGCGAAAATTTATTGCCGCCGAAAAACGCCGCGCGCCAACGCAATGGATATGTTGGACTTTCCTGTCAATCTCTCGCAATAATGATGAAGGACACTAGAGCGGCATCCGGGCGCTGCGTCCCGGATCCTATTCTAAATTTGAACTGGAGTGGCAATGGGTCAGGAAAAGCTCTACATCGAAAAAGAACTAAGCTGGTTATCCTTTAATGAACGCGTGTTGCAGGAAGCCGCAGATAAGAGCAATCCCCTGATTGAACGTATGCGTTTTCTGGGCATTTACTCCAACAACCTCGACGAGTTCTATAAAGTCCGCTTCGCCGATCTCAAACGGCGCATCCTGATCAGCGAAGAGCAAGGCTCCGCCGGCGCCTCGCGCCACCTGCTGAAAAAGATCCAGGCCAAGGTGCTGAAAACCGATCAGGAGTTCGACGGCCTGTACAACGATCTGCTGCTGGAAATGGCGCGCAATCAGATCTTCCTGATCAACGAACGCCAGGTGTCCGAGAACCAGCAAATCTGGCTGCGGCAATATTTCAAACAGCATCTGCGCCAGCACATCACGCCGATCCTGATCAACCACGACACCAACCTGGTGCAGTTCCTGAAAGACGATTACACCTATCTGGCGGTGGAGATCATTCGCGGCGCGCGCATCGACTATGCGCTGCTGGAGATCCCGTCCGACAAGGTGCCGCGCTTCGTCAATCTGCCGCCGGAAGCGCCGCGACGCCGTAAGCCGATGATCCTGCTGGATAACATTCTGCGCTACTGCCTGGACGATATCTTCAAGGGTTTCTTCGACTACGACGCGCTCAACGCCTACTCGATGAAAATGACCCGCGACGCGGAGTACGATCTGGTCACCGAAATGGAATCCAGCCTGCTGGAACTGATGTCCTCCAGCCTGAAACAGCGCCTGACCGCCGAGCCGGTGCGCTTCGTGTATCAGCGCGACATGCCGAATGAAATGGTGGAGCTGCTGCGCGGCAAGCTGGGCATTTCCAACTACGATTCGGTGATCGCCGGCGGCCGCTACCACAACTTCAAAGATTTCATCAGTTTCCCGAACGTCGGCAAGGCCAACCTGGTCAACAAGCCGCTGCCGCGCCTGCGTCACATCTGGTTCGACGGTTTCCGCAACGGCTTCGACGCCATTCGTGAAAAAGACGTACTGCTCTACTACCCGTACCACACCTTCGAGCACGTGCTGGAGCTGCTGCGCCAGGCGTCGTTCGATCCGAGCGTATTGGCTATCAAGATCAACATCTACCGGGTGGCGAAAGATTCGCGCATCATCGAATCGATGATCCACGCCGCGCACAACGGCAAAAAGGTCACGGTGGTGGTCGAGCTGCAGGCGCGCTTCGACGAAGAGGCCAACATTCACTGGGCGAAGCGCCTGACCGAGGCCGGCGTGCACGTGATCTTCTCGGCGCCGGGCCTGAAAATCCACGCCAAGCTGTTCCTGATTTCGCGCCGTGAAGGCGATGAAATTGTGCGCTATGCTCATATCGGTACCGGCAACTTTAACGAAAAAACCGCGCGCATCTACACCGACTATTCGCTGTTGACCGCCGACTCACGCATCACCAACGAGGTGCGCCGGGTATTCAACTTTATCGAGAACCCCTACCGGCCGGTCACCTTCGACAACCTGATGGTGTCGCCGCAGAACTCGCGCCTGAAGCTGTATGAGCTGATCGACAACGAAATCGCCAACGCCCAGGCCGGGGAACAGGCCGGCATTATGCTGAAAATAAATAATCTGGTGGATAAAGGGCTGGTAGATCGGTTATATACCGCGTCCGGCGCCGGCGTGAAGATCCGCCTGCTGGTGCGGGGCATGTGTTCCCTGATTCCCAACCTGCCGGGGATCAGCGACAATATTCAGGTGATCAGCATCGTCGATCGCTTTTTGGAACACGATCGGGTTTACGTTTTCGACAATAAAGGTGACAAACGGGTGTATCTGTCCTCCGCCGACTGGATGACCCGCAACATAGATTACCGTATCGAAGTGGCGGTATCGCTGCTGGATCCGGCGCTGAAACAGCGCGTTCTGGACATTCTGGAGATCCTGTTCAGCGATACGGTCAAGGCCCGTTATGTGGATAAAGAACTGAGCAACCAGTACGTGCCGCGTGGCAACCGCCGCAAAGTGCGTGCCCAGGTGGCTATTTACGAGTATTTAAAAGCTCTGGAACAACCAGGACAGTAGGCCAGCAACTATGCCGCTAAAAAACACTGCAACGAACAAACCGCAGGAAATCGCCGCCATCGACCTCGGGTCGAACAGTTTCCACATGGTGATCGCCCGCGTCGTCAACGGCGCCTTACAGGTATTGGGCCGTTTAAAACAGCGGGTGCATCTCGCCGACGGATTGGACAGCAACAACGTACTCAGTGAAGAGGCGATAGAGCGCGGCCTGGCTTGTCTGGCCCTGTTTGCCGAACGGCTGCAGGGCTTCCCGGCGGATAACGTCACCATCGTCGGGACGCACACCCTGCGTCAGGCGGTGAACGCCGAAGTGTTCCTCAAGCGCGCCGCCAAAGTGATCCCCTACCCGATCGAAATCATCGCCGGTCAGGAAGAAGCGCGTCTGATCTTCATGGGCGTGGAGCACACTCAGCCGGAGAAAGGCCGCAAGCTGGTGATCGACATCGGCGGCGGCTCTACCGAACTGGTGATCGGCGAAGACTTCGAGCCGCTGCTGGCGGAAAGCCGCCGCATGGGCTGCGTCAGCTTCGCCCAGCTGTTCTTCCCGGGCGGCGAGATCAGCAAAAACAACTTCCGCCGCGCGCGGCTGGCGGCGGCGCAGAAGCTGGAAACGCTGGCCTGGCAGTACCGCATTCAGGGCTGGCAGTATGCGCTGGGCGCTTCGGGCACCATCAAGGCCGCCCACGAAGTGCTGGTGGCGATGGGAGAAAAAGACGGCCTCATCACCCTGGATCGCCTGGAAATGCTCGCCGAACAGGTGCTGCAGTTCAAAAGCTTCGGCTCGCTGAGCCTGCCGGGGCTGTCGGAAGACCGCCAATCGGTGTTCGTGCCGGGGCTGGCTATTCTGTGCGGCGTGTTCGACGCGCTGGCGATCCGCGATCTGCGCCTGTCAGATGGCGCGCTGCGCGAAGGCGTGCTGTATGAAATGGAAGGCCGTTTCCGCCACCAGGACATCCGCAGCCGCACCGCCAAAAGCCTGGCCGATCACTACAACATCGACCGCGAACAGGCCAAGCGGGTGCTGGAAACCACCGAGCTGCTCTACTCGCAGTGGATGGCGCAAAACACCAAGCTGGTGCATCCACAGCTGGAGGCCCTGCTGAAATGGGCCGCCATGCTGCACGAGGTGGGGTTGAGCATCAACCACAGCGGCATGCACCGCCATTCGGCCTACATTCTGCAAAACTCCAACCTGCCTGGCTTCAACCAGGAACAGCAGCTGCTGCTGGCGGCACTGGTGCGTTTCCACCGCAAGGCGATCAAGCTCGAAGAGCTGCCGCGCCTCAACCTGTTCAAGAAGAAACACTACCTGCCGCTGATCCAGCTGCTGCGTCTGAGCACCCTGCTCAACAACCAGCGTCAGTCGACCACCACGCCGGAAACGCTGCGCCTGACCACCGACGACAATCACTGGACGCTGCGCTTCCCGGCCGGCTACCTGGCGCAGAACAACCTGGTGCAGCTCGATTTCGAACGCGAGCAGGCCTACTGGAACGACGTCGTCGGCTGGAAGCTGCTGATCGACGAAGAAGGCTCGCAAGACGAACAGCGCTCCGCCTGATCCCCCGCCCCCTGCCTGCCAGGGGGTTTTTCTTTCCGCCCTCGCCTCGTCAACCTAAACAAAACCCTAATGCGCCGTCCCGTACGCCGGAAAAAAATGGACAACTTTTGTCATCAGCGCCTAAAATCCGGTTACAAATTCTCGAGCGAATAACACAGGACACCGGCATACCGGGTGATATATGCGCAAGAAAACCACCGGACAGATGACGAAGATAGTGTTGTTTATCAGCTTTATCATTTTAGTCGGCCGACTGCTGTACGCCGCCGTGGTGGCGGTGCCTCATCATCAGGAAAAAAAGCAGGCCGCTGCGCAAAACGCCGCCGAAGTCAGCGCGCCGCAACAGGACGCCTCCTCTGAATAACCGCCGCGCCCCGTCCGTTTCATAAAAATGACTCCGGCACTCGCTATGCTCTATCTTTTAATGAGCCTGCGTCAGGAACGCCGAGCGCCCGTTAAGGAACACCATGTCAGCCGCAACCCATAACGTCAAAAAAGTCGCTGAACATCGCCAGCGCATTCTCACTCTGCTGTTGAACAATAAGGAATTGGTCGACGGCATTCTCGGCCGCCCGGGGGATGAAGGCGCCCTCAGCCAAAGCGAACTGCTGAACCAGACGGCAGAAATCACCGGCCTGTTGGACGACATGCACGCCGCCGACCTGGCGGACCTGCTGGAAGCGCTGCCGCAGGACGAACGTATGGCGCTGTGGCGGCTGGTGGGCAACAGCAAGCGCGGCCAGACGCTGGTGGAGGTCGCCGAGCCGGTCTGGGACAGCCTGATCGAGGAAATGAGCGACAAAGACCTGCTCAAGGCGATCAAAACGCTGGACGTCGACGAACAGGCCTACCTGGCGCAATACCTGCCGCGAAATCTGATGGGCCGGTTGCTGACCTCACTGGAGCCGGAGCAGCGCGCCCAGGTGCGCGAGATGAGCCAGTACGCCAAAGACAGCGTCGGCTGGATGATGGATTTCGAACTGGTGACGGTGCGACCGGACGTCACGCTCGGCGCGGTGCATCGCTTTTTGCGCATGCGTAAAACCATTCCCGACGCCACCGATAAACTGTTCGTCACCGACCGCAAAAACACCCTGCTGGGCGAGCTGCCGCTGACCGCAGTGCTGCTGAACGATCCGGAGATCCCGGTGCGTGACGTGATGGACAGCGATCCCGCCACCTTTCAGCCCGAAGACAAGGCCGATGAAGCGGCCGGCGCGTTTGAGCGTTACGACCTGATCAGCGCCCCGGTGGTTGACGCCAAGGGCAAACTGATGGGCCGCCTGACCATCGAAGAGATCGTCGACGCCGTCAACGAAGAGAGCGACACCAACCTGCGCCGCATGGGCGGTTTAAGCCCGGAAGAAGATGTGTTCGCCCCGGTCAGCAAGGCGGTCAAGACCCGCTGGGCCTGGCTGGCGATCAATCTCTGCACCGCGTTCGTCGCCTCGCGCGTGATCGGCCTGTTCGAACACACCATTTCCCAGCTGGTGGCGCTGGCGGCGCTGATGCCGATCGTCGCCGGCATCGGCGGCAACACCGGCAACCAGACCATCACCATGATCGTGCGCGCGCTGGCGCTGCACCAGATTGAAGTCGGCAACATCTCGCGCCTGATGCTCAGGGAGCTGGGGGTGGCCATCATCAACGGCGTGGTGTGGGGCGGCATCATGGGCGTGATCACCTGGCTGCTGTACGGCGACGCGGCAATGGGCGGGGTGATGACGCTGGCGATGCTGCTCAACCTGCTGCTGGCGGCGCTGATGGGCGTAGTGATCCCGATGACCATGCTCAAAGTGGGTCGCGATCCGGCGGTCGGCTCCAGCGTGCTCATCACCGCGCTGACCGATACCGGCGGCTTTTTCATCTTCCTCGGCCTCGCCACCCTGTTCCTGCTGTAATACGCCAAAAGCCGGCCCCGCGCCGGCTTTTTCGTCATTCTGTCGCCGGGCTTGCGTTAACGCAGTAAAGTCGGCCTTCCAGGTAGGTTTTCCTCTCACGCTGTACTACCCTTTGCCAATAAATCGTCTTAATTCATCCACGTCATGAATCCAATCACTGACAGAGGCCATCGGTAAGGGTGTCTATGGAGATCAGCGCGCCGAACACGTTCGGCACCCACAAAGGCGTCGTGCTGACGCATTCCCTGTTAGTGGCCCTGGCGACGTTTCTGCTCGCCTTACTGAGCCTGTCGCTGTCCAGCGAAGCCCGCCACTTCACGCCGCTGTGGTTCCCGACCGCCGCTGCGATCGCGGTATTGTACCGCCACGCCCCGCGCCACTGGGGCCTGCCGATGTTGGCCAGCGGCCTCGGCATCGTGCTCGCCAGCTTCTTGCTGTTCGGCGTCAGCGCCACTCCCGTCAAGCTGGCCGCCATCAACCTGCTGGAAGCGGCGGTTTGCGCCCTGCTGCTGCGCCGCATGCTACACCCTTACGATCCGTTGAATGATCTCGCCAGTTGGTTGCGTTTTGTGGTCTGCGCAGTGATTTTTACCCCGCTGTTCAGCGCGCTGCTGGCCGCCGGCCTGGTGCCCGCGCCAGACCAGCCTTTTTGGCAGCCGTTCGGTACCTGGTTCATTTCCGAAGCGATAGGGGTGCTGTCGCTGGCGCCGATCGGCCTCTCTTACAACCGTCGCACCCTGACGGCGCTGAATCCGTTTCCCTTGTTGCTGACGCTGATGGTTACGCTGGCTTTCAGCTTTATGGCGCTGACCTATCTGCCTTTTCCATTCACCTTCGTGATTTTGCCGCTGCTGTGGGCCGCCATCGCACTGCCCCGTTTTGAGGCATTCACCGTTTGCTTCTGCACCCTCTTGCTGATCACCGTGATGATTTCGCTGGGGTTGCTGCATTTTCAGGCTTCCGGCAAGCACCTTGGCGATCTCGGTCTGTACTTGCCGATGCTGCTGATTTTAATTCCGGCGCACGCAATGGCGGTGGTGATGCACGCCTTCCGGGTGGAGAAACAGCACATCGTCGAGAGCGAAAGCCGCTTTCGCAGCGCGCTGGAATATTCCGCCATCGGCATGGCGCTGGTGTCGCCACAGGGGAAGTGGCTACAGGTCAATCAGGCGCTGTGCACGCTGCTCGGCTATCCCCCTGAGGCGCTGCATAAGCTGACCTTTCAAGAAATTACGCATCCCGACGATCTCAACGCCGATCTCAGCCAGTTGCACGACCTGCTCGATGGCCACATCAGCAGCTACACCATGGAGAAACGCTATATTCGCAGCGACGGCCAGACCGTCTGGGCGCTGCTGGCGGTCTCGCTGGTGCGCGACGCCGAAGGGCTGCCGCTGTACTTCATTTCGCAGGTGGAGGACATCAGCGATTTGAAGCGCAGCCAGGCGGAAAACAACCGGCTGGTGGAGCGCATTACGCTGGCCAACCAGGTGGGCGGCGTCGGCATCTGGGAATGGGTGATGAGCCAGGAAAACTTCACCTGGGATCAGCGCATGTTCGAACTCTACGATCTCAATCCCGACCAAACGCCGACGCTGGCGCTGTGGCGCACGCTGTTGGTGCCGGAAGATCGCGACCGCACCGATCGCGAGCTGGCCGAGATTCTGGCGCAGCCAAGGCCGTTCGTCATGGAATTTCGCATCATCACGCGCGGCGGTAAATTGCGCCATATTCGCGGCCAGGGCAACGTGATCCTCGACGACCAGGGTCAGCCGCTGCGCATGATCGGCACCAATATCGACATGACCGAGCTCAAGATCCTCGCCGAGGCGCTGCACGAGGAGAAAGAGCGTTTGCACATCACCCTCGACGCCATCGGCGAAGGGGTGATCTCCACCGACAGCCACCTGCGCATCACCTTTATGAACCCGGTGGCCGAGCAGATGTGCGGCTGGCCGCTCGAGCTGGCGATCGGCATGCCGGTCGCCGGCGTGGTGCGCCTGACCAACGGCAAAGACGGCCCGGAAATCGAAAACCTCACGCAATACCCGCGGCAGTGGCCGGCGGATTACGCGCTGGTGCTGCACAGCCGCGACGGACGTTATTTCGACGTGCAGCAGTCGGTCTCACCGCTGAAAACCCTCGACGGCGAAACCATGGGCGCGGTGATGGTGCTGCAGGATGTCACCGCCTCGCGCGAACTGATGAAAAAGCTCAGCTACAGCGCCTCACACGACGCGCTGACCGGCCTGCCGAACCGTACCCGCTTTGAGAAGCAGCTGAAAGCGGCAATCGTCGCCGCCGGGGAACAGTCGCCGCCGCATTCGCTGGTGTTTCTCGATCTGGATCGGTTCAAGGCGGTGAACGACACCGCCGGCCACGCGGCGGGCGATGCCTTGCTGCGAGACATCGCCCAGCTGATGCGTCACCATCTGCGCAACAGCGACTGTCTGGCCCGGCTGGGTGGTGACGAGTTCGGCCTGATCCTGTTCGACTGCCGGCTGGAGCAGGCCAAATCGCTGATGCAACAGGTGGTCAACCAAATCAGCCAACACCCGTTCTACTGGGAAGGGAAAATTTACCGCGTCGGCGCCAGCGCCGGCATCACGCGCATCGGCGGCGACGCCAAAAGCAGCGAACTGCTGGCCCAGGCCGACATCGCCTGCTACACCGCCAAGCACCACGGGCGCGGCCAGGTGTATCTGTATGAGGCACGGCAAAAACAGCTGCTGGAGCGACAGCATGAATTACTGAGCCCACAGGAGGTACAGACGATCATCAGCGAGGGGCAGCTGCGGCTGTTGACCCGCGCGGCCGCGCCGCCGGCGACGCCGCTGTCGGCCGCTTTCCACCAGGTGAAACTGCAGGTGATGGCGCCGGACGATCGGCCGCTGCCGCACGAGGCGTTCATCGCCGCCGCGCAGCTGTATGGCCTGATGCCGGACATCGACCGGTGGACGGTGGCGCAGCTGCTGGTACGCTGCGCCGACGACATCAAACGCAAGGGGCTGTCGCTCGCGTTGCCGCTGGCCACCGACAGCCTGCTGAACACCGACTTCCAACGCGAGCTGACGGAAACGGTGCGCGCCTCCTCGCTGCCGCCGCGGGCACTGCTGTTCAGCGTCGATGAGGCCGTGGTGCTGGAACACGCCGCGCAGTGCCGGGCGTGTCTTCACGAACTGCAGCAGCTGGGCTGCCGGCTGATCGTCAATGGCTTCGGGCATAACATCAATGCCTTCGATGAGTTGGGCGATCAGAAAATAGACATCATTCGCGTCGATGAACGCTTTATCACCAACGTGCACTGCAACCAGATGGATGAATTGATGGTCTCGATGCTCAACGGCGCGGCGCACCGGATCAAGGCGCAGACGCTCGCCGGGCCGGCCCACCAGCCGGTGACGCTGCAGGCGCTGCGCGATATCGGCGTCGATCTGGCGGATGGCGATCAGGTAGCGCTGGAACAACCGCTGGCAGTGTTGCTCAGCGACGGCTACTTCGGCATTCGCTAACCCCTCCCCCTTACCAGCGCCGTCTCGCGGGCGGCGCCGCACTCCCGTTATTCACATTGTGTTAACCCATACGAGATTAGTGATATAAATAACACCTGAAGCTTAAACGATTAAGTAAGATGAAACTCCCATGCGAATATCAGCGTATACGTTGATTTTCCTCGACATGTGATGGCTCAGGGATAAGGGACTATGGAAAAGAAATGGTTTTCCGCCAGGGAACTGATGGGGAAAGCGGGGTTGCCTTCAACCCCGCAAGGGGTCAATTTGATGGCCCGACGCGAAGGCTGGCTCAGCCGCCGCCGCAGCGGCGTGCAGGGCAAAGCGCTGGAATACCATATCGACAGCCTGCCGTACGGCGCGCGCAGCCTGTCGGCCTTACGCGAGGCCGACCATCCGGACTACGACATCAAACGCCAGGATCCTATTCGGGTCTGGATCGAGTATTACTACCACCTGACGCCGGCCGAGCGGGAAAAGCTGCTGGCGTTCCTGATGCGCGAAGGCATGAGCCGCCTGCTGCAGCTGATCGACGCCCCCCGCTAGCCCGAATGCGCCTCACTCCTCCCCTTCCGGCGCCCAGCCGTCGTTGTGCCACAGATGCAGCGTGGCGTAAGAACGCCACGGGCGCCAACGTTCGGCGTAGCGTTCGATCTGGCGCGGCGTCATGCCGGGAAAACGCTGTTTGATCAGGTAGTCGCCGGCCAGGAACACATCCGGCCACGACCAGGCTCGCATCGCGATATAGCTGGCGGTCCAGTTGCCGATACCCGGCAGCGCGGTCAGCGCCTTGATGCCCTGTTCGATATCCAGCACGTTATCGAGCTGCAGCCGCCCTTCGCCCAGCGCCCGGGCGATCTCGATCAGCGCCGCCGCACGCTTCAGCTGCACCCCAAGCGGGCGCAGTGCTTCGGGCTGCAGCTGTGCCACCCGTTCTGCGGTGGGGAAAACATGGGTGATGCCCTCGTGCGGCGCCGCCAGCGGTTCTCCCCAACGTTCGGCCATTCGCCCGGCGAAGGTTGCCGCCATTTTCACGCTGACCAACTGGCCCAGCACCGCACGCGCCGCCTGCTCGAAGCTGTTCACGCAGCCCGGCAGGCGCAGCCCCGGCGCATCGGCCGCCAGCGAACCCAGCGCCTCATTGATGCGATCCGGCGCGGCGTCCAAATCGAACAGCAAGCGTACGCGGCGCAGCACCTCCGTCGTCACCAAACTGAGCGCCGGCGCGATCTCGACCCTGACCCGGTTGCGCGCTTCTTCCGGCTGCACGCTGAGCCAGCCGCAATACTCCGTACCGCCCTGGTTGACTGAGATCGAACGCAGATAGCGCCGGCCCTCGACCCGCTCGACGCCCTGCACGGCGCGGGCCTGCAAGAAGTTCAGCATGCGATCCCAGTCATAGGGCGGCCGATAGCCCAGGTGAAACACCAGGCCGCTGGCGGCGGCCCGTTCACCGCGCGCGCCGCCGCTGCGCAGCGCCGACGGAATCAGGCGATAGCGCGCCTTGAACAACTCGTTGAAACGGCGCAGGCTGCCGAAACCGGCGGCGAACGCCACCTCGCTGAGCGGCAGGTCGGTATCCGCCAGCAGGCGTTTGGCTTGCAGCAACCGGTGCGACTGCGCGTAATCGATCGGCGAAGCGCCAAACTGTTCGGCGAAGATGCGCCGCAGGTGGCGATCGGAAATGCCAAGCCGCGCCGCCAGCGCTTCGCAGCTGTGTTCGGACAGATAGCCCTGCTCGATGAGCTGCACCGCCACCTGCGCATAGCGGTTGCCCAGATCGATCAGCGCCAGGCCGGGCGCCAGTTCCGGCCGGCATTTAAGACAGGGGCGAAAGCCCGCCAGCTCGGCCGCCGCCGCGCTCGGATAAAAGGTGCAGTTTTCCAGCTTCGGCGTGCGGGCACTGCACACCGGGCGGCAATAAATGCCGGTGGAAGAGACGCCGACGAAAAAACGGCCGTCGAATTTGCGGTCACGCGCGCGCAGCGCGTCGTACAACGCTTGTTGTTGGGTATTCATGGCAACGCTCGGGTTCGGTTTTTTCTGCATTATGGGGCTCGGCTGGCGCGCTGACGTGCGGAATTCGGACATTAAGTTAAGCACGCCGCCGCCGCGCCCGCTAAATTTTTCGACACTCGCGCATTGGCGCATTGCCCGCCGGCCCCGTCTCGGGTAAAGTCGCCCCCCTTCATTGGCATGGGGACAAAAAAGAGATGTTTATTGGATTCGATTACGGGACAGCCAACTGTTCCGTTGCAGTGATGCGCGACCACGGCCCCGAGCTGTTGACGCTGGAAAACAACGCGCCGTATCTGCCTTCGATGCTGTGCGCGCCGACCCGCGAAGCGGTGAGCGAATGCCTGCACCGCCATTGGCAGGTGCCGACCGGCAGCGAAGAAAACCAGCAGTTGCTGCGCCGCGCTATCAGTTACAACCGCGAAGAAGACATTCCGGTCAACGGCGACAGCGTGCTGTTCGGCCTGCAGGCGCTGGCGCACTACATGGAGGATCCGGAAGAGGTGTACTTCGTGCGCTCGCCGAAATCCTTCCTCGGCGCCAACGGCCTGAAGCCGCAGCAGATCGCCCTGTTCGAAGACCTGGTGTGCGCCATGATGTTCCACATCAAACGCCAGGCGGAAAACGTGCTGCAGACCGGTATCGAGCAGGCGGTGATCGGCCGGCCGATCAACTTCCAGGGCATCGGCGGCGAAGAGGCCAACCGGCAGGCGCAGGGCATTTTGCAGCGCGCCGCCGAACGCGCCGGTTTCAAAGCCATTGAATTCCAGTTCGAGCCGGTGGCGGCAGGGCTGGACTTCGAGGCGACGCTGAGCGAAGAGCAAACCGTGCTGGTGGTAGACATCGGCGGCGGCACCACCGACTGCTCGCTACTGCTGATGGGGCCGCAGTGGCGCGATCGCGCCGATCGCCAGCAGAGCCTGCTGGGCCACAGCGGCTGCCGGGTCGGCGGTAACGATCTGGACATCATGCTGGCCTTCAAACAGCTGATGCCGCTGTTCGGCCTGGGCGGTGAAACTGCGAAAGGTATCGCCCTGCCGGCGCTGCCTTACTGGAACGCGGTGGCGACCAACGACGTGCCGGCGCAAAACGACTTCTACAGCGCCGCCAACGGCCGCGTGCTGCGCGATCTGATCCTCGACGCGGCGGAGCCGGAAAAGGTCAAGCGCCTGCTGAAAGTGTATCAGCAGCGCCTGAGCTACCGACTGGTGCGTGCGGCCGAAGAGAGTAAGATAGCCCTGTCCGGCCAAACCGCCATCAGCGCGCCGCTTAATTTCGTGCAGGCCGATCTGGCGGAGAGCATCAGCCAGGCTCAGCTCGCCGACGCCATCTCGCAGCCGTTGATGCGCATTCAGGAGCAGGTCAGCGCCGCGCTGGCCAGCAGCCAGACCGCGCCGCAGGTGATCTACCTGACCGGCGGCAGCGCGCGTTCGCCGCTGCTGCGCGCCGCGCTGCAACAGCAGCTGCCGGGCATTCCGATCGTCGGCGGCAACGACTTCGGCTCGGTCACCGCCGGGCTGGCGCGCTGGGCGCAAACGCTGTTCCGTTGACGGCCCAAGGGCGCGGCAAGCCGCGCCCTTGTTCATTGGAGGCTATGCATCATGTCAACCATCCTTACCCTCGACAGCGCCAGGCTGCGGTTGCGCCCCTGGCGCGACGACGATCTGCCGGCCTTCGCCGCGCTTAACGCCGATCCGCAGGTGATGCGCTATTTCCCGGCGACGATGACGGCCGAGGAAAGCCGCACGCAGGCCGGACGCATCCGCGCCTTCATGCAGCAACATGGCTGGGGGCTATGGGCGGTGGAAGTGAAAAACGGTGCGCCCTTTATCGGCTTTGTCGGGCTGGCGCGGCCGGGCGACGATCTGCCTTGCTCCCCCTGCGTGGAGATTGGCTGGCGGCTGGCGGCGGCCCACTGGGGCAACGGCTACGCCGCTGAAGCGGCGCGCGCGGCGCTGGCGTGCGCCTTCGACACGCTGCACTTGCCGGACGTGGTGTCCTTCACCGCCGAAGAGAATCAGCCGTCGCGCCGGGTGATGACGCGCATCGGCATGCAGTTTGACGGCGAAACCTTCCTGCACCCGCGCCTGCCGGCGGGCCATCCGCTGCAAAAGCACGTCTTGTACCGGCTGAACCGACAAAGGTGGCGTGAACGCCACGGCGATTAATACAGCGTATCCTTCAGTCGCTGCGGCAGCGCGCTGTCGTACTCCTCACCGTCGAAGCGCGTTTGGCTCACCGCGGCCAAAATATGGCCGGGGCTGGGCAGCGCCGAACGTTCGAGGCGGCTGCCCTCTTCCCAGAGTCCCGAACGCAAGATCGCCCGGCTGCACTGGAAGAACACCGCCTCCACCCGAATGCGCAGCACCGAACGCGGCAGCTGATTGCGGTGGGCGAAGCGCTGAAGCACCGCCGGCGCCACCACGATATCCGCCCGCCCGTTAATCCGCAGCGTTTCGCCGATGCCGGGGATCAGCAGCAATAGCGCCACCCGGTTGTCGTGCAGGATATTGCGCAGGCTGTCGATGCGGTTATTGCCGCGCCGGTCTGGCAGCAGCAGGGTTTTCTCGTCTTCGATATGGATAAAACCGGCCGGATCGCCGCGCGGGGAGACATCCATGCCGTCCGGCCCGACCGTCGAGAGGGCGGCAAACGGCGCCGCCTCGATAAACGGGCGGTACGCCGGGTGGATATAGCTGACTTCTTTAAAAACCGAGGGCGCGGCGGGTTTGCCGTAAAGCTGTTCCAGCGTCGCGAGGTCGTTGATGATATCACCAGACATTGCGGTTTCCTGAATGGGCCATGTTGACCCCTTCAGCATAGAGCAAAATCGCCGCCGGGTAACGCGCCCTACTCGGCGCTGGCGTGGTCCAGCGCCTGAATGTCGTCCGCATCCAGCGTCAGGCGGGTGGCGCTGACCAACTCATCCAGCTGCGGCAACGAGGTAGCGCTGACGATCGGCGCGGTGATGCTCGGGCGCGCAATCAGCCAGGCCAGCGAGACCTGCGCCGGGGAGGTGCCGTGCTTGCCGGCCACCTGATCCAGCGCCGCCAGAATGCGGAAACCGCGCGGGTTAAGGTAGCGTTCGACGATGCGATCGCCGCGCTGGCTTTTGCCCTCGTCCGCTTTGCTGCGGTATTTGCCGGTCAGGAAGCCGCTGGCCAGCGCGAAGAAGTTGATCACCCCGAGCCCGTGGCGCTGCGCCACGCCTTCCAACTCGGCTTCATAGCCTTCACGCGCATACAGATTGTATTCCGGCTGCAGGGTTTCGTAACGCGCCAGCCCGTTGCTTTCGCTCACCCGCAGCGCCTCTTCCAGACGGTCCGCCTGATAGTTGGAGGCGCCGATCGCCCGCACCTTGCCGGCCTTAATCAGCGCATCGAACGCCGCCAGCGTCTCTTCCAACGGCGTATCGCGGTCATCGTCGTGCGACTGATAGAGGTCGATGTGGTCGGTTTGCAGGCGGCGCAGCGAGTCCTCCACCGCCTGCTGAATATAGCGCGGCGACAGCCCCTGTTTGCCTTCGCCCATCGGTTTGCCCACCTTGGTGGCGATGATCACCTGGTCGCGCTTGCCGCTCTTCTTGAGCCATTCGCCGATGACGGTTTCCGATTCGCCGCCCCGGTTGCCCGGCACCCAGCTGGAATAAACGTCGGCGGTATCGATAAAGTTAAGTTGATTGTCCACCAGCGCATCCAGCAGGCTGAAAGAGGTCGTTTGATCCGCCGTCCAGCCGAACACGTTGCCGCCGAAGGTTAACGCCGGCACCTGAATGCCCGAACGGCCCAGTTGTTTTTTGCTCATTGATAGAGGCTCCATGGGTTAAATAATTCGCTCGTTAATTATTAGCGCCAAATACAGGAAATCGTTAAAACGTATTGGCTATAAGCCGGAATAAATCACTTATAAACATAGCACGCTCAAATCACCCACTTATTAAGACAATGCTGACGGTTCCTCCATATTTCCTTCATTTTTATGCCGTCTTCGCTGGCTAAACTAGTATCCTGTAAGGAGTGTCATTTTTGTGGCAATGAGTGCCCGCGCCCCTGCCTTTTGGAGAGAATTTTCACCACCATGAATGCAAAACCCCAACGTCGTTCCCTGCTGCTGCGCCTGCTGGTTGCGGCGATTGCGATCATCGTCGCCGTTCTGGCCTGGCGCCATTTCAGCGCCGCCCAACCGACCGCCGGGACGACGCCGGGTGCGCACCAGGCCGCCGGTAAAACGGGAGCCGGCCGCGCGGCGGGCGGCAGACGCGGCGCGCCGATGTCGCCGGTGCAGGTGGCGATCGCCACCCGCCAGACGGTGCCGCGCTATCTTTCCGGCTTGGGCACCGCCACCGCCGCCAATACCGTGACCGTCACCAGCCGGGTCGATGGCCAGCTGATGGCGATCCACTTTACCGAAGGCCAGCAGGTCAAAGCCGGCGATCTGCTGGCGGAAATCGATCCCCGGCCGTTCCAGGTTCAGTTGACCCAGGCTCAGGGGCAGTTGGCAAAAGATCAGGCCACGCTGGCCAACGCCCGACGCGATCTGGCGCGCTATCAGCAGCTGGTGAAAACCAATCTGGTTTCCCGCCAGGAGCTGGATACGCAGGCCTCGCTGGTGCAGCAGACCGAAGGCGCGATCAAGGCCGATCAGGGCGCGGTCGACAGCGCCAAACTGCAGATCACCTACAGCCGCATCACTGCGCCAATCGACGGCCGCGTCGGCCTGAAACTGGTCGACGTCGGCAACTATGTCACCAGCGGCAGCACCACCGGTCTGGTGGTGATCACGCAGACGCACCCGATCGACGTGGTGTTCACGCTGCCCGAAGGCAACATCGCCGATCTGCTCAAGGCGCAAAAAGCCGGGCCGGTGAGCGTCGAAGCCTGGGACCGCACCAACCAGAACAAGCTGACGACCGGTTCGCTGCTGAGCCTGGACAACCAAATTGATACCACCACCGGCACCATCAAGCTGAAAGCGCGCTTCACCAACGAAGATGACGCACTGTTCCCCAACCAGTTCGTCAACGCGCGGTTGCAGGTGGATACCCTGCACGATGCGGTGGTGATCCCGACCGCCGCGCTGCAGATGGGCAACGAGGGTAACTTCGTCTGGACGCTCGGTGAAGACAACAAGGTCAGCAAACATCGGGTCACCGCCGGCGTGCAGGACAGCCGGCAGGTGGTGATCAGCGCCGGCCTCAACGCCGGCGATCGGGTGGTGACCGACGGCATCGATCGCCTGACCGAAGGCATGCAGGTGGAAGTGCTCGCGCCGAGCGAAGCGCCGGCGGCGGCCAACGCCAAGCGCGAACCTGACGTTCAGAGGAAGTCCTGATGCAGGTGATGCCTCCCAACGCCGGCGGCGGTCCGTCCCGCCTGTTTATTCTGCGTCCGGTCGCCACCACGCTGCTGATGGTGGCGATATTGCTGGCGGGGATTATCGGCTACCGCGCGCTGCCGGTGTCCGCCCTGCCGGAGGTGGATTACCCCACCATCCAGGTGGTGACGCTGTACCCCGGCGCCAGCCCGGACGTGGTGACCTCCGCCATTACCGCGCCGCTGGAGCGCCAGTTCGGCCAGATGTCCGGCCTGAAACAAATGGCGTCGCAAAGCTCCGGCGGTGCCTCGGTGGTCACCCTGCAGTTCCAGCTGGCGCTGCCGCTCGACGTTGCGGAGCAGGAAGTGCAGGCGGCGATCAACTCCGCCACCAACCTGCTGCCGACCGATCTGCCCTACCCGCCGATCTACAGCAAGGTTAACCCCGCCGATCCGCCCATCCTGACGCTGGCCGTGACCTCCACCGCCATGCCGATGACGCAGGTGGAAGACATGGTGGAAACCCGCGTGGCGCAAAAAATTTCTCAGGTGACCGGCGTCGGCCTGGTGACGCTGGCCGGCGGCCAACGCCCGGCGGTGCGCGTAAAATTGAACGCCGCGGCGGTCGCCGCCTATGGCCTGAACAGTGAAACCATCCGCGCCGCCATCAGCAACGCCAACGTCAACTCGGCGAAAGGCAGCCTTGACGGCCCGACCCGATCGGTCACCCTGTCCGCCAACGACCAAATGAAGTCTGCCGACGACTATCGCCAGCTGATCGTCGCCTATCAGAACGGCGCGGCGATCCGCCTGCAGGATATCGCCACCATCGAACAAGGGGCGGAAAACACCCGGCTGGCGGCCTGGGCCAACAAGCAACAGGCGATCGTGCTGAACATCCAACGCCAGCCTGGCGTCAACGTCATCACCACCGCCGACAGCATCCGCGAAATGCTGCCGACGCTGATTAAAAGCCTGCCCAAGTCGGTCGACGTCAAGGTGTTGACCGATCGCACCACCACCATCCGCGCCTCGGTCAGCGACGTGCAGTTCGAGCTGCTGCTGGCGATCGCGCTGGTGGTGATGGTGATCTACGTGTTCCTGCGCAACGTGCCGGCGACCCTCATTCCCAGCGTGGCGGTGCCGCTGTCGCTGGTCGGCACCTTCGCCGCCATGTACTTCCTCGGCTTCTCCATCAACAACCTGACGCTGATGGCGCTGACCATCGCCACCGGCTTCGTGGTGGACGACGCCATCGTGGTGATCGAGAACATCTCGCGCTATATCGAGAAAGGGGAAAAACCGCTCGACGCCGCGCTGAAAGGCGCCGGCGAGATCGGCTTCACCATCATCTCGCTGACCTTCTCGCTGGTGGCGGTGCTGATCCCGCTGTTGTTCATGGGCGACATCGTCGGCCGCCTGTTCCGCGAGTTCGCCGTCACGCTGGCGGTGGCGATATTGATCTCCGCCGTGGTGTCGCTGACGCTGACGCCGATGATGTGCGCACGCATGCTCAGCCACGAATCGCTGCGCAAGCAGAACCGTTTTTCCGCCGCCTCCGAACGCTTTTTCGACCGGGTGATCGCGCAATACGGCAAGTGGTTGAAAACGGTGCTTAACCATCCCTGGCTGACGCTCGGCGTGGCCGTGGGCACCCTGGCGCTGACGGTATTGCTGTACCTGCTGATCCCGAAAGGTTTCTTCCCGGTGCAGGACAACGGCATCATTCAGGGCACGCTGGAGGCGCCGCAGAGCGTCTCATTCAGCAATATGGCCGAGCGCCAGCAGCAGGTCGCGGCGCAGATCCTCAAAGATCCGGCGGTGGAGAGCCTGACGTCGTTCGTCGGCGTCGACGGCAGCAACGCCACGCTTAACAGCGGCCGGCTGCAGATCAACCTGAAGCCGCTGAGCGAACGCAGCGACCGCATTCCGGCGATCATCAACCGCCTGCAGCAGCAAACGGCGCAGTTCCCCGGCGTGAAGCTGTATCTGCAGCCGGTGCAGGATCTGACCATCGATACCCAGGTCAGCCGCACCCAGTACCAGTTCACCCTGCAGGCGATGTCGCTGGACGATCTCAGCCTATGGGTGCCGCAGCTGATGGATGAGCTGAAGCAAACCCCGCAGTTGGCGGACGTCACCAGCGACTGGCAGGATCAGGGGCTGGTGGCCTACGTCAACGTCGATCGCGATTCGGCCTCTCGCCTCGGCGTCACCATGAGCGACGTGGACAATGCGCTGTACAACGCGTTCGGCCAGCGCCTGATCTCCACCATCTACACCCAGGCCAACCAATACCGCGTGGTGCTGGAGCACGACGTCAGTGCGACGCCGGGGCTGGCGGCGCTCAATGAGATCCGTCTGAGCGGCAACGACGGCGCCGTGGTGCCGCTGAGCGCCATCGCCAAAATCGAAGAGCGCTTCGGCCCGCTGTCGGTCAACCATCTCGACCAGTTCCCGTCGGCCACCGTTTCGTTCAACGTCGCCGACGGCTACTCGCTCGGCGAGGCGGTGGACGCGGTCACCCAGGCAGAAAAAAATCTCAACATGCCAAGGGACATCACCACCCAATTCCAGGGGGCGACCCTGGCCTTCCAGGCGGCGCTCGGCAGCACGCTGTGGCTGATTTTGGCGGCGGTGGTGGCGATGTACATCGTGCTGGGCGTGCTGTATGAAAGCTTCATTCACCCGGTCACCATCCTCTCTACCCTGCCGACCGCCGGGGTCGGCGCGCTGCTCGCGCTCATGATGGCCGGCAGCGAGCTGGACGTGATCGCCATCATCGGCATCATCCTGCTGATCGGTATTGTGAAGAAGAACGCCATCATGATGATCGACTTCGCGCTGGCGGCGGAACGCGAGCAGGGTTTATCGCCGCGCGACGCCATCTATCAGGCCTGCCTGCTGCGTTTTAGGCCGATCCTGATGACCACGCTGGCGGCCTTGCTCGGCGCGCTGCCGCTGATGCTGAGCACCGGCGTCGGCGCGGAGCTGCGGCATCCGCTTGGCGTCTGTATGGTCGGCGGTTTGATCATGAGCCAGATCCTGACGCTGTTCACCACGCCGGTGATCTACCTGCTGTTTGACAAACTGGCGCGCAACACGCATCGTCAGCCGGATACGCAGGAGCTGCCGTGAAATTCTTCGCCCTGTTCATTCACCGGCCGGTGGCCACCACCCTGCTGACGCTGGCCATCGCCATCAGCGGCGCGATCGGCTTTCGCCTGCTGCCGGTGTCGCCGCTGCCGCAGGTGGACTTTCCGGTGATTTCGATCAGCGCGTCGCTGCCGGGCGCCTCGCCGGAAACCATGGCGTCCTCGGTGGCGACGCCGCTGGAGCGCGCGCTGGGCCGCATCGCCGGGGTTAACGAAATGACCTCGATGAGTTCGCTCGGCAGTACCCGGGTCATTTTGCAGTTCGATCTCGATCGCGACATCAACGGCGCCGCGCGCGACGTACAGGCGGCGATCAACGCCGCGCAAAGCCTGCTGCCGACCGGCATGCCGAGCCGCCCCAGCTACCGCAAGGTCAACCCTTCCGACGCGCCGATCATGATCCTGACGCTGACCTCGGACACCTACAGCCAGGGGCAGCTTTACGATTTCGCCTCCACCCAGTTGGCGCAGAAAATCAGCCAGACCGAGGGCGTCGGCGACGTTTCCGTGGGCGGCAGCTCGCTGCCGGCGGTGCGGGTGGAGCTGAACCCTTCGGCGCTGTTCAATCAGGGCGTGTCGCTGGACACCGTTCGGCAGGCCATCGCCAACGCCAACGTGCGCCGCCCGCAGGGCGCCGTGGAAAACCCGCAGCAGCGCTGGCAGATCCAGGCCAACGATGCGCTGAAAACCGCCGATGCTTACCGTCCGCTGATCATTCATTACAACAACGGCTCGGCAGTGCGTTTAGCCGACGTGGCCGAGGTCAAAGACTCGGTGCAAGACGTGCGCAACGCCGGGATGACCGACGCCAAACCGGCGATCATTCTGGCCATCAGCCGTGCGCCGGACGCCAACATCATCGAAACCGTCGATCGCATTCGCGCCGAGCTTCCCGCCCTGCAGGAGAATATCCCGGCCTCGATAAAACTCAACGTCGCGCAGGATCGTTCGCCGACCATTCGCGCGTCGCTGGCCGAGGTCGAACAGTCGCTGGCGATCGCCATCGGGTTGGTGATCCTGGTGGTGTTCATCTTCCTGCGCTCCGGGCGCGCCACGCTGATCCCGGCGGTCGCCGTGCCGGTGTCGCTGATCGGCTCGTTCGCCGCCATGTATCTATGCGGGTTCAGCCTCAACAACCTGTCGCTGATGGCGCTGACCATCGCCACCGGCTTTGTGGTGGACGACGCCATCGTGGTGTTGGAAAACATTTCCCGCCACGTCGAGGCCGGCATGAAACCGATCAACGCCGCGCTGCTGGGCGCGCGGGAAGTCGGCTTCACCGTGCTGTCGATGAGCGTTTCGCTGGTGGCGGTGTTTATCCCGCTGCTGCTGATGGAAGGCCTGCCCGGCCGGCTATTCCGCGAGTTCGCCGTCACCTTGTCGGTATCGATCGGGCTGTCGCTCATCGTCTCGCTGACGCTCACGCCGATGATGTGCGCCTACCTGCTGCGCCACCAGCCGCTGCGTTCGCAGCGGCGCGCGCGCGGCTTCGGCAAAATGCTGCTGGCGCTGCAGCAGGGCTACGGACGCTCGCTGAACTGGGTGCTCGGCCACTCGCGCTGGGTGCTGGCGGTGTTCCTCGCCACCCTTGCGCTCAACGTCTGGCTGTATATCAGCATCCCGAAAACCTTCTTCCCGGAACAGGATACCGGGCGCCTGATGGGCTTTATCCAGGCCGACCAAAGCATCTCGTTCCAGGCGATGCGCGGCAAACTGGAAGACTTCATGAAAATCGTGCGCGAAGATCCGGACGTGGAAAACGTCACCGGTTTTACCGGCGGCTCGCGCACCAACAGCGGTTCGATGTTCATCTCACTGAAACCTCTGTCGGTACGCAGCGACGACGCGCAGAAAGTGATCGCCCGCCTGCGCGCTCGCCTGGCCAAAGAACCGGGCGCCAGCCTGTTTCTGATGGCGGTGCAGGATATCCGCGTCGGCGGCCGGCAGGCCAACGCCAGCTACCAATATACGCTGCTGGCGGACGATCTCGCCGCACTGCGCGAATGGGAGCCGAAGATCCGCACCGCGCTGGCCGCATTGCCCGAGCTGGCGGACGTCAACTCGGATCAGCAGGATAAAGGTTCGGAGATGGATCTGGTCTACGATCGTGAAACCATGGCGCGCCTTGGCATTTCGGTGTCCGACGCCAACAACCTGCTGAACAACGCCTTCGGCCAGCGGCAGATTTCGACCATCTATCAACCGCTCAACCAATACAAGGTGGTGATGGAAGTGGCGCCGCCCTACACCCAGGACGTGAGTTCGCTGGACAAAATGTTCATCATCAACAACGAAGGCAAGGCGATACCGCTCTCCTACTTCGCCAGTTGGCGGCCGGCCAACGCGCCGCTGTCGGTCAACCATCAGGGGCTGTCCGCCGCCTCGACCATCTCCTTTAACCTGCCGGACGGCGGCAGCCTGTCGGACGCCACTGCCGCGGTAGAGCGCACCATGACTCAGCTCGGCGTGCCGTCCACGGTACGCGGCGCGTTCGCCGGCACCGCCCAGGTGTTCCAGGACACCCTGAAGTCGCAGCTGATTCTGATCCTGGCGGCGATCGCCACGGTGTACATCGTGCTCGGCGTGCTGTATGAGAGCTATATCCATCCGCTGACCATCCTTTCCACGCTGCCTTCCGCCGGCGTGGGGGCGCTGCTGGCGCTCGAGCTGTTCGGCGCGCCGTTCAGCCTGATCGCGCTGATAGGCATCATGCTGTTGATCGGCATCGTAAAGAAAAACGCCATCATGATGGTCGACTTCGCGCTCGAGGCGCAGCGCAACGGCGGCATCAGCGCCCGCGAGGCAATTTTCCAGGCCAGCCTGCTGCGTTTCCGGCCGATCATGATGACCACGCTGGCAGCGCTGTTCGGCGCGCTGCCGCTGGTGCTGACCAGCGGCGACGGCGCGGAGCTACGCCAGCCGCTCGGCATCACCATCGCCGGCGGCCTGGTGATGAGCCAGCTGCTGACGCTGTACACCACGCCGGTGGTCTATCTTTACTTCGACCGGCTGCAGGCGAAGTTCCGCCGCAACAAGCAACTGGCCCCGCTGCCACACTAATGGCCGACCGATGCTGATGAAACACGCCGCCACGGTACGCTGGCAACTCTGGATAGTGGCATTCGGCTTCTTTATGCAGACGCTGGATACCACTATCGTCAACACCGCTCTGCCCTCAATGGCCGCCAGCCTGGGGGAGAACCCGCTGCGCATGCAGTCGGTGATCGTCTCCTATGTGCTGACGGTGGCGGTGACGCTGCCGGCCAGCGGTTGGCTGGCGGACAAGGTCGGCGTACAGCGGGTGTTTTTCAGCGCCATCCTGCTGTTCACCCTCGGCTCCCTCCTCTGCGCCCGCTCGGAAACCCTGAACGAACTGATCGCCTCGCGCGTGATTCAGGGCATCGGCGGCGCGATGATGGTGCCGGTCGGGCGCCTGACGGTGATGAAGATCGTGCCGCGCGAGCAGTACATGGCGGCGATGACCTTCGTGACGCTGCCGGGGCAAATCGGCCCGCTGATGGGGCCGGCGCTGGGTGGCTTCCTGGTGCAATACGCCAGCTGGCATTGGATTTTCCTGATCAACATTCCGGTGGGCATCGTGGGCGCCATCGCCACGCTACTGCTGATGCCCAACTACCAAATGCAGACCCGCCGCTTCGATCTCAGCGGTTTTATCCTGCTGGCGATCGGCATGGCGTCGCTGACGCTGGCGCTCGACGGCCACAAGGGCATGGGGCTCTCCGGCGGCGCCATCGCCGGTCTGGTGGCGCTGGGCGTGGCGGCGCTGTTGGGGTATGTTTGGCATGCCTACGGCAATAGCCGCGCCCTGTTCTCGCTGCGGCTGCTGCGCACCCCGACTTACAAGATCGGGCTGCTGGCCAGCCTGCTGGGGCGCATCGGTAGCGGCATGCTGCCGTTCATGACGCCGCTGTTTCTGCAGGTGGGCATGGGCTTTACGCCATTCCACGCCGGGCTGATGATGATCCCGATGATCATCGGCAGCATGGGCATGAAACGCATCGTGGTGCAGGTGGTCAACCGCTTCGGCTATCGCAACGTGCTGGTGGCCGCCACGCTGCTGCTGGCGCTGGTCAGCCTGAGCTTCCTGCTGGCGGCGATGCTCGGCTGGTTGTGGCTGCTGCCGGTGGTGCTGTTCTTCCAGGGAATGGTCAACTCACTGCGCTTCTCGGCGATGAACACCCTGACGCTGAAAGATCTGCCGGACCGGCTGGCCAGCAGCGGCAACAGCCTGCTGTCGATGGTCATGCAGCTGTCGATGAGCCTCGGCGTCAGCGTCGCCGGCATCTTGATCGGCAGCTTTGCCCATCATCAGGTTGTGGCCGATAGCCCGGCCATTCACGGCGCATTTATTTACAGTTACTGCTGTATGGCGTTGATTATCGCTCTGCCCGCGCTGGCCTTCGCGCGCGTGCCGGCCGATAGCGCGCCCAACCGCACGCTGACCAAAGAGCCGGGTACCGGCTCAACGAGGTTGCAATGAGGATAGGCATTACCGGGAAACTGTTCCTGGCCATTTTCGCTACCTGCATGCTGGTGTTGATCACCATGCATTGGGGGGTGCGCGTCAGCTTTGAGCGCGGCTTTATCGATTACATCAAGAGCAGCAACGAGCAGCGCATCAACATGCTGAGCGAAGCGCTGGAGGAACAGTACAGCCATCATGGCAACTGGATATTCCTGCGCAACAACGATCAGGTGGTCTACCAGATCATGCGTTCGTTCGAGCAGAACAGCGACAGCAGTCACAATCTGCCGCCCAAAGGTTGGCGCACCCAGTTTTGGGTGGTGGACAGCCAGTTCAATCGCTTGGTCGGGCATTCGGGCCCCTTGCCGAAGGAGGGGCCGCGCCACCCGATCCGCTACAACAACGAGATCGTCGGCTGGGTGCTCACCACCCCGGTCGAGCGCCTGACGCGCAATACCGACATCAACTTCGATCGCCAGCAGCGGCGCACCAGTTGGATTATCGTCGCGCTCTCCACCCTGTTGGCGGCGGCGGTGACCTGGCTGCTGTCGCGCGGCATGCTGGCCCCGGTCAAGCGCCTGGTGGCCGGCACCCACCGCCTGGCGGCGGGCGATTTCACCACCCGCGTGGCGGTCAGCAGCCAGGATGAACTGGGCCGGCTGGCGCACGACTTCAACCAACTGGCCACCTCGCTGGAAAAAAACGAGCAGATGCGCCGCGCCTTTATGGCCGATGTATCGCACGAGCTGCGCACGCCGCTGGCGGTGTTGCGCGGCGAGCTGGAGGCGCTGCAGGACGGCGTGCGCCAGCCGACGCCGGCGTCGCTCAGCTCGCTGCAGGCCGAGGTATCCACCCTGACCAAACTGGTCGACGATCTGCATCAGCTGTCGCTCTCCGATCTCGGCGCGCTGGCCTATCGCAAGTCGTCAGTGGACTGCGTGCACCTGGTGCAGATCGCCGTCGCTGCCTTTCGCGAACGCTTCCGCGCCAAAGGGCTGGAGATCGTCACCCATCTGCCGGCCCAGGCGCCGCTGTTCGGCGATCCCGATCGCCTGAACCAGCTGTTCAATAACCTGCTGGAAAACAGCCTGCGTTACACCGACGCCGGCGGCCGGCTGGAGATCGGCGCCGAGCTGCAGCCGGGGCGCCTGATCCTCTTTTGGCAGGACAGCGCGCCGGGCATCAGCGATCAGCAACTGAAGCGCATTTTCGAACGCTTCTACCGGGCGGAGGGTTCACGCAACCGCGCCAGCGGCGGTTCCGGGCTGGGGCTGGCGATCTGCCACAACATCGTGGAAGCGCACGACGGGAAAATCCGCGCCGAGCATTCGCCTTTAGGCGGCGTGCGCATTACAGTAGAATTTGCTACCCCGATAAAAAATAAGGCGCCCTGATGGACATTCAGAATCACCCCGTGCAGATCATGATTGTTGAAGATGAGCCCAAGCTGGGCCAGCTGCTGGTGGATTATCTGCAGGCGGCGGGTTACGCCACCCGCTGGCTGACCAACGGCAACGAGGTGGTGCCGACCGTGCACCAGCATCCGCCGGCGCTGATCTTGCTCGACCTGATGTTGCCGGGCGCCGACGGTCTGACAGTGTGCCGCGAGCTGCGCCGCTTCAGCGACGTGCCCATCGTGATGGTGACGGCGAAAATCGAAGAGATCGATCGCCTGTTGGGGCTGGAGATCGGCGCCGACGATTACATCTGCAAACCCTACAGCCCGCGCGAAGTGGTGGCGCGAGTGAAAACCATTCTGCGTCGCAGCTATCGGCCGCAGGAGAGCGCGCGGGAAGATGACCTGCTGCACATCGATGAGCCGCGTTTCCAGGCCAGCTATCAGGGGCAGTTGCTGGATCTGACGCCGGCGGAATTCCGCCTGCTGAAAACGCTGGCCAGCCAGCCGGGCAACGTATTTTCTCGCGAGCAATTGCTGAACAACCTGTACGACGACTACCGGGTGGTCACCGATCGCACCATTGACAGCCACATCAAAAACCTGCGCCGCAAGCTGGAACTGATCGACGGGGAAAAATCCTTTATCCGCTCGGTATACGGCGTGGGCTACCGCTGGGAAGCCGAACCCTGCCGGCTGATGAATGGGGTTTAGGGGATCAGCGCGTCCAGTCTTCAACCGCCAACCCGGGCACCATGGCGAATGCGCGATCGTTGGTCACCAGCGTCGCGCCACGGCTCTGCGCGTGAGCGGCGATCAGTTGATCCAGTGCGCCCATGATTTTGCCCTTTCTCTCCATGTTCGCGCGCATTTCACCGTAGCAGCGGGCGGCCTCGCTATCCCATGCATAGACCGTCACTGCGGCAAGAAAGGCCTCGACACTGCTTTGCAACGCCTTGTTCCGCCGCTTAGCGACACCGTAAAGCAGTTCCGCCTCCGTGACGCTGGAAATGCACACGGCAGAAGGCGGAAGCTTTTCCATGATGCTTAGCACCTGCGGATGCTGCCGAAACAGGTGGCTGACAGTATTGGTATCAAACATGTACATCGCCTACTCTTCCTCTGAGAAAGGATCGCGCTCTGCAACCCCTTGCTGACGATCTTCCGCGCCAAGAAACTCTTGCGGCACTGGCGTTTGGGCGATAATGCTCAGCAGCGGTGCCCAGCTGTCCGGCTTTGCCGGATATTTGGATAAAATCACGTTTCCCTCCCGATCGCGACGGATATACACACGATCCGTATCAAATTCAAATTCCACCGGTAACCTCACCGCCTGATTTCTACCGTTTTTAAACAGCTTTGCGATTCTTTCCATCTCAACACTCCACAGCAGGCATAGGCCAAAGCATATGCCTGCAGCGCGTCGATGCCAAGATCTATCGCTCACTTTTCACTCACCTTTACGTAGCGAGCAAACGGTAACGCGCAATGCTACTCGATGAAACCACGTAATTGTCATTATGCGGCGCACTGCGCAATCATCGCGCCTTTCCTTAGCTTCCCGTGCGGCGGCGGGCTCACCGAATGAAAACTCCGCGCCGGCGCAAAAAAACTGCGCATTTTTTCGACTAAGCTGCTGTGAGGTTTAGCCGCCGATTTTCAAGCGATTGGCTACACTTACATCACGAATCGGAACCTACAGGAGAAGAACCATGGCAATCGGTCATTACGAGCTGAAAAAAGCAAAGAACGGACAGTACCACTTCAACCTGAAAGCCAGTAACGGCGAGATCATTCTGGCCAGCGAGATGTATGCCAGCAAAGCCTCGGCGGAGAACGGCATCGCCTCGGTGCAGACCAACTCGCCGCATGAAGCGCAGTACGAACTGAAGCACAGCGCCAGCAATCAGCCCTATTTTGTGCTGAAAGCCAAGAACCATCAGGTGATCGGCGTCAGCGAAATGTACAGCTCCGAAAGCGCGGCCAAAAACGGTATCCAGTCGGTGACGAAAAACGGCCCGACCACCGATATCCGCGATTTGAGCGCCTGATCCCCCGTTTCGCCCGCGCGGTGGCCGCCACCGCGCGTTTTCCGTTTGACCGGGATCAATCTCCCCTGAATAAATCCGGTTAACTGCTGATTTCTTGTCGCGCTGCGGCTACAATTCCCCGCTTTTACTGCGCCATCTGGGGCGCGATATACCCACAGGCTTTCATACGGCAGCTAGGCGGCAAGTTCGTGAGTCTCCAGGAGCTTGGTCAACCAAGTGACTGGAGTGAGCGAATGCAGCCAACAACGCTGCAGTTCGAAAGACAGAGGTATACTGACCTGAAATCAGACCGAGACACACTATGTTTACACCGGAACTTCTCTCCCCGGCCGGAACGCTGAAAAACATGCGTTACGCCTTCGCCTACGGCGCCGATGCGGTTTACGCCGGCCAGCCGCGCTACAGCCTGCGGGTGCGCAACAACGAGTTCAACCACGAGAATCTGGCGCAGGGCATCAACGAAGCCCATGCGCTGGGCAAAAAATTCTACGTGGTGGTGAACATCGCCCCGCACAACGCCAAGTTGAAAACCTTCCTGCGCGATCTGAAGCCGGTTATCGATATGGGCCCGGATGCGCTGATCATGTCCGATCCTGGCCTTATCATGATGGTGCGCGAAGCCTTCCCGCAGATGGACATCCACCTGTCGGTGCAGGCCAACGCCGTTAACTGGGCGACGGTGAAGTTCTGGAAGCAAATGGGGCTGACCCGTGTGATCCTCTCGCGCGAACTGTCGCTGGAAGAGATCGCCGAGATCCGCGCCGAAGTGCCGGACATGGAGCTGGAGATCTTCGTCCACGGCGCGCTGTGCATGGCCTACTCCGGCCGCTGCCTGCTGTCCGGCTACATCAACAAGCGCGATCCCAACCAGGGTACCTGCACCAATGCCTGCCGCTGGCAGTACAAAGCGGAGGAAGGCAAAGAGGACGACACCGGCAATATCGTGCACCTGCACGAGCCGATCCCGGTGCAGACCGTCGAGCCGACGCTGGGCATCGGCGCGCCAACCGACAAGGTGTTCATGCTGTCTGAAGCGCAAAAGCCAGGCGAATATATGAGCGCCTTCGAAGATGAACACGGCACCTATATCATGAACTCCAAGGATCTGCGCGCCATCCAGCACGTGGAGCGCCTGACGCAGCTCGGCGTGCACTCGCTGAAGATCGAAGGCCGCACCAAGTCCTTCTACTACTGCGCCCGCACCGCCCAGGTCTACCGCCGCGCCATCGACGACGCGGCCGCCGGCAAACCCTTTGATCCGACCCTGCTCACCACGCTGGAAGGCCTGGCGCACCGCGGCTATACCGAGGGTTTCCTGCGCCGCCACGTGCACGAAGCGCAGCAGAATTACGACTACGGCTCCTCGCTCTCCGAACGCCAGCAGTTCGTCGGCGAATTCACCGGCGTGCGCCGCGATGGCTGGGCGGAAGTCGACGTGAAGAATAAGTTCGCACTCGGCGACGGCGTCGAGATGATGACGCCCGGCGGCAACGTGGTGTTCACCCTCGAAAGCATGCAAAATAAGAAAGGCGAACCGATTGAGGTGGCGCCGGGCAACGGCCATATCGTTTATTTGCCGATCCCGCAGGATATCGATCTCAATTATGCGTTGCTGATCCGCAATTTGGCGGAAGAAAATAGCGCCGGGGCATAAAAATGAATCGCCGTCATTCGGCGGCGATTTTTAGCAAATATTAGAATTGGATCACATCAATGTGCGCGCAGCTTGGTTACTATCACGCTGCTTAAAACGAACAACGAAAATATTTGCATAGCAATACTAGGAACCACCTCCTTAGCCGGCCCAATCTCCCTTGGGCTGGCTTTTTCTTTATGGATAAGCCTATTTTTTTCGCTGCGCCTATTTCCATAACTTATTCCCGTTATCCGTTTTAATAATAATAATCACGCCGCTTCGATATATAAATAACGCTACAGCGATTAATCCTCTCGTCTTTAAAATCTGGCTTATTTCCGCGTAAAATTCAGATAAACTCGCCTTGCTTCATATTCACTGAACGCCGGGAAATAACCGGAATTAGCTGAATATTCTGATGGCCTGGTGGCGGCAGCTGGTTTATCTTGAGGCATTCTTGATTTTCCGCCGGAGGAAATCGGCAATGCCTCAACACCCACATGCCCCAGCCCTGCTTATCATCAACGGCAAAGGCGCCGGTAACGAAGAGCTGCGTCAGGCGGTCAAACGCCTGCGCGCAGAGCAAATCACGCTGCACGTGCGCGTGACCTGGGAGCACGGCGACGCCGCGCGCTATGTCGCGGAAGCCGCACAGCTCGGCGTCGGCACCGTCGTCGCCGGCGGCGGTGACGGCACCATCAACGAAGTGGCCGCCGCGCTGGTGCAGTTGCCGGCACACGGCCGGCCGGTGCTGGGTATTCTGCCGCTCGGCACCGCCAACGACTTCGCCATGGCCTGCAACATTCCCCCTTCGCCGGAACAGGCGCTGCAGCTGGCGATCAAAGGCCGCTCGGTGCCTATCGATCTGGCGAAGGTCAACGGCGAACGCTACTTCATCAACATGGCCACCGGCGGCTTTGGCACCCGCATCACCACCGAAACGCCGGAGAAGCTCAAGGCGGCGTTGGGCGGCGTGTCCTACTTCGTGCACGGCTTGCTGCGCATGGATACGCTACAGGCCGACCGCTGTGAAATCCGCGGGCCGGACTTCCGCTGGGCCGGCGAAGCGCTGGTGATCGGCATCGGCAACGGCAAACAGGCCGGCGGCGGCCAGGAACTGTGCCCCAGCGCGCTGATCAACGACGGCCTGCTGCAGCTGCGCCTGCTGATCGCCGATGAACTGCTGCCGGCGCTGGTCGCCGCCCTGTTCAACGACGAAGAGAGCAACAGCATCCTCAGTGCGGCGCTGCCGTGGCTCGAGATCGACGCGCCGCATGAGATGACCTTCAACCTCGACGGCGAACCGCTCAAGGGCCGCCATTTCCGCATCGAAGTGTTGCCGCAGGCCATCGAATGCCGCCTGCCGCCTAACTGCGCCCTGCTGGGCTGACCTTGTCGGGCGCAGCCGCTGCGCCCCATTTATTCCCCCCGTTAACCCGCTTCCGCTCGCGATCAAATGTGATCCTCTCCGGCAAATTCACTAATTCATACTTGTATGGTAGTTAGTTCATGACGTATTTTCGCGCTATCTCTCCGCAGCTACAGGATGTGAAGGTTATGAAAATCGTCAACGCCGAGGTGTTCGTCACCTGCCCGGGGCGCAACTTTGTCACGCTGAAAATCACCACCGATGACGGCATCATCGGCCTCGGTGACGCCACGCTGAACGGGCGTGAACTGTCGGTGGCCTCTTACCTGAAAGATCACCTCTGCCCGCAGCTGATCGGCCGCGACGCGCAGCGGATCGAAGACCTCTGGCAATTCTTCTACAAAGGCGCTTACTGGCGGCGCGGCCCGGTGACCATGTCGGCCATTTCCGCCGTCGACATGGCACTGTGGGACATCAAGGCCAAGGCCGCCAACATGCCGCTGTATCAGCTGTTGGGCGGCGCGTCGCGCTCGGGAGTGATGGTGTATTGCCACACCACCGGCCACTCGATCGACGAAGTGCTCGACGACTATGCCAAGCATAAAGAGCAAGGCTTCAAGGCGATCCGCGTTCAATGCGGCGTACCGGGCATGAAAACCACCTACGGCATGGCCAAAGGCAAAGGCCTGGCCTACGAGCCGGCCACCAAGGGCAACTGGCCGGAAGAGCAGCTGTGGTCGACGGAAAAATACCTCGACTTCACCCCCAAACTGTTCGACGCGGTGCGCAACAGGTTCGGCTTCAACGAGCACCTGCTGCACGACATGCATCACCGTTTGACGCCGATCGAAGCGGCGCGCTTCGGCAAAAGCGCCGAACCGTATCGCCTGTTCTGGATGGAAGATCCGACGCCGGCGGAAAATCAGGCCTGTTTCCGCCTGATCCGCCAGCATACCGTCACGCCGATCGCCGTCGGCGAGGTATTCAACAGCATCTGGGACTGCAAACAGCTGATTGAAGAGCAGCTGATCGACTATATCCGCACCACCCTGACGCACGCGGGCGGCATTACCGGCATGCGGCGCATCGCCGACTTCGCCTCGCTGTATCAGGTGCGCACCGGCTCGCACGGCCCTTCCGATCTGTCGCCGATCTGCATGGCGGCGGCGCTGCATTTCGATCTGTGGGTGCCGAACTTCGGCGTGCAGGAATACATGGGCTATTCCGAGCAGATGCTCGAGGTGTTCCCGCACAGCTGGACGTTCGACGACGGCTATATGCATCCGGGCGACAAGCCGGGCATCGGCATCGAGTTCGATGAGAAGCTGGCAGCCCGTTATCCATATGAACCGGCCTACCTGCCGGTCGCACGTCTGGAGGATGGCACCTTATGGAACTGGTAAACACCATGCGCAGCGTCGTGATCGAACAGCCCGGGCGCCTGGCGCTGCAGACGCGCGCGCTGCCGCAGCCGGCGGCCGGCGAGGTGCGGGTCAAGGTGAAATTCGCCGGCATCTGCGGCTCCGACGTCCATATCTATCACGGCCATAACCCGTTCGCCCGCTATCCGCGGGTGATCGGCCACGAGTTCTTCGGCCTGATCGATGCGCTGGGCGAAGGCGTCGATCCGGTGCGCCTCGGCGAACGCGTTGCGGTAGATCCGGTGGTGAGCTGCGGCCACTGCTATCCCTGTTCGGTCGGCCGCCCCAACGTCTGCACCTCGCTGCAGGTCATCGGCGTGCATCGCGACGGCGGCTTCAGCGACTACACCTGCGTACCGGCGCGCAACGCCTATCCGGTTCCGCCGGCCATCAGCGATCGCCACGCCGCGATGATCGAACCCTTCACCATCGCCGCCAACATCACCGCCTATCTGCAACCGCGCCCCGACGACATCGCGCTGATCTACGGCGCCGGGCCGATGGGGCTCACGGTGATCCAGACGCTGAAAGGCGTGTACGGCGTCAAGCAGGTGTGGGTCGTCGATCGCATCGCCGAGCGGCTGGACATGGCGCGCGCCAACGGCGCCGACGAGACGTTCAACAACGCCGAAGCCGCATTGCCGCAAGCGCTGCAGCAGCGTGGCATTCAGCCGACGCTGATCGTCGATGCCGCCTGTCACCCCGCCATTTTGCCGGAGGCGATCAATCTTGCCTCGCCTGCGGCGCGCATCGGCATCATGGGCTTTTCCGGCGATGCCTGCACCCTGACCCAGCAGAGCATCACCAGCAAGGAGCTGTCGATCTTCTCCTCGCGCCTGAACAGCGCGCGCTTCCCGCAGGTGATCGGCTGGATGGCGGACGGCAAGCTAGACCCGCAGCGGCTGCTCACCCACTGCGTGCCCGCCGACGACGTCGAACGGGCGATGCTGATGTTCGAGCGGGATCAGCGCACCTGCTGCAAGGTGCTGCTGCAGTTCGAGTAACGCCAAGGCAGCATCGAGGCATTGGGCGGCCCCCGCCGCCCGTGTAAACAACGAAGCATCACGATTAAAACGACACCCAGTGGAGTGCTTTATGTTTAAAAAACTGCGTTGGACCATCGTGTTCCTGCTATTCATGGTCTACATGATCAACTACCTCGATCGCGTGGCGCTGTCGATCACCGTGCCGATGATCGAACAGGATCTGATGCTGAACGCCGAACAGTTCGGCCTGATCTTCGGCAGCTTCTTCTTCGGCTACGCCATCTTCAACTTCGTCGGCGGGCTGGCGGTCGACCGTTTCGGCCCGACGCTGGTGCTGGGCGTGGCGGTCGGCCTGTGGTCCATCTTCTGCGGCATGACGGCGATCGCCACCGGTTTTTACTCGATGCTGATCCTGCGCGTCCTGTTCGGCATGGCCGAAGGGCCGATCTGCGCCTCGGCCAACAAGATGATCAACGGCTGGTTCCCGAAGAAGCAGGCGGCGACCGCCATGGGCCTGCTCAGCGCCGGTTCGCCGTTGGGCGGCGCGGTGGCCGGGCCGATCGTCGGCTATTTGGCGCTGGCGTTCGGCTGGCGGCCGGCGTTTATGATCATCTGCGCCATCGGCATCGTCTGGATGCTGGTGTGGTTCTTCGTGGTGGCGGATAACCCGGCGAAAAGCCAGCGCGTCAGCGCCGAAGAACGGGCGCTGATCGCGCGGTTGAAACAGGAAAACCTCGGCGAGGAAAGCGCGCTGAGCGACGCGGCGCACGGGCTGGGTTACTACCTGAAGCAGCCGATCATTCTGGTCACTGCCTTCGCCTTCTTCTGCTACAACTACATTCTGTTCTTCTTCCTGAGCTGGTTCCCCTCATATCTGGTGCAGGCGCACAACCTGAACATCAAGGAGATGAGCCTGACCACGATGATCCCGTGGATCGTCGGCTTCGTCGGGCTGGCGCTCGGCGGCTATATTTCCGACAAAATCTTCAACATCACCGGCAAATTGCTGCTGTCGCGCAAGATCGTGCTGGTCACCAGCCTGCTGGCGGCGGCGGTGTGCGTGGCGTTGGCAGGCACCGTCAGCAGCGTGGTGCCAGCGGTGATGCTGATGTCAGTGTCAATCTTCTTCCTCTACATTACCGGCGCTCTCTACTGGGCGATCATCCAGGATGTGGTGCATAAATCCCGGGTCGGCGGCGCCAGCGGGTTCATTCATTTGATCGGCAGCGTCTCCGGCATCATCGGGCCGATCGTCACCGGCTACATCGTGCAGAACACCGGCAAATTCGACAGCGCCTTTATGCTGGCGGGCGGCGTCGCCGCGCTGGGCGCGCTGCTGGTGCTGCTGGTGATCAAGGCGCCGCGCGCAACGGCGGGCGTGCAAATCTTAAAACCATAACGCCAGGCGGGGCGGCTTCGCCCCTTTGCTTACCTCTCCAGGGACATTGAACATGAGACTTTCCGACCACAGCGCGCTGCCGGCCGCCATTATCCGGCCCGGCTACGCACGTGAGCGCGTGAAACCGCGCATGGTGCATATCGGCTTCGGCGCGTTTCACCGCGCGCACCAGGCGATGTACGCCGACAGGCTGGCCAGCGAGCACGGCAGCGATTGGGGCTACTGCGAAATCAGCATGCAGCACGGCCAGCAAAAGATCGCCGACCTACGGCAACAGGACCTGCTGTTCTCGGTGGCGGAGATGGACGACAACGGCTGGCGGGGCCGGGTCATCGGCGTGGTGCGCCAGGCGCTGCACCTGCAAACCGACGGGCTGGCGGCGGTGCTGGCGGCCCTGACGCAGCCTGAGATCGCCATCGTCTCGCTGACCATCAGCGAAAAGGGCTATTGCCACCACCCTGCCAGCGGCCGGCTGATGGCGGAACACCCGGCGATCGCACATGATATCGCCCACCCGGTACAGCCACAGTCGGCGCCGGGGCTGCTGCTGGCGGCGCTGCGCCTGCGCCGCGAACGCGGGCTGCCGCCGTTCGCCGTGATGTCCTGCGACAATATGCCGGCCAACGGCCGGGTCACGCGCCAGGTGCTGCTCGAGCTGGCGCAACGGCAGGATCCGGCGCTGGCCGACTGGGTGCGTCAAGAGGTCGCCTTCCCTTCCACCATGGTGGATCGCATCGTGCCGGCGATGACGCAGGAAGCCCGCGGCCAGCTCCATGCTTGGTTGGGCGGCATCGAGGATGAGGTCGGCGTGGCCTGCGAGCCGTTCAGCCAGTGGGTCATTGAAGACCGCTTTCCCCAAGGGCGACCGCTCTGGGAAAAGGTCGGCGCCGAGCTGGTGAGCGACGTGCTGCCGTATGAGGAGATGAAGCTGCGCATGCTGAACGGCAGCCATTCGTTCCTCGCCTATCTCGGCTATCTGGCCGGTTATCAGCACGTCGGCGACTGCATGCAGGACGCAGATTTTGTCCGCGCCGCCCGTCACCTGATGCTGGCGGAACAGGCGCCGACCCTGCAGGTGCCGAACGTCGATTTGGCGCAGTATGCCGACTCGCTGCTGCGGCGTTACCGCAACCGCGCGCTGAAGCACCGCACCGCGCAGATCGCCATGGACGGCACGCAAAAGCTGCCGCAGCGGCTGCTGGACGCGATCCGCTGGCATCTGGCGCGCGGCAGCCGCTTCGACTGCCTGGCGCTGGGCGTCGCCGGCTGGATGCGCTACGTCGGCGGCCGCGATGAGCAAGGCGCGCCGATCGACATCAGCGATCCACTGCGCGACCCCATCGCCGCGTTGGTCGCCGGCAGCGAGGAAGGCCGGCCCCGCGTCCTGGCGCTGCTGCAGCTCGACAGCGTCTTCGGTCAGGATCTGCCCGACTCGCCTGACTTCGTCCGCGCCGTCAGCCACGCTTATCATCAACTGCTGAGCCTGGGGGCCAAAGCCGCCGTCGCCGCTCTGCCGCTTACCGACCGGGAGGTTTCCGATGACCGTCACCACGCATAACGCCGTCAATACCGGCAATCAACCGCTGCTGCGGCGCGTTGCCAGCGCTTCGGCCATCGGCACCGCCGCCGAATACTATGATTTCTTCGCTTACGGCACCGCCGCGGTGCTGTTCTTCGGCCAGCTGTTTTTCCCCAGCGCCGATCCGCTGATCAGCACGCTGGCGGCCTTCGCCACCTACGCGGTCGGTTTCCTGGCACGTCCGCTGGGCGGCATCGTGTTCGGCCACATAGGCGACAAGGTCGGCCGCAAGAAGGCGCTGGTGATCACCATCCTGATCGTCGGCCTCGGCACCTTCTGCATCGGCCTGCTGCCCACCTATGAGCAGATCGGCATCTGGGCGCCGCTCGCGCTGATCTTTATCCGCGTGCTGCAGGGCTTCGGCGTCGGCGGCGAGCAGGCCGGCGCGGTGCTGATGACCGCCGAATACGCGCCGCCGCCACGGCGCGGCTTCTACGCCAGCTGGGTACAGATCGGCGCGCCCGCCGGTTTCCTGCTGCCATCGGGGCTGTTCGCGCTGCTGACCGCCGTGCTGTCGCCGGCGCAGATGCTGGACTGGGGCTGGCGCATTCCGTTCCTGCTCAGCCTGCTGCTGGTGATCGTCGGGCTGTTTATTCGCCTGAAGATCGACGAGTCGCCGGTGTTTACCCAGATCCGCGCCACCAAGGCGGTGGAGAGCCGGCCGGTGGTGGAAGTGGCCCGCCGCTACCCCGGCCTTATCGGCAAAGGGGTGTGCGCCAAGCTGATTGAAGCCTGCGCCTTCGCCATGTTCACGGTGATCGTGCTGGCCTACGGCAAAGCCAACCACCTCAACGAGACCATTCTTCTGGAGGCGATGATCGTGGCGGTGCTGCTGGAGATTTTCGCCATTCCGCTGATGGGCCGCCTCTCCGATCGGCTGGGGCGCAAACCGGTATACATCGCCGGCGCGCTGCTGCAGGTGGTGTGCATCGTGCCGTTCTTTATGGCGATCAACCTCGATAGTTTCTGGGTGACGCAGATCGCCATGATCGTGGTGCTGACCTTCGGCCACAGCATGTGCTATGCGCCGCAGGCCTCCTACTTCCCGGAGCTGTTCCCCACCCGTGTGCGCTGCAGCGGCATCGCGCTGATCTGGCAGATAGGATCGCTGATCGGCAGCGGCATTCTCGGGCTGTTGGCGGTGAAGATCCTGCAGGTGACCGGCGGCCACTACTACGGGCTGGCGGGTTACATGATAGTGCTGGGCGTGGTGTCGGCCATCGGCCTGAGCCTGATGCCGGAAACCGCGCCGGGGCGGCGCAAGCAGGAATATCAGGATTGGCATCACTGAGTTACCCTACCCGGCGGGTGGATTTATCCCCCCGCCCTCAACCAATAATCTGCTAGTATGGTGGCATTCGAATTCCAGCCAGATGCCTGATTGTCGCCATGTCTGAAACGTACAGTCTCACCAACAACGTCCCGGTCAACCAGCAGATCTATCGCTTCCTGCGCAAGGATATCGTCGACTGCACCATCCCCCCCGGCACCCTGTTGTCCGAGAAAGAGATTTCCACGCGCTTTTGCGTTTCGCGCCAGCCGGTGCGCGAAGCCTTTATCAAGCTGGCGGAGGCCGGCCTGGTGCAGATCCTGCCGCAGCGCGGCACTTTCGTGATGAAAATCTCCGCCAAGCGCGTGGCCGACGGGCGCTTTATCCGCCAGGCGGTGGAATGCGCCATCGTGCGCCGTGCGGCCGAGCGCGCCACCCCGGCGCAGCTGATGACGCTGGAGCATAACCTGCACCGCCAGGCGCTGGCGGCGCAGAATGGGCAGACGCGCGAGTTTCTGGCGCTGGACGACGAATTCCACCAGCTGCTGACCCAGTTCGCCGACTGCCCGCTGGCGTGGGAGACCATCGAAACCATCAAGGCCACCATGGATCGGGTGCGTTTCCTCAGCCTGAGCGAAGTCTCGCCGCCGGAGAGCCTGATCAAGCAGCACTACCGCATCTACGAGGCGCTGAAAGCGCGCGATGCCGAGGCGGCGGAGCGCGCCATCCACGATCACCTGCAGGAGATGATCTACTCCATCACCCCGATCGCCCTGCAGAACACCGAGTGGTTCGAGATCGAATAATCAATCGTTTAGCACGCCGGGGGCGATCGTCCCCGCGTATTTGGCCTCGCCAATGGCATTTCCTCTCAATCGCATCTATTGTTTGTCCTTGCCGGATCCAGTTCGGTAGTATCGCTTTACAGCTTCAATCACCGCTTTTTTACTGCGCCGGTGGTCAAAAACCCTTGCATTGCCGGTGTATGAAGAAGCTTAATCGGGAGTGAATCATGACTGATATTGTGCAGTTGCTAGGAAAGGAAGCGGAAGATCTGCTGCAACACCGCTGTACCACTATCCCCGCCGAGAATCTCTACCTGCCGGGCGCCGACTTCGTCGACCGCGTAATGATCGATAACAACCGCCCCAACAGCGTACTGCGTTCGATGCAAACCCTGTTCAACCACGGCCGCCTGGCCGGCACCGGCTACCTGTCGATCCTGCCGGTCGATCAGGGCATCGAGCACTCCGCCGCCGCCTCGTTTGCCGCCAACCCGCTGTATTTCGATCCGAAGAACATCGTCGAGCTGGCGATTGAAGCCGGCTGTAACTGCGTCGCCTCCACCTACGGCGTGCTGGCGTCGGTATCGCGCCGCTACGCGCATAAAATTCCGTTCCTGGTCAAACTCAACCACAACGAAACGCTGAGCTACCCGACCCAGTACGACCAGACCCTGTATGCCAGCGTCGAGCAGGCGTTCAACATGGGTGCGGTGGCGGTCGGCGCCACCATTTACTTCGGCTCCGAGCAGTCACGCCGCCAGATCGAAGAGATCTCGATCGCCTTCGAGCGCGCGCATGAGTTGGGCATGGTCACCGTGTTGTGGGCCTATCTGCGCAACCCGGCATTCAACAAGGACGGCGTGGACTACCACTCCAGCGCCGATCTGACCGGCCAGGCCAACCATATCGCCGCCACCATCGGCGCCGACATCGTCAAACAGAAAATGGCGGAAAACAACGGCGGCTACCGCGCGGTGAAATTCGGCTATACCGACGATCGCGTCTACACCAAGCTGACCACCGATCACCCGATCGATCTGGTGCGCTACCAGTTGGCCAACTGCTATATGGGCCGCGCCGGGCTGATCAACTCCGGCGGTGCCGCCGGTGAGAACGATCTGCAGGAATCGGTGCGCACCGCGGTAATCAACAAGCGTGCCGGCGGCATGGGTCTGATCCTTGGGCGCAAGGCGTTCAAGAAATCGATGAAAGACGGCGTGGCGCTGATCAACGCCGTGCAAGACGCCTACCTGGACAAGAAGGTCACCATCGCCTGATGTGACGGACCACCTGTCCTCAAGCCCGGTTCGCCGGGCTTTTTTATGCCCGCCCCCCCTAAACCCGACGCCGACAACCTTCTCTTTCTTTCACTTTAAACTTTCAAAATAAAATATTTATCTTTCAAATTGTGATCTATTTAAAACAAATGGCCCAACAAAGTGACTACTGTAAGGCCCATGGCGACAGAGCCGCCGTTCGCTCCAGGCCATATCAGTCCATTACAGGAGAACATAATGATTGAGCTAATCACCCACGGCGCCGAGTGGTTTATCGGCCTGTTTCAGAAAGGCGGTGAAGTGTTTGTCGGCATGGTGACCGGCATTTTACCTTTATTGATCAGCCTGTTGGTTATCATGAACGCGCTGATCAAATTTGTTGGCCAGGAACGTATCGAACGATTGGCGCAGCGCTGCGCGGGCAACCCCATCTCGCGTTATCTGCTGCTGCCGCTGATCGGCACCTTTGTCTTCTGCAACCCGATGACCCTCAGCCTGGGGCGCTTCATGCCGGAGAAATACAAGCCGAGCTACTACGCGGCGGCCTCCTACAGCTGCCACTCGATGAACGGCCTGTTCCCGCATATCAACCCCGGCGAGCTGTTCGTTTACCTCGGCATCGCCAGCGGCCTGACCACCCTCGGCCTGCCGCTCGGCCCGCTGGCGGTGAGCTATTTCCTGGTGGGGCTGTTCACCAACTTCTTCCGTGGCTGGGTCACCGATCTGACCACCAGCCTGTTCGAACGCAAGATGGGCATCCGTCTGGATCGCCAGGTGCAACTTTAATTCGTGGAGTGCAGCATGAGTGCTTATATCCGTATTGAAAAAGGCGCCAGCGGCTGGGGCGGCCCCCTGGAGCTGCCGATCGAGCCCGGCAAGAAAGTGGTGTACATCACCGCCGGCACCCGGCCTTCCATCGTCGATCGCCTCAGCGAATTGACCGGCTGGCCGGCCGTCGACGGCTTCAAAGAGGGTGAGCCGCCGGCGGAAGAGATCGGGGTGGCGGTGATCGACTGCGGCGGCACCCTGCGCTGCGGCCTGTATCCGAAACGCCGCATTCCGACGGTCAACATCCACGCCACCGGCCAGTCCGGCCCGCTGGCGCAGTTTATCCTCGAAGACATCTATGTCTCCGGCGTACGCGACCACAACATCAGTCGAATCGAAGCGGCAGATAGCCAGCCCGCCGCCGTTGCAGCGCCGCCCAAGGCGCGCGACTACGACACCAGCAAGAAGATCACCGAGCAAAGCGACGGGCTGCTGGCGAAGGTCGGCATGGGCATGGGATCGGTGGTGGCGGTGTTCTTCCAGGCCGGGCGCGACACCATCGACACCGTGCTGAAGACCATCCTGCCGTTTATGGCGTTCGTCTCGGCCTTGATCGGCATCATCATGGCCTCCGGCCTCGGGGACTTTATTGCTCACGGCCTGACGCCGCTCGCCAACAGCCCGATCGGCCTGGTGACGCTGGCGCTGATCTGCTCATTCCCGCTGCTGTCGCCGTTCCTCGGCCCCGGCGCGGTCATCGCCCAGGTGATCGGCGTGCTGGTCGGGGTGCAGATCGGCCTCGGCCATATTCCGCCGCAGCTGGCGCTGCCCGCGCTGTTCGCCATCAACGCGCAGGCCGCCTGCGACTTCATTCCGGTCGGCCTGTCGCTGGCGGAAGCCAAGCAGGACACCGTGCGGGTCGGCGTGCCTTCGGTGCTGGTCGGCCGCTTCCTGACCGGCGCGCCGACGGTGTTGATCGCCTGGGCCGCCTCGGCCTTCATTTATCAATAAGCTGATTTCCAGGGAGACGTTTATGCACACCATTTTTCACACCACCATCACGCAGATCGGCGGCTGCGCCCGCGACGCGTTGCTGGACAACATGCTGATCACCTTCCGTGAAGGCGCGCCGGCGGATATCGAAGAGTTCTGCTTCATCCACCGCCACGGCGCGACCGCCGGTGAGCTGCAGGTCGGCGGCGTGATGGAGCTGGCGCAGCGGCGCTACGCCATCACCGCCGTCGGCAGCGTCGCCACGCAGAACCTGCGCGAGCTGGGCCACATCACCGTGCGCTTCGACGGCGAAGCCGAAGCCGAATTCCCCGGCTCGATCCACGTATCCGGCCCGACGCCGACCGATATCCCGTTGGGCAGCACGCTGTCATTTATCGCATAAGGAGTAGACCATGTCTGAAGTAGCTGTAGTGATTGGCGGCGGCCAAACGTTAGGTGCCTTTTTGTCCCACGGGCTGGCGCAGGCCGGTTATCGGGTGGCGGTGGCCGATCTGAACGCCGACAATGCCAATCAGGTGGCACAGCAGATCAACGAAGCGTTTGGCGCAGGCAGTGCCTGCGGTTTTCAGGCCGACGCCACCGACGAACAGAGCGTGATCGCGCTGGCGGCGGCGGTTGACCGGGCGTTCGGCCAGGCCAACCTGCTGGTGTACAGCGCTGGCATCGCCAAGGCGGCGCCGATCACCGATTTCCCGCTGGGCGACTTCGATCGCTCGCTGCAGGTGAACCTGGTGGGTTATTTCCTCTGCGCCCGCGAGTTCTCGCGCCTGATGATCCGCGACGGCATCGCCGGACGCATCATTCAGATCAACTCCAAGTCCGGCAAGGTCGGCAGCAAGCACAACTCCGGCTACAGCGCCGCCAAGTTCGGCGGCGTGGGGCTGACGCAGTCGCTGGCGCTCGATCTGGCGGAATACGGCATTACCGTGCATTCGCTGATGCTCGGCAACCTGCTGAAGTCGCCGATGTTCCAGTCGCTGCTGCCGCAGTACGCGCAAAAACTGGGCATCGCGCCGGACCAGGTGGAGCAGTACTACATCGACAAGGTGCCGCTGAAGCGCGGATGCGACTACCAGGACGTGCTGAACACCCTGCTGTTCTACGCCAGCGACAAGGCCTCTTACTGCACCGGCCAATCGATCAACATCACCGGCGGCCAGGTGATGTTCTGACGCCATCGACACCCCCTTCGGCAGAAGGGGGCCTAAGGAGAACCCCATGACTCAAGCTCTGATCGCCTTCGCGCTGCTGGCCTGGCTGCTGCAAATCGCCTTCGGCTGGTGGCAACTGCAGCGCTTCAATCGCGCCTTCGACGGCCTGTGCCAACTGGGCGCCGTCGGCGTCGGCCGTTCCGGCGGCCGTTTCCGCCCGCGAGTGGTGCTGGCGCTGGCCTTCGACGCCGATCGGCGGGTGTGCGGCAGCCTGTTGCTGCGCGGCCTGACCGTTTTCGCCCGGCCCCGCCCGCTGCCTAGATTGCACGGTTTGCATCAGCGGGATTTGCGCCCGGATGTGATCTTCCCCGAGGATCGCGCATGCCAGTCTGCACTATCGTTAGCGATTGAACCCAAATCGTGATATTTTCACATTAAAAGGCATTACCTTTCATAGTGAATTATTCAGCGAGGGAAAATGCCCCACTCTTGTGAACGGGAATCGCGATGAAACCAAAGCAGCGGCAGGCCGCTATCCTTGAATATCTGCAGCGGCATGGCAAAACGGCAGTGGACGCCCTGGCCGAGCATTTCTCCACCACCGGCACCACCATCCGCAAGGATCTCACCCTGCTGGAAGAAGAAGGCGAGGTGATCCGCACCTACGGCGGCGTGGTGCTCAGCCGCGACGACGGCGATCAGCCGATCGACCGCAAAACCCATATCAACACCGAGAAAAAACGCCACATCGCCAGCGCCGCCGTGGCGCTGATCGCCGACGGCGACTCGCTGATCTTCGACGCCGGCAGCACGGTGCTGCAGATGGTGCCGCATCTGGCGCAGTTCAATAACATCACGGTGATGACCAACAGCCTGACCATCGTCAACGCGCTGGTGGAGCTGGACAACGATCAGACCATCCTGATGCCCGGCGGCACTTACCGCAAAAAATCGGCCTCGTTCCACGGCAGCCTGGCCGAATCGGCGTTTCAGCAGTTCAGTTTCGACAAGCTGTTTATCGGCGCGGACGGCGTCGATCTTAACGCCGGCGTCACCACTTTCAACGAAGTGCACAACGTCAGCAAAGCGATGTGCGAAGCCGCCGGCCGCATTATTCTGTTGGTAGACTCCTCGAAATTCGGCCGCAAGAGCCCGAACGTGGTGTGCGAACTCAGCGCCGTCGACACGCTGATCACCGACCGAGACATCAACCCCGATTACCTCGCCGCTCTGCAGGCGAAAGGCATCAATATCCTTCTGGTAGGAGACCCCGATGAGTAACGCCAACGCCCTGCTCGCCTTCGCCCGCGAAACGCTGGAGATCGAGCTGACCGAAGCGCAACGCCTGCTGGCGCGCCTGGACGACAACTTCGTCTGCGCCTGCGAACTGCTGCTGAACTGCCGTGGCAAAGCGGTAATTTCCGGCATCGGCAAATCCGGCCATATCGGCAAGAAAATCGCCGCGTCGCTGGCCAGCACCGGCACACCGTCGTTCTTCGTGCACCCGGCGGAGGCGCTGCACGGCGATCTCGGCATGATCGGCGCCGACGATGTGGTGGTGTTCATCTCCTACTCCGGCCGCGCCAAAGAGCTGGATCTGATCCTGCCGCTATTGGCGGAGAATGGCATTCCGGTGATCGCCATCACCGGCGGCAAAGAGTCGCCGCTGGCGCTGGCCGCGGCCTGCATGTTGGATATCGGCGTCGAGCGCGAAGCCTGCCCGATGGGGCTGGCGCCGACCTCCAGCGCGGTCAACACGCTGATGATGGGCGATGCTCTGGCGATGGCGCTGATGCGCCAGCGCGGTTTCAACGCGGAAGATTTCGCCCGCTCGCACCCGGGCGGCAGCCTGGGGGCGCGCCTGTTGAACCGCGTGCATCACCTGATGCGCACCGGCGATCGCCTGCCGCGCGTGAGCGAAAGCGCCAACGTGATGGAAGCGATGCTGGAGCTGAGCCGCACCGGGCTCGGGTTAGTGGCGGTCTGCGACGCACAGCAGCGGGTGGTGGGCGTATTTACCGACGGCGACCTGCGCCGCTGGCTGGTGAAGGGCAACAGCCTGCAGGATCCGCTCAGCCCGGCGATCACCCGCCCCGGCTATCGGCTGCCGGAGCAGTGGCGCGCCGGCGAGGCGCTGGAAGCGCTGCACGAACAGCACATCAGCGCGGCTCCAGTGGTCGATATGGACGGCGTGCTGGTCGGGGCGCTCAACCTGCACGATCTGCATCAGGCCGGCATCGGCTGATCAACGCCGGGGGCGCCATCACCGGCGCCCCCGGTCAGATCATTTCCAGTCGGGATTGTTCTCGAACTGCTGCTTCAGCAGCGCTTTCATGTCGTCATCCGGCTTGCCGAGCCACTGATACTTGGCGTATTTCTTCGGATGATCGACGGCTTCCGGCCGATCTTCCACTTCCACCCGCACGCCCCAGGCCTGGGATTTGTCCGCGCTGAACGCCACGATCAAAAAGTTGTTGCCGCAGTCGTGCGGCTTGCACAGGTTGCCGACCAGATACTCTTTGCCCTTCCAGTTCAGGTTCTGTGCCGGCGTAGAGGTGCCGACGCCCTTGCGCGCCCAGCCCGGCATCCGCGCCTGGCCTTTCACCATGTTTTGCCAACTGGCCTGATACCCCGGCTGCTGAATCAAATCCGACGTGGTGACGATCTGCTGGGCAAAGCTGCCCGCGCTGAAGCTGAGCAGTGCGCCGAAGAGGGCGCAACGCAGCGCCTGGTGTCCCGTCATAGTCCTTCTCCCTAGGTTAAATCAGGTTTCGCCCATAAAACCGGGCCTGAACTAGTCAGACCACGGTTGCGGCAAAAAGTTGACTCACCACCAGGCATGGAAATGATGCACCGGCCCGATGCCGTGCCCCACTTCCAGCGTGTCCGCCTGTTGCAGCGCTTGTTGCAGGTAGTCCTTGGCGGCGGCCACTGTAGCCGCCCAGTCGGCATGGCGCGGGCGCAGCGCCGCCAGCGCGGCCGAGAGCGTGCAACCGGTGCCGTGGGTGTGGCGGGTGGCGACGCGCGGTGCGGTAAAGCGCTGCTCGCCTTCTGCGGTAAACAGCCAGTCCGGGCTCTCGCTTTCGCTCAGGTGGCCGCCCTTCATCAGCACCGCCTGGCAGCCCATCGCGAGCAGCGCCCGCCCCTGCTCACGCATCTGCGCTTCATCTTCCGCCGGCGCGCACGCCAGCAGCGCCGCCGCTTCCGGCAGGTTCGGCGTAATGATCGACACCTGCGGCAACAGCTCGCGCCGAATAGACGCCACCGCCTCCGGCGCCAGCAGCGGATCGCCGCTTTTCGCCAGCATCACGGTGTCCAGCACCACGAACTCCGGCCGGTAATGGCGCAGCCGTTCGGCCACCGCCTGCACGATGTCGGCGTTGGCCAGCATGCCGATCTTGACGCTGTCGATGCGCACGTCGCTGAACACCGAGTCCAGCTGCGCGGCGACGAACGCCGGATCGATGTAATACACCGACTGCACGCCGCGGGTATTCTGCGCCACCAGCGCGGTGATCACCGAGGTGCCGTAGGCGCCGAGCGCCGAGAAAGCCTTCAAATCGGCCTGAATGCCGGCGCCACCGCTGGGATCGGTGCCGGCGATGGTCAGCGCGTTAATGCGTTTCATCACAGATCCTCCCCGCGCAGCTGATACAGGGCATCGAGGAACGCCGGCGTAAAGCTGCCCGGCCCGCCGGCCTGTCTGGCCGCGAGGCCGCCGCAGTGGGACATCACCCGGCAGGCGGTCGCCACGTTGTCCAGGCGATCGCCCGGCAGGGCGCAAAACGCCGCCGCCACCGCCGACAGCGCGCAGCCGGTACCCACCACCCGCGTCATCAGCGGGGAACCGCCTTCGATCGCCCAATCGCGTTGGCCGTCGGTGACGTAATCCACCGCGCCGGTGACCGCCACCACCGCGCCGCTGCGCTGCGCCAGCTCACGCGCGGCGGGCAATGCCGCCAGCGAATCGTCGCCGCTGTCCACGCCGCGGCCGCTGGCCAGCAACCCGCTGAGCGCCATGATTTCCGAGGCGTTGCCGCGTATCGCCGCCGGTTTCTCGTCCAGCAGCTGTTTAGCAAAGGCGGTGCGGTAGGAGAGCGCGCCGACCGCCACCGGATCCAGCGTCCAGGGCTTGCCGGCCTGATTGGCGGCGGCCACCGCCGCCCGCATCGATTCGGCGCGCAGCACATTGAGGGTACCGACGTTGATCAGCAGGCCGTCGGCCAGCTCGCTGAACTGCGCCGCCTCTTGCGGCTCCACCACCATCGCCGGGGAGGCGCCGAGCGCCAATAGCACGTTGGCGGTCAGCGATTGCACCACTTCGTTGGTCAGGCAGTGGATCAGCGGAGGCCGCTGTTGGAATTGGGTCAGACAGGCCGCGGCGCGAGCGCCGGGTAGTCCATCAGGTCGAGCGATCATATTCCTCCCAACCGGCGTTCAAGAAGGCGGCGCCGGCTGGGCGGCCGTGACTTCCCTACGCTGGCATTATCCAGATCAGGTAATACGGGTATTTCTCAGCCTTCACGTAGAAGGGCACCCCGAGTCATGAAAATCAATAGGTTGTGATCAACGTTGCGTTAATCCCTGCAGGGGATCATGCCAGCGACGGCGCGGACAAACAAGCGAATAAATTGCCCGGCGGGCATACGCCGCGCAATGCGCTATAGTGAGCACAAACCACCGGGAGATGCCATGCAGATAAGACCCTACCAAGAGACCGATCGCCCCTTCCTGCGCACGCTGTACCTGGCGTCGCGCAAGGCGGCGTTCGGCTGGCGCGATACCTCAAACTATCAGTTGGAAGATTTCGACGGCGCGACGCTGGGCGAAGCGATTTGGGTGGCGGAAGACGGCGGCGTGCTGCTGGGATTCGTCTCCGTCTACCGCGAAGACAACTTCATTCATAACCTGTATGTCGCTCCCCATCAGCCGCCGCGCGGCGTCGGCAGTGCGCTGCTGCAGGCGGCGGAAGCTACCTTCACCGCCACCGGCTCGCTGAAATGCCTGGTGAAGAATGAAAAGGCGCTGGCGTTCTACCGTAAACACGGCTGGCGCATCATCTCTACCGGCAACGCCGGCGAGGAAGATTATTACCTGATGCATTCGCCGGCCCGCTAACGCCGCCTTTCCCGTCACAGAACTCATTAATGATAATGGATTTCATTATCAGTTAAGCATACCCTTCCTTGTCTCTCTCAATGAACTTGGCAAGGAAGGTTATGCAACACCAAACGGATACACGCTTCCCCGATGCCGCAGCGGCGGACTACGATCGCCGTATTCTGACCCTGGTGCCCGGCTATCAGTTTGCCCAGGCGCTGCTGACGGCGACGCTCGCGCAGACGCTGCCGAATGACGCCACGCTGTTGCTGGCCGGCTGCGGCACCGGCAGTGAACTTGAGGCGCTGGCCGCCGCCAACGCCAGCTGGCGTTTCAGCGCCGTGGAACCCTCCGCCGGCATGTTGGCGGCCGCGCGCGCCAAGGCCGAAGCCGCGGGTTACGCACAACGGGTGAGCTTCCAGCCCACCTTGCTGCAACAAGCGCCGCAAACCCGCCACGACGCGGCGGTGTGCTCATTGGTGCTGCACTTTATCGCCGACGATGGCGCCAAACTGGATTTCCTGCAGCAGTTGGCGCAGCGCCTCTCCCCCGCTGCACCGCTGCTGCTGTTCGACTATCAACCGGAGGGCCTGCCCGTCAGCCATTACCAACACTGGCTGCAAAGCGCCGGGCATTCGGCGGCGCAGGCGCAGGAGGTGATCGAACGCACCCGCCGCAACTGGCACCCGATGGCGGCGGCACGCAGCCGTCTCCTCCTGGCGGAAAGCGGCTTCACCGCGCCTCAGCAGTTGTGTGGTGCGCTGGGCTTCCAGCTTTCACTGCTCCACCGCCGTCGCTGAGGGCGGCATGCCGCGCAGCGTCAGCCGCCAAAACAGCAGCGCGCTCAGGCTGACGCCCGCCCCCAGCCAGCAGACGCCGCTCCAACCCGCCCAGGCGTACATATGGGTGCCGGCAAAGGCGCCCAGCCCGCTGCCGACGGCGTAAAACAGCATGTAGCAGCCCACCAGCCGGCTGTGCGACTGCGGGTGCGCGCGGAAGATCATGCTCTGGTTCAGCACGTGGATCGCCTGGCCCGCCAGATCCAGCAGCACGATGCCCGCCACCAGCCAAACCAGGCCGCTGCCGAGCAAACCGAGCGGCAACCAGGCCAGCGTCAGCAGCAGCAGACACACGCCGCTGGCCGCCTGCCCCAGCCCGCGATCCGCCAGATGCCCGGCGCGCACCGCCGCCAGTGCGCCCACCGCGCCGACCAGGCCGAACGCCCCCACCGCGGCATGGGTGAAGTTGAACGGCGCCTGGCTCAGCGGCAACACCAGCGAACTCCAAAAGAGGCTGAAAGCGCCGAACATCAGCAGCGCCAACATGCCGCGAATTTGCAGCGTGCGGTCATGCAGCAACAGGCTCAGCATCGAACGCAGCAGCGCGGGATAGCTCAGCGTACTGGGAGCGGTGCGCGGCGCAGGCAGCAGGCGCGACAAAATCGGCAGCAATACCAGCGTCACCCCGGCAGAGAAGAAATACACCGTGCGCCAGCCGCCGACGTCCGCCAGCGCGCCGGACAGGGTGCGCGCCAGCAGCAACCCCAACACCACTCCGCCCTGCGCCGCACCGACCACCCGCCCGCGCTCTTGCGGCGCCGCCAGGGCTGCGGCGTAAGCGATCAGCCCCTGCGTCATGGCGGTGCCCAATAAGCCTACCAGCAACATCCCTACCAGCAGCCAGGGCGCGCTGTGCGCCCAGCCCACCAATAGCAGCGCGCCGATCAGCCCCAGCTGTTGCCCCGCCAGCAACCGATGCCGGTTCAGCCGATCCCCCAGCGGCACCACCAACAGCAGCGCCAGCGCGCAGCCCAACTGAGTCACGCTGATCACCATGCCGACCGCCGCCAGGCTGATGGAAAAATCATGGGCAATAGCGTCCAGCAGCGGCTGCGCATAGTAAACGTTGGCCACGCTGAAGGCGCTGGCGGCGGCCAACAGCAGCACCAGGGTGGCCGGCAGGCGCCCCAGCACCGCACAGGGGGGATCCAGCAGTTTGTCGCTCATTGCACACCTCAATCTGGTTTCATTATTAAACTCAATGAACTTTAGGTGTAGAGGTTTTATAATGCAACCAGAATATACAGATGGAGATAACCGCCGTGAAACGTAAAAGCCTGGAAGACGCGCCGTGCCCGGTGGCGCGCACGCTGGATGTGATTGGCGACTGGTGGTCGCTGCTGATCGTGCGCGACGCTTTCGACGGCGTCACCCGCTTCAGCGAATTTCAAAAAGGGCTGGGGATGGCGAAGAACATCCTTGCCACCCGCCTGCGCGCGCTGGTGACGCACGGCGTGTTGGAGATCGTGCCCGCCGCAGACGGCAGCGCCTATCAGGAATATGTGCTGACCGAGAAAGGCCGCGCGCTGTTTCCGGTGATCGTCGGCCTACGCCAGTGGGGGGAAGATCATCTGTTCGCCGAGGGAGAGGCGCACTCAACGCTGGTGGAAAGCGACAGCGGCCGCCCCGTCCCGCGCCTGACGCCGATCGGCAGCGCCGGGCAAACGCTCACCCCGCTGAATACCCGGGTGGTGAAGGTGGGGAACGGTGATAAGAGTTAGTGGCGGTGCCCGCAGCTCACCCGCTGAAAAACCTGGCGGATAAAGAGCCATTCCAGACATCCGGCCAGCAGATAAACCGCGCCAAAAACGAGCGCACCAAACCATTCCGTATCGTTAAAATGGAAAAACCCACTGGCGTCAATCAGCCAAGCGGTTTGATTCTGGCTTAGCCTGGGTGCAGGAAAAAGCTTTATTGTCAGCACAGCCAGCCCAACAACAGCCAATGCGTTAGCGAGCAACAGGGCAAGTTTTTTCATAGCCTTTCATTCTACAACCTAACGCAGTCCAACAAACTAAACCTAAGAACATGCGTTAATGGTTAACCCTCAGGTTGCCCCGTTCGTCGGAGACAACCATGAATGCGGCGGTAATCAAATGCGAACCTTCGGGTGTCTGTATATCGTAGGCGACGGAATAACGCTTCCCTGGCCGAAAAGCATAGTCGAATACCGGCATGCACCTCCCCGGCTCAACGAAGAAAACGTCATTATCGATAGCTTTAATGAGCTTATCGCCTGATTCGCTATAAATCTGAACGAAGCGAATATTATCCCCCGCCTTCATAGAAGAAAGAATGCAGACATGGTTATCTTTGGCAGTGACGACGGCGGGGAAGCGCGGAGTCAGCTTATCGCCAGGCCCCGGACAGCCGCCCAGGAAGCAGGCCGTGAATAGAACCACATATTTTTTCATGCTACCCATTCCTTATACGCGGCTCTGTATACCGCAGAGGCTCCCTATCGACTAATGCTCACTCATCGCTGTCTGAATTGTTTTATTATCCTAACCCGCTTAAAAAAAGAATCTATACCTTAACGTCTAACGTGAATCACGGCCGGAAGCCTTAACGATTCGCTTCGCAGCGTCATTCGGGTAATGTATAGTCCGCGTTTTACGGAGATCCCATGCTGACTAACTCATCCATTCGTCTGAACAAATACATTAGCGAGAGTGGTATCTGCTCACGCCGCGACGCCGATCGATACATCGAACAGGGCAACGTTTTCATCAACGGTAAACGCGCCACCGTCGGCGCTCAGGTATTTGCCGGGGATGTCGTGAAGGTTAACGGTCAGCTGATCGAACCGCGCAATGAAGAAGATCTGGTGCTGATCGCGCTGAACAAGCCGGTCGGCATCGTCACCACCACCGAAGACGGCGAGCGCGACAACATCGCCGACTTCGTCAACCACAGCAAACGCATCTTCCCGATCGGCCGTTTGGACAAGGATTCGCAGGGGCTAATCTTTCTGACCAACCACGGTGACCTGGTCAACAAGATCCTGCGCGCCGGCAACAATCACGAGAAAGAGTATCTGGTGACGGTCAACAAGCCGGTGACCGACGAGTTTATTCGCGGCATGGGCGCCGGCGTGCCGATGCTGGGCACGGTGACCAAAAAGTGCAAGGTGAAGAAAGAGGCGCCTTTCGTGTTCCGCATCACGCTGGTGCAGGGGCTGAACCGCCAGATCCGCCGCATGTGCGAACACTTCGGCTACGAGGTCACCAAGCTGGAACGCACGCGCATCATGAACGTCAGCCTGAAAGGCTTGCCGCTGGGCGAATGGCGCGATCTGACCGATGACGAGCTGATTGAACTGTTCAAACTGATTGAAGGCTCCTCGTCCGAGGCCAAGCCGGCGAAGAAGGCCCCGGCCAAATCCGCCGCGGCGAAAAAGCCGAGCGCCGGCGGCCCGAAAGGCGCCGACAAAGCCGCTGCGCCGGCCGGCCGCAAGCGCTTTGCCCAGCCAGGGCGCAAGAAAAAAGGGCGTTAACCCCCGCTCGTTCTTCTCGCCAAGCCCGCCATTGCGCGCAATGCTGATCAGTTAGCGTTTTTCTGCAGGCGTTCGTGACATTTTCGGTCGATAAAAGTGAGATGCTCCATGTGGCTCACGCACCTCGACCGAGCCAGGGGCCGAAGGCGCGGCACCTGGCAACCCGCGCCTTTGCCCTA
>NZ_JBQZFT010000014.1:0-74192 GCF_052692115.1 Serratia sp. TSA_105.2
CATGTCGACAACGTCCTGCGCGCTGTCGGTCTTCGGCAGGCGCACGATGTCCGCGCCGCCGCGCACCACCGCCTGCAGGTCCGCCAGGCCGTAGGCGGAGTCGAGCGCATTGACGCGCACGATGGTTTCCACCTCCTGGTACAGCGGGTGCTGCAGCGCGTGGTACACCAGCCGGCGCGCCGCGTCTTTTTCACGCAGGATCACCGAGTCTTCCAGATCGAACATCAGCGCATCGGCCTGGTAGATAAAGGCGTTGCTGACCATCGCCGCATTGGCGCCGGGGACGAACAGCATGCTGCGGCGCAGCCGGGTTTTATTCAGCGTTTTCATCTTTCGCCTCCCACGGCAGTTGGCCACCCTCGCAGGCGCGCATCAGCGCGGTTTCCAGCCGGGCGCGCAGCACGCAGTCCAGCGCCCCCTTGTCGTCGACGATCACCTGCACCGGCTCCACCTCATAACGCTGCAGCACCTCCAGCAGGGTGTGGCGGATCGCCGCGCCGAACTGTTTTTCCACGCTGCTGGCGATCAACAGATCGTGCTGCGGCCCCTCGGCGGGCGCGATGCGCACCATGACATCGCTGGATTCCAGCGTGCCGGCCATTGCTTCTCGGATAATTTTCATCATTCACCTGATTGTGCGGACTCAAAAGGATGCGGGGCCGCCTTGGCCCGGCGCTGCGTTTGCAGATCCTGCAGGTAGTACAGGGTGTCCGGCGGCACCAGCGGCGCGGCGGCGTGGAAGTCCCCCGCCGCCAGCAGCTTGCGCACCCAGGAGGCGGAGATCGCCGTGCCCTGATATTGCAAACGCTCGATTTCCACCAGCGCGATCGGCGGGCTGGGCAGCGCCGGCGTTTCCAGCCAGTAGCGCATGTCGCGGTTGTATTTCGCGGTCACCGCGCAGAACGGCTCGTTGCCGACGAAGCGGTGGGTAATGCCCAGCGCAGGCGCCAGATACTGGCGGAAGATCTTCAGATCGATTTCGGTGTAACAGTCGTCGGCCACGCCCTGATCCTTGATGAAGTAACAGGGGAAGGTGGCGCGCGAGATCACGTACTGCGAGCCTTCGTGTACCGTAAGGTTGGGGATATCGGCGGTGCCGGCCAGCACCAGCCGGCGCCGGTCTTCATAGCTGAAGCGCGAGGTGTTTTCCTTCACTAAAAACAGGTGCAGCCAGTCGCAGCGTTTGGCCGCCTGACGCACCAGATACTGATGCCCGCGAGTGAAGGGGTTGGCGTTCATCACGATGCTGCCGATGGTGTCGCCCGGCCGGCGCTGGCTCGCCAGCTGGGCGGCGTAGCGCTTCAGGCGGCACGGGCTGTTTTCCATCAGCACCACGATGCCCGGCACGGTGGCGATCGGGTAGAAACCGCACTGGCGGAACAGCGGCTCGTTCTGCACCTTGGTGTAGATAAACAGCTGGGTGTGGTGGCGCTCGTAGGCCAGGTTCACCAGCTCGGTCGCCAGCGCCAGCGCCAACCCTTCGCCGCGCATCAGCGGACTGATGGCGACGCATTTGATAATATTGTCGGCGATGCCGCCGCAGGCGACCAATTTGTCGTGCTGGGTAACGGTAATAAATATTTCAACCGTGGTGTCGATATTCAGATCGTTACTGCGCAAGAAGGCGCTTATTTCCGAAATCGCTTTATGATCCGATCGCTTTATCCGATTAAATACGGCATCGCCTAACATAACACGCTCTCTGGGTTAACTGACAAACAACAAGTTAAATACAAAAAGGCATTTTAATTAACATCAACAAGGATAATTAAAACCTTAAAAACCATGGAGATAAACACCGTCTCGCGTTCGATAAATCAATGGTAAACAGAAAAAAAACGCCGATTATTGACCTATTTCACAAACCGATTCCGGTTAATAAGTTATTTAATGTTCTTTATTTGCTTAATTAATCTTATGGTGTTTATTATTGAGATAATCTTTATTTGGCGCCGCAATTTACTTACATTCATTTAGCATCTTGATTGCAATAGTAGGTTTCATTATGGAATGGCTGAACATCCTGATCGTTGAAGACGAAACGCCGCTGGCGGAAATGCACGCGGAGTTTATCCGCCAGAACGGCGGCTGCCGCCAGATTTGGCTGGCCGGCACCCTGGCGCAGGCGCGCGCCATGACCGAGCGCTTCAAGCCGGACCTGATCCTGCTGGACAACTTTCTGCCCGACGGCCAGGGCATCACCCTGCTGCGCGAACTGACGCTGAGCGGGTATCGCGGCGGCATCGTGTTCATCACCGCCGCCAGCGACATGGCCACCGTGGCCGAGGCGTTGCGTTACGGCGTGTTCGACTACCTGATCAAACCGCTGGCCTATGACCGGTTGAGCCAGACCCTGCAGCGCTTCAGCCAGCGCCGCGAAGCGCTGAAGGACAAAGCGCGCCTCAACCAGCGCCGCATCGACGAGATGTTCAACACCTACGCCCGCGGCGAACAGCAGGCGGCGCTGCCCGCCGGCATCGACGAGCTGACGCTGGGTAAGGTCCGCGCGCTGTTTGCCGAACCCGCCGCGCGCCACACCGCTGAAAGCGTTGCGCAAAAAATGGGGCTCAGCCGCACCACCGCGCGCCGTTACCTGGAGTTTTGCACCGCCGCACAGCAGCTGCGCGCCGAGATCATTTACGGCAAGGTCGGCCGCCCACAGCGGATCTACCGCGCCGGCGAACCGCATTAACGGTTATTTGATCGCCCTTGCAAGGTTGCGTGTAACCGCTTTACTTTTTATGCGCCGGTCAGCATCTTGGTGAGCATCACCTAGCCGACTGGACGATCGCCGATGCCCGCTGCGCCCCTTGCTTCCCTGACCGAGATCCTCGCCCGCCGTGACTGGCAAAACCCGGCCTGCACCCACTCCCGCCGACTGGACGCTCACCCGCCGTTCGCCAGCTGGCGCACGGTGGAAGACGCGCGCGACGATGCCCCCAGCGCCAGCCGCCGGTCGCTGAACGGCGAGTGGCGCTTCAGCTATTTCCCGCGCCCAGAGGCGGCGCCGGAAGGCTGGCTGCAGCAGGATCTGCCGGACGTCGCCCCGCTGGCGGTGCCGGGCAACTGGCAGCTCGCCGGCTACGATGCGCCGATTTACACCAACGTGCGCTACCCGTTCCCGGTCGATCCGCCGCGCGTGCCGGCAGACAACCCCACCGGCTGCTACTCGCGCACCTTCAGCGTCGATCCGGCCTGGCTGGCCGCCGGCCAGACGCGCGTCATCTTCGACGGCGTTAACTCGGCATTCTATTTGTGGTGCAACGGCCACTGGGTCGGCTATTCGCAGGACAGCCGCCTGCCGGCAGAGTTCGATCTCAGCCCGTGGCTGCAGCCGGGAGAAAACCGGCTGGCGGTGATGGTGCTGCGCTGGTGCGACGGCAGCTATCTGGAAGATCAGGACATGTGGCGCATGAGCGGCATCTTCCGCGACGTCAGCCTGCTGCACAAACCCGCCGCGCACCTGAGCGATGTGCACATCACCACACCGCTGCATGACCGCTTTACCCGCGGCGAACTGGTGGTGACGGCGCGCGCCAACCGGCCCGGCCCGCTGCAGGTGCAGGTTCAGCTGTGGCGCGATGGCGCTCGGGTGGCCGAACGCACCCAGCCGCTCGGCAGCGAGATCGTGGACGAGCGCGGCGCCTATGACGATCGGGTCACGCTGCGCCTGCCGGTGGAACGCCCGGCGCTGTGGAGCGCCGAAACGCCCGCGCTGTATCGCGCCACTGTCGCCCTGCTCTCGCCCGAGGGGGAGATTATCGAGGTGGAGGCCTATGACGTCGGCTTCCGCCAGGTAGAAATCAGCGGCGGGTTGCTGAAGCTCAACGGGCAGCCGCTGCTGATCCGCGGCGTTAACCGCCACGAGCATCATCCGCGCCACGGCCAGGTGATGGACGAGGCGACGATGCGCCACGACATCCTGCTGATGAAGCAGCACAACTTCAACGCGGTGCGCTGCTCGCATTACCCCAACCACCCGCTGTGGTACCGGCTGTGCGACCGTTACGGGCTGTACGTAGTGGACGAAGCCAATATCGAGACCCACGGCATGCAGCCGATGAACCGCTTGGCTGACGATCCGCTGTGGCTGCCGGCGATGAGCGAGCGCGTCACCCGCATGGTGCGGCGCGATCGCAACCACCCTTGCATCATTATCTGGTCGCTGGGCAACGAGTCCGGCCACGGCGTGAACCACGACGCGCTGTACCGCTGGGTGAAAAGCCAGGATCCGACCCGCCCGGTGCAATATGAAGGCGGCGGCGCCGACACCGCCGCTACCGACATCATCTGCCCGATGTATGCCCGAGTGGATCAGGATCAGCCGTTCCCGGCGGTGCCCAAATGGGCGCTCGGCAAGTGGATCGGCCTGCCGGAGGAACAGCGGCCGCTGATCCTGTGCGAATACGCCCATGCGATGGGCAACAGCTTCGGCGGCTTTGAGCGTTACTGGCGCGCGTTCCACCACTATCCGCGCCTGCAGGGCGGCTTTGTCTGGGACTGGGTCGATCAGGCGTTGATCAAACGCGACGAGCGCGGCGAAGAGTTCTGGGCCTACGGCGGCGACTTCGGCGACACCCCCAACGATCGCCAATTCTGCCTGAACGGGCTGGTGTTCGCGGATCGCACCCCTCACCCGGCGCTGTTCGAAGCGCAGCGGGCGCAGCAGCTGTTCCGCTTCGCCTTCGACGCCGCCTCGCTGACGCTGACCGTCACCAGCGATTACCTGTTCCGCCACACCGACAACGAGCAGCTCAACTGGCGGCTGGAGCTGGACGGCGTGGAGCGCGCCAGCGGCAGCTTCGATCTGGCGTTGCCGCCGCAGGGCAGCACTCGCTTCACCCTGCTCGATCGCCTGCCGATGCTGCATCAGCCCGGCGAGCTGTGGCTGAACGTGGAGGTGGTGCAACCGCAGGCCACCGACTGGTCCGAAGCGCACCACCGCTGCGCCTGGGATCAGTGGCGGGTGCCGCGCGCGCTGCATCCCGCCCCGCCGCCGCCGCAGGGCGTGCCGCCCACGCTGATTGAAGACGATCAGGGGCTGACGCTCACCCACGGCGACCAGCGCTGGCGCTTCGAGCGCAGCAGCGGCCACCTGACGCAGTGGTGGCAGAATGAGCAGCCGCAGCTGCTGACGCCGCTGCGCGACGGCTTTGCGCGCGCGCCGATCGATAACGACATCGGCGTCAGCGAGGCGGACCATATCGATCCCAACGCCTGGGTCGAACGCTGGAAGCTGGCGGGCCTGTACCGGCTGGAGGAACGCTGCACGCGGCTGCAGGCCGATGCGCTGCAAAACGGCGTGCAGGTGGTGAGCGAACACCAGTTCGGCGTGGACGGGCAAATTTTGCTGATCGGCCGCAAACAGTGGCTGTTCGATGCGCTGGGCGCGGTGAACGTGAGCGTGGAAGTCGAGGTGGCCGATACTCTGCCGCCGCCGGCGCGCATCGGCCTGCACTGCCAACTGGCGACGGTGCAGCCGCAGGCGGAATGGCTGGGCCTGGGCCCGCACGAGAACTACCCGGATCGCCGCCTGGCCGCGCAGCACGGGCGCTGGCGCCTGCCGCTGGCAGATCTGCACACGCCGTATATTTTCCCCGGCGAGAACGGCCTGCGCTGCGACACCCGCAGCCTGCGCTACGGCGGCTGGCGCATCGACGGCCGCTTCCACTTCTCGCTAAGCCGCTACGGCCTGCCACAGCTGATGGCCTGCAGCCACCAGCATCTGCTGCAGCCGGAAGCGGGCACCTGGCTGCATCTGGACGGCTTCCACATGGGAGTGGGTGGCGACGACTCCTGGAGCCCGAGCGTGCACCGGGATGACCTGCTCACCGCCGGCGTTTACCGCTATCAGCTGCGCCTGCAGCGGGCGCCCGAGGGCTAAATCTGCCAAAAAACTCAACGGGTTGCGTATTCTGTAAGCAAACAGTCACAGAATGTGTAATCCGCCTTTGACATGCCGACGGCGCCTCGCTATTATTCGCCCCGTTCAAACGATTCCTCTGTAGTTCAGTCGGTAGAACGGCGGACTGTTAATCCGTATGTCACTGGTTCGAGTCCAGTCAGAGGAGCCATATTTAGAGAAGCCCGCTCAGGGAAACCTGAGCGGGCTTTTTGCTGTTGGGCGGCTATGCTCGAGTATCCCCGACACTCTCTACCCGAAACCGGTCAGCCATCCGTTGAACGGGTAAGTTTCTCCCATTGTTCAATTTCCTGACCTAACGCCTCGAGCTTTTGCCGCACCAAACTTAATGCGTCACTGCCTAACAACAGATGCGTGGGTGGGTTCCGGCTCTCGATCACTGCCAGCATGGCGTGAGCCGCCTTCACGGGATCGCCGAGTTGCTTGCCGCTTTTTTCCTGACGCGCCTGACGAACAGGTTCAAATAACGCGTCATAGTCCGGGAGACGGCGAGGGCTGCGCACCATTGAACGCCCGGCCCAGTCCGTTCGAAACGAGCCCGGCGCCACGGCGGTCACGTGTAGGTTGAACGGGGCAAGCTCCTTGCTTAACGTTTCTGATATCCCTTCCAGTGCAAATTTGCTGCCGCAGTAATAGCTGATACCGGGCAAGGTAATGAAGCTGCCCATTGAGGTGATATTAATAATGTGGCCGCGACGGCGCTGACGCATGCCCGGCAGCACGGCTTTGATCATCGCCACCGCGCCAAACACATTGACGTCAAACTGGCGGCGCAGCTCTGCAAGCGGGGACTCTTCCAGAATGCCTTCGTGGCCGTAACCGGCATTGTTCACCAGCACATCTATCGGACCGACGGCGGACTCAATCTCTCCAACCACCTCATCAATACGCTCAACGTCCGTGACATCAAGCAGATAGCCAAAAGCCCGCTGCGTATCGAGCGCGCCGAAAGCCTGCAGCGCTTCGCTGTTGCGCACCGTCCCTACAACCCGATGCCCTACGGCGAGGGCTTCGCGCGCCAGCGCCTGGCCAAAGCCACTGCTGACGCCGGTGATTAAAATCGTTTTTGCAGATGCCATAAAAAGAACTCCCATGAACCATGAAGGTTGCATGGTATTCTCTGCTCTGCCGCATTTTTAGGCCGTATCTTCTCTTTTTCTTGCCTGATTTTATGAGGTGGTGGGATGTCCGACATGATTGCCCTGATGAATAGACTTGCGGTGCAAGAGGGATACAATCTCACTGCCCTACCTGATGTGCGAATTTTGCGTTCCGATCGCCCGCTTGCCAGAACGCCGGTGCTTTACGATCCGGGGATCGTGATTGTCTGCCAGGGCAGCAAACGCGGTTATTTCGGTCAACAAACCTATTTATATGATGAGCAGCACTACCTGGCGGTTTCGGTGCCGGTGCCGTTTGTGATGGAAACCGACGCGTCGGCAGCACATCCGCTGCTGGCGATTTATATGCATCTGGATTTTCAGCTTGCCGCTGAACTGATGTTGCAGATTGAACAGCATGGCGCCCCGCATCCTCCCGTCGCACCGCAAAGCATGATGTCGAGCCCCATGGACGGCGCGGTAAAAATGGCCGTTCTTCGCTTACTTGACGTCCTGGCTAACCCGCTTGAGGCGGCGATCCTCGGCCCGGCGCGGGTGCGTGAGCTTTATTTTCGCGTGCTGACAGGCGCACAAGGCAACGCAATGCGTGCCGCGCTGGCCTTGCAGGGCCAGTTTGGCAAAATCGGTAAAGCGTTGCAGCACATCCATGCCGCTTACGCGGAGCCGTTAACGCTGACGCAGCTGGCGATGAGGGCCGGCATGAGCGTGCCGACCTTTCATAGCCATTTCAAAGCGATAACGCAGATGCCGCCGATGCAGTATGTGAAATCGGTACGCCTGCACCAGGCACGGATGCTGATGGTGCGCCAACAAATCACCGCCGCCGCCGCGAGTTACGCCGTTGGCTATGAAAGCCCATCGCAATTTAATCGAGAATTCAAACGTCTGTTTGGCCTACCACCGGCAGAGGAGATAAAACGCATGCAGCGTCACTTCGCCATTCCGCCCGCGCAGCCTGCCTCGGTATTTGTTTCATCGCACTGAGGCTTATGTGGTCAGGCGAACGATAGTCCGCTATGAGCGAAGTGCAGACTTCGGCGTCAGCAAAATTACGTTCAGTGGACAAAGCTATATGATACAATTTTATCATGCTGAATCGGCGGATAATTCGGTAGAGTAGTACTAAGTATACGTTACGTTGCTATTAAGAATGAGACAGTAAATTGAAAACAAAACATTCAAAAATCCCCAAATCAATTTATAGGCCCATGCATGACGACGAGTTTGGCCTCTGGGGGGGCCTCTCTTTAAATGACTATGTTGAAGACCTGATGGCAAATCATCGGTACAGTCGTAAAAAAGCCCAGATAGAGGCGTCGAAATCATTTAAAGCAGCCTTGCCAGCGGGTATCAATACTCAAAATAACCATTTTAGAACTTATGAACATGACAGTCAGGCTGCTGGATATCTGTGGTTCAGCCTGGAAGATAACTCAGCCTTTTTGTCAGATATAATGCTTCTCCCAGAATTTCAGGGTAAGGGAATGGGTCGGGATTTTATCCGTGCATTCCTGAATGAGCTGACTCAACAGGGCGCATATGAGGTGGAACTCAGAGTGTCACCGGACAATCAAAGGGCTTTGAAATTATATAAAGAGTTTGGTTTTCGGATAACTGGTTTTGATATGAGTCTTTTGCTAGGATCCGACTGATCAGCAATCCGTTAATCATAATTTTCGGAGACAATCTCGGGTAATATCAACTACCGATAGGCAATCTACCACTATATATCTTCACATCATCAAAGTCCGTTTCTAGCACGCAACGGACAGGCTACGTGGTCATTGGGTCTGCTTTGAGCGAGTAACGGGCACTGAAAGGGCGATTATCGGGCTAACCGCGCATATCGAAGCCGGATTTTTGAAAATCTCTATAGACTTCTGGATTGTTGAAGGCTGGAAATTTGGCTTTATGGGCTGCTGACTTTATCGCTTCGCAATAGGCTGTATTGCCATTGCTGGTTGATACGTTTAAAGCCGTGCCATCCTGAGCAAATTCAATATGCAACCTGCATTTTTTCCCCTTCCAGTTTTGCGGCTCATCAAGTTCAGCATTTATTGCCGCCCTGATTGCCCTCGCTTGCACACCCCATTCATCCTGATCATCCCAACGTCCTGAACTGCAACTACCCGTTGCCGTGGTCTTATGACAGCCGGAAGGATGTAACGGTGCGCAACCCGCGGTAAGACTAGCCAAGATGGCCAGCATAACGATTTTCTTTACTGTTTCAGGCGAGCCCACTTTTTGCCCCTCAATCCATTTAAACTCAGCAATATAGGCCTATTCTTCCGTCATTCCTGGCACCTTTCAACCACTAATTATCTACATCAACTAGATGTTTCGAATGATCTTTCTGAATATGTAGAAGCGGGGAAGAGACTGCAATTTATTACCTAATAATTAGTACAAGCAGTTTATACGCCCTCTCATGACACAAAACCGACCGCCAGAGCCCCCACTCCAGCATTCCCCCCCATTCCACACTCCAGCAGCGCCAGAGAGAAATCGCCCTCCTGCGTTGCCGTCGGTGTGAACCCGCAAAGCGGCAGCCACCGCCATAACGCCGACGCTTGGCCCCACCAGCGAAACCCACTCTTTTATCTAAGAAGATTCCTAACCCAGCTGACGGAAATCCCTTCCTGACGCCAATACGCGGGTTAACCCGCAGATTTACAGCAATAATCCTGTAAAAACAATCGATAAGCGAATTGTTCGCACTCGGTTAGTTGCGTCTATCCTTTCGTATGGGCGCCTGCCGCCCATCGTTCGCTGCGGCTCGCGGCATGCGCGTTTCTGGCTGTACGGGTTTCGGTTTATTTCATCGCGCGCTTCCATTCATCATGTTGAATTTCACAGCAATCTCTCAGCAACAAGGAGTGTTTATATGGCTTACGTCATTACCGACCGAGAAAAACTGCAAGCGATTTGGGAGGCCGCCAAAGCCGGCGACTGGCCGGCCGTGTATGCCGCCTCCGTCGATGCGCTCACCGATCCCAACCATGCCAACCAACCTATTCAGGGCGTGGATATCGCGGTGTATACCTGGATCAAAGGCGCCTATGGCGTGAACTCGAATCAGGGGGCGTTTGCCCATTACATTCGCGACCAAACCAAGCTGCAGTATGAGCTGCGCACCGGGCATGTTCCCGATGACTGGGAAACGCGCATCCAGAATGCCTCCGACAACATCGCCAAAAACTTCGCCAAGACGCTGTTTGGCGTCGATCTGAGCAGCGATCCCAACGCGCCGCTACCGGATGCCCCGCCCACCAGCGCCAAAGTGCCGGACATTCACGAGGTCGGCCTGATCGACGCCGGCGCGGCGGCATCCGAGGTGTTCACCGATGCCTCCTCGACCGGCGCCCCCAACTATTCGCCCTGGGCCGGCACCACGCTGTTCTCCTATTTAGGCGACACCTCGTTCTTTACCGAATGGGTGGCCATCAACGATACCTCGCCTTTTAAGGTCGAAAGCGGCACCTATGATTTGATTGCGGCGGCGCAGGTCTCCATGCAGATGAAAAACCTCAGCTACGTGGTTGAAACACTGCTGGCGGGCGAAGTACCCACCTATTTGACCACCCTCGGTATTGGCCACGAGACCATCCGCCTCGCCGCCGAAGCGGCGCGTGATTTCTACACCGAATCCTACGGCAGCAGCGTGACCGGCGGCGGCAGTATCATTCCCGGCAAGCTGGATATCGGCTCGGCGATTTTCAACGACATTGCCGACGTGCTGTCCACGCCGAATCTGTACCGCGTCGGTACGCTGTATGACGACGATTTCACGCTGGCGTTCGGCAATATCGCCGTTAACACCGGCAGCGGCGACGACACCATCAGCGTGCCGCGCGGCTGGCAAAACAACGCCGGCAACTACGGCTGGACGGTCATCGACGGCGGCAGCGGCCATGATACGGTCGATTATTCCAGCCTGTCGCACGGGGTAAACCTGAAGTTTGACGCCCAGGGCAGCTATGGCGGGCGCGGGGTGGTCGAGAAAAACGGCATCGGGCTGTATGGCTTTAAGGACGGGCTGTACAACATCGAGGCGGTGAAGCTGACGGACTTTAAGGATAACGTCACCTTTAACGATCGGGTGCTGACGCCGGCCAACGGTCTGGAGGTCAACCTGGGCAAAGGCTCCAGCGAGATTCGCTTCGAGCACGGCTATACCACTGCGCCGGGTGGGAGCGCGCCGCAGGATTATCTCGGCGTGAACCTGAGCATGTTGTCCAACGATGTGCCCTTCCCCAACAGCCTGCTGAATATTCCCGTGAAGCAGACCCACAATATCTACATCGACGATAGCTTCGAGCTGGGCTTTTTACAGGCCTCTTCCCTGTCTATCGATAACCACCTGCTGGCTTTCGGCACAGAAGGCTCAAACAGCAGCTTCTCGCTGAACTATAACGCGCAAACCCATACGCAGGATCTGTCGATATTCATGCAGGGCGAAAGCGCGCTCAATCAGCACGTCGTCAATATCTACAATTGGGATCAAGGCGACTTCGGCATCACGTTGGAGCAGCCGGCCATTCAGCTCGTCGGCTTGCAAACCATTACGCCGCAAGAGCTCGCGGCCGCCTAAGCGAAGCCCGCCGGGTTTACCTGGCGGGCTGTTTCCCTTCAGCGCGACGGCTCAGGCCCCATCCCGCTCCGCAACCCGCGCCATCAACGCTCCCAGCAGCGCCAGATCGACCAGCAACGCCAGCGCGAAACAGCTTCCTCTCGCGCCCGGCGCGGCGTAGGTTTGAATCAGCAAAGCGGCAACCCCCACGGCCACGATGCTCACCACCGTCGCCAGCCTGCACGCCACGGCGAACGCCGCTCTCTCCCCCACCGCCGTGCGATAGGCCACGCCCTGCCCCAGGCCGCCGAGGGCGATGCCCGCCAGCAGGGCCGGCCAATCATGGCCGCCGAACAGCATCAGCAGCGTCAATAGCCACCCCGCCGCCGCCAGCAAAAAACCGTAGCGGAGCATAGCCAGCGCAGGCCGGTTCCGCAGCGGCTGCCAGCGGGCCAGTGCGGCGCCGCCGAGAAACGCCAGCGCCAATGCCGTTAGCAGCATCAGCGTTGCGCCGATGCCCAGCAGGCTTTCGGTCTTCAGCAGCAAGGCGCCCGCCGCCACCGGCACGCTGAACGCCAGGGCGCCGTTGTTGATATAGAGGCTCATCGTTAACTCCCGACATGTGGAAATGATGAAATAAATTCATTTCCCTGTTCACATGTCAGTAGCCTATCTCTTGTATAATCGGTCAGACAAACTCATAGTTTTCAGCCTTAGATGAGAATAAATCAGCCATGAGAAAACCCCGTTTGCCGCCGCTGGGCGCGCTGCGCGCCTTCCACGCCGTGGCCGGCTGCCGCAGCTTCAAACTGGCCGCCGAGGCTCTGGGCGTCAGCGCGACGGCGGTCAGCCATCAGATCAAGCTGCTGGAATCGGTGCTGGAATGCCGGGTATGCGAGCGCAGCGCGCAGGGCGTCAGCCTGACCGAGACCGGCGAGATCCTGTATGCCGGCACCCAGCGCGCCTTTGCCGCGCTGGAGCAGTCCGTCGCCCAAATCACCCGCGCCCAACAGCCGCCGGCGCTGACCGTCACCACCACCTCCAATTTTCTCACCCACTGGCTGGTGCCGCGCCTGGCGGATTTCAAGGCGGAGTTTCCCGCCATCGATCTGCGCCTGCACACCAGCGTCGAGCGGGTGGATCTCAGCCAGCGTACCGTGGACGTCGCCATTCGCTACCGTGAAACGCCGGAAAGCGATCTGCACTGCACCCTGCTGCATGAGGACCGCTTTATCGTGGTGGCCAGCCCGGCGCTGGCGCTGGAGCGCAGCGAGGATTTGCAGCGGGTAACGCTGTTCCACGTGGAACATCGGCAGGTGCCCGCCGACGCGCCGACCTGGGAAAACTGGCGGCGGCGCTACGGGCCGGAAGGGTTGAACGTGGAAGCCGGGTTGACCTTCAGCGACGAGACGCACGCGCTGCAGGCGGCGGTGGCGGGCCAGGGGGTGGTGATCGCCAGCCGGCTGCTGGCGCGCGATTTGTTGCAGCGCGGCGTGCTGGCCGCGCCGTTCGAGATGGCGTTACCCGGTGCCAACTATTATCTGGTGGCCACCGAAGAAACCGCGCAGCGCCCCGATATCATTGCGCTGCGCGAGTGGCTGTTGCGGCAAATGGCGGCGGGCTAACGGCTCTCGGGGGCGATTTCCCCCAGGCGGATCGCCACGCCGATCGCCTGCGCGGTGGTGGCAGCGCCAAGGCGTTGGCGAATGCGCCGCAGGTGGTTTTCCACCGTGCGTTCAGACAGGCCGAGCATCGCGGCGATATCCGCCTGCCGCCGGCCGATGGCGGTCCAGCTCAGCACCTCGCGCTCGCGCGCCGACAGCCGCCCCTCTCCCTCTCCGGCCGCCGGTTCGAACAGCCGCCGCGCCGCCAGAAAAGCCGACGTGCCCACCAGCGACAGCGCCAGCCGCACCGGCGGCGAGGCATCGATGCGCTCGCCCCCCAGGCTGACGGCGCCCTCCAAACCGGCTGGGCCAAATACCGGGATCTGCACACCGTGCAGGCCCGCACCGCGCGGCGTGCGCACAATCCGATAGCGCTCGCCCTGCTCCGCCCGGGTTTTGGTCCAGAAAAACGGCTCGCTGACCCGCAACATGTGCCGGGTCACCGGGCAGTGCCGCACGTAGGTCAGCGCATCGACGGCCTCGCCGTCGCCGATCCAGTCGCCCTCGACCCAATAGATATGCTCGATCCCCGCCTCCGCCGCGGCGGAAGCGGAAAACAGCACAAAGCGATCGAAGCCGAACGGCGCGGCGAAGGCGCGAACCCGCCCCTGAATGGCGGACAGGGTTCGCTCGTGGTCCATCGCCAGCGCCGTCTGGAAAGCGCGCTGCGCGATCTCGTCGCTCATCGCGCGGCGACGTCGGCCAACAGCGTCTCCGCCGCCAGCTTGCCGAGGTTGTTGGAGGCCAACGGGCTGTCGCCGGTCAGCAGGCGCCGATCTTTATGCACCTTGCCGGTGATGTCGGCGTTGACGATCTTGACGCCCCGCTCGCGCAGGCGTTCGCCCACCAGCCAGGGCATCGGGCCGGGGATGTAGCCGATGTCGATGTTGGCGCCGGTATCGAGCGAGTCCGGGAACACGCACATTTCATAGCCGCGATAGAGGAAATCCTCTTTGCTCTCACCGATGCCCGCCGCCAGCAAACCGGCCGGCCCGTGGCACAGCGAGATCACGTAGCGATCGTTGTCGTGCGCCCAGTGCAGGGTCTTTTTCACCTCTTCGCTGAACGGGATATCATTGAGCACGCCGTGGCCACCGGGGATGAAAACGCCGAGGTAGTTGCCACCATCCAGATCCTTCACCACCTCCGTCAGCTTTTTCGGCTGCTTGAGTTGGCTGCGGTACTTCTCGTAGGTGGCCTTGACCGCTTCATCTTCATGCGGGAACGCCCACATCTCCAGCTTCACCGGATCGCCGGACGGCGTGGCGATGTCGATCTCGAAACCGGCCAGATCCAGGTGGTACATCGGCAGCAGCATCTCGACCGGATGGTTGCCGGTGGAGAAGAACTTGCCGTTTTGCATCAGCAGGTAGCGCTCCTGCGAGGCGATCATCAGCACCTTCCACTTGCCGCCGCGATAGGCGTTCGGGTAGCTGGCGCCCGCGAAGTCGGTTTTGGACGAGGTGTACTGGCTGAGGGAGTAAGGCGATGGGAAGAACGCGTTGTCTTCCGCCACATCCGGGGTGGGATTACGATCGTTGGACACTGAATCAGTCATGATTATCTCCATATTCACCGTTACGTTGCCCTTTCAGCTTAAATAACCGCCGGCGGGGCCGCAATGAGGGATATCCCTCAAGCAATCTTTGCAGCCGAAACTCAGGCGAGATTGCGCAGAGCGATAATAAAGGTTTCTTCGCCGGCGCCCTGGTGTTCATAGTGGCACTTTCTTACCGGCACCCGAAAATAGCGCTCCAGGATATCTTCCCGCAGCACAGCGCTTTTAACGCCGAACAACGACTGCCGTTTTGTCATCAGTAAACACTTGTCGGAGATGCGTTCGGCGTAATTGAGGAAATGCGTATTCAGCACGATCGTCATCTGCCGCTCTTTGGCGAGGCGCCAGAGCATCTCAATCATTTTTGCCTGATTGTAAAAATCCAGGTTCGACTCCGGCTCATCAAGGATCATGACGTCAGGATCTGCCATCAGCGCCTTGGCGAAATAACACATCTGCAGTTCACCGCCGCTGATCTGATCGATGCTTTTCTGCGCCAACGGGCCGATTTCCAGGGATTGCAGCACCGCCTGCGCCCTGGCGAAATCGCGCTTTCCCGGCCGGGCGAACAGTCCGGCCTGACGAACGCAGCCGAAAGTGACAAACTCGAGTACGCCATAGGAAAAATGTGGCGCCTTCGCCTGCGGCACATAGGCCAGGCGCGCCTCTCGATTATCGACGCGGCCGATCTCGCACCAGCCGGCGCTGGGCCGACACAGGCCCGCGATATTTCTCAGCAGCGTCGTTTTGCCGGCGCCGTTCGGGCCCAGCACGCTGAGGATCTCGCCGCGCTTAAGCTCGAAGCTGACGTTGTCGAAAATGGGCTCCCGCCCTTTGAAACCAAAGGATAGTCGGCTAGCGGTGATCATATCGATTGCCCATAATAAAAAGCGTGGCGAAAAGCGGCGCACCGATCAGCGCCGTCAGGATGCCGATCGGGATTTCTGCGTAGGTGGCGCCTCTGGCAATATTGTCTATCACCAGCAAAAACAACGCCCCGCTCAGCGCCGAGACCGGGATCAGTCGGCCGTGGTTATACCCCAGCACGCTTCTCACCAGATGCGGGATCACCAAGCCGACCCATCCCACCACGCCGGCCAAGCTCACCGAGGCGGAAACCAGCAAGGAGGCGGCGATCAGCAGCAGGATCTTCAGCCGGGGCGGATTCAGGCCGGCAATGCGCGCCTCGTCATCCCCCAGCGAGAGAATGTTCATTTTCCACCTGAGCCGATAGATTGTCAGGTAACACGCCGCAAACAGCGGGATTAGCCAATAGACCTGCGCTTTCGCCACCGAAGCGAAGCTGCCCATCAGCCAGAAGACGATCGCCGGCAAGGTATCCTGCGGATCGGCGACATATTTTATGACCGAGACAAACGCGATAAACAACGACGCGATAATCATGCCGGACAGGATCGTCGTCAGCGCATCCTGCCGACGTTTCAGGCGGCAGATGCCGAGCACCAACAGCAAGCTCACCACGCCGAAAAGAAACGACAGCATGGCACTCAGAGCAAAAGGCAAACTCAATAAAATGCCCAGCGCAGCGCCAAAGGCGGAGGCGGAAGAGGTGCCCAGCACGTCCGGGCTGGCTAACGCGTTTTTCAGCACCGCCTGAAAGGTCGCGCCGGCGACCGCCAACCCGCCGCCCACCAGCATCACCGCCACCACCCGCGGCGCACGCAGGTTAAAAATCACCGAATAGCGGGTCGGGTTTTCCCCCGGCATGTTCCCCTGCCATAAAATCTGCATCACATCATGGGCCGACAAGGCGTATCGGCCGGCAAACAGTGATGCGACGGCGGCCACACACAAGGCCAAAAACAGCCCCATCAGGATCGCCACATATTTTCCTCTGCCTGGCATCCCCAAGCTCCCCCCATTAAATGAATGCTATTCAACCGTGGCACTAGCGCTGTGCCAGCACCTCATCCAGCAGCCGGTCCGGGATCGCATAGGAGAACATCGTCTGATAATAGCGGCGCGTCTCCTCCCGCAGCGTCTTGTCGCTAATGTCTTCAGGGGCATAGCGGTTGATCATAAACAGCGGCAGCAGCGACGTTTCCGCCGACAGGCCCCCCCAGTTATGAATGCCCACCGGCGTCGAGAAAACCTTGCCGTTTTTTACCGCCCTGAGCGTTTCCCAGGCCTGGCCGGGGATCCCCCCGTGCAGCAGCGCTTTGGCGCTGCCGAACACCACGAAAATCACATCCGGGTCCCAGGCCATGACCTGCTCCATCGAAACGTTGATGTACCTGCCGGCATCCCCTTTCACCGGCAAATCCCCGGCGACGTTGTCCATGCCGGCCATTTTCAGGTAAGTGTCGCCATAGGTATGCGGGCCACTCACCTTCAGCTGCCTGCCGTCACTTTCTTCGAGATACAACGCCCTGACGTGCTGCGCATGGATGGCTGCAGCATAGGGGCGGATCTGCTTCAGGGTGTTTTCCCAGGCGTCTTTGAATTTGTGCGTGCGCGGCAGGCCGAGCGTGTCGGCGAAAGTGTTCTCCCAATACACCTGGGTGGCCATCGGCTGGTATTTTGTCTTCCCGCCGGCATCCAGATCGACGGTCATCACGCCCGCCCTTTCCAGCCGATCGTCCTGGCTTTTGCCGTAGTAATAAATAATGTCGGGCCGTAGATTCATTAACGATTCCATGTTGACCCGGTAGTCCTTATTGATGAAGGCGGAGGTGATCCTGCCGATGTCAGGCTTCATGTCCTCCAATACATGCCTATCGGCATGCATGAACGCCCAGGGCCCCACGCCGACGACGTGCCGGTAGGCCGCCTCGTTAGCCAGGATCACGCCGAAGGGGCAGTTGCCGGTGATGACGATCCGCGGATAGCTGCCGGGCAGCGTTTGCGCCGCCACGCTTTGTGGCGGTTCGGCCGCCGCCGGCTGGCCGGCGGTGGCGCAAGGCGCCGTCGGCAAGGCGAATATTGCCAGCAGAGCGGTGGCGATCAATTTCACTGTGACGCACATGGTGCCTCCTGTGCGCACGCTCGGCGGCGTGCGTCGATGGGCTGCTTTAGGCCGACGCGGCGATGCCGGCGGCCATGATGGTGATCCCGGCCACAAACACGATTGCCGTGGTGGCGACCGCGCCGCCGCCGACCAACGCGGCGGTTTTTCCTGTGGAAAGGTCTTTTCGTTGCAGGAAAGAGAGCTGCGACAGAGAAATGATTTTTCCGCTGTCGGCAACCAAGTCTTTCGGTTCAACCTTCGCCACCGTCAACTCGCCGCCGCTGCCGTCCTTCAGACCATATTTCAACTGGTCGCCGACATAGACCGGCGGCTGCAGCAGGTAATATTGGCTATTGAGCCCCGTCTCTTTTTGTTGCAACGCCACATCGTGGTAGGTCGTGCAGCCGGCAAGGGAAAATGCCGCCATCCCGATAACCAACGACACTAATGGGATAAATCGCATGGGAAACCTCGTGCTTCTATTTGCTGGTTTTTAACGTAACGGCGGACTTGAAGCGCATATAGCTCACGACCAGAGAAAGGAACGAGAATGCCGCCCCCGCCATTAAACTGATATTCGTTGCTTGGGCGCCCCGCATATTGAAGAAAATCGCCACTAACGCCGAACCGACGATTTGCCCAATCAGCCGGGAACTGCCCAACAGGCCGCTGGCGATGCTGCTGTTTTCATGGGAGACCGACGTCATGATCAGCAGGTTGTTCGGTGATTGAAACAGGCCAAAACCGATGCCGCACAGCGCCACGCGCCATACGATCGCCCCATTCGACGGATCGCTGGGCAGATTGGCCATCAGCAGCATGCCAGCCAGCAGACAGGCAAGGCCCGAGAGGGCAACAAGATTGGGATCGTATTTCTTGGCCAAATCGCCGGAAATCAGCGAAGACGCCATGGTGGCCAGCGGCCAGGCGGTCAGCAACAGACCGATGTCCACCACGTTTCTTTGCAGGACATTGTGGAAATAGAAAGGCAGCGATACAAAAGCCAAAAGCTGGGTGCTGTAGGACAGCATCGACATCAGCAAAGACAATGACAGCGTCGGGTTATGCAGCATCGCGATCGGGATCAGCGCGGCGTTGGCCTTTCTTTTCTGATTGATATACAGCAACCCGGCCAGCCCGGCGAATACCGCAAAGCTCAGCGCCGCCGCCGGCAGATGGTGAGTGGTTATGCTCATGGTGCTAAGCGAGAAAGCGATGAACAGCACAAACACCAACAGGGCCCCCCCGCTGTCGAATCCAACGCTGCGCCGCTCGCGGGGGGCCAGGAAGATCAGGCTCAGCAACAGCGACAGGCAGGCGATGGGAACATTGATGGTAAACAGCCAGTTCCAGCTCGTTTGAGAAAGTATCGCCGAGGCGATGGAGGGCCCGGCGGCGGCGGAAACCGACACCACCATCACGTTTATGCCCAGGCCGCGCCCCAGCAGCCTTTCCGGGTATATCTCCTTGATCAGCGCCGCATTGACACTGAGCACCGCCGCCGCACCGAAGCCCTGTATCACCCGGAATGCCGTCAGCATCGACAGCGTCGCGGAAAGCGCGCAGCCCAAGGATGAAAAAGCGAACAGCACCACCCCGGCTATAAAGATCTTTTTATTGCCCACCGCGCGGCCCAGCGCCGCGAAGGGCATCAAAGAGGCAACGACGGCAAACTGGTAGGCATTAATAATCATGATGGAGGCCGATTCGGAAACGCCGAAATCTTTGGCGATCACCGGCAATGCCACATTGGCGATGGTACTGTCGAGCATGGCGATAACCGTGCTTAACGAGACGGCGAGAACGGCGAATATATTTAATGTCTCTTTTTCCTGGTGTTTAAAAGTCATGTTAACGCTCCAAAAACGTGAGTGGCTTCATGCCGGCGGCAAAGACCCCGTTTTTTATCCGTTTTAATAATTACGTTATAACATATCAATTAAAGAGGGGAATAAATCCCATTTGAAATATTAGATTAAATAGTGTTTCAAAATAAGAATTAACAAATACAAAACAAATAAATAGCAATACAAACATTCAATAAACAAAATAAATGCAGTATAAAAAACCAGTGAATTTAAGGAATGACATTAAAAGTAACAGCCGCTAACAGACAACACCGCCGACGCACGGAATTGTTATGTTATAACAAAAAACACCCTTTCCTTTTATGCTGGTTACCCTTATGGCTAAGACGGACCTTTTGAACACCCGGTTATCTCGCCGCAGAATGATGTTGGCAGGGCTGGCGGCCCTGGCGCTGAACGGCGCCGTTTCCCCGCTGGCTCACGCCCACGGGCTGCCGCGCCCCAAGCCTCACGGTGCGCGAAAAAGATTCCTGGTCATGTTGGATCCCGGTCATGGCGGCATCGACTCCGGTGCCATTGGCCACACCGGTTCGCTGGAAAAACATGTCGTTCTGGAGATCGCCAGAAATGTGCGTGCACAGCTCGATCGACACGGCATCGATGCCCGCCTGACGCGCGACAGCGACGTTTTTATTCCGCTTTACGATCGGGTGGAGATCGCGCACCGGCATGGCGCGGATCTTTTCATGTCCATCCACGCCGACGGTTTTACCTGCCCCAGCGCCTGCGGCGCTTCGGTCTTTGCGCTTTCCAATAAAGGCGCCAGCAGCGCGATGGCGAAATACTTATCGAACAGTGAAAACGCGGCGGACGATCTCGCCGGCCCTAACGTCATCAAGAAAGACCGCTATTTGCAGAAGATACTGTTTGACTTGGAGCAGACGGAAACGATCAAAGAAAGCCTGGCGCTGGGCTCGCACCTGATTCAACATATTGCGCCCATCCATCATCTGCATGCCAAAAATACCGAACAGGCGGCCTTCGTGGTCTTAAAGTCCCCGTATATTCCTTCCGTCTTGGTGGAAACCTCTTTCATCACCAACCCTGAGGAAGAAAGGCTGCTCGGCACCCCCGCCTTCCGAAATAAAATTGCCACGGCGATCGCTCAGGGGATCGTCAGCTACTTTAAACGCGAAACGCACGCTTAAGCTTCGCCGGGGCGGCAAGCTCACGGGCTTGCCGCGCACAGGGACGGTGCCATCATGATAAAACGCAATCCTCGTAATTTTTCGGCGGGCATGCTTTTCCCCCTGCTGGCCTTGTTGCCGCGCGGCGCCTTCGCCGTGTCGTTGACGGGATCGCAGCAAAACAGCCTGAATTTCTACGGCACGATTATCGCCAGACGCTACAGCGGCCACAACGAACGCAACGACGGCGACCGCAGCTACCTCTATTTCGGCCTGATAGGCAAAAAAAAGATCGCGCCGCGCTGGCAGGCCTACGCCCACTGGGAATATACCGTCAGCTTCGCCGACGCGACGCGCAACAGCACCCGGCTCGCCTATATCGGCGTGCAAAACGCCGCCCTGGGCAGCCTCGATATCGGCCGCAACTGGGGCGTGCTTTATGATGTGACCGCACTGACCGATCGCTCTCCGCTGTTTAGAGAGATGGCCTACAACTATATCGACAACTTTATGCGCGGCCGGGCGCATAACCTGCTCACTTACCGCCAACCTTTCAGCCTGTTTCAGCGGCGCGCCGCCCTCGCGCTGCAATACCAGTTCAAAGACGGCGACGAACGGCAAGCGCCGGGCAAACAAAACGGCAACGGATTCGGCGCCTCGTTCCGTTATGCGCTGACGCCGACGCTCAGCCTCATCGCCGCCGCCTCGGCGTCTCAAACCACGCAGCGGCAGCAACACGCCGCCGGTTATCGCCGGCGCATCGACACGCTGGCCGAAGGGGTTCTCTATGCGTCGAAAAAAATCTATCTTGCGGCCGTGTTCACCCAAAGCGACAACGCCATCAGCCCGCAACAAACCGCTAACCGCGGCTCGGCATCAAGTTATGAAGCGCTCGCCAAATATCGGCTGACGGACCATATCCAACCCAACATCGGCTACACCCGTTTGATACAGGCCCGAGCAGGCCGGAACACGGACTTATTGAACTATGAGGAGCTAGGGGTCACCTGGTTGCTCAACAGCAATATGCAGGTGTTCATTAACTATGAATTCAATAACCTTTCGCAGCACGCGGCCGGCGTCGATGCGTCGGACAAGCTCGATATGGGCATCAGCTATCATTGGTGATCCGCTCTCCCGCAGCCAATAAAAAGCCCCGCCCGGGAAGGGGCGAGGCTCGCGACGCGTTGAGTCTTTAGCTGTTCACGAACGCCAGCAGATCGGCGTTGACCTGGTCGGCGTGGGTGGTCGGGATGCCGTGCGGCGCGCCCTTATAGGTATGGAGCGTGCCGTTCTGCACCAACTTGGCCGACAGCACGCCGGAATCCTGATAAGGCACCACCTGATCGTCGTCGCCGTGGATCACCAGCACCGGAATGGCGATCTTCTTGAGATCTTCGGTGAAATCGGTCTGCGAGAAGGCGACGATACCGTCGTAGTGCGCCTTGGCGCCGCCCATCATGCCCTGGCGCCACCAGTTCCAGATAATCGCCTCAGACGGTTTGGCACCCGGGCGGTTATAGCCGTAGAACGGGCCGGCCGGCACGTCGTAATAGAACTGCGCCCGGTTGGCGGCCAGCTGCGCCTGGAAATCATCGAACACCGCTTTGGGGGTGCCCTGCGGATTGGCGTCGGTTTTTACCATCAGCGGCGGCACCGCGCTGATCAGCACCGCTTTGGACACCTTGTCCTCGCCGTGGCGCACGATATAGCGCACCACTTCGCCGCCGCCCGTCGAGTGGCCCACGTGCATCGCGCCCTGCACGCCGAGGTGTCTTACCACCGCGGCGACGTCATCGGCGTAGTGGTCCATGTCGTGCCCTTCCGACACCTGGCTGGAGCGGCCGTGGCCGCGGCGATCGTGCGCCACCACGCGGAATCCTTTGTTCACGAAGAACAGCATCTGGGCATCCCAGTCGTCGCTGGACAGCGGCCAGCCGTGGTGGAAGTAGATAACCTTGCCGTTTTTGGGGCCCCAATCCTTGTAGAAAATCTCGACGCCATCGCTGGTTGTTACGTAACCCATGTCGTTTCTCCCATTTACACTATGGTTAAAAAAGAAGGTTTATACTGCGCGCGGCGCCGGGATCTCTGGCTCCCTCATCCCGGTTGGCCGACGATCTTGCGTTGATCGTTTAACGAGTATAGGTTTAAAGCTCACTTTAAGGTCAAACACGATTCGGCAAACCGCATTCCCGCTTTCACTCGGCATCAGGAGAATTCAAGTGCAGGGAGATGACACCGTCACGACGATGGAGCAACGGCTTGCCGCCCAGCGCCATGCCTTCCTGCGCGACGGCGAACCGACGATCGCTCAGCGCAAAACCGCCCTGCGCCGCCTGCGGAGCGCCATTTTGGCCGAGCGCGGCGCGCTGACGGCGGCCGTCAGCGCAGACTTCGGCCACCGCTCGCCTTACGAAACCGAAATCCTGGAGATCCTGGTCACCGTGCAGGCGATTGATTATCTGCTGCGCCACCTGAAGCGCTTTATGCAGCCGGAACGCCGCCACGTCGCCCTGCCGTACCAGGCCGGGCGCGCCTATGTGCAATACCAACCTAAAGGCGTGATTGGCATCATGGCGCCGTGGAACTACCCGTTTTCGTTGACCTTCATCCCGCTGGCCACCGCCCTGGCCGCCGGCAACCGCGTGATGCTGAAACCTTCGGAACTCACGCCGCGCACCAGCCAACTCATCGAAACGATGCTGGCGGCGCTGTTTCCCGCCGATGAGGTCGCTGTGGTGACCGGCGGGCCGGACGTCGGGGCCGGGTTCAGCGCACTGGCGTTCGATCACCTGGTGTTCACCGGCAGCACGGCGATCGGCCGCCAGATCATGCAGGCGGCCGGTAAACATCTGGTGCCTTTGACGCTCGAGCTGGGCGGCAAAAGCCCCGCCGTTGTGGCGCCTGGCGCGCTCACCGCCAGAACCGTTAACAGCCTGGCGTTCGGCAAACTGTCGAACGCGGGCCAAACCTGCATCGCGCCCGATTACCTGTTGATCCATCAGGGCGATGTGGAAAGCTTCATCGCGCTCTACGACGCGGCGGTCAAAACGTTTTACCCCGACGGGCCGACGAGCCATGACTACGGCGCCATCATCAACGACAGGCACTACCACCGTTTGCAGAATCTGCTCGCCGACGCCCAGGCGCGGGGCGCGCGGATCGTGCCGGTGGGCCACCGCCCGGACTCGGCGGCGGAACGGCCGAAAACCCTCGCCCCCACGCTGATCGTTGGCGCCCCCGACGACAGCCGAATCATGCAAGAAGAGATCTTCGGGCCGCTGCTGCCGGTGCGTACCTACGCCGCCTTTGATGAAGCGATCGACGTTATCAACGCCGGGCCGCGCCCGCTGGCGCTGTACTACTTTGGCCCAGGCGGCCCCCTGCAGGACAGGCTGCTGGCGCGTACCACCTCCGGCAACGTCAGCATCAACGCCACCCTGCTGCATTTTGCCCAAGACGATCTGCCGTTCGGCGGCATTGGCCCCAGCGGCATGGGGGCCTATCACGGCATCGAAGGATTCCGGGCGTTGAGCCACGCCAAGGGCGTCTTTATCCAAAGCCGCTGGCACTTCACCGATCTGCTGCGCGCGCCGTTCGGCAAGCTGGCAGACGCGGTGCTCAAGGTGATGCTGCGGCGCCGATAAGGCGACGTGCCGGCTATCAATAACACAGCCATGAATCGCCGCAAGCTATCACAGTATTCAATCATTCCTATTTTATCTCTCCGCCGTCGCTGACTAAGCTTAGCCATGAGTCGCCCTGTGCCCGTTAGCGGCCGGGGCGATGTGATTCCATTGAGTTCAGTTATTTAGCGCAACACCCGACGCAAGCCTGACCCGCATGCCTTGTTAATCGCTCCACGCCCGGCAGCTGGAGCACCTTTACGGAAGCAGAGAGCGCATCATGACAACTGAAAGCAAATGCCCGTTTTCGGGCGGCAAGCAGCCCGCACCGCAAGACGGCCCCACCAATCAGGATTGGTGGCCTAATCAGCTCAGCCTGAAACCGCTGCATCAGCACTCCCCCCTGTCCGATCCGATGGACAAAGACTTCAACTACGCCGATGCCTTCAACAGCCTCGATCTGGCGGCGGTCAAACAGGATCTGCACGCCCTGATGACCGACTCGCAGGCATGGTGGCCGGCGGACTTCGGCCACTACGGTGGCCTGTTCATCCGCATGGCCTGGCACAGCGCCGGCACCTACCGCATCGGCGACGGCCGCGGCGGCGCGGGCGAAGGCCAGCAGCGCTTCGCCCCGCTCAACAGCTGGCCGGACAACGTCAGCCTCGACAAGGCGCGCCGCCTGCTGTGGCCAATCAAACAGAAATACGGCCGCAATATCTCTTGGGCCGACCTGATTATCCTGACCGGCAACGTGGCGCTGGAATCGATGGGCTTCAAAACCTTCGGCTACGCCGGCGGCCGCGCCGACACCTGGGAGCCGGACGACGTCTACTGGGGTTCGGAGAAGATCTGGCTGGAACTGAGCGGCGGGCCAAACAGCCGCTACTCGGGCGACCGCGACCTGGAAGACCCGCTGGCGGCGGTGCAGATGGGCCTGATCTACGTCAACCCGGAAGGCCCGGACGGCAACCCCGATCCGGTGGCCGCCGCGCGAGACATCCGTGAAACCTTCGCTCGCATGGCGATGAACGACGAAGAAACCGTGGCGTTGATCGCCGGCGGCCACACCTTCGGCAAGACCCACGGCGCCGGCCCGGCGTCTAACGTCGGCGCCGATCCGGAAGCGGCCGGGCTGGAGTCTCAGGGCCTCGGCTGGCACAGCACCTTCGGCACCGGCGTCGGCAAAGACGCCATCACCAGCGGCCTGGAAGTCACCTGGACCACCACCCCAACCCAGTGGAACCACGACTTCTTCCGCCACCTGTTCGAATACGAATGGGAGCTGAGCCAAAGCCCGGCCGGCGCGCATCAGTGGGTGGCGAAAGACATCGGTGAAACCATTCCCGACGCCTTCGATCCGAACAAGAAACGCCGCCCGACCATGCTGACCACCGATCTGTCGCTGCGCTTCGATCCGGCCTACGAGAAGATTTCGCGCCGCTTCTATGAGCACCCGGAAGAGCTGGCCGACGCCTTCGCCCGGGCCTGGTTCAAGCTGACCCACCGTGATATGGGGCCGCGTGCGCGCTACCTCGGCCCGGAAGTGCCGCAGGAAGAGCTGATTTGGCAGGATCCTATCCCGGCGGTCGATCATCCGCTGATCGACGAGCAGGATATCGCCGCGCTGAAAAACGCCGTGCTGGCTTCCGGCCTGCCGGTGTCGGCGCTAGTCTCCACCGCCTGGGCTTCCGCTTCGAGCTTCCGCGGTTCCGACAAACGCGGCGGCGCCAACGGCGCGCGCATTCGCCTGGCGCCACAAAAAGACTGGGCGGTCAACCAGCCTGCGCAGCTCGCCGCGACGCTGGCCAAGCTGGAGAGCATCCAACGCACCTTCAACGATGCGCAGACCGGCGGCAAGCGCGTCTCGCTGGCGGATTTAATCGTACTGGCCGGCGCCGCGGGCGTGGAACAGGCGGCGAAGAACGCCGGTTTGGCCCTGACGGTGCCGTTCGCGCCGGGCCGCATGGACGCTTCGCAGGAGCAGACCGACGTGGACTCTTTTGAAGCGATGGAGCCGCTCGCCGATGGATTCCGCAACTTCCTGAAGGGCAAATACCGCGTGCCGGCCGAAACGCTGCTGGTCGACAAGGCGCAGCTGCTGACCCTGACCGCGCCGGAAATGACGGTGCTGGTCGGCGGGCTGCGGGTGCTCGGTGCCAACGTCGGCGGCACGCAGCACGGCGTGTTCACCCAGCGGCCGCATGCGCTGACCAACGACTTCTTCGTCAACCTGCTCGACATGGGCACCACCTGGCACCCGGTCGCTGAAGACGGCCTATTCGAAGGGCGCGATCGCCGCAGCGGTGCGGTCAAGTGGACCGGCAGCCGCGTCGATCTGGTGTTCGGTTCACACGCGCAGCTGCGCGCGCTGGCCGAAGTCTACGGCAGCGCCGACGCGCAGGAGAAGTTCGCCCACGACTTCGTCGCCGCCTGGAACAAAGTGATGAACCTCGATCGTTTCGACCTGGCGTAACTAAGCGACAGCACAAAGCCCGCCACGGTAAACCTGGCGGGCTTTTTTATTTGAGGGTAAAAAACCGACGACACAACACATAAAAATGACTAACTGATTGATAAATTTTATAACCCCATGTTAGGTTAGGCGATTAGATGCATACAAAGACAATTTAAAAATATTAAAAATCAATGAAATAGGATTAATCATGGACGATATTAATGTTTACGGAGAAACAGGAATATTTATCATTAAAGAACAAATTTTCAGCAAGAATGGACTCCCGTCCATAGGACACTTCTCTCCTTCTGCTGTACAAATCCAGCGCTACGTCTACCAATTGCGTAAGGAACAAGAGGTTTTTTGGGAGGGGCGAAAGATCGACTATACACAGCTCGGCATTTGGGAAAAATTTAAAATACTGATGGGCAACGACTTGGTCAGTAGAGACAAACAAGGAGGCAACACCCTCTATTCTCTGGAGTTCGCCGGATTTGAAACAAGAGTAACACCTCTGGATGGAGCAAAAGCACCTCTCCCCGACTTTTTAGGGAAATCCTATAAGATTAACGTGCCCACACCATACATTTATGGCCAAGATCCTATCTCAGAGATGAAGCTCTATGGCAGGAAAGACGTCTCATTCATTATGAGCAACGGTGGACAATCAGCCCCTACTGCAATGGCAAAATACAACAAGACGACCAAGAATCTGATAATGATTCGTACTGAACTAGAAATGAAAAATTTGATGTTATCCTTGAGCAGCGCCAAGGAGCTGAAAAAATGAAGAAAACGATGCTGTTCATTAGTCTGATAGTCATTTATGGTTTTATTGGTTATTTTCTGCACCTCCCTATGGCAAAGCTCTACTTTTCCGGGAAAACATTGTTTGTTTCTGACGTTACAGCAACGGTTGTTACCCAGTTCAAGGCTGCCGGGATTTTCATTTTATGCGGCGTCATCATCCTGACGCAGATCGTACTGACAAAAAAATCAAAATCCCTTAGACGATATGCCGTTATCTATAGCATTTGGGTGGGTATCCACTTCGTCTACCTTCTCTTCATCTTGATGCTTAAGAGCAAGTTACTGGAACCTCTAAACAAAATCCCGATGGATGCAATTGCTCTTGAACAGTTTAACTTTGCTGGCCCAGCGCTTATTTCTCTGGCTCTAACCTGTTTGTCGCTATGGCTCGTCAACAAGTCAGGACAATCAGAACGCAATGTCTAAACAACCGAGAATCCTAAATAGTCTGCTCAACTGTTACAAAAAGACCTTCATCTACTCAGGTCGCGAAAGCCGTGGGCCTTACTCAATGCTGCTTTTGTGCCAGCACGTTTGGTTTCTGCTTTATCTCGCCGTTATCGCCAGCAAGATGAATGAGATTTCCATTTTCGCGCTTGCGGCGTTTTTGCTGCCTATGCTAGCGGCCAATGTGCGCCGTTTGCATGATGCGGGTTACTCCGGTGGTTGGTGCCTGACATGGTTCTGCTTCACACCCTATGTAATGCTGATCTTCGCGCTGTTCCTTCCCGCTAAGAACATCAATAACCCTTACGACGATCGCCCAAACCTGGCGTAAGCCCCCTCAACGGCCTGCTTCGGCGAGCCATGGCTGGCGCCGCGATATTCTCTTTACCCGCTTATTCGTATTTACTCAACAAGTCATATAAAAATTTGATGGGCGGCAATTCTTTTAATGCTGTATTTATATTTAGACGGCAATGAAGACCGTAAACTCAGCTGGCTAATGCGATATATCCCATCCAGGAGAACACCGTTATGGATTATCCTCGATTCACCTCAATATGCGCCAAGGCGGGCCTTATTCTCATCGCCGCCCCTTAGCGGCTGCGGGCCCGGCCGCCAAAGGCGCCCACCGTTTTTATGCCAATAAAAAAGAGGTTCTGCACCTGGGTGATATTTTCCTGGGCGCCAGACGCTCGCCCTTATTTAATGCTTCACCCCGCGCACTGCGCTTTTCTTTTTTATTTTTCAACCGACGGGAAAGGTCATAGGGAATCACACTTTACTCAGGAAAATAACCGCTACCTGGAGGTCATCATGCAACATATTATCGGTATTTCTTCTCGTCGGCTGAGGATATCGGCCCTTGCGCTGCTGCTCCCGGCGATGTCATGGGCGGCCGATACGGCGTCTCTCGCCGTAGGGCCGCAATATGACACCACCCATGTCTACGTCGAACGCGGCAAGATGGATGCCTTTGTCGACAGCATCCTGAAAACCTTCGGTGGCACCCGCACCGAACGCGTGCTGGTCAACGTCACGCCCACGCCGAGCGAAACCTACTCCCAGCTGATACTGACGCCGGCCGGCAGCTTCTCGGTGTTCGATTTCAAAACGCCGATCCCGCACCCGTTCGGCACCGAGCGCAACGGTTTTCTGGTCAGGGATATGGACGCCGCCATCCGCCAGGCCAGGGCCGCCGGCGCCGATGTGCAGGTTGCGCCTTTCGACGATCCGATCGGCCGCGACGCGGTGATCCAGTGGCCCGGCGGCGTTAACATGCAGCTCTATTGGCACACCAAGGCGCCTGACTACAAGCCGCTGCTGAGCGTGCCGGAAAACCGCCTGTATCTCTCCGCCTACCGCGTCGACGATTTCCTGAAAAGCTACCAGGCGTTCTCGCACGGCAAGGTCGTGAGCGACGAACAGGTCAGCGATACGGCGATCGGCCGCAGCGACAACGGCAAGATCCGCCAGATCGAACTGGACTCCCGCTTCGGCAAAACGCGCATTTTCGTCACCGACGGGCATCTGCCTTATCCGTTCGGCCATGAGCGCACCGGCTATGGCGTCGACGATCTGCCGGCCACGCTGGCCAAAGCGACGGCCAGCGGCGCGCAGGTGCTGTGGCGCTCGACGGCGGCGGAGCAGCGCGTCTCGGCGCTGGTGCTGTTCCCCGGCGGCTACATCGCCGAAATTCACCAGACGGCTAAATAAACCCAAGGCGCACTGCGGCGCGCTTTTTTCTTCGGATATCCATGATGAAACGCACGCTTCCCGCACTGTTGCTGTTCTCCACGCTCCCCGCCCTGGCGGCGGAGCCCGCCGCGTCTCCCTGGAAAAATATCCCCCTGGGCGATGCGGCCACCCTGTCTTTTGACGGTTCACTGCGCGAGCGCTATGAATGGACGGATCAACGGGACCTGAGCGGCGGACGCGACGACACCTTCATGCAGCGCCTGCTGATTGGCGCGCGCCTCGACTATGGCGACAACTTTGGCGCCTATGTTCAGTTGGGATCGTCACTGGCCACGCCGCGCGATCGCGGGCGCAAACCGACCGACGAAGATCATGCCTATCTCGGCCAAGGCTATGTGGACTTAAAACTGCCCACCGCCTACGGCCTCGGCACCCTGCGGGTCGGCCGCCAGGAGATTGCGCTGGGTTCGCTGCACCTGATGGGCACCCGCGACGGCCCCAACGTGCGCCGTTCTTTCGACGCCGTCCGCGCCAGCTGGGCCAAGGATAAAAACCGCCTCGACGCCTTTATCGGCCATCCCGTCACCCTTAAAACCGGCAGTTTCGACGACGATACCGACAACAGCCAAAAGGTGTGGGGGCTGTATGGCACCACGCCGCTGGCAGCGCTGGCGTCCTCGCTCGATCTCTACACCTTCGGCTTTGAGGATAGCGACGCCCACTACGCGCAGCTCAGCGGGCAAGAGCGGCGCTATACCGTCGGCGCGCGCATTTTCGGCGCGGCGCAGGGGTTCGACTGGGATAACGAGGCCGCCTGGCAGCTCGGCAGCGCAGAACAGCGCGACATTCGCGCCTGGTCGGCGTCGGCGCACGCCGGGTATACGGTGAGCGACTGGCGCTGGCAGCCGCGCTTTGGCGGCAAGATTGGCATCGCCAGCGGCGATAAAAACGGTCACGATGGGCAGCTCAATACCTTTAACGCCATGTACCCCAAGCTGCCCTACCTGACCGAGAACGGGCTGGTGGCGCCGGCTAACCTGATCGCCATCCATCCTTCGGTCACGATGACGCCGTGGCAAACCCTGTCCATCGATTTCAGCTGGGACGCGTTGTGGCGGCAACGCCGCGAGGATGCCTTCTACCTCGGACCGATGCGCCCGGTGAAAGGCAGCGCGCAGGGCTCGCGCTTTATCGGCAATCAGTACCAGGTCGAAACCACCTGGACGCCGAGAAGCGATCTTCAGTTCAAGGTGGCCTATGTCTACTTCGACGTCGGTCACAGCCTGCAGCAGCATGCCGGGCTGAAAAACATGAATTTCGTGCTGGCGCAGGGCACCTACAGTTTTTAAGTATCAGTCAAGTTAATTGGTGTACGCGGGTGCCCTTAATAATCCCGAACTCAATTAATGACGATCGTCGGCGTGTGGCCGCCTCTATGCGTTACGGCAATGGCGGTTACTCACCGCCATTCACAGATAAAAATCAAAGAAAAGCAAAAAGATAAATCTGTCACATAAACTTCGCGAGCCAATTACAGAGTAATATTAAATAAAGGTTTAATTCCACCTGGTTATTTAAGCACGCCTTTTACGCATATCTTATGTAAAAGATTCATATAAGAATAACTCATTAATAAAATAATTATGCCTATACTGCTTTCAGCCAACCACTGCGCACCATTAATTCCTCACCGTGATTAATGATAAGGACATATCCCGCTTGAGTGCGATATTCAAGCCAGACCAAGGAGGCAAGCTAATGATATCACCTTAATTATCCCTGATTTTCAAACCTGTGTACGAGCATATAGAGCGTTAGGTGCAATATTGTCAACGTCCAAAGGAGTTTGATATGTCATTAGCGACCGATAAGATTTCCGATTATTTAACCCGTTATGAAAGAGGCGATCACGCGGGGAGCAGTAAACCGTCATATACCACGCAAGAGGTTTCAGATCTGCTGCTGAGGAGCCATTATTCCGCCAATGGCAAAGGCGTGACCGACCATGCGGCTACCTTGACCTACTCTTTCCCCGTCTATACCGGCAGCGATAAGACGGGCGCCGCGCAGCTTACCGCCGCGCAGCAAGCCCAAACCAAGCTTTCATTGCAGTCCTGGTCGGACGTGGCCAATATCAACTTCACCGAGGTCAAAGGCACCGATGCCAAAAGCGCTGATATAAAGTTTGGTTTTTATAAGGCGGCCAGCGGAGGCAATTACACCTCCTATGAAAGTACGCAAAACGACCTTAAAAGCACCATCTGGATCAGCGGCAACAAAGGCTACGACGCTTCGAATCCGCAGACCAATAACTATGCCAGGGATACGCTCACCCATGAAATAGGGCATGCGCTCGGGCTCTCCCACCCCGGAAACTATGATGCCTCCAACGCGACTTACCCCACCTACACCAACTCAGCGAAATATTATGAGGACGACCATCAATATTCTTTGATGAGCTATTTTAGTGAACAAAACACCGGTACCGACTATAAAGGCGTATGGCCCTCGGGGCCGCAGCTGGATGATATTACCGCCATTCAGAAGCTGTACGGCGCGAATACCACCACGCGCACCGGCGATACCACCTATGGTTTCAACTCGAATACGGACAGAGACTTTTTGAGCGTTAAGGCGTCCACGGACAAAATCGTGGCGGCTATCTGGGATGCCGGCGGCAATGACACGCTGGATTTTTCAGGCTACAGCCAGGATCAGCGCATCAACATTAACGAAGGCTCATTCTCAGATGTGGGCGGATTGAAGGCGAATATCGCCATCGCCTACGGCGCGCAGATTGAAAATATCATCGGCGGCAGCGGCGCCGACATTTTAGTGGGCAACGCGCTGAACAATACGCTAAAAGGCGGTGCAGGCAACGACATCATTTACGGTGCCGGCGGCACCGATCAGCTCTGGGGCAATGCAGGCGCGGACACCTTTGTCTTCCGCGCAGCCGGCGACAGCCAAGCCGCCGCACCGGACTGGATCCGTGATTTCCAGACGGCGGTGGATAAAATCGATCTCTCGTGGATCAACCAGACGGCTAAGGCAGAAGGGAGCGAGTTGCACTTCGTGAATAGTTTAAGCGGCTCGTTGTATGAAGCGGCGCTGAATTATGACTCGCAGCAGAATGTCACCGATCTGGCGATCAATCTTTCCGGTCATAACCAGCCTGATTTCCTGGTTAAAATCGTTGGGCAGGTCGACGCTTCCGCCGATATTCTCGTCTAGCCAAGGCAAACCCGCAGTCCGGCGCGAACGCCGGACTGTTTATTTCTTTTCAGGCCTGCCGCTGGCGTTTTTTGCGCGGTTCCCATATCGCCAAAGCAGTAAATGGGTGTGGGGAGCAACGGAACAACAAACGCACTTAAGCAGTCAATTTAAATGACTATTAATCTATAAATTAATAAGTTATCACGTCATCGCCAGAAATCATCCGTTCTTCTTTCTTGTCTCAGTCATCACACAGCAAATGATAGTCATTATCATTTGATATCTATTCCTGATGCTCATAACCTACTGTTCATGCATACAGTTTTCGTAATTTTTAACCATCCTCGCCTTAAATGCGCAGCGTCGTTAACTGTCTGTAAAGCGTTACCATGTGCCATTTCCATGGCAGGAACTTATTAATAAACCGAGGAATTATCATGGCTGAACAAAAGAAAAATGCCCAGGTACAGAGTGGCGTCAACGACGACATCACCGAACTAAAGTCGCTGACTACACTGCGCAAACGGGTCGTCAGCGACGGTGAAATCGTCTCAAAATCTGCCAACGGCTTTCGACTGGCCAACGGCAACACCGGCGTGATGTTGCGTAACGATGGACAGAATTTTTATATGCTGACCACGGCATCGGGGCAGGCTCAAGATGGCCAGTGGAACACATTACGACCTTTCGGATTTAATCTCTCCTCCGGCAGAGCAGCACTGCTAAACGGCGTCGATATTGCAGGCGGGGCAATGATTTCACACAACGCGGGTATTTCCACCGCGACCACAGGGCCCACCCCGCTTATCAACGGGCAGGTCTATGATGCGGCCGCCGTACATACCAACTTCACCAGCGGTAACATCACTACGACCATGCTGATGGGGTCGCGCGTGGTCGCTGGCAAAGAAGATTATGGCCTGCTCTCTTACCGTGACTGGCAGGGGAACTGGAATGAACTTCAAGTCAGGGCCAATGCCGAGCTTTCGGTGGGGCAATTAACCAAGCGTAATCCCGATGGATGGATTTGGGCGTCAGGAAACCGGAGCGCTGACAATGATAAAAGTCGCATTACCAACGGGTTGCATCTGCAGGGGCGCGGGAACCTGTATGCAAACTTCTATCACCATGAATTTGTCGGCTCTCACCACTCTCTGGTATTGAACGTTGCCAACGGCGGGGCGCAAGGCTGGTACGAATTCCGCAATGGTGGCAACGCTTATGCCAACGGCACCTGGAACAGCAGCTCAGATGTCCGCATGAAAACCGATATCACAAAAATTGACGGCGCCCTGGACAAGCTGGCCCATATCGGCGGTTACACCTACCTCAAACAGGGGGTGCCAGAAGCCGGCGTGATTGCACAGGAAGTGGAAGAAATTCTCCCCCAATCCGTGACCCAGACCGAGCTGAAACTCAATGACGGCAGCGTGCTGAAAGACGCCCGCAGCATCAATATCAACGGCGTGGTCGCGTTGCTGGTTGAAGCGCTTAAAGAAGAACGCTCACTGCGCGAAACAGAGCGAGAGGCTTTTGAAAGACGACTGGTTGCCTTGGAAAAAGGCATTGAGCGCGCCTGATTAACAATATTGGGGTGGTTAGCACTGAATGCCTCTCAGCGCCTTTACAGGTGAGTACCACGCTTACAACACGATGACGGAAAGGAACTCAATGATGAATGGATTTAATTACGGTGATGGTAAAGGAAGGGAGCGTCAAGGCGGTGTCAATGCAGAAGCTGCTTCCCGGTTCGATAATGTCTGCGTTATTCGCAGCTCGGCAGCGTGTCGATTACATCGTTCTATTTGAAGAGGGATCGGATTATGACACGATATGAAAATACAACGCAGTATGAACGCGATGTAATGACTTCAATGGGATACAACTGGAATGGACATGGGTGGCAACGAGGGTTTGACTTATCAGATAGCAATATGGTTGTAGAAGCATGGGTTGGCGAGGGTTTACCTGATAGACAGAAGGAATTGAGTAATATTACCCATATCTGGGATCAAAAAATTTCCGATATTAATAAACCGATAAGTGCTTTTGATCCTGAAGATGATGATATCACGCCATTCAGTAATGAAGCAAAAGAGAGTTACCGTGAGGATTCAGATGCAGCCATTCAGTTTGCAGCTAATAAAGCAAATGAAATTGACAACCAAATTAAAGAAATTCAAAAGGATATTGACGCATTAAGCAAGAAAGCTGAAAGTAGTCAACTGACTGAGTTCGAGAAAGCAAACCTAAAAGTAATTATTAGCAAGTTAAAGGTAAGTAAAGAGCGCCTTACCATACTTCGAAATGAAGCTAATAAACGAAAAGTACATCAGGAATATTTAAAGCTGAATAATGAAGACTGGTTCTTCTCTAGAGAAAAGCCCACCTCCTGGGTTAGGGAGCAGCAATCATTAAACAGAAAGGAAATGGGTAAAAAACTGGAAGAAGAGAAGAGAATACAATCAGAAATTGACACAGCCAAACAAAATATTGAACATTTAGAAAGTGAACAGCGTGAGAAGGAAGAGGAGGTCCGCAAAGCTGAGGAAGCCCGTAAGGCAGAGGAAGCCCGTCGAGCTGAAGAAGCCCGCAAAGCTGAAGAAGCCCGCAAAGCCGAAGAGGCCCGCAAAGCTGAGGCTGTACGGAAAGCGCTGTTCGCCAAAGCCGGCGTACTGGACGCCCCGGTCTATACACCCGGCATGATAAAAGCGGCCAATGCCGCGATGGCCACGGCCGGGGTCATGGTGCTCAACCGCGCGGGCGGTATGGTACAATTATCGACATGGATCAACAGCGTGATGACCAGCGCCAGTGAGCTGGCCGGCTGGGTATCCGGTGGAGTGTGGCGCGGCGCCGTCGAAGTTTCCCGGGTTGCCACGCTCAGTGCGGTAGCTCCGGCAGTCGGCGCCTTCGTTGTCGGATTCTGGCCGGGGAAAGCCGGTGAAAGTCAGAGCGATATTGATAAATTGCTGGGTCGTGATTTGACACAGATGTTTACCGTTCCGGCCAGCCTGGTTGCCGCAGGGAAAACACCGATTCAGCCGGAAATGACCACGGTCGATTTGCCGGTGCGCGGGTTTATTCGCCGGGGGAATAACGGTCAGCAAGAGGTAATACTGGTCAAAACAGGAACGGGCGGCGTCTCCGCTACCGTACCGGTGTATCGGCCGGTTCGCGATGAAAAAACCGGTCTGGACCGGATCACCTTGCCGGCGGTGGCCGGTGCGCCGGGGCGAACCATTTTGATAAACCCGGGCGCTGCCCCGTCGGGGCCGTGGCATACCGGCAATCCTGCGCCTGCAGCGCCGGTAACGCCGGTGCATACCGGTACGGAGATAAAGCAGGCCGACAGTATCGTCACGACGACGTTCCCTGCAGATGACATGCCACTGCAGGATTTTATCTACTGGCAGCCTGATGCAACGGGGACCGGCGTTGAGCCTGTCTATGTCATGCTCAGTGGTATCTATGGCGAAACCAACGCTAAAGGGCAATACAGTGGTCGCGACTACAACACGGACAAGGCCGGTGGCCCGATTCAGAATCTGGACTGGAAAACCGCCACCATTGACCGTGCCGGCGTGGACAAGGTGAAGCTGCATACCCAGCGGTTTGCTGAATCTGATGCCAACAAGGTAATGATCAACCGCCTGGATAAAATCCTGAGGGGCGAAATGCAGCCCACCGATACCGACAAGCGTTTTTACACCCATGAAATCAGGGAGTTGGAACGATATAGGAATCTTGGGATTAAGGATGGCATAATCCCCGATAACCAAGGTGAGGTATGGAATAATACGCATACTGCCACCCTAGAAGACTATAAAATAAATGAACGAAATGAACCTTTGTATACTCCTGAAGCAATTAATGCAGCAGAAGAGCAAGCTAAGAGGGAAGAACTATGATTGATTTTAAGTCTATGATTGAAAAAGAAAGTGTATACGATGTAGTGTCTTTCTTCGCTGGTTCGACAAAAGGGATCGGTTATCCGCAGTTGGATAATTTCTTTGTTCGTTACCGATTTGATGTTGTTGGAAATGGAGAACTATTGAAAGTTTTTGAAGAGATGCGCAGTAATGGGATTGTCGAATGGGGAGAAAAAATGCTTGTTAAAAAAGGTCCAAACTGGAAAGAACCCGCATTCGTAACCGAGAAAAAATACGGTATTGAGTAATTACCAGTGCCTTCCATAAGTGCGTTTTAAGCAGCGTCCAACAAACGAGAGTTTGTTGGACGTTTTCGTTGATGGCTAATTCCACGCCAGATTGGTTTTCAGTCGAGCCCAGGGTCAGAAAACGACGGTTTTGGCTCCGTTGCTCCCCCCAAATCGCGCATACGAGCTCACACCGCTTCCAGCTCCGCCGCCAGGGTGGCGACCAGCTCCGCGGCCGGCATCGGCCGCGCCAGGCCCACGCCCTGCCCGGCCCACAGCGACATAAACTCCCCGCGCCCGGCCTTGGCCGCCGCCTGGCGAATATCGCCGGTGAGCGCATTCTGCACCGGATAAGGCAGGATCTGCGCCTCTTCCGCGCGCATCTGGCGCATGAAATCATTGACGATGCCGCGCGCCGGGCGGCCGCTGAAGGCGCGCGTCAGGCGCGTGCTGTCATCGCCGGCGTTGCGCAGCGCCGCCCGCCAGGCTTCGGCGATGCCCGACTCCGGGCTGCACAGGAACGCGGTGCCCAGCTGCGCCGCCTGCGCGCCCAGCAAGCGCGCCGCCGCGATACCGCGCCCGTTCATGATGCCGCCCGCGGCGATCACCGGGATCTTCACCGCCGCCGCCACCTGCGGCAGCAGGGCCATCAGGCCGACGCAGGATTGCTCGATGTCGCCGAGGAAGGTCGGGCGGTGGCCGCCCGCCTCCGAGCCCGAGACGCAAACGAAGTCGGCGCCCGCCTCTTCCCAGGCGCGGGCTTCCGCCACCGTGGTGGCGGTGCCGATCACCCGCGAGCCAGCCTTCTTGAACTGCGTGACCGTGGCGCGCGGCAGCACGCCGAAGGTGAAGCTGGCCACCGGCGGCGCCGCCTCCAGCAAGGCCGCGATCTGGTCGCGGTTGTTTTCGGCAAATTGGGTGGGGATCGGCGGCTCGCTCAGCCCCAGCGCTTCGCGGAATGGCCGCAGCAGGTGCTGGGCGCGCTTGAGCTCGGCAAGATCTGGGTGCTGCTCATCGAGCAGAAACAGGTTGATGTTGAACGGCGCGGCGGTCTGCGCGCGGATCTGCTGCACCCGTTCGAGGATCACCGCCGGTGAAAACAGCGCCGCCGCGCACGAGCCCAGCGCCCCGGCATTGCTCACCGCTACCGCCAACGCCGGCGGCGACGCGCCGTTCATCGGCCCCTGAACGATCGGATAGCGCAGCCCAAGTTCGCGGGCAAAAGCAGAAGGTGCCGTCATCAATGTGTCTCCCTGTGCTGACTACATTCGTCTTACAGCGGCCGCGCCGCCGAACCGACCAAAAGCATAGCACCTTCTGGCCGGTGAGCCGTGCAGTTAGTGCTTCACCTGATGCCGGTCGAGCGACAGGAAGTGATGCACCACCGGTTTCTCCGGCCCGATGTGAAAGCGCAGCGCTTCCTGCTGCAGATCGGCGTCGGCGTGCGACACCCGCTGGTGCTGCCGCAGGTGCTCCGCCCAGGACTCCACCAGGAACCACTCCATGATGCATTCCGGATCGCCGGTATGCTCGGTGATGCCCCAGGCGTAAGCGCCGTCGCGGCGACGCGCCCGCTCCAGCATCAGCAGCGTGCGCAAGAACTGCGGCCGATCCTGTTCGCGGATGCGGTACTCCACCTGAATCATCACCGGGCCGCGATCGTTCTCAACCGGCGTGTTGACCAACGGCTCCGGCCAATGGTTCGACGGCTGCAGATCGGCCTCGCCGGTCGGCAAGCGCAGGCGGTGGAACAGCAGCCCCGCCGCCAGCAGGCCGACGCCGCCGACCAGCAGCGTGGCGGCCACGCCCAGCTCCTGCGCCACCAGCCCCCACAGCAGGCTGCCCGCCGCCATCGCGCCGTTGAACACCATCAGGTAGATGGCCAGGCCGCGGCCGCGCACCCAGTTGGGCAGCACGCCCTGCGCTGCGCCGTTGAGCGTGGTCAGCGCGATAATCCAGCCGGCGCCCAGCACCAACAACAGCACCACCGCCAACCACTGCGGCGGCGCCAGCGACAGAGCCGCCATCACCACGGCGGTCAGCACCGCCGCCAGCAGCACCAGCCCGTCGGCATTCAGCCGCTGGCGCAGGCGCGGCAGCGAAATCGCGCCGAGGATCGCCCCGGCGCCTACCGCCCCCAGCAGAACGCCGTAAAAGCCGGCGCTGCCGCCCAGCATGCGGCGCGCCACCAGCGGCAGCAGCGCCCAGACCGAGCTGGAGAAAGCGAAGAACACCGCCGCCCGCAGCAGCACCACGTGCAGCTCGCGGCTGGAACGGGCATAGCGCAGGCCGGCGCGGAAGGCGCCGAAGAAATGTTCCGACAGGCCGCTGTCCTCGGCCTTCGGCCGCTTCCACCACAGCAGCGCCGCGATCACCAGCACATAGCTCATCACGTCCGCGCCGTAGGCCGCGCCGGCGCCGAAGCTGGCCAGCAGCAGGCCGCCGGCCGCCGGGCCGATGGAGCGGGCGATGTTGATGCCCAGCGAGTTCAGCGCCACGGCGTTTTTCAGCTCGGTGCGCGGCACCAGCTCCGGCACGATCGCCTGCCAGGTCGGCCCCATCAGCGCCGCGCCGATGCCGCCGACGAAGGTCAGCGCCAGCAGGTATTCCACCGTCAATGCGCCGGTTTGCGACAGCAGCAACAGGCTGCCGCTGACGCAGGCCAGCAAAATTTGCACGAAGATCAGAAAGCGCCGTCGATCGAGGATGTCCGACAGTACCCCGGCCGGGATCGCCAGCAGGAACACCGGCAGCGTGGCGGCGGTCTGCATCAGCGCCACCGCCGAGGGGTTGCTCGACAGATCGGTGATCAGCCACGAGCTGGCGACGTCGCGCATAAAGCTGCCGACGTTGCCGAGCACCGTGGCACCCCACAGCACCGCAAATAATGGGATTTTCAGCGGCGCGAAGCCGCCCGCCGCCGCCTTGTTTTCCGTCTGTTCAGCCATCCATTCGCTCCTTCAAATCGTTAAATGCCACCAGCAACAGCGCGCCGGCCAGCCCGAGGTGTTCAAAAAATCCATTCATCATCTGGCCGCGTTCCGCCCCGTCGAACTGCCAGAACGGATTGGCCATCAGCGTCGCCATCAGGGTAAAACCGGCCAGCGCCAACGCGCCGAGCCAGCGATAAAAGCCGCTCAGGATCAGCGCCGACGCCACCAGTTCCAGCAGCGTCACCAGCACGGCGAACAGCGCCGCCGGCTGCAGGCCGAAGTGAGTCATCTCGGCAACCGCGCCTTCGACGTTCAGCGCCTTGACCAACCCGCCCTGGATGTAGGCGGCGCAAATGGCGAGCAGCAGCAACCAGCGCACCGCGGGCGCATGCAGCCGCTGCGCGCAGCGGGCGGCGATAGCAGTCAGATTCATCGCGCCCCCTTAAAACGGCGAATTCTGGATAAAGGCCAGCAGATCGGCGTTGAAGCGATCGGGATCGACCTGCGCCAAGCCGTGAGCGCCGCCGGCGTAAACGTTCAGCTCCGCCTGTTGCATAAGCTTAGCGGCTTTCAGCGCCGAGGCGCCGATCGGCACGATCTGATCGGCGTCGCCGTGCACCAGCAGTGTCGGTCTGTCGATCGCCAGCAGATCGGCGGTGTAATCCACTTCGGAGAACGCGCTCACGCCGTCGTACTGCCCTTTCACGCCACCCTGCATGGCCATCAGCCAGAAGTGGTCGATCAGCCCCGCATTGCTCTCCACCTCGTCGCAGTGGAAGCCGTAGAACGGCACCGCCAGATCTTTGAAGAACTGCGAGCGGTTGCCCGCCACGCCGCTGCGAATGCCGTCGAAGGCCGCCATGGGTGCGCCTTCCGGGTTAGCCGGCGTTTGCAGCATCAGCGGCGGCACGGCGCCCACCAGCACCACCTTCGCCACCCGATCACTGCCGTGGCGGCCGATGTAGCGCGCCACTTCGCCGCCGCCGATGGCATGGCCGACCAGGATCAGATCGCGCAGATCCAGCGTTTCAATCAGCAGAGCCAGATCGTCGGCGTATTGGTTGATGTCGTTACCGTGCCAGGTCTGATCGGAACGGCCGTGGCCGCGGCGATCGTGGGCGATCACCCGGAACCCGCTCTGGCCGAAAAACAGCAGTTGGTTGTCCCAGGCGTCGGCGGACAGCGGCCAACCGTGGGAGAACAGGATCGGCTGGCCGCGGCCCCAATCCTTGTAGAAAATGCGCGCGCCATCGGGCGCGGTGAGGATGCTCATGACGTGTTCCCCGCTCGGTATTGAATTGGATTTTGTACCGGGTAACAGTACGGCAGGCGCAAAAGCAGTGATAACGGAATAATTTTCGCATGATCGCGAGTTTTTTTGCTGAAGAGGCCGGCGTCGCCACCGGCGCAAAACGTCAGATGTTTTCCAGATCGATGCCGCGCGTTTTCGGGCCGAACAGCCCGATCACCAGCATCACGATCAGCATGCTGGCGACGATAAACGCGATCACCCCCAGCGAGCCGCCGTACTGCAAGATAATGCCGATGATGATGCTGCTGAACACCGTCGACAGCCGGCTGAAGGAGTAGCAGAAACCGACGGCGCGGGCGCGGATGTGGGTCGGGAAGATCTCGGATTGATAGGAGTGGTAGCTGTAGGTCAGCCAGGCGTTGGACCAGGTGATGAAGAAGCCGCACAGGATCAGCCACAGCGGGTTGTTCTGCAGCGCGAACAGCGAGCCGAAGATCACCGTCACCAGGCAAGACAACACGATCTGCCACTTGTTCTCCATCTTGTCGGCATAGAAGCTGCACAGCAGCGAGCCCAGCGGGTAGGCCAGCGTGATGAAGAAAGCGTACAGCAGGCTGTGGGTGACCGAAGCGCCCTTGCCCGACAGCAGCGCCGGCAGCCAGTTGCCGAAGCCGAAGAAGCCGATGGCCTGAAAGAAATTCATCACCACCAGCATCAGCGTGCGATCGCGGTACTGCGGCGCCCAGATATCGCGAAAACGGCCGCGCAGCGGCGCCCCCTCGGCATCGTCAACCGGGCGCGACGGGAAATCCGTAGCCGCCACGCCGCAGCGCCGCTCCATGTCCCGCATCACCTGCCGGGCCTGCGCATAGCGCCGCTGCTGCACCAGCCAGCGCGGCGACTCCGGCAGCCCCTTGCGCACCAGCCAGATCACCAGCGAAGCCAGCGCGCCGGCGATCACCACGTAGCGCCAGCCGCTCAGGCCCCAAATCGTCTGCGGCACCAGCCACCAGGACATCAGCGCCACCGCCGGCACCGACAGGAACTGCACGAAGAACGCGAAGGCGAAAGCCCGGGTGCGCAAGTGTGCCGGCACCCATTCCGTCAGGTAGGTATCGATGGTCACCAGCTCAATGCCGAGCCCGACGCCCACCAGAAAGCGCAGAAAGATCACCCACTCCGCCTGCTGTTGAAACGCCAGCAGCAGCGAGAAGGCGCCATACCAGATCAGGGCGAACATGAAGGTGGCGCGGCGGCCGAAGCGATCGGCGTACGGGCTCAGCAGGCTGGCGCCGACGAACAGGCCAAGAAAGGTGGCGGAGGCGAAGGCCGCCTGGTCCGACACGCCGAAGACGCCCTGTGCGCCGGTGTGGAAAATGCCGTCGGCGATAAGGCCGGTGCTGATATAGCCGGTCTGGAACAGATCGTAGAGTTCGAAAAAGCCGCCCAGCGACAGCAGAATGATAAAGCGCCACAGACCGGCCGACGCGGGCAAGGCGTCGATTCTGGCCGCCAAATCCCGCGCATGGATCGGCGACGCCGCTACAGAGTCACTCACCGTTAACCTCGCATTAACATTTTTGATGACTTTCTATGCTAGCGAAGCGGCGTCGGAGTTAAATTTTTAATTAGCAGACTATGAAAAGAAGTTAAGCATAAAACGCTGCAGCAGCCTGTTTTATAGCAGGAAAATGCAACCTGGGATGCCGCAGCGGCATCCCGAATCGACAGCTTAACGGCTGGAGTGCTGCTGCAGCCGTTCGCTGCGGTAGACGCTCAGCAGGCACCAACCGAGAGCGATCAGCGCCAGCGGCGCGGCGACGAAACCGATGTTGCCCATGCCCAGATGCAGGCTCACCTGGTTGCCCAGCAGCGCCCCGCTGCCGATGCCGAAGTTGTACAGGCCGGAGAAGATCGCCATCGCCACGTCGGTGGCATCCGGCGCCAGGCTCAGTACTTTGGCCTGCATCGACAGGCCGATGGCCATGATCGCCATGCCCCAGAAGATGCACAGCACGGTCAGGTGGCTTTCGCTGCCGGCGGCCGGCAACAGCAGCAGCAGGCTCAAGGCCAGTAGCGCGATGGCGCCGATAAAGAAGCCGGAAGGGAAACGCTCGCTGTAGCGGCTGAACAGCAGGCTGCCGACGATGCCGGCGGCGCCGAACAGCAGCAGCATCAGCGTGGTGAAGTTCTCCGACAGCCCGGCCACGGTCTGGATAAACGGCTCGATGTAGCTGTAGGCGGTGAAGTGCGCCGTCACCACGATGACGGTCAGCATGTACAGCGCCAGCAGTGCCGGGCGTTTGAACAGCAGCGGCACACTGGCCAGCGAACCGGAGTGCTCGCTTTTCAGCACCGGCAGCAGGCGCCACAGCAGCACCAGCGCCAGGGTGGCGCACACCGCGATGCCGATAAAGGTCATGCGCCAGCCGAGCAGTTGCCCCACCACCCGCCCGAGCGGCAGCCCGAGCACCATAGCCAGCGCGGTGCCGCCCGCCAGCAGGCTCAGCGCCTGGGCTTTCTTGCCCGGCGGCGCCACGCGGATCGCCAGCGAGGCGGTGATCGACCAGAACACCGAGTGCGCCAGCGCCACGCCGGCGCGCGAGATGACCAACGTGGTGAAGTTCCAGGCCACGGCGGTCAGCACATGGCTGGCGATAAACAGCATGAACACGCCGATCAGCAGCTTGCGGCGTTCGATTTTGCTGGTCAGCAGCATGCACGCCAACGAGGCGGCGGCGACGATCCAGGCGTAGATGGTGATGATCAGGCCGACCTGTTCGGTTTGCATCGAGAAGCTGGCGGCGATGTCGCTCAGCAGCCCGACCGGAATAAATTCGGTGGTGTTGAAGATAAAGGCCGAGACGGCGAGGATAACCACGCGCAACCAGGCGGTTGAGCGCGAAACGGGAGCGTGTTCCATGGTAAACAAAATCCGGACAGGTGCGGGCAAGTCGCGATATTTTAACCAACCGGCCCGCTAAATGCGATACGCGTCACACTTTAATTGTGTGGTTTTTTTCGCCGCATTTCGACACATTCGCAGACACACGGTTGCACAAATGCTGTGCTAATCTATTGAAGCGTACCAATTTTTCCTGCCGCTCTTCCCCCCCGGCCGCCGCAGACGACGCGCCGCGCCGAAGAACCGCGCGCAGTGTCCATTTGGCGTTTTCTGAGGCGAGGTCATTATGTCCGCGATTTATGATTGGTCCGTGCTCGCATTGCGCAATGTTTACGATCGCCGCATTCAGGGCAAGCCGGTGCTCGACAGCGCCGCGCTGTTCCCCGACGCCGAACGTTTCATCGCCCAATGGCGGCAGATCCGCGAAGAGGCGCTGACCGTCGCCCACGATCTGCACAATATTCCCCGTTTTCACGAGATCATGATCCAGCAGGAATCGATCTCCGCCAACGACGCGCGCGACTGGCGCATGTTCATCATGAAGGCCTACGGCCAGCCGATCGCCCGCAACCTGGCACGCTGCCCGACGCTGGCAGCGCTGATCGCCTCGTCGCCGGACGTGCTGTCCGCCTCGCTCTCCTTCCTGGCGCCCGGTAAACAGGTGCCGCCCCACCGCGGGCCGTTCCGCGGCATTCTGCGCGGCTATCTGGTGCTGGACATGCCCAAACGCGCCGACGGGGTGCCGGCGGCGGTGCTGAAAGTGGACGGCCGCGAATACCGGCTGCACGAGGGGGAGTTCATGCTGTGGGACGATACCTTCGAACACGAGGTCTGGAACGACAGCGCGCAGGTGCGCACCGTGCTGCTGCTGGACATCCGCCGCCGCGACATGCCCGGCGGGCTGCGGCTGCTCTCCAGCGCCATCGTCGCCCTGGTGCGGCTGAACGTGCGCTGGATGCAGCGCCAGTTCTGAGTCCGGCGCTCGGGCGACTAACCGTCCTGAGAGGTTGGGCATTGCTGCGCCAGCCACTGCTCGGCGGTAGTGGTGGCTATGCCCTGGCGCACATTGAAGGTTTTCGCCTTATCCCAGGCCACGCCGTCGGGCCGGGCGAAAGCCAGCCGGTATTTGGCGCCGACGTCGCGCGGATGGTTCAGCACCGCCTCCTGCAGCCGCTCTTTGTCCAACAGGACTCTGTTGACCTCAACGCCCCAGTGCGCCTGCATGACATCGGCAAGCTCGCGGTAGGTCAGCGTGTCCCCGGCGATATAGACCACCTGGTTGCGAAACGCGGGCCGATGGAAAAAAATCGCGGCCGTCAGCCGGCCAATGTCCTCGGGGGTGGTCAGCGTCACCGCGTAACGCCAGTCGCCCAACGCGCACACCGTTTTGGTGGCCGCGTCCACCACGCCAAAACCCGGGTCAAACAGGTAGCTGGTGAAAATGCCCGTGGAAACAATCACCCACGCCGTCGCCTTCTGCGCACGCAGCAGGTGGCGCACTTCGAGCTGTTCATCCCACACCTGTTGTCCGCTGCCTGTGCCGACAACATCGTAGTCCACGCCGAACTGCCACGGGAAATAACGCGCCACGCCCGCCTGCAAAACGGCCTGGGTGATCTTTATCTGCGTGCCCGCCCCGCCGACAAAGCCGCTGCAGTTGATCACCGCGTCAAAGCCGCGCAGCAACGCGCTCAGCTCATCCACGCTGTTTTGCTGCAGGTCGCCTTCCACTGCGGCGATACCGAGCCGCGCCAGCGCATCCCGCCGCGCGCGATGCGGGCCGGTGACGGCGCGGGCGGCCTCAGGCCGGAGCAGTACGCTGATGTTTAAAGCGTGGTGTAACCGGGCCTGCCGGCTCATCGCGCGCAATACCGGCAGCCCCAGTTCACCGGCGCCGAGTATGAGCACGGTATTGATGGATGGATTTGTGGATTTCATTCTTGCCTCCTGTCTTGACACTGCGCCATCCTGACAGCTGACAAAAACGGGTTCAATTAGGTACACGCGTGATACCGGAGAGGAATATGACGAACGATCGGGAAGCGCTGCTGCAATTTTCGCAGGCGTTCTGTGAAGAATTGAGCAACGACGATGAAGGGTTGAAGCGTGAGGTCCTCGCACATGCGGGCAACCGTTGGTCGCTGGGGGTATTGCATATCCTGGGCACCCACGGGCCGCTGCGCCACGGCGAGATAGGCCGCCAATTAGCGGGCGTGACGCAGAGAATGCTGACGCGGACGCTGCGCCATCTCGAGCGGGACGGGTTGATATCGCGCTGCGATTATCAGGAAAAGCTGCCCCGCGTGGTTTACACCATCACCGACGCGGGGAAAGAGATGCTGCTCAACATGCTGCCGCTCTGGTCGTGGATTATCGCCTCCGCCGACGCCTTCAGGGCGGCCCGCTCACGCTACGATGATCAAGAACGAAGCGCCGCCGAGGGATGAACGCAGGCCTCCCTGCCCAAAGGGCGGCGCTCAGCCGCCGCCCAGATAGGCCTTTCTCACCGCCGGATCGTTCAACAGCGCCTGCCCGCTGCCGGTGAGGCGGATCTGGCCGTTGACCATCACATAGCCGCGATCGGACAGCTTCAGCGCATGGTTGGCGTTCTGCTCCACCAGAAACAGCGTCATGCCGCTGCGGGTCAGCTCGCGCAGCACGCCGAAGATCTGCCGCACCACGATCGGCGCCAGCCCCAGGCTCGGTTCGTCCAACAGCAGCAGCTTCGGCCGGCTCATCAGCGCGCGGGCGATCGCCAGCATCTGCTGCTCGCCGCCGGACAGGGTCATCGCCCGCTGGTTGCGCCGCTCCTTGAGGCGCGGAAACAGCTCGAACATGCGCGGCAAATCTTCTTCCAGGTAGCGATTACCGACGGTGATGGTGCCCATCAGCAGGTTCTCCTCCACGCTCATGTCCGGAAAGATGCGCCGCCCTTCCGGCGCCTGCGCGATGCCGCCGGCCGCCACGTAGTGCGTGGAGCGGCGGCTGATGTCCTCGCCGCCAAACAGGATCTGCCCGCCGGCGATGCGCGGCTGGCCGAAGATTGACATCAACAGCGTGGACTTGCCCGCGCCGTTGGCGCCGATCAGCGCCACCGTCTCCCCGGCATTGACCTGCAGCGACACCTGGCGCAGCGCCTGGATCGGCCCGTAAAACACGTCCACTTCGCGAAATTCCAGCATCGCTTCGCTCATCCCGCCAGCTCCTCTTCGTCCGCGCCCAGGTAGGCGGCGATCACCGCCTCGTTGTGCTGGATCTCCTGCGGCGTGCCGCGGGCGATCACGTCGCCGTGATCGAGCACGATCACCCGATCGGAGATCTCCATCACCATGCCCATGTCATGCTCGATCAGCAGCACCGTGATGCCGTGATGCTGGCGCAGAAAACGGATGATGCGGCTCAGTGTGGCCGTTTCCACCGGGTTCAGCCCGGCGGCCGGCTCGTCGAGGCAGATCATCTCCGGCGCGGTGCACATGGCGCGCGCGATCTCCAGCCGCCGCTGCTGGCCGTAGGACATCTCCCCCGCCAGCCGGTTGGCGCAGTCCACCAGATCCACCACCTCCAGCCAGTAGAAGGCGTGATCCAGCGCGGCGCTCTCCGCCCGGCGGTAGCCCGGCGTATTCAGCACCCCGGCGATCAGGTTGCGGTTGCTCTGCATGTGCTGCGCCACCAGCAGGTTCTCCACCACCGACATTTCGCGGAACAGGCGGATATTCTGGAAGGTGCGCGCCAGCCCGGCGCGGTTGACCAGGTGGGTACCGCCGAACATCTTGTAATAGAGACGCGAGCCGAGCCGCTTCGGGCGTATCCAGTCGCCGGCGCGGAACTTCTGCCCCAGCACCTGGATCACGTCGGTCGGCCGCTTGTGGGTATTGAGCAGGATCGCACCGCCGCTGGCGCGGTAAAAACCGGTCAGGCAGTTGAACACCGTGGTCTTGCCGGCGCCGTTGGGGCCAATCAGGGCGGTGATGGAGCCGCGTTCCACCTCCAGATTGACGTCGTTCAGCGCCTTGATGCCGCCAAAGCGCATCATCAGGTGCTCCACCCGCAAAATGGCGTCGCTCATGGCGCCACCCCCTTGCGTTCGGCGAAGCTGGTGCGGCTGATGCGCACCAGCCCGCGCGGCCGCCAGATCATCATCGCCACCATCAGCACGCCGAACAGCAGCACCCGGTATTCCGCGAAGCTGCGCAGCAGCTCCGGCGCCACCGTCAGCACGAAGGCCGCCAGCACCACGCCGAGGGTAGATCCCATGCCGCCCAGCACCACAATTGCCAGGATCAGCGCGGACTCGAAGAAGGTGAACGAGGTCGGATTAACGAAGCCCTGATAGGTGGCGAAAAACACCCCCGCCAGCCCGGCGGTGGAGGCGCCCAGCATAAACGCCGACAGCTTCACCAGCACGTGATTGAGCCCGAGAGATCGGCAGGCTATCTCATCTTCGCGCAGCGCCTCCCAGGCGCGGCCGATCGGCATGCGCGTCAGCCGGTGCTTGATGTACAGCACCAGCAGCACCACCAAAAACAGCACCGCATAGATGAAAATAAACTTGAGGTTGGGGTTGTAATCGATGCCGAGAAACTCGTGGATCGGCACCCCGCCGTCTTTGGCGCGGCGGCCGAACTCCAGGCCGAACACCGTCGGCGCCGGCACCGAGACGCCGTTCGGCCCGCCGGTGAGCGACATCCAGTTGTTCAGCACCAGCCGGATGATCTCCCCAAACCCCAGCGTGACGATCGCCAGGTAGTCGCCGTGCATGCGCAGCACCGGAAAGCCCAGCAGCGCGCCGGCCAGCGCCGCCATCAGCGCCCCCAGCGGCAGCATCGCCCAAAATCCCAGCCCGAGGTACTGATAGCCCAGCGCCAGCCCGTAGGCGCCGATGGCGTAAAACGCCACGTACCCCAGATCGAGCAGCCCCGCCAGGCCGACCACGATATTCAGCCCCAGGCCGAGCAGCACGTAGATCAGGCCGAGGATCGCCACCGTCAGCAGGTATTTGGTGGCGACGAACGGGAACAGCAGCGCGATCGCCGCCATCAGCGGCAGGATCCAGCGCAGGTTGGATTTATAGCCCAGCGGCCGCACGTAAACGCCGTCGTTGCCACCGTCGAAGCGCGCCAGCACCCTGCGCCCCGGCGCGGTTTGCAGGAACAGGCTCAGCAGCAGCCGCCCAACCATCACCGCGACGATAATCCACACCAGCCGGTGCGGCTCGACGTTGAAGCTGTAGCCGTTCAGCACGATGCCGACGATCGGCCCGAACACGATCAGGGCGATCAGCCCGGCCAAGACGGCGTCCAGCAGGCTGCGTTTAACGTCCAGCCCGCCGTTGATCACAGATTGCGACATGGCGTTCTCCTTAAACCTTGGCGATCAGCGGCCGGCCAAGCAGGCCCTGCGGACGGAAGATCAGGATCGCCACCAGCAACCCGAAGGAGAACACGTCCTTGTAATCCGAGTTCACCATGCCGGCGAACTGCGCCTCCGCCACCCCGAGCAGCAGCCCGCCCAGCATGGCGCCCGGCAGCGAGCCGATGCCGCCCAGCACCGCGGCGGTGAAGGCCTTGATGCCGATGATAAAGCCGACGTAAAAATCGAAGGTGCCGTAGTTCATGGTGATCAGCACCCCGGCCAGCCCGGCCATGGCGGCGCCGATCACGAACACCAGCGAGATCACCCGATCGGTATTGATGCCGAGAATCGAGGCCATTTTGCGATCCTGCTGGGTGGCGCGGCAGATGCGCCCCAGCCGGGTGCGCTGAATGATGTAGGTGAGGATCGCCATGCCGAGCAGCGACGCCACCAGAATGAACACCTTGGTGTAAGTGATCTGCACCACGCCGCCGTCGAACTCCAGGCGGAACACGCCGCTCAGCAGCGTCGGGATGCCCTGCTGGCGCGGCCCTTGGCTTATCTGCGCGTAGTTTTGCAGGATTAACGACATGCCGATGGCGGAGATCAGCGGCGCCAGGCGGGTGGAGTTGCGCAGCGGCTTGTAGGCGATGCGCTCGATCACCCAGCCGTACACCCCGGTGATGACGATGGTGAACACCAGCGTGCCGAGGATCAGCAGCGGGAACGAGTGCAGCCCGAAGAACGACAGCAGCGCCAAACCGATGGCGCACAGGTAGGCGGAGATCATATACACCTCGCCATGGGCGAAGTTGATCATGCCGATGATGCCGTAAACCATGGTGTAGCCGATGGCGATCAGGCCATACACCGCGCCAAGGGTCAGGCCGTTGATCAGCTGTTGCAGAAAGAATACATCCATAATGAGCAGTCTCGCCTGGTAAGGCCGCCAACGCAGTCCGACGCGGCCCAAAGGTCATCGCGGAACGGGCTCGCCAGGGCGGCGAGCCCGTCAGTCATAGGGTTACAGCTTCAAGGTTCGGCCGTTTACAGCTGATGATATTTGCCCTTGTCATCCCATTGGTAGACCACGTAGTCCGAGACCTTCAGGTCGCCCTTCTGGTCCCAGGCTTTTTTGCCCATCACGGTGTCGACGTCGTGCGACTTCAGCCATTCGGCGGCCTTGGCGCTGTCTTTGCCGCCGGTGGCGTTGAAGGCGGCAGCGATCGCCTGGATCGAGGCGTAGGAATAGAGGGTGTACCCTTCCGGCTCAAAGCCGCTGGCGCGGAACTTGGCGATCACCGCCTTGCCCTCCGGGATCTGACGCGGATCGTTGCCGAAGGTCATCAGTACGCCGTTGGTGTACTGCGGCCCGCCGGCGGCGGTCATTAGCTCTTCGGTCACCACGCAGTCGCCGGAGAAGAATTTGGCGGTCACGCCCTGCTCGCGCATCTGGCGCACCAGCGGCCCGGCTTCCGGATGGCAGCCGCCGAAGTAGACCACGTCCGGCTTGACCGAGGCGATCTTGGTCACCAGCGCGTTGAAGTCTTTCTCACCGCGCGACAACCCTTCATACAACACCTCTTTGACTCCGCGCTTGTTCATCGCCGCCTTCGCCGCGTCCGCCAACCCCTGGCCGTAGGTGTCTTTATCGTGGATCACCGCGATGCGTTTGGCCTTCAGGGTATCCAGCATGTAGTTGGTGGCGATCACGCCCTGCTGATCGTCGCGCCCGCACATGCGGAACATGGTCTTCATGCCGCGCTCGGTGACCTGCGGGTTGGTGGAGCCGGGGGTGATGGCGATGATGCCGGCCTCGTCATACACCTCGGAGGCGGGCATGGTGGAAGAGGAGCAGAAGTGGCCGACCACCGCCGAGACCTTGTCCTGATCCACCAGCCGGTTGGCGACCGCGACCGCCTGTTTCGGTTCGCAGGCGTCATCCCCCTGCACCAGCTTGATTTTTTCCCCTTTGATGCCGCCGGCGGCGTTGATGTCCGCCGCCGCCAGTGAAGCCCCGCGCCAATACTGATCGCCATAGGTGGCGTTCGGCCCGGAGAACGGCCCGGCGACGCCGATGACGATATCGGCCTGCGCGGAAAACGCCGTACCTAAACAACCGATGAGCAAAGCAGCGAGCGGACTTTTTATCAATTTCGATGACATTGTTATCTTCCTCAGCACTGTTTTAATACCCTAGATAATTGGCGTTGCATCCAGGCGGCAAGAGCATGAGCCCCGAGAGCTGACTCAAGGTCAGTGACCGGGGTAAATGCTCGCAGCCAACACCGAGGCAGCGTCAAGTATGACGGGTATAGCGGAACGCCCGGGGGCGCGGAACTTTCACTTTATGTGTAGACGGGGAAAATAATTTTCTTGAGAGCGCAGTCGCATTCCCCAAAAATGGGTAAGCAAAAATCCAGCCATTGTGACGACGAATACATATTCTTTGCTTATTCATCCTACATATCAGTTGCGGCGCGGCGTGTGGCGGGGATAACGGGGTCAGGGCCGTACGGCTAGCGTGAGAGGGGGCATGAGAGGGAGAGTGGCCCTGCACCATCGCCGTGCAAGGGCTTGTGCAAGCGATATGACAACGAGACAGGCGGGAAAAATCAGCGCCTGCCGGCGAAAGATGCCGAAAAACAGCGCAAGGTGCTCATTCCCTCAGCAAACGCACTTTTTTGCAGTTTAGCGCTTTGACAAACCCCAGGCGCCCCGCTATTATTCGCCCCGTTCACACGATTCCTCTGTAGTTCAGTCGGTAGAACGGCGGACTGTTAATCCGTATGTCACTGGTTCGAGTCCAGTCAGAGGAGCCATATTTAGAGAAGCCCGCTCAGGGAAACCCGAGCGGGCTTTTTGCATTTCAGCCGCCGTCAAAAGCTGCGTTTCGCCACCAGATAGGCGCCCGCCACCAGCAGCAAGGCGCCGAACAGCGCCGGCAGATTCTCGCGCAGCGCCGCCGGGCCGGCGCGGTAGACGTCCACCAGCAGCCCCATGCACAGCTGGCTGGCGACCAGGATCGAGATGGTGGCCACCGCACCCAGTTTTTGGTAGCCCAGGATACCGGCAAACACGAACAGCGATCCTAGCAGCCCCGGCAGCAGCATCCACCACCTGGCGGCGCCGGTCACTTCCGCCACCGCGTCGAGGCCGTTTTTGGCCAGCAGCAACCCCACCAACAGCAGCAAACCGACGCTGGAGTTGATCACCAGCGTGATAAGGATGGTCGAGACGCTTTCGGTAATGCGCACCATCAGCAGATTCTGCACCACCAGCCCCATTCCCGCCGCGATCAGCAGCAATAGCATATTCATCGCCCTGTCTCCCGGGATCAGCGCGCCGGCGGTGCCGCCCGCTCGTCGAGCGTCAGCTGCAGGAAAGTCAGATCCAGCCATTGGCCAAATTTGGCGCCCACCTGCTCCATGCGCCCCACCTCGCGGAACCCGAGCGCCAGGTGCAGCTGAATGGAGGCCTGATTGCCGGATTCGATGCCGGCCACCATCACGTGCTTGCCGATCTCCCGCGCCCGTGCGATCAGGGCGATCAACAGCGCTTTGCCAATCCCTTCACCGCGATGCGCCTGATGGACATACACCGAGTGTTCTACGGTATGGCGATAGCCGTCCCAGGCGCGCCAGTCGCCGAACGACGCGTAGCCGATCGCCTCGTCCGCGCCGTTCACCGCCACCAGCACCGGGTAGCCCGCCGCCTGCCGTTCGCCGATCCACGCCGCGCGGTTGGCCGCATCCACCGTTTGTTCATTCCAGATGGCGGTGCTGTTCAACACCGCGTCGTTATAGATGGCGGCAATCGCCGCGCTATCGTTGAGCGTCGCATTTCGTATAATCATGGTTTACCCCGGCCAATTGTCCATTATAATACTACGATATGAATATTAAATTAGACAATCTAAATCAGCTGATCGGCGCACGCATTCGCATTGAACGCGAGGCGCGCCGCTGGTCGCTGTCCGATCTGGCCGAGCAGGCGGGCGTTTCACGGGCGATGGTTCATAAGATCGAGCGCGGCGAGAGCAGCCCGACAGCGATGCTGCTGGCCAGGCTGGCGGGAGCGTTCGGCCTCAGCATGTCCAAGCTCATCGCCCGGGCGGAAACGCAGGAAGGCCGGCTGCTACGCCGGGAAGATCAACCGGTCTGGGTCGATCCGGAGAGCGGCTACGTGCGGCGCCACGTTTCGCCGCGCACCGATCTGCCGCTCGATCTGGTGCGTATCGAACTGCCGGCCGGCGCGACGATCCCGATGCCGGCTTCGGTGTATGCCTTCAAGCGCCAGCTGATCTGGGTCTTATCCGGTGAGTTGGTCTTTGTGGAAGGTGACGCGCGCCATGACATGGCCGAGGGAGACTGCCTGGAGCTCGGCCCGCCGGCGGAGTGCCGCTTTGAAAACCAGAGCGACCAACCGTGCGTGTATATGGTGGCGGTGCTGAGCGCCGCCTGACGCTCCGCGCGCTAGCCCTGCGTCGGCCGGTTATAGCCGGCGCGGAAAAACTTCTCCGCCAGCCGGCTGTCGCCGCCGGAAAAGAACTCGCTCATCGGCTCACTGCCGAGGCCATAGGCGCGGCTCAGCTGCCCGGCCTCGAACGCCGCCCGGTTTTCGTCGCCGCAGCGCTGCGCCAAATGGTGCGCATAGCCGAGCACAAAGCCGCGCTTGTAGTCGGAGCAAAAGCGCGACAGCTCCGTCTCCGGCTTCAGGTTCTCCGCCTTTAACCCCGCCAACAGCCCTTTGCCAAAATGGTCACCCACGGTTTCCTCCTCATCACGCCATCGCTATATAACAAAATATACAGCGAATAAGCGAACGAGAACATACTCCCTAAGTTTTACTCGCCGCATAAAAAAGGCCCGCCAAGCGGGCCTGAGGGAAAGCGGGCAATCACAGCGTGAAATTCAGCCCTTCGCTGACGGTCTTGCCCAGCGGCAGACGGCCCGACGGCGCCTCTTTTTCCTGCAGGAAATCCGGCAGGCGGGCCTTGTCGCCCGGTTTGCCGATCGCCACCATGGCGTGCACCGCATAGTCGTCCGGCAGCTGCAGCGCCGCCTTAATCTTGTCGTGGTGAATGCCGCTCATGCAGTGGGTCAACCAGCCTTTCAGGTGCGCCTGATGCGCCAGGCTGGCCCAGGCGGCGCCGGTGTCGAACGCGTGGGTCGGGTTGTCCACCAGCCGTTCGCCGTTCAGGCTGGTGGTTTTGGAGACGATCACCACCAGCGCCGAAGCATGCTGCGCCCAGCCGCGGTTGAAGTCGATCAGGAATTCCAGGTAGTTCTCCCAGCTGTCGGAACCGTGCTTGCTATAGGCAAAGCGCCACGGCTGAATGTTGTAGGCCGATGGCGACCAGCGCGCCGCTTCAAAAAAGCTCAGCAGCGTTTGATCGTCGATGGCGTCGTTGGCCATCGCGCGCGGCGACCAGCGCTCGATAAATTGCGCATCAATCGGGTAATCGGAGGTTCTTGGCTGGCTCATGATAGGTTCTCGCAGTGAAGTAAAAACAAAAGTTCGCTGATATTCCCACAGCTTAGGACGATAAAACTTTTATTTCGTGCCATTGCCCTGCGGCAGCTCCTGCTGCAGCCAGGCGAGAAATGCCCTGACCGGCGGATGCCGCTCGCGCCCCGGCGCGCACAGCACGCTGTAGGCGGCGCCCGGTACGCGCACCTCCGGCCGGTACGCCACCAGCAGACCGTTGTCCACCATATCGGACACCATCACCGAACTGGCAAGCACCAGCCCCTGCCCGGCCACCGCCGCCTGCAGGGCGTAATGCTCCTCGTGATAGCTGCGCATCGCCGCATGGCGCTGCCACCAGTCCACGCCGGCGGCCCGGCACCAGTCGCGCCAGCCGCTGTCGTACAGCGCCGAATCCCCCCACTTGACGGTGATCAGCACCGGATTTTCCGGCTCGGCGGCGGCCAGCCCTGGTGCGGCGTAGACGCCAAAGCTTTCCTCCAACCGCGCCGTCTGATGCAGCGCGGGATACTGCGTGCGGCTGTAACGCACCGCCACGTCCACGCTGGCGTCCTGCTGCAGATCGATCACCTCGGCGCAGGCCTCCAGGCGCACCAGATAGTGCGGGTACGCCTGGTAGAAACGCCCCAGGCGCGGCACCAGCCACAGCGCCGCGAAAGAGTGCGTGACCGAGACGCACAGCGATCCGGTGCTGGGCTGCGGCCGCAGGCCCTCGAGCGTGGCGGTGACGTCCAGCAGCGCGCCGTGCACCCCGGCAAACAGCGTTTCGCCTTTCGGCGTCAGCCGCACGCCGCGCGGCACCCGCTCGAACAGCGCAAACCCCAACTGTTGCTCCAGCGCTTTGATCTGGTGCGAAATCGCCGTCGGCGTCACCGCCAGCTCAGCCGCCGCCAGCTTGAAGCTGCGCAGGCGAGCGGCGGATTCAAAGGTGCGTAACGCGTTGACGGGCAGCGTGGCGAACATGGCGAAGCCTCTTGAGATGAGTTGAAATCATCCTGGCAGAAAAGCCGTCATTTGTCGCCTGCCGTCACTTGTTTCTAGAGTAGGGCTGAATCCACTTGATACCGAGGAACATGACATGAATACAACTCATCAATCCAAACGTCTGGTGGTGCTGGTCGGCAGCCCGCGCCGCGACGGCAACAGCGCCACGCTGGCGCAGGCGATCCTGGCGGGCGCCGCCGAAGCCGGCACGTCCGCCAGTCTGCATTTTCTCGATGATTACCTGAGCGGTTTTCTGAGCGATGAACGCCACACGCCGCCGCCGGCCGATCGCTACGCCGAGCTATTCCTTGAGCACTTCCTGCCGGCTGACGGCGCGGTATTTTGCACGCCGATTTACTGGTACGGCATGTCGGCGCAAACCAAAGCCTTTTTCGATCGCTCGTTCAGCTTCTATTCCAACGCCTACCCTCAGGCGGAACAGGTGCGCCAGCGCATGAGCGGCAAACGCATCGGGCTGGCAGTGGCGTCGGAAGAGACCTACCCCGGCGCGGCGTTGGGCATCGTGCATCAGCTCCAGGAATTCAGCCGCTACACCCATTCCGCCTTCGTCGGCGTGGTGCACGGCGCCGGCAACCAGCGCGGCGAGATCGCCCGCGATCCGCGCAATCCGCTACAGGCCGCCCGCGAACTGGGGCGCGAGTTCTTCACTCGCCCCTACTCGGATTATCAGATGGACAGCCCGCGCAGTACGCAGGTCTGGAAGGAGTAAGCGCGGCGCGCGGCGACAATTGCAAACATAACGTTAGCATCTGTCGCAATCTGTTGCGGGCCATTGGCCCGCCGTTGCCGCACTTGTATGATACGACGCGGCGCCAGACGGTGGCCGCCGATCTCAAGCGGAAGCGAACTGCAATGTCTAAACAGTGGAAAATAGCGGCAGCCAACGCCGGTTTACGTCTCTATACCCGCATCGCGGGCAATTTCCGGCCTGCAGCGAGCTTCGATCCGCAGCAATCCTTTGAACGCATCGTGATTTTCTCCACCAGCGCCCTCGGCGATCTGATGTTCAATACGCCCGCCATCCGCGCACTGTGCGAACGCTATCCCGGCGCGCAAATCACGCTGGTCTCCAGCCATAAAAACCGGCAGCTGGTCGAAGGCAGCCCCTGCTTTCATGACGTGATTTACTGGGACCACAAGGCCAAAGACATGTTGGCCGTTATCCGGCGCCTGCGAAAAAACCGGCCACAGCTGGCGGTCATCCTGCACTCGAAGGCGCCTTACGACGTGCTGGTCGCCATCGCCGCCGGTTGCCAATACCTGTTCAAAGACGTTTACGGCAACAAACCGAGCGGCATGGAGCGCTGGCTGACCGGCGTCAGCCGCAGCACCGGCGGCCATTTGATTCAGCGCAAACTGGATATGGTGGGGCAATTGGGGTGCCGTACCGACAATCCTGACATGTTCATCCCGGTCGCTTTTCCCACGCTGGCGAAACCGGCGGGCAAGATCCTGATCGGCTTTCAGATGGGCGCCTCCGAAACGCTGCGCCGCTGGCCGGTCGACCGCTTTATTGCGCTGGCGCAACGGCTGCTGGCGCACTCCCCCGACTGTCAGATCGCGTTGATTGGCAGCAAGGCGGAGCGCAGCCTCGAGCAGGAATTTATGGCGGGTTTGAGCGAGGAACAGCAACAGCGGGTGGTAAGCCATATCGGCGCGACCACGCTACCGCAACTGCTGGCGACGATCGCCAATCTGCAGGTACTGGTGACCGGCGATACCGGCCCGCTCCACCTCGCCGTGGCGTTGAAAACCGCCACCGTCAGCCTGTTCGTCACCGCTAACCCGCGGCATACCGGCCCCTATCAGGACAGCGAACGGCATCAGGTGATGCACGTGCCGGTTGACAGCGCCGCGCTGAGTGCCGCTGAGCGCCGCCAGCCGCTCAGCATCATCGCGGCGGAACAGGTGCTGGAGAAGACGCTGGCGGCGCTGCCGTCCGCACAGTCCCGATCCGTTTAGGCTGCGACAGCAGCAACGCCAGCGGCAGCCAAAACAGGTACCAAAACTCCGCCGGATTGGCGATCACAAACATGCCCTGCGAACTGTAAAATACCAGCATAAACAGAAACAGGCCCGCCTCCCAGCGCCGCCCTGCGCGCCAGTGCGCGATGGCGAGCCGCGCGCCGTATCCCAGCAGCGCCAGCAACAACAGGAAACCCACGCAGCCGCCCTTCAGCAACGCGCCAAGGTACAGGCTGTGCGTGGTGTGGTTCAGCTCGCCGGTGTAATTGAGAAAGTTAAGCTGCTTATCAAAGCCGTAGCCGAAGAACGGCGCCTGTTCGATCAGCGCCAGGCTGTGGCGCCAGATGCTGATGCGAACAAAGCTCTGTTGATACAGCTCGCCAAAACGCGTCAGCAACATTTCGCCGATCGCGCTGTAAACGACGGCGAGAACCCCAGCCAGCGCGCCGGGCAACAGAAACCACAGCCACCGTCCCGGCCGGTGTCGATAAGGCATCGCCACCACCACCGCGAGCGCCAGCGCGATAAACGGGCCGCGGCTTTGCGTCAGCACCATGAATGCCAGCAGCGGCGGGATAAAGCACAGCGCCGCTTTTTGCCCGGTATCGCGGAAAATCATCAGGCTCAACAAAATGGCGATGGCGGCGTAACCGGCCAGATCGATCACGTTGCTCGGCCCCGGATTGCGGGCGGTGGTTTCCCGCAGATGATAAATCGACGGGGCGTCGACCAGCGTCAGATACAGGCACAGCGCCGTCATGCCGGCCAGCATCGCCCACTGCAGTTGATGACGCCGCTCACCGTCGAGCAGCGTCACCAGCCAGGCGAGGTAGAGCAGGATATAGGCGCTGTGGGTCAGGGCCGACGGCATGTCGCCCGGTGTCTCGCCCCACAGCGCGCTGAGGGAATAATAAAGCAAAAATATCAGCGCCAGCCCGCCGCCCCAGCGCGCCTGACGATTGGCCCACAGCTGCCGCCGCAGCGGCGGCCAGGTGAATACGGCGGCCAGCCACAGCAGCGCCGCCAAATGAAACAGGTTGTTGACGCGGGTCTGCCCACAAAAGATCGCGCTGAAAAACGCGAAGGCTAAAAACAGCGCGCTGCCGAAGCGATAACACCGCTCAGGCTTGCTGAAAGTAAACATTGCCGTCCACCTTCTCGAAGATATCGCTGCCGATAGCGCTGTGCTGGGAGAGGTTTTTAATCGCGATCTGCTGCTTTTTCATGATCGCGCCGGCGTGTCGAAAAGCGGGGATCACCAGCGACTCCACCTTGTCCGCCAGAAACGTCGGCAACCGATCCTGCTCGGTTTCGTAAAAGCGCGGCTGGTGGAAGTTGTTCATGTCCAGTCCGGCGATAAAGAGCTGCTTGAAGCCGAGATAGGCGATGATTTGCAGCGCCCAATAGGCCACGGTGCCGGCATCGAAAATGCCGCAGCGGATATCCTGGCTAAAGCCGAGCATGCGGTTCTCGGCGGCAAAGACCACGCCGTTTTCCCGGCAGTAGTGATGCCACAGCGCGCCGCTGTCGATCCGGGGGCGGTAAATCTTGCAGGCCGCGTCTTCGACGATCGCCAATCGGCAGCCGATCGCCGCCGGGCCAAAGCGCTCGAGAATGCGCGCCACGCCGTGCACGGTGGTGAATAGCGTCAGCCCAGGCCGTTGAATGACGTCGCGCACGATCTCTGGGCGGCTGTCGATAAACCCCATGTCCACGATGACGTAGAAGCGAAAATCCACCTGCCGATGCAGGCAATAGGCGCCGTTGACCCCGATGGCGGGCATGGCGGGAATATTTTCGAAGCGCAGCGCCTTCACCGACGGGCCCGTAGCCGTCAGCAGCACCTCCCCCCGGCAGCTGCTGCGCAGTTCGCTCAACGTGACGATCGGCACCGCCCGGTGCTTGTACCATAAGGCGGCGATTTCACCGCCTTCGCCGCGCGCGATCTTCACGTAGGGCCAGAGGTTTTCGTTATGCCGATAGGGGCGCGCGTGGGAATAGCGGTAGATCTGCTTAAAAAAAGAGCCCATGGTGGCGATGTCCTGTCCAGAGTGCGTGACGATACCTACAGAGGCATCTTTCTGTATGCTCAGAATTTAAAAACGTGTCAGCACTGGCCAGGCCGCACAGCGAGTATCTAAATATTCGTTTAGCGAGGCAATTTTTGTAATTTGAATTATTAGTCAGCGTATCGGCAAGAAATGTGTCGAAGTGTTATTTGAATGAGGAACTGTTGCAGTGCGTAAAAATACCGTGAATGGCCGCAGCGCCGCCGCTTGGCATTGATGGGGTTTTGTTATAACGTATCAGAACTCAAGCCAAAGGAAGACGACGATGAAAATCCAGCTGTCGCTGCTGTTTCTCAGCCTGCTGGCCGGCAAGGCCGCGGCGTTTCAGTCGAAAGTGCCCGAACCGCGCCCGGAACAGGCGCGCGCGGCGGAACAAAACATCGAAAATCTGTTTTACGGCTTTCACGCCATGGACGCCCAGCCGGTGAACATCGGCAGCTGCGCGGCGGTGCCGGTAGCGGGATGCCAATGCGCGTTCTGCACCCAGCTGCGGCAGGCCGGGCGTTGAGTATGATTTAAATCATCAGCAACTCATCGAGCAATGCCGGGTTACGCTCAATCAGCAGCAGAAGTTTCAGTGCCGACCCCGAGGGTATGCGGCGTTCCTGCTCCCAGCTTTGCACCAATCCCACGCTGGCCCCCACAGCCTTGGCAAACTCCGCCTGCTTCATCCCACGGGATTTGCGCAGCAGCTTGACGTCTGGAATAGCATGACGGTGAACATGCTCGGATTTTGGCGTCATCTTACCCTTTTCGATCGCCACCATTTCGTTCATACTGCTGACCAAATCGTCGAAAAGTTCTTTTTTCATAATGCTTTAATTCCTTCGTCACGCAATTTCGCCATCGTTAATCAAGTTGTTGAACGATGGATCTCAATATCGCCTTTTCCTGTCCGGATAAATCATCCTTTTCATTTTTACGGTATATCAACAATAAATAGACTCGGCCGCTGGGCGCCGTCAGATAATAAATCACTCTTACGCCGCCGCGTTTTCCCTTTCCGTCCAGCCCCCAGCGTATCCTTTTGCATCCGCCCGTGTGGCTGATCGTATCCCCTTCATGATGGTTCAACAGCAAATAGCTTTGGAAAGCCTGAAAGTCATCATCCTTCATCAATTCAGCCCGCTTTCGGCTGAAAACGGTCGTTTCGATAAACTCCAGATAGTCCATTATCATCGCCTCCTGCGATCGTTCCCTCCAGCCTACTCGTACGGGGTACGATAATCAAGGGGGGTCACCCCAGCTCATACTGCACGATCAGCTGCCCTTTCTTCATTTTGACACCGGTGACGATCACCGCTCCCACCTCGCCCAGCCTAGCGACATGAGTGCCGCCGCAGCCGTAGGCGGGCAGTTCGCCGAAGCCGACCTGGCGCATCCCCTCCACCGCCTGTTGGCGGCGGGGTAAATCGGCGGCGATCAAACGCGCCAGCTCCGCCTGCAAAAAGTCCGCTTCTACCGTCTGCGCATCCGGCCCTGGCGTAAACGTGATGCGCCCTTCCCCCGGCCAATGATGCGCCTTGACCGGCCGCCAGCCTCGGGTTTCTCCCAGCCAGCCGATCAGATGCCCGCCGGAGTGCCAGCGGGCGTGCAGGCGGCGCTGCGCTTCATCGATTTGCATCGTAACCGGCCCGAGCGGCAGCGGCGCGGCGGTAAAGTGCAGCACGGTATCCCCTTGCTGCTGCACCCGCAGCACGGCGACGCCGCCTAACGTCCCCACGTCGGACGGCTGGCCGCCGCCCTGCGGGTGGAACAGCGTGGCGTCGAGCACCACGGCGTAAGCGCCCGCCTCGGCCGGCGCGCAGCTCAACACCTGCGCCTGGCCCTGTACATCGTCGCTGTAGTAATAACGTCGTTCGGTCATCATTTTTCTCCTCGGTTCGAAGAGCCATTATATTCATGTCATAATCGATGGATAATCCGCCGCCATCACAATGGACCTTTGCGTCATGAGCACAAATCTTTCTTACGCCCTGTTGCCCGAAATGGCCGTTTTCGTTCAGGTGGTAGAAAGCGGCAGCTTTTCCGCCGCTGCCCGTAAACTGGGTACTTCGCCTTCCGCCGTCAGCCGCAGCGTAGCGAAGCTCGAGCAGGCGTTGGCGCTGCAGCTGCTGCACCGCACCACCCGCAAACTGCGGCTGAGCGAAAGCGGCGAAGAGGTGTTTGCGCACTGCCGCACCCTGCTGGCGGCGGCCGACGCGGTCATGGCGATCGGCGGGCGCGGCGCCGTGGAGCCCGAAGGGCTGGTCAGCGTCAGCGTGCCCAAGGCGGTGGGCCGCTTCGTGCTGCATCCGCACATGCCGGAGTTCCTGCGCCGCTACCCGAAGGTGGACGTGAGGCTGCGGCTGGAAGATCGCTACATGGATTTGATCGACGATCGGGTCGATCTGGCGCTGCGCATCACCGATCGCCCGTCGCCCGGGTTGATCGGCCGCCAGTTGATGAGAATAGACCATCTGCTGTGCGCCACGCCGCACTACCTGGCGCAGCACGGCACGCCGCAGCACCCGCACGATCTGGCGGCGCACAGCTGCATCTATCTGGGCGAAACGCCGAGCGACGCGCAATGGAAGTTCCGCCGCAGCGGCAAAACGGTGACGGTCAACGTGCGCGGCCGCTACGCCGCCAACCACACCGGCGTGCGGCTGAACGCGGTGAAACAGCATATCGGCATCGGCAGCCTGCCGTATTTTACCGCCCGCCAGGCGCTCGACGACGGCGAGATCGTGCAGGTGTTGCCGGAGTGGGATTTCCTCAGCAGCTATCACGGCGGCCTGTGGTTGCTTTACGCGCCTAACCAGTATCTGCCGCCCAAACTGCGGGTGTTTATCGACTATCTCGTCGCCTGCCTGGCGCAAGAGCCGCAGCTAAAGCGCCTTGCGTAGCGTGATATTGATGCGGTGCGGCCCCACCAGCGAGTGGTAGCCCTCCTTGACCGGCAGGATGCCGTGAAAACAGAGCCGCGCCGGGCCACCCCATACCACCACATCGCCGTGCGCCAAGGGGATGCGCCGCGCCCGGTCGCTGCGTTGCAGCCCGCCGAACTGAAACACCGCCGGCAGCCCGAGCGACACCGAGACGATCGGCGCACCGAAGTCGTGCTCGTCTTTATCCTGATGCAGCGACAGCTTGCTGCCCGGATCGTAACGGTTCATCAGACAGGAATCCGGCACGAAGGGGCCGAATCCCGCCTGCTGCGCGGCTTCGTCCGCCAGCGCCATCAGGATGGGGGGAATGGCCGGCCAGCGTTTGCCGCTGCGAGCGTCGCGTTCCGAATAGCGGTAACCGCGGCTGTCGCTGGTCCAGCCGTTGCCGCACCAGCTCATCGCCACCGACATCACGTGCCCGCCGGGGGTGGTCAAATGCCGCCACGGCACCTGGGCGACGACACCCTGCACCGCCCCCAGCAGTTCCGGCCCGTGATCGCGCACGAAGCCGTGCATCACCACCGCGCCGGGGGCGATCTCTTCGCGCCACGGCGGCGGCAGCGCGTCTTCAAAAAGATCGATTGTCATCGCCAAAGCCTGTATGAATACACAGCATTCATTGTAACCCGCCGCCGCCGATTGTCCAGCGCTCGGCAACGCCATTGTCGTTGGCGGCAAATTTCTCTACAGTAGCCGCCATAAAATCAATCACTCACCAGGAATGCGTGTGATTAAGGGCATCACTCTTTCGGTCGTCGCCTCCATCTTGTTCGGCGCGATGTATTATTTCACCTCTACCCTCACCCCGCTGAACGGCGAGCAGGTCTACGGCTGGCGCACGCTGCTGACGCTGCCGTTCCTGACGCTGTTTATGGCGCTGTCCGGCGATTGGCGCAAGGTGGGCGACACGCTGGTCTGGATCGGCCAACGGCCGCAGCGCCTGCTGGGCCTGCTGCTCACCTCGGCGCTGCTGGGGGTGCAGCTGTGGCTGTTCCTGTGGGCGCCGCTGCACGGCAAGGCGCTCGACGTGTCGCTCGGCTATTTTCTGCTGCCGCTGACCATGGTGCTGGCGGGCCGTTTGATCTACCGCGATCGGCTGTCGCTGCTGCAAAAGCTGGCGGTGGCGTGCGCCATGGTGGGGGTGGGCAATGAGCTGTATCAGGCGGGCGGCGTCTCGTGGCCGACGCTGGTGGTGGCGCTGGGCTATCCGCTCTACTTTATTTTGCGGCGGCGTTTCGGCACCGACAATCTCGGCGGGCTGTGGTGCGAGCTGGCGCTGATGCTGCCGGCGGCGGCCTGGTTCGCCTTCGGCGACGGCGGCGCGGCGGCGCTGCAGATCAATGCCGAGCTGTATTGGCGCATTCCGCTGCTCGGCGTCATCAGCGCCGTGGCGCTGGTGTGTTACATCCTCGCCAGCCGCCTGCTGCCGTTCAGCCTGTTCGGCCTGCTGAGCTATGTGGAACCGGTGCTGCTGGTGATCGTCGCGCTGCTGCTCGGCGAAAGCATCGGCCAAAGCGAATGGCCGACCTATCTGGCGATCTGGCTGGCGGTGCTGCTGCTGGCGGCGGAAGGCGCGCAGCACCTGCTGCGCCGCCAGCGGGTCTGACTCAGGCGGCCAGCGTGGCGCCGCCGTCGATCACGATGTCCTGCATGGTGATGTGGCTGGCCAAATCGGAGGCCAGGAACAACACCGCGTTGGCGATCTCATCCGGGCGGGCGATTTTGCCCAGCGGGATCCCCAGCTTGAACATCTCGGGGAAGCCGGCGATGGTGCGTTGTTGCGCGTCGTCGGTTTGCCACATGCCGCGCTGCATCGGCGTGTCGGTCGAGCCCGGCGACACCAGATTGCAGCGCACGCCGAACGGCGCCATTTCCAACCCCACACAGTGGTTCAGGCTGGTCAGCGCCGCCTTGGAGGCGCAGTAGGCCGCCATCTGCGCGCGCGGTACGTGCGCGGCGTTGGAGCCGATGCTGACGATCGCCCCGCTGCGCTGCGCCTTGAAGTGCGGCAGCACGGCGCGGAACAGGTAAAACGCTCCCGAGGCGTTGACGTTGATGCACTGATGCCAGTCATCCACGCTCAGATCTTCGGTATTGCCCATGCGCAGAATGCCGGCGGCGTTGACCAACACGTCCAGTCGCGGGTTCTCCGCCAGCTGTTGGCGGCACACCGCCTCCACCTGCTCCGGCCGGCTGATGTCCAGCGTCACGCAAGGGTAAGGCAGATCCGGGTTGGCGAACTCGCGGTCAAATCCCACCACCTCGGCGCCCTGCGTCAAAAAATGCCGGGCGATCTGCTCGCCGATGCCGCGCGCCGCGCCGGTCACCCACACGCGTTTGCCGGTGAAGTCCATCTGAATGCTCATGCGCACACCGCCATCCGGGCACGCTGCCGGGTCATGTTGTTGTTCATCGTTGTCTCCTGCGAAAGCGTATGACGCGGCGCGCACGGCGCCGCAAAGAGGCCTACAGCGCGCCGCTGTTCAGGCCGAAAGCGTTGAGCATGGTGCCCAGTTTGGCGGCGGTTTCCATCCACTCGGACTGCGGCGTCGAAGCGGCGACGATGCCCGCGCCGGCGAACAATCGCACCCGGTTGCCGCGCAGCAGGCCGCTGCGGATGACGATCGCCCACTCGCCGTCGCCGTTGGCGTCGCACCAGCCGACGATGCCGCTGAACAGGCCGCGATCGTGCGGTTCCAGATCGGCGATCAGTTGGCGGGCGCTCTCGGTCGGGAAGCCACACAGCGCCGGCGTCGGATGCAGCAGGCAAGCCAGCTGCATCACGTTGAGATTCGGGTTCAGCAGCTCGCCGCGAATGCGGGTGGACAGGTGCCACATGGTGCCGGTGCTGAGCAGCGACGGGCCGCTGGGCACGCTCAGGCTGGCGCACAATGGCGCCAGGTGGCGGCGAATGTCGTCGATCACCAGCTTGTGTTCGTATTTGTCTTTGGTCGAGCGCATCAGGCGCTCGCTGCCGAGGCGATCCTGCTGCGGATCGTCCTGACGGCGCGCCGAGCCCGCCAGCGGATTGGTGTGGATCTCGCCGCCCTGCTTGCGGATCAGCAACTCCGGGCTGGCGCCGATCAGCACGCCGCCATCGGCCAGCGGCAGGGAAAAGTGATAACCGGTCGGGTTCTGCACCATCAGGTTATTGAGGATCTGGTGGCCCGCCACCGGCTGCTCCAGCTCAATGTCGAGGATGCGCGACAGCACCGCCTTGTCCAGCTTGCCCTGTTTAAAGCGGCTGACCGCTTCCGCCACCGCGTGCTTGAAGCGCGGCTCGTCCGGAATGCTGGTGCAGGCAGCTAGGCGATGCGGTTGTTGCAGCATCGGGCGCGCGGCGCGGGTAAAGCTGTCGTTGGCGACAAACTGGCAGTTTTCAGGCACGTACAGGCTGGAAGGCCGGCGCGTATCGAACGGAATGGCGCCCACCACCACCGGCGTCTCCTGGCCGGCAGCTTTGGCGCGCGCCAGCGCCTGGCGGATATGCTGCGCCAGCGCGCTGCCTTCCTGCTCACCGCCGAACGCCGGCGTCTCGATACGCTCGAACACGCCATCGGCGGAGAGGGAACGGAATTCGGACCGGTACAAAAAGGTCGATTGTTCGGCGTACACAAACCCGGGGAAGGTTTGGTTTTCTGTCGTCAGTGTCGCCACTAGACCACTCCTTTGTTGCGCCTTACCAATGATAATGTTTATGCGAATAATTATCATTAGCCATAAAAGGAGGATAAATTACACCGGATCCCCACCGTGGGTCAATCTCCGATGAATGAATCTTTCCGCCCGCTGCGGCAAATCCGCGTTACGGCAAAGTAAGAAATAACACACTGTTATTATTGTGTTTTAGCAGAAAATAAAAGTCGTGACATCGTCACCTTCACGCCAAAAGCGCCCGTTAAACCGGCGGCCGGCGGGGCAATCTGGCGTCAACGTCTTAAGCAGCGCTAATACAAACGTCTGCCGCTGCATATCCACGCCGACCATGCGCGCATCGAGAAAATCGAAGTAACAGCGCACCTGCGGATAAAGCGCCTTGAACAGGCTCTCTTTGGCGGAAAACGTCAGCGTCAGCAGTTCATTGAACGGCAGCGCCTCGCGCAGCAACGCCTCGCGCTCCGCCGGGGAAACGATCGCCCCCCACAGCTCCTCCGCCCGCACGGCGGAGAGCAGCGTCTCCACATCCAGCCCCACCCCACCCAGCCCGCTCTCGCGGTGCACGGCGCACAGCGCGGTATCCGAATTATGGCTCAGCGCCCCGGCGATGCCCGGCGGCCACTGCGGCGCGCGATCTTCGCCGCGCGCCAGGGTGAAGTCGGCAAAACCGAGCTGCGCCAACAGCTGCCGCGCCAGAACACGCCCGGCCAGATACTCCGCGCGGCGCTTCGGCACCGCGCGCGCCAGATGATCCGGCAGCGCAAAGCCCGCCTCGGGAAAACTCTCGTCGCGATACTCCGCCAGCGCAAAATGGCAGCGCGCCACCTGGCCCGGATAGCCGTCCGGCGTGAAAAATTCGATATGGCGGATAAAAGTGGGCAACGGCGGTATCCATGATAAGCAGGCAGGCTGATGATGTTAGCCCCCGAAACGGCCTGCAACAATGACCCTGGGCAAAATAAATGGCGTTAAGACCCGCACGGCGGCGCGTTAGCCGGGATGGGGAGAGGCCTCTCCCCCGCGCTCGGGAGAGAGGCTGGGCATTACAAGATGCCTTTCATGGTCTTCTCGAAATCGCTCCAGGCGCAGAAGCCGTCTTTGTCGATCGGGCAGCCTTTCAGCGCCAGCGTTACTCGCTGCGGCGGGGTTTGCAGCGTCAGCGGCGTCGCCTTGCGCAGCTGTTCGGTGGACTGATAGACGTACTCGATCTTCAGCAATTCACGGTCGTTTTGCGCGTCGCGCCAGCGCTGGAATACCAGTTTGCCGCCGATCGGCGTTTTCTCGTATTGCTGCGGCAGCTGATACGGCTGGAACTGCATGGCCGACAGCAGCGAGGCAATATTGGAATCGTGGCCGACCAGCACCGTCAGTTTCGGCGCGTCCGGTTTACGCTCGCCGAGCAGCGCGTTGTTGATGTAGGTCAGCAGCGGCTTGGCGACGTTCTGCGCCACCACCGGCGAGGTGAACAGCGAGTCCTGATAGCCGTCTTTCAGCTGCGCCAGCTGCTGCCACTGGTGCGGGGTGGCGATTTTGCCCCAGGCCACCTCTTTCATCGGGAAACCTTCGTAATACTGCAGCATAAAGGCGTCCACCAGCGAGTTGCCCACCCGCAGCGGGCCGGAGACGCCCGGCTCTTTGCCCGGCACCGCGCTCATCACGCTGGCTTCTTTGGTCAGGTCACAGTGTTTGTCGGTCTTGCAGGCGGCGGAATCCTTGTAGTCGATGATCTTCGCCAGCTGTTGGTAAGCCGCGTCCAGCTTCAGCGAGCCCAGCGCGGCGTTCATCGCCGCCAGCGCCTGCTGGTTGAAGGCCTCGCTGGTGTCGGTGATGATCGGGTTGAAGGTCGGATCCATCTCGCCCATCTTGTCCTGATGGTGCACGCTGACGTCGCAGCCGGGGAACGCGCCGTTGCTGAAGAACTGCGCCGTGGCGACCGTGCGCTGCAGGCTGTTGGCGTAGACGTACACGCTGCCGGCGGTCGGGCAGCCCTCTTGCGGCAACAGGCCGGTCTGCTTCAGCCAGGCGTTGAAGTAGTGCCCCATATACACTTCCAGCACCCCGCCCTTGGTGGTCAGCTGGCCGCCCGGCGTTTCCCAGGCCGGCCAGGCCTTCGGCGTAGACTGCGCCAGCACGCTGCCGTTGTTGGCCAGCGGCGCGCGCAGGTTATGGCGGCTCATGACCAGCACCTGTTCCAGCTGATAACCGCCGGCGTCCGCCAGCGCGCTCCCGGTGAATAACAAAGGCAGGCACAGCAATAGCGTTTTTTTTCTCATCCGCAGAGGCTCCCGGAAAATGATTATTTTTAAGGTGTTAGCGTTTGCCTGCGTATGATGGCGAGGTTAGTGTGACAAGTGTGTGACAGGGTTCACGGGAAAGGATCGTAACCGCGGCCACCGGGCGGTGGCCGCGTGGCTTCAACTCAGTACCACAGGCTCATGATCGGCCAGCCGATCAGCAGCAGCGCGGCAATGTACACCACGCCGAGAATGCCGCCCAGGCGCCAGTAGTCTTTCGACTTCACGTAGCCGCAGCCGTAGATGATCACCCCCGGCCCGGTGGCGTACGGCGTCAGCACACCCATGATACCGATCGACAGCACCAGCAGCATCGACAGCTGCTCCATCGGCACACCCGGCAGCCCTTTACCGACCGCCAGGATCACCGGCAGCATGGTGGCGGTGTGCGCCGACAGGCTGGCGAACAGGTAGTGGGCGAAGTAGAACACCAGTACCAGCGCCACCACCGTCATGTTCGGCGAGAAGCCGTCCAGGTGGGTGCTCATGGTCTGGGCGAACCAGTCGATAAAGCCGGAGCGCGTCAGGCCGTTGGCCATCACCACCAGCGTCGCCAGGTTAACCAGCGTATTCCAGGCGCTGGAATATTTGGTGATCTCTTTCCACGACACCACGTGCAGCGCCAGCATCAGCGACACCGCCAGCAGGCACACCGCGGTGGCATCCAGCATTTTGCCGCCGAACACCCACAGGCACAGGCTGAGCAGCACCAGGCCGATCAGGGTGTATTCCTTGCGCGTCAGCTTGCCCATTTCCCCCAGCGCGGTATCCGCCCAGGCGGCCACTTCGCTGCTGTGGGTCACGCCCGGTTTGTACAGGTAGTAGGAGATCAGCGGCGCGATGATCAACAGCAGCAGGCCGACCGGCAGGAACGCCAGGAACCACTGCATCCAGCTGATGTGCACCCCGGCGATCTTGCCGACGAACTCGATGCCCAGCACGTTAGGCGCGGCGCCGGTGACGAACATCGAGGAGCTGATGCTGGTGCCGACCACCATCATCCACATCAGGTAACCGCCGATGCGGCGTGAAGAGGGATCGTTGGGGAAGGAGTCGAACAGCGGCGGCAGGTTTTTCACCACCGGGAATACCGTGCCGCCGGTGCGCGCGGTGTTGGACGGCGTGAACGGCGCCAGCAGGATATCGATGATCACCACCGCATAGCCCAGCGTCAGCGTGCGCTTGCCCATGAACTTCACCAGGAACAGCGCGATGCGCCGCCCCAGCCCGGTGGCCTCGTAGCCCAGCGCGAAGATAAAGGCGCCGAACACCAGCCAGACGGTGGTGCTGGAGAAGCCCGCCAGCCCCCATTTCAGCGCCTCTTTACCGGCCTTGAAGCCCGGCTCCGCCAGCTCCTGCGCGCCGAACAGCACCCAGTTGGCGCTCAGCACACTGACGGTCACTGCGATAAAGCTGATGGCGGTGGCCGGGATCGGCTCCAGAATCATGCCGACGATCATCGCCACGAAGATGGCGAAGTAGTGCCAGGCCTGCGGCGGCATGCCGTCGGGCACCGGTATCAATAACAGGATCGCGAGCACCGCCAGCGGCGCTATCGCTTTCCAGATCTTTTCCTGGGTTTGGGACATAGAGACTCTCCTGAAGGCTTGGTTATTATTCTTGGGCACCCAGCTGCGCCAGCAGCCAGGTCACTATCAACAGGTCGGCGCTGCCGCCGGGGCTGAGGTTGCGAGCGATGCAGTCGGCATCGAAGCGCCGCAGGCGCGCCAGACCCGCCTCCCCCGCCGAGCCGCCCTGCGCCAGCAGCAATGCCGCCCGGCGCCGCAGCCAGCGCAGCCCGTGCAGGCCGCCGCGCGAGGCGACGTTGGTGTCGTCGTTGTGGGCCATCAGCAACAGCAGGCTGTCCAGCAGCGCCCGCTGTTCGTCGCCATCGGCGGCCAGCCGTTGCCGATACAGCGGCAGCGCGCCGTCAATGACCAGCCGGAAACCGGCCTCCGCCTCGCCGCGTGCGCCGCTCAACCCGTGCGCGGCGAACAGCCGCTGGCCGGCGGTCTGCCCCGCGTTGTTGCGCCGCAGCTCGCGATCCACCAGCCCCCGGCACATCGCAGCCACCTCGGCGCACAGCGCTTCGGCACCGATGGCGCGGCCATGCTGCTGCAGGCGGCCGAAGGCGGTGCACAGCAACCCGAGCGAGAACACGCTGCCCTTGTGGGTGTTAATGCCGCCGGTGGCGCGGAACATCTGGTTTTCGCAGGCCAGGCCGAGCGGCCGCAGCCGCGCCAGCTGCTGCTCTGCCGGCAAAGCGGCGTCCTCGCGCCCGCGTTGGATAAAGCGCGGCAGCCACACGCCGATGGCGCGGGCGCTGCGATAGAAGTGCCCGAGATCCATGTCGCGGTGGGCACCGGTGTTATGGCGATCCACCAGCCCCGGCTTGGGCGTGAGGTTGACCTCCACCAGCAGCGCGCGGAAAGCGGCGCGGGCGAAATCGCAGGCCGGTTCGGCACGGTGGGCGGGCAGGTTAATCGGCAGAGATCGCATCGTTGAACATCCTTTCCATTTCATGCAGCAGCTGTTCGCTGCTGTGCCGCCGCTGGCGGGCGCAGATCTTGGCCGGTTGGCCGCACAGCAGGCAGCGCCGTTCCGGCAGGCCGATGTCGCGGCGCGACAAAATGCGCCCCCGCGTATCCAGCACGTCGATATCCCACAGTCGGCCGATCGCGCGGCTCACCTCCAGCTGCATGGCGCAGTCCTTCACCCGCTGGGCATCGGCGCGCAGCGCGACAAACCCTTCGCAACCGGTGGCGAGCGCCAGCGCCTCGGCCTGCGGGCTGGGCCAACCCTGTTCGGCGCACAGTCGCAGCAACGCCGCCCACCCCAGGTTGAAGATGCCGCGCGTCAGCGCGCTGTCCTTCACCGGGCCGGGCACCACCAGCGTCAGCACCAGCAGCGTGCACTCGTGCTGCGCCAGCCACGCCTGCTGCCGCGCCTGGCGGCATTCGCGGCTGGTGAGCAACTCCGGCAGGCTGACCGCGCGTTCGGCGGCCAGTTGGGGATCGACGGCGGCCATCGCTTACTCCGCCACCTGATGCACCACGTCGATCACCGAGCCGTCGCGGTAGCGCACCACCGCCACCACCTTGTCGGTAAAGGCGATCGGCTGCGGTTCGCCGGTCAGCTGCAGCGCACGGGCGCGCAGCCAGTCGATGCTCACCACCTCGAGGCCGGCCTCCCGCAGACGCTGCGCCAGCTCCGGCCGCGCCGGGTTGACGGCGATGCCGTGGTCGGTCACCAGAATGTCGATGCTGGAGCCCGGCGTGACGCAGGTAGTCACCTGCTCCACCAGCGTCGGGATGCGCCCGCGCACCAACGGCGCAACGATGATCGCCAGCCGCGCGGCGGCGGCGGTGTCGCAGTGGCCGCCGGACGCGCCGCGCAGCACGCCGTCGGAGCCGGTCAGCACGTTAACGTTGAAGCCGGTGTCGATTTCCAGCGCGCTCAGCACCACCACGTCGAGCCGATCGACCGACGCGCCCTTGGAGCTGAAGTTGGCGTACTGGTTGGCGCTGATTTCGATATGGCGCGGGTTGCGCGCCAGCGAGGTCGCCGCCGCCCGATCGAAGCTCTGCACGTCCAGCAGCTTGCCGATCAGCCCTTTCTCGTGCAGGTCCACCATGGTCGAAGTGATGCCGCCGAGGGCGAACGCGGCGCGAATGCCGCGGGCGCGCATCTTGTCCTCCAGGAATCGGGTCACCGCCAGCGAGGCGCCGCCGGTGCCGGTTTGCAGCGAGAAGCCTTCGGTGAAGTAGCCGGAACCGGCAATCACCTCGGCGGCGCGGCGGGCGATCAGCAGCTCGCGCGGGTTCGAGGTCATGCGCGTGGCGTCGGCGCCGATCTTGTCGGCGTCGCCCACCCGCTCCAGCTGCACGATCAGATCCACCCGATCCTGCGCCAGGCTGGCGGGATGATGCGGATACGGCACCAGCTGCTCGGTCAGCAGCACCACGGTGCCCGCCGCCTCGGCGTCCACCCGCGCATAGCCGAGCGAGCCGCAGCAGGCTTCACCGCTGTAACCGTTGGCGTTGCCGAACTCATCGCAGGCCGGCACGCCGAGAAAGGCCACGTCTATCTTCAGCTCGCCGGATTCGATCAGGTTGACCCGGCCGCCGTGCGAGTGAATTTGCACCGGCTCCGCCAGCAGGCCGCGCGAAACGGCGTCCGCCAGCGGGCCGCGCAGCCCGGAGGTGTAAATGCGACTCACCACGCCGTGGCGGATATGCTCAACCAGCGGCGCATGGCAGTCGGTCAGCGAGCTGGACGCCAGCGTCAGGTTGCGGAACCCCATCGCCGCCAGCGTCTCCATCACCTGATTGAGCGTCAAATCGCCACCGCGAAACGCATGGTGGAAGGAAATGGTCATGCCGTCCTGCAGTCCGCTGCGGCGCACCGCTTCCTGCAAGGAGTCGCACAGCTTGAGATCGCGCGGTTTGCGCGCCTGCAGATTGGCTTTGGACACGTCCTGATAGCCCGGCAGATCCGCCGGGTTGGCGAAGGTCATCAATCGTTGTTGGCGGTTCATCATGCTTCCTCCCCGTGCTGCGCCGGTTCTTCCCCTAAGCCGGACAGCGCGGCGCGCTCCAGGACCAGCCGGGCGCGTTCAATCACCGGGCTGTCGACCATTTTTCCGTTGAGCGACACCACGCCGCGCCCTTCCCGCTCCGCCGCTTCGGCGGCGTCCACCACCCGCTGCGCGTGCGCCACCTCTTTGGCGGTCGGCGCGTACAGGTTGTGCAGCAGCTCAATCTGGCGCGGGTTGATCAGCGATTTGCCGTCGAAGCCGAGCTGTTTGATCAGCGCCGCTTCCTGCAGGAAGCCGGCCTCGTTATTGGCGTCGGAATAGACGGTGTCGAACGCCTGAATGCCGGCGGCGCGCGCCGCCTGCAGCAGCGAACAGCGGGCGAACAGCAGCTCGATGCCCTCCGGCGAGCGCTCGGTGCGCAGGTTGCGCACGTAGTCTTCCGCCCCCAGCGCGATGCCGATAAGCCGCGGCGAAGCGTGCGCGATCGCCACCGCGTTGGTGATGCCCTGCGCCGATTCGATCGCCGCCAGCAGCCCGGTGCTGCCGACCGGCCGGCCGCAGGCCGCTTCGATGGCGGCAATCTCGCGTTC
>NZ_JBQZFT010000015.1:0-67158 GCF_052692115.1 Serratia sp. TSA_105.2
TTACGGATTCTTACACAGCGACAGGATCGTTCAAGTGATCCTTAACTGATCGGCATTACGGCAAATGCCGGCCCTTTTTGCTTTTCTTACCGCCTGAAACGTCAGGCGATCCCGACCGGGAAGGCCAATACGTCGCTCAGGCTCTCGGCGCCCAGCGCCAGCATCACCAGGCGATCCACGCCCAGCGCCACGCCGGAACACTCCGGCATGCCGTGCTGCAACGCCGCCAGCAGGTTATAGTCGATCGGCTGCTGCGGCAGGCCGCGCTCCGCGCGCTTACGGTTGTCCTGCTCGAAGCGCTGCTGCTGTTCACGGCCGTCGGTCAGCTCGCGGAAACCGTTCGCCAGCTCGATGCCCTTGAAGTACACCTCAAAACGCTCCGCCACGCGATGGTCCTCGGTGCTGATCTCCGCCAACGCCGCCTGGCTGGCCGGGAAGTGGTAAACGAACGCCGGCTTTTCACGGCCGATATGCGGCTCCACGCCCACGGTGAACAGCAGCTGCAGCAGCGTATCGCGATCTTCTTCGGTATCGGCGATGTTGCTCAAGTCGAGTTTGGCCGCCGCTTCGCGCAGCTGCGCCTTCTCCGCCGACAGCGGATCGATGTCCAGATGGCGCAGGAAGGCCTGCTGATAAGACAGGGTCTCCGCGCTCTCGCAGTCCAGCACCTGTTGCAGCAGATCGTCCACTTCGTTCATCAGGCGGTACATGTCGTAGTGCGGACGGTACCACTCCAGCATGGTGAATTCCGGGTTGTGATGCCGCCCGGCTTCTTCATTGCGGAAGCTGCGCCCCATTTGGTAGATCGGGCCGCTGCCCGCCGCCAGCAGGCGCTTCATGTGATATTCCGGGCTGGTCATCATGTATAGCGTCAGGCCCTCTGCCGCCCCCGGCCCGACGAAACGCGTCTCGAACGGGAACAGGTGAACGTCGGTGACCGTCGCCTGGCTCATAGTGGGCGTCTCAACTTCCAGCACGCCACGATCGGCGAAGAAACGCCGGATCTCAGCCAGAATCGCTGCGCGTTTCAACAAATTGGCGATGGGTGCACTAGGCTGCCAGCTTGCCGTTTCGCTCATGGTAATTAACTCCGAAATCAAACAGGGGATGCAGTCTACTCGCATCCTTGCAGCCAAACAAATTCTTCACGATACACAACCGGCCATAACGCCAATTTCCGATAAATAGGCGGCAAAAGCGCGTTAAAAAGGGTAAAGCACGCCGAACACGCGAAAAGGCAGGCAAGCCTGTTGGGCGAGTGTTAATCGACAAAACAATCGATCACATCAAATTTCGACTACTTAACTTTAGGTATAGTTAATTCCCCATTATTGGTGGGAGATATCTATCCTTAACCTTTAAGCAACATTAATTGGTTCAATTAGTTAGCACCCGAAGAGTTCGCTAAATTTTAAGCATAGATATTTAACTTGCCGTTCTTAATAAGAACATTGGAGGAATGCAGTGCAAACCTTTAACGCCGATCTTGCCATTATTGGGGCCGGGGGCGCTGGTTTACGTGCAGCAATAGCCGCAGCGGAAGCCAATCCCCAACTGAAAATCGCGCTGATCTCTAAGGTCTACCCGATGCGCAGCCACACGGTCGCCGCCGAGGGGGGCTCCGCCGCCGTCACCCAGGATCACGATACCTTCGACTACCACTTCCACGACACCGTCGCCGGCGGCGACTGGCTGTGCGAACAGGACGTGGTCGATCACTTCGTGCATCAGTGCCCGCGCGAGATGACCCAGCTCGAGCAGTGGGGCTGCCCGTGGAGCCGCAAACCGGACGGGTCGGTCAACGTGCGGCGCTTCGGCGGCATGAAGATCGAACGCACCTGGTTCGCCGCCGACAAGACCGGCTTCCACATGCTGCACACTCTGTTCCAGACCTCGCTGAAATACCCGCAGATCCAACGCTTCGACGAGCACTTCGTGCTGGATATCCTGGTGGATGACGGCCAGGCGCGTGGCCTGGTGGCGCTCAACATGATGGAAGGCACCCGCGTGCAGATCCGCGCCAACGCGGTGGTGATGGCCACCGGCGGCGCCGGGCGCGTCTACCGCTACAACACCAACGGCGGCATCGTTACCGGCGACGGCATGGGCATGGCGTTCCACCACGGCGTGCCGCTGCGCGACATGGAGTTCGTGCAATATCACCCGACCGGCCTGCCCGGTTCCGGCATCCTGATGACCGAGGGCTGCCGCGGCGAAGGCGGCATCCTGGTGAACAAGGACGGCTACCGTTACCTGCAAGATTACGGCATGGGCCCGGAAACCCCGCTGGGCGAGCCGAAGAACAAATACATGGAGCTGGGCCCGCGCGACAAAGTGTCCCAGGCCTTCTGGCACGAATGGCGCGCCGGCCGCACCATCGCCACCCCGCGCGGCGACGTGGTCTACCTCGATCTGCGCCACCTGGGCGAGAAAAAGCTGCTGGAGCGGCTGCCGTTCATCTGTGAACTGGCCAAGGCCTACGTCGGCGTCGACCCGGTGAAAGATCCGATCCCGGTGCGCCCTACCGCGCACTACACCATGGGCGGCATTGAAACCGACCAGAACTGCGAAACCCGCATCAAGGGGCTGTTCGCAGTCGGCGAATGTTCCTCCGTCGGCCTGCACGGCGCCAACCGTCTCGGCTCCAACTCGCTGGCAGAACTGGTGGTGTTCGGCCGCGTCGCCGGTGAGCAAGCGGCCCGCCGCGCGCTGGAAACCGCGCCGGCCAACGGCAGCGCGCTGGATGCGCAAACCCGCGACGTCGAAACCCGCCTGAGCAACCTGATGAAGCAGGAAGGCAACGAAAACTGGGCGAAGATCCGCGACGAAATGGGGCTGTCGATGGAAGAAGGCTGCGGCATCTACCGCACGCCGGAGCTGATGCAAAAAACCATCGATAAGCTGGCGGAGCTGAAAGAGCGCTTCAAGCGCGTCAACATCACCGACAACTCCAGCGTGTTCAATACCGATCTGCTGTACACCATCGAGCTGGGCTACGGCCTGGACGTCGCCGAATGCATGGCGCACTCCGCGTTTAACCGCAAAGAGTCGCGCGGCGCTCACCAACGCCTGGACGAAGGCTGCACCGAGCGTGACGACGTCAACTTCCTCAAGCATACGCTGGCGTTCCATAACCCGCAGGGTGCACCACGCCTCGAATACAGCGACGTGAAAATCACCAAGCTGCCGCCGGCCAAACGCGTCTACGGCGCAGAAGCCGAAGCGCAGGAGAAAAAGAATAAGGAGCAGGCAAATGGCTGAGATGCAAACCCTGAAGATCGACGTCATGCGCTATAACCCGGAACGCGACGCCGAGCCGCATTTCGTCACCTACGCCGTGCCTTACGACGAACAGACCTCGCTGCTCGACGCGCTGGGCTACATCAAGGACAACCTGGCGCCGGATCTCTCCTACCGCTGGTCCTGCCGCATGGCGATCTGCGGCTCCTGCGGCATGATGGTCAACCGCGTGCCGAAGCTGGCGTGCAAAACCTTCCTGCGCGATTACGTCGGCGGCATGAAGGTCGAAGCGCTGGGCAACTTCCCGATCGAGCGCGATCTGGTGGTCGACATGACCCACTTCATCGAAAGCCTGGAGGCGATCAAGCCGTACATCATCGGCAACGATCGCAAACCGGAAGACGGCCCGAACGTGCAGACCCCGGCGCAGATGGCCAAGTATCACCAGTTCTCCGGCTGCATCAACTGCGGCCTGTGCTACGCCGCGTGCCCGCAGTTCGGCCTCAATCCCGAATTTATCGGCCCGGCGGCGATCACGCTGGCGCACCGCTACAACCTGGACAACCGCGACCACGGCAAGAAACAGCGCATGCCGCAGCTTAACGGCCAAAACGGCGTCTGGAGCTGCACCTTCGTCGGCTATTGCTCCGAAGTCTGTCCGAAACACGTCGATCCCGCCGCCGCCATCCAGCAGGGCAAGGTGGAGAGCGCCAAAGACTTCATGATCGCCATGCTGAAGCCGCAATAAGGGAGAAAAATTGCCATGACAACTCAACGTAAGCCCTATGTGCGCACCATGACGCCCACCTGGTGGCAAAAGCTCGGCTTCTACCGTTTCTACATGCTGCGCGAAGGCACCTCGGTGCTGGCGGTCTGGTTCAGCATCGTGCTGCTCTACGGCGTGTTCGCGCTGAAGGGCGGCGCCGAGAGCTGGGCCGGCTTCGTCGGCTTCTTGCAGAACCCGCTGGTGCTGTTGATCAACGTCGTCGCCCTGCTGGCGGCGGCGCTGCACACCAAAACCTGGTTCGATCTGGCGCCGAAGGCCGCCAATATCGTGGTCAACAGCGAGAAAATGGGGCCAGGCCCCATCGTGAAAGGGCTGTGGGCCGTCACGATCGTCGTCAGCGTGGTCATCTTGGCCGTGGCCCTGATCTAATCCGGAGGAAACATGATAAATCAAGCACCTAAACGCTCCGACGAGCCGGTTTTCTGGGGATTGTTCGGCGCCGGCGGCATGTGGGGCGCGATCGTCGCACCGGCCATCGTGCTGCTGGTCGGCATTCTGCTGCCATTGGGGCTGTTCCCCGGTGAAGCACTGGGTTACGAGCGCGTGCTGGCGTTCTGCCAGAGCCTGATCGGCCGCCTGTTCCTGCTGCTGATGATCATTCTGCCACTGTGGTGCGGCCTGCACCGCATCCACCATGCGATGCACGATCTGAAGATCCACGTACCGGCCGGCAAATGGGTGTTCTACGGTCTGGCGGCGATCCTCAGCGTGGTCACCGTTATCGGCATCGTCACCCTGTAAACCGCTCAGGCGGCCAACGCCCGTTGGCCGCCCTTTTCTCATCGGCTACACTGTCTACTCGCCCCCGGTAAACAGGAGTCACCGATGCGTTTATGGTCAAAGCTTAGCGTCATGCTTTCTGCCCTGCTCTCCGTCGCTTGCAGCGTCTCCCCGCCCAAAGACATCAAGGTCGTGACCCCTTTCGACAGTCAGCGCTATCTCGGCACCTGGTACGAAATCGCGCGTCTGGATCATCGTTTTGAACGCGGTTTGCAGCAGGTGACCGCCCACTACAGCCCACGCGCCGACGGCGGGCTGAAAGTCATCAATCGCGGCTTCAATCCACAGAAACAGCAATGGCAAGAAAGCGAAGGCAAAGCCTACTTTATCGGTTCACCGCAGGTCGCGGCGCTGAAAGTGTCGTTTTTCGGCCCCTTCTACGGCGGCTATAACGTGATTGCCCTGGACCCGGACTACCGCTACGCGCTGGTTTGCGGCCCAAACCGCGACTATCTGTGGATCCTGTCGCGCACCCCGACGCTTGACGCCGGCGTGCGCGACAGCTTATTGCAGACGGCCAAGGGCTACGGTTTCGCCACCGATGCGCTGATCTGGGTGCAACAGTCTGCCGATCAGTGACTGCTGAACTTCAGCCCGAGGATGCCGACCACGATCAGGCACAGGCTGATGATACGCGCGATATTGGTCGACTCACCCAACAGCACCATGCCCATGATGGCCGCGCCCACTGCGCCGATGCCGGTCCACACCGCATAGGCGGTGCCGGCGGGCAGCGTTTTCATGGCGTTGGCCAACAGCAACATGCTGACCACCATCGCGGCGATGGTGATGATGCTCGGCGTCAGCCGGGTAAAACCGTGGGTGTATTTCAGACCGATAGCCCAAACCACTTCGAGCAAACCGGCGATAAGCAGAATAATCCAGGCCATGAGACGGCCTCCCTACCACTGGGGTCGTCCCCGATATAATGACGCGTAAACGGGTCGTCCCGTTCAGCGGGGTGATGAACGGCGGGTAACCTCACCCGCACTGCGGCAGGATAGCAGCAGCGTTAACGCTCAGGCAAGAGGAGGAAATGCGGCGGCCCTCCGCACGCGGAGGGCCGCCGGGTGGAGAACGGATTATTCCGCGCTGCGCTGAATGGCCTTGCCGCCGGCCTGAATGTCCTCACCCACGCCGCGGGTGGTGTTACAGGCGGTCAACGAGGTCAAAATCATCAAAGAGAAGATCGCGATAATACTTTTCTTCAGCATAAGAAAGTCCTTATTTGTCGTTGATGAAAAAGTACGGCTTTCTAAGCTTAGTCAAAATTGGCGCAGGGAGTGGGATCGCCACCGGCTTTGTGGCGCAAATACATCGGGTTAAAGGGTGGGATCAGCTGGCCGTGCGGGAGATGGCGCCGCCGAGATGCTGAACGTCTTCGCCGAAACCGCGAAACGTATTGCAACCGCTAAGGGAGAAAAGGAACAACAGGGAGAGCACGGCCAACAACGTTTTCTTGAACATGCGGGTTTTCTGCCAACGAACGGGGATGGGATAAAACAGAGGAACCGCGGGGGTTCCTCTGCTTTGAAACTTATTTAACGCGAGAGACGTATTCGCCAGAGCGAGTGTCAACTTTGATCACTTCGCCGATCTGGACGAACAACGGCACTTTAACCACGGCGCCGGTGCTCAGGGTAGCCGGCTTGCCGCCAGTCCCTGCGGTATCGCCTTTCAGGCCCGGATCGGTATCGGTGATTTCCGCTTCGATGAAGTTCGGCGGCTGAACGGCGATTGGACGGCCATCCCACAGGGTGATGATGCACTCTGCGTTGTCCTGCAGCCATTTGGCCGCATCGCCTACGGTTTTGCCGTCAACCTGATGCTGTTCGAAAGACTCAGGGTGCATGAAGTGGTAGAACTCACCGTCGCTGTACAGGTAGTTCATGTTGGTGTCCATCACGTCTGCGCCTTCGCAAGAATCGGTAGACTTGAAGGTTTTTTCCACGCGGGTGCCGGTCAGCAGACGACGCATTTTCACGCGTGCAAACGCCTGGCCTTTGCCCGGCTTAACGAACTCACTGGCTTCGACGGCGTAAGGTTCGCCCTCGAACATGATTTTAAGACCCGGACGGAAATCGTTGCTAGAATAAGTCGCCATGATGGCCCTCTGAATATTTGAACTGGTAGCTTAGCCAAAAAAATGGCACACATTATAACCCAAAGTACGGCACATAGAGAAGATTGGTTGCATCAACTCGCCGATGTTATTACCGATCCTGATGAATTACTGCAGCTTTTGTCACTGAATACGCACCCGGAACTGCCGCAGGGGCGCGATGCCCGCCGGCTGTTCGCCCTGCGCGTGCCGCGCGCCTTCGCCGCACGCATGCGCCCCGGGGATGCCAACGACCCGCTGCTGCGCCAGGTGCTGACCGCCAGAGAGGAGTTCATCAACGCCCCAGGGTTCACCACCGATCCGCTCGATGAGCAGCGCAGCGTGGTGCCGGGCCTGCTGCACAAATACCGCAATCGCGCACTGCTGCTGGTCAAGGGCGGCTGTGCGGTCAACTGCCGTTACTGCTTCCGCCGCCACTTCCCCTATCAGGATAATCAGGGCAATAAGAACAACTGGCGGCAGGCACTGGATTATATCCGCCAACACCCGGAACTGGACGAGATCATTTTTTCCGGCGGCGATCCGCTGATGGCCAAAGACAGCGAGCTGGAATGGCTGGTTGGCGAACTGGAGGCCATCCCGCACCTGAAACGCCTGCGCATCCACACCCGTTTGCCGGTGGTGATCCCGGCGCGCATCACGCCGGCACTGTGCCGCCTGCTGTCGGCCTCGCGCCTGCAGGTGCTGATGGTCACGCACATCAACCACGCCAACGAAATTGACCGCGATCTGCAAAGCGCCATGGCGCAGCTGCGCCTCGCCGGCGTCACGCTGCTCAACCAGAGCGTGCTGCTGCGCGACGTCAACGACGATGCCGACACGCTGGCGGCGCTCAGCAACGCGCTGTTCGACGCCGGTATCCTGCCTTACTACATCCACGTGCTGGACAAGGTGCAGGGCGCGGCGCACTTCATGGTCAGCGACGATGAAGCGCGCGCCATCATGCAAGCGCTGCTGAGCAAGGTGTCCGGCTATCTGGTGCCGCGCCTGACGCGCGAAGTGGGCGGCGAACCGAGCAAAACGCCGATCGATCTGCGCCTGATGCAGGAGTGACGCGCGCCAAGTCCCCCAACGAAAAGAGGAATGCCGTGGCATTCCTCTTTTTTTATCTCTTTGCGGCTCCGGCCTCAGCGCCTTACGGGCACTTGTAAACCTGGCCGACCATTTTGCTGTCCAGCGGTGCGAAGCTGGAGAGCAGGTTCTGGCTCGGGCTGTTGGCGCCGTAGATTACGTTGCCGCCCATGGCCGCCGCCTTGTTGCGCAGATCGTTGGCCGCACCGCGCATGGAGCTGCCTTCACCGCCGTTGCCGGACAGCCAGTTGCTCTGGGTGCCGGTCACTTCCCCCAGCAGCTGGCATTCCGCCGCCGGCTTGCTGTCGGTGAACTTGATCTGCTGACCCGCAGCGGTCAGTTCATGAGTGGTGCTGCAACCCGCCAGCAGCATCGCTGCCGAGAGACCCAGTAAGGCTTTAATCCGCATCTTGTTCCCCATTCGATGTTGAGAATTACGCAAAAGCTTATCAGAAAGCGATGCCATCTCTTAAGCATCCGTTGCCACGCGAGCGGGCCAACGTCTTGAGCGACAGCTGATGACTTACCAGTTTACCAGCTAAATCGCCCCGGGCGGCAAAAATATCATCAAATACAGTGCGGCGGCGTTAGGCCCAAGCGGCAACGGCCGCCGATGCCTGCGCCTCCACGTCGCCCTGGTGCGGTTCCCCCTCCGCCAGTTGGAATACCGCCACCGCCTGCGCCAGCAGGGCCGCCTGCTCCTCCACGCCGACGGCGGTGGTCGCCACCTCCTCCACCAGCGCGGCGTTCTGCTGGGTCACCTGATCCATCTGGGTCACCGCTACCCCGACCTGCTCGACGCCCTTGCTTTGCTCTTCCGACGCGTACGAGATGTTATCCATCAGCGACGTCACCTGGTTCACCGAGCCAACGATGGCATTCATCGTCTCGCCTGCCTGCTCCACCAAGCGCACGCCGGCGGCGATATCGCCGGTCACGCCGTCGACCAAACTGCTGATTTCCTTGGCCGAAGTCGCGCAGCGCTGCGCCAGATTGCGCACCTCGCCGGCCACCACCGCAAAACCCCGCCCCTGTTCACCGGCCCGCGCGGCCTCCACGGCGGCGTTCAGCGCCAGGATATTGGTCTGGAAGGCGATGCCGTCGATCACGCTGGTAATATCCCCCACCTGACGCGCGCTGTCGTTGATCGCCCGCATCTTGTCGACCGCGCTGGCCATCAGCGTTTCGCCGTTGCGGGCAATGCCGGCGGTCTGATTGACCATCCCGGCGGCCTGGTTGGCGTTATCGGCGTTTTGCCGCACCGTCGCGGTGATCTGTTCCATGCTGGCGGCGGTTTCCGTCAGCGCGCTGGCCTGTTCTTCCGTGCGGCTGGAAAGATCGGCGTTGCCGACGGCGATCTCGTGCGTACCGTGGTTGATCGACTCCACGCCGTCACGCACCTGCTGCACGGTGGCGCTCAGTTCCTGCTGCATCGTTCGCAGGCTGGCAAACAGCATGCCGATCTCATTGTTGTTGCGTACCGCGATCTCGCAGCGCAGATCGCCGCGCCCAACCTTCTGCAAGTGTTCGGCGATCTGGCGCAGCGGCAGGATCAAGCGCCGGCGGAAATCACGTTGCACGGCGACCAGCAGCAGCAGGATCGCCGCCAGGGTGCCGCTCAGCAGGCGTGCAAAGACTTTTTGGGTCTGCTCCGCCTCTTCCACCGCCAGACGATGGGCGGCCACCGTGGCCCGCATGTAGTCGGCAAACTGGCTATCCAGCCGCTGGCGCACCTGGCGCTTCTCTGCCGCCATAGCGTGCAGCCGCTCGATCAGCGCCACCTGCGGCGTGTCGGCCAACAGCGTCAGCTCTTGCTTCAGCACCGCCTGCTGCGCCAGGTAGACCTTTTTCATCGCCTCGCCCAGATCCGGGCGCGATACCGTCAGGCCCGGCGTCTCCCAGAACAGGTTGAACGCGACGTCGGCGCTGCGCAGCTCGTTACGTGCCTCAATGATGCCCTGCCGGATATCGGCGGCGTCCGTCTGCGCCATGCGCTCGAACGCCATGTTGTCGATCAGCGTCTGCGTTTGCAGCAAAGCACGCCAACTGCGGTTCAGCGCGGCTTCCTCGTCGGAGAAAGTGCTCATCCTGCCGATGCTGTTGCCGTTTTGCTGCATGAAATAGAAGGCGATGGCGCCGGTTCCCATGGGCATCAAGCCCAACAGCAACAGCATCAACATCAGCCAGGTGGCTATTTTCATATTTTTCAGCATAAGTCGTCTCCGTTGACAGTCACACCGGCGAGGGAAAATTCCCCGCCTGGTAGGGGCTATATCGGTACGAAACGACAACGGTTTAGGGCAAAAGCAAAATAATGCAATAATTCATTCAGTGAACTAATATCAAGCTAAATAAACATTCTTTTTATTGATTTTTAAGATAAAAAAAACCCCGGTCGCTTGACCGGGGTTCTCAGCACACAAGCGTGTGGGGGATGATTACATCATGCCGCCCATGCCGCCCATGCCACCCATGCCGCCTGCTGCGCCCAGATCCGGTGCGTCAGCCTTCGGCAGGTCGGTGACCATGCATTCGGTGGTGATCATCAGGCCAGCCACGGAAGCCGCGTACTGCAGAGCAGAACGGGTCACTTTGGTTGGATCCAGGATACCCATCGCGATCATGTCGCCGTATTCTTCAGAGTAAGCGTTGTAGCCGTAGCTGCCTTCGCCCGCTTTCACCTGGTTGGCGATAACGGAAGCTTCTTCACCGGCGTTGACCACGATCTGACGCAGAGGGGCTTCCATTGCGCGCAGCGCAACTTTGATACCCACGTTCTGGTCTTCGTTGTCGCCTTTCAGCGCGGCGATTTTGCCTGCAACGCGGATCAGCGCTACGCCACCGCCAGCAACCACGCCTTCTTCCACTGCAGCGCGGGTCGCGTGCAGGGCGTCTTCAACGCGGGCTTTCTTCTCTTTCATTTCAACTTCAGTGGCTGCGCCAACCTTGATAACGGCAACGCCGCCGGCCAGTTTCGCTACGCGCTCCTGCAGTTTTTCACGATCGTAGTCAGAGGTCGCTTCTTCGATCTGCTGACGAATTTGAGCAACGCGGCCCTGGATGGTCGCTTCGTCGCCCACGCCATCGATGATGATGGTGGTGTCTTTGTTGATCACAACGCGTTTTGCCTGGCCCAGGTCTTCCAGGGTGGCTTTTTCCAGCTCCAGACCGATCTCTTCAGAGATAACGGTACCGGCAGTCAGGGTCGCGATGTCCTGCAGCATGGCTTTACGGCGGTCGCCGAAGCCAGGCGCCTTAACGGCAGCCACTTTCACGATGCCGCGCATGGTGTTGACCACCAGGGTCGCCAGCGCTTCGCCTTCTACGTCTTCAGCGATGATCAGCAGCGGTTTGCCTGCTTTGGCAACGGCTTCCAGCACCGGCAGCATTTCGCGGATGTTGGAGATCTTTTTGTCAGCCAGCAGGATGAACGGGCTTTCCAGCTCAACAGAACCGGTTTCCGGCTTGTTGATGAAGTATGGGGACAGGTAACCGCGGTCGAACTGCATACCTTCAACCACGTCCAGCTCGTCTTGCAGGCCGGTGCCTTCTTCAACGGTGATAACGCCTTCTTTGCCCACTTTCTCCATCGCTTCCGCGATCAGTTTACCCACGGTTTCGTCGGAGTTGGCGGAGATGGTGCCTACCTGAGCGATAGCTTTGGAATCGGAGCAAGGTACGGACAGTTTTTTCAGTTCTTCAACCGCAGCGACAACCGCTTTGTCGATGCCGCGCTTCAGGTCCATCGGGTTCATGCCTGCAGCAACCGCTTTCAGGCCTTCGGTGATGATGGATTGCGCCAGTACGGTTGCCGTGGTGGTGCCGTCGCCCGCCGCGTCGTTCGCTTTGGAGGCCACTTCTTTCACCATCTGTGCGCCCATGTTCTCGAACTTGTCTTCCAGTTCGATTTCACGCGCAACGGAAACGCCGTCTTTGGTGATGGTCGGTGCGCCGAAAGATTTATCCAGCACTACGTTGCGGCCTTTCGGGCCCAGAGTCACTTTTACTGCATCAGCGAGAACATTCACGCCGCGGAGCATTTTCACGCGAGCGTCATTGCCGAATTTTACGTCTTTAGCTGCCATTGGTATTTCCCTTCAACTCGTTCAGTTCAGAAGATAAAGCGCAATTACGCTTCAACAATTGCCAGAATGTCGCTTTCGGACATGATCAACACTTCTTCATTGTCGATCTTCTCTGCTTTCACGCCGTAGCCGTCGTTGAAAATCACGATATCGCCAACTTTCACATCCAGCGGTTGGATGTTGCCGCTTTCCAGCACACGCCCTTTACCCACTGCAACCACTTCACCGCGAGTGGATTTACCCGCCGCAGAGCCAGTCAGGACGATGCCGCCAGCAGATTTTGATTCAACTTCTTTGCGCTTGACGATAACGCGGTCATGCAATGGACGAATACTCATTGAACGCTCTCCTGTAAGAAGGTCTCTATCAGATTTAGGGTTGTACACCGGATGGTTGTTATTACCGGCCTCGTGGGATTTGAGATGGGGGCGTTCCAGCCCCCTTCAAGGGGGCTAACGAAAAAAATTTCGCATTTTTGGTCGCGCGGGTGCTACAGAGATGAAAAACGCGGCCTGAGCCGCGTTGCTTAACGATCGTGAGGCTTGCGCTCCTCGTCCGGGCGGTGTTCCAGCACCGGGCGTTCGTCATCCTTCTTGCGTTGGAATTCGCCGTCGAAGGTGTTGCCGTTGGCGGCGTCGCCGCCCGTCCAACCGCCGGGGCGATAAACCGACAGGTGCGGCATCAGCTTCAGCGTCAACGATTTTTGCACCGGCGGCAGCAGCAGCAACAGGCCGAGGAAGTCGGTAAAGAAGCCCGGGATCAGCAGCAGGAAGCCCGCCAGCACCAGCGAAACGCTTTTCACCATTTCCGCCGCCGGGCTTTCGCCGGCCGCCAGTTTTTGCTGCATCTGCACGAAGGTTTTCATGCCCTGATTGCGCACCAGCGAGATGCCGACGCAGGAGCTGAACACCACCAGCAGCAGGGTGACAGCCACGCCGAGCACGGCGGCGACTTTGATAAAGATGGATATTTCTATGTAAGCCAGCAGAAATATCAGCAGTAGCGGTAACCAGCGCACCTGGTTCTCCTATCGGTAGGTAAAGCGCGGCCGCCACGGAGCGACGGCGCGAAAAAAGAGGCCGTAAACGGCCGACACCATTACAATGAGGGCATCACCCCACCATTTCAACCGAGAGCCGGTTTTTATTGCTAAAGTTCACAAACGTGAAAGAAGTCACAGAACCGGAAAAGGGCATATCCTTAAACACCATAAGGTGATCTGGATTCAGTCATTTCTTACCAACCAGCATATGATCTGGGCAGCAACGGGCGATTTGGTTAATCGTTTCACGCCCCAAGCCTTCGGCAATATTAATTTAGGCTGTGCCCTTACTAGCCTTGACCTGACAAATTATTAATTCGGCAGCAACACATAGAGAAGGTTCTCATGTCAAACAACATTCGTATCGAAGAAGACCTGTTAGGAACACGTGAAGTCCCCGCAGACGCTTACTACGGAGTTCACACTCTGCGTGCGATTGAAAACTTCTACATCAGCAACAGCAAAATCAGCGATGTCCCCGAGTTCGTTCGCGGCATGGTGATGGTGAAAAAGGCCGCGGCGATGGCCAACAAAGAACTCAAAACCATCCCGCGCAAAATCGCCGACGTGATCATCCAGGCCTGCGACGAGGTGCTGGATAAAGGCAAATGCATGGATCAGTTCCCGGTGGACGTGTTCCAGGGCGGCGCAGGCACCTCGCTGAACATGAACACCAACGAAGTGCTGGCGAACATCGGCCTGGAGCTGATGGGCCACCAAAAAGGCGAATACCAGTACCTGAACCCGAACGATCACCTCAATAAGTGCCAGTCCACCAACGACGCCTACCCGACCGGGTTCCGCATCGCGGTGTACGCCTCCAACCAGAAACTGATCGACGCCATCAACCAGCTGCGCGAAGGCTTCGACCGCAAGGCGAAAGAATTCGAAACCATCCTGAAAATGGGCCGCACCCAGCTGCAAGACGCAGTGCCGATGACCCTCGGCCAGGAGTTCCACGCCTTCAGCGTGCTGCTGAACGAAGAGACCCGCAACCTGCACCGCACCGCGGAGCTGCTGCTGGAAGTGAACCTGGGCGCCACCGCCATCGGCACCGCACTCAACACCCCGGAAGGCTATCAGCCGCTGGCGGTGCAAAAACTGGCGGAAGTCAGCGGCCTGCCGGTGGTGCCGGCGGAAGACCTGATCGAGGCCACCTCCGACTGCGGCGCCTACGTGATGGTGCACAGCGCGCTCAAACGCCTGGCGGTGAAACTGTCCAAAATCTGCAACGACCTGCGCCTGCTCTCCTCCGGCCCGCGCGCCGGCCTGAACGAAATCAACCTGCCTGAGCTGCAGGCGGGATCGTCCATCATGCCGGCCAAAGTGAACCCGGTCGTGCCGGAAGTGGTCAATCAGGTGTGTTTCAAGGTGATTGGCAACGACACTTGCGTTACCATGGCGGCCGAAGCGGGCCAGCTGCAGCTGAACGTGATGGAGCCGGTGATCGGCCAGGCGATGTTCGAGTCGATCCACATCCTGACCAACGCCTGCTACAATCTGCTGGAAAAATGCATTAACGGCATCACCGCGAATAAAGAAGTCTGCGAACACTACGTCTTCAACTCGATCGGTATCGTCACCTATCTGAACCCGTTCATCGGCCACCACAACGGTGACATCGTCGGGAAGATCTGCGCCGAAACCGGCAAGAGCGTGCGTGAAGTGGTGCTGGAACGCGGCCTGCTGACCGAAGCCGAGCTGGATGACATCTTCTCCGTGGAGAACCTGATGCACCCGGCCTATAAAGCCAAACGCTATACGGATGAAAATGAACAATAACAGACCTACCCGGTAGCCCTGAAAGGCACGCTAAATCCTCTGGATAGCGTGCCTTTTTACTTTCCGGCGCCCACAAAATTTTAACGTTTTATTTTCAATTTACACCCTAAATCATTGGGACTGCATCAAGGCGGCAAGCGCGCAAGTCCCCAGGAGCTTACTCAAGTAAGTGACTGGGGTGACAAATCTGCCGGGAGCAGATTTGAACGCTGTATTCAGCGGCCCCGCAGGGGGGAGGCCCAAGGATGGGCCGAATAGCGCTCGCAGCCAACACCGATGCAGTTTCAAGGATGACGGGAATCTCATTTTAAGGAGTAAACACTATGCTAGCCTTGGAATTGGTTATCGTTCTGCTGGCCATCTTTTTAGGGGCCAGGTTGGGCGGTATCGGTATCGGGTTCGCGGGGGGATTGGGCGTTCTGGTCCTGGCGCTGATCGGCGTCAAGCCGGGCAGCATTCCCTTCGACGTGATTTCCATCATCATGGCGGTGATCGCGGCGATCTCCGCGATGCAGGTCGCCGGGGGGATGGACTATCTGGTGCAGCAGACCGAAAAGCTGCTGCGCAAGAACCCCAAGCACATCACCATTCTCGCCCCTATCGTCACCTACTTCCTGACCATCTTCGCCGGCACCGGCAACATCTCGCTCTCGGCGCTGCCGGTGATCGCCGAAGTGGCGAAAGAACAGGGCATCAAGCCTTGCCGGCCGCTGTCGACCGCCGTGGTGTCCGCCCAGATCGCCATCACCGCCTCGCCGATCTCCGCCGCGGTGGTGTACATGTCTTCGGTGATGGAAGGCCACGGCGTCAGCTACCTGCACCTGCTGATGGTGGTGATCCCGTCCACCTTCTGCGCCGTGCTGGTGATGTCGCTGCTGGTGACCTGGCTGTTCGACTCCAAACTGTCTAACGATCCGGTGTACCTGAAACGCCTGGAAGAGGGCCTGATCACCCTGCGCGGCAACAACGCGCTGGAGATCAAACCGCGCGCCAAAACCTCGGTGCTGCTGTTCCTGCTGGGCGTGCTGTGCGTGGTGGCTTACGCCATCATCAACAGCCCAGGCCTGGGCCTGGTGGCCAAGCCGCTGATGAACACCACCAACGCTATCCTGATCATCATGCTGAGCGTCGCCACGCTGACCACCCTGCTGTGCCGCGTCGACACCGATATGGTGCTGAACTCCAGCACCTTCAAGGCCGGCATGAGCGCCTGTATTTGTATCCTCGGCGTCGCCTGGCTGGGCGATACCTTCGTGCAGGCCAACATCGATTGGATCAAAGAGACGGCCGGCAGCGTCATTCAGGCGCACCCGTGGCTGCTGGCAGTGATCTTCTTCTTCTGCTCGGCGCTGCTGTACTCGCAGGCCGCTACCGCCAAGGCGCTGATGCCGATGGCGCTGGCGCTGAACGTATCGCCGCTGACTGCCGTCGCCTCCTTCGCCGCCGTCTCCGGCCTGTTCATCCTGCCGACCTACCCGACGCTGGTCGCCGCGGTGCAGATGGACGATACCGGCACCACGCGCATCGGCCGCTTCGTGTTCAACCATCCGTTCTTCATTCCCGGCACCATGGGCGTGATCTTCGCCGTGGTATTCGGCTTCCTGCTCGGCAGCATCATGCTGTAACACTCCGACCGGGGCTACGGCCCCGGTTTTCCTTCTGGCGATAAACTCGCCTTCTAGCCAATCCGCCTTCAGGGTATAGTGCCCATTCGAACCGATGAGAGGGCTGAAGATGTCTGATTGCGAAGCTGTCGTCATACTCTGTACCGCACCCGATGAAGCCAGCGCCCAGGAACTGGCGGCGCGGGTCTTGGGCGATAAGCTGGCGGCCTGCGCCACACTGCTGCCCGGCGCTACCTCGCTGTATTACTGGGAAGGGAAACTGGAACAGGAATACGAAGTGCAGATGCTGTTCAAAAGCGATCGCCGCCGTCAGCAGGCCCTGCTCGACACCCTGAAACAACATCACCCTTACCAGACGCCCGAGCTGCTGGTGCTGCCGGTGATGGCCGGAGATAAAGACTACCTGTTATGGATCAACGCTTCCTTAAACTGATTTTGCTGCTGTGCAGCCTGTTCTTCCTGCCGCAGGCGGCGCAGGCTTCGCTGTTCGCGCCGAAGGGCGGCAGCCAGTTCGTGCCTGTCGATCAGGCCTTTGCCTTCGATTTCAAACAGCAAGGCAGCCAGGTAACGCTGAACTGGCAGATCCGCCCCGGCTACTACCTGTATCGCCAGCAGATCAAACTGGTGCCACAGCAGGCGACGCTCGGCGCCTTCACCCTGCCCGAAGGGTTGAGCCACAAGGACGAGTTCTTCGGCGAAGTGGCGATTTTCAAACAGCAGCTGAATCTGCAGGTGCCGCTGCAACAGGCGGCGGCCAACGCCAGCCTCAGCGTCACCTATCAGGGCTGCGCCGAGGCCGGCTTCTGCTATCCGCCGGAAACCCGGATCATCCCGCTGGACGCGGTCAGCGCCGGCGCGGCCGCCCCGCTCCCGGCGGTTGACACCGCACCAACCGAACAGCCCGCTACGCCGGCCAGCCTGCCGTTCTCGCCGCTGTGGGCGCTGCTGATCGGCATCGGCATCGCTTTCACGCCGTGCGTGCTGCCGATGTACCCGCTGATCTCCGGTATCATCCTCGGCCGCGATCGGCCGCAAAGCAGCGGCCGCATTCTGGCACTGGCGGTGGTTTACGTGCAGGGCATGGCGCTCACCTACACCCTGCTGGGGCTCGTGGTGGCCGCCGCCGGATTGCAGTTCCAGGCGGCGCTGCAGCACCCTTACGTGCTGATCGGCCTGTCGGTGCTGTTCATCGCGCTGGCGCTGTCGATGTTCGGCCTCTATTCCCTGCAGCTGCCCTCGGCGCTGCAAACCCGGCTGGCGAACTGGAGCAATACCCAGCGCGGCGGCTCGCTGACTGGCGTGTTCCTGATGGGTGCCCTGGCCGGGCTGATTTGTTCCCCTTGCACCACCGCGCCGCTCAGCGCCATCCTGCTGTATATCGCCCAGAGCGGTAACCTGTGGGCCGGCGGCGGCACGCTGTACCTGTACGCGCTGGGTATGGGCATTCCGCTGGTGATCGTCACCCTGTTCGGCAACCGCCTGCTGCCGCGCAGCGGCCCGTGGATGCAGTACGTGAAAGAGGCCTTCGGCTTCGTCATTCTGGCGCTGCCGGTGTTCCTGCTGGAGCGGGTGATCGGCGATTTGTGGGGCATGCGTCTGTGGAGCCTGCTCGGCCTGGCGTTCTTCGGCTGGGCCTTCGCCCTGAGCCTCAGAAGCGCACGTGGATGGACGCGCGCCCTGCAACTGCTGCTGCTGGCGGCGGCGGTGATCGCCGCGCGGCCGCTGCAGGACTGGGCTTTCGGCACCGACCAGGCGCAGCAGGCGGCTCAACCGCATCTGGCCTTTACCCGCATCAACAACGTCGAGCAGTTAGATCTGGCGCTGCAGCAGGCGCGGGGCAAACCGGTGATGCTGGACCTGTACGCCGACTGGTGCGTAGCCTGTAAAGAGTTCGAGAAATACACCTTCAGCGATGCGGCGGTGCAGGCAAGCCTGGCCAACGCGGTGCTGCTGCAGGCGGACGTCACCGCCAACGGAGCGGAACAGGCGGCGCTGCTGAAGCACCTGCAGGTGCTGGGGCTGCCGACGATCCTGTTCTTCGATCCGGCGGGCCAGGAGCTGACGGCCGAGCGGGTCACCGGTTTTATGAAAGCGGAAGCCTTCAACGCGCATTTGCAGAAAGTGATGTGATATACCCTATAGCTTTCGAGTTGCAGCTAGGCGGCAAGCACAGGAGTCCCCAGGAGCTTACTAAAGTAAGTGACTGGGGTGAGTGTGAGCAGCCAACAACGCTGCGGCTCGAAAGATGACGGGTATAATAAATAACACTGAGGATCTGAACTGAAGAGGAGGAAGCACAAGTGCAACGTGAACACGTCCTTGATACCGCGCTGGGCCTGTTGGAACAACAGGGCCTGGCGACCGCCACATTAGAGATGCTGGCGGAAAAACTCGACGTTCAGCCCGGCGATCTCAAACGGTTCTGGCCGGATCGCGAAGCGCTGCTGTACGACTGCCTGCGCTACCACGGCCAACAGATCGACACCTGGCGCCGCCAGCTGCTGCTGGATGAAAACCTGAGCCCGCAGCAAAAGCTGCTGGCGCGCTATGACGTGCTGGCGGAATACGTGCAGCAAGACCGCTATCCCGGCTGCCTGTTTATCGCTGCCTGCAGCTTCTTCCCGGAAACGGATCACCCGATCCACCAGCTGGCGGAGCAGCAAAAGCTGACCTCGCTGGAGCTGACCCGCGAACTGCTGCGCGACATGGACGCCGACGACGCCGACATGGTGGCGCAGCAAATGGAATTGATTCAGGAAGGCTGCCTGAGCAAACTGCTGGTAAAACGCCAGCTCCAGGACGTATCGGTCGCCAAACGGCTGGCGGAAGACATCTTGCAGGTGGCGCAGTGCCGCCGCAACGGGGCGCTGAGCTGAGCGAGCCGCGCTTACGCCGCCGCCAACCCAAGGTGATAGCCGGAACAGGCGCATTTTTTGCGCCCTTTGCCTGAAAAGCCAGCAACCGGAGGCATTTTAACGTCTTTCACGTATAAAGCCGTTGACGGCCATCGGCCAATACGGTTTAATGCTGCGCGTTGCCCGGATAGCTCAGTCGGTAGAGCAGGGGATTGAAAATCCCCGTGTCCTTGGTTCGATTCCGAGTCCGGGCACCATATTCAGAAGAACCCGCCTATGGCGGGTTTTTCGCTTTCTGGGGTACGGACTCTCCATCGAACTACGTTCGATTATTCGGCCAAAGGCCTCACCCTGCGGGCCAGCGCTAAAGCGCTGTTCAACGCGGCGCAGGCGCCGGTTGTCCGAGTCCGGTCGCCCTATTGAGAGAACCCAGCCTATGGCTGGGTTTTTCGCTTTCCGGGGTACGGACTCTCCATCGAACTACGTTCGATTATTCGGCCAAAGGCCTCATCCTGCGGGCCAGCGCTGAAGCGCGGTTCAACGCGGCGCAGGCGCCGGTTGTCCGAGTCCGGTCGCCCTATTGAGAGAACCCGCCTATGGCGGGTTTTTGCTTTTCAGGGACAGGGCTCATCATCGAGCGGCGCCAGGGGATTACATTACCATTAGCCCCACGGCCACCGCCGCATCATTCTATCAACCATCTCTCCCTGTAGCGTCAAACGTTTTTTTTTCATACGTTTCGCATGCATAAAAAATGAAAACACACTCAGGAAAAACAGTAAAATCGCCAGAAAAAATAAACTCACTGTACCTTCCTTTGGTAACGCTTATTGGCGCGCTTTATTTCTAAAAAACCACCTAACCAGAAACCAGACTGGTATTCTTCCCTAGGGTTATATTTAGAACTGAATCCATAACCCTCTCCGGCCAGGATCACAAAAAAAGCAGGGAGGCATCCCTGCTTGTTAATATGGATAATCACTACTGACAGATGGCGGCATACTTTTTCATAAAGGGTGAAGAACAAATGGACTTCAACGTCTCGCTTTTGTCTTTTTCTTTCGGTTTGGCGGCGCCGTTGCTTTCCCCTGTACACTGCCCCGCATTTTGGCCGTTGCCGTTAATACATACACCGACATTGCTGTTTCCCGCGCCGTTACCGCCCCCCTCATTCCCTGAGACGCCTTGATTACCGTTAAAGCCGGCGTGCGCGTAAGTCGACAACATCGTGCAGGCGAGAATCAATGAAATAGCCGTTTTCTTCATAATTAGCTCCTGAAATATTTATAGTCAATTAAAAACAAACAATCATTCACAAAATGAATTTAATTATTTAAATGGAATTTAAAAAGATATAGTAAAAATGAAAAACAGAATACCCCTCATAACGATTAGGAATATTCTTCCTCATGCGAGAGTAACCAATAAATAAAGTCATGAGATCGGCTCAGCATCATTTTGCTCATTACCGACCGTTTATGGCTGTGAATCGTTTTGACGCTAACGCCCAATACTCTGGCGGTTTGCGACTGATCGAGCCCTCTTCTGAGATAGCCCATGACCTGCCGCTCGCGCAGGGTCAAAGGTGAGTGATCGAACAATCTTTCCGACCGCGTGTTGGCTAAGACCTCGGCCAGCAATTCAAACAACTTAGCCGGCCGGTCCGTTCGGTACAGCACGCGAGGGGGCGGATTAGTGGCAACCACGGGCCTTTCCGTGATCGTGACTACGGGCGAGCGACCATTATCATAAGCCGTTCTGCGCCAGCTCTGGGACCCCCGCCGTGTAGAAACGAATACTACATCAGGCCGAATCACCGCATTCCGCTTTAGAAAAAAAACCGACTTATTATTGAGCCGAGCATATTCGTTAATACTGCTCTGCAGGCCAGCAGAAAAATAGCTATTGTCATCATCAATGATAATGTTAATCATCTTCATCTATAACCTCTTAATAATAGCATGCGAGCGTAGCCAGCAGAAAATATGAACACGTTCGGATTAGAACATCACAAAATTAATTTATTTTCTCATCGAACACTCAATATCTAAGCGGTGAATTTGTATCGCATCGATTTTATATCTTTGCTGTAAACATACTCAATAAGCATTTATGATAAGAATACCATTGCCACTAAATGGCCCTTCTTCAACATTGCCGACAGTATGTAAGGTGGATTCCAGGTCAATAGATACCCCACCAGTAGGAATGTTAATTTTCTTACCCGTCATGCCGGGAACGCCATCGATAGTCACGGTGGAATAGAGACTATTATCGCCTTTTAACATAATTTTTTCATTGCCATTATTACTCAACAAAGCGATATTCGCGTTTGCCGGGTAGGTACAGGAAATTCTAAAACTCTCCTTTCTCTTATTTCCATTAACCTCATCAGTTCCTAACTGCCCGTGATCCAGCGTCACCGAACCGGCATCAATATTGCATTGATTATTGGGCGGTGTTGGGCCAATACAACTTTGCCCAGGAAAGGGATACTTGTACGTACTACTACCAGTTTGATCATAACCAAGTATGAAGCACACTTTTGAATACGCCTCCCATTTGTTTGTGATAATACATCCTGTAGAATATAATTCAGGGTCACAAAAATATCTAGGAGAAGTATACCCAATAACAGTTTTTCCAACCAAAAAACTATTCGATTTCGTGTTAAGAGACTTATACAGTTCCCCCATTGTTTTTTCTTCGTTCCCCCCCCCCCCAATACGTTCCCGTTGGAGACCATGCCCCTATATATTCTCTGTATGGACCATTGCCAGTGGCAAGACCTGAAAAGTTATGAAAAACACCAAGAGATATATTACAACCATGTGTTCGATAACAAGGGTTAGGGGTTGGATCATTATAGTCAATGCTTACAATCACCCCTGTAGCCTTGTAAGAGTTTGCATCCACAATACTCCCATCTTTTTCTATGGGTGCATAAGTGGTCTCCCATACTATACTGGCCGTTGCTTTATTGAACGGGGATAAAATAATAAAAACAGGTAAAACACACTTAATTATCCATGATACCTTCAAATTAAAAAAATATGAATAACTGCCCCTCATAAATACCTCTTTAAAACCAAAAAATACATTAAAAAACAAAATCAGCAAAGATAGTAGTTGGCTAATAAAAAATTTATTTTTATCAGCCACGCATCATGAACAAACTCACTATTAATTTAGTTAGCTTGTTAATTACCAGTAACACCAAGAACTAATATTTCCAGTGCAATATTTAAATAATACTTTCAAATTTTCACGCAACTAAGTCGTGTTTCCTGCAACCAGGCATATTCCGCCCGGTTGCAGAAGCCACTATTACTCATACTCGGCGGTCAGGGTCGCAGCTCCGGTAAAGTCTGCGCCTACCAGCATACTTCCAGACCGTGCGATGGGTACCGCATAGAGCTTAGTAGGATTAGCCGCATCAATGATCAGTTTGGTGTCACTGACGTAGGTGGTGTCACCTGTACCTTGCGTAATGCGCAACCCAAGATTACCAATGCTGGACTGTAAAGGCTTGCCATCCCCCCAGGATACCGGTGTAAAACCCAGCTTCACCTTCAGATCGCCCGCATTCGCAGAGCCACCGTTACAGGAAACGCTGTAGGGGATCTCCATTTTTTTGTAGCTAACACCGTCAATTTTATTGATGACGACATTGGTAAAATCCACGCTAATGTCTTTGCCGTCATTCAGCGTACAGGTAGGTTGCTCTACCAATTTCCCCGTAAACTTTACATTTACCGCTTGCGCAGAACCGGTCGCCAGCAAGCCCATGCAAAGTATTGCAGCCATGCCTGAACAGCACTTTATCTTCATTGTGTTCATATTAACTTTTTTCATGTTCATCTCCTTATTGAACCTCTACGAGCAATGTGGCGGCACTGGAAAAGTCGCCCCCGTGCAGCGTGGCGCCGCTGCGCTTGACCGGTACAGCATATAAAGCCGGCGTATATGGGTAGGTAAAATTAAGCCAGGCATTCAACCGCAGCTGTTGACCATTCTCTTGCACCAGCTTAATTGCCAAATCGTTATTATTGGTGCGCAATAAGCCTTCGCCAAAATCCGGTGCCAACCCTTGTAAGCTAATTTTCAACAACCCGGCGCTACCTGAGGTATTGCCGCTGCAAGTCACCGAGTAAGGGATCTGCCGTTTACCGTATCTTTCGCCATCAATCTTGATCGTGGTCAGCTCACCGAAGGGTACGTTAATATCCTGTCCACCATTAATTTCACATTTTGGCTTGGCAACAATGACGCCTTTTACGGTCACCGTCACCGTAGCGGCCCATCCGGCCTGGCTAACCAGCAGCACCGCCAACAAGGTTAACGCGGAGGTCGTCGCCATGGTTGCCGCCAGGGCGCAACAGAGCCGTATGCATTCCCTCGCCTTTTGCCACGCACAGTACCCTGGGTTGCCCATTGTTTCCGCCTCAGTCATAGCTCATCCGAAAATCAATCGCTGCCTGGTAGGCGCCGGCAACCATAGGCGCGCGCGTGCGCTCCGCCATTACGTAGAAATTCAACACGTCGTTTGCACCTGCCAACAGCCGTGGCCGGCTGCGGCTGCCTAAACGCACATCCTTTTTGTCGCCATCCAGCAAGCGTAGTGCCAGCCCCCCCGCCCCACGGACTTTGACCAACTGCGCGTTATCCGCGTCGAAGGGTGCGTTAAAACTCACCGTAACGGCCGGCTGATAGGCATCCCATACCCGATTGCCCAAGCGGGCATCTTGTATTGCCCCCCCCATTCGCAGGCAGTCTCGCAAGCGAAGCTGAAAAGCGACCGGTTTAGTGCGTTCGCCCACCCTGGCCAAACTGCCCGTTGTCGTTTCCCCCAACCAGACATCTTGATATGCCGACGCCATATCCAACCGACAGGCCCCTTCGGTTAATGCGCCATGGACAAATAGAACACCGTGATTCCCTTCGTCCGCTTCGGCGAAGCTGGTTGCCAGCAAGGCCACCGCCAATAGGGTGCCTATGCCTGCTTGCCGTGTTAAAAAGCCGCCCCGCAGATCGCTGTAACCCCTGCCCATTCTTTGCATTGCTTCTTCCCCGCTCGCTTCAACCGGTAAAATAGAACACCGGCATCGGTTACCCTTTTGCGTCTGGCACAACCTGGCAATCACTGGCGCCGCACTTGAACGTCAGCTCCGGGCGCCCGCCGTAATCATTGACATAGGTCAGCACCGGCGCATCACCCAAGCCAGAAGCCCCCAGCGCAATATTCCCTTTAGGCGGTACCATCAGCGGTTCAAAGCCCTGTGCCGTTTTTCCTTTTTTGCTGCTGCTGGCATCGACCAGAGTAATGTAGTAAGGCGTAGGGTTATTCACCTGGAAGCCCGCCCCCTGGCGCGTCAGCGTTAACTTCTCCTGCCACGGCGTAAAGGCGCTACCCTTGCTGGGTGTAATCGCCGCAGGGCGATAGAACAGCTTGATGCGTGTCTGCAAAGCGATTTGCAGCGTGTTAGCTTTCTCGCTTTTCGGCGGAATTTCACGCAGGTTAAAATAAAACAGCGTTTCTCGATCCTGCGCTAACAAATTCGCCGCCGGCGTCGCCTGGACTTTTATTTGGCTTTGCACCCCAGGCTCTAACCGCTGCACTGGCGGCAATACCACCAGCGGACTGGTAATTTTCTTGCCGTCGGCATCTTCCAGCCAGCCCTGCGCCAAATACGGCAGTTGGGTATTTTTATTACTGATGTTTAGGCTTACTGATTTATCCGCACCGTTAAAAACCACTCGAGTACGATCCAGCGCGATAGCGGCCTGAGCCGGGCTGCTCAATACCGTTGCCGACAGCACACCGACAATTGAGAATACTTTTACTATGTTCTTTTTCATAAAATTGTTCCGTCTCATAAAGCTTGCACTTACTTAAATTTAAATAGTGATACGCGCAGCGGTTTATTCCGCCTGTACCCCGGTGTTCGCCCGGCATGGCAACAGCAGGTTGCTCAGCGCTATATCCGTGCGAATTTCCGGCAATGCGATCCGACATTGCGCTTTACCATCCCAATTCACCGTCATCTCCGCATTGGGCTGAATACCACTCAGGTACACGCTACCCTCATCATTCACCAGACCGGTCTGCTGCTGCCGGCTGTTGTAGACCACTGCGCCAAACGGCGGAGCGCTGCCGTCAGTCAGGCGGATCACCGCCATCGCCTTTTGCCCGGAAATCACGTTGAAACGCCGGTAGCCAATCGCGCCCTCGGTCAATGTCGCCTGCACCACCGATTGCGTTGCGTCAACGTCATCCGGCAAAGTGTTGAGATCGATACTCGCCCTACTGCGGTAATAACTGCTGATGTCCGCAACCACCGCTTTGCCAAACCCATTAGTGCGCGTCGTCGCGCCAAATCCGCGTACTGGAACCCCAGCCACGCCTTCGGTATCCAGCAACAAACGCGTACCGCCAAACGTGCCGTTTCGATGCAGCGCCGCCCCTTTGGCGGTGGCTGTCATTCCGCCTTGTAAAGAGAGCCCCATAGATGAGTAGCCGCCCCCCTGGTAACTGGCGTTGGCACTGATGCGCGCGTTATCCCCTTCGTGGGTATAGAAAGCGCTGGCCGAGCCCCCCTGGCGTGAGAGGCCACTGCTCAACTGATAGTTATTGTGCTCATCCAGCCTCTGGTAATATCCCACCCGCTGTGTGTTTTCGTTACGGTTCCACGAACTGCTGTAACTAACGTTGGAATTTACCCCCCACGGCAAGGTGAAGGACAAATACATGCCGTCGTCATTGGTCCTTTGATATTTATTTCGATACGCAGTGAGCGACGCACTCATATTCCTCAGCGCCCCCAAATCGAAATAACGAGAAAGCGCTAAGCTGTAACGCTCGGTCACGGGCTGATCCCAATACGTCTGGTGGCTATAATTGAGATAGGTGCTTATGCCCAAATCCCGAAACTGTTTATTGAGTGTGATGGTGTACATCTCACGACTTTTCCCAAGGCGACTGTCACCATAACGGGCATCGAGATATTCACTCATGGTCATAAAGTTCTGCTCAGAAAAACGATAGCCGGCAAAGGTGATCTGGCTGTCGTATTCATCAAAACTTTTTGAATAACTGACCCGGTATGACCCACCGCTTTTAGTGCCCCCCTGCTGCGACAATTCCGCTCGTGATTGCGTGGTGTCAAATGACACCGCTCCAAAGGCCAGCAGATCGCGCCCCAGCCCCATGGACAACGCTTTATAGTCCCCGCCCCCCAAGGCACCGCCGTACAACGACCAACCGTTGCTCACCCCCCAGGAGAATTCGCCGGTGGCGAACAGAGGCCCTTGAACGCGATGGTTCCAGTCTGAAGGCTTACCGCCGGCAAATTTGTAACGCACCGTTCCTGGCCGAGTCAGATAAGGAATATTGGCGGTGTCGACCTTAAACTCCTGTATGCTGCCGTCTTGCTCTTCCACCCGCACATCCAACTGCCCATTGATCGAGTCATTAATGTCCTGGATGCGGAATGGTCCCGCCGCAACCCGGGTTTCATACAACACCCGGCCCAGCTGACTAATGACGACTTTAGCGTTGCTTTTGGCTATCCCCGTCACTTCCGGCGCATAGCCCCGGAGGTTAGGCGGCAACATATTGTCATCCGAACTTACGCTGAAGCCGGTGTAACGAAAGCTGTCGAAGATATCCGTCGCCAGATAATCCTCTCCCAAGGTCAGCCGAGCCCCCCAGTCAGGCAACGCGCGGAACGCGTAATACCGGCTCCAGTCGAAATCTTGCTGCGTCGATAAACCGGAACCGGTTTGATGATTGATATTCATCTGCCAGTCAGCACGCAGGCGCCAGGCCCCCAAATTGGCCCCTGTCGTGCCGTTCCCACTCAGGCTGTAGGACTGCAGCCCGGTTTGCTGAGTGCGTTGTACCTGTGAATTCAGGTTATAATCCAGCAACAAGCCTGGAATACCTTCATCCCAACGCGACGGCGGATCCCAATCCGGGGACGAATACACCAGATAAGCCTGTGGCACATTTAAATACAGGGCGGATGTTGCCAAATCCCCTTTGGCCTCCAAACCGTTAAGGCTGGCGAGGTCCAGACACTGTTCGCCATGCCACCACCGCAACTTGGCCAAGATCTCTGTTTTAAACCCGAGCTTTTCAACCAACGCAGGCGATATGCACGCTGCACTTCCCTTGGCATCATTTTCCGGCGCATAGAAGGCGATAGACTCTTCGGGCAAAACCTGTGTGTTCAGATGAATCGACATGGTATATTTCCCCGGCATAATAAAGCCGCCACGGGAAAACTGACTCAGGTCAATATTTTTCCTGTCGTTTAGATCCAACACATCAATGTTGAACTGCACTTCACCGCTCGCCTGCAATTGAAAAGGCACACTGCATATCGCTAAAGCAACACACACGCCCAGTAGGCTCAATAAAGGTGCTTTCGAGTTATTTGCGTTCGATTTCATGCTGCCGCCAACCTTTAACTTATTTATAATCAGTAGTAATTCAATTTAAAACGGATAGCGGTTCTATAATCCCCGGCATGCAATACCTGGCGATTAGCTACCAGCTGCATGGAATATTTTAAATAACTTTCTTTTATTATTGACCCATTTATTGGCATGGCTAAGCCTGGGTAAATCACATTGCCTACACCGTCTGAAAGGCGTAATGCAATTCCCTTTGCTTCTCCCGTCACGCCGAATAATCCATTATCGGCCCGGCCATCAAACGTCATTTGAAAATGCTGGCGACCAGGTTGCATTTGCCCCACGTCTGCCAAGCTACAATTCAATAACCGCAAACTGAATGTTTTGGTCAGCCCGTGACCGTCGCGGGCAATTTGTGCTACCGGCAATGTTTGCATATCAATGGTTTGATCGCGGCTCGCTGCCTCAATAGCACAAGCGGCATTGACAATGGCACCTTCCATATTGACTCTTCCCCACCCAATCACAGAGCTTTGTGCCATTAATGGCTGGGTAATAAAAATCAGGATCAACAGGGAGGGGGCCACTAAGACCTGGGTTTTCTGAAACATATGCGTGTTCCTGGCAATAAGATTCCATTTTAAAAAGCATGCGGTTACCCGCATGCTGAATATGACTTATTGATAGTTCAGTGCAAAGTTAACAACGCTGGTGAACGCACCGGGAACGATGGTGTCCAGAGCACCGCCATTGCCTTTCAGGAAGGCCTGGAATTTCAGTTCAGCGTCAGTATCGCCTTTAGCAATAACTTGGCCGGCAGTTGCCGTGCCCAACTCAACCACGGCGTTACTGTTGTTAGAATCGGTAATGACAATGCTGGCACCTTTAGCGGTACTGCCGCTGCCAAAAGCAACCATTTTCTTGTCGGTGCCAGCAGAGCCGCCCGGCTCACCGGTAAAGGTGGTTTTCACGGTTTGCGCCGTTGCCGCAGTACAGTCTTCCAATTTGATCGAGAAGCTTTCTTTAACGAGCGACTCACGGCCGTCTTTCAGGCCCAGGTTTGAGATCTGGCCCAGAGGAACGGTTTGATCGATATTGCCCGGTGCAATTGAGCATGGCGCATCGATAATTTCACCGGTAAAGGTGACTGAACCGCTGCCCTGATTTGCTGCGTTAGCGAAAGAGGAAACACCCAGAGCCATCACTGCGGCCAGCATAATTTTATTCAGTTTCATAGAAATCCCTTACATTCCTTAGTAAGCAGTGGAGTCAATTAAATCCATAAGAGTCACGCTATCAATGCTCCAGATATATTCACGAACATGATTTACGTGGCTAATACGCTGCGTTTTTGCGCTCCGTATCAGTGAGTACAAAGTTACACCCCAAAACCAAAAAATAAAATGTTATGTCGCAGAAATACAAAAACACAGGATTTTTATAAAAAAATAGGATAAAAATAGGTTTTAACTCCAACAAATACCCTTTAATTACCGATATTTATTTTTAAAAACCTGGCAAGTAACAGGCGGGATATATTATTTATAGCGATATAGAGAAAAATCCGACTTACAAGCATTTCGAAGGATTGAAAAAAGCCCTTTCAAGTCTCAGAATAATCTCTCGACAGGAAAGTTGCAGGTTATAAAAATGATTTTTATCATCAACAACAGTATCCTCTATAATGAGGAAGAAGGTACGCTGGCGCATATTGATAATGCCAACAATAAAGTAGCTTTACTTAAACCGACCAGCCGACTGCTATCGTTATTCATCAGAAACAATCATCAACTTATGCTACGTGAGCGGCTGATTAATGATGTTTGGGTCGAACATGGGCTAAAAGCTTCAAGTAATAACCTGAATAATTATGTGTCCGGCTTACGTAAATCGTTGGCACAGTTCGGTATAGAAGAAATTATCGTTACCTATCCTCGGCAGGGGTTTAAATTTAGCGCTTTGAGTATTCATAGAACTGATGGAGAGAAAGAGACTGATAATAAAGAGAGTAATATTGCAGAATCAGCGACGGTTGCATCGTCAAATAATACGGCCGTCAATCTTCGCCGCTTATTACAACGTTTGCTGATGATCGCCGCCGCCTGCCTGGTACCATTTGCGATCGTGATCCTGTACCAAAACAGCACGCGCATCAGCGTCTACCCATTAGGCAGCTATGAGAATTGCCAGATATACAGTATGAGGCTGGGCAGCGGCAATGTGGATTACATCAAGCAGGTAATACGGCGCGTCGGGTTCAGCTGCCAAAAACGAGCGGATGTCTATTACTACGACAACATTCGCAATGAAGGTACCGAGAACACTGAACAGTGGCTCACGTTTTGCCCGCGTTCGGGTAACAGCCCGTGCATCAACAATTATATCGACAATAAACAGCCTTAATACTTTTGCCATTTATCCCCAGGGTCCGCAGATAAACGGCCCCCGGTGTCACCGGGGGCTATCCGCCAGATGCCGTGGCGCAGACGAACATCGGCCCGTAGTTGTTCACGAAAAGAAAGTGGTGCTTATCCACCTGTTCAATGTGCAGATGATATCGCCGCCCTTCCAGCGGCAGGCGCAGATTTAACTCAGGGGATTTCAGCGTGTCTTGCGGCATCCGGGTATTACTGACCACATTGAATATATAGTTGCCCCCCTGCCGGCGATAATCCAGCTCAAGCGCCCGATCGATGTTGTATCTCACCTCGTTATCAAACAAACTGCCGTTGATCCGCACCACCGCGCGCCGCGCGCCGTCGGGCAGCACGCTGATCAGCAGAGCGCGCCGCAGCGTCTTGTCGCCCTGCTGGTTGCTCATCCACAACACCGCCCGGCATTCCGGCACCTGAGGCTTTAAAAACAGCAGGTAGACGGAGACACCGCAGCAAATCAACGCCAGAGCGGCCAACAGGCCGTAGCAATAGGTGCGGAAAAAACTACAGCCCCGTGCTTTCATAGAAGTTCTCGCATTGCACTTCGCCCGTCGCCATTTTTCCCGACGGACAATAATAGAAATAAGACGCTCTGACCTGCCCCGTGGTATTTGGCGTTATTGACAGGGTGTCGTAGTAGAAGATGGTCGCCGGCTCATTACATTTGATATGGTTTTTTTGATCCAGCATCTGTTGCAGATGTGCTAAATCCACCTGATTAGGGCCGACCTTGTGGTAGGAGGTGATAAATTTAACCTCACACTGACCAATTTTCCCCACCGTGGTGGTGCTAATTGCCGGATAGCCGGAATCTTGCCAGGCCCAAATGCCCCCTAGCATCGCCACGATCAACAGCACACTCAATGCGAGGACATTCAAGCGGTTCCACCGCCCCGACACAGCGGAAGATGATGCCACTGGGGCCGGGGCAGGCTGTTCTTCGCTTGTCGGCAACGCTGTTGCCAAACTGTCCGCCGTCTTCAGCTCGCGGGCGGTAAACATGAACCCCTGCCGCGGAAGGGTGACGATGATCTCTTCCTCACCGAGCGAAGAGAATGCTTTGCGCAGAATCGAGATGGTGTTGTTGAGGTTGTTGCCGGAGGCGACCTGTCCGTGCGCTTCCCACACCTGTGTTAGCAGCGTATCGCGGGAAAGCACCAGGTTATTGTTGCGTACCAGGGCGGAAAGCAGGCGGTTCAGCGTGGCCGTCAACACAATCGGCGGGATGTCATCATGCAGCGAGATCAGCTCCGATCTATCCTCATGATATTTAATATTATTATTAATTATATATCTCATAATTCCCTGCGCGATAAACTAATTAACGCCAATTATCCCCTACCAAACATGGCAATATTAGCATAGCGCAACCAATAAGAAAATTCTTAACAATAATATCAAAATACAATAAAAACAAAAAGATATGAAATAAACCTACACAATTCACAGAGTGCGTTTTGCCGCCTCTTGCTGATTCCACGCGCGTGCAGAGTGGATTAACAAGCTGAGTATAAATAAAAAAACCCGCCACTGGGCGGGTCTGAGCAATGTCGGAAAATACTCAGCGCAGGCGGCGAATTTGCCGGTCTTGCCAACCGGCGAACAGCAGCAAACCGCATAGCGCGCCGAGCAACGCGCAGAACATGTCGGACTGGGTATCCCACGGGTCGCCCTGGGTGCCGAGAAACTCGTCGGCGCCCTGGCCCAGCGCCAGCGCCGCCCACCACTCGATCAGCTCGTAAACGGCGCTGATGGCCAGCGCGATGCAGCACACCACGAAACCCAGCATCTTGCGGCCCTGCACATAGCCGCCGCGCAGCAGGATCTCGCGCGCCACCAGCGCCGGCACCAGCCCCTGGAAGAAATGCCCCAGTTTGTCGTATGGGTTACGGCCAAGATCCAGCCACTGCTGCACCTCAAACCCCAGCGGCACGCGGGCGTAGCTGTACATACCGCCGAAAATCAGGATCAGCGCATGGAAGAAAATCAGCGTGTAGAGCAGCGGCGTCAGCGAATAACGGCGATGGGTCAGCCACAGCAGCGGCAAGGCGATCAATACCGGCGCCACCTCCATCAGCCAGGTGGTGCGATCGTAGGGGCGGATGCCGCTGTGGATCAGCGCGGCCAGCAGCAGCAGGGTGATAACGGACAACAACAGCGGGGTGCGCGAGGCGGGCATAACCAACGTTCCTTCGGGTTAACGGATCAATGCACTCTTTATACCGCAGATCCTTGGGCGAAAAAAAACAGACGGAGCGTCGCCGCTTCGCCTGTTCGGTGTGTGCTTACCCTAAGCGGGATTATTTCAGCGCTACGCGGATCACGTCGTCCGGCGCGGTGGCTTCTTTCTCGCGGCTGGAAGCCTGCTTGACGCTAACGTACAGCGTCTGGCCGTCCGGCGACAGCGCCAGGCTGTTCGGATGGGTCGGCGTTTTAATGGTGTTCAGCACCTTGTAGCTTTTGGCGTCGATTACGCTCACTTCACCCGCCTGGCGATGGGTGACGTAAACTTCATTGCGCGCCGGGTTGAACAGCACCGCCAGCGATTCCGGCACGTCGATCTTGCTCAGAACGTTGCCGTTGCGGGTATCCACCACCAGCACCTGCGGCTGCTTGGAATCGGTGATGAACGCGCGATGGGTAGCGGTATCCAGGCTGATGTTCAGGAAGAAGTGCTCTTTGGACTCATCCAGCTTCTTGCGCGACAGCACCTTGTTGGATTGGGTGTCGATGGTCACCAGCTCGCCGTCGGCGTTGGTGACGTACAGACGCTTGGCGGCGGTGTCCAGCGCCAGGCCGGTGCCGTATTTGCCGGTGTCGGTCACGGTGGCGCGCAGGGTCAAATCCTTGCCGTCCACCACCCACACCACGCTGGATTCACCCAGCCCGGTGATGTACAGGGTATCGCTGTCGGCATCCGCCACCAGCTCGCGCGGCGCCAGCGGCTTGACGGTCTCGGAACGCTGGCGCGCGTCCAGCACCAGGCGGCCTTTCACGTCGCCGGTCTTGGCGTCGATGGCGGTCACCGAGTTATTGACGGTGTTGCCGAAGAACAGCGTGCCGGTCTTGGCGTTGACGGCGGCGCCGAACGGCTTGATGTCGTTATGGATAATTTGGGTCACGTCCAGCGTGGTCGGATCCAGACGGTAAACGATGCCGCCCTTGTCCAGCTTGCGGCTCTGCGACGTCGCCAGGTACAGCGCGTTCTCGCTCGGGCTGTAGGCCATTTCATAGGCGCCCTTGCCAACCGGCTTGCGCAGCACTTCCGGCGCGGTCTGCGCCAGCAACGAGTTGGAGAACAGCAGCGTGGACAGCAGCATCAGCGGAAATGCCGCAAGTTTTCCCTTGGTGATCAAAGTCTTCATCGAAATCTCCTTATAGAGCCAACGGGGCGGCCGCTCGGCCGCCCTCTCTCGTTATTAAAATCAGGCTTTCTCTTCGGAAAGCAGCGCCCACCAGCTGTCGATGGTCGGGTTGCGCGCCAGCGCGATAAAGTCGATGTCGCCGCGGATCTTGCGCCAGCGGGTCGCCAGCTCCATGATGCGCACCGAATCCAGGCCGTAATCGATCAGGTTCTCATCGTTGCCCATGTCTTCGCTGTCTTCGTCAAGCAGCGGCAGGATCTGCTGACGCAGCGCATCGATGCTGGCGATACCGGCAGCCGGCAACAGAGACGCGGTGGTCACTACCCGGCCGCAGCGGCCGGCGGTGTAACGCAGTGCCATCAGGTGTTCATCGCGCGAGAAATCCGCCAGGCCGTCGGCCACCATGAACGGCTGGATGTTGCGCATGAAGGCGTCGATGGCGGTGGTCAGGCAGCCGATGTGCGCATACACGCCGCAGATGATCAGCTGATCGCGGCCGGACTCCTGCAGGATCTCCTGCAGCGGCGAGCGGTGGAAGGCGCTGTAGCGCCATTTCACCAGCACCGTGTCGTCTTCGTCCGGCGCCAGCGCGGCGGTCACCGCCTGCTGCTCAGGGTGTTTGTTCAGGCCCGGCCCCCACATGTCGTTCAACAGCGCGCGATCTTCATCGCTCTGCTGGTTCGGCTGCGCGGTATAGAACACCGGAATGCCCTGCTGTTTGCAGTAGCGGCGCAGGCTGGCGATGTTCTCCACCACCTGTTTAATCAGCGCGCTGTCTTCGCCCCAGAAATTGAGGAAATACTGCTGCATATCGTGGATCAGCAGCGCGGCGCGCTGCGGTTCTACCTGCCAGGTGACTTTATTTTGCGGCAGTTCGTCCGCCGTCGGCAGCGCGTAATCATTAAGTTTTGGAATGGCCATCGATTAATCTCCCTGAGCCTGAGTCTGTAGTTGCGCGTCGAGCTGCTGGCGCAGCCGTTTTTTGTCCACTTTGCCGACCGGGGTCAGCGGCAGGCTGTCCACCTGAATAAAGCGATCCGGCAGTTTGAAGTCCGCCACGCCCTGCTCGCGCAGGTGGCGACGCAGCACCACCGGCTTCAGCGGCGCGTTGGCGATGATATAGGCGCAGCTCTTCTCCCCCATCAGCGCGTCCGGCATCGACACCAGCGCGGCGTTGATCACGTCCGGATGACGCAGCAGCAGGTTCTCGATCTCCTCGGCGGCGATCTTCTCTCCGCCGCGGTTGATCTGATCTTTCTGCCGCCCCTGCACGGTGATGTAGCCGTCTTCGCTGATGCTGATCAGATCGCCGGAGCAGTAGAAACCGTCGGCATCGAAGGCGTCGGCGTTGTGCGCCGGGCTCTGGTAGTAACCGCGGAAGGTATAAGGCCCGCGCGTCATCAACCGCCCGACCTCGCCCGCCGGCAACGGATTGCCGTCGTCATCCGCCACCCACACTTCGTCGTCCGGCGACATCGGCCGCCCTTGCGTCGTCAGGATGTGGCGTTCGTCGTCGTCCAGCCGGGTGTAGTTCACCAGCCCTTCCGCCATGCCGAACACCTGCTGCAGTTGGCAGCCGATTTCGTTCTGAATGCGCGCCGCCAGCGTTTCGCCCAGCTTGGCGCCGCCCACCTGCAGCAGTTTCAGGCTGGCGAGCTGGGCATTGCCGCCCCACTCTTCGATCGCCTGCAGCCACAGCGTGACCGCCGGCGGCACCAGCGCCGTCACGTTGATTTGGTGCTGTTCGATCAGGCGGAAGCACTGCCCGGCGTCCGGATCGGCGGCGAACACCACCAGTCCGGCGCCATAAAACACGCCCAGCACGCCCGGCGAACTCATCGGGTAGTTGTGCGCCACCGGCAGCGCGCACAGATAGCGGGTCTGCGCGTCGAAACGGCAGATCTCCACGCTGCGGCGAATGCTGTAGTAGTAATCATTGTGGGTACGCGGGATCAGCTTCGGCGTACCGGTGCTGCCGCCGGAAAGCTGGAAGAACGCCACCTGATCGGCCGCGGAAGGCTGCGCGACAAAACCGTCGCTCGCCTCGTCCAGCCAGGCGGCCAGCGCCAGCTCGCCCTCGGGCTGGCTGCGCAGCGCCACAACCCGCAGCGAAGGATGCGCATCGCGGAAGGCGTTCAGGAATTGATCGTCGGCAAACAGCCCGTGCTGGCGATCGGCGATCAGCAGCGCCGGTTTGATCTGCTCGGCATAGGCATTCAGCTCGCTGCGCTGATGGCTGAACAGCGCGTTGACCGGCGCCACGCCAATTTTCAGCAGCGCGAAGAACACGATATAGAACTCCGCCACGTTGCCCAGTTGGACCAACGCGGTGTCGCCGGGTTTCACGCCGCGGCGCAGCAGAGCGGCCGCCAGACGATCGGAACGCTGCTGCAGCTCGCGGTAGGTCAGGCTGCCCTGGGCGTCGATAATCGCCGGGGCGTCGTTGTTGGCCTGGCGGTCGAGGATCTCGGTCAGCGGCTTGTCAGTCCAGTAGCCGCGTTCGCGATAGCGGCTGGCGAACTCCGCCGGCCAGGGGGTAAAGGCAATGCTCATCTTGTCGTTATCCTTGATTCATACCAAAGGCACGCAGAATGGTGCTGAGTTTGGTGCCTGTTTCATGCCATTCAGATTCGGGTGAAGAGTCTTCCACGATGCCGGCGCCGGCAAACAGCCGCACCCGGTTGCCGTCAACGGTGCCGCAGCGGATAGTCACTACCCACTCGCCGTTGCCTTCGTCGTCGCACCAGCCGACGATGCCGCCGAACAGGCCGCGATCGAACGGCTCCAGCTTGCCGATCAGGGCATGCGCCTCGGCCGTCGGCATGCCGCACAGCGCCGGCGTTGGGTGCAGCAGGCAGGCCAGCGACAGGGCATTTTCATCTGGAGACGCTGCCTCGCCGTCGATCGGCGTGGAGAGATGCCACAGCGTCGTGGTAGTCAACAATTCAGGGGTGTGCGGCACGTTCAGGTAGCGGCAGCGGCCGGCCAGCACGTCACGCATGCTTTCGGTGACGATGCGATGCTCGTGGCGATCTTTCGCCGAGGCCATCAGCCGCTCCCCCACTTCGCGATCGCGCAGCGGGTCGGCCTCGCGCCGGGCGGAACCGGCCAGCGGGTTGGAATAGAAACGGCCGCCGTCCTGGCGCAGCAGCAGCTCCGGGCTGGCGCCCAACAGCGCGCCCTGCTCCAGCGGCACATGGAAATGGAAACCGTGCGGGTTCTGAGCAATCACGCGCGCCATCAGCGCATGGCGATCCACCGGCTGGCGCGTTTCGATCTCCAGCAGGCGCGACAGCACCACTTTATCCAGCTCACCGGCCTTCATCGCGTCGACGGCATCGCTGACCATGTTCATGAACGGCTGCTGCGGCGGCAGCTCCGTCACGCCGGCCAGTTCAGGGCCGTTCGCCGCCGGCCGAACCCCGGCCATAAAGGCGGCGCGATCGAACCAGCGGCTCTGCTGCGGAATAAACAGCGCCGAAGGCTGCCGGGTATCGAACGGAATGGCGCCGCACAGCAGCGGGTTTTTGATGCCGGCCTGACGGGCATCGGCAAACGCCTGCCGTACGCTGCGCTGGAACTCGCCGTTCAGGTCGGCGCCGTCCGCGGCCGGCAGGCGAATGCGGCTGAAACAACCGGTGGTGGTCAAGCTGCGGAAAGGGGAGGTAAAGAAGAAGCCCGACGCCGGAGAAAAATCAGCGGCGAACCGGTGTTCTTCGCGCTCCTGCATTTCCTTTCGATTGATGTCGTTCACGGCAGTATCCATCGCTTCGCCCTCAAGGATTTGAAGTGATAACCAATATAATAATGATTATCATTTGAGTTAATTCCGCGCTAAATTACTCGCCGATATTTGCTATGTCAATAAACGTAAGCACTTCTTTCATTTCGAAATCATGACATAAACGCTGTGGGTTTTACGCATGCCGATGATAAGCATTGCTATTTGATCCCACAGCGTCGCATTAGCGCATGACGTTACTTTTCGCTGGCTGGTTGCGCCTCGTTCTGCGGCTCTGGTTTGTGCAGCGTCACCTGGCGCAAACCGGTCATGGCGAACAGCAACAGGATGCCGAGCACCGCCGCGCCGAAGCCGAAACCGCTGGCGCTCATCGCCGGCAGCATGAAGGCGCCCATCGCCCCCAGCAACAGTGCGCCCAGCGCATCGCCCACCACGTTCTGCGCCGTCCACAGGCCGTTGATGCGGCCGAGGAAGTTGTCTGGCGTCAGACTCTGGATCAGGCCGTATTGCAGCAGCGAGTTCAGCGCGCTCAGGTAGCCGAACGCCACCAGGCACAGCAACGCCAGGCTGTACCACGGCATCAGGCCGAACAGGCCAATGGCGGCGAACGCCGCGATCGCCGTCAGCAGCATCACCCAGCCGGGGCGTGCCACGTGTGCCACGCGCCCGCTGGTGAACGCACCGATGGCCGCGCCGAGCGGCACGGCGGCATACATATAGCCGAGGTGGGCAGCGTCGATGTGCCAGCTCTCCGCCATCGCCGGGTACAGCACGCGCACCGCGCTGGCCATGGTCAGCAGCGCGCCGATCAGCGCCACCATGCCGATCACCTTGTTCTGGAACAGGAAGGCGAAGCCGCCCGCCAACGCGCGCAGCGGGTGTTCACGCGGCTGCGGCGGCGGCATCAGCTGCGGCAGGCTCAGCAGCGGCAGCAGCGTCAACAGGGTGCCAAACGCCGCCAGGCCGTAGTTCCAGGCAATGCCCATATGGGCAATCACCAGGCCGCCAATCGCCGGGGAAAGAATCGAGCCGAAGCGTACCGTCAGCATGCTGATGGCGCCCGCCTGCACGATGTTTTCGCGGCCCACCAGCGCCGGCGTGGCCGCCAGCAGCGCCGTCACCCCCACCGCGCCGAAGAAGCCGTCCCACACCGCCAGCAGATAAATGGCCGCCAGCGAAGGCGACGGCAACAGGGCGTTGAGGCACAGGCCGACGAAGCCGACGCCGCAGGTAGAACGCGCGAACAGGATCAGCCGGCGCCGCTCATAGCGATCGGCCAATACGCCCCCCATCAGCAGCCCGGCGAACATGCCGCCGCCGGCCAGCGTCACCGCCAGCCCGACCTGCAGGGTGGAACCGGTCAGCGCCTGGATCTGCACCGGGATGGCGATCGCCATCAGCCCCAGCGCCACAATGGAGATAAAGCGCGCGCAGAACACCGCGCGGAAAGCCCGGTTGGTTTTCAGCAGGCTAAAATCAAGCAGGATGGAGGGTTTGCTACTCATCGGTTGTTCACCACATCTTTAAACGGGGATTCTGCAGTTGCGGGGCGCTATGCTAGCACAGATGACGAAATCAATAATGATAATAAAACTCATTGATATTCAACTATGAGCAACCGCAAGAAACGCCGCCACACGCGGGGTCATCCCCGTGCCTGGCGGCGAGATGACGGGCGCGATTACAGCGTGCGCAAGATCCGGTTCAGCAGCGGCCCCAGCACTTTGAACGACGCCGGCGAAACGATATCGACATGCGCGCAGTCCAGCTCGTGCGCCTGCAGCGCATCGACGTACTGCGACCAGGTCTGCTGCACGTCCATTCCTTCCTGCAATGTGCGCTTGGCGACGAACAGCGTCGCCTGGCCGCGGAAGCGGGCGGTACGCGTGTGCGACAGCAACCGCACCGAATCGGCGTAGTTGGCTTCGATGTTGTCGAACATCACGGTGCGCGTCTCGCCCAGCGCCGGATCCAGCGTATCCTGCGACACCGCCAGGAACTGCTCGCGCTCGCGCTGCACTTCCTTCAACACGTTGTCATCCAGCATCACGTCCCAGTTTTGGGTCTCCGGCGGATAGGTATCCAGCAGGCCGAGGAACGCCACCTGCTCGCCGCGCGCCTGCAGCCGGGCGGCGATGCCCTGCGCCAGCGTGCCGCCCAGCGAGTAGCCGATGAAGTGGTACGGCCCGTGCGGCTGTACCTGCAACACCGTCTGCAGGTGGGCATCCACCACCTGATCCATATCTTCGCTCAGCGCCAACGGGCCGTCCGGCCGCGGTGACTGGATACCGACCAGCGACCAGTGCTGATCGAGATAGCGCGGCAATACGCTGAACTGCCAAGAGAAACCGGACGCCGGGTGCAGACAGAACAGCGTCGGCCCCTCGGTGACGCGCAGCGGCAATACGCTGTCGAAGCCGCTGCGATCGGCCTCTTCCTGCGTGCGATCTTCCGCCAGCAAGGCGGCCAACTGCTCAACGCGCGACGCCACCATCACCTGGCCGACGGACACCGCCTTGCCCAGATCGCGGCGCAGCTCCGCCGCCAGCCGCATCGCCAGCAGCGAATGGCCGCCGAGCGCGAAGAAATCGTCGTCGGCGAACACCTGCTCGCGCTGCAGCAAGCGGGCGAACACCGCCGCGATCTCGCTTTCCAGCCCGGCCTGCGGCGGCCGTCCTGCCTTGCGTTCACCGCCCTGCGGCTGCGGCAAGGCCTTGCGATCCAGCTTGCCGTTGGCGCTCAGCGGCAAATCGCTCATTTCCACCAGCGCCACCGGCACCATGTGCGGCGGCAGGCGGTCGGCCAGCGCCGCACGCAGGGCTTCCGCATCCCAGCTCGCGCCGGGCTGCATCACCAGATAACCCACCAGCTGGCGCGCATCGCCGCCGGCGTCCACCGGCGTGCCCTGCAGCACCAGCGCGTGCGTCACCGCCTGGCGCACGCCCGGCAGCGACAGCAAGGCGTGGTCGATTTCGCTCAGCTCGATACGCTGCCCGCGGATCTTCAGTTGATCGTCGCTGCGGCCCAAATATTCCACCGCGCCGTCCGGCAGCCAGCGCGCCACGTCGCCGGTGCGGTACATGCGCCCGCCCTCGCCGAACGGATCGGCGACAAAGCGGCTGGCGGTCAGATCCGGCCGGCCAAGATAGCCGTGCGCCAGCTGCACGCCGGTCAGATACAGATCGCCCGCCACGCCCGGCGGCACCGGCCGCAGGCGCGCGTCAAGAATGCGCAGCCCGGTGTTCCACACCGGCAGGCCGATCGGCACGTTGGCGCCGGTCACCTTCGCCAGCGCGTCGCCGTAGGCCGGATGCCAGGTCACGTCCACCGCCGCTTCGGTCGGGCCGTAGAGGTTGTGCAACGGCACCGCCGTGCGGCTTTGCCACAGGCGGCACAGCTCCGCCGGCAGCGCTTCGCCGCTGCAGAACACCTGGCGCAGCGCGGCGCAGCTCGCCACCGCCGCGTCGTCGTCCAGGGCGGCCACAAAAGCCGCCAGCATCGACGGCACGAAGTGCAGCGTGGTAATGCGGTGTTGCGCGATCAGCTGTTGCAGCTGCTGCGGATCGCGATGCGCCTCCGGCGGCGCCATCACCAGCCGGGCACCGACCATCAGCGGCCAGAAGAATTCCCACACCGAGACGTCGAAACTGCACGGCGTTTTCTGCAGCACCGCGTCGTCCGCCCCCAGCGGATACTGGTGTTGCATCCACAGCAGGCGGTTGACGATCGCCTGATGGCCGACCAGCACGCCTTTCGGACGCCCGGTGGAGCCGGAGGTAAAGATAATATAGGCCGCATGGTCCGGCTTCGGGCCCGCGATCGCCACCCCGGCGGCGTGATCGGCCGCCAGCGGCGCGTCATACAGCAAGATTTCGCCCTTGTCGGCGAAGCGCGCCTGCTGCGCCGGGTTGGTGATGACCAGCCGCGGCGCGGCGTCTTCCAGCATCATCGCCAGCCGCTCATCCGGATAACCGGTGTCCAGCGGCAGATAGGCGGCGCCCGCTTCCACGATCGCCATCAACGCCAGCGACAGGAACACCGAACGCGGCAGCGCTACCGCCACGATGTCGCCCGGCCGCACGCCCTGCGCAACCAGCTCGCGCGCCAGCGCCGTGACCTGCTCGCGCGTTTCGCGGTAGGTGAAATTGAAATGCGCATCCGTCAGCGCCGGCGCGTCCGGCGTGGTTTGCGCCTGCTGCGCCAGCAGCTGGCTCAGCGTGGTCGCCGGCACCGGGTGCGCCGTGTCGTTGACCCGCGCCAGCAGCGTGTGATCGTCGGCGGTCAGCATATCGGCTTCGCCGATCGGCAACGTTGCCTGCGCGGCGAACTGCGCCAGCAGCAGCGGCAACCGCTGCAGGTGCGCCTGCAGTTCCTGGCGGCTGTAACGCTCGGCGTTGGCCAGCAGCTCCACCTTCAGCTGATGGTGTTCGTCGATAAACAGCGCAATCTCCAGATCGCGCACCGGCCCGGAAGCCAGATCGTGGGTGATGCCTTCGATACCGGCGAAGTCCAGCTGGTAATCGAACATTTTGAAGTTGAAGACCGTGCCGTACAGCGGTTCACCGTCGCCGATGCGCCCCAGATCGCGCTGCACCTGTTCGGCATCGTAGCGCTGATGGCGGCGCACCGTTTTCAGCTCGCGACTGATGCGAGTGGCGGCCTCATACAGCGTGGCCTGCGGTTCGAGATGCATCTCCATCGGCAGCACGTTGATCACCGGGCCGGCGGCGCACAGGGCGGCCGATCCGGTGCGGCGCATGAAGATAAAACCGGCGCTGAAGCTCGGTTGGCCGCTCAGGCGCGATACCCACAGCGCCACCAGCGCCACCGCCATATCGGCGGCGTTCAGCTTCTGCTGCGCGCCGCACTGCACCAGTTCGGCGAAGGCCTGCGGATCGCAGCGCTGTTCCAGCCGGTGGATGCGCGGCGTGGGGGTTTGCCCAGCCAGCGGCTGCGGGCAAAGGGTCGCAGGCGGCGGCAGCTGCCGCGCTTTCTCGAGCCAGAAATCGGCGTCACGCTGCCAGGCCGGCGCCTCCCGGTAAGCCTGGTATTCCGCCACCACGTCGCTGAACGCCGTGAAAGGCGTCGGTTCCAGCGCGTCGCCGCGGCAAAGATGGGTGTAAATCGCCGCCACGCGGCGAGCGATGGCGGTGAAGCTGAAACCGTCCACCAGCAGATGGTGATAGCGCTGATACCAGAACCAGCGGTCATCCGCCAGACGCATCACCACATGGCGATACAGCGGCGCGCCGCTGCCGGCGCGCAGATCGCTCGCCAGATCGATATCCATCAGCGCGCGCGCGGCGGCTTCGGGGTCCGGCGACGTCGTCAGATCGACGAGTTCCGGCTCGTGCACCGCCAGCGTGTTATCCAACCATTGCACCGGCACGCCGTCACGTTCCGCAAAACGCAGGCGCAGCATATCCACCTCGCCCAGACCCTGGATGATGGCCTGCAGCAGAGGCTCTACGGCAATGGGGCCGTTGAGTTCGATGGCGTGGGCCACCGCGTAGGCATTGCGATACGGGGAAATTTGATCGGCGACCCAGATGCCGGGTTGCGCCGCGACCAGCGGCCATTCGCCCGCAAGCGCCGGGCCGCTGAGAGAGTTAGGGGTGTGTGACACTGCTTATTGCTCCCGTGATTACCTGGCGCCGGTCACGCCTCGCGTGCTGCGACCGGCAGAATGTCTTGCCAATGCTGTTCCAGCCATTCGGCGCACGCAGTGCGCGCCGCCGGGCCGAAGACGATCGTCCACTCGGACGGAATGGCGCGGAAATCCGGCCACAAACTGTATTGTTGTTGTACGTTGCGCAGCACCAGGCTGCGCTGCTGTGGATCATCGAACGGATTCAGGCTTTCCATCATGTGTTCCTCGTGCCGTCGCCGATGCCGGGTAAGCGGTGGCGAAAGCGGAAGCCCAGACCGCCTGCAGCCCGTCGGTCAGGCCGCTGCGCCAGCACAGCGCGTCGTGCCCGCCTTCCACCACCCGGTAGTGCACCCGATGGCCGGCGTCGCTCAGGCGCGCTGCCATTTCGCCGCTGACCCGGTGCACCAGCTTTTCCTGCGAACCGGCTTCCATAAATACCTTCAGCGCGCCGTGGTTGCCCAAGCCGTACCGTTCTATCTGCTGCATCAGCCAGCAGGCGTCGTCGGGAATGCTTGGCAGCTGCAGCATGTCGCGCCGCGGCCACCAGTAGGAACCGGACTGGGTGATCACCGCACCGAAACGCTGCGGCCAGCGCAGCCCGGCATACAGGGAGGCCAGGCCGCCAAAGCTTTGCCCCGCCACCACCGTATCGGCCGGTTTGTCGCTGTGCGGCGCCCAGTCGGCCAGCTGCGGCATCAGTTCTTCCTGCACCGCCAGCCAGAAATCGTCCTTGCAGGTTAATTCTCGCGCCCGGTGCGGCAGATCGATGATGTCGATCAGCACATACACCGCTTCCGGCAACGCCCCCTCGCGGGTCAGCTGCATCAGCGGCTCCCAGACCGGCATTTGCTTCGCCCAGAACTGGCCGTCGAGCAGGATAGCCAACGGACGCTCGGCCGGCTTGCTGTCGCCGGTGGTGTAGATCCAGACATCGCGGCTGTTGCCCAGGCGTTCGCTCTGCCAGGTATGGCGCTGCAAACGCGCCGGCAGCGGCGGCGTGCAGCGCCCGCTGGCGATCTCATATTCGTCGAACGAGCGCCATACCGGCTGCGGCGGCGCATCCGGCATGTGCAGACCGGAGACGCTGTGGCCGCTGGCGCTTTGCCAGGAGCGATACGGGTTGAGCAAATCGGGGGTGGCGCTGGCGAACACCTGGTGCCACCAGTGGCGCAGGTTGTGCATGTTGGCGTGCGCATCGTCGCCGCTGAACGCCGGCGGCCGCTCGTCAAAGCAAGGGATAAAGCAGTAGCTGCCGCGCCAGGCGCCACTCAGCTCGGTCTGCCAGTACCACACGTCGGTGCCGGCCAAACGCTGCAGGCTTTGCGGCGGATTCGGCTGATGATGGTCGGTCAGGCAGTTAATGTTGATCCACACGCGACGGTAGGCGGAGGTCAATTCGCATCCCTGAGGATCGCGCCAGAAAAAGGTGGTTCGCCAGCGGCCGTTACCCGCCGGTTCTACCCATGGCGTACCGCGTCGTGCCACCGTCAACCACCACCCTGGACTGCCCGCATTGCTGCTGGCCAATAATCTGCTGCTTTCTGACTGTAGTTCTGTATTCACAACGCCTACCCATTTTGTAGTTGGCGGCACCGGGAACGTCGACTTTTCCCTATCGCCGGCCACCGCCCGAACGCACTGTACGCCAAATACTATTGATAATAATTTGCATTTGCAATAGTGTGTAAGGCTTGGAGATCGTGCTGGTATTGCGCGCAACGGACAGGGATCGGGGATACATCAATGGCATCCCTTGCCGCAGCCGATTTTCTATTTCCGACTACACAAAAACTACAACCGCCCTTCCCCCCGTTCGGCGAGGGATGGCAGCAAGGTAGGACACTCAAATGAAAAGCAAGCTATCACGTTATTCTTTAGCCACTCTTATCGGCTTGGGATTGGGCGCGTCCGCGTTCGCCAACGCCGCGCAGCAGACCGACACCCCCACCACGGAAGAAAACAGCGGCACCACGGATAAAAAGCCGCGCGGCGAAGACACCATCGTCGTGACCGCCGCCCGGCAGAACCTGCAGGCGCCGGGGGTGTCCACCATCACCGCCGAAGAGATCAAAAAACGCCCGCCGGCGCGCGACATCAGCGAACTGATCCGCACCATGCCCGGGGTTAACCTGACCGGCAACTCCACCAGCGGCCAGCGCGGCAACAATCGCCAGATCGATATCCGCGGCATGGGCCCGGAAAACACCCTGATTCTGATCGACGGCAAACCGGCCTCCAGCCGCAACTCGGTGCGCCAGGGCTGGCGCGGCGAGCGCGACTCGCGCGGCGATACCGCCTGGGTGCCGCCGGAAATGATCGAACGCATCGAAGTGCTGCGCGGCCCGGCCGCAGCGCGCTACGGCAACGGCGCCGCGGGCGGCGTGGTCAACATCATCACCAAGAAGGCCGGCGATGCGCTGCACGGCTCGCTGAACGGCTACTTCAACGTGCCGCAGCACAAGCAGGAGGGCGCCACCAAGCGCACAGACTTCAGCCTGTCAGGCCCGTTGAGCGATTCCCTGAGCTTCCGTCTGTTCGGCGGCTACAGCAAAACGCAGGCCGACGCCTGGGACATTAACGAATCGCATAAGTCCGAACGCGTCGGCGCCTACGCCAACAGCGTCCCGGCCGGGCGCGAAGGGGTGGTCGATAAAAATATCGACGCCTTGCTGCACTGGGACTTCGCCCATCTGCAGTCGCTGGAGTTCGAGTACGCTTACGGCCGCCAGGGCAACCTGTACGCCGGCGATACCCAGAACACCAACACCAACGCCCTGGTGCAGAGCAACTACGGCGAAGAGACCAACCGCATCTACCGTGAAACCTTCGGCCTGACCCACCGCGGCGCCTGGGACAACGGCGTGAGCACCAACAACTACGTGCAGTTTGAGCGCACCCGCAACACCCGCCTGAACGAAGGGCTGGCCGGCGGCACCGAAGGCATCTTCGACACCAAAAACACCGGGTTCGGCACCACCAAACTGGACGACTTCCTGGCGCACAGCGAAGTCAGCGTGCCGTTTGAACTGGGCGTTGCCCAGACCGCCACGCTGGGTACCGAGTGGACCCAGCAGCGGATGAAAGACGGCACGTCCACCAGCCAAACGCTGATGGGCGGCACCATTCCCGGCATGACTACCGGTACGCGCAGCCCTTATGCTTCCGCGCATATCTTCTCGCTGTTCGCCGAAGACAATATCGAGCTGACCGACACCACCATGCTGACGCCGGGCCTGCGTTACGATCTGCATTCCGAATCCGGCAACAACTGGAGCCCGGCGCTGAACCTGTCGCAGGAACTGGGCGACTACTTCACGCTGAAGATGGGCATCGCGCGTTCCTATAAAGCCCCGACGCTGTTCCAGACCAACGGCAACTACCTGCTGTACAGTAAAGGCCAGGGATGTGCCGGCAGCGATACCAAAAACGGCTGCTACCTGCTGGGCAACGACGATCTGAAAGCGGAAACCAGCGTCAACAAAGAGATCGGGCTGGAATTCCATAACGAAGGCTGGCTGGCCGGCGTGACCTACTTCCGCAACGATTACCACAACAAGATTGAGGCGGGTAACTCTCGCATCGCCACCAGCAGCACCGGCACGGCGGTCTATCAGTGGGAGAACGTACCGAAAGCGGTGGTACAAGGGCTGGAAGGCTCGTTGAACGTGCCGGTCAGCGAGACCGTCACCTGGAGCAACAACGCCACCTACATGATCGAGAACAAGAACAAGACCACCGGCGATTACCTGTCGGTGATCCCGAAGTTCACCGTCAACTCGACCCTCAGCTGGCAGGCCACGCAGGAGCTGTCGATGCAGTCCACCCTGACCTGGTACGGCCGTCAGAAGCCGAAAAAGTACAACTACCAGGGTAAACCGGCCACCGGCGGCGAAACCCGCGAGGTCAGCCCTTATGCCGTCGTCGGCGCCAGCGCGACCTATGACCTGACCAAAAACGTCAGCCTCACCGCCGGCATCGACAACCTGTTCGACAAACGCCAGTTCCGCGCCGGCAATGCGCAGAACGTGGGCGATCCGAACACCGGCGCGATCAACATCGCCGGCGCGGGCGCGGCCACCTACAACGAACCGGGCCGTACCTACTACATGAGCATCAACACCCACTTCTGATGACATGATCCAATAACAAAGGGGCGCCACGGCGCCCCTTTTTTTATCTTTCCATTCCGTTACTTGGTATGCAGCTGAATGCGCACCACGCTTTCCGGCTTGCCGGCCTTGGTGGAAGCGCCGTCGTTTTTCACCGTCACGAACAGCGCGTCGCCTTTCGGATCCAACGCCAAGCTGTTAGGGTGCGGCGGCAGGTCTACGGTTTGCAGGCGCTTGAGCGTTTTGGCGTCGAACACCGTCAGCGTCCCGGCGCCGTGATCCACGCGCACGCCTTTGCGGTTTGCGACGTACAGCCGCTGGCTGCGCTCGTCGAGCAGCAGGCCGATCGGCACCTCATCCGTCAGCTCGCTGGCCAGCACCTTGCCGCTGTCCGCATCCAGCGCAAACACCCGGTGGCCGCTGCTGCGCTTCACGTAGTCGTGCCCCAGATGATGGTTGCGGTAGTCGTCGCGATCGATGCCCTGATCGACGCCCAACAGGCGATTGCTCGCCGGGTCATACACCAGGTTCAGCAGTTGATCGGCCTGCACTTCATGCGTGGCGGTGATCGCCAGCGTGTCGGCGTTCAGGGTGATCACCTGCCCCTGCATGTTGGAGACGAACACCCGGCGGCCCTTCTCATCCAGCGTGATGCCCACCGCGTTGTAGCCAAAGCCCGGGATCACTTTCTCCAGCTTGCCGGCCTTGGTATCGACCACGTACAGCACGCTGTCAACGCCGAAGCCCAGACCCGGCAGGAACAGGCGGCCGCTTTGCGCGTCATATTTAATCTCGCGGAGGCGGTACAGGTAGTCCTCGGTGATTTTAAACTTCTTCAGCTCCGCCAACAGGAAATCCAGACGCTTGCCGCTGATGCCCGCCTGCTTGTAAGCCTGCTCCAGCACCGCTTTGTCCAGCAGCTTGATGCTGCCCAGCGCGTGGTTGGTGGTGGTGTCCACCACCCCGACTTCGCCGTTGAAGGCCTGCGTCAGGTACAGGCGATTACCCGCGTCGTTCAGCGCCACGCCGAAGCCTTTCACCTGCAGCGGGATCTCCGCCTTGATCGCCAGGGTGTTGGGATCCAGCCGCAGCACGCGGGAGCGCGCCTCTTCCTTCCAGTCCGGCGCGCTGACGAACAGCGCCTGTTGCGAGGTGCTGTAGGCCATTTCCACCACCGTCGACGACAGCGCCTCGCGCTTGATGTCCTGCGGTTTGATGCCGGCATCGTCGGCCTGCGCGGTGCCGGCGACCACCAGAGAGGCCGCCACCAGCAGCGACAGTAACGCGCGCGGGGTTGCTAGGGTTCCAGACATCCTTTTATCTCCTTGAAAATCATGCTTTCGGTTAGAGTGAAACAACGTCATGCCTGCGGCCCGGGCGGCAGCGCCGCCAGAGCGATATCGCCAGCGATGTGCTGCGCAAACTGGGTAAAGACGTGCTGAACGCCGTCGGCGATCAGATTGGCCTGCTCCCGGCTGTAGTGGTCTTGGCGGTAGGTCATCATCACCCGTAGGGATTTCTTCCCGGCCAGATCGTCTTCCATCACCTCAAACTGCAGGCCGAGCAACGATTCGGCTTTCTCCGGCTCCACCTGACGGTAGGCGATCGCGCTGCCGTCCTGCAGCCGGAACTCGCCGTTCAGCTTGATGCGGCTGTGGATTTGGATGAACACTTCGAACATGTGGTTCTTGCGGTCGGCATCCACGCCGAACAGCCCTTCCTCCACCAGATCGATCGGAATGTCGGTATACGGCAGCGAGCCGTTGATGGTGTTTTTCACCTGGCTGACCAACCCGGCCACCGTCAGCCCCTCGTCGAAGCGCACGCGGTGCACCACCACGGTGGTGAAATAACCGACGGTATCGAAGAACTCGGCGTCGTTACGGCCGGAGGTCGAAGTGCCCACCAGCAGATCCGCCGGGCCGCCCAGCAGGCGCAGCGCCGAGGTAATCCCGGCATACACCACGTTGAACAGCGAAGCTTTGTTGCGGCGGGCAAGCTGATACAGGCCTTCCGCCACGACAGGATCGACCTCGAACTCCAGCCAGCCGCCGTTGACGTCCGCCGGTGCCGGCACCGCCGGGTGGGTGGATGCTTCTTGTCGGAAGATCGGCTGGCCGACCGGCGCGCCGCGCAGCGCATCGAGCCAGTAGTCCAGATGTTGCTGCTGCACCCCGGAGGCCCGCTGCTGCCGGGCGAAGGTGTGGAACTGCGGCGGTTGCCCACTCCACTGCGGCGCTTGGCCGACGACGCGATGGCGATAGGCGACGCCCAGCTCATCCATCATCAGGTTGAGCGACCATTCATCCAGCACCACATGGTGGAACAACAGCGACAGCAACTGCTGGCCGTTGTCCGCATCGCGCAGCAGCGTGGCGCGCAGCGGCAGCTCGGCGGCCAGATCGAACCGGTGCTGGCCGGCATCGGCCAACAGGGCGGCGGCGTTGCCCGCCGGCGTTTCGTGGGAGAAGCGGAACCACGAGTAATCCGAGAGTTCGGCGGCCGGCACCACCACCTGTACCACCTCTCCCTGCTGCTCGACGAAGCGTGAACGCAGCACGGTATGGCGAGTCATGACGTCGATAAACGCCTGACGCAGCGCCGTTTCGTCCACCGCATCGAAGAAGCGCAGAGAGAACGGCAGGTTGAAGATCTCGTCATGGCCAAAGGCTTCATACACCTTCCACAGCGATTCCTGCGCCAGCGACAGCGGCGCCTGCGCCCGATCATGATCGTCAGCGGTGGCCACCGCGGCATTCGGCTGCGCGACGTTCAAGCGTTTGGCGTAGCCCGCCAACCCGCGCGCCGTCGGATGGCTGAACAGATCGTTAATGTTGATTTCGATCTGATGCAGGCTCAGCAAACGGCCGATCACTCGGGTAGCGACCAGCGAATGGCCGCCGCGATCGAAGAAGTCTTCATCCAGGGTCATTTCCGGCGCCACCAGCGCCTCACGGAACTCCTGCAAAATCAGCGGTGCAACGCTTTCGTCCGCGTCACCGTTCGCCGCCGGCGCGGCCATCGCCGGGGAAGCGGCCTCAGCCGCTGGCAGTGCGACGACAATTCGCTGCCCGGCCAGGAAGGCGCTGAACTGCTCCAGCAGGAAAGGCGCCGCGTGCGGAGACAGGCGCGGGTCGGTGACCAGCTCCAGCGTCAGCGCTTCCGCCTCGGGCAAGCCCAACAGCAGCGCCAGTTCGAACGGCGTATGCAGCGGCGGCAGCAACAGGCGTTCGGCGTGAACGCCTTCCAGCCGCCACTCTGCGGCCAGATCGTCGCGCCAGGCCACCAGCAGCTGCGCCCGCTGCGGATCCGGCTGTTCAGTCACGGTCTGCGCCAGCAGCCGCTGCCCGATGCCGCCCTCGCCATGCTGCACGGTCAGGCGTATCAGCGGCGCCGCCGTCAGGCCCAGCTCCAGGCCGACGCACTCCGCCGTATCCGCCGCCGGCACGCACAGCTGCACAGCTTGGCCGCCGGCCTGCGCGGCGACGAATTCGGCAAACCGTGCCGCCACCGCCGCCAGCAAGGCCCGCGGCGTGTCGTTGGCGGGCAACAGCGAGCGCGCAATGCGCGTGACCACGCGCGCGCCCACCGGCGGCAACGCTTCAGCACGCTGCGCCGGGCTGCGATAATCCTGCAGCGAGACCGCCTGGCGCGCCCAGGGCAGCTGTGGCTCCGGGATTTCCGCCAGCTCGACCGGCTCCGCCGCGAAAGGCAGAGGCATCGCATCTCCGTTATAGCGGGCGGACAGCATCGCCGGCAGGTGGCGCCACGGCAGCGTTTCCGCCAGGATGTCATGCAAGACCACGCCCAAAATCACGGCATCGCCCGGCGTGAGCAACAGCAGGCAGCGCAGCGGCGCTTCGCTTTCCAGTTCAAATGGCGCCGCCTGCGCTTGCAGCAGGCGACAAATGGCGTGTTGCTCATCCGCCACCTGACGAAAACTCACCGGCAACGACGCCGAGCCGGCTGGGCGTTTCACCAGACCGTTTTCGTCATCAAAAACGTAACGCACATCCACGCCCGGCGTTTCCCGCACCAACGCCTGCAGCGCCGCCGTCAGTTGGGCGACATCCACGTCCCCCGTCAGGCGCCAGGCCAGCGCCCGCTGCCCGCGTGCGTCACCCTGCTGCAGATGGGCAAACCATGCCCGCTCTTCGGCTTCGCTCACCGGCCGATCGCCGTTCGCCGACGCCGCACCCAGCGCCTGAAACGCGCTCTCCAGCCGCTGGGCCTCTTCATCGCTCAGAATGCTGTCAAAATCACCGATCACTGCGTTATCTCCTTTGCCCGGCCGTGCCGGGATAGCGCATAAAACGGGGGACATTCGTCCCCCGTCATCGCGATAGCGTTAGAAATTCAGCTCAACCGCCGCGCCGACCATGCGCGGGCGCTGCTGCGTCGCGGTGTAGATATCGTTGCCGCCAACCATGATGCGGCGCTCGGAGTCGAACAGGTTTTGCGCAAACAGCGTGGCGCGCCCATAGGCGAAGGTGTAGGCCAGCTGGGCGTTAGCCGACCAGTAAGAACCTATACGCCCGCGCGAATCGTTGTCATACGCCGAGTAATAGGAGTCCGAGAATGCCACGTTAGTGCTCACTTCCCACCCTTTCAGGAACTGATATTTGGCGCCCATGTTGGCGGTGTAAGCCGGTGCGCGCGCCAGCTCATGCCCTTCCACGCCGCTGCCCGAGAACTTTTTGATCTTGGTTTTCAGCAGGCCAACGTTACCGAACAGCTCGAAGTCCCAACGCGGCTGCCAGGTGGCGCCGATTTCCGCGCCGTAGGTTTCCACCTTGTCGGCGTTGCGGATCACGCTGGAATTTTCACCCAGGTAATAAGGCAGCTGCATGTCTTTGTAATCGTTGTAGAACACGTTGCTGGTCAGCACCACGTTGGCGTCTTTCAGGTGATGGCGGGTGTACAACTCATAGTTCCAGACATACTCGGAACCGTAGGTGTAACTGACGATCGGGCTGCTGAGAGTAATGCCTGCACCGCCGGCGTTATAACCGCGAGCGATCTTGGCACCGTAGGTTTGGGTGTCCGTCGGTTTCCAGGCCACGTCCAGCTTCGGCAGGAACACCGTGTAGGTTTCGTCGAAGTCGATGCGCACCGCCTGGCTGCCGCCGTTGCGTTGGCGATGTTCGCGTTCCAGACGGCTGGCGGCGGTCACGTCCACCTGCGGCGTCAGCGCATAGGTCAGCTCAGCGAAGGCCGAGTTAGTGTCGGTTTTATCTTTAAAAGTCGCGCCGCCGAAGATATTAACGAACTCATCCTGCTTGGCGTGGAAATAACGCAGCCCCGCCAGGCCGTGCAGGCGGCTGTCCGCGCCGCCGAAGCGCACCACCGGTTCTACGTGCACCTCTTTACCGCCGATGTCGGCGTACGGCAGCTGATAAGCCGTGGCGCGGTTAATGTTGAAATCGGTATAGATAACGCGGTTTTCCAACGCCAGGCCATCGGAGGCCTCCCAGGCCAGATCCCAGATCCCGCTGTTCACATTGCTTTTGAACACCGGCCGACGGATGTCGTGACGCGCACTCGCAGGATGCGGCTGCGGGTTGAGGCTTTCGTTCTGCGGTGCGGTGCTGCCAAAGTGGTTAAAGGTCAGCTTGGTGGTCAGATCGCGCAAACCGGCCGGGTTGAACAGCAGCTTGGCGCGAGCGGTGGTGGCCTCCACTTCACGCGGATCGCCTACCGGTTCATAGGCCGGCAGGTCAGCATCGCTGCGGCGACGCTGACGATCGACGCTGACGCGGAACGCCAACTGGTCTTCCACCAGCGGGCCGGACGCCATGGCGGCCAGTTGAGAGGAGTGCTGATTGCCGGCCCCGCCCTTAAAGGCGCTTTCCCATTCGAAGGTCGGGTCTTTACTGGCCATGACGATGGCGCCGGCGATAGCGTTGCGCCCCTGAATATAACTTTGCGGGCCGCGGAACACTTCGACGCGATCCAAATCCCACAGCGATTGCGGTCCGTAGGCTTGTTCGTTATAGGTCAGCGAACGGCCGTCCAACGACAGATTGAGGCGCGGCCTGGTGCCGCTGAGGAAAGCGCCGGCACCGGTGGTCGGGCCGGAGCCGTCAACGCCACGCACGGTTGGCAGATCGTTGCCGATGCCGACATCCACCACGTTGGGGGTCATGCGCAACAAATCGGGAACCTGTGTCGCATTAGGCATAGAGGAGATGCGGTTGCTGTCGAACACTTCGACGCTGGAGCCGGTGTCGAAAATGGAACGTTTCACCTTCTCACCGGTAACCAGCAGCGTTTCCGCGTCCTGGTAGGTTTCGTTGCTTTTGGTTTCCGCCGCGTTGACGTTACCGATCGCCAGTGAACAAACCCCTAAAAATACGGAGGAAAACGCCCCAAGCGCTTTCATCCCCGCCTTTTCCCCGTTTCCTACGCTTTCATGCCGTTGAGCCGCAAAATGCTTGCCCATAGATGTCTTCTCCTTTCATCCCAGAGGTGCACAAAATTTGATTTTTTTTTTACACAACCTACATCGACACTCACACAGACCATGACGCTGCGGCCTTCCCGGCCTTGCTGTTGCTTATCCCTGCGGCAAACCCATGTCTTGCGCGGCCAAACGGGCGCGGCCCCGTCCACGGCCAAGCCGCCGGCGAAGCGGCCGGCAGCTTGTATAAAAACGTAAAATAGTGTTAAGAATGATAATATTTTGCATTTTCTAATGCAAATCATTATCAACAAAGATGAGGGGCCGAGCACGCAAACAGCCAGAAGGCCTTATACTTTTGCAGGTAAAACACGCGCTGCAATAACAAGCAATCGTTGCAATGCTAAGAATAATATAAATAAATTATTCACACTCAACACCATCTGCGCCATCCACCGCTAAAACCCCTTATAGATAGCACCTCCGCGCCAAATGGATCAAATAATAATAATTTTCATTCCTATTAACATTTGGATATATTCTTGCAGTCTCGTTGGCTGAATCAAAATGGATACCCGATGAAAGCTTTAACCACGATGCAGGCCGCCTATTGGGTAGGCCGACAGTCCGCTCCTCCTCTCGGCGGCATGGCCGCCCACCTGTACGCGGAATTCGACGGCGGCGAACTGGACATCGCCCGGTTGCGCCAGGCCGTCGATGCGTTGTACCTGCATCATCCGCTGTTACGCCTGCGCATTACCGATGATGGCCGCCAGACCATCGTGCCTCCCGGCCCCCGGCATACTTTGCATCTCGACGACTGGCGGCACGCCGATACAGCGACGCTGGCGGCCGCGCTCGCCGCCAAACGCCAGGCGAAAAGCACCCAGTTGCTGCCGCTGGAACAGGGCGTGCCCTGCGATATCAGCCTGAGCCTGTTGCCGGAAGGGCGCAGCCGCCTGCATGTCGATCTCGATATGATCGCCGGCGATGCCATGAGTTTTCGCCTGTTGATGGAAGATCTGACGGCGTTTTATCACCAGTGCCCACCGGCCCCCTCCCATGACGCGCTACCAGCCTACTTCGATCATCTCTCACAACGCGACGCCGACGAGGCGCTGCGCCAGCGGCGTGAACGCGGCCAGCGTTGGTGGCGTGAACGCCTGGCGCAAGTGCCACCGGCGCCGCGCCTACTGCGCACGCCGGACCGCTGCCGCAGCGATCGCCTGGCCATACAGCTGGACGCAGAGGAAAGCCGCGCGCTGGAGAACGTCGCCAAACGGCACCACACTTCGCTCTCGACGCTGTTTCTCGCACTGTTCGCCCTGGCCGTCGGCCAGGGGTGGAACATGACGCGCTTTCGGCTCAACGTGCCACTGTTCCACCGCGAGAGCGAACGGGAGGACGCGCATCGCCTCATCGGCGATTTCTCTAACCTGGTGCTGCTCGGCGTGGAGCTGAACCCGACGGAAAACCTGAGCGCCTTCTGCCGGCGCCTGATGACCCAGCTGGCGGAGCTGATCGAGCATGCGGATTACCCCGGCGTGAGCGTGATGCGCGATCTCTCGCGCCTGCACGGCAGCCTGCAGCCTTCGCCGGTGGTGTTTACCGCCGGTTTCGGCATCCGCGGCAAGACGCTGTTTTCCGAACGGGTCACCGACACCTTCGGCCGTCTCGGCTGGGTCATCTCTCAGGGGCCGCAGGTGGCGCTGGATGCGCAGGTCGCCCACGTCGACGACGGCATTCTGATCAACTGGGACGTGCGGCTCGACGCGTTCCCCGAGCAGGTGCTGCCACGCCTGCTGGCCTGTTACCGGGCGCTGCTGCACCTGGCCGCGCGGCAAACGGCGGCGTTCGATCGCCCGCTGTCGCAGTTGCTGGCGCAATGCACGCCCGACGCGCTCGCGCAGCAGGCGCCGGTGCGCCAGGTGCTGCATCGGCTACTGACGCGGGTGGCCCCCGAGGCTAGCTTGCACGACCACGACGATATCCGCCGCTTGGCCTTGCCGGATGCCGGGGTGAACGCGCTGCTGACGGTGCTCAACAAGTATCTGGCGGCGGCGCTGACGGCGCAGGATCTGGCGGCGCACTCCTCCCCTGCGGCGCTGGCGGCGCTGATCTGCCAACGCTCGCCTGAGGCAGGAAGGCATGCGAAAACGCTGCTCGCCGCGCTGGCGCCGCAGCACTGAGATCGGTTTCCGGGCGCGCGGCGCCCGGCTCGTTTTAATCGGTTAGCGACTATAGGGAAGTACCATGGAGACAGCATTAACCGCACTGCAGCAGGCCTATCTTCTGGGCCGCAGCGATCGATGGCCGCTCGGCGGCGTGGCGATGCACGACTTTCGCGAATACCGCGCCCGGCAGCTGGATGTACCGCGCCTTGAAGCGCGCCTGACCGAGCTGGTACAGCACTACCCGGCGTTGCGCACCTGCATCGATGTGCAGCGCGGCACGCAGCACGTACGCCCGGAGGTGACGCTGCATCTGGATCGTCACGATCTGCGTGCCCTTGATGGCGAAGCGTCGCAGCGGCAGGTCGAACAGCTGCGCGAGCGATACTCCCACCAGCGCCACGATCCGAGCCAACCGCTGTGGCGCATCGCCGTGATCCAACGGGCCGAACAGCAGGATCCGACGGGATCGCCGTACGATACGCTGATCTTCACCAGCTTCGATGCGTTGATCCTCGACGGCCAGGGGATCTCCACCGTGATCGCTCGCCTGTTTGACGATCGCCCTCTGGCGCCGACCGCCGCTGCGCTGCCGCCCCCCGCCGCACCGGCGGCGCAGCGGCAGGCCGATGCCGCCTACTGGCGCGAAAAGCTGCAGGATGTCACCACCCCGTCGGCATTACCGTGGCGCGCCCCGCTCGCCAATCTCACCTCGTCACGCTATCGCCGCGCCAGCCTGACGCTGCCGCACGATACGATAAAACAACTCGGCCGTCTGGGATCGCCGCATGCGCTGCTGCGTAACAGCCTGCTGTCGGCGCTGATCCTCGATACGCTGGCCCACTGGACCACCGACGGCGAGCTGTGCGTCGGCGTGCCGGTGGCATTCCCCGCCGCCGACGGCGCCTTGGGCAACGCCTCCAGCTTCGTGGCGGTGCGCTATTCGCGCCACGGCGAAGATTTTATCCAGCGCGCGCAAGCCCTGCAGGACGACGTGCTCGGCGCGCTCGACCACCTGACGTTTTCCGGCGTCGATCTGGCGCGGCAGTTGCTCGGCCAAAGCCAGGGCGGCCCGGCGCTGCCGGTGATCCTGACCAACTGTCTGGGCTGGGAAACGCTGCCGGCCGAAGCGCCGGTGCGCTTCCACGACGGCCTGACCCAAACGCCGCAGGTCGCCATCGACATTCGCCTAACGCTGGACAGCGAAAAAAACCTGCAGCTGTGCGTGGACTACGCCGAGCAGGCGCTGCATGGCGAGCAGGTAGAAGCCATGCTGGCGGCGTTGCAGCGACGCATCCTGCATAGCTGCCAACGGGCCGACCTGGCGATCGCACCGCGGGACTTCATCGATCTGGCGCATTACCGCCACAACGACAGCGAAGCGAATTACACACCTTATCCTTATCTGGCACAGCTGGCCGAGCGGCTGTTCGGCGCGCAAGACGGCGGCAACGCGCTGATCTGCGGCGAACAGACGCTGACCTACCGCGAGCTGGGCCAGCGGATCGCCACGGCGATCGCCAATCTGCAGAGCCGCGGCGTGCAGCCGGGCAACGTGGTCGCGCTGTATCTGCCGCGTAGCCCGGAACAGATCATCCTCAGCCTCGCCTGCGCCCTGCAGGGCGTGATCTGGGTGCCTGTCGATATCAACTCGCCGCCGGAACGCACCGCCTATCTGCTGGAGAACTGCCGACCGACGCTGGTGGTGCACGGCGGCGATCTGGAGACGCCCATTGGCGTGACGCCGGCGACCCTGCTGGCACCGACGGATCGCGCGCCTGCGCTGCAGGATGAGCAGACGCTGGTTGAACGCAGCGCCAGCCAGGCCGCGAGCTACTACCTGTATACCTCCGGTACCACCGGTAAGCCCAAATGCGTAGTGCTCAACAACCGCGCCACCGCCAACGTCGTCCACCAGACCCAGCAGCGCTGGGCGGTCACCGCCGACGACGTCTTCATTTCCGTCACGCCGCCGCACCATGACATGTCGATGTTCGATCTGTTCGGTTCGCTGTGCGCCGGCGCCACGCTGGTGCTACCGGCGCCGCATCAGGAAAAGGACGCCATCAGCTGGAACCAGCTGGTAGAAAAGCATCGGGTCACCCTGTGGTGTTCGGTACCCGCGATTCTGGAGATGCTGCTCACCTGCAAAACGGCCGACAGCCTGCGTTCGTTGCGCCTGGTGGCGCAAGGCGGCGACTACATCAAGCCGGCGACGGTACAAACCCTGCGTACCCTGCGCCCGGATCTCGCGCTGTTCTCGCTCGGCGGGCCAACCGAAACCACCATCTGGAGCATCTGGCACCCGATCGCCCCGCAGGAGAACGGCACCGTGCCTTACGGCCGCCCGCTGCCGGCCAACCGCTACTTCATCTGCCATGACGACGGCAGCCACTGCCCGGCCGGCGTGGTCGGCCGCATCCATACCGCCGGGGTCAACCTGGCATTGGGCTACCTGGAGCAGGGGGAGCTGAAGCAGCACGATTTCGTTACCCTCGAAGGGCCGGATGGGCAACCGCTGCGCGCTTTTCGCACCGGCGATCAGGGCTACTACCGGGCGGACGGCAACATTATGTTCGCCACCCGGGTGAACGGCTATGTGAAGATCCGCGGCGTGCGCGTCTCGTTGCCGGAAATCGAAGACGTGCTGCGCCGCCATCCGGCGATCCAGGACATGGTGGTGGTGGATTACCCCAGCGGAGAGAACAACGAGGCGGCACTCGGTGCCCTGTATCTGACCCGCGACGGCAAACCGCTGCCGCTGTCCGAGATCCGCGCCTTCGCCACCGGCTATCTGCCCTGTACCCATATTCCGACACGCTTTATCCATGCCGAGGCGCTGCCGCTGTCCGCCAACGGCAAAACCGACCGCCATCGCATCCGTGCCGACCTGAGCCACCAGCAAACCGCGCCGGCGCTGAACGCCTGTGCGGCCCCACCGCCGAACGCGCCTTTGGCGCGCAGCGCAGAGATCCTGACCATTTACTGGCAGGCGATCGGCGTGGTGCCGCGCCCGGAATGGGGAGAAGAGACGGCATTTATCGCCATGGGGCTGAAGCTGCCGCATATCAAACAGGTAGCGGAACGCCTCAATGACGCTTTCGGCACCCGTCTGGTAAGCAGTTCGCTCCTGCCGTGCAAGAACGCGCGCGAAGTGGCGGCGTTGCTGGCCAGCTGAAACCACACCACTCGGGCGGGGTCATCCCCCGCCCGTATTTTATCAGGCGGGCAACGCCGTCAGGGCCGCCAGCGGTTGCTCCCAGGCTTCCCGCTGCAGCGCGCGCATCAGAAACTCTTGCAGTGCCTCGCCATAGTCCAGCGCATCCTCGGTCGGGAACTGCTCCAGATAGATATCGATATCCACCTGCAGATCGCGGGCATCGGTGCGGCCGCGATAAGTCAGGTTAAAACCGTCGCCCGAGCCGCCGGCCAATACGCTGCGGGTGCCGCTACAGCCGCTAAAGCGGGGCGCATCGAAGGGTTGCACATTGATGAAGGGGGAAATAAAGAAGCGCGAACCTGGCTCCACGCCGCGATCGGCGGCCAGTTGGCGCAGGCGGTAGCCGGCATGGCTGCGCAGCTCCCGCAGCAGCTGCGCCATCATCGTCAGAAAATCTCCCAGCGTCGCCGAGGGGGGCGGCGACACCAGCAGCGGCAGAGTGTTGACCGCCAACGAAGGCACGTTGGTGGCGGCTTGCCCGCGGCGATTCATCGCCGGCATCCACATCGGCAGCGTATCGCCTTGCCGGGTGTCGCGCGGCATCACCTGAAACAGCCAGGCCGCCGACAGCGCCACCAGCAAGTCGGGCCAATTGATGCCGCTGCGCTCCGCCAGCTGCGCCAGTCGTTGCGATACCGCCGCCGGCAGCCGGTGGTGGGTGCTAAGACGCCGCACGCCATAGGCCTCACCGCCCTTGCGCACCGTCGGCAGCGCCTGCGACAGCGGCAGATAGGTCTGCCAAAAGCGCCGATCGCGCTCGCATCGCTCAGAATCAGCGTAGGCCAGCTCGGCCTTTTGAAAGGCGTCAAAGGCGCCCAGGGGCATACCCGCGCTGCCTTCACCCAAATAGTGCGCATATAACGCGGCGCAGCGGTGTTCAATTAGCGCCATACCGAAACCATCAACCAGAATATGGTGCGCACGCACATACCAGAGGTAGCGCTCCGGCCCCAGCTTGAGCAGCCAGGCGGCGGCTAGCGGCTCGCTATGCAGCGCCCGGCGCTGCGCGATATCTTCGCGCATCAGGTTTTGCGCCGCCTGCCAGGGATCGCCGTGCGTTTGCAGATCGATGCGTTGTAATGGCGGTATGCACTGTGGATCGTGCCGTAACGGCGGAGGAGCATCGCCACGCCGCTCACCAAAGCGCAGGGCAAACGCCTGCGTCTCGGCGAGGGTGGTGGCGATCGCCCGGCAGAGCGTCTCTTCCTCTACCGCACCGCACAGTTCGGTGCAGTGTGCGACGGTGGACAGGGTCTGCCCGGGGTGCAAGGTGTGTTCTTCCCAGAAATCAAGCTGCGCTGGCGCCAGCGGCAACCATTCAGAGGCCAAAGCGGTGTCCGACATGTTACCTACCTTTGATAAGCCCGAATAAAGACGCCGAACGGGCGTAACCCGCCGTTCAACGGCTTTTGCGTGTCTCCATACATCATCAAATGAAAATGATAATAACATCTATTATCATTTCTATTAATTTGGTAACACTTTAGATTCTGTTAAGCGGGGATGCAAGTCACGCAGTAGGGACGGAGGAAAGAAAGTGACGGGTAGAAGGCTCATAAAAGCAAAACGCCCCGGCACAGCTGCCTGGGGCGTTTTTAACGTCGGCGAGACTCGGTGATTAGGCCTGATTGGCCGGTTTCACCTTCTGCGCCAGAAACTCCGTTTCGTAGGCCAGCGCCTTCTTGCGATCGAACTGGTGTTCCCACTTGGCGATCACCAACACCGCCAGCGCGTTACCCACGACGTTCAGCGCGGTGCGCGCCATATCCAGGATACGGTCCACGCCGGCGATGAACGCCAGGCCTTCCAGCGGAATGCCGACGCTGCCCAGCGTAGCCAGCAGCACCACGAACGAGACGCCAGGCACGCCGGCAATCCCTTTCGAGGTGACCATCAGCGTCAGCACCAGCACGATCTCCTGCCCCAACGACAGCTCGATGCCGTACAGCTGGGCAATAAAGATAGCGGCGATGCTCTGGTACAGCGTCGAGCCATCCAGGTTAAAGGAGTAGCCGGTCGGCACCACGAAGCTGGTGATCGACTTGGGCGCGCCGTAAGCCTCCATCTTTTCGATGATGCGCGGCAGCACCGTTTCCGAGCTGGCGGTGGAATAAGCCAGGATCAGTTCGTCTTTCAGGATGCGGATCAGCGTCCAGATGCGCAGGTTGCACAGCCGGGCGACCGCCCCCAGCACCACCAGGGCGAAGAACGCGATGGCGAAGTACACCAGCACGACCAGCTTGGCCAGCGGCAGCAGCGAGGCGAAACCGAAGTTGGCTACCGTGACCGCAATCAGGCCAAACACCCCGATCGGCGCATAGCGCATGATCATATGGGTGACTTTGAACATGCTCTCGGACACCGCCTTGAACACCTTCAGCAACGGCTCTTTGGTCTCTTTCGGCAACGACGACAGCCCCAGACCGAACAGCACCGAGAAGAAGATAATCGGCAGCATGTCGCCCTTGGCCATCGACGAGAAGACGTTCGACGGGATCAGCGACAGAATGGTCGCCACCAGACTGTGCGAACCGCTTTGTACCTGTTCGGTGGTTTTCTCATACTGCGAAATGTCCACCGTGGTCAGCGTCGACATATCGATGCCGTGGCCGGGCTGGAATACGTTGGCCAACGTCAACCCCACCACGATGGCAACGGTGGTGATCACTTCGAAGTAAATAATGGTTTTCAATCCGATGCGGCCCAGCTTTTTCGCATCGCCCACGCCGGCAATACCGACGATCAGCGTGGAAATAACGATCGGTACCACAATCATCTTGATCAGACGAATAAAGATATCACCCGCCGGGCTGAGAATATTACTCACCAGCCACTCACGAGATTCGGTCTGGTTGTGCAACACCGCGCCAACAATAATACCCAGTACCAACGCGATCAGGATTTGCCAAGCCAGGCTAATTTTTACACTTTTCATACCCAAAAAGTCCTCAAAGACTCTTTTCACCGTACAAAGTCGCAACACGGCGAAAAGAATACTTAATCATTTATTACAGGCTTATGTTAATTCAGTGGAAGCGTTCACCGGCCCTGGGTGCAACGCAGTATAAATCTGTATCATCCGGGTGGCATGCTCTGCAAGCCTTGATTTGTCAGGGTTGAGCGCTGAATCGAATCACAAAAATTTCGCGTTACTATTTCGAATGACATAATTGATTGTTATTAAAAACATAATTTTTCATACAATGAAGTACATAACCGCGCCGACGACGTTTTTTTGAACGCGATTAAAATGCGTTATTTTTCGTCCATTTTGCATATTTAGTCCGCATCAAATGTTTATATTTTGTTACTTAAAAGTCAAACAAATGAGAATTTGCCGAGTGACGCTTCCCTCCATAAATGCAGCGCCGCTTTATATTGCGATTAAAAAACGAACGATATCGCAGCGTGAATACCCCAGGGTATCACCCGAAATTTCATCAAGAATTAAAGGTTAATAAAACGTTATTTCATGATGTGCCGTCCACCGTTATATCGCGTTAATACCAACTTCGAATATTAATAGCGAAAAATAATCCAAAAAGATTTATAGCGAGAAATAATGCAGATGTTTCCCACGCTATTAATCACGAGGCAAATAGCCTCGTCTTTGTTTATTCTTTTTTGTTCTTTAGATAAGTATTTTTGGCTAAAAACACGGGTTTATGATGATTTAAACGCCAAAGAGATAGATACGTCCTGCAAATGCGACAGAACGATTACAAATCAATATCTTTGTTGCGTGATCTGCCGCGCAAAAAAGAAACAAAGAATCGTAGCAAACTATACTTAACCTTCAGTTGACATATCATTAACAACTTCAAGGAGAAAAGCTATGAGCCAACTGCATAAACACGCTATTCCTTCTGCAATTGCAGAACGCGCCCTGATTAATCCGGCACAATACCAAGAGTATTATCAACAGTCGGTTCAAGACCCAGAGGCCTTCTGGGGTGAGCATGGCAAAATCCTGGATTGGATTAAACCCTATACCAAAGTCAAAAATACCTCGTTCGATCCAGGCCATGTCAGCATTCGCTGGTTCGAAGATGGCACGTTGAACCTGGCGGCCAACTGTCTGGACCGCCATCTGGCTGAGCGCGGCGAGCAGACCGCCATTATCTGGGAGGGCGATGACCCGACCCAATCCAAGAAGGTGACTTACAAACAGCTGCACCATGACGTCTGCCAGTTCGCCAACGTGCTGAAAAAGCTCGGCGTGAAAAAAGGCGACGTGGTGGCTATCTATATGCCGATGGTGCCGGAAGCGGCGGTCGCGATGCTGGCCTGCGCGCGCATCGGTGCCGTACATTCGGTGATCTTCGGCGGTTTCTCGCCGGAAGCGGTCGCCGGGCGCATTATCGACTCCAACGCCAAACTGGTCATCACCGCCGATGAAGGCCTGCGCGCTGGCCGCGCCGTGCCGCTGAAAAAGAACGTCGACGATGCGCTGAAAAATCCCGGCGTGGTCAGCGTGGCTAACGTGGTGGTGTTCCAACGCACCGGGAAACCGGGTTACTGGCAGGAAGGGCGCGATCTGTGGTGGCATGAGCTGACCCAGGGCGTTTCCGCCGACTGCCCGCCGGAAGAAGTGAACGCCGAAGATCCGCTGTTTATCCTGTACACCTCCGGCTCGACCGGCAAACCGAAAGGCGTGCTGCACACCACCGGCGGCTACCTGGTCTACGCTGCGATGACCTTTAAATATGTGTTCGACTACCACGACGGCGACATTTACTGGTGCACCGCCGACGTGGGCTGGGTCACCGGCCACAGCTATCTGCTGTACGGCCCGCTGGCCTGCGGCGCCACGACGCTGATGTTCGAAGGCGTGCCTAACTATCCGGGCGTCAATCGCCTGTCGCAGGTGATCGACAAGCACCAGGTCAACATTCTGTATACCGCGCCGACCGCCATTCGCGCCTTGATGGCCGAAGGCGACAAAGCGATCGAGGGCACCCGACGCGATTCGCTGCGCATCATGGGCTCGGTCGGTGAACCGATCAACCCGGAAGCCTGGGAGTGGTATTACAACAAGATAGGCAACGCAAAGTGCCCGATCGTCGATACCTGGTGGCAAACCGAAACCGGCGGCTTCATGATTACCCCGCTGCCGGGCGCCACCGAGCTGAAGGCCGGTTCCGCCACGCGGCCGTTCTTCGGCGTGCAGCCGGCGCTGGTCGATAACGTCGGCACACCGCAGGAAGGCGCCTGCGAAGGCAACCTGGTGATCGTCGATTCCTGGCCGGGCCAGGCACGTACCCTGTTCGGCGATCATGACCGCTTCGAGCAAACCTACTTCTCGACCTTCAAAGGCATGTACTTCAGCGGTGACGGCGCTCGCCGCGACGAGGACGGTTACTACTGGATCACCGGCCGCGTCGACGACGTGCTGAACGTCTCCGGCCACCGTCTGGGCACCGCCGAGATCGAGTCTGCGCTGGTATCACACCCGAAAATCGCCGAAGCGGCGGTGGTCGGCATTCCTCATAACATCAAAGGCCAGGCGATCTATGCCTACATCACGCTAAACCACGGCGAAGAACCGACGCCGGAGCTCTATACCGAAGTGCGCAACTGGGTGCGTAAAGAGATAGGGCCGATCGCCACGCCGGACGTGCTGCACTGGACAGATTCGCTGCCCAAAACGCGCTCCGGCAAGATCATGCGGCGTATCCTGCGCAAAATTGCCGCCGGCGACACCAGCAACCTGGGGGACACCTCCACGCTGGCGGATCCGGCCGTAGTCGACAAGCTGTTGGAAGAAAAACAATCAATGAAAGTGCCGTCATAATTTACGCCGCTTCAGGCCGCTCATTCGGATAACGTGCCGTTGAGCGGCCCTGGCGCGGCGTACTCTCTCAATACCGACTGGAGACACTCTGATGAATGACACCATTTATCAAGGGATTGAAGAAAACCCGCGCTTTAAAGAACTGGTGAGAAAACGCGGCCGGTTCGCCTGGCTGCTTTCGCTGATTACGCTGGCGCTGTACGTCGGCTTTATTCTGTTGATCGCCTTCGATCCGCAATGGCTCGGCACGCCGATCGCCGCCGGATCCACCATCACCCGCGGGATCCCGGTCGGCGTCGGGCTGATCGTGATCTCTTTCGTCTTGACCGGGATCTACGTGTTTCGCGCCAACGGCGAGTTCGATCGTCTCACCGCAGAAATTTTGCGTGAGGTGAAACAATGAAGCGCTTATTGTCCGCCGCTGCACTGCTGTTGCTGCCCGGTCTGGCCCATGCCGACGCCATTGGCGGCGAGGTGCATCGCCAGCCGCTGAATATCCAGGCGATCGTGATGTTTATCCTGTTTGTCGGCGCCACCCTGTACATCACCTACTGGGCGTCCAAACGCACCCGTTCCCGCCAGGACTACTACACCGCGGGTGGGCGCATCACCGGCCTGCAAAATGGCCTGGCGATCGCCGGCGACTTCATGTCCGCCGCTTCGTTCCTCGGTATCTCCGCACTGGTTTACACCTCGGGTTATGACGGACTGATCTACTCCATCGGCTTCCTCATCGGCTGGCCGATCATTCTGTTCCTGATCGCGGAGCGCTTGCGCAACCTCGGCCGTTATACCTTTGCCGACGTCGCCTCTTACCGTCTGCAGCAGAAACCGATCCGCACCCTGTCCGCCTGCGGCTCTTTGGTGGTGGTGGCGCTGTATCTGATCGCGCAGATGGTCGGCGCCGGCAAGCTGATCCAGCTGCTGTTCGGGCTCAACTACCACGTGGCGGTGATCCTGGTCGGCATTCTGATGGTACTGTATGTGCTGTTTGGTGGCATGTTGGCCACCACCTGGGTGCAAATCATCAAGGCGGTGCTGCTGCTGGCCGGCGCCAGCTTTATGGCGCTGATGGTGATGAAGTCGGTCAACTTCGACTTCAATACCCTGTTCACCGAAGCGGTGAAAGTGCATCCGAAAGGCATCGCCATCATGAGCCCCGGCGGCCTGGTGTCCGATCCGATTTCCGCGCTGTCACTCGGCCTGGCGCTGATGTTCGGCACCGCCGGTTTGCCGCATATCCTGATGCGTTTCTTCACCGTGAGTGACGCCAAAGAAGCGCGCAAGAGCGTGTTCTACGCCACCGGTTTTATCGGTTATTTCTATATCCTGACCTTTATCATCGGCTTCGGCGCCATCTTGTTGGTCAGCGCCAATCCGGCGTTCAAAGACGCCACCGGTGCGCTGCTGGGCGGCACCAACATGGCGGCGGTGCACCTGGCCAATGCCGTTGGCGGCAACTTCTTCCTCGGCTTTATCTCGGCGGTGGCCTTTGCCACCATTCTGGCGGTCGTTGCAGGCCTGACGCTGGCCGGCGCCTCGGCCGTTTCCCATGACCTGTACGCCAGCGTGATGAAAAACGGCAAGGCAACCGAGCGCGACGAACTGAGAGTATCCAAGATCACCGTTGTGGTGCTCGGCATTGTCGCCATTGCCCTGGGGATTTTGTTCGAGAAGCAGAACATCGCCTTTATGGTCGGGTTGGCGTTCTCTATCGCCGCCAGCTGTAACTTCCCTATCATCATCCTGTCGATGTATTGGTCGCGTTTGACCACTCGCGGCGCGATGATTGGCGGCTGGCTGGGTCTGTTAACGGCGGTGATTCTGATGATCCTCGGCCCGACGATCTGGGTGCAGATCCTCGGCCATGAAAAACCGATTTACCCGTATGAATACCCGGCGCTGTTCTCGATGATCGTGGCCTTTGTTGGTACCTGGCTATTCTCGATCACCGACGGCTCGCTGGCCGGGCAGCAGGAGCGGGAACGCTTCCGGGCTCAGTTTGTCCGTTCGCAGACCGGGCTGGGCATCTCTCAGGGCAGCTCGCATTGACCGAATAATAAGTGAAAAAAAGCAAACACACCCTAATCAAAGGCCCTTCGGGGCCTTTTCTCTGGCTGTTTATCGGAGAGAAGCAGGGAAAAGCAGCGTAGCTGCGCTTTTTGGCGTTTTACGCATAGCAAAAAGCCCTGAACGTCAGTTCAGGGCTTTCGGCTTGGTTTGATGCCTGGCAGTTTATGGCGAGCGTCCTGCCCGCCCCCCTTCAGGCCGTTGCTTCGCAACGTTCAAATCCGCTCCCGGCGGATTTGTCCTACGCAATTCGTCTCATCCTGAGTCCCCCCTCCGGGGCCGCCGCGAGCGGCGTTAAGGCCCATCGGGAACGGGCCTTTCGCATGCCCATGCTCGAGCAGAACGCCAGATAACAGACAAAACAAAAAGCCCCATGCTTTCGCATGGGGCTTGTT
>NZ_JBQZFT010000016.1:0-49404 GCF_052692115.1 Serratia sp. TSA_105.2
TTAAAGAGCAGTGCCGAGAAACTCATCGGCGCGGGCTGCGTATATTACGCTTTTCGCCCTGAGAGTCAAGCGTTTATTTCGCTTTCCTCTCGCTGACCCGGCGGCTTGTCAGTCGTTGTTCCCGGTCAGTGGAGGCGCATTATAGGGAGTTCTCGGCGGGCCGCAACCCCTAAATGCAAAAAACTTTTCAAGCGCGGATTTTTTCAGCAAAACGCTGGCCAAACCCGCATTTTTGTCACTTTTCGTACTGGATCTGGCTAAATTCCTGGGCGAAACGGTCGACCTGCTGCCAATCGGTGTACTCCACTTCCTTACTGGTATCCGTTTCACCGCCCGTCATACGCATAATAAATTGAATCATGATGCGGTCGAACCAGCGATAGCGCGGATAACGCAATGCGCCGGCAAACACCGCGCACTGTTTTGGCTGCCACGGCGAGGCCAGCAGGAACTTGCGAGTATAAGCGTTGGTTTGCGGTGAGCGCTTTTCCGGTTTACGCGCGGTCAGGTTCACGGCAAAGAACGCGCTCGGCATTCGATTCAGTTGCTCGGCATGACGCTTGACGAATTTATCCAGCGCCGGGTTAAAGTGCCCGTAACGGATAGACGCGCCGATCATCACCTGCTGATACTGGCTAAGATCGACCTGTTCCGCCTGCAGCAGATCGATCACCTCACAACGCAGCGTGTCCTGCAGCTTGCTTGCTATATAAGAAGCGATAGCGCGTGTTTGCCCGTCACGGCTCGAATAAAGTATCAATGCCTTCATGGCGTACTCCTTATATCAGACTCACTCACGCCAGAAGGTTGGCGTGAACAGCACCAGCAATGTGAACACTTCCAGGCGCCCGAACAGCATCGTCACCACCAGGATCCACTTGGCCGCCGCCGGCATCGTGGTGAAGTTATCCGCCACTACGCCCAGGCCGGGGCCGAGGTTATTGAGCGTTGCCGTCACTGCGGCGAACGCGGAAAAGTCGTCAACGCCGGTGGCAATGATCGCCAGCATGCTGACGATAAACACCAGCGCATAGGCGGAGAAGAATCCCCACACCGCCTCCAGAATGCGTTCCGGCAGCGCACGGTTGCCCAATTTGATGGTATAGACCGCGTTGGGGTGCACCAGCCTTTTCAACTCGCGCGAGCCCTGCAGGTACAGTAGCAAGATACGGATCACTTTCAGGCCGCCGCCGGTCGAGCCGGCGCAGCCGCCGATGAACGCCGAACACAGCAGCAACATCGGTAAGAACAGCGGCCACTTGGCGATGCTGTCGGTCGTAAAACCTGCCGTGGTCGCCATCGATACCACCTGGAAAAATGCCTGATTGAGCGTTTCCATACCGCTCTTATAGACGCCATGTCCCCAGAGCACCAGCGTGCACACCACCACCAGCGTCAGTTGAACGAAGATAAACATGCGGAATTCAGGATCGCGCCCGTACACCTTCAGACTGCGGCCGCTTAGCAAAGCGAAGTGCAGGCCGTAGTTACAGCCGGAAATCAGCAGGAACACGGCGATGATGGTGTTAATGGTCGGACTGGCGTAATAACCGATACTGGCGTCGTGGGTAGAAAACCCGCCGATGGCGATGGTCGAGAAACTGTGGCCGATGGCGTCGAACACCGACATCCCAGCCCCCCAGAGCGCCAGCGCACAAGCGACGGTCAGCAACACATAGATTAGCCACAGGGTTTTGGCGGTTTCGGCGATGCGTGGGCGCATCTTGTTATCTTTCAGCGGCCCGGGCATTTCTGCCCGATACAGCTGCATGCCGCCGACGCCGAGTATCGGCAGTATCGCCACCGCCAGCACGATGATCCCCATGCCCCCCATCCATTGCAGCATTTGGCGATAGAACAGAATGGCCTTCGGCAGCGAGTCTAACCCCACCAGCGTCGTCGCACCGGTGGTCGTCAATCCCGAGAAGGATTCAAAGAAGGCGTCGGTCAGCGACAAGTTGGGCCGCTCCGAAAACAGGAACGGCAATGCCCCTACACTGCCCAGCACGGTCCAGAACAACACGACGATAAGGAAGCCTTCACGGGGCTTCAGCTCGTGTTTCTGTTTGCGGTTCGGCCACCACAGCATCAGACCGATGGTCAGCGCCACGAAGAAGGTTTGGCTGAACGCGCGCCCCGCCCCATCGCGGTAAATCAATGCCACCAGACCGGGAATAAACATCGTCCCGGAGAACAGGATGACCAGCAGACCAACGATACGGGTTATGGCGCGAAAATGCATTTCAGCACGATCCTTAGCAATTCAATTGGGAGGAATTATTGCGAAATGGGGGTTAATTGCAAATTACCGCGACTGAGATCACGCAATTTATTTCCAAACAGCTCGACCTCGGTGGCCGGCAACGCCAGATGCAGCACGACGGCGGCACCGTATTCACCCTGCAGGATCCGACCTGCGGTTTGCTGCAGCAAGTTCTCCACCAGCGCCAACTGCGCATAGTCGCACTGCAAGATATATTCGGCTTCCGGCACCTTTTGTGCCAACGCCAACTGCTTCAACGCCTGTTGAACACCGTTGCCATAGGCTTTCACCAGCCCGCCGGTGCCCAGCTTGACGCCGCCATAGTAACGAACGACCACGGCGGTCACTTCGCCGATACCGCTGCCCATCAGCTGCGCGAGGATCGGTTTGCCGGCGGTGCCCGACGGTTCTCCGTCGTCGGAGAACCCCAGCTGCTGCGAGTCATCGGGGCTGCCGGCGACGAAAGCCCAACAATGGTGCCTCGCCGCCGGGTGCTCGTCCCGCACCTGCTGAATAAACGCCTTTGCCGCTTCTACCCCGCTGGTCGGCGCCAGCAGGGTGATAAAACGGCTCTTCTTTATTTCTTCGGTAAAGCAGGTTGCTTCCGCCGGTATCGGGTACGGCCGCATCAGGCCAGGTTCAGATCGCGCGTCATGTTCTCGATGCGCTTTTCGTGGATCACGATGTTGTCTTCGATGCGGATGCCGCCGTACGGCTTCAGCGCATCGATGCGATCCCAGGCGAAGTGCTGCTTGAACTCACCGCTGCGCCACGGCGCCAACAGAGAGTCAATGAAGTACAGACCCGGCTCGATGGTCAACACCATGCCCGGCTGCAACACGCGGGTGCAACGCAGGAACGGATACTTGGACGGCGCCGCCAGGTGGGTGCCTTGCTCGTCCTGCATAAAGCCGGCGGCGTCGTGCACCTGCAGGCCCAGCGGGTGGCCCAGCCCGTGCGGCAGGAACGGCGTGGTGATACCCGTTTCAACCATCGCCTCTTCGCTGAGGCCGTTCACCAACTTGTGATTCTTGAGCAGCTTGGCGATGCGCTGGTGCATCTGCACATGGTAGTCGGTATAACGCACGCCGGTTTTGATGGTATCGATCAACGCCAGCTGCTCACCGTTGAGATCTTTCACCAGGTGGGCAAACTCGCTGCCGCTTTGCGCCGCGTAGGTGCGGGTCAGATCGGCGGCGTAGCCGTTATATTCCGCGCCGGCGTCGATCAGGAAACTCAGGGATTCGGCCGGCGGCTGATGATCCAGCTTGGTGTAGTGCAGTACCGAAGCGTGTTCGTTCAGCGCCACAATGTTGTCGTAAGGCACGTCGGTATCGCGGTGGCCGGTCGCCGTCAGGTAGGCCAGGTTGATGTCGAACTCGCTCATGCCGGAGAGGAAGGCCTCATGCGCCGCACGATGACCGGTTACCGCCGTCTTCTGCGCTTCGCGCATGCAGGCCAGCTCATAGCCGGTTTTGATCGAACGGTGGAAATCCAGGTAGTTCAACACCGCTTTCGGGTTGATGTTCTCAGAAGGGATGCCGAGATCGCGGGCGCGCTGTTGCGCATAACCGATATAGCCCACGCGCTCGCGCTGCGGCGGAAGCTGCTGGGCGATAGCGTGGGCGTTGGCCAGCGGCATCAATTCAAGGGATTTGGTCCAGAAACTCTCCGGCAACGGCTCTACGCTGTGCCAGTAGTCGACCGGGGAGTAGAACCACAGCTTCGGCTTGTTGACACCGTCGATCCACAACCAGCAGTTCGGCACCGACGTCACCGGCACCCAGGCTTTGAAATGCGCGTTCACTTTGAACGGATAGCTATGGTCGTCCAAAAATACCTTTTGCAGTTCCCCGGAGTGAATCAACAGCGCATCCAACTTGTTGCGCTCCAGCACTTCGCGCGCGCGTTTTTGCAGCTCTGCCAGGTGGTCGTTATACAAAGAAGCCAGCGTTTCCATCACAGTACCCTTATGCCTTAGCACGAAAGAAGCCATCTTAACACAGCGCTCCGACGCACCAACCTCATCACGTTGGGCATGCGGAGCAGCTCGCAATTCCCTGCAAATGCCGTTACATCCGCAGTTTAACCATTAGCCAGCCGGCCAGACCGAACAACGCTATCGCCAGCACCGGCAAGGCAGCGCCGATGACGAAGATCGAAATGGACAGCTCGGTGGCGCGCCGGCTCATCGCCAACTCCCGCATCACCGTCGGCAGCGAAGGCAAATACACGGTCGTCGCCATCTGCGCCATAAACACCAACAGACACGTCAGCGTCATGGTTCTGGCGGGAATACTCCATAAGCCGCTGCGTTTGACACAGGCCGCCTTGTTCATGCCTCACCTCGCCTGAATGATAAATCGCTGCAGGCAAGTGTATGAGGGCCGACAACCGCCAGCAAATGCCGATAGCACATAAAATATAACTTCTTTTTAAATCAAAACACTAACTTGGTGAGATGTGATCAGACCAGCAAATATGCAATCTCTCATTTGCATATTTTTAACATAAAAACCACACTCCTCATCATCTGGTCATACCAGATCATACGCTGATTCAGGAGATAGACATGCTCTACCAAGGCGAAACATTACAACTGCACTGGCTCGATAACGGCATCGCCGAGCTGGTGTTCAACGCACCGGGCTCGGTCAACAAGCTGGACACCCGTACCGTCGCCAGCCTGGGCGAAGCGCTCACCGTGCTGGAAAACCAGCCTGAGCTGAAGGGGCTGTTGCTGCGCTCCTCCAAAGCCGCGTTTATCGTCGGCGCCGATATCACCGAATTCCTTTCTCTGTTCGCTGCACCGGCTGAAAAGCTGCAAGAGTGGCTGGTGTTCGCCAACAATGTCTTTAACCGGCTGGAAGATTTGCCGGTGCCGACCATTTCGGCCATTAACGGCTATGCGCTCGGCGGCGGTTGCGAATGCATTCTGGCGACCGATTTCCGCGTCGCCTCACCGGATGCGCGCATCGGCCTGCCGGAAACCAAATTGGGCATCATGCCGGGCTTCGGCGGTTCCGTCCGCCTGCCGCGCCTGCTGGGTAACGACAGCGCGCTGGAAATCATCGCCGCCGGCAAAGACGTCAGCGCCAAAGACGCGTTGAAAGTCGGCCTGGTGGATGCGGTGGTGGCACCGGAAAAACTGGTCGAAGCGGCGCTGAAAATGCTGCAACAGGCGATCGACGGCAAGCTGGACTGGCGCGCCGCGCGTCAACCTAAGCTGGAGCCGCTGAAGCTCAGCCCGATTGAAGCAGCGATGAGCTTCACCACCGCCAAAGGCATGGTGCTGCAGACCGCCGGGAAACATTACCCGGCGCCGATGACCGCAGTGAAAACCATTGAAGCCGCCGCCAAACTGGGCCGCGATGAAGCGCTGAAACTGGAAACCGCCAGCTTCGTGCCGTTGGCGCGTTCCAACGAAGCGCGCGCGCTGGTCGGCATCTTCCTTAACGATCAGTTCGTGAAGGGCCAGGCGAAAAAGCTGGCCAAGAATGTGGATGCGCCGAAACAGGCGGCGGTACTGGGCGCCGGCATCATGGGCGGCGGCATCGCTTACCAATCGGCGCTGAAAGGCGTGCCGGTGATCATGAAAGACATCAGCGACAAGTCGCTGACGCTGGGCATGAACGAAGCGGCCAAGCTGCTCAATAAGCAACTGGAGCGCGGCAAGCTGGATGGCTTGAAAATGGCGCAGGTGATCTCGACCATTCAGCCGACGCTGGACTACGCCGGCATCGAGCGCGCGCAGGTGATCGTTGAAGCGGTCGTCGAGAATCCAAAGGTCAAAGCCGCCGTGCTATCGGAAGTGGAAAACCTGATCGATGAGGACACCGTTCTGGCGTCGAACACCTCGACCATTCCGATTAATCACCTGGCAAAATCGCTGAAGCGCCCGCAAAACTTCTGCGGCATGCACTTCTTTAACCCGGTACACCGCATGCCGCTGGTTGAAATCATCCGCGGCGAACAGACCAGCGATGACACCATCGCCAAAGTGGTGGCCTACGCCAGCCGCATGGGCAAAACGCCAATCGTGGTGAACGACTGCCCGGGCTTCTTCGTCAACCGCGTGCTGTTCCCGTATTTCGCCGGCTTCAGCCTGCTGCTGCGCGACGGCGCCGACTTCCGTCAGATTGATAAAGTGATGGAAAAACAGTTCGGCTGGCCGATGGGCCCGGCCTACCTGCTCGACGTCGTGGGCATCGACACTGCGCACCACGCGCAGGCGGTAATGGCCGCCGGCTTCCCGGATCGCATGAGCAAAGATTATCGCGACGCCATTGACGTGATGTTCGACAACCAGCGCTTCGGTCAGAAAAATCAGCTGGGCTTCTATCGCTACAGCCAAGACAGCAAAGGCAAACCGCGCAAGGACAACGACGAGCAGGCCGATGCGCTGCTGGCCGCAGTGAGCCAGCCGCGCCAGACCATCAGCGACGAAGAAATCATCGCGCGCATGATGATCCCGATGATCAACGAAGTGGTTCGCTGCCTGGAAGAGAAGATCGTCGCCAGCCCGGCGGAAGCCGATATGGCGCTGGTCTACGGCATCGGCTTCCCTCCGTTCCACGGCGGCGCGTTCCGCTACCTGGATACGCTCGGCACCGCCAACTACGTTGAGCTGGCCCAGCGTTACGCACACCTCGGCGCCCTGTACCAGGTGCCGGCCGGTCTGCGCGCCAAGGCCGAACGCAATGAAAGCTACTACCCGGTGGCGACACCGCTGTCCGACGTCGCTACCCGCCAACCGGCATGAGGTCATAAAGATGGAAAACGTAGTTATTGTTGATGCCGTACGCACGCCGATGGGCCGCTCCAAGGGCGGCGCCTTCCGCCAGGTGCGCGCCGAAGATCTCTCCGCTCACCTGATGCGTGAAGTGCTGAGCCGCAACCCGGCGCTGGACGCCGCCGAGATCGATGACATTTATTGGGGCTGCGTGCAGCAGACGCTGGAACAAGGCTTCAACATCGCCCGCAACGCCGCGCTGCTGGCCGAGATCCCACACCGCGTGCCGGCGGTGACCGTCAACCGCCTGTGCGGCTCTTCGATGCAGGCGCTGCACGACGCGGCGCGCGCCATCATGGTTGGCGACGCGCACGTCAGCCTGATCGGCGGCGTGGAACACATGGGCCATGTGCCGATGAACCACGGCGTGGATTTCCATCCGGGGCTGAGCCGCAGCGTGGCCAAAGCCGCCGGGATGATGGGGCTGACCGCCGAAATGCTGGCCAAGATGCACAACATCAGCCGCCAGATGCAGGATGAGTTTGCCGCCCGCTCCCACCAGCGCGCGCATGCGGCGACGCTGGCCGGTTACTTTAAAAACGAGATCATACCGACCAACGGCCACGACGCCGATGGCGTGCTGACCCGTTACGATTTCGATGAAGTCATTCGCCCGGAAACCACCGTCGAAAGCCTGTCGGCCCTGCGTCCGGCGTTCGATCCGGTCAACGGCACCGTCACCGCCGGTAGTTCTTCCGCCCTGTCGGACGGCGCTTCCGCCATGCTGCTGATGAGCGAATCGCGCGCCAAAGCGCTCGGTTTGAAGACCCGCGCCCGCATCCGCTCGATGGCGGTCGTCGGCTGCGATCCTTCCATCATGGGTTACGGCCCGGTGCCGGCCAGCAAGCTGGCGCTGAAACGCGCCGGTCTGAGCGTGCAGGACATCGATCTGTTCGAGCTGAACGAGGCGTTCGCCGCCCAGTCGCTGCCGTGCATCAAGGATCTGGGGCTGATGGACAGCATCGACGACAAGATCAACCTGAACGGCGGCGCCATCGCGCTCGGCCACCCGCTGGGGTGTTCAGGCTCCCGCATCTCGACCACCCTGTTGAACAACATGGAACGTCGCGACGCACAGTTCGGCCTGGCGACCATGTGCATCGGCCTGGGCCAGGGCATCGCCACCGTCTTTGAACGCGTTTAGCTGTGTCTATCTTGGGATGACCGCGTCACAACTTCAAATCGCGGCATCCCGCCAAGTTTAGTTGCCGTTCTTCCCGCCTGTCAGGGGCGGGTTTTTTATGCCTGAAGTTTGCCGGCGCCCAAATAAAAACGGGGCGACCCTCGGCCACCCCGTTCACTGCGCACCGCATCGGTCAGATAAACGAAAACGCGTCGCCGAACATATGCGCTTCCAGCGCGCCGCGCTCGGCGCAGAAACGCTCACGGGCGATTTTCGCCATCTCGAAACGCCCGGCGATATAGATATCGTGCTCCGCCAGCGTGCCGAAATCCTGCAGCACCGCGCTGAGCACGGTGCCGCTGCGGCCGCGCCATTCGGCTTCCGGCTGCTCGACCACCGGGATCACCTTCAGATTCGGGTGCTGCAATGACAGCGCTTCCAGCTCGCTCAGATCGTACAGGTGCTTCAGCTCACGCCCGCCCCAGTAGATCGAAATGTCGCGATCCGGCTGCTGCTCCAACGCGGTCAACAAGATTGAACGCGCGTAGGAGAAGCCGGTGCCGCCGGCGATCAGCACCAGCGGACGGCTGCCTTCTTCCCGCAGCCAGGCGTCGCCGTGCGGCATATCGACGGTGATCGCCTGCTCTTTCAGGATGCGATCCATCACCGCCATGGCGTACAGATTCAGCTCCGAAGCGCCGATGTGCAGCTCGATGTAATCTTGCTGCGTTGGGGTAGATGCCAGCGAGAACGGGCGTTTGTCACGCTCGTCCATCACCACCATCAGATATTGCCCTGCCTTGAAAGAAAACGGCTGCTCGGGCACCAGACGTACCCGATAAACCGTATCGGTAATGGCCTCTACCGAGGTCACTTTACAGCTCAATATTGTCATGCGTTCCCTCTGTCGGGTCATCAATGCAAAGATGAGAACAGGGCCTGACGCTACAGCGTCGGCTCCCTGTCACTGAAGATTGCGAGCTCATCCCAGATTTCGTCGACGCGCGCACGTACCTTTTCATCCATCTGAATCGGACGGCCCCATTCGCGATCGGTTTCACCCGGCCATTTATTGGTGGCGTCCAGCCCCATCTTCGAACCCAGGCCGGAAACCGGCGAGGCGAAGTCCAGATAGTCGATCGGCGTATTCTCCACCAGAACAGTATCCCTTGCCGGATCCATTCGTGTGGTGATCGCCCAAATCACGTCGTTCCAGTCGCGCGCATTGACATCGTCATCGCAGACGATAACAAATTTGGTGTACATAAACTGCCGCAGGAACGACCAGACGCCCATCATCACGCGTTTAGCGTGGCCGGCGTACTGTTTCTTCATGGTCACGACCGCCAGACGGTACGAGCACCCTTCCGGCGGCAGATAGAAATCGACGATTTCCGGGAACTGTTTTTGCAGGATCGGCACGAACACTTCGTTCAGCGCCACGCCCAGGATCGCCGGCTCATCCGGCGGGCGGCCGGTGTAGGTCGAGTGGTAGATCGCGTTGCGGCGCTGGGTGATGTGGGTGACGGTGAACACCGGGAACTGGTCGATTTCATTGTAGTAACCGGTGTGGTCGCCGTAGGGGCCTTCCGGCGCCATTTCACCCGGCTCGATATAGCCTTCCAGCACGATTTCGGCGCTGGCCGGCACTTCCAGATCGTTGGAAAGGCACTTGACCACTTCGGTTTTATTGCCGCGCAGCAGCCCGGCAAAAGCGTATTCAGACAGGGTATCCGGCACCGGCGTGACCGCACCGAGGATGGTGGCGGGATCGGCACCCAGCGCAACCGCGACCGGGAAACGCTCGCCGGGGTGCGCCTGGCACCATTCCTGATAATCCAGCGCGCCGCCGCGATGCGACAGCCAGCGCATGATCACTTTATTCTTGCCCAGCACCTGCTGGCGATAGATGCCGAGATTTTGCCGCTCCTTATGCGGGCCGCGAGTCACCGTCAGCCCCCAAGTGATCAGCGGCGCGGCGTCTTCCGGCCAGCAGTGCATCACCGGAATACGGCCCAGATCGACATCATCACCCTGCCATACCTGCTCCTGACAAGGCGCGGAACCCAGCACCTTGGTCGGCATGTTCAGCACCTGCTTGAACTTCGGCATTTTGTCGAACAGATCGCGGAAGCCTTTCGGCGGCTCCGGTTCTTTGAGGAACGCCAGCAGTTTGCCGACTTCGCGCAGCGCGCTGATGTCTTCCTGCCCCATGCCCATCGCCACGCGATTGGCAGTGCCGAACAGGTTGCACAGCACCGGCATGTCGTACCCTTTCGGGTTTTCAAACAGCAATGCCGGGCCGCCTGCCCGCAGGGTGCGATCGGCAATCTCCGTCATTTCCAGGTAAGGATCGATCGGCTGGCTGATGCGTTTTAGTTCCCCTCTCTTCTCCAGCAACGAGAGGAAATCGCGTAAGTCACGGTATTTCATGCTGATCATTATAACGGCCAGTGGGGAGGGCATTATAAGCCCTCTTCACGGTTGTTGCTGCAATTTTGTTAACGCCGCCCGCTGCCGGGTGGCCCTCAGCCGCAGTTGAACGGCACCAGCGCGGCCAGCGCACGCGTATCCTGATATTCGCGCGTCTCCTCGCCGTGGCGGAACACCTTGAAGCCTTGCCCGTTAGCGCTGAAGTAACGCAGCGCATTGCCTTCAACGTGCAGCAAGCTGCCTTCACGCAGCGCCACCACCGATTCGCTCGGGTTGATCGCGCAAAACTCCGCCAGGCGCTCGTCACGGGTTTCGCCCATGTGGCCGCTGATATGCGCGTCGATGTAATGCGGGTTGATCTGCACCGGGAACAGCCCCAGCGCCGGCAGCACTACGCTGCAGCGCACCGGCATATCATTGGTGGTGCGAATGCTCGGCGTGGCCACGTTGCAACCGGCGCTCCAGCCGACGTAAGGCACTTCACGCTCGCGCACCGCGCGCTGGATGGGCACAATCAGGCCTTGCTCGTGCAGCATTTGGTTCAGCAACCAGGTATTGCCGCCGCTGACCAAAATGCACTCCGCCTGCGCGATCGCCGCCGCCGGCGAAGCGGCGTGGTGGATACTGGTGACTTCGATGCCCAGCGTTTGCGCCAGCTCCTGCGCACGCTGGTCGTAGTCGTAACGGATCAACGCATAAGGGATAAAGACGGCGGATTTGATGCCGCGACGCGCAATCATCGCCAGCAGTTGGCTTTTGGCGTACCCCAGCAGCTCGGCTTCGCCAGACAGCTTGCCGTTGCTCAACAGAAACAGCTCCATTTCTCTTCCCCTCGATCAAAAACGATGAATAGCGTCACAGCCGGTGGCGCAACGCCTTGTCATACTGTGACGGTAACAAATTTTTAGCCCTCTGTTATACCAGCGCCGCATCGATAAGTGTGTGACCCCTCGCTAATAGCCGCATATTCATAGAGATAGGTGATGTTACACGCTGAAACTTGCATCACTATGTATCCGGAATAGCTTTTGATATGCTTACCGGCTGGCAGAAAGGCATGTGAAATTATGGAATCCTGGTATCTACTTTATTGCAAACGTGGTCAGCTGTTGCGGGCGCAGGAACATCTGGAACGGCAGCAGGTAAACTGCCTCAGCCCGATCATCACGCTGGAAAAGATCGTGCGCGGCAAACGCATCGCGGTCAGCGAACCCCTGTTTCCCAACTATCTGTTTGTGGAGTTCGACCCGGAGCGCATTCACACCACCACCATCAGCGCCACCCGCGGCGTCAGCCACTTCGTGCGTTTCGGCGCGCTGCCGAGCGTCATCCCGAGCAAGGTGATCGATGAGCTGCGCACGCACACCAGCGAAACCTACGTCGATCCGGAAACCCCGCAGCCGGGGGATACCGTCCTGATCGTCGACGGCGTGTTCGAAGGGCTGCAGGCGATCTACACCGAGCCGGACGGCGAGGCCCGCTCGATGCTGTTGCTCAACCTGATCAACAAACAGGTCAGTCAAAGCATCGACAACCGACAGTTCCAGAAGATGTAATGCAAAAGGCGCCCTCAGGCGCCTTTTTGTTGGCTCATTTGGCGCTTAACGACGCATCGCGTCGTCGTGCAGCCACTGGGCGACACGCTTGGCGAAGTAGGTCAGCACACCGTCGGCGCCGGCGCGTTTGAAGCACATTAACGACTCCATCACCGCAGGTTGCTCCTGCAGCCAGCCGTTCTGAATCGCCGCCATATGCATGGCGTACTCGCCGGACACCTGATAAGCGAAGGTTGGCACGCCGAAGGTATCCTTCACGCGGCGCACAACGTCGAGGTACGGCATGCCCGGTTTCACCATTACCATGTCCGCACCTTCCTGCAGATCCTGTGCAATCTCCTGCAGCGCTTCGTCGCTGTTGGCCGGATCCATCTGATAAGTCTTCTTGTTGCCGCCCTTCAGGTTGCCGCTGGAGCCCAGTGCATCGCGGAACGGGCCGTAGTAGCACGAAGCATACTTGGCGGAGTAGGCCATAATCTGGGTATTCACCAGGCCCTGCAATTCCAGACGATCGCGGATCGCCCCGATGCGGCCGTCCATCATGTCGCTCGGCGCCACGATTTCCGCACCCGCTTCGGCATGGGACAGCGCCTGACGCACCAGGATGTCTTTGGTCACGTCGTTAATCACATAGCCCTGCTCATCAATGACCCCGTCCTGCCCATGCGTGGTGTAAGGATCGAGCGCAACGTCGGTCAGAATGCCCAGCTCAGGCACCGCGTCTTTCAGCGCACGCACCGTGCGCTGCACCAGCCCTTCCGGGTTATAGGCTTCTTCCGCGTGCAGCGATTTCAGACCCGGTTCGATCACTGGGAACAGGGAGATCACCGGCACGCCGAGTTTGGCGATGGTTTCCGCTTCCTTGACAAGCAGATCGATCGTCATGCGCGATACGCCCGGCATCGAGGCCACTTCTTCCTGGCGGTTGCTGCCTTCCATGACGAACACCGGATAAATCAGGTCGTTGACCGTCAGTTGGTTCTCGGCCACCAGGCGGCGGCTGAAGTCATGACGGCGCACGCGGCGCATACGGCGACCAGGGAAGGTGCCCGGAAATGCATAGCTCATAGTTTTCTCCTAGCTCAAACCAGCCGGAATAGCCGGCGGGCGTTCTCATCAGTTTTTTGCCCCAGCCATTGCGGCTCTTCCTGTCGCCAGACGGCGACCTGATGCACGATATGGGGCAGGAAACGAGGTTCGTTGCGGCGAGATGCGGGTTTAGGTTGTAAATCCCGGGGCAACAGATAAGGGGCGTCCGTTTCCAGCAGCAGACGCTCGGCCGGGATCTGCGGCAACAGGGCGCGCAATTCCAGGCCACGCCGCTCGTCGCAGACCCAACCGGTAATCCCGATCGACAGGCCCAGCGACAGGCAGCTTGTTAATTCTTCGGCGGTGCCGGTGAAACAGTGCACCACGGCCGCGGGCAGTTTATCCAACCACGGCGTCAGTAGCTCGGCAAAACGTGCGTGTGCGTCGCGGCAGTGGAGAAACACCGGCAGCGCCAACTCCGCCGCCAGCGCCAGCTGCGCGGTGAACGCCGCTTCCTGCTGCGCGGGTGTCGAGAAATTGCGGTTGAAATCCAGGCCGCATTCGCCGATCGCCGCCACTTCAGAACGCGCGGCCAACGCATAAATCAGCTCGGCGGTGTGTTCATCCCAACCGCTGGCGTAGTGCGGATGCACGCCAGCGGTTGACCAACAGTAGCCCGCATGTTGCTGCGCCAGTTCAGCGGCCTCGCGGCTCTCCGCCAGATCGGTGCCGGTAATCAACATCCCTGTCACGCCCGCGGCGCGGGCGCGTTCCACCACCGCCTGGCGGTCTTTGGCGAATTGGCTGCTGGTGAGATTAACGCCGATATCAAACATGGTTTTTTCCAAAGCAAAAGCCGCCCAATGGGCGGCTTCGCAATCAATGTGGATCAAGGTGTTGGAGGTTCGTCACCCTCGTCTTCTTCTTCCGTTTGTGGACGACGTTTTCCGGTATAGAAGCGAGCGAAGAACACCCCCACTTCAAACAGCAGATACATCGGTATTGCCAACAGGGTTTGCGAGAACACGTCCGGCGGCGTCAACAGCATGCCGACCACAAACGCGCCAACCAACACATACGGCCGTTTCTTCTTCAGATCTTCCGGCGAGGTGACGCCACTCCAGCACAGCAGAATGATGGCGACCGGCACTTCGAAGGCAACGCCGAACGCCATAAACAGCGCCATGACGAAATCGAGGTAGTTTTTAATGTCGGTCGCAATGGTCACCCCCATCGGCGCGGTCTTGGCAAAGAAGCCGAAGGCCAGCGGGAACACGATGAAGTAGGCGAAAGCCATGCCGAGGTAGAACAGCAGGCTGCTGGACACCAGCAGCGGCATCATCAGGCGGCGTTCATGCTTGTACAGCGCCGGCGCGATGAATGCCCACACCTGATACAGAATCATCGGCGCTGAGACGAACACCGAGACGATCATGGTCAGCTTGATCGGCGTAAAGAACGGTGACGCCACGTCGGTGGCGATCATGCTCGCCCCGGCCGGCAGCTGCTTGAGCAGCGGCGCAGAGACCAGCTGGTAGATGTCGTTGGCGAAAAACACCAGCACCACGAACACCGCCAGCACGCAAATAATCGAGTTCAACAGCCGCTTGCGCAGCTCTATCAGATGACTGATAAGGGGTTGGGTATCTTCAACAGCCATGTATTAACGATCGCCACTAGATTGGTGAGACGCTGGGGTTTTATCCGCAACAGGTTCGACAGGTGCCGGCGCAGTTTCCATCGGTGCTTTAGCCGGTTGCGCCGCCACAGGCGCAGTCGGGGACGCAGCCGCAACGACCTCCGGCTCCGCTGCCGGTTTTGGCACGGCGGCGGGCGCGCTGGCGCTGGTTGCCGCTTCCGCCGGCGTCACGCCGTCGTGCAAGGCTTCCGGATCGGTGATCTGCGGGTTATGAATGGTGTTCGCCAGCTCTTCTTTCTCGCCCCGGTAGGTGCGTTTCAATGAGTCCGCCGCGTCTTTCAGCTCATCCATCGACGCCTTCAACTCCGGCGTCAGGTTCTGCAGGCCGGCCTGTTCGGCTTTTTTCAGGCTGTCCTGCAGCTCCTGCAGCTTCAGCTCCTGAGACAGTTCGTGCTGCACCGAGGCCGCCAGCGAGCGCAGCGCACGGATCCAACCCGACACCGTTCTGACCGCGACCGGCAACCGTTCCGGCCCCAGAACAACCAGGCCGATCACCAGCACCAGCAGCAGCTCACTAAACCCAATGTCAAACACGGTTTATACCTGCTCTTTGTTCTTCGACTCTTCCGGTTTTACTTCCGGCTGCTTATCGGTAATAGGCTTGGCCGAGAAGTCAGCGTCATCCAGGCTGCTTTTCTCAGCCGTGTTGGGGGTCGACGGCGTATCGTCGCCGATCGCCTTCTTGAAGCCCTTGATCGAGGCGCCGAGATCGGAGCCCAGCGTGCGCAGTTTTTTGGTACCGAACAGCAGCACCACGATCACTGCGATGATCAACAATTGCGTAATACTAATACCGCCCATTTTAATTACCTCTAATTTCAAAGGGTCTTTTAAAGCCAGCCCGCATTATAGGGCCGACTTTACCAGAGTGACGAATTAAATCAGGTGGTTCGCTTCCAGCCAATCACCCAGCATACGATGCCGGCGGCCATCATCCAGGCGGGAAACACCTCGATTTGCCCCAGCAGCAACAGCGTGCCGCTTACCAAGAGTGTAGCGCCAACGCCGAACAAATAACGTGACTGCCCCTGACGAACCCGCTGAGCCTGCATTTGGTTGGTCAGCTTATCAACGCTTTGTTGCAACAGTTTATGCTGCTGCAGGCTGTCGTAAAACAGCTCGGGCAGTTCGGGCAGCTTCTCCGCCCAGAACGGCGCTTTTTCTTTGAGCGCGCGCACCACGGCAGGGATGCCGACCTGATCGCGCAGCCAGCTCTCGAGGAACGGCTTGGCGGTGGTCCACAGATCCAGCTGCGGGTAGAGCTGACGCCCCAGCCCTTCAACATACAGCAAGGTCTTCTGCAATAACACCAGCTGCGGCTGCACTTCCATATTGAAGCGGCGCGCAGTGTTGAATAGGTTCAGCAGCACGTTGCCGAAGGAAATCTCCGCCAGCGGTTTCTCGAAAATCGGCTCGCACACGGTGCGGATGGCGAATTCGAAGTCTTCCACGTTGGTGTCGCGCGGCACCCAACCGGAGTCGACGTGCAGTTCCGCCACCTTGCGGTAATCGCGGTTGAAGAAGGCGATGAAGTTTTCCGCCAGGTAGCGTTTATCATCCTTGTTCAGCGAGCCGACGATGCCGCAGTCGATGCCTATGTAGCAAGGATCTTCCGGATGTTCGTAGCTGACGAAAATATTACCGGGATGCATGTCCGCATGGAAGAAGCTGTCGCGGAATACCTGGGTAAAGAACACCTGGACGCCGCGTTCCGCCAACAGTTTCATGTTGGTGCCCTGCTGCTCCAGCGTGGTGATATCCGAGACAGGAATGCCGTAGATGCGCTCCATCACCAATACGCTTTCACGGCAGTAGTCGGAATAAACTTCCGGTACGTACAGCATCGGGCTGCCGTCGAAATTGCGACGCAGCTGAATGGCGTTGGCCGCTTCGCGCAACAGGTTCAATTCGTCCAGCAAGGTTTTCTCGTACTCGCGCACCACTTCGCGCGGGCGCAGACGGCGGCCGTCCGGCAACAGCTTCGGCACCCAACCTGCCAATCGGTACATCAGGCGCACGTCGGCCTTGATAATCGGCCCGATATCCGGCCGGATCACCTTCAGCACTACTTCCTGACCGGTAGTTTTCAGCCGCGCGGTATGCACCTGCGCGATCGAGGCAGAGGCCAGCGGCTGCTGATCGAAATCGTCGAACCAGGTTTCCAGCGGGCCGCCCATCGCCAGTTCGATATGTTTACGCGCCAGCGCGCCGTCGAAAGGCGCGACCCGGTCCTGCAACAGCGTCAGCTGATCGGCAATCTGCGGCGGAAACAGATCGCGGCGGGTCGACATCATCTGGCCGAACTTGATCCATACCGGCCCCAGCTCCTGCAGCGCCAACCGCAGGCGTTCACCCAGCGGCTTGTCCTTGTGCCGATTCGGCATCCAGAACAACAGCCGGCGGCCGAAGCGCAGCGGCAGCGTCAAACGCATAGTCGGGATCAGCTCGTCCAATCCGTAGCTGAGAAAAACGCGGACGATAAAATACAAACGTCGCAGTTCGCCTGGGGTCATCGCTTACCCTCCAACGTGTCCATGCGGGCAGACAGCGCTTCCGCGCTGCGGGCGAGTGCATCAACTTCCTCGTTGAACCACACCACTTCCAATGGCCCCGGCGCCAGGCGCCACTCTTCCGTCAACGCCTCAGCCATGTCCTGCTGCCGGCGCATAAAGCCGGCTTTCAGCAGCGAGGCGCCTTTTCCCAGCGCCTGCGTAATGCCCTGGGCGGCGATATCGCCGATGTAAGGCGCCAGCCATTCCGCCGGATCCCACTCCGCCAGATCGAGCAGGCCAACCAGCTGTTGCACCACCTGAATATCGCCTTCCACCGTCAATTCACCGCTGCGCATCAGCACCGGCAACTGCTGGCGATCGCGCAGCTTCAGTAAGGCGGGAATGCGGCTGCGCACGGTGCAATCGGCGCTGTCTTCAGACTGCCCCAGCACGTCCACGCGCAGTTCGCTGAACACCAGCACCAGCGGTGAAGCCAGCTCTTCCAGTTCGATACGCAGCACCTTGCCCGCCAGGCGTTGGCGAGCGGCTTTCATGCTGCGATCGCGAAACAGCAGGTTATTCAGCGAGGTTTCCAGCGCACCGGTCAGCAGAGGGGTAAACAGCATCGGCATCTCCCTCTCAGAACTTGAAGCCGCGATGCAGGGCGACAATCCCACCGGTCAGGTTGAAATAGGTGACGTTTTCAAAACCGGCGTTGCCCATCATGCCCTTCAGGGTTTCCTGATCGGGGTGCATGCGGATCGATTCCGCCAGGTAGCGGTAGCTGTCCGGATCTTTCACTACCAGCTCGCCGATCTTCGGCAGCACGTGGAAGGAATAAGCGTCGTAAGCTTTGCTCAGCGGCGCCAGCAGCGGCTTGGAAAACTCCAGCACCAGCAGGCGGCCGCCCGGCTTCAGCACGCGGAACATCGAGCGCAGCGCTTTGTCTTTGTCGGTGACGTTGCGCAGGCCAAAGGAGATGGTGATGCAATCGAAGTAATTATCCGGGAACGGCAGCGCTTCGGCGTTGGCCTGCACGTAATTGATGTTGCCGACGATGCCGCGATCGCGCAGCTTCTCGCGTCCCATCTTCAGCATCGAATCGTTGATGTCCGCCAGCACCACCTGCCCCTGCTCGCCGACCATGCGGGAGAACTTGGCCGCCAGGTCGCCGGTACCGCCGGCCAGATCCAGCACGCGCTGCCCGCGGCGCACGCCGCTGCAGTCAATGGTGAAACGCTTCCAGATACGGTGGATGCCGAACGACATCAGGTCGTTCATCACGTCATACTTTGCCGCTACCGAATGAAAAACGTCCGCCACCATGGCCTGTTTTTCGTCTCTAGCGACGGTGCGAAAACCGAAATCGGTGGTTTCCTGCGGTTGATCTGCCATTGTCCTGCCTGCTATTCAGTCAATTTTGTGTGGATGAGTGTACCAGAAGCCAGGGGAATACCCCACCTCGCCACGGCCTCAGCCGTGCGAAACGAAACCTGGTTCCCCGGCGGTATCGTCATCGTCTTTCGTCTGCGGCAGCGCGGCGACATCATCGTCGTTCGCCTCTTCCGCTTCATCGTGTTGCGCGCCGGCTTGCTGCGCCAGCAGCGGGTTGATCGGCCGTTTAACCTCAACCCCCAACGCGCGGAAACCTTCAATTTGGCCGATAAGGTTACCACGGCCTTCGCTCAGTTTGTTCATCGCCTGACGATAACTGCCCTGCGCCTTGTCCAGGCTCTGCCCCAGCGCGGACATATCGTCCACGAACAGCCGCATCTTGTCATACAGTTTCGCCGCGCGATCGGCGATGCGCTGGGCATTTTGGCTCTGATGCTCATAACGCCACAGGTTGGTGATGGTACGCAGTGCCACCAGCAACGTGGTCGGGCTGACCAGCATGATGTTGTGCTTAAGCGCTTCGCTGATCAGCTCCGGCTCGCGATCGATAGCCAGCAGGAAGGCAGGCTCGACCGGAATGAACATCAGCACATAATCCAGCGAGCGCAGCCCCGGCAGCTGCTGATAGTCCTTGCGGCCCAACATGCGAATGTGGCCGCGCAGCGAGGCGATATGTTCGCTCAGCGCCGCCTCGCGCTCCACCTCGTCTTCACCGTTGAAATAGCGCTCGTAGGCGATCAGCGACATCTTGGCGTCGATCACCACATCCTTGCCCTGCGGCAGGCGCACGATGACATCGGGCTGCATGCGGCTCTGGTGATCCACCCGCACGTTGACCTGCGTTTCATACTCGTGCCCTTCGCGCAGGCCGGAGGCCTCCAGCACCCGGCTCAGCACCACTTCGCCCCAGTTGCCCTGCGTTTTGTTGTCGCCTTTCAGCGCCTTGGTGAGGTTAATGGCCTCGCGCGCCATCTGTGCGTTCAACTGCTGCAGATTACGTATCTCGTGCGTCAGCGTGTGGCGTTCCCGCGCCTCCTGACCAAAGCTGTCCTGCACCTGACGGCGGAAACCGTCCAGCTGTTCACGCAGCGGCAGCAGCAACCGATCCAAGCTTTGCTTATTTTGCTCGTCCACCTTGCGGCCGCTGTGTTCAAAAATGCGGTTGGCGAGGTTTTCAAACTGGGTGGTGAGGCGTTGTTCGCTGTTGATCAGCAGGCGCTGCTTCTCCTCCGCCGCCATGCGCGTCTCTTCCAAACGGATGGTGACTTCGCGCAGCTCAGCCTCCTGCGCGCTGTTAACCTCGCGCTGGGCGCGCAGCTCCTGGTTGAGCAGTTCGCATTCGTTGCGCCAATGGTTGAGCTGTTGCAGCTTTTCATGCCCGGCCGCCAGCTGGCTGTGCAGGTTACGCAGCTCCAGCTCGCTCTGCCGCAGCTGCTGCTCGTGGCGCTGCAGAGCCTCCTGCCGCGCCGCCGTTTCCTGCTGCGCCTGCTGCAACGCTTGCTCCAGCAACCGCAGCTCGGTTTCATGCTGCGCATTCGTCTGTTGCACCCGCAGACTGGCGATCAACCACCCCAACAGCATGCCGATCGTTACGCCGCCAATCCCATAAATCAGACTGGTATCCACTCTGCCTCCTGTTGCACCTTGCCGTTCCGGCGTTTCGCACGCCCATTGCCCGTCACGTTAAGGGGAGGCTGTATGGATGTCCAGCCTGATTTTGCCCGCCGCGCACAATATTGCGCGGCGCTGCGCAATTTAGCGAGAAATCAGCCCAGCCACTGGCTGAGCCACTTGATGCCGAATGCCCCCGGCGCCAGAATGCCGAACGCCCAGATCATCGCCGACGTGACGTTGGCCAACTGGAAATAACGCTGTGGCATCCCGCAAATGCCGCCCACCAGCGGCACCACGGCACGCAGCGGGCCGAAGAAGCGGCCGATGAAGATGCCCAGCACGCCCCAGCGTTCAAAGAACGCGTGGCCGCGCGCCAGCAGTTGTGGATTGCGCGACAGCGGCCACATATGCGCCACCCGGTCCTGATAGTGATAGCCGATCCAGTAAGAGAGCCAGTCGCCGAAAAACGCCCCGACGGCGGCAGCGGCCCAAATCGGCCAAAAGGCGATGCCGCTTTCGCCGATCAGCGCGCCCAGCGCCAGCAGGATCACCGTGGCCGGCAGCAGCAGCGACAAAAACGCCAGCGACTCGCCGAACGCCAGGAAAAAGATGATGGGAATGGCCCAGCCTTCGTGCTGACGCACGACGTCGCTGACCCAGTTGATAACGTCATTGAGACTCAATGCGGGGCTCCTGATACGCGATAATTCGCCGCCTAGGATAGGCCGGGGCGAGTTAAACCCCGGCTAAACGCGCGGCGATTTACTCGAGGTAGAACGCCTGCACCGCTTCGCGCTGGGCCGCGCCCAGGCCGTATTCCGCTTCCAGCCAGCGGTCGGTGGAACCGTATTGCTGACGGATGCAGCCCAACGCCGTCATCAGGAACTCCTCGCGCGCGCTGAGCACGTAGGCGAATTGCTCCAGCGCCGCCGCATTCAGCTTGATAGACAGCTGATCCAGCATCTGCTCGCGGAAAGTGGCCAGCGTGGTTTCGGTTAGCAGATAGTCTTCCAGCACCGTCGCTTCGTCGGCCCCCAGCGCGAACAGCACCAGTGCCGAACCGACCCCGGTGCGATCCTTGCCGACCGCGCAGTGCTGTACGATGGCGCCGCCGCCAGGATTGCTCAACAGCTGCGCCAGCCGCTGATAGGCCGCATTGCCGAACGGCAGGCGGCGATACAGCTCCAGCATGAACGCCCGGGCGTCGAAGGCGGCCAGCGTCTCGTTGGTGAGCTTCTCCAGGTTGGCGTTGACTTCGCTGCTCAGCGGGTTGGCCGGCACGTGGTGATAGTCGGCGCCACTCCACAGAATATCCGGCTTGGCCTGCACCTCATCGGCATCGCGGTAGTCCAGCACCGAACGCACCGGCACGCCGGCGAGAAAGGTGCAGTCGTTTTCCGTCAGCCGCTCGAGGGAACCGGAGCGGAACAGCAGGCCGCGCTTGATGCGGCGCCCGTCGGCCACGCCGTTGCCGCCGAAGTCGCGGAAATTGATGCCGCCGTCGAGCGGCGCGAGCGAAGGATGAAGCAGGATCTGGGCGGTCATAAACGTCCTCGTTGTTTTTGTTATGACAACGCGCGGCAGCCATCGGCGCAGCGCTGAGGAGTATCACCGTAACAGATTCGCCGCGAATGGAAAAACGGGCCGCGTCGGCGGCCCGCTGGGGGAAAGGCGATTACAGCAGGCGGCGGGCGGCGTCCACCACGATCTGCACCGCTTTGCTTTCGGTGTTTTTCATGGTCTCGGCGTTCGGGATCTCTTGCTGGGTGCGGTTGACGATCACCCCGGCCACCATGCCGGCACGCAGGCCCTGGCTGGCACACATGGTCAACAGCGTGGCGGATTCCATTTCATAGTTCATCACGCCCATCGCCTGCCACTCTTCCATCGAGCCTTTGAAGCGGCTGACCACGCGGCCGGAGTAAGTGTCGTAACGCTCCTGGCCCGGATAGAAGGTATCGGAGGAGGCGGTCACGCCGATGTGCGTGGTAGCGCCGCTGGCCTTGGCCGCTTCCACCAGCGCGGTGGTGCAGGCGAAGTCCGCGACCGCCGGGAACTCCATCGGCGCAAAGTGCAGGCTGGCGCCGTCGAGGCGTACCGCCGCCGTGGTGACCAGCACGTCACCGACGTTGATGTTCGCCTGAATGGCGCCGGTGGTGCCGATGCGCAGGAAGGTGCGAATGCCCAGCTGCGCCAGCTCTTCCACCGCGATAGAGGTAGACGGGCCGCCGATACCGGTAGAGCAGACGATCACCGCCTTGCCGTCCAGCTCCGCGCGCCAGGTAGTGAATTCACGATGGGAGGCCAGATGCACCGGATTTTCCATCAGCTTGGCAATCTTCTCTACGCGCTGCGGATCGCCCGGCACGATGGCAAGCTGGGCCCCTTGTAAATCGTTCTTGGTGAGGCCGAGATGAAAAACGTCAGACTGAGACATACGAGACTCCTCATGGATCATGTTTATTGGGAGGAACAAAAAAGCACTCTACTGAAAATCGCCGCTTAATTTCGTGACGATAGTCACTATGAAAAGAGAAACAAATTACATGCTACATATTTTTTGTGATTTTTATCACAAAAATCACTGTAACGCCCCCAGAGCGCACCGCTATACCTCAGTCTAGCCGACAAATCTTGCCGCCCTCTGCCCGTTGGTTGCCGGCTGAAACTATTTAGCTGATCAATTCGAAATACCCTCATCTTATCGGTTGCTTAGGGACAAAAAAGCCCTCTAACGCACCTTATGGCACTTACGCGGGGCAAAACGCGTAATAACATGATAAAAAGCGCTTAAAAATGCCGCAAAGCCAGATAATTAGCCGTTTTTTATCAACTTGTCCGAAAGTGCGCCACGCAGCGCCAATAATGGGTAATCTTTCCTATAGTTAATCTCAGCGCTTTTTTCTATTGCACGGAGACCGCAATGAAAACCGAACATGTGATGACATTAGAACAGCCTCAGGGGGGATTCGCCCCGGCCGCCGCGCCGTTGGCCGCCTCCGCGATTATCACCGACGAACAGGGCATTCACGCCGGGCAAACGACCATTCCTTCTCAGGGCGACGCGCTGCCGGCCTACGTCGCCAAACCCGCCGACCAGAGCGGCCCTTTCCCCATCGTGCTGGTGGTGCAGGAAATCTTCGGCGTCCATGAACATATTCAGGATCTGTGCCGCCGCCTGGCCAAGCAGGGCTATCTGGCGATCGCGCCCGAGCTCTATTTCCGCCAGGGCGACGCCAACGACTACACCGATATCGGCGAGCTGTTCCAGCAGTTGGTCACCAAGGTGCCGGATCGTCAGGTGCTGTCGGATCTGGATCACGCCGCACACTGGGCTATCCGCCACGGCGGCGACGCCGGCAAGCTGGCGATCACCGGTTTTTGCTGGGGTGGCCGCATCACCTGGCTGTACGCGGCGCATAACCCGCAGTTGAAGGCGGCGGTCGCCTGGTACGGCAAACTGGTCGGCGAGAAAACGCTGAATTCACCGAAGCAGCCGGTCGACGTCGCCACCCACCTGTCGGCGCCGGTGCTGGGGCTGTATGGCGGCCAGGACAGCGGCATCCCGCTGGAGACGGTGGAAACCATGCGTCAGGCGATCCGCGCCGCCAACGCCGAGGCCGAAATCGTGGTGTATCCCGAGGTCGGGCATGCGTTCAACGCCGATTATCGTCCCAGCTACAACGCCGAAGCGGCGCAAGACGGCTGGCAGCGCATGCTGGCGTGGTTCGCCCAGCACGGCGTCAAATAATTTCCCGCGCATAAAAAAGGGCGCCGAAGCGCCCAATCATCACACCAGTAAATCCATAAGCGGCGGTTTACCCGCCGCACGGCATCACGCGTGCTCGCGCAGGCGCTGTGCCGCCAATACCATGTTGGCCAGCGACTGCCTGGTTTCCGGCCAGCCGCGGGTTTTCAGGCCGCAATCCGGGTTAACCCACAGGCGTTCCGCCGGGATGTTCTGCGCCGCTTTACGCAGCAGCGCTTCAATCCATTCCACGCTCGGCACGTTCGGCGAGTGGATATCGTAGACGCCCGGCCCGATTTCGTTCGGGTATTCGAACTCTTTGAAGGCTTCCAGCAGATCCATATCGGAACGCGAGGTCTCGATGGTGATCACGTCGGCGTCCAGCGCGGCGATGGAGTCCATGATGTCGTTGAACTCGCAGTAACACATGTGGGTGTGGATCTGGGTGTCATCCCGCGCCACGGCGGCGTTCAGTTTGAAGGCGTCCACCGCCCAGTTCAGGTACGCGGCCCAGTCGGATTGGCGCAGCGGCAGCCCCTCACGCAGCGCGGGTTCGTCGATCTGGATGATGCCGATACCGGCTTTTTCCAGATCTTCTACCTCGTCGCGCAGCGCCAGCGCAATCTGCTTGGCAATCACTTCACGAGTCACGTCTTCACGCGGGAACGACCAGCACAGGATGGTCACCGGCCCGGTCAACATGCCTTTCACCGGCTTGTCGGTCAGCGACTGGGCGAATTTGGCCCATTCGACGGTGATGGCTTCCGGGCGGCTGACGTCGCCGATGATGACCGGCGGCTTCACGCAGCGGGAGCCGTAGCTCTGCACCCAGCCGTTTTGGGTAAACACGAAGCCGTCCAGGTTCTCGCCGAAATACTCCACCATGTCGTTACGCTCGGCTTCACCGTGCACCAGCACGTCCAGCCCGAGGCGCTCCTGCTCGACGATCGCCTGTTTGATGTGCTCACCGATGCTGGTGCGGTAGTTGTTGCCGTCCAAACGACCCTGTTTGAAGTCCAGACGCAGGCCGCGGATCTCGGTGGTCTGCGGGAACGAACCGATGGTGGTGGTCGGCCAGGCCGGCAGGTTGAAACGCTCGCGCTGCGCCCTGGCGCGCTCGGCGTAAGCGCTGTGGCGTTCGCTGTCCTGCGCGGTGATCGCGGCCAGGCGACGCTCAACCTGTGGGTTGTGCACGCGGCTCGACTGACGGCGGGCGCGGATCGGTGCGCTGTAGGCATCCAGTTCAGCCTGCTTGGCCGCGTCAGGCGCGTTCAGCGCCGAGCTCAACAGCGCCAGCTCGGCGCATTTTTGCAGCGCGAAGGCGAACCAGCTTTTCACTTCTTCGTCCAGACGGCTTTCCACGCTCAGGTCGATCGGGCTGTGCAGCAGTGAACAGGAGCTGCCGATCCACAGTGGGCGGGTGCCCACCAGCGGCTGAAGACGTTCGAACCAGCGGCTCAGATCGGCGCGCCAGACGTTGCGGCCGTTGATGACCCCCAGCGACAGCAGCCAGTCGTTCGGCAATGCGGCGCTCAGCGCGGCAATATCGTCATGGCCGGCGACCAGATCGACGTGCAGCCCCTGCACCGGCAGCGTGCGGACGGTATCGAGGTTGTGGCCGACGCTGTCGAAATACGTGGTCAGCAGCAGCTTCACCTGCCCCTGCAGCGCGTCGTAAGCCGGTTTGAACGCATCCAGCCAGGCTTGCGGCAGCTCCAGCACCAGCGCAGGCTCATCAATTTGCACCCACTCGACGCCGCGTTTCGCCAGCTCGGCCAGCACCTGTTGGTAAACCGGCAGGATGTCTTTCAGCAGCGACAGGCGGTCGAACGGCTCGCCCTTCACCTTCCCCAGCCACAGATAGGTCACCGGGCCCAGCAGCACCGGCTTGATGCGATGGCCGAGCGCCAGCGCTTCGTCCACTTCGTCCAGCAGCTGAGTCCAGCCCAGCTTGAACTGCTGGCCTTGCTGGAATTCAGGCACCATGTAGTGGTAGTTGGTGTTAAACCATTTGGTCATTTCCGCCGCGGCCGCCGGCTCGCCGGTCGGTGCGCGGCCACGGCCGATGCGAAACAGCGTGTCCAGATCGATCGAGCCATCCGCATTCTGATGGCGCGCCGGCACGTTGCCCAGCAGCAGGCTGGTGGTCAACACATGATCGTACCAGGCGAAATCGCCGACCGGCACCAAATCCACCCCGGCCTGCTGTTGCTGCTGCCAATGACGAGCGCGCAGCTCGCGGCCAACCGCCAACAGTTCTTCCTGCGTTGAATTGCCGGCCCAGTAGCTTTCCTGAGCTTTTTTCAGCTCACGTCGTAGCCCAACGCGAGGAAAACCCAGTGTGTGATTCAAAATTGCCATCGTCATATTCCCCATTTAGCCGTCCAGATGTTTACACATCCATAATCAGCAGGTACTGTATTAACCACAAGCGCAATTTATTCACTGTCAATGTGAAGGACTCTCATGATCGAACTGAAACATTTACGGACGCTGCAGGCCCTGCGCAACAGCGGTTCGCTGGCGGGGGCGGCGGCCCAACTTCATCAGACGCAGTCTGCCCTGTCGCACCAGTTCAGCGATCTTGAACAACGTCTGGGCTTCAAGCTGTTCGTGCGCAAGAGCCAGCCCCTGCGCTTCACCGCCCAGGGCGAGATCCTGCTGCAGCTTGCGGAGCAGGTGCTGCCGCAGATCCAGCAGGCGCTGCAGGCCTGCCACGAGCCGCATCAGACCACGCTGCGCATCGCCATCGAATGCCACAGCTGCATTCAGTGGCTGACGCCGGCGCTGGACAACTTCCGCCGGCGTTTCCCGCAGGTGGTGATGGACTTCACTTCCGGCGTGACTTTCGATCCGCAACCGGCCTTGCAACAGGGCGAACTGGATCTGGTGATGACGTCGGATATTCTGCCGCGCAGCGGCCTGCACTATTCACCGATGTTCGATTTCGAGGTGCGCCTGGTGCTGGCGCCGGATCATCCGCTGGCCGGCAGGCCACACATCGAGCCGGAAGACTTGAGTGACGAAACGCTGTTGATTTACCCGGTACAGCGCCAACGGCTGGATATCTGGCGGCATTTTCTGCAGCCGGCGGGCGTCAGCCCGTCGTTGAAGAACGTCGATAACACGCTGCTGCTGATTCAGATGGTATCGGCGCGGATGGGGATTGCGGCGCTGCCGCACTGGGTGGTGGAGAGTTTCGAACAGCAGGGTCTGGTGGTGACCAAAACCCTGGGTGACGGCCTGTGGAGCCGCCTGTATGCCGCCGTGCGCGACGGTGAACAGCGCCAGGCGGTGACCGAAGCCTTTATCCGCTCGGCCCGCCAGCACGCCTGCGATCATCTGCCGTTTGTGCGCGACGCCGCACGCCCTGGCGCAACCGGCGCGAAAGCGTTGGCGGCCGGCGTATAAACTTGCGGGCCACCCGTACTAAGGTGGCCCACCCGATTAGCCAATCTGCTTCGGCGCCACCCAGCGGCGATGTACCCACAGTGAAGCAACGATCACCGCCCCGCCGATGATAAAGCTCGGCCAGTGCGGCTGCTGCTGCCAGATAGCCAGGTTGACCAACAAACCGGCCGGCACATGCATATTGTTCATGATGCCGAGCGTGCCGGCATCCACCTGCGTCGCGCCATAGTTCCACATGAAGTAGCCCAGCCCCGACGCCACCACGCCCAGCCAGATCAACACGCCCCACTGCAGATTGGTGGTCGGCAGCTGCTGCGGATTGCCCCACAGGAACCAGGCCACCACCGCCACCACAGCCGCCCCCAGGTAGAACCAGGAAAAGGCGGTGTGCTGCGGCAAGGGGTGCACTTCCATCAGGCGCTTATAGCCGACCATGCCGATGGCGAAGCTGATGTTCGCCGCCTGCACCAACAGCAGCCCCCACCAGAAATGCTCACTCAGCTGGTGATAGCGGATAATCGCCGCGCCCAGCACCGCCAGCAACGCGCTGAAGACGTAGCCCCAACGCAGACGCCGGCCGCTCAGCAAGTCGTAGATCAGCGTGATGTACAGCGGCGTCAGCACGGTGAACAGCAGGAATTCCGGCACCGTCAGGTACAGATAGGCGCGGAAGCTGAACAGGTACATGATGCCCAGCTGGAAGGCGCCCACCAGCATATACAGCAGGATCACCTTGAGTTTGATGTTGCGCCAACGCAAAAACGGCAGAAACACCAGCGCCGCCAGCCCGATGCGCACCAGCGCCGAGAATCCGCTGTCGACCTGGCCCGCCAGGTACTCGCCAATCAGGCTGAAAGAAAATGCCCACAGAATGGTGGTTATAACCAAAAGCAGCACGATGGGTTCACCCTAAAAAGACCGAAAGGGCGATTGTAACGAAAGATGCGCACCGCGTTGGTGAAAAGGCGGTTTACATCCGAACAAAAAATAAACTACCGGCAAAATTTCACCGCTGGGTTAGGCTTAATAAAAAGGCGAGGTAACCATCATGAAAACTTCTCACATCCTGTTCGCCCTGCTGTGGCTGCCCGGCCTGGCTGCGGCGGCCAACGGCGTAACCGATCTGCGTTCACAGCAGCAGTTTCTCAACCAAAGCAGCCAGCAGGCCCAGCAACAGCGCCTGTTGAACAATCGGCAAATGGACCAACGCCGCCTGCAGCAACAGCGGCAGCTCGACAATCAGCGGCAACAGCTGATGCAAACCACGCCGAACGGCGGGCAACTGCTGCCTAACGGCAATCAGCCGCGCGATCCGTTCAATCGCACCGCGCCGGCGGTGCCGCAGGCGCCGATGCCGGCTACGCCCGCACGCCCATAACGGTGAGGATCAGCGGCGTGGTGATCGCCGCCAGCACGGTGGACATCACCAGACTGGTGGCAGCCGGGCCGGTGAGCGTATTGAACTGGCGCGACATCAGGTAGACGTTCACTCCCACCGCCATCGACCCCAGCAGCACCACAACGCGGGTTTCCATCGGCGGCAGATCCATCATCCAGGCCAGCAGCCAAATCACTAACGGTTGCACCAGCAGTTTCAGCACGCAGATGGCGCTGCTCAGCTGCCAGCCTTCGCTGATGCGGTACTCGGCAAGCCCCATGCCAAGCACCACCAGCGACAGCGGCGCCGCTACCTGGCCGAGCATGCTGACCGGCCGATCGACGAAGGCCGGCAGCGGCAGGCCGGTCAGGCTGAACAGAGTGCCGGACAGAATGCCGACGATCAGCGGATTGGTCAGCACGCTGCGCGCGGTTTTAGCGAAGCCGCTCAGCGTCGGCGAGCCGTTGCGCGCCCATTCGATCGACACCGTCACCAGCGTCCACAGGATCAGGCCGTTGAACACCAGCACCAGCGCCACCGACGGGATCGCCGCCTCCCCCAGCATCACGCTGGCGATCGGCAAGCCGAGCATCACGTTATTGGAGAAAATACCGCCCAGCGCAAACACCGATCCGGCGACGCCATCCAGCCGGAAGAGATGCCGGGCGACGAGGCGGCCAAGCACGAACACGATCAGGCAACTGCCGAAGAACGCGATCAGCAGCCGGGCGTCGACCGCCGGGCGCTGCGAGAAGTCGCACATCATGCGAAACAGCATGGCGGGCAAGGCGAGGGAAAACACGAAGCGCGTCAGGCCATCGGTGATGCTGGTAGGCCATTTCCCCCAGCGAATCAGCCCATAACCCAACGCAATCAGGACGAACAGCGGTAAAGACAGCACGATCTGGTGCCACACTGACAGGATAAAGCCAGGCATCGCATTCCTTCCGGTGGTGCGGCGGCAAGGCTTGTCGTCGCGGGATTCATCGGTGCCGGATTAAAAATCCGGGCCGATCAAATCTATCCGGTCGGTGCAAATGCAGTCAACGCCCCAGTCGAGCAGCAGGCGCGCGCGATCCGGTTGGTTGACGGTGTACACCAGAATGCGCAGCCCGGCGTCTTTCAACGCTTTTACCCGCTCGGCGGTCAGCGCTTTGTGATCGATATGCAGCGAGACACAGTCCAGGCGTTCGGTCAGCTCGCGCCAGTTGTCGTCCCAGGCCTCGAGCAGCAGGCCGCGCGGCAAATCCGGCACGGTGCGCTGCGCCGCCGCCAACGCTTCTACCGAGAAGGAGGAAAGCAGCGGATCGGTCTGCCCTTGCCACAGCAGCCGCGCCGCCAGCGCCACCACCCGGCCGGTTTCATCGTCGCTGCCGGTGGTCGGCTTGATCTCGATATTGGCCATCAGGCCGCGTTCCTGGCAGCGTTCCGCCACTTCCGACAGCAGCGGCAACCGCTCGCCCTTGAAGGCCGAGCTGTACCAGTTGCCGGCGTCCAGCTGCACCAGTTTGTCCCACGGCAGTTCGCCCGCCACGCCCCAGCCGTTGCTGGTGCGATCCAGCGTGTCGTCGTGCAGCAGGAAAATTTGCCCGTCCTGCGCCAGCTTGGCATCGAACTCGATCATCTTGTGGCCGTGGCGCGCGCCGACATCGATCGCCGCCAGGGTGTTTTCCGGCGCCAGAGAACCGCCGCCGCGGTGGGCAACGATATGAGGGTAAGGCCAGGGTCTCGTCATCAATCCATCCGTAATCCGCTATGGGTGTCAAAGAAGTGCAGCGCCTGAACAGGCAGCTGCAAATATAGCGTACTGCCCGCCGCCGGCAAGGTTTCGTGCGACAGCCGCGCGATCACCCCGTGGCCGCCCCACTGGCCGTGCGCCAGATTGTCGGCCCCCAGCAGCTCCAGCGTCTGCAGCTGCAGCGGCACGCCCTGGCCTTGCACTACCAGTTGAATATGCTCCGGCCGAACGCCCAGCGTCAACGGCCGCCCCGCCCACTGCGGCTTGGCCGCCGGCAACGGCAGCGCCATGCCGTCCGCCAGCAGCAGCTGGCCGCCGTCGGCGCTCAGGGTGCCGGGCAGCAGGTTCATCGCCGGCGATCCGATAAAGCCGGCGACAAACAGCGAAGCCGGCCGTTGGTACACTTCGCTCGGGGTGCCGATCTGCTCCGCCACGCCCTTGTTCATTACGATGACCCGCTGCGCCAGCGTCATCGCCTCCACCTGATCGTGGGTCACGTACAGGCTGGTGGTTTTCAGACGACGATGCAGCTGTTGCAGCTCCAGGCGCATCTGCACCCGCAGCTTGGCGTCCAGGTTGGACAGCGGCTCATCGAACAGGAATACCGCCGGTTCGCGCACGATGGCGCGCCCCATCGCCACACGCTGGCGCTGGCCGCCGGAAAGCTCGCGCGGTTTGCGCTTGAGCAGCGGCTCCAGCTCCAGGATGCGTGCCGCTTCTTCCACCCGCTGGCGGATATGATCCTTGCCGAAACCGCGGATCTTGAGACCGTAGGCCATGTTGTCGTATACGCTCATGTGCGGATAGAGCGCGTAGTTCTGGAACACCATCGCGATGCCGCGATCCTTGGGCTCCAGATCGGTCACGCGCCGGGTATCGATATAGATATCGCCGCTGGTGGTGCGTTCCAGCCCGGCCACCATCCGCAGCAGCGTGGATTTGCCGCAGCCGGACGGGCCGACCATCACGATGAATTCGCCGTCCGCCACATCGAGGTCGATCTGTTTGATCACCGGCGTTTTACCGTCGTAAGACTTGGTGACCGCCTGTAGTTTTAATCCTGCCATCGTCGTTATTTCTCGCTATCAACCAGACCGCGCACAAACCAGCGCTGCATCAGAAGCACCACCGCCAGCGGTGGCAATAAAGTCAGAATCATCGCCGCCATCACCTGGTTCCACTGGGTCGGCGCGCCGGAAGTGGAGATCATGCTCTTGATGCCCGCCACCGCGGTACCCATCGAGGCGTCGCTGGTGATCAGGATCGGCCACAGGTATTGGTTCCAGCCGTAGATAAAGGTGATGACGAACAGCGCCGCCAGATTGGTTTTCGACAGCGGCAGCACGATGTCCCAGAAGAAACGCATCGGCCCGGCGCCGTCGATGCGCGCCGCCTCCAGCAGCTCATCCGGCAGGGTCATGAAGAACTGGCGCAGCAGGAAGGTCGCGGTGGCCGAGGCCATCAGCGGCAGCGTCAGGCCGGTGTAGCTGTCCAGCAGGTTGAGGTTGGAGATCACCTCCACCGTCGGGAAAATACGCACCTCCACCGGCAGCATCAGGGTGAGGAAAATCAGCCAGAAGAACAGGCTGCGCAGCGGAAAGCGGAAGTACACGATGGCGTAAGCCGACAGCACCGACACCGCGATTTTGCCGAAGGTGATCGCCAGCGCCATGATCACGCTGTTCAGCAGCAGCAGCGAGAACGGCACCTTGAGGTTGCCCACGCCGCCCTGCCAGATATTGCTGATGTTCTCCCACAGGTGGCCGCCGGGCACCAGCGTCATCGGCACCTGAAACACCTGCTTATCATCCAGCGTGGCGGCGACAAAGGCCACGTACAACGGGAACAACACCACCAGCACGCCGATAATCAGCATCACATGGCTGAAGATATCCAGCCCGCGTCGATTCTCAATCATTGATAGCGCACCTTACGTTCAACGAAGCGGAACTGGATCACCGTCAGGCCGATCACCAGCAGCATCAGGATCACCGACTGGGCGGCGGAGCTGGAGAGATCCAATCCGGCGAAGCCTTCGCGGTAGATCTTGTAGATCAACGTGGTGGTGGACTGCACCGGCCCACCGCCGGTGGCGGCGTCGATCACCGGGAAGGTATCGAAGAAGGCGTACACCAGATTGACCACCAGCAGGAAGAAGCTCACCGGCGCGATCAGCGGCAGCACCAGATGGAAGAAACGCCGCACCGGGCCGGCGCCGTCGATGGCCGCCGCCTCCACCAGCGAGCGCGGGATCGACTGCAGCGCCGCGAGGAAAAACAGGAAGTTATAGCTTATCTGCTGCCATACCGAGGCCAGCACCACCAGGAACATCGCCTGGCCGCTGTTTTGCGCATGGTTCCAGTTATAGCCCAGCCCGTTGAGGAAATGGGTGATCAATCCCAGGCCGGGGTTGAACAGAAAGATCCACAGCACCGCCGCCACCGCCGGCGCCACCGCATAGGGCAGGATCATCAGCGTGCGGTAGAGGCGGCTGCCGCGCAGCACGTAGTCCACCAGCGCGGCGAAGAACAGCGAAACCGCCAGCCCGATGCCCGCCACCAGGAAGCTGAAGATCAGCGTGGTATAGAACGAGTCGAGGTAGTAAGGATCCTGGAACAGCTGTTTAAAGTTATCCAGCCCGACAAACTGGCTGGACAAGCCGAACGGATCGAGGCTCTGCACCGAATACCACAGCGCCTCGCCGGCGGGCCATAAAAAGAAGACGGCGGTAATCAGCAGCTGCGGCAGCACCAACGCATAGGGCAGCCAGCTGCAGCCGAAACCGGGACGGGAAGATGACATAGCAGTTAAACCATTGATCGGGTAAGGAAGGATCGGCGTGAAGACGCGAGCCCGGTCCGCCGGGCCCGCGACGCAGGGTTACTTGGTCGATGCTTCGAAGCGGCGCAGCAGCACGTCACCGCGCTGCACGGCGGCGTCCAGCGCCTGCTGAGGCGTTTTCTTGCCGGTCCACACGCCTTCCAGTTCCTCATCCACCACGCTGCGGATCTGCGGCATGTTGCCCAGGCGCAGGCCCTTGGTGAACGGCAACGGCGGCTTGTTCAGCATCTGGCGAGTGGCGACGTCGGCACCCGGGTTCTTGTCGTAGAAGCCCTGCTGCTTGGTCAGATCGTAAGCCGCGGTGGTGATCGGCAGATAGCCGGTCTTCTGGTGCCATTCGGCGGCGATTTCCGGCTGCGCCAGGTACTGCAGGAACTCGGCCACGCCCTTGTAGGTGGCGGCGTCTTTGCCGTTCATCACCCACAGGCTGGCCCCGCCGATGATGGCGTTCTGCGGCGCGTTTTTCGCGTCGGCGTCGTACGGCATCATGCCGACGCCGTAGTTGAATTTGGCGTAGTGCTTGATGTCCGCCAGCGAACCGGAAGAAGCGGTGGTGATGGCGCAGTCGCCGTTATAAAACTTCTCGGTGGATTCGTCTTTGCGGCCGAAGTAGGTGAAATCGCCCTTCTTGTTCATCGCCTCCAGCAGCTCGATGTGCTTGACCTGCAGCGGCTTGTTGAACTCCAGCTTGGCGTTGGTGCCGCCGAACCCGTTGTTTTCGCTGGCGAACGGCACGCCGTGCCAGGCGCTGAAGTTCTCCAGCTGGATCCAGCCCTGCCAGCCGCTGGCGTAGCCGCACTTCATGCCGGCCTCACGCAGCTTGGCGGTATCCGCCGCCAGCTCCTGCCAGGTTTTCGGCGGCTGGTCCGGGTTCAGGCCGGCCTTCTTGAAGGCGTCTTTGTTGTAGTACAGCACCGGCGTGGAGCTGTTGAACGGCTGAGACAGCAGATGGCCGCTCTTGTTGTCGGTGTAATAGCCGGCTACCGTCGGCACGAACACCGACTCGTCGAAGTTGATGCCGGCCTCTTTAAACACTTCGTAGACCGGTTTGATGGCCTTGCTGGCCATCATGGTGGCGGTGCCCACCTCGTAAACCTGCAGGATCGCCGGCGCCTTGCCGGAGCGGTAAGCGGCGATGCCCGCCGCCAGGCTCTGTTCGTAGTTGCCTTTATAAACCGGCACAATCTTGACGTCGCTGTGCGACTGGTTGAAGCGATCCGCCAGGGAATCCACTTCCTTACCCAGTTCGCCTTCCATCGAATGCCAGAACGGGATCTCGGTCGCCGCCAGCGCCTGAGTGCTGACCGCCAGGGTCAACGCGACGCACAGCGTGGTTTTGCGAATAGCGTAGGTGAGCATGCCTAACTCCTGAAAAAAGCTGGTGTAAAAGCGCGTGAGCGAAAAGAATCAATTCTTGATGAGGGAGTGCCCCCTATAGCTTTCGAGTTGCAGCCAGGCGGCAACCTGCTGGCACCCTGAGCTTAGCTAACTAAGTGACAGGGGGGCAGCCGGGCAGCCAACAACGCTGCGGCTCGAAAGATGACGGGGGATAACATGCCATGCGCGGATGACAGAAAAATAACCGTTATATGACAGCCACATGACGGCAAGGTGAAGTGAAGATGGCGGTTTGATGTCGGCGGCGGGCATGGGCTCCGCCGCCGCGAGGATTACAGCGAACGGCGCAGGCGCGCCACCGCTTCTTGCATCTGCTGCTCGGTGGCGGTGGCGAACGACAGGCGGAAGGTCGAACGATCCGGGTTGTCGGAGAAGAAGTATTCCCCTGGCACGAACACCACGCCCTGCTGCAAGGTCGTGTTCAGCCATTCGGTGGCGTTGAACGGCTGGCGGAAACGCGCCCACAGGAACATGCCACCCTTCGGCTTATCGAAGGTGATGTAGTCGCCCAACTCCTGCTCCACCAAACCGGCCAGGATCTCGCCCTTTTGCTTGTAGGCGGCGCGGATCTTGTCAATCTGCGCCGGCAGGCGATCCAGGCCAAGGTAGCACTCGACGATGCTCTGCGACAGCGCGCTGGCGTGCAGATCCGCCGCCTGCTTGATGATCGCCACTTTATGCAGCAGGAACGGCGGCAGGATCGCCCAGCCCAACCGCAAGCCCGGCGCCAGGATCTTGGAGAAGGTCGAGGTATAGATGATGTGGTCGGTGTTGCCCAGCACCCGCTGCGACACCTGATGCAGCGTCGGGTGGCGCTCTTCGGTGAAACGCAGCTCGCCGTACGGATCGTCTTCGATGATCAGGAAGTTATGTTCGGCGGCCAGCTTCACCAGCAGTTCGCGGCGCTCGGCGCTCAGGGTGATGCCGCTGGGGTTGCCGAAGTTCGGCACCACGTACACGCCCTTGATGCGCTGGGTTTTCAGCAGCTCGGCCAGCTCTTCCACCACCATGCCGTCGCTGTCGGACGAGACCGACATGATGTTGGCTTCCGCCAGCTCCAGCGTTTGCAGCGCCGCCAGGTAGGTCGGGCGCTCCACCACGAACACGTCGCCGGGGTTGACGATGGCGCGCATCACCAAATCCAATGCCTGCTGCGAGCCGGCGGTGACCATCACCTCTTCCGCACCAGCGGTGACGCCGCGCTCGGCGCACAGCGCGCAAATGCGCTCACGCAGCAGCGGGCTGCCCTCGGTCAGGCCATATTGGAACGCGCTTTTCGGCTGTTCGGTGATCGCCTGCTGCGTGGCGATGCTCAATCCTTCAAAATCGAACAGCGCATCAGAGGGGATGCCGCCCGCCAGCGAAATGACGTGTTCCATCTTGCTATGCTTAAGCAATTCACGGATGGCCGAACTTTTTACGTTAACGATGCGCTGCGCGAGTAACCCTTCTGTCTTCATTTCTTCTTCTCGTACCTGATTATTTTAATTCGTAGGGGGGCGGATTAACCGCCCAGATACGCCGACCTCACTGCTTCGTTGGCTAACAATGCAGCCCCCGTATCTTCCAACACCACGCGGCCGTTTTCCAGCACATAACCACGGTCCGCCAATTTCAGCGCCTGATTGGCGTTTTGCTCCACCAGGAAGATGGTCATGCCCTCTTCCCGCAGCTGCTGAATGATGTCGAAAATCTGCTGGATAATGATGGGCGCCAGCCCGAGCGAGGGCTCATCGAGCAGCAGCAGCTTCGGCTGGCTCATCAGCGCGCGGCCGATGGCCAGCATCTGCTGTTCGCCGCCGGACATGGTGCCGGCGCGCTGGCTTCGGCGCTCCAGCAGGCGCGGGAACAGAGTGAACACCCGTTCGATACGCTGTTGATACTGCTGGCGATCGGCGAAGAAGCCGCCCATCGCCAGGTTTTCTTCCACCGTCATGCGCGAGAAGACGCGTCGCCCTTCCGGCACGATCGCCACCGCTTCGCGCATGATGCGCGAGGTTTGCCACTGGGTGATGTCCTGATCCTGAAAGACGATGCTGCCTTCGCTGGCGCGCGGTTCGCCGCACAGGGTGCCGAGCAGCGTGGTTTTACCGGCGCCGTTGGCGCCGATTAACGTCACGATTTCACCCTGCTTGATCGTTAAACTGACCTGATGCAGCGCCTGAATTTTGCCGTAATGGGCGGATACCTGATTGAATGACAACATATTATTCTTCGCCCAAATAAGCCCGGATCACGTCCGGGTTGTTGCGGATCTCCGCCGGTGTGCCCTGCGCCAGCGGCGTTCCCTGATTCACCACGTAAATGCGGTCGGAAATGCCCATCACCAGCTTCATGTCGTGCTCGATCAGCAGCACCGATACCTTATGCCGATCGCGCAGCTCGACGATCAGGTGATCCAGTTCGTCGGTCTCTTTCGGGTTGAGACCGGCAGCCGGTTCATCCAGCATCAGCAGCTCCGGCCGGGTCACCATGCAGCGGGCGATCTCCAGCCGCCGCTGCTGCCCATAGGCCAGGTTGCCCGCCGAACGGTTGGCCATCTCCAGCAGGCCGACGCGCTCCAGCCACTCCGCCGCGCGCGCCAGCGCCTCGGCTTCGGCACGGCGGAAAGCCGGGGTTTTCAACAGCCCGGCGAACACGCCGCTTTTCAGGTGCTGATGCTGCGCCACCAGCAGGTTCTCGATCACCGTCATTTCACGGAACAGCCGCACGTGCTGGAAGGTGCGCACCACGCCCATGCGGGCGATGGCCTGCCCCGCCAACCCTTCCAAGTGGCGATCGCGCAATTTGATGGTACCGCCGGTCGGGCGGTAAAAACCGGTCAGGCAGTTGAACACCGTGGTCTTACCGGCGCCGTTGGGGCCGATCAGCGACACGATTTCGCCTTCGTTCAGCGTCAACGCCACGTTGTTGACCGCCAGCAGCCCGCCGAAACGCATCGACAGGCCCTCCACCTGCAGTAAAGGTTGAACGCTCATGCCTGCTCCCCCTTACCCGCGTGAATGTCCGCCGCCTGCAGCTTCAGCTGCGGCCGTTTCATCGGCAACAGCCCCTGCGGCCGCCAAATCATCATCAGCACCATCAGCGCACCCAGCAGCAACATGCTGTATTCATTCAGATCGCGCATCAGTTCGCGCGACACCACCAGCAGGATCGCCGCCAGAATGACCGCGAACTGCGAGCCCATGCCCCCCAGTACGACGATCGCCAACACGAAGGCCGACTCGACGAAAGTGAAGGATTCCGGGCTGACGAACCCTTGGCGCGCGGCGAACAGCGTGCCGGCAAACCCGGCGAAAGCGGCGCTGATGGTAAAGGCGGTCAGCTTGATGCGCGTCGGGCTGAGGCCCAGCGAGCGGCAGGCGATCTCGTCTTCGCGCAGCGCTTCCCACGCGCGCCCCAGCGGCATACGCAGCAGGCGGTTGATGACGAACAGCGTCAGCACCACCAGCAGCAGCGCCACCAGGTACAGGAACACGATGCGATCGCTCGGATCGTATTTCAGGCCGAAGAAGTTATGGAAGGTATCCCAGCCGCCGTCGCGCACGCTGCGGTTGAACTCCAGGCCGAAGAAGGTCGGTTTCGGGATCTGGCTGATGCCGTTCGGTCCGCCGGTGATCTCGGTATTGTTCAGCAGCAGGATGCGCACGATCTCACCGAAGCCGAGCGTCACGATTGCCAGATAGTCGCCGCGCAGCCGCAGCACCGGGAAACCGAGCAGGAAGCCGAAGGCGGCGGTGACGATGCCCGCCAGCGGCAGGCTCTCCCAGAAGCCGAGGCCGTAATAGTGATTCAGCAGCGCGTAGGTGTAGGCGCCGATGGCGTAGAAACCGCCGTAGCCGAGCACCAGCAGACCGGACAAGCCCACCACCACGTTGAGGCCGAGGCCCAGCATCACGTAGATCAACGTCAGGGTGGCGATATCCACCGTGCCGCGCGACACCAGGAACGGCCAGGCGACCGCCGCGACGATGAGCAGAGCCGCCAGCAGCTTTTGCCGCGGCGTGGTGCCATCAAAGCTCGGCAGCACGAACGCCGGGCCGGAGACTTTTTTCAATCCCTGCTGCAGCAGCGGGCGCAACAGCTGGAAGAAAAAGACGATGACGCAGCCGATGCCGATCCACATCCAGCGCACTTCCGCCGCGCCGTGTACCACCAGCTTGGTGCCGTCCAGGCTGAGCTGCATGCCCATCAGGAACGACGCCATCACGAACAGCACCGCCGTGGCGATCAGCGCATTGAGCAGATTGAGTTTCATACTTTCTCAACCTCCGGACGCCCGAGGATGCCGGTCGGCATGATCAGCAGCACCACGATCAGCAACGCGAACGACACCACGTCTTTGTATTCGGTGCTCAGGTAGGCGGAGGTCAGCGCTTCCGCCACGCCCAGCACCAGGCCGCCGATCATCGCGCCGGGAATGCTGCCGATACCGCCCAGAACCGCGGCGGTGAAGGCTTTCATGCCGGCCATAAACCCGATGTAAGGGTTGATGACGCCATAGAACTGGCCGAGCAACACTCCGGCCACCGCCGCCATCACCGCCCCGATGACGAAGGTCAGCGAGATCACCCGGTCAGTGTTGATGCCCAGCAGGCTGGCCATCTTCAGGTCTTCCGCACAGGCGCGGCAGGCGCGCCCCATGCGCGAATAGCGGATAAACAGCGTCAGTGCCAGCATCGCCAGGAAGGTTACAAGCCAGATGATCAGCTGCATGGTGCTGATGGTGGCGGCGAAGCCGTTGCTTTCCCCCAGCACCCACTGGCCGGTCACCAGGCTGGGCAGCGCCAGATCGCGTGAGCCCTGCGTCAGGCTGACGTAGTTTTGCAGGAATATCGACATGCCGATGGCCGAGATCAGCGCAATCAGGCGCTTGGAGTTGCGCACCGGCTTGTAGGCCACCCGCTCGATGCTCCAGCCGTAGGCGCTGGCGATGACGATCGAGACCAGGAACGCGGCGCCGATCAGCAACCAGCCGACGTCGATGCCGAGCATCATCAGGGCGGCGATCACGATAAAGGAGACATAGCTGCCGATCATGTACACCTCGCCGTGGGCGAAGTTGATCATGCCGATGATGCCGTAAACCATGGTGTAACCGATGGCGATCAATGCATAGGTGCTGCCCAACGTTAAGCCGTTGAACATCTGCTGCAGAAAATAGAGGAGCTGCTCTGACATACTCTGAACCCTTGGCTGCGAAACCCGCCGACGGAGAACCGGCGGGTAAAGGGAGACGGGGCCGGCAAGCCGACCCGCCGGGCGCAGCAAGCCGCGCCCCACCCTAATCATTATGGCTTATTTGATCGGTGTGGACGTGCCGTTGGCATGCCATTCGAACACGCCGAACTCGAAGCCTTTCAGATCGCCCTTGTCATCCCAGCTCAGCGGCCCCATCACGGTCTCCACCGGCTTGCCGGTTTTCAGATCCTTGACGATGTCCGCCGGCTCCTGGCTGCCGCTGCGCGCCATGCCGGTGGTCAGCGACTGCAGCGCGGCATAGGTGGTCCAGACGAACGGGCCGGTCGGATCCAGCTTCTTGGCTTTCAACGCATCGACGATCGGCTGGTTGGCAGGCACCTGATCGTAGCGTTTCGGCAACGTCACCAGCATGCCTTCCGAAGCGGCTCCGGCGATGTTGGACAGCGAGGAGTTGCCCACGCCTTCCGGCCCCATGAAGCGGGTGGTCAACCCGGCCTGCTTGGCCTGACGCAGGATCTGACCCATTTCCGGGTAGTAACCGCCGAAGTACACGAAGTCGATATTTTCTTTCTTCAGGCGCGCCACCAGGGTGGAGAAGTCTTTGTCGCCGGCGGTGATGCCTTCGAACATCGCCACTTCGGTGCCCTGTTTTTTCAGGCTGTCGCGCACCGAGCGCGCCAGGCCTTCGCCGTATTGCTGCTTGTCGTGCACTACGGCGATGCGCTTCGGCTTGATGTCGCTGAGGATGTATTTGGCGGCGGTCGGGCCCTGATCCGAGTCCAGGCCGGTGGTGCGCATGATCATCTTGTAGCCGCGGGTGGTCAGATCGGCGTTGGTGGCCGCCGGGGTAATCATGATCACGCCTTCGTCTTCATAGATATCGGACGCCGGCTGGGTGGACGAGGAGCACAGGTGGCCGATCACGTAGCGAATGCCGTCGTTGATCACCTTGTTGGCGACCGCAACCGCCTGTTTCGGGTCGCAGGCGTCGTCGTATTCCACGCCGACCAGCTTGTCGCCCTTGATACCGCCCTTGGCGTTGATGTCGGCAATCGCCTGGCGCGCGCCGGTAAACTCCATGTCGCCATACTGCGCGACCGGGCCGGACATCGCCCCGACGATCGCTACCTTGATGTCTTTCGCCATGGCCGCCTGGCTCATGGCCATCGCAATACAACCCGCCAGCAGTGCCTTACCTGTTGTTAATTTCATCCGCAAATCCCCATCTGTCGTTGTGAACGTACCTGTTGTGTTTGCCTGTGCCCGATCGTTATTGACCGCTTTTGTTATAAGTAATAATGATTTAGGCGTTTTGTCGGCATTATTTTCTAATAAGACTTTATTTTTCATACCATTAAACAGGAATTTTCTTCTGCAAATCAACTTCATCCGGCAGAAACAAGCGGTGTAAACAGGATAAAATTCGAATTAAATCTGCGCTCTTTACCTTGAGGCGCAGTGCGTTGTGCTGGTTAACAATCCATTTACTAACTATTTACTCGGAAAATGCCCCGTGCAAAAAACATATTGCACAGTAATCGTACAGAAAAACTTACACAACGCTCTGCACAAGATCTATTACACTGTCGGCATCATTTAGCTGCGCGGAAATTCTGCATGAAACTGACCATCGAGCGCCTGACCGCGCTGTCCCCGCAAGATCTTATCGACCTCGGTAAAATTTGGCCGCACCAGCAGCCGGAACAGTGGCAGAGCTGGCTGAGCGACGGCAAGGCGCTGTTCGCCGCCCGCTTCAACGAGCGGCTGCTGGGGGCTGTGAAAATCGCGCTGCAGGACGACCGCGCCGAGCTGCAGGACCTGCTGGTGCGCGAAGTGACGCGCCGCCGTGGCGTCGGTCTTTACCTGGTGCAGGATGCGCAGCGTCAGCTGCCGCAGGTCGCCCACTGGCAGCTGTCGACCGCCGGCCTGGCGCCGCGCGAACGCGGGGAAGTCGATAACTTCATGCGCGCCTGCGGCTTCGCACCGCAGGGCGATCTCTGGCAAAAATGAAACGCCGGCTGGCGGCGCTGGTCTTGATTGCGCTGGGGCTAGCGGCCGCGCTCCTCGGGCGCCAGCAGGCGCTGCGCCTGGCCGCAGGCTGGGATCAGCAGGTTTATGTCTGGCAGCGGGTCTGGACGCCGCAGCACGCCGATGCGCTGGCGCACAGCCGCGATCTGTTCGGTGGGCTGCGCGTGCTGGCGCTGCAGGTACATCCGCGCGAGGGCTGCCGGGAGATCCCGGCCGATCTCAGTTTGCTGAGGCAGGACGGCCGTCCGCTCTGGCTGGTGGCCCGCCTCGACGGCCAACTGCCGCAGCTGGACCAAGAAGCCATTATCCAGCGGCTGCTGGCGCTCACCCAGCGCTGGCAGGCGGCCGGGCTGCCCGTCACCGGCGTCGAGATCGATCATGACGCCGCCACCGCCCGCCTGCCGAGCTACCAACGCTTTCTGCAGCAGCTACGCCAACGGCTGCCCGCCACTTTGCAACTCGGCATCACCGCCCTGCCGGCCTGGATCGGCTCATCCGACCTGCCCGGCGTACTGCAACAGGCCGATAGCTCCGTCCTGCAGGTGCATGCCGTGCTCTCGCCGCAGCAGGGGCTGTTTGACGGCCCCTTGGCGCTGCGCTGGGTGCGGCAGTACGCCGCCGTCACACCGAAGCCGTTTCGCGTCGCGCTGCCGGCCTATGGCATGGCGCTGCTGGGGTTTGATGCGCAGGGGGCGCAGGTGGAGAGCGAATCCTCGCTGCGCGTGGCAGGCAACGGCCGCGAGCTGGCGGTCGCACCGCAGCAGATCGCCGATTTTCTGCAGACGCTGGCGCAGCAAACGCCGCCCCGGCTGCGCGGCATTATCTGGTTCCGCTTGCCGCTGACGGACGATCGACGCGCCTGGTCGCTCGCCACGCTGCGAGCGGTGATCGAACGGCGGCCGCTGAACGTCGACTGGCAGGTAAAATTTAGGCCTCAGCCACAGCAAAACGGGCTGTATGATCTGATAATTCATAACAACGGGCCGGTGGACGCCCCGCTGCCGCAAGAGGTGGTCATCCGCGCCGACGATTGCCTGGCCGCGGACGCGGTCGGCAACTACCGGCTGGAATCCGCACCGCAACGGCAACGCTTTATCCGCATCAGCGGCGACCAACTGCGCGCCGGGCAATCCCGGCCGCTGGGCTGGCTGCGCTGCCAACAACTGACGCCAGGAGGCACCCTTGTCACACCTTGATTCGCGCGCGGCACGGAACACCCGCCGCCTTCTTCCGCTGGCCATGCTGATCGGCGCCGCGCTGGCGCTGCCGCTGAACGGCTATGCCTGCGGCCCGGATTTCCCTAACCGGCTGCTGATCGACCGCAACGGTACCCTGCTGTATATGCCGGAGGGGAATTTCGCCTTCGAAGCCGGCCGGCTGGTGCCGACGGATAAACAGTTGCCGCACTGGCAAGCCCCGCCGCCGCCGATGCCGCCAAAACCGATGCCGCAATCGCCGGAAACGGTGGCGATCGGTAAAATGCGCGCCGCCAAAACAGTGGAAGAAGCTGACGCCGTCAATACGCAGGGGTTGTCCAACGCCGCGCGTCTCTATCAACTGGGCGCCGTCGCTTTCGCCAGCCACGATCCACGCGCCACAGACTATTTCCAGCAGGTGCTGAAGCTCCCGGCCGCCGAGCAGGGTGACTGGGGGCTGCGGGCGCAGTATTCGCTTGGGCGGGTATTGATGGCTGACCACGGTACGCCGGTGAATGAATCGGGTGAAGCGGCGCCCGCCGCCGAGCATCCGCCTAAAGCCGAACTGGAACAGGCGCTGGCGGCGTTCCAGCAGGTGATCGATCGGGTGAAAAGCGGCGCCGCCGATCCCGATCAGCTGGCGCTGAGCAGCCTCGGGCAGCAGGCGCGCATCCACCTGTGGCTGGGTGACGTCGCCCCCGCCGCCCACCTGTACGCGCAACAGGCGGCGCAGGGCGATCCGAGCGGCGGGCAGTCGCTGCAGTATGTTTCCAGTTTCCTGGTCAATCCCGACCATCTGGAAACGCTGAAACAGGTTATCGGCGATCCCTTAATCCAACAGCTGGTGACCATTGAACTGTTCGCCCGCAGCGGCAACCTGCAGATGGCGGATACCGACGGCAACGGCCGCTCCGCACAGATCATCAGCCAGATCCTGACGCTGCTGGACGGCACGGTGAAAAGCGGCTTCGCCGGCAGCGATCGGCTGGCGGCATTGGCCTACCGTTCCGGGCAGTACCCGATGGCGGCGAGCCTGCTGAAAAACGCAGGCGACAGCGGCCTGGCGTGGTGGCTGCGCGCCAAAATGGCGCTGCGTGACGGTGACGTGAAAGCCGCCACCGCCGCCTATGCCAAGGCGGCAAGCGCGTTCCCCGCCGACGAAAGCTGGGGCGAACAGCGCAACGCCGACTTTGTCGCGGAAACCATCGTGCCCGAGTGCCGGGTGGCCGGTGAACAGGCCATCCTGGCGCTGAACCGCGGCGACTATCTGCAGGCGATGGACCTGCTGTATCGCGGCAAGGCGATCTACTGGGCCGACGTGGCCGATGTGGCGGAGCGGGTGCTGACCGTCGATGAGTTGAAAGGCTTTGTCGATAAGCACGCCCCGGCGCCAACGACGCCGCTCAAACCGGTTAACCCGGACGACTACGGTGGCGGCCAGCAAATCACGCCGGAAGTGCAGCTGCGCGAGCTGCTGGCGCGGCGGCTGATGCGCACCGGGCGGGCCGCGGAGGCGCAGGCCTATTTCGATATCCCCAACTACCGGCAAGCGGCGCAGCAGTACGCCGATGAGTTGAAGGCCGCCAAGGACAAATCCGCCGCGCCGCTGACGCGCGCGCAGGCTTACTATCGCGCCGCCAACCTGCTGCGCGCCCAGGGGCTCGAATTTACCGGCTATGAGATGACGCCGGACTACGCCATCTATGGCGCCGGCTATTCCTATCTGGGGGATGCGTTCGATACTCGCGAGCTGAAGCATAAAAGCTGGATCGACAGCACAGAAGCGGCGCGCGCCAAGGCGGCGCTGCCGGCGCAGGACAACCGTTTCCTGCACTATCGCTGGCAGGCGGTGGGTCTGGCGCAACAGGCGGCCGATCTGCTGCCGCCGAAAAGCCAGGCCTACGCCGCCGTGCTGTGTAACGCCGCCAGTTGGGTTATCAAGCGCGACGCCAAGACCGGCCGGGCGCTTTATCAGCGCTACATCAACACCGGCACCCGCTACCCGTGGGCGGCGAAATTCGGCTACGACTGCCCGGCGCCGGACTTCGCCACTGTTGCGCCATAACGCCGAATTTCAGGCATGAAAAAGCCCGGCTTGCCGGGCTTTTTTTTTCAAATATCGCATCGACTTAGGCTTCGATCGCCATTTTCAATTTCTTCATGGCGTTCTTTTCCAGCTGGCGCACGCGCTCGGCGGAAACGCCGTACTGATCGGCCAGCTCCTGCAGCGTCGACTTGTTGTCGTCGTCCAGCCAACGGGCGCGGATAATATGCTGGCTGCGCTCGTCCAGACCTTCCAGCGCATAGGCCAGTTTGTCTGCGGCATTGCTTTCCCAGTTATCTTCCTCGATGCCTTCGGCGAAGTCCGAGCTCTTGTCCTGCAGGTACAGCACCGGCGCCATCGACTGGCCATCGCGAGCCTCATCATCCGGAGTCGGATCGAACGTCATGTCCTGCGCCGCCATGCGAGATTCCATCTCGCGCACGTCTTTGCTGGTTACGCCCAGCTCGCGGGCCACCAGTTCCACTTCGTCCTGATTGAACCAGCCCAAACGCTGTTTGGTTTTGCGCAGGTTAAAGAACAGCTTGCGCTGCGCTTTGGTGGTCGCCACTTTCACGATGCGCCAGTTGCGCAATACGTACTCGTGGATTTCCGCCTTAATCCAATGCACCGCAAAGGAAACCAGACGCACGCCGACTTCAGGGTTGAAGCGGCGAACGGCTTTCATCAGGCCGATATTGCCTTCCTGAATCAGATCCGCCTGTGGCAGACCATAGCCTGAATAGTTGCGGGCAATATGAGCGACAAAGCGCAGGTGAGACAGGATGAGCTGCTTAGCGGCATCCAGATCGCCCTGATAATGCAGCCGTTCAGCCAGCTCCCGCTCTTCCTCTGCCGTCAGCATCGGATAGGCGTTGGCTGCCCGGATATAGGCTTCCAAGCTACCTTGGGGTACTAAGGCTAAAGTTTGCATTTCTTTGGTCATTCAAACCCTCTCTATGAGAATACAAAATCATGCAGGTGATTATTACAGCGGGGAAATGATTGATTCTACGGCAGTTGCTGAAGCAAAAGCGGTTCCACACGCCGGGCACCTTAACATTTGCTGCAATTTTTGACCGTACTCCGCCCTAAAAGTTCACCCTTTTTTGCAAGCATTGTTGCTGACAATACGTGACGAGGGTGCAGGCCGATAGGGAATTTGTGCGCTAAGAAGAGAGGGATGGTGCTGACTTCGCTTGAGGTCACTCTTCTCCCGCAACGCGATCAAAAGCAGCAGGAGAAGAGTATACCAAAAAAATCTTACTGTGGTGTAAATCGGCGTAAATGTTGCACCGTCGCCAGCCAGGCGGCGATCCAGCCGATCATCGCGGAGATGATCAGCAGCAGCAGCGCCTCATCCCAGCCCAGCCCGTGCAAGGTGAAGGTGGTGCCGAATACCTTGGCGACCCCGGCGACTACCGACTCCAGCTGCCACACCAGCGCACCGGACAGCACCAGCGACAGCAGCGCGCCGGCAAAGCCCAGCATCGCCCCGCCGTTGAGGAACGGCCGCAGAATAAAGCCGTCGGTGGCGCCGATCAGCTTCATCACGTTGATGGTGTCGCGACGGCTGAAGATGCTCAGACGCACGCTGTTGCCGATCACCAGGAACACCGCCACGATCATCAGCACGCCGATGATCGCCGCGATCTGGCCCGCCAGCCCGGTCAGCGCCGCCAGGCGGGCAAACCAGCTGTCATCCATACGCACTTCTTCCACGCCCTGCACCGCCGCCACGCGATCGCGCAGAGTATTGAGGGTGTCCGAACTCTGGAAGCTCATCTTCGGCGTGACGATGGCCACCGCCGGCAGCGGGTTCTCTTCCAGCATGTCCAGCGCGCCGCCAAAGCCCGACCAGTTGCGGAACTCGCCGCGCGCTTCTTCACGCGACAGGTAGTTCACCTTCTCCACGCCGGCTTCCGCCTTGATGGCGTCGAGCACTTTCAGCGCCGCGTCGTCATCGAGCGATTTATCCAGGTAGACCGTCAGCTGCGGCGTCGGATACCACTGGCTGGCCGCGGTGCTGACGTTTTTCCACACGATATAGCACACGCTCGGCAGCGTCAGGGAGATGGCGATCACCATCACCGTCAACAGCGTCGCCAACGGCTGGCGCAGCATGTCTTTGATGGCGTTCATCCAGGCGTAACGCCATTGTTCGCGCCAGCCGCCGCGCAGCGCCTTGCTCTTGGCGGTTTTTGCGTTATTGGCCATGGTGAGCGCCCCCTTGCATGCGGCCCTGGCTCAGCGTCAGGATGCGGTAATTACGGCGGGCGATAAGCCCGGTGTCGTGCGTCGCCATTAATACAGTGACGCCGACGCGGTTGAATTCTTCAAACAGGCGCAGAATACCTTCCGACAGCGCGTCGTCCAGGTTGCCGGTCGGTTCATCCGCCAGCAGCACCGCCGGCTTGTTCACCACCGCACGGGCGATACCCACGCGCTGCTGCTCACCGCCGGACAGCTGAATCGGGAAGTTTTTCGCTTTATCCAGCAAACCGACCTTGTCCAGCGCGGCGGAAACGCGGCGGCGGATGTCTTCGGTGCTGGCGCCGGCGATGATCAGCGGCATCGCCACGTTGTCATACACCGTGCGATCCAGCAGCAGGTGGTGATCCTGGAAGATCATGCCGATCTGCCGACGCAGAAACGGCACCTCGCGGTTTTTCAAACGGCTGATGTCGTGGCCGCCAAACCAGATGTGGCCGGCGCTGGGCCGTTCGATACCGCAAATCAGTTTCAGCAGGGTACTTTTCCCCGCGCCGGAATGGCCGGTCAGAAACGCCATCTCCGCCGGGCGCAGATGGAAATCGACCCCCTGCAGCGCTTGCCGTCCGCCCAGATAAGCTTTACTGACCTGTTCAAAGCGAATCATCCGTATTAATCCTCTCGGGCAAAAAGTGCCTCAATAAAATCGTCAGCCTTAAACGGCCGCAAATCTTCGATGCCTTCCCCGACGCCGATATAGCGAATCGGGATACCGAACTGATCGGCTATGGCGAAGATCACCCCGCCCTTGGCGGTACCGTCCAGTTTAGTCAGCGTGATGCCGGTTAAGCCCACGGCCTCATTAAATAATTTCGCCTGACTGACCGCATTCTGGCCGGTGCTGGCATCGAGCGTCAGCATAACCTCATGGGGGGCCTGGTCGTCCAGTTTTTTCATGACGCGGACGATCTTCTTCAGCTCTTCCATCAGATGCGATTTGTTCTGCAGACGGCCGGCGGTATCGGCGATCAAGACATCGACGCCGCGCGCCTTGGCGGCCTGCACCGCATCGAAGATCACCGATGCGGAATCCGCGCCGGTATGCTGCGCCACCACCGGAATGCGGTTGCGTTCGCCCCACACCTGCAGCTGCTCTACCGCCGCGGCGCGGAAAGTATCCCCCGCCGCCAGCATCACCGACTTGCCTTCCGCCTGGAACTGACGCGCCAGCTTACCGATGGTGGTGGTTTTACCCACGCCGTTCACGCCGACCATCAGGATGACATACGGGGTTTTCCCGCTGACATCCAGCGGCTGATCGACCTTGGCCAGAATTTCGGACATTTCCTCCTTCAGCTTGCCGTACAACGCTTCGGCGTCTTTCAGCTGTTTGCGGCTGGCATGCTGGGTCAGGGAGGTGATGATCTTGCGCGTGGTTTCTACGCCGACATCGGCGATCAGCAGCTGTTCTTCCAACTCGTCGAACAGGTCGTCGTCGATCTTTTTACCGCGGAACAGCCCCATAAAGCCGGAACCAAGGTTTTGCTTGGTCTTCAGCAGGCTGCGCTTCAGGCGAGCGAAGAAGCCTTCTTTGGTCGGGCGCTCCTGCTCTTGCGCAGCGGCCGGCGCTACAGGGTCAAGCAGCTCTTCTTCTTCCGGCTCGGGTTCTGGTTCGACGACCGGCTCTGGCTCAACGACCGGCTCAGGTTCAACCACCGGCTCTGGCTCAACGACCGGCTCAGGTTCGACGACAGGCTCTGGCTCAACGACAGGCTCGGGCTCAACGACCGGCTCTGGCTCAACGACAGGCTCGGGT
>NZ_JBQZFT010000017.1:0-39022 GCF_052692115.1 Serratia sp. TSA_105.2
AGCACGCTCTGGCTCTGGGATGTAGCTGTCCAGGGCTTCGGCCAGTTCGATGATTTTCGCTTCCCACTCAGCTTCGCCTTCCAGCGCTTTCAGCGCGGAACCGCGGATTACCGGCAGGTCGTCGCCTGGGAAGTCGTAAGCGGACAGCAGTTCGCGAACTTCCATTTCTACCAGTTCCAGCAGCTCTTCATCATCTACCATGTCGCATTTGTTCATGAATACGATGATGAAAGGAACGCCAACCTGACGACCCAGCAGGATGTGCTCACGAGTCTGAGGCATTGGGCCGTCAGTCGCAGCTACTACCAGGATCGCGCCGTCCATCTGAGCAGCACCGGTGATCATGTTTTTCACGTAGTCGGCGTGCCCTGGGCAGTCAACGTGCGCATAGTGACGAGTCGGGGTGTCATATTCAACGTGAGAGGTGTTGATGGTGATACCACGAGCTTTTTCTTCTGGCGCGTTATCGATCTGGTCGAAAGCACGTGCAGAACCGCCGTAGGTTTTAGCCAGTACGGTGGTGATCGCTGCAGTCAGGGTAGTTTTACCGTGGTCAACGTGGCCGATAGTACCAACGTTAACGTGCGGTTTTGTACGTTCAAATTTTTCTTTAGACACGGCTATATTCCTTACTATAGCGCTCTCCCCTTCTGGAGAGAGCACGGGACTTTGGTTTTAACCCTGCGGCTTATTTGCCACGGGCTTCGATTACGGCCTGAGCGACGTTGTTCGGTGCATCATCATACTTCAGGAATTCCATGGTGTATGATGCGCGACCTTTAGTCAGAGAACGCAGCTGAGTTGCGTAGCCGAACATTTCGGACAACGGTACTTCAGCGTGGATCTTAACGCCAGTCACTTCAGATTCCTGACCGCGCAGCATGCCGCGACGACGGCTCAAGTCACCGATAACGTCACCGGTGTTCTCTTCTGGAGTCTCAACTTCAACCTTCATGATAGGCTCAAGCAGAACTGGTTTCGCTTTCTTAAAGCCTTCTTTAAAGGCGATAGACGCGGCCAGTTTAAACGCCAGTTCAGAGGAGTCAACGTCGTGGTAAGAACCGAAGTGCAGACGAATACCCATGTCTACTACCGGGTAACCAGCCAACGGACCAGACTTCAGCTGCTCCTGGATGCCTTTATCAACGGCAGGGATGTATTCGCCAGGAATTACACCACCTTTGATGTCGTTGATGAACTCGTAACCTTTCGGGTTAGAGCCCGGCTCCAGTGGGTACATGTCGATCACAACGTGACCGTACTGACCGCGACCACCAGACTGCTTGGCGTGCTTACCTTCAACATCGGTAATCTTCGCGCGAATCGCTTCGCGGTAAGCTACCTGAGGTTTGCCCACGTTAGCTTCAACGTTGAATTCACGCTTCATGCGGTCAACGATGATGTCGAGGTGCAGTTCACCCATACCGGCGATGATGGTCTGGTTAGACTCTTCGTCAGTCCATACGCGGAACGACGGGTCTTCTTTAGCCAGACGGCCCAGAGCCAGACCCATTTTTTCCTGGTCAGCTTTGGTTTTTGGTTCAACGGCGATAGAGATTACCGGCTCAGGGAATTCCATACGCTCCAGGATGATTGGAGAGTCTGGATCACACAGGGTGTCCCCTGTGGTCACGTCTTTCAGACCGATCGCAGCGGCGATGTCGCCTGCGCGAACTTCTTTGATCTCTTCACGCTTGTTGGCGTGCATCTGAACGATACGGCCGAAACGCTCGCGCGCAGACTTAACGGAGTTCAGCACGGTGTCGCCGGAGTTAACAACGCCGGAGTACACGCGGAAGAAGGTCAAGTTACCTACGAACGGGTCGGTAGCGATTTTGAACGCCAGAGCAGAGAACGGCTCGTCATCACTTGCGTGACGCTCAGCCGGAGTGTCTTTACCGTCGTCCAGGATACCGTTGATCGCAGGAACGTCAGTTGGTGCCGGCAGGTATTCGATTACCGCATCCAGCATCGCCTGCACGCCCTTGTTCTTGAACGCAGAACCACAGGTAACCAGGATGATTTCGTTGTTCAGTACGCGCTGACGCAGAGCGGATTTGATTTCTTCCTCGGTCAGCTCTTCGCCGCCCAGGTATTTTTCCATCAGCTCTTCGGAAGCTTCCGCAGCGGACTCGATCAGGTTCTGGCGCCATTCTTCAGCCAGATCCATCATGTCAGCCGGGACGTCTTCGTATTCGAAGGTTACGCCTGCGTCTTCTTCGTTCCAGTTGATCGCCTTCATTTTCACCAAGTCGATAACGCCGGTGAATTTGTCTTCTGCGCCGATAGCCAGCTGCAGAGGAACAGGGTTAGCGCCCAGACGAGATTTGATCTGGCCAACAACTTTCAGGAAGTTAGCGCCCATACGGTCCATTTTGTTAACGAACGCGATACGTGGCACTTTGTATTTGTTAGCCTGACGCCATACGGTTTCAGACTGTGGCTGAACACCACCAACAGCACAGTAAACCATTACCGCGCCATCCAGCACACGCATGGAACGTTCTACTTCGATGGTGAAGTCAACGTGCCCTGGGGTGTCGATGATGTTTACGCGATGCGGTTCGAATTGCTTGGCCATACCAGACCAGAAAGCAGTAGTCGCTGCAGAAGTGATGGTAATACCACGCTCCTGCTCCTGTTCCATCCAGTCCATGGTGGCAGCGCCGTCATGAACTTCACCGATTTTGTGGTTTACACCGGTGTAGAACAGAATACGTTCGGTAGTGGTGGTTTTACCGGCGTCGATGTGAGCACTGATACCGATGTTGCGGTAGCGTGCAATGGGTGTTGTACGAGCCATTTGATTCCTCTATTCCTAGGGCGTTCAAGTTCAGTTAACCCAAGCGGGCCGATTTGACGCGCCCGCTTGGTTAGCATGACTACAGCCGGGTGATTACCAGCGGTAGTGGGCGAACGCCTTGTTGGCTTCGGCCATACGGTGAACGTCTTCACGCTTCTTAACAGCAGAACCTTTGTTCTCTGCTGCGTCAGACAGCTCGTTCGCCAGGCGCAGAGCCATGGATTTATCACCGCGTTTACGTGCAGCATCAACGATCCAACGCATTGCCAGAGCATTACGACGAACCGGGCGGACTTCAACTGGTACCTGATAAGTAGAACCGCCAACGCGACGCGACTTAACTTCTACAGTCGGGCGAACGTTGTCGAGAGCGACTTCGAAAGCTTCCAGGTGATCTTTACCAGAACGCTGAGCCAGGGTCTCCAGCGCGGTATAGACGATTGCTTCTGCAGTAGATTTTTTACCGTCTACCATCAGGATATTTACAAATTTGGCCAGCAGCTCAGATCCGAACTTAGGATCTGGCAGGATTTTACGTTGGCCGATTACGCGACGACGTGGCATGGAAATACTCCGTTGTTAATTCAGGATTGTCCAAAACTCTACGAGTTTATTTTGACATTAAAGTTAAAACGTTTGGCCTTACTTAACGGAGAACCATTAAGCCTTTGGCTTCTTCACGCCGTACTTGGAACGAGCTTGCTTACGGTCTTTAACACCGGAGCAGTCAAGTGCACCACGGACGGTGTGGTAACGCACACCTGGCAGGTCTTTTACACGACCGCCACGGATCAGGATTACGGAGTGTTCCTGCAGGTTGTGGCCTTCGCCACCGATGTAGGAAGTTACTTCGAAACCGTTGGTCAAACGCACACGGCAAACTTTACGCAGTGCGGAGTTTGGTTTTTTCGGGGTAGTGGTGTATACGCGGGTGCATACGCCACGTTTCTGCGGGCAGGCTTCCAGCGCTGGAACGTTGCTTTTAGCAGCCTTCACAGAGCGTGGTTTGCGAACCAGCTGGTTAATTGTTGCCATTAAAAAAGCTCCTGGTTTTTGCTTCGTACTAGCTTCGTAAACATGTGATAAATCCCCTCGTATGCACTATTGGCAAAGTACGAGGACGCAGAATTTTAGGGCTGACCAGTATGGGTGTCAAGAAATATACAACATCACTCTCATTACCAGGCCATTTGGCTGCGGTGTTGTTCGGTTAATTCAACGAAGTGATTATAGCCGACGACAGTGACTTTGTGCGAAAAATGACCAACCAATCCCCGGGCTTCCAGGTCGTCCTGCAGCGCATAAAGGGATATGGGGGCGGCGAGCAGCAATTCAAGATGGGCGCTGCCGGCAAGGCCTGCGAGCACGCCGTCCTGCAGCAGCAGCAGCGCGTCACCCTCCGCCGTCAGGCGCAACAGGGCGGGTAAGTCACATTGGTTTGGCGAATGACTCAGGGTATACAGCATCAGAGGATCCTAAAACGTCATCACGGCGTCGTAGCCGGCCAGTTCGCGGCGCAGTTCGTCCGGCGCCAGCACCTCGGCATCCAGCACCCAATCGGTCACCTGACCCAGCCCGCGTTCCTGCAGCGAAGCCTGGCACAGATAGCACCGCTCCACGTCATACAGCGGCAGCACGCCGAAGGTGGCGATGTAATTGCGCGCCAAAATCTTTTCCGGTTGCTGGCCCGGCAACAGCTGCAATACGCCATCGCCGACAAAAAACACCCCTAAATCTTCACTGAGCGCCGACGTGGCGAGCAGCGCATCCAGCCCTTCCCTGCCGCCGGCGCCGCCGTGCGGCCCGTGGGTGAAAACAAAAGCGACTCGTTTCATCATATCCTCAGAACTGCACCAGACGGTCGCAACTCAACGACGCTTCGGCCAGGGAACCCAGCCCGCTCAGGGTAAAGCCGGGCTGCAGGTTAGCACTTGCCAGCCCCTGTTGCGCCGCCTCCTGCGCGTCGGTGACGCCACGGCGCAGCGCGGCAGCTACGCAGACGTTGAGCGCCACGCCGTGTTGCTGCGCCAGCTGCGTCCAGCCGCGCACCAGGTCGAACTCGTCGCTGGCTGGCGCGGTCAGCTGGTTGGCATTCAACACCCCTTCACGGTAGAAAAAGACGCTGGAAAGCCGGTGCCCTTTCGCCAACAAAGCCTGAGCGAACTGATAGGCGCTGCTGGCCTGCTGCGTGCCGTAAGCCGGGCCGGTGACCAGCAGGCAATAATCGAGCATCAACGGTCGCTTCCCAACAGATCGCCGCTCTTGAACTGGCGGATGTACAGATACACGGTGTGTTTGGAGATGTTCAGACGATCCGCCACCTGGTTGATCGCATCCTTGATGTCGAAGATGCCTTTCTCATAGAGGTTGAGCACCACCTGGCGATTCTTGGCGTTATTGGACACCGAGCGGTCGGCGTTCACCTCTTCGATGGTGAACTCGAGCGTCTGCGCTACCAGGTCGTCGACGGAAGACGCGAAATTCACCGACGACGGCACGTCCTGCGTGGCCGGCGGCATAAAGGTCTGCATGATCTGCGAGAACGGCACGTCGAGGTTCATGTTGATGCACAGCAAGCCGATCACCCGCTGCTCGCGATTGCGAATGGCGATGGTCACCGACTTCATCAACACGCCGCTCTTGGCGCGGGTAAAGTAGGCTTTGGACACGCTGCTGTCGTCCCCAGCCATGTCGTGCAGCATGCGCAGCGCCAGGTCGGTGATCGGCGAGCCGATTTTACGCCCGGTATGTTCACCGTTGGCGATGCGTACCGCTGAGCTGTTCAGGTCTTCCAGTGCGTGCAATACGATCTCGCAGTGGCCGCCGATCAACATCGCCAGCCCGTCGACCACCGCTTCATAGGATTTCAGGATTTCATGATCCGTTTGAGTAAACGGACGTTCATTCAGCAAATCAAGTTCGCTGGCTTCGCTGGATAAAAGCGAATTCGACATCGAAGATACCACCCTCATAGATCGCCTGTGCCAGGGGGCGCAGCTAAAACCGCTCGGACCGGATCGCTGCCGTCGTCGGCACGCCGCAGCGCGGCCGGCTGAGAGCGGCATCGAACGGCACGATGACATCCGCGGGCGAGGCGGCCGGGAACAATTTTAGGTACACGCCCTAAGGGGCAGACGCATGACTGATAAGTCAGAATTATTAGTCTAGCAAAGCGGCCGGAGCAAAGTCCTTGCGTTTGCGCGTGGTATTGACGTTAAGCCCGATGCCCGGCAGGCGTCAAGCGTTCAATGGAGAGAGAGGCGGCGGCTGCCGAAATGAAAACCGCCGCGGAGGGCATCCGCGGCGGTGGCAAACAGAGCGACGATGTTATTTCGCTTTAGCGTCGGCTTTCGCGTCAGCCGGTTTTTCGGCTTTGGCGTCGGCTTTCGGCGCCGCTTTCACGTCCAGCAGCTCAACGTCGAAGACCAGCGTGGAGTTAGCCGGGATGCCCGGAACGCCGGTTTTGCCGTAGGCCAATGCAGGTGGGATCACCAGCTTGATTTTGCCGCCTTTCTTGATGTGCTTCAGGCCTTCGGTCCAGCCTGGGATCACGCCGTCCAGACGGAACGACAGCGGCTCGCCGCGGGTGTAGGAGTTATCGAACTCGGTACCGTCGGTCAGGGTGCCTTTGTAGTTCACTACCACGGTGTCGCTGTCTTTCGGAGCTTCACCCGCGCCCGGCTTCTCTACCTGGTACAGCAGGCCGGATTCGGTTTTCTTCACGCCTTTTTCTTTAGCGAAGCTGTCGCGGTACTTGGCACCTTTGGTTTCGTTGTCCTTGGCGTCCTGTTCCATCTTCGCCTGAGCGGAAGCCTTCACGCGCGCTTCGAAGCCCTGCAGGGTCTTCTCGATGTCGGCATCGTTCAGCTTGCTCTTGTTGGCGAACGCGTCCTGAACGCCGGCAATCAGCTGATCTTTGTCCAGCTTGATGCCCAGCTTCTCTTGCTCTTTCAGAGAGTTGTCCATGTAACGGCCGAGAGAGGCGCCCAGTGCGTAGGCCGCTTGCTCGTCGTCGTTTTTGAACTTGCCGGTGCTCGGTGCTGCTGCCGCGTCCGCTGGTTTAGCGGCTTCTGCCGGTTTGGCGGCATCGGCTGCCATGACCTGGGTCGCATTCAGAGCAAAAGCCATGGTGGTTGCCAGAAGCGTGACTTTAAACAAAGATTTCATCCATTTCTCCAGTGTCTGAAGCAATGCCCCAAACAATCATTAGGTAAGATAACCGGGCTACTATAGCTGCCTGAAACAAAACAAAACAGTCGCACAGGTAACCAATCGAGTCAAAGTGTGACTCCCGCTTTGCCAAGAAGTTTCCCACCGCGTGCTACTCGCATGATAAATCAGATTTTTCTTGCAGAATGTTCGGCGAGGTTAGCAAAAAACGGCGTATCGGGCGCGCAACTTTTCAGCACTTTACACTGCCGATCGCAACGTTGCGCACCGTCTGGAGAAATAGCGCGAGCAAACCCGGCGCCAGCTGTTACCATAGCGCCGAATCAGGATTTTATCGCGTCAGAGGTAGCCCCATGCACAACGCCGACATTCAACGCCTTCTACAGCGGCTTGAAGAACTGGAGAGCCGTCAGGCTTTCCAAGAGCTCACCATCGAAGAGCTCAACCAGACCGTTACCCAGCATCAAATGGAAATGCTGAAGATGCGCGAACATTTGCGCATGTTGACCGACAAGCTGCGCTCGACCCAAACCTCAATGATCGCCTCGCAATCGGAAGAAACCCCTCCGCCGCACTATTGAGGGCCCGCCATGCGGTTATTTCAGGCGTGCCAGCCCTTCGACGGCACGCTCGAGATACCGGCGCGGGCACCCCAGGTTGATGCGGATAAAACCGCTCCCCTGCGGGCCGAAACCGCTGCCCATCGACGGTGCCAGCTTCGCCACCGCCACCAGCGCCTGCTGCAAGTCAGCATCGTTCAAACCCAGCGAGCGGCAATCCAGCCAGGCGAGATAAGTCCCTTCAGCCTGGGTCATCGCACACCAGGGCGCGGCGGCCGCCAGCGCCTGCTCAAACCAACGCCGATTCTCCGCCAGGTAGTCGAGCAGCTCATCAAGCCAGGCAGCGCCCCGTTGATAGGCCGCGGTCGCCGCCGTCATCGACAGCGCGTTGAATACATCCAGCCCGTGGGCGTTCAGCCGATCGACAAACGCCTGCCGAAGCCAGGCGTTGGGGATCAGGAAATTCGAAATGCGCAGCGAGGAGAGGCCGAACGTTTTGCTGGCGGACGTCGCCGCAATCACCCGCTCGCGATATTCCTCGCCCAGATGCAACACCGACGTAAACGTCTCGCCGGGCAGCAGCAGATCGGCCCAAATTTCATCGGAGATCACCGTGACATCGTGGGCGTGGCAGAGCGCCATAAGCCGCTCCAGTTCATCGCGGCGCCAGCAACGGCCGGTCGGGTTGTGCGGATTGCACAGCAACAACAGCGGCGGTTTACGCTGCGCCAGACAGGCGGCCAACTGGTCGAAATCGATCCGGTATCCCTGCGGGGTTTCCAGCAGCGGGTTCTCAATCACCTCTCTGCCGTTCATGGTGACTATCTTGGCGAACGAGCCATAATACGGCCCCTGCACCACCACCCCGCCCCCCGGCTTGCTGAGCAGTTGGATCAGCATCGCCAACCCCGGCACTACCCCTTCAATCGACGTGAACCATTCGCGCCGCAGCGGCAAGCCATGCCGCTTGGCAAACCAGTCGATCGCCGCCTGATAGTAAGCGTCGTCGCGTTCGCTGTAGCCGAAGACGCCGTGGTCCACCCGCTGATGCAGCGCCTGCTGCACCTCTGGCGGGCACGGAAAGTCGAAATCGGACACCCACATCGGCAACAGTTCGCTGCCGTCCAGTTGCAGATAGCGGTCGATGAAGTCCCACTTCACGGAGCCGGTGTTGTGGCGATCGATGATGGCGTTGAAATGACTCGTCATGTCAGGCTTCCTTACGCTGCAAGTCTTGCTGAGGTTGGAGTTTAGCGATACCGAAGCCGGTGAACCCATAAATCAGAGCGAACACCACCGCGGCATAACATTGGATCGCCCATGGCAGCAGATCGAGCGTGCTGACCCCCAGCGTGGTGGCCATATAAATGCCGGCGGCCGTCCACGGGATCAGCGGTTCGATGACGGTGCCCGCATCTTCGACGGTGCGCGACAGGTTTTTGTTGTCCAGCCCCATGCGTCGATACGCCCCTTTGAACAGCTCCGCCGGGATCAGCAGCGCCAGCTTGCCGTCGCTGGTCGCACCGGTCACCAGGATAGTGGTGGCAACGGTGGCGGCGATCAGCTGGCCGGTGGTGTGCACCACTTTCAGCAGCCGGCTGATGATCACCGTCAGCGCGCCGGTCAGCGTCAGGGCGCCGGCGAAGGAAAAGGCGCAGAACACCAGCAGGATCGTACTCATCATCGAGAACATGCCGCCGCGGTTCAGCAGGCGCGGCACATCGGCGACGATCCCCTCAACGTTGTGGCCCTGAGTGGCGAACATCGACAGATTGAAGCCATCCATCAACGCATTCAGCCCCTGCTGCAGGCTAAAGCCCTGCAGCGCGACGCCGATGGCGATCGCCAGCGCGCAGGCGGCCAGCATGACGGGGATCACCGGCCGTTTGGTCACCGCGCCCCACAGCACCAGCACCGGCGGCAGGATCAGCAGCAGATTGAAGTGGTACAGCCCCTCGAGCGCACCGACGATTTCGGTCACTTTTTCAGGCGTTGCCACGCTGCTCACCGCACCGGTGTGGCCGGCGATCAGGTACACCACGGCGGCCAGGATAAAACTCGGTAGCGTCGTGTACATCAGATGCTGGATATGGCTGTAGAGATCGGTATCCGCAACGATAGCCGCGAAGTTCGTCGAATCGGACAACGGCGAAATCTTGTCGCCGAAGTAAGCGCCGGACACCACCGCCCCGGCCGCGGCGGCCAGCGGCACGTCCAGACCGGCGGCCACGCCCATCAACGCCACGCCCACGGTGCCGGCCGCCCCCCACGAGGTGCCGGTGCACACCGAGATCACGCTGGTGATGAAGAACGCGGCGATCAGAATGTATTGGGGGCTGATCAGCTTCAGCCCCCAATACACCATGTAAGGAATTGTGCCGCTGATCATCCAGGTGCCGATCAGGCCGCCCACGCAGATCAGGATCATGATCACCGGCATCGCCTTCGCCAGCTTGGCCACAATGGCCTCGATGATGTCGTCCCAGCGGTAGCCTTGCCACCAGGCCAACGCGGCGGCGATGGCAGCAGAAACCAGCAGCAGCGGTTCAATGCGCAGACCAAACTGGCCATAGCCGATGATGAGCAGCAACAGCATGGCCACAATCGGCAGCGTCGCCAGCCCAAGGTTGAGCGTTTTCTTATTATCCATATACGGCTCCTGTTGAAGATGGGGTACTGCAACAGCGTAATGGCTTCGGTAATCGGAGGATGTGAGCGCAGGCAACCGGCCATGTAATCGGTTTCATGAAATAGCGTTGTGTGAGCCGTCTCTCATTCGCAGCGCTTGCTTTGCTCATGCGGTTCGCCGTCGGCTACGGAGTCTCGCAGGATAAGCTCGGCCGAAAAGCGGTTGTTCTGCGGCGCGACGTCGCTGCCGCTGTGGATCTGTAGCGCCAGGCGCGCGGCACGCCGGGCCATTTTCTCGATGGGGTAATGCACAGTGGTCAGCGAAGGGTGGAGATATTTCGCCAGGGCAATGTCGTCAAAGCCGACGATAGACAGCGCCTCAGGCAGCCGAATTTGCCGTTGGTGGCAGGTGCGCATCATGCCGGCGGCCATCACGTCGTTGAAGGTCACTGCGGCGGTGAAGCGTGGGTCGCTGGCCAGCACGCGCTCGGCCGCCAGTTCGCCTCCTCGCTCGTTGAAGGGCACGCTGATGATCCAGCTGCCGGGCACCTCAATGCCGGCGGCGGCCATGGCCTTGCGGTAACCCGCTAACCGCTGCGCGCGGTCGTCAATCGGCAGATCCGCCGTCACGCAGGCAATTCTCCGATGCCCCTGACGAATGAGCAGCTCGGTCGCCGCCTGCGCCGCATTGGCGTTGTCGAGCCAGATGCAACGGTTGGCGATGGCGGGCAGATAACGATTGATCAGCACCAGCGCAGGCGTGTGGGCGGCGTAGCGCAGCAGCTCCTCCTCCCCCATGCGCGTGACGTGCGCCACGATGGCTTCGCATCCCTGGTTGATGAGAAAGTCGAGGCCGCTTTTTTCCAGCTCGGCCTGATGTCCGCCGCTGCACAACATCAAACGTACGCCGGCCTGGCGCGTGATGTCTTCCACGCCCCGCGCCAGGCGTGAGAAAAACGGATCGTCGAGGTTGCCGGTCAGCAATCCCAGCATATTGCCGCTTCTTTTCGCCAGCGCCAGCGCGGCGGCGTTGCGATGGTAGTTAAACTCGCGCATCGCTTTCTCGACGCGTTCGCGGGTCACCGGTTCAACGTAGGCGGTATTATTGATCACCCGGCTGACGGTGGCCGTGGAAACGCCGGCGCGCCGCGCAACGTCTTTCATGGTGGCCATGGCATGTCCTGTTGTGCCGTTCGGCGCCCGGTGCGCCGCGCATAAAAAAGGGCAGCCGATGGCCGCCCTCTTGACTCGTCACTGCGCTCTGCTTAGTGGCAGCCGCAGCCGCCGTTACCGCAGCCGCCTTTACCGTGGTCGTGACCATGGTCGTGATCGTGGCCGTGACCGCCGCAGCAGCCTTCACCGTGTTCGTGGTGATGGTCGTGCTCGCCGTGTACGTGGCCGTGCGCCAGTTCTTCTTCGGTCGCTTCGCGGATCGCGACAACTTCCACGTTGAAGTTCAGGTTTTGGCCGGCCAGCATGTGGTTGCCGTCAACCACCACGTGGTCGCCGTCAACTTCGGTGATTTCAACCGGTACCGGGCCCTGATCGGTGTCAGCCAGGAAACGCATGCCGACCTGCAGTTCGTCAACGCCCATGAAGACGTCTTTCGGTACGCGCTGCACCAGGTTTTCGTCGTAGTTGCCGTACGCGTCGTTCGCGCCGACGTGAACGTCAAAACGATCGCCAACGTCGTGGCCTTCGAGTGCTTTTTCCAGACCTGCGATCAGAGAACCATGCCCGTGCAGATAGTCCAGCGGTGCGCTCACCGGAGACTCATCAACCAAAACACCGTCTTCTGTACGTACTTGGTAAGCCAGGCTGACCACCAAGTCTTTTGCTACTTTCATGATATCTCCTACCGTTGGCAACTAGGACGCGCACCGTTATCGGGATGCGCGCCTTTTCCGGACAGATTGTAACGGAAATCTGCCTCGCTGTACCCTCCGGGATAAAAAAACGCTACTTCGGCTGGAAAATGCCGATCACCTGTTCTTGCGGGCGAACGTGTTTTTCCACCTGTTGTTCGGTCTGGCGCTGATGGTGGCCGCACTTGACGCACTCCACCACCTCCACCTGATCCTCCCGCCATACCGCCAGCGTATCCATGGCGCTACAGCTCGGGCACACCGCCCCGGCGATAAATCTCTTACGTGTTGCAGACATCGTTATGCTCCCGCTTATTCGTATTCGTCCCAGCCGTCGAACTGGCGACTTTCTTTTTGCATTTCGCGATGGAACAGCTCTTCCAGCTCGCGCCGCGCCTCTTTCACGCGGGAAATTTGCGCCACGTCGCCCTGATGCGGCGGCATCAGTTCACGCAGCATGCGCATATCCAGGCGGCGGAAATGCTGCTGGGCGCGGAAGGCCTGATGCGGGTGCATGCCCAACTCCATCAGCGCCTTGCGCCCCAGTTCCAGCGCGCTGGAGAAGGTCTCGCGGCTGAACTGCTTCACGCCCGCCTGCAGCAACTCATGCGCCTCCACGCGGCCGCGCGCGCGCGCAAGAATGCTCAGGTTCGGGAAGTGCTGCTGGCACAGCCGCACGATCTCCATGGTATCTTCCGGCTCATTGCAGGTGATCACGATCGACTTGGCCTTCTCGGCGCCCGCCGCGCGCAGCAGCTCCAGCTCGGTGGCGTCGCCGTAATAAACCTGGTAACCGTAACGCCGCAGCACGCCGACGGCGCTGACGTCGCGCTCCAGTACGGTAATGCGCATTTTGTTGGCCATTAACAGGCGGCCGATCACCTGGCCGAAACGCCCGAAACCGACGATGATCACCTGCGGATCGTCGTCCTCCACGTATGGCGTCTCCTCGTCTTCGCCTTTGGCGTTATAGCGGCGCGCCAAAATGCGGTCGATGGCCTGCATCAGCAGCGGCGTGGTCATCATCGACAGCGTCACCACCACCAACAGCAAAGAGAGTTGATCTGGCTGCAGCACCTTTTGCGCGCCCGCCGCCGAAAACAGCACGAAGGCGAACTCACCGCCCTGGCTGAGCACCCCGGCGAACTGCAGGCGCACCGAACTGCGCAGGCCGAACAGGCGCGACACGCCGTAGAGCACGCCGGACTTGACCGCCACCAGCGCCAGCACGCCGATCAATACCTCGGCCAGATGGGTGTAGAGCACGCCAATATTCAACACCATGCCCACCGAGATAAAGAACAGCCCCAGCAGCAGCCCTTTAAACGGCTCGATGGAAATTTCCAGTTCGTGGCGGTATTCGCTCTCCGCCAGCAGCACCCCGGCGATGAAGGTACCGAGCGCCATCGACAGGCCAAGCGCTTCCATAAACAGCGCCGAGCCGAGCACCAGCAACAGCGCCGCGGCGGTGAAGATCTCGCGCACGCCGGAAGCGGCGATATAGCGGAACAGCGGCCGCAGCAGAAAACGGCCGCCGATCAGCATGCCGCCGAACGCCGCCACCTTGAGCGCGATCTTCGCCCAGTCGTCGCTGGTGCCGCCGGCGCCGGCCAGAATCGGAATCAGCGCCAACGCCGGGATCACCGCCATATCCTGGAACAGCAACACCGAGAAGCCGAGCTGCCCCCCTTCGTTGCGGTTCATGCCCTTCTCGCGCATCAGTTGCAGCGCCATGGCGGTGGAAGACATCGCCAGGCCGATACCGCCGATCACCGCCGCCTGCCATGCGAAGTGCGTCAGGTACAGCAGCGCGCCCAGCACCGCCGCGGTGATCAACACCTGGCCGGCGCCGGCGCCGAAGATCGAACGCCGCAGCTCCCACAGCTTGCTGGGGTTCAGCTCCAGGCCGATGATGAACATCAGGAACACCACGCCCAGCTCGGAGAAGTGCAGGATTTCGTCGACGTCGCGGATGAAGCCCAGTCCCCAGGGGCCGATGGCGATGCCGGCGATCAGATAGCCCAGCACCGCGCCGATCCCCAGGCGACGGGCGATCGGCACCGTCACCACCGCGGCGAACAGGAACAGTAAAATGGCGGTCAGTAAGGTCGATCCTTCCATCGTCACCGCCCTCCATGCGGCAGCGGGTGGCTCAGCCACTCGCCGTAGGCGTCCGCATGGCTGCGCAGCACCTCCGGCTTTTGCCGCCGCGCCCAGTACACCACGAACGGCGTCAACCAGTGCATATGGCACATCCCGGCGGTCAACTCGAACGGCCGCAGAATATCTTCCATCGGGTAGTGGTTATAACCGCCGGTGCGGTAGGCGCCTTCCGGCTCACCGGTGGTGATCACCGAGCGCCAGTATTTGCCCGCCAGCGCATTGCCGCCCACGCCGCTGGCGAAGCCGCGCGACAGCACGCGATCCAGCCACTCCTTCAGCAGCGCCGGGCAGCTGTAGGTGTATAGAGGGTGCTGAAACACGATGACCTGATGCTCACGCAGCAGCTGTTGTTCATGATGGATATCGATAAAAAAATCAGGGTAGTGCGCGTAGAGATCGTGCACGGTGACATGTTCCAACTGCTGCGCCGGTCGAAGCAAAACCCGGTTCGCCACCGAGTCATGAGATTCCGGATGGGCATACAGCAGCAAGACCTTGGGCGGCTGCGACATCATTCCCCTCCAAAGCGTCGTCAGGGTAGCGGTTTTCCGCTACCATGCATCGCAAAGACAAAAACAGCGCGCGGTGCGCGTTCTGTTACCTTAATGATAATTTAACATACTCTGAACATACGGCGCTTTATGATTGTATTCTCCTCGCTACAAATCCGACGCGGCATCCGCGTCCTGCTGGACAACGCCACGGCGACGGTTAATCCAGGTCAGAAGGTCGGCCTGGTGGGCAAAAACGGCTGCGGCAAATCCACGCTGCTGTCGCTGCTGAAGGGCGAAATCGCGGCGGACGGCGGCAGCTTCACCTTCCCCGGCAACTGGGCGCTGGCCTGGGTCAACCAGGAGACGCCGGCGCTGGACGTGCCGGCGATCGAGTATGTTATCGACGGCGACCGCGAGTTTCGCCAACTCGAAGCCGAATTGCAGGCGGCCAACGATCGCAACGACGGCCACGCCATCGCCACCCTGCACGGCAAGCTGGACGCCATCGACGCCTGGACCATCCGCTCTCGCGCCGCCAGCCTGCTGCACGGCCTCGGCTTCTCCAACGAACAGCTGCAAAGCCCGGTGCGCGACTTTTCCGGCGGCTGGCGCATGCGCCTCAACCTGGCGCAGGCGCTGGTGTGCCGTTCCGACCTGCTGCTGCTCGACGAACCGACCAACCACCTGGATCTCGATGCGGTGATCTGGCTGGAGCGCTGGCTGAAAAGCTATCCCGGCACGCTGGTGCTGATCTCGCACGACCGCGACTTCCTCGATCCGATCGTCGACAAGATCCTGCATATCGAACAGCAGACGATGAATGAATATACCGGCAACTATTCGTCGTTCGAACGCCAGCGCGCCACCAAGCTGGCGCAGCAGCAGTCGCTGTATCAGCACCAGCAAGAAAAAGTGGCGCACCTGCAAAGCTATATCGACCGTTTCCGCGCGCAGGCCACCAAGGCCAAGCAGGCGCAGAGCCGCATCAAGATGCTGGAGCGCATGGAGCTGATCGCCCCGGCGCACGTCGACAACCCGTTCACCTTCAGCTTCCGTCCGCCGGAAAGCCTGCCGAATCCGCTGCTGCGCATGGACAAAGTCAGCGCCGGGTATGGCGATAAAGTGATCCTGAAGTCAATCAAGCTGAACCTGGTGCCCGGCTCGCGCATTGGCCTGCTCGGCCGCAACGGCGCCGGTAAATCGACGCTGATCAAACTGCTGGCCGGCACCCTGGAACCGCTGAGCGGCGAGATAGGCCTGGCGAAAGGCATCAAGCTGGGTTACTTCGCCCAGCACCAGCTGGAATTCCTGCGTGCCGACGAATCGCCGCTGCAGCACCTGAGCCGCATCGCACCACGGGTGCTGGAGCAGCAGCTGCGCGACTATCTGGGCGGTTTCGGTTTCCAGGGCGACAAGGTCAGCGAAGTGACCGAACGTTTCTCCGGCGGCGAGAAGGCGCGGCTGGTGCTGGCGCTGATCGTCTGGCAGCGCCCTAACCTGCTGCTGCTCGATGAACCGACCAACCACCTGGATCTCGACATGCGTCAGGCTCTGACCGAGGCGCTGATCGATTTCGAAGGCGCGTTGGTGGTGGTCTCGCACGACCGTCACCTGCTGCGCTCTACCACCGACGATCTGTACCTGGTGCACGACGGCCAGGTCGAGCCTTTCGAGGGCGATCTCGACGACTACCAGCAGTGGCTTGTCGACCTGCAGCGCCAGGAAAGCCAGCAGGACGCACCGGAAAAAGAGAGCGGCGGCAACAGCGCGCAGGCGCGCAAGGATCAAAAACGCCGCGAGGCGGAGTTCCGTACGCAGACCCAGCCGCTGCGCAAGCAGATCGCCAAGCTGGAACAGCAGATGGAAAAACTGGGCGCCGAACTGGCGGCGGTGGAGGAACAGCTGGCGGATTCCGCACTGTACGACATCAGCCGCAAGGCCGAGTTAACCGACTGCCTGCAAAAGCAAAGCCAGGCCAAATCCGCGCTGGAAGAGACGGAAATGACCTGGCTGGATGCTCAGGAACAGCTGGAACAGTTAACGCAGGCGTTCGAAGCCTAAGCCTCAGGCCTTGTAAAAAGGCCTATCCCCCAGAATGGTCGCGCGGTGCATAATGCGCCGCTGCGGCAGATAATCCGCGTTGGCGTAGTGCTGCGTCACGCGGTTATCCCAGATCGCCACGTCATTTTCCTGCCAGCGCCAGCGCACCTGAAACTCCGGTTTGGTGATGTGAGCAAACAGGAAGTTCAGCAAAGCGTCGCTCTCTTTCGGCGCCAGGTCGACGATCCGCGTGGTAAATCCTTCATTGACGAACAGCGCCTGCCGGCCGCTGACCGGGTGGGTGCGTACCACCGGATGCAGCAGCGGCGGGTTTTTCTGCACCGCCAGCTGCCAGCGCTGATGCTCCTCTTCACTGCCGCGATGTTTGTGTTCCGGGAACGACTTGGTGAAGTCATGCTCCGCACGCAGCCCCGCGAGCAGCGTTCTGAACGGCGCCGACAGCGCCTCGTAGGCCGCGATGCCGCTGGCCCACAGCGTATCGCCGCCGGTGGAAGGCAAGGTCTTGGCCGCCAGGATCGCCCCCAGCGGCGGGTTCTCGATAAAAGTCACGTCGGTGTGCCAGTTATCGTTGTCCGGCGGGTTGTCGTCGTGGGTATCGAGCACGATGATCTCTTCCACGTCGGTGGCGTGCGGATAGACCGGATGGATATGCAGATCGCCGAAGCGGCCGGCCAGATCGCGCTGCTGCAGCGGCGTGATCGGCTGATTGCGGAAGAACAGCACCTGATGCTTCAGCAAGGCGTGATAAAGCTGTTCAAACTGGCCGTCGCCCAGCGGCCGGGCCAACTCAACGTTTTCCACCAGCGCCCCGATGTAAGGCCCCAGCGGGGTGATATTCAGACGTTCGTTCATTGCTGTACTCCATGCCACGGGGTCAATCGGCGCTGCAGGGCACGCAGCCCCAGCTCCAGCCCAAATGCAATCACCGCAATCACACCGATGCCGGCCAACACCACGTCGGTCGCCAGAAACTCACCGGCGGATTGCACCATAAATCCCAGGCCGCGCGTGGCGGCAATCAGTTCGGCAGCCACCAGCGTCGACCAGCCGACGCCCAGCCCGATGCGGATGCCGGTCAGGATCTCCGGCAGCGCGCTCGGCAGCACCACGAAACGCAGCACCTGCCAACGCGTGGCGCCCAACGCGCGGGCGGCACGCACCCTCACCTGCGCCACGCTGCGCACGCCGGCCACGGCAGACAGCGTCACCGGCGCGAAGATCGCCAGATAAATCAGTAAGATCTTTGAGGTTTCGCCGATGCCGAACCAAATCACCATCAGCGGCAGATAGGCCAGCGGCGGCACCGGGCGATAGATTTCAATCAGCGGATCGAGGATGCCGCGTACCGTGTCGTTCAGCCCCATGGCGATGCCCACCGGAATGCCGACGATCACCGCCGCCAACAGCGCTACCAGAATGCGCCCCAGGCTGGCCGCCAGATGTTGCCACAGCGTGGCGTCCATAAAGCCTTGCGGGCTGGCGATGGTGATCAACTGGTGCAGCACCTGCTGCGGCGCCGGCAAAAACAGCGGGCTGATCAGCTGCAGCGCCGTCACGCCCCACCAGACGATCAATACCGTCAACAGCGTGGCGCCGCTCAGCCAAACGTTGCGCGGTACGCTGAAACGGCGCGTCGCTTTGCCCTGCGGCTGCGCCGCGGCCTTCAGAGTGGAATGCAGGCTCATAGCAAGGCCTCGCGCTGTTGGAAAACTTTGCCCAGCACGTATTCGCGCTGCGCGATAAATTCAGGATCTGACTTGATGGCGCGACAGCCTTCACCGTCGGCATAGCGTTGGCCGAAGTTCAGCGACAGCCGCTCCACCACCTGCCCAGGCCCCGGCGACAGCAGCAGCAGTTCGCTGGCGAGGAACACCGCCTCTTCGATATCGTGGGTGATCAGCAGCACCTGCTTGCCGGTATCACGCCAAATGGTCAGCAACAGCTCCTGCATCTGCTCGCGGGTGAACGCGTCCAGGGCGCCGAACGGCTCGTCCAACAACAACAGCCGCGGATCGGCGGCCAGAGCGCGGGCGATGCCGACGCGTTGGCGCATGCCGCCGGAAAGCTGCCAGATGAAGTGCTGTTCATAGCCCGCCAGCCCCACGCGCTGCAGCATCTGCTCCGCCACCTGGCGGCGCTGCGCCTTGCCGACGCCAGCCAGCTGCAGGCCGAACTCGACGTTGTCCACCACGTTGCGCCACGGCAGTAAGCCCTCATGCTGGAACACCACGCCCCGTTCGGCGCTCGGGCCGTGAACGGGCGTTCCATCCAGCGTGATGCTGCCAGCTGAAGGCTCGATAAACCCGGCGACCAAATTCAGCAGCGTGGTCTTGCCGCAGCCCGACGGGCCGAGCACCACCACCAGTTGCCCGGCGGCGATCTGGAACGACACGTCGCGCAGCGCGGGCCGCCCCTGATACTCTGCTGAAAGATGATTGACGTTTAGCATCCTGCTTCCTTACGACTGCGGCGCAGCCTGCACCTGTTTCACAAAGCGGTCGGTCACGTAAGCGCTGTAGTCGCTGTCGACCTGCGGGATCTTGCCCTGCTGCTTGAGGAATTCGGCGGTATCGCGGATCGCCTTGTCCACCGGCTGGCCGAGCTGGGCAACCTGATCCGCCACCGGCAGATAACGGTTTCCCTTCACCAGCTCCGGCACCTGCGCTTCCGGCACGCCGCTCAGGCGCGCCAGCGTGCTGAGATGGCTCGGATCTTTCAGCCACTGCTCCGGCGCCGCCAGGTAGGCTTTTTGCGCCTGCAGGGCGCTGGCGGCAAAGGCGGTCACCACATCGGGATGTTTCTCGGCAAAGTCTTTGCGCACCACCCACACGTCCAGCGTCGGCGAACCCCATTCGCCCACCTGCGCGGAGTCGGTCAGCACCTTGCCCTGTTTGGCCAGTTCGTTGACCACCGGCGCCCAGACGTAAGCGCCGTCGATGTCGCCGCGCTGCCAGGCGGCGGCGATGGCCGGCGGCTGCAGGTTGAGGATCTTCACCTGTTCAGGCTTGATGCCCCAATGTTTGAGCGAGGCCAGCAGGCTGTAATGGGTGGTGGAGATAAACGGCACCGCAATGCGCTTGCCGATCAGATCCTGCGGGCTTTTGATGTCATTTTTGACCACCAGCGCTTCGGAACTGCCGAGCTGCGAGGCGATGAGGAACACTTCGATGGGGAGTTTCTGGCTGGCGGCCACCGCCAGCGGGCTGGAGCCGATATTGCCAATCTGCACGTCGCCGGAGGCCAGCGCACGCAGCACGCTGGAGCCGCTGTCGAACTTACGCCAGTCGACGGTCGCACCGGACCGTTTGGCGAAGCTGTTTTCCGCCTGCGCCACCTTGGCCGGTTCCGCCGACGTCTGGTACGCCACGGTCACGTCCACCGCGTAGGCGCTGGCTGCGCTGAGCGACAGCGCCAACAGCGCCGCGTTACGTAAGGAAAAGAGTTTGCCCGCCATGTTCCGCTCCGTTGATAAAAATCTGTTCAGTTGCTGACAGTTTTATCTGAGCGATGACGGGCGATAAAAGAATAAAAAAATCTTCTTTATTACCTTGGGTAATATAAACGCAGATTACAGCGCGATACTTCCGCGCAGGAACACATGGGCATAGCCGCCGAGCAGCGTGCGATCCCCTTGCAGTTCGCAGAACAGTTCGCCGCCGCGTGCCGAGATCTGCTGCGCATGCAGCCGATGGCGGCCGAGACGCGCCGTCCAGTAAGGCATCAGCGTGCAGTGCGCGGAGCCGGTGACCGGATCTTCACCGCCGTCGAGCGTGAAATAGCGCGACACGAAGTCCACGGTGTCACCCGGCGCGGTAACGATTATCGCACGCCCGGCCAGCGCGATCAGCGCCGGGATGTCCGGCCGCAGCGCGCGTACCTGCGCCTCGTTTTCCAGCACTACCATCAGCGCTTTCGCCTGCCACACCTCCTGCGGCTGCACGCCCAGCAGCGCCGCGAGGCCCGCCGGTTCAGCCACCTTCTGCGGCGGCCGCGCAGGGAAGTCGAGCACCAGCCGTTCCCCGTCCTGCGCATCGCGCTTGACGAACAGCTCGCCGCCGACCGAACGGAAGCGGATATCCTGCAGCGCAGGATTGATCGCGCTGAACATCACATGTGCCGCCGCCAGGGTGCCGTGGCCGCAAAGATCGACCTCGCGTTCCGGGGTAAACCAGCGGATAGCGCTCATGTCGCCATCATCCCAGACAAAGCTGGTTTCCGGCAGGCCGATCTCGTTGGCGATCGCCTGCAGCCGCTCCGCCGGCAGCGGCTGCGCCAGCAGGCAAACCCCGGCCGGGTTGCCGCGCAGCCCTTTGCCGGTAAAGGCAACCACGTGATAATAATTTTCCGCCATCGTTCGCTCCTTAATGCCAGATCAGTAACACACAGGCTGCGGTCAACAACCCCATGGAAACGTTGAAGATAACCCAGGCCTTTTTGCTGCGCAGCAGGCGGCCGATCACGGTGCCGAACGCCAGCCAGATAATGCCGGCGACGATATTGACCACCAAAATGCCCAGCGCGATCGCCGCAATGGACCCGTTGTACTTATCGCCTGCCAGGCTGAAGCTGGCCACCGCGCCCAGCGCCATCAGCCAGGCTTTCGGGTTGAGGAACTGCAGCAGCCAGCCCTGATACAGCCGCACCGGCTGCGGCGGCGCCACGTCGGTTTCCAGTTTTTCATAGGCGGCGGTGGCGACTTTCCACGCCAGCCACAGCAGGTACAAACTGCCGAGGATTTTCAGGATCAGGTGCAGCGACGGGTAGACCAGGATCAGGCTGCCGACGCCGAAGGCCACCAGCAGCAAAATGCTTTGCATGCCGAGCATGATGCCGATCATCAGCCACAGCGATCGCATAAAGCCGAAGTTGGCGCCAGAGGTGGTCAACAGCAGGTTATTGGGGCCAGGCGTGATGGCGGCGACCCACAGGAAGCCCAGCATCGAAAGGAATAAACTCGGTTCCATGGCACGGGTGCTCCTCACCCAAGGCGCTTTTTTGCAGTATCATTGTTAATTCTTGGTATTGAAGCTAACAGTGCGCTAGGGATCTCACAATAGTCGCCCACAACATTTTTACTCAGCCTATGCCTAACACCTTTCGCCCTCTGACCGGGGCCAGTAACCCGCACCTGCAAACGCTGTTGCCGCGGTTGGTGCGCCGCCGCGTGTTATTGAAACCGCATTGGCAACGGCTGGAATTGCCCGACGGCGATTTCGTCGATCTCGCCTGGAGCGAAGATCCGGCGCAGGCGCGCGACAAACCGCGCGCGGTGCTGTTCCACGGCCTGGAAGGCAGCTTCTACAGCCCCTACGCGCATGGCCTGCTCAACGCCTGGCGTGAGCGTGGCTGGCTCGGCGTGGTGATGCACTTTCGCGGCTGCAGCGGCGTGCCCAACCGCAAGCAGCGCATCTACCACTCCGGTGAAACCGAAGATGCGCGCTTCTTCCTGCGCTGGCTGCGCGACCGCTACGGCGAGGTGCCAACCGCGGCGGTAGGCGTTTCGCTCGGCGGCAACATGCTGGCCTGCTATCTGGCGCAGCAAGGCGCCGACAGCCTGCTGCAGGCGGCGGTGGTGGTCTCGGCGCCGCTGATGCTGGAGCCCTGCGCCTACCGCATGGAGCAAGGCTTCTCCCGCGTTTATCAGCGCTACCTGCTGGGGCAGCTGAAACAAAACGCCACCCGCAAGCTGTTGCACTACCCGGACACTCTGCCGCTCAAGCTGTCACAGCTGAACGGGTTGCGGCGCATCCGCGAATTCGACGACGCCATCACCTCGCGCATTCACGGCTTTAGCGACGCTATCGACTACTATCGCCGCTGCAGCGCCCTGCCGCTGTTGCCGGCTGTCCAGACGCCGCTGCTGATCATCCATGCGAAGGACGATCCCTTCATGACCCATGAGGTGATCCCCGACGTCGCCGGCCTGCCGCGCAATATCGAATATCAGCTGACCGAGTACGGCGGCCACGTCGGCTTCGTCGGCGGCACGCTGAAAAAACCGCATATGTGGCTGGAACATCGCATTCCGGCCTGGCTTTCCCCTTATCTGGACATCCCGACGTGATCATTCCCTGGCAAGAACTGGCAACCGACACCCTGAACAGACTGATCGAATCCTTTGTACTGCGCGAAGGCACCGATTACGGCGAACACGAACGCTCGCTGGAACAGAAGGTGGAGGACGTGCGCCGCCAGCTGAAAAACGGCGAAGTGGTGCTGGTGTGGTCGGAACTGCACGAGAGCGTCAACATCATGCCGCGCGGCCAGTTCCGCGCCGGGCAGGAAGAAATTTAGTGGCGCTCGGTTCTATGACTGACGGAAAAAATCAGGTAACAATGGGGCATTGCAAACCAGCGCGCGCCATTTTTTCCTGAGATAGAGAGCGTCAACAAGAGCCACAATAATCCCCTGACGCCGGCGCATTCAACACGGAGTGACAACCACCATGTCTGCCAAACATCCCGTTATCGCGGTGACCGGTTCCAGCGGCGCCGGCACCACCACCACCAGCGTGGCGTTCCGCAAAATATTCCAACAGCTCAACATTCGCGCCGCCGAGTTAGAGGGTGACAGCTTCCACCGCTACACCCGGCCGGAAATGGATGCGGCGATCCGCAAGGCGCGCGATCTGGGCAGACACATCAGCTATTTCGGCCCCGAGGCCAACGACTTCGGCCTGCTGCAGCAGAGCTTTATCGACTACGGCAAGAACGGCACCGGGCGCTCGCGCAAGTATCTGCACACCTACGATGAAGCGGTGCCCTACAATCAGGTGCCGGGTACCTTCACCCCGTGGGAACCGCTGCCGGCGCCGACCGACGTGCTGTTTTACGAGGGGCTGCACGGCGGCGTGGTCACCGAGCACCACGACGTAGCCAACCACGTCGATCTGCTGGTTGGCGTGGTACCGATCGTCAACCTGGAATGGATCCAGAAACTGATCCGCGATACCGGCGAGCGCGGTCACTCTCGCGAAGCGGTGATGGACTCGGTGGTGCGTTCGATGGAAGATTACATCAACTACATCACGCCGCAGTTCTCGCGCACCCACATCAACTTCCAGCGCGTGCCGACGGTGGACACCTCCAACCCGTTCGCCGCCAAGGCGATTCCCTCACTGGACGAAAGCTTCGTGGTGATCCACTTCCGCGGGCTGGATCAGATAGACTTCCCCTATTTGCTGGCGATGCTGCAGGGCTCGTTTATCTCACACATCAATACGTTAGTGGTGCCGGGCGGCAAGATGGGGCTGGCGATGGAGCTGATCATGGCGCCGCTGGTGCAGCGGTTGCTGGAAGGCAAGAAGATCGAATAAATGCGTTAAGCGCGGCGCCGAGCCGCGCTCCGTCTCGATTACGCCGGTTGGCGGATCTCGAAGCTGTGGGTCACCGTGGCGGCCTTGTTGAGCATCAGCGCCACCGAGCAGTATTTCTCCGCCGACAGGTTCACCGCACGCTCGACGATCTTGTCGGTCAGGTCCTGGCCGGTAACGATGAAGTGCAGGTTGATATGGGTGAACAACCGCGGGGCTTCTTCGCGGCGCTCGGAGGTCAGCTTCACCTCGCAGTCGCGCACGTCGTTGCGCCCTTTTTGCAGGATGGACACCACGTCGATCGCGCTGCAGCCGCCCACCGACATCAGCACCATCTCCATCGGGCTGGGCGCTTTATCACCGGCGTTGCCGTCCATCAGCACCTGGTGGCCGGAGGCCGATTCACCCAAAAACGTTAACCCTTCCACCCATTTAACTCTTGCCTGCATTCTGGTCACTCCGGTTGATTTCTTAAAATCAGGGTACGCTTTCGCATAGAAACAGGCAACGTAACCTGATGCTAATCATGCTGAAGCGAGACAACACGAGACACCCGCCTTACTCTGTGCTACAAACAGAGCCGCAATAAATCTTTCCGGGACACTGAATTTCAGGGAAACGCCCAGAGAAAGGCTCCTTTACCGGTATGTTAACAGAATGTAGCTTGCAGCGCTTACGGCAAGTTAATATGCTAGAGCGACAGCGTATTTTTATGACACGCCTCAAAACTTGCCGGTAGCCCTCGCTCATGACTGCGGCTACAGGCGGGTTTTACAGGGAACTCTGACCCCTGTGACACAAGGCAGCGATAACAACAGAGGATAACAGCGAATGGTTCTCGGCAAACCGCAAACAGACCCTACTCTCGAATGGTTCCTGTCTCATTGCCATATCCACAAATATCCATCGAAGAGTACGCTGATTCACCAAGGTGAAAAGGCCGAAACGCTTTACTACATCGTGAAAGGCTCCGTCGCGGTGCTGATCAAGGATGAAGAAGGTAAAGAGATGATCCTGTCCTACCTCAACCAGGGGGATTTCATCGGCGAGCTCGGATTGTTCGAAGAAGGCCAGGAGCGCAGCGCCTGGGTTCGCGCGAAAACCGCCTGTGAAGTGGCCGAAATTTCCTACAAGAAATTCCGTCAGTTGATCCAGGTGAACCCGGACATCCTGATGCGTCTGTCCGCCCAAATGGCGAGCCGCCTGCAGGTCACCTCCGAAAAAGTGGGCAACCTCGCCTTCCTGGACGTTACCGGCCGCATCGCGCAAACCCTGCTGAATCTGGCGAAGCAACCCGACGCCATGACTCACCCGGACGGCATGCAGATCAAAATCACCCGTCAGGAGATCGGCCAGATCGTCGGCTGCTCGCGTGAAACCGTTGGCCGTATTCTGAAAATGCTGGAAGATCAAAACCTGATTTCCGCCCACGGCAAAACCATTGTCGTCTACGGCACCCGTTAATCTCTGAAGAAACGGCGCAATCTGCGCCGTTTTTTTATCTGCTCTCTGCCATGTGGCGCCGCCTGATCTACCACCCGGAAATCAACTACGCACTGCGACAAACGCTGGTGTTGTGCCTGCCGGTGCTGTTCGGCCTGCTGATAGGCCAGCTGCAGCTCGGCCTGATGTTCTCTCTGGTGCCCGCCTGCTGCAATATCGCCGGGCTGGACACGCCGCATAAGCGCTTCTTTAAACGGCTGATCGTCGGCGGGTCGCTGTTCGCCTTCAGCAGCGTGCTGCTGCAACAGGCCATGTTGTGGCACCTGCCGCTGCCGGCGCTGATGCTGGGCCTGGCGCTGCTGCTCGGCGTCACCGGTGAAATCAGCCCGCTGCACGCCCGGCTGTTGCCGGCGGCGCTGGTGGCCGCCATCTTCGCCCTCAGCACGGCCGGCACGGTGCCCATCTGGCAGGCGCCGCTGCTGTACGCCATCGGCACCGCCTGGTACGGCTTATTCACCTGGTTCTGGTTCAAGCTGTGGAAAGAGCAGCCGATGCGCGAGACGCTCAGCCAGCTCTACCTGGAACTGGCGGACTATTTCGAAGCCAAATACTCGCTGCTGACCCAGCACACCGATCCGCAGACCGCGCTGCCTCCGCTGCTGGTGCGCCAGCAAAAGGTGATGGACCTGATCAGCCTGTTGTACCAACAGCTTAATTTCCTGCCGCACGCCAACAACCTCGAGCAAAAGCGCCTGCAGCGCGCCTTTCAGGTGGCGATGGACCTGCAGGAGCACATCACCGTCAGCCTGCATCTGCCGGAAGAGGTGCAAAAACTGGTGGAGCAGAGCCAGGCCGAAGCGATCATTCGCCGCAATGCTCAGGTGATCGCCGGCCGGCTGCGCGTGGTGGCGCACGATATTCTCTACCATCAACATTCGAAGCGCTTCTCCATGACCCACGAGCTGGCGGCGCTGGAAAAAATGGCGGCGCAGCATCCCGATAACCCGGTCGGCCAGTTTTGTTATTACCACTTCAGCCGCATCGCCCGCCTGCTGCGCACCCAGCATCCGCTGTACCGCCGCGACCTGATGCCCGGCCAGCACCGCCTGCCGTTTTGGCCGGCGCTGGTCAGCTATCTGTCGTTCAAATCCACCGCCCTGCGCAACGCCGCGCGGCTGGGCGTAACGCTGGCGGTCGGCAGCAGCCTGGGTGCGGTATTCAACCTGCCGAAGCCTTACTGGATCCTGCTCACCATCATGCTGGTGAGCCAAAACGGGTATAACGCCACCCGGGTGCGTATTCAGCACCGTGCGCTGGGCACGATTGCCGGGCTATTGCTGGCAGCCGGGCTGCTGCAGCTGCAGTTGCCGGAGGGAGAAACGCTGAGCATCATGCTGGTGATCACGCTGCTGGCCTACCTGGTTTCGCGCAAGAACTACGGGCTGTCGGTGATTGGCTTTACGGTCACGGCGGTTTACACCCTGCAGCTGCTGGCGCTGAACGGCTCGCATTTTCTGGTACCGCGCCTGATCGATACGCTGATCGGCTGCGTGCTGGCGTTCGGCGGCACCATTTGGCTGTGGCCGCAGTGGCAAAGCGGGCTGCTGCGCAAGAATGCCCATCAGGCGCTGGAGAACGATCAAGCCGCGCTGCGGCTGATGCTGAAGCAACCGGAACCGGACGCCACCGCGTTGGCCTATACCCGCATGCAGGTCAACCAGGCACACAACGCGCTGTTCACCTCGCTCAATCAGGCGATGCAAGAGCCGGGGTTCGCGTCAAACTATCTGGCGGACATGCGGCTGTGGGTCACTCACAGCCAGTTCATCGTCGAACACCTGAACGCCATGACCATTCTGGCACGCGAGCACTACATGCTGACGCCGAAACTGGCGGAAGCGTATCTGCAAACCTGTGAAATCGCGCTGCAAAGCTGCCAGCAGCGGTTGGAATACGACGGCCCGAGCAGCGGCAACAGCGGCATCATGCAGCCGCCGGATCTGCATCCGGACATGCCCGTTACCGAGATGGAGCGCCATCTGCGGCGCATTTTGTCGCACCTGAGCGTGATGCACACCATTTCGTCGCTGGCCTGGCGCCAGCGCCCGCACCACGGCATTTGGCTCAAGCGCAAACTGCGCGATCAATAAGGGCGCGGCATGCCGCGCCCCGTTATATGCCGCGCGGGCTTCAGGCGTTAATCACATCCTGCACCGCCAGCTCGAACAGCGCCATGCCGGCCTCGATATCCTGCAGTTCCACCACCAGCGTCGGCGCGAAACGGATCACGTTGGGCCCGGCGTTGAGGATCATCAACCCACGCGCGGCGGCGGCGGTGAGAAAGTCGCGCGCACTGCCGTGATAATGCGGCGTCAGCTCGGCGCCAATCAGCAGCCCCATGCCGCGAATCGCGGTGAAAATACCGTATTTATCGCCGATATTCTGCAAAGCCTGTACATACAGCGCGTGACGCTGCTCAATGCCGCTCAGTACCTCCGGCGTATTGATCACGTCCAGCGCCGCCTCCGCCACCGCGCAGGCCAGCGGGTTGCCGCCGTAGGTGGTGCCGTGGGTGCCCACCTGCATCACCGACGCAATTTCTTCGGTGGTCAGCATGGCGCTGACCGGGAAACCGCCGCCCAGCGCCTTGGCGGTGGTGAGAATGTCCGGCGTCACGCCATAATGCATATAGGCGAACAGTTTGCCGCTGCGCCCCATGCCGCTTTGCACTTCGTCGAACACCAGCAGCGCCTGATGTTGGTCGCACAGCTCGCGCACGCCTTTGAGGAAGCCGGCATCGACCGGCGTAATGCCGCCCTCACCCTGAATCGGCTCCATCACCACCGCGCAGGTGTGATCGTCCATCACCGCCTTCACCGCCGCCAAATCGTTGAACGGCACGTGCACGATGTCGGCCGGCTTCGGCCCGAACCCGTCGGAGTATTTGGCCTGCCCGCCCACCGACACGGTGAACAGCGTGCGGCCGTGGAACGCGTTATAGAAGGCGATGATTTTGGTTTTGTACGGGCTGTGGCGGGTGATGGCGTAATGGCGCGCCAGTTTGAACGCCGCCTCGTTGGCCTCTGCGCCGGAGTTGGCGAAGAACACCCGATCGGCGAAGGTGGCGTCGATCAATTTGCTTGCCAGGCGCAGCGCGGGCTCATTGGTGAAGACGTTGCTGGTATGCCACAGGGTTTCCCCCTGGCGTTTGAGCGCCTCGACCAGCGCCGGGTGGCAGTGTCCCAGCGCCGTCACCGCGATGCCGCCGGAAAAATCGATGTACTCTTTTCCCTGCTGATCCCAGACCCGGCTGCCTTGGCCGCGCACCGGCACAAACTGGGCGGGTGCATAAACAGGCAGAATCACCTGATCAAAGGTGCTGCGGCTCACTGCGGATTTTTCAGTCATTTTCGGCTCCACCCTGAAAGTTTTTCAGCGCTATCGTAATATCAAATTGAAAACATAATCACGAAATATGCATAAAAAACCAATCAAGCGCAAATGCAAAACGCCTGACGGGCGAAAAAAACGCACCGGAGTTAACGCTTGAGGAAATTATCCAGCAGTTGATGGCCCTGCTCGCTGAGCACGCTTTCCGGATGGAACTGCACGCCTTCCAACGCCAAAGTGCGGTGGCGGATGCCCATGATCTCGTCGCACACGCCGTCGCGTTCGCTCCAGGCGGTCACTTCAAAGCAGTCCGGCAGCGTATCGGCTTTCAGCACCAGCGAGTGATAGCGGGTCACGGTCAGCGGATCGCTCAGGCCATGAAACACGCCGACGCCCAGGTGACGAATCGCCGAGGTTTTGCCGTGCATCACCGCGCGGGCGCGCACCACCTCGGCGCCGAATGCCTGCCCCAGCGCCTGGTGCCCCAGGCACACGCCGAGGATCGGCAGTTTGCCGGCGAAATGACGAATGGCGGCCAGCGAGATGCCCGCTTCGTTCGGGGTGCAGGGGCCAGGGGAAATCACCAGATGCTGCGGCGCCAGCCGCTCGATATCGGCCAGCTGCAGCTCATCGTTGCGCTTCACCAGCACTTCGGCGCCCAATTCGCAGAAGTACTGGTAAAGGTTATAGGTAAAGGAGTCGTAGTTATCGATCAGCAGCAGCATATTAGGTCCGGCAGAGAAAAATGCCGCCACAGTGTACTGATTTAACCCGCCGCTGCCGACGATAATTTCCGCTTACTTTTTACGGCCGCCGGTGATCGAACCCAGCACGCCGCGCAGGATCTGGCGGCCGAGATCGCGCGCCATGCTCTTGGCAGCGGTCTGGACGATGCCGTCGCGCTTGCCGCCGCGCGGGCCGGTGGAACCGAACAGCAACTCGTTCAAGCCGTCCATCAGGCCGCCGCCCGCCTGCTGTTGTTGCTGTTGCTGTTGCGCCTGCGGTTGCTGCCCCTGCTGCGGGGTGCCGAGGGTGGCAAAGCCCCCCGACGACAGCTTCTCGTAGGCGGACTCGCGGTCGATCATATCCTCATAGCGGCCATACAGCGGCGACTTGTTGATCGCGCTGTTCAGCCCTTCCGCACCGAGCATGCCCATTTTGGATTCCGGCGCGATCACCATCGCCCGCTCCACCACGTTCGGCCGGCCCTTCTCATCGAGGAATGACACCAGCGCTTCGCCCACGCCCAGCTCGGTGATCGCCGTTTCAGCATCGAAGGCCGGATTGGCGCGCAGGGTTTGCGCCGCCGTCTTCACCGCCTTCTGATCGCGCGGGGTAAAGGCGCGCAGCGCATGCTGTACGCGATTGCCCAGTTGGCCGAGTACGCTGTCCGGGATGTCCAGCGGGTTCTGGGTGACGAAGTAAATGCCGACGCCTTTGGAACGGATCAGGCGCACCACCTGTTCGATCTTGGTCAACAGCGCCGCCGGCGCATCGTTGAACAGCAAGTGCGCCTCATCGAAGAAGAACACCAGCTTCGGCTGTTCAGGGTCGCCCACTTCCGGCAGGTGCTCAAACAGCTCGGCCAGCAGCCACAGCAGGAACACCGAATACAGCTTCGGCTGATTGATCAGCTTATCCGCCGCCAGCAGGTTGATCACGCCGTGACCGTTGGCGTCGGTTTTCATCAGATCGTTGATGTCCAGCATCGGCTCGCCGAAGAACTGGTTGGCGCCCTGCTCTTCCAGCGTCAGCAACCCGCGCTGGATGGCGCCGATCGACGCGGCAGAGATATTGCCGTACTGGGTCTGGAATTGTTTGGCGTTGTCGCCGACGAACTGCACCATGGCGCGCAGGTCCTTCATGTCCAGCAACAGCAGCGCGTTGTCATCGGCGATCTTGAACACCAGCTGCAGCACGCCGCTTTGCACCTCGTTCAGATCCAACAGGCGCCCCAGCAGCAGCGGCCCGAGATCGGAAATCGTGGCGCGGATCGGATGGCCCTTTTCGCCGTAAATATCCCACGGGATAATGGTGCAGGCCTGCGGCTGCCAGTCGGTGACGCCGATCGCCGCCAGGCGCGCCTGCAGTTTCTCGGAAGGCGCGCCCTCGGCGCCGATGCCGGACAGATCGCCCTTCACGTCCGACAGGAACACCGGTACGCCGATGCGCGAGAACTGTTCAGCCATTTTCTGCAGCGTCACCGTCTTGCCGGTGCCGGTTGCCCCGGTGATCAGCCCGTGGCGGTTGGCCAACGCCGGCAAAATCACCAGATCCTGCTCCGGTTTTCCGTCTTTCATCGCCTTGGCGATAATCCGTGGTTCACTCATTTTCTGTTCCTTTGACGCTGACGCGGCGCGAAACGCGCCTGTGGATGCAATAAAGCTATAAGCGCCGCGTAACCCCGTCAAGGACAAACAAAAAGGGCGCCGTCGGGACGCCCATGATGCCTGTCTTTTCAGAATCCCCCTAAGACCTGCGTCACCCCCGCAGCCCCAGTTGCTCCTTCAGCGTCTTCAAATAGCGCCGGCTGACCGGCACCGGATCGCCGGCCGACATGATCATCTCCGCCGCGCCGCCCTCTTCGAAGCGGATCTCGCGCACCTGCTCCAGGTTGACCAGATACTGCCGATGGCAGCGCACCAGCGGGGTACGGCTTTCCAGCGTGCGCAGCGTCAGCTCGGTGAAACACTCCATGCCGTCGCTGCGCACCACGAAGACCCCGCTCAGCTTGGAACGGATCGCCAGCACTTCGTCGAACCGCAGCAGATAGATGCGGCTGTGGCCGGTGCAGGGAATGTATTTCAGGTAACCGGCGCTTTCTTCCAGCGCCGTCACGTCCTGCGGCGCACTGCGCTGCCGCAGGCGTTGCAGCGTCTTGCTCAGCCGCTTCGGCTCCGCCGGCTTCAGCAGATAGTCGAAGGCGTGCTCCTCGAACGCCTGCACGGCGTATTCGTCGTAGGCGGTCAGAAACACGATGTGCGGCATGCGGTTGGGATCCAGCATGCCGACCATTTCCAGCCCGCTGATGCGCGGCATCTGGATATCGAGAAACACCACGTCCGGCTGCAGCCGGTGGATCTGGCTGATGGCTTCAATGGCGTTGGCGCACTCGCCGATAATCGCGATCCCCGCTTCAGCTTCCAGCAGGTGGCGCAGGTTGTCGCGCGCGGAAGGTTCATCGTCAACAATCAGTGCGTTTAACATCAGGCGGCCCTCTCCATGGGGACATTGAGCGTAATGCGGGTGTAGGCGTCCGGCCGGCAATCCACCTGCACGCCATAGCCTTCGCCGTAGCGCACGCGAATGCGTTTATCCACCAGATTCATCCCCAGCCCGCTGCAGTTCGGTTTCGGCTGGAACAGCCCGGCGTTGTCCGTCACCTGCAGCAGCAGATGCTCGCCTTCGCAGCAGGCGCCAATCTCGATACGGCCCACGCCCAACAGATGCGAGGTGCCATGCTTGATGGCGTTTTCGACGATCGGCTGCAGCGAGAACGCCGGCAGCCGCACCGCCAACAGCGCCTCCGGCAGCGATACCGCGATCTCCAGCCGATCGGCGAAGCGCGCTTTCTCGATCTGCAGGTAGGCGTTCACGTGTTCAATCTCGTCCGCCAGGCTGACTTCGTCATCCGAGCGTTTGAGGTTTTTACGAAAGAAGGTCGAGAGGGACTGCACCAGATCGCAGGCGCGCTCGCCATCGCGGCGGATCACCGCCACCAGGGTGTTCAAGGCATTGAACAGGAAATGCGGATTGACCTGCGCATGCAGCAGCTTGATCTCTGACTGCGCCAGCAGCTGCTTGTGGCGCTCGTACTGTCCGGCCATGATCTGCGCCGACAGCAGGCTGGCGATGCCTTCGCCCAGCGTACGGTTGATGGTGCTGAACAGCTGGCTTTTCGGTTCGTACAGTTTGATGGTGCCGATCACCCGCTGGTTTTCGCCGCGCAGCGGGATCACCAGCGTCGATCCCAGCTTGCAGGCCGGATTGATCGAGCAGCAGTAAGAGAGCTGATTGCCGTCGGCGTACACCACCTCGTTGTTGTCGATGGCGCGATGCGAATGCACCGAGGCGATCGGCGTGCCCGGCAGGTGGTGATCGTCGCCGATGCCGATAAACGCCAGCAGCTTGTCACGATCGGTGATCGCCACCGCGCCGATGCCCAGCTCCTGATAGATCACCCGGGCGACCTTCATGCTGTTCTCCTGATCGAAGCCCTGCCGCAGGATGCCCTCGGTGCGCTCGGCGATCTTCAGCGCCTTGGAAGAGAAGGCGCTGGTGTATTTTTCGAACATCGCGCGCCTATCCAGCAGGATTTGCATGAACATCGCCGCGCCGACGGTATTGGCGATCATCATCGGCAGCGCGATGTGCTCCACCAGCTGCAACGCTTCATCGTAGGGGCGCGCCACCGCCAGGATGATCGCCATCTGCAGCACTTCCGCCACCAACGCCACGCCGCCGACGAACAGCGGATTGAACAGCAGCTCGATACGCCCGCGGCGCATGGCGATGCTGTGTACGATGCCGCCGACCAGGCCTTCCGACACCGTGGAGATCGCGCAGGCTACGTCGGTCATGCCGCCGAGCGTATACCGATGCAGGCCGCCGGTCAGCCCGACCAGAAAGCCCACCGACGGCCCGCCCAGCAACCCGCCCAGGACAGCGCCTATCGCGCGGGTGTTGGCGATCGAATCCTGAATGTGCAGCCCGAAATAGGTGCCCATGATGCAGAACACCGAGAAGATCACGTAGCACAGCAGCTTGTGCGGCAGGCGGATAGTCACCTGCATCAGCGGGATGAACAGCGGGGTTTTACTCAGCAGATAGGCGATAACGAGATAGACGCACATCTGCTGCAACAGCAACAGCACCTGGTTAAATTCATACATGGCAGCAACTCATCCAGAGACAACAAAGGGCGAACGCCGGATTTCCGGTCTGATTATTGTCTGCCGATTAGAGCATGGGCCACGGGAGAAAACAGTGATGAAGGCAAGGCTTCGGGAGGAAGGAGCGGCCGACCCCAACGGGATCGGCCAAAAAACTTACGGCAACACCTTGGCCGACAGAATCACCACCGGTTTGGTTGGTACATTCTGATAAGGGCCGACGTTGCCGGTTGGCACCTGGGCAATTTTGTCCACCACGTCCATGCCTTTCACCACTTTGCCGAACACCGCGTAGCCGAAGTCACGCTGGCCGTGATCCAGGAAGGCGTTATCCGCCACGTTCAGGAAGAACTGGCTGGTGGCGCTGTCCTTGTCGGCGGTGCGCGCCATCGAAATGGTGCCGCGCAGGTTGCGCAAGCCGTTGTCGGCTTCGTTCTTGATCGGCGCCTTGGTGGATTTCTGCTGCATGTCAGCGGTGAAACCGCCGCCCTGGATCATAAAGCCCGGGATAACGCGGTGGAAAATGGTGTTGTTGTAGTACCCGCTGTTCACGTAATCGACGAAGTTCTGGGTGGAAACCGGTGCCTTCTGGCTGTCGAGCGCCAACTCGATATTCCCCGCCGAGGTCGTCAGCATGACGTGGGTCTCACCGGCGGCGAGTGCGGCTGGCGCCACTGCGGACAGGGAACACAGCGCGACGAAGGTCACTAAAGTACGTTTGAACATTAACGGGTCCTTTCTCTGAGAGACAAACAACGGAAAAGCGCTTTGATTCTAAAGAGCTGTATCGGCAAGTACCAGCCATTTACCTATATTTACCCAATTACGGGACATATCCTAGGCGGCCCTGAATTTTGCTGCGGAAAGTATGGGCGCAGAAGGCTTTTTTGCCAACCGCATCACGCATTTTTTGCCCCGCGCTGCCCTGGGTCAGTTTTTGCGATCTTCCTCCCAGTTTGCGCACATATTGCCGTTACTCTATATGAATGAGAGCGCTCTCATTATAAAAAGAACGGATACTGAGGCATCCCACGGCGGCGTCGCCGCGCAACCCCTGGAGAAATGACGTGAGTGAATTGATGACTGAAGTCAGCCCCGAGTTTGAAAGCACCATCATGGAACTGCTGGTGTTCTCCGGCAGCGCGCGCAGCAATGCGCTGATGGCGTTGCGACAAGCGCGCGCCGGCGACTTCGCCGCCGCGGCCAAGCACATGGCCGAATCCAAAGAATGGGTGAAGAAAGCACACCTGATCCAGACCGAGCTGATCGGCCTGGACGAAGGCTGCGGCAAGCTGGCGATCAACCTGATCACCGTGCATGCGCAGGATCATCTGATGAACGCCATGGTGATCCAGGATCTGGCCGACGACATGATCGAGCTCTATCGCCGTCAGTCGCAGACGGAGGGCCGCCCATGAGCACGCTTAAAATCGCCGTGATCGGCGGCGGCAGCAGCTACACCCCCGAACTAGTTGATGGACTGATCCAACGCATCGAGGAGCTGCCGGTCACCGAACTGGCGCTGGTGGACGTCGAACCGGGCCGGCAAAAAGTGGAAACCATCGCCGCCCTGACCCGCCGCATGCTGGCGCGCCACGGGCTGGAGCAGGTGAAGGTCAGCGTGCATTTCGCGCTGGACGACGCCATTCGCGGCGCCGCTTTCGTGCTGACCCAGTTCCGCGTCGGGCAACTGCCGGCGCGCGCCGCCGATGAACGGCTGGGCCTGAAATACCAGCTGCTCGGCCAGGAAACCACCGGCGTCGGCGGCTTCGCCAAGGCGCTGCGCACCATCCCGGTGATGCTGGATATCGCTCGCCGAGTGGAGAAGCTGGCGCCGGACGCCTGGATCATCAACTTCACCAACCCAGCCGGCATCGTCACCGAGGCGGTGTCTCGCTTTACCAAAGCGAAGATCATCGGCCTGTGCAACGTGCCGATCAGCATGCATCACATGATCGCCAACATGCTGCAGGCACCTTACGCCGACGTACAGCTGCAGTTCGCCGGCCTGAACCACATGGTCTGGGTGCATCAGGTCACGCACCTGGGGCGCGACGTCACCGCCAAGGTGATCGACATGCTGTGCGACGGTGCGGCGCTGACCATGAACAACATCAAGGAAGAGCCCTGGCAGCCGGACTTCCTGCGCGCGCTCGGCGCGATCCCCTGCCCGTACCACCGCTATTTTTACCAGACCCGCGAGATGCTGGCGGAAGAGATGGCCGCCGCCGGCGAGCGCGGCACCCGCGCCGAGCAGGTGATGCAGGTGGAGAAAGAGCTGTTCGAGCTGTATGCCGATCCGCAGCTAAACACGAAACCGGAGCAGCTCAGCTTCCGCGGCGGTTCTTTCTATTCCGAAGTTGCGCTGGAGCTGATTCGTGCTATCCATAATAATCTCGGCACGCAATTAGTGGTCAACACCGCAAACCGCGGCGCAATCCATGGCCTGCCGGACGATGCTGTGATAGAAATCAACTGTATCGTCGATGCCCAGGGCGCGCACCCGCTGACCTTCGGCCCGCTGCCGGAGCCGATGCAGGCCCTGACGCAGCAGGTGAAAGCCTACGAACGTCTGACCATCGAGGCGGCGGTGCACGGCGATCGCCGCAGCGGGTTGCTGGCGCTGATCGCCAACCCGTTAGTGGGCAACGCCAACCTGGCGCAGCCGCTGCTGGACGAGGTGTTGACGATAAACGCGCCGTATTTGCCGCAGTTCAGGTAAGCGGCTATACGCAGCCAGACAGGGGTTCGGCGCGCCGAACCCATTTTTTTAGCCGTAATTCAGGAGTGGGACGATGGTGACACTGGAAGATGTCGCGGCGCTGGCGGGCGTTTCGCGCGCCACCGTATCGCGCGTGGTGAACGGCGACAGCAACGTCAAGGCACCGACCCGCGAGAAGGTTGAACGCGCCGTCGCCCAGCTCGGTTATACCCCCAACCCGGCGGCCCGCGCGCTCGCCTCCAGCCACAGCAATACCCTCGGGCTGGTCACCACGTCGTACCGCGGCGGCTTCTTCGGCGCGCTGATGGACTTTGTGCAGACCGAGGCCGAATCCCACGGCAAACAGCTGCTGGTGACCCAGGGCCGCAACAGCGCCGAAAACGAATGGCAGGCGGTGCAGCGGCTGTTCAGTCTGCGCTGCGACGGCGTGATCCTGCACGTGCGTTTTCTCAGCGACGATCGGCTGCGCCAATTGGCGGCGGAACAACGTGATTTCGTGTTGCTCGATCGTCTGGTACCGGGCCTGGAAGCCCGCTGCGTCACCTTCGATCACCCGCTCGCCAGCCGCATGGCGACGCAGCAGCTGCTCGATGCCGGGCACCGGCGCATCGCCTGCATCAGCGGCCCGCATGAGCGCCCGTCGAGTCGCCTGCGGCTGCAGGGATTTGAAGAGGCGATGCAGGCGGCGAATATCGAACCGGTGGCCTGCCTGGAGGGCGTCTACGATCTGGAAAGCGGTTACCGCTGCGCCGATCGACTGCTGCAGCAAGCCGCGCGGCCCAGCGCCATCTACTGCTGCAACGAAGAGATGGCGATCGGCGCCCTGCTGGCGATCAACGAGCACCGCCTGCGGGTACCGCAGGATATCTCCTTGATCTGCTACGACAGCGGCGAACGCGCGCCTTTCGTGCGCCCGGCGTTGAGCAGCGTCCACTTTCCCATCAGCGAGATGGCCCAATACGCGGCGCGCAGGCTGATCGACCCCGCCACCCCGGCGCACCGGTTTGAGCCGACGATCGTCAACCGTGATTCCATTGTGACGGTACGCAAATAGATCACAATAATGCGCATCCCCCCTTCATGGGTTACATCAAAAAATCGACAGCCATCACAAAAAATCCCGTTGTCTGTGCTAGGATCCGCCCCCTGGTGGCCTGATCGGGACTTTTTTCTGCATTTGCCAGGAAAAGCCAGCGGCCTTATGCCAGCTTTAAAACCTCTAACAGACATATTCAGGCCTATACAATGAATGACAGTAACCGCATACGGCTTACCTGGATCAGCTTCTTTTCGTACGCGCTGACCGGTGCTTTAGTGATCGTCACAGGGATGGTGATGGGAAACATTGCAGAGTACTTTAACCTGCCGGTTTCCAGCATGAGTAACACCTTTACTTTCCTCAACGCCGGTATTTTGATTTCGATCTTCCTCAATGCCTGGCTGATGGAAATCATCCCGTTGAAGCGTCAGCTGATCTTCGGCTTTGTCCTGATGGTGCTGGCGGTCGCAGGGCTGATGCTCGGCAAGAGCCTGACCATGTTCTCGCTGTGCATGTTTATCCTCGGCGTGGTTAGCGGTATCACCATGTCGATCGGCACCTTCCTGATCACCCACATGTATGCCGGCCGCCAGCGCGGTTCACGCCTGTTGTTCACCGACTCCTTCTTCAGCATGGCCGGGATGATCTTCCCGATCGTCGCCGCGATGCTGCTGGCCCGCCACATCGGCTGGTACTGGGTTTATGCCTGCATCGGCCTGCTGTACGTGGGGATCTTCGTGCTGACCCTGTGCTCCGAATTCCCGGTGCTGGGCAAGAAAGGCGCCGACGCCGGTCAGCCAGTCGAGAAAGAAAAATGGGGCATCGGCGTGTTGTTCCTGTCGATCGCCGCGCTGTGCTACATCCTCGGCCAGTTGGGCTTCATTCAGTGGGTGCCTGAGTACGCCACCAAGTCGTTCAACATGGACATCGGCCAGGCCGGTAAGCTGGTGAGCGACTTCTGGACCTCTTACATGGTCGGCATGTGGGTGTTCAGCTTCATCCTGCGCTTCTTCGATCTGCAGCGCATCGTGACCGTGCTGGCCGCACTGGCTACCGGCGCGATGTACCTGTTCGTCAGCACCGACAACCCGGAGCACCTGGGCTACTACATCATGGCCCTGGGCTTCGTTTCCAGCGCCATCTACACCACGCTGATCACCCTCGGCTCGCTGCAGACCAAGGTCTCCTCACCGAAGCTGGTCAACTTTATCCTGACCTGCGGCACCATCGGCACCATGCTGACCTTCGTGGTCACCGGCCCGATCGTGGCGAAAGGCGGCGCGCATGCGGCGCTGACCACCGCCAACGGCCTGTACCTGGCGGTGTTCGTGATGTGTCTGCTGCTGGGCTTCGTGACCAAGCACCGCAGCCACGGTCACGTGACGCACTAACGTCTTAGCATCAAATACCTCAAGGGCGCCCGCAAGGCGTAATGCCGATCAGTTAAGGATCACTTGAACGATCCTGTCGCTGTGTAAGA
>NZ_JBQZFT010000018.1:0-36168 GCF_052692115.1 Serratia sp. TSA_105.2
AAATAAACGTTATCAGTGTGACGACTGGTAATGCGCAAATCGCAGAGCGCGAATTTGCCGGCATCGAGAGATGCGACGTAAAAGAATCGGTGGAGCGGTAGTTCAGTTGGTTAGAATACCTGCCTGTCACGCAGGGGGTCGCGGGTTCGAGCCCCGTCCGTTCCGCCACTTATTTAATTATGCCTGCTTTATCAGCAGGCATAATGTTAAGCGAGATTTAGGGGCGTAGCTCAGTTGGTAGAGCACCGGTCTCCAAAACCGGGTGTCGCGAGTTCGAGTCTCTCCGCCCCTGCCATATTAAGAACCCTTTGCGAAAGCAGAGGGTTTTTTTTTGCTTATTATTTCTCTTCTTTACCGTTTTGGAATAGATCACATGGGCGCCATGTGCGATGTTTGCCCGATCCTGGTTGCTTCATGTTCCTCCGAACTCTGCCCTGCCGGCCTCCTGATCCTTATGTCGTTTTGCATTATCTTCTCTCAGAAGGCGATGAGCGCGTTTTTGCGTGATAGACAGTCATGACCACGATGACGGCGTTTAAGGCCGCCATAACGCTTTAGGCTGCGGTATTTAAAGGTATTTTAAGTAATTGCCGAATCAAAGGCTGTTGATCGCTATTTTGCAACCAGACGGCATACAGCGGGCGGATAATCGGCGGGATCTCGGCGGCGGCCACCAGCTGTGGATACTCTTTTTCCCACTGGCTGGGCAGGAAAGCGCATCCGCCCGTGGTTTCCAACAGCTGACGCGTCAGGTGAGCAGAGGTGGTGGTAAGCACCGGCACGTTATCACCTTCCAACATGCGGTTTTCCTGTTGGTGGAAGTCGGCTCCCCATTCCAGTTTGATGTAGGGCATTGGGGCCTGTTTGTCACGATAAGCGGATGAGAACAGGCGTAATGAGAAATTGCTCAGCTGCTGGCTGGCCAACTCATCCATCTTCGGCGGTTCAGTGGTGATCAGTAAATCGAGCTGCCTTTCATGCAGTTGTTTTACCAAAGAGTGCCTTAATGCCACCCTGGCTTCTAGCTGCAGCGCCTCGCGTTGTTGATAGAGCGCTTGCAACCAGGGGGTCAGATAGGCCTCCCACAGCGAAGCGGTCGCGCCGATCGACAACTCGGTGTGTTGCAGCGAACGCACGACCTCCTTCTTCGCCAACTGCCAGGTGTTCATCAGGCTCTCGGCATAGGGCAAAAGCCGCTCGCCGGCAGGCGTCAGGCGGATATTATTGCGATGACGGGTAAATAAATTGGCGCCCAACTGGTTTTCTAACTGACGGATGCGGAAACTGACCGCGGATTGCGTTAAGTACAAAGATTCTGCGGCTCTGCCAAAGTGACGCGTTCTACTGACCTCCAAAAAGGTTTTCAGTAATTCGGTATCCACACCTATCTCCAAAAAAATTTGTCGTTAAGATTTAAATGTTTTGTTTTACACGCTGTCAAGCCTATCTAATACTCCGCGCCATAAACAGCACGGCCATAAGAGAATTAGGAGCGTGTCAGATGGCGGATAGCTTCACCACGACCAATCGTTTTTTTGATAATAAACATTACCCTCGCGGGTTCTCCCGTCACGGCGATTTCACCATTAAAGAGGCGCAATTGCTAGAGCGCTTCGGCTACGCGTTTAACGAGCTGGACTCGGGCAAACGCCAACCAGCCACTGAAGAAGAACAACTGTTCGTCGCAGTGTGCCGCGGTGAGCGCGAAGCGGCTACCGAGCAGGAAAAAGTATGGGCCAAATATCTGGCGCGCACACGTCGCCCGAAGAAATTCCATACTCTGTCCGGCGGTAAACCGCAGGCTGACGCTGTAGAAGATTACAGCGACAGCGAAGACTAAAGACGATGGGGCCTGTGGGCCCCATTTTCATTCCAGACTACGATGCAGTTGTAACAGCAACCGGTCCATACTGCGATAGCCCAGCGCTTCGCTGAGGTGGCGCCTGTCGAGCTCAGCATCTCCCGCCAAATCCGCCAGCGTGCGCGCAACTTTCAAGATGCGCTGCCAGGCGCGAACCGATAAGCCCAGCGCGTTTAATGTCGCTTCCAAAAACTCGGCGTCTGCCGCCTGCAGAACGCAATCTCGTTCCACTTCGCGGTTGCTCAACAGCGCGTTGACTTTACCGGCGCGTTCGAGCTGCCTGGCGCGTGCCTGTAGTACCCTTTTCCGCACTTGTTCGCTGCTTTCTCCATGCGTTTTCCGATGACTGAGTGTACCCGGTGGCAGCAGCGGTACTTCGATAGACAGATCGAAACGGTCGAGAAAAGGCCCTGACAGCCGGGCCAAATAGCGCAGCACCTGCTGCGGTGAGGCGCGATTGTGCAACCCCTGATAATGCCCTGTCGGGCTGGGGTTCATTGCCGCGATCAGCTGTACTCTGGCGGGGAAACAGACCTTGGCGTTGGCGCGTGAAATCACGATCTCACCGGATTCCAATGGCTCACGCAGCGCATCCAGTACCTTACGCTCGAATTCCGGCAGTTCATCCAGAAACAGCACGCCGTTATGCGCCATCGAGATCTCACCCGGTCGCGGCAGTGAGCCGCCGCCGACCAATGCCGCCATCGAGGCGCTGTGGTGCGGTGCGCGAAACGGCCTCTGGCGCCATGGAAGGGCAGCGGGAATGTGGTGCTGCAAGCTGGCGACCGCCAGGCTTTCCAGTGCCTCATGCTCCGTGAGCGGTGGCAGTAGGCCCGTTAGGCGGCTGGCCAGCATGGTTTTACCGGTGCCGGGCGGCCCAATCAGCAATAGGTTATGCCCGCCGGCGGCGGCGATCTCCAGTGCCCGCTTGGCCTGCTCCTGGCCGATGATGTCGCGCAGATCGGCGCTGTCGCAGGCGGTGTCCGCAGCGGGAGGCGTGGCCGCCACCGGCAGTTCGCCCTGGCCGAGCAGAAAAGCGCAGACTTCCAACAGGTGCTGGGCGGTATGGGAGTGCGACTGCGCGATCAGGCCGACTTCGGCGGCGTTGTCCGTCGAGAGGATCAGTTGCCGCCCGGCATCAGCCGCCGCCAGCGCCGCCGGGATCGCGCCCCTGACCGCGCGCAGTGAGCCGGACAGCGCGAGCTCGCCAAGAAACTCGTAGCGCGCCAACGGTGCGAGGGGTAATTGCTCGGAGGCGGCGAGGATCGCCAGCGCTATCGGCAGATCGTAACGTCCGCCCTCCTTCGGCAGATCGGCGGGGGCCAAATTAACGGTGATGCGCCGGGCGGGAAAGGTGAAACCGTTGTTGATCAGGGCGCTGCGCACCCGATCGCGCGCCTCTTTTACCGTGGTTTCCGGCAGGCCGACCAGCGTCAGGCCGGGCAGGCCATTGCTGATATGCACCTCCACCGTCACGGAAGGGGCCTGAACGCCGATGATGGCGCGGCTATAGATTACCGCCAGTGACATGTCGCTCTCCTTGCTGAGGGCGACATGATGCGTGATTCATCCTGGCATTGCGCGACATTATTGGTGATTTTTCCATGAATTTCGCAGCCTAATCGCAGATTTTCATCTCAGTAAATGAGATTGTGCGAGCCGCCTCGCAACCAGCGGCAATACCCATTAACAATTCGCTGAAGGCTGCAACATATTAGCGGCCCATACGCATTGCAACCATAGGGTTAACGGGTGTATTTAACAATTGATTAAAAGAAAAATCACTTCTTTAACAAACCCCGACCGCCGCCGCATTCTGCCCGGCAGCCGCTAAACCTCCTGACTTCGTACTCTACGGTAGGGATAACACTATGTTTGGTTGGACCCCGCTGCAACGCAACGCGGCAATCGCCAGCTTTTCAAGCTGGACGCTCGACGCTTTCGATTTTTTCGTGTTGGTATTCTTACTTAGCGACATCGCGCAATCTTTTCACGTCGGTCTGGAACAGGTCACGCTGGCGATTCTGCTCACGCTGGCGGTGCGGCCGATCGGCGCGCTGATCTTCGGGCGCGCGGCGGAAAAATATGGCCGCAAGCCGATCCTGATGTTGAACATTGTCTTCTTCTCGGTGTTTGAGCTGCTCTCCGCCGCTGCGCCCTCGCTGACGGTCTTCTTGCTGTTGCGGGTGTTGTACGGCGTTGCGATGGGCGGCATCTGGGGCGTGGCGTCGTCGTTGGCGATGGAAACCATACCGGACCGCTCACGCGGCCTGATGTCGGGCATTTTCCAGGCCGGCTATCCGTTTGGTTATCTGCTGGCGGCGGTGGTGTACGGCCTGCTGTTCGAAACGGTCGGCTGGCGCGGAATGTTCGTTATCGGCGCGGCGCCGATCCTGCTGCTGCCGTTTATTTATTATTGCGTGCAGGAGTCGCCGGTGTGGCTGGCGGCGCGTGAACGCAAAGAAAGCACCGCCTTGCTGCCGGTATTGAAGAGCCACTGGAAGCTGTGCTGCTATCTGGTGCTGTTGATGGCGGCGTTCAATTTCTTCTCCCACGGCACACAGGATCTGTATCCGGTATTTTTGAAAGTTCAGCACGGTTTCGATCCAAAAACCGTCAGTATTATCGCCATTAGCTACAATATCGCGTCAATTATCGGCGGCGTGTTCTTCGGTTCGTTGTCGGAAAAGATCGGCCGTAGAAAAGCGATTATCATCGCCGCGCTGCTGGCGTTGCCGGTGATCCCGCTGTGGGCGTTTTCCAGCGGCTCACTGATGCTGGGAATCGGCGCTTTCCTGATGCAATTCATGGTGCAGGGCGCCTGGGGCGTGATACCGACCTACCTGACCGAACTGGTGCCGGCCAACACCCGCGCGGTGCTGCCGGGGTTCGTGTACCAACTGGGTAACCTGATCGCCTCGGTCAACGCTACGCTGCAAGCCACCATCGCCGAGCAACATGGGCATAATTACGGCTTGGCGATGGCGATGGTTGCCGGTACGGTGGCGGTGGCGATCGCCCTGTTGGTGTTCTTCGGCAAGGATACGCGCGGCAAGGCGATCACCGACGCGGTGAAAAATCCGGACATGCGCGCCAACGTGTGAAATCCGGGCGATTCGCGTGAGGTATGACCAGATTGCGCCGAATAATAACGCAAAAAAAGTGTTGTCATGCCGCGCGCGACTATGGTACCTCTGTAAGCATTAGTTCTGAATGAGCACAGTGAACAAACCCATTATGAAAGCCTTTGCCCAAGTGATTAGCCTAGTCGTGATTAGCGTGGTGGTGATTATTATCCCACCGTGCGGGGCTGCACTTGGACGAAGAAAGGCTTAGCAAACAAGCCGGAATCGCAAGAGAACCCCCGCACCGTCAGGTCCGGGGGTTTTTTATTGGCAAGAGAAAAGTGGAGCAAGGGGCAGAGCATGAAAAACAGAACAAAATCCTGCGGTTGTCGAAGTAAGGCGGGGAAATAACTATGAATGGCGCTCAGTGGGTAGTTCAAGCGTTGCGTGCGCAGGGTGTGGATACCGTATTCGGCTATCCGGGCGGGGCAATCATGCCGGTGTACGATGCGCTGTACGACGGCGGAGTGGAACACCTGCTGTGCCGCCATGAGCAGGGCGCCGCGATGGCCGCCATCGGCTACGCCCGCGCCACCGGCAAAGTCGGCGTTTGCATCGCCACTTCCGGCCCTGGCGCTACCAACCTGATCACTGGCCTGGCTGATGCGCTGCTCGATTCCGTTCCCGTTGTCGCCATCACCGGTCAGGTGGGTTCCGCGCTGATTGGCACCGATGCCTTTCAGGAGATCGATGTTCTCGGCCTGTCTCTGGCATGCACCAAGCACAGCTTCCTGGTGGAGTCGCTGGACGCCTTGCCGGGCATCATGGCAGAAGCCTTTGCCATCGCCGCGGGCGGCCGTCCCGGCCCGGTGCTGATAGATATCCCGAAAGACATCCAGCTGGCGCAGGGCGACTTGCACCCGCATCTGATGCCGGTCGACGAAGCGCCGACGTTCCCGGCGACGGCGTTGGCAGAAGCGGCCGAGTTGCTGGCGCAGGCGCACAAACCGATGCTGTACGTCGGCGGCGGCGTGGGCATGGCGCAGGCGGTGCCGGCGCTGCGTGAATTTATCGCCGTGACCCGTATGCCGAACGTCGCCACTCTGAAGGGACTGGGCGCGCCGGATGCGCAAGATCCGCTGTACCTCGGTATGTTGGGCATGCACGGCACCAAGGCTGCCAACCTGGCGGTGCAGGCGTGCGATCTGCTGATTGCCGTCGGTGCGCGTTTCGATGACCGCGTGACCGGCAAACTGAACGCCTTCGCACCGCACGCCAAAGTGATCCACATGGATATCGACCCGGCGGAAATGAGCAAGCTGCGCCAGGCGCATGTCGCCCTGCAGGGCGATTTGAAAACGTTGCTGCCGGCGTTGCAGCGCCCGCTGAATATCGCCGCCTGGCAGCAGCAGGTGACGGCGCTGAAAGCCGAGCACGCCTGTCGCTACGATCACCCCGGCCAGCCGATCTACGCGCCGCTGTTCTTGCGCCAGCTGTCCGCCCGCAAGCCGGCCAACAGCGTGGTGACCACCGACGTGGGTCAGCACCAGATGTGGAGCGCGCAACACATGACGTTCGAACGCCCGGAGAATTTCATCACCTCCAGCGGCCTCGGCACCATGGGGTTCGGCGTGCCGGCGGCGGTAGGGGCCCAGATCGCGCGCCCGCAAGATACGGTGATCTGCGTCTCGGGCGATGGCTCCTTCATGATGAACGTGCAGGAGCTGGGCACCATCAAGCGCAAACAGCTGCCGCTGAAGATCGTGCTGCTGGACAACCAGCGCCTCGGAATGGTGCGCCAATGGCAGCAGCTGTTCTTCGACGGCCGCTACAGCGAAACCAACCTGTCCGATAACCCCGACTTCCTGATGCTGGCCGCCGCCTTCGGCATTCCCGGCCAGCGCATCAGCCGCAAGGATCAGGTGGAGGGCGCGCTCGAGGCGCTGTTCAACACCGAAGGCCCTTATTTGCTGCAGGTCTCTATCGACGAACTCGAAAACGTCTGGCCGCTGGTGCCGCCGGGCGCCGGCAACGAAACCATGTTGGAGGAAATATCATGATGCAGCATCAACTCTCGATCCAGGCGCGTTTTCGCCCCGAAATGTTAGAACGCGTATTGCGGGTCGTGCGTCATCGCGGCTTTCAGGTTTGTGCTATGAATATGGTTTCCCCGGCCAACGCCGACAGCATCAATATCGAATTGACCGTTGCCAGCCCGCGCCCGGTTGCCCTGTTGTCATCTCAGTTAAGCAAACTGCTGGACGTCTCCTGCGTCGAGATCCAGCAGCCAACATCACAACAAATACGCGCCTGAGGCGTCGAGAAGGATAAATAACAATGACTAAGAAAGCCGATTACATTTGGTTCAATGGTGAGATGGTTCCTTGGGCCGAGGCCAAAGTGCACGTGATGTCGCACGCGTTGCATTACGGCACGTCGGTGTTTGAAGGCGTACGCTGTTATGACTCGCACTTGGGGCCGGTGGTATTCCGTCATCGCGAGCATATGCAGCGCCTGCACGATTCGGCGAAAATCTACCGTATGCCGGTTTCGCAAAGCGTCGATGAGCTGATGGAAGCCTGTCGCGCCACGCTGCGCAAGAACAACCTGGTCAGCGCGTACATTCGCCCGCTGGTGTTCGTCGGTGATGTCGGCATGGGCGTCAACCCGCCGGCTGGTTACAAAACGGACGTGATTATCGCGGCGTTTCCTTGGGGCGCTTATCTGGGTGAAGAAGCGCTGGATCAAGGCATCGACGCGATGGTCTCCTCCTGGCACCGCGTCGCACCAAACACGATCCCCACTGCGGCCAAGGCTGGCGGCAACTATCTTTCCTCTCTGCTGGTGGGCAGCGAAGCGCGTCGCCACGGCTATCAGGAAGGCATTGCGCTCGACGTCCACGGTTACATTTCCGAAGGGGCGGGCGAGAACCTGTTTGAAGTGAAAGACGGCGTGATTTACACCCCGCCGTTCACCTCTTCGGCGCTGCCGGGCATCACTCGCGACGCGATCATCAAGCTGGCGAAAGACATGGGCTTCGAAGTGCGTGAGCAGGTGCTGTCGCGCGAATCGCTGTACCTGGCCGACGAAGTGTTCATGTCCGGCACCGCGGCGGAAATCACGCCGGTACGCAGCGTGGACGGCATTCAGGTCGGCATCGGCAAATGCGGCCCGGTGACCAAACAGATCCAACAGGCGTTCTTCGGCCTGTTCAGCGGCAAGACAGAAGACAAATACGGCTGGCTGGATCCGGTCAATCCGTAACGACAAGACAGACAAGATAAGAATATCCAGGCGGTTCGTTCGCCGCCTGTCATAAATACATTTGGAGTGAAAAGAGCATGCCTAAGTACCGTTCCGCCACCACCACCCACGGCCGCAATATGGCGGGTGCCCGCGCATTGTGGCGCGCGACCGGGATGACCGACGCCGATTTCGGCAAGCCGATCATCGCCGTGGTCAACTCCTTTACCCAGTTCGTGCCGGGCCACGTGCATCTGCGCGATCTGGGCAAACTGGTCGCCGAACAGATCGAAGCCTCCGGCGGCGTGGCCAAAGAGTTCAACACCATCGCGGTGGATGACGGCATCGCCATGGGCCACGGCGGCATGCTCTATTCCCTGCCGTCGCGCGAGCTGATCGCCGACTCGGTCGAATACATGGTGAACGCCCACTGCGCCGACGCGATGGTGTGCATCTCCAACTGCGACAAGATCACTCCGGGCATGCTGATGGCGGCGTTGCGCCTGAATATCCCGGTGATCTTCGTCTCCGGCGGCCCGATGGAAGCCGGCAAGACCAAACTCTCCAATCAGATCATCAAGCTGGATCTGGTGGATGCGATGATCCAGGGCGCGAACCCGAACGTCAGCGACGCCGACAGCGAGCAGATCGAGCGTTCCGCCTGCCCGACCTGCGGCTCCTGCTCCGGCATGTTTACCGCCAACTCGATGAACTGCCTGACAGAAGCGCTGGGCCTGTCGCAGCCGGGCAACGGCTCGCTGCTGGCCACTCACGCCGATCGCAAAGCGCTGTTCCTCAACGCCGGCAAGCGCATCGTCGAGCTGACCAAACGCTATTACGAGCAGGACGACGAAAGCGCGCTGCCGCGCAATATCGCCAACAAGGCGGCGTTTGAAAACGCCATGACGCTGGACATCGCCATGGGCGGCTCGACCAACACCGTGCTGCACCTGCTGGCTTCGGCGCAGGAAGGCGAGGTGGACTTCACCATGGAAGACATCGATCGCCTGTCGCGCAAAGTGCCGCACCTGTGCAAGGTGGCGCCGAGCACGCAGAAATACCATATGGAAGACGTGCACCGCGCCGGCGGCGTAATCGGCATCCTCGGCGAGCTGGATCGCGCCGGCTTGCTGAACCGCGAGGTGAACAACGTGCTGGGGCTGACCCTGCCGCAGACGCTGGAAGCCTACGACGTGATGCTGACCCGCGACGAAAGCGTCAAGAAAATGTACTCCGCCGGGCCGGCCGGTATCCGCACCACGCAGGCATTCTCTCAGGACTGCCGCTGGGATTCGCTGGACACCGACCGCAAGGAAGGCTGCATCCGCACCCGTGAGCACGCCTATAGTCAGGACGGCGGGTTGGCGGTGCTGTACGGCAACCTGGCGGAAAACGGCTGCATCGTCAAAACCGCCGGCGTAGACAAGGAAATCCTCACCTTCCGCGGCCCGGCCAAAGTCTATGAAAGCCAGGATGATGCGGTAGAAGCGATCCTCGGCGGCAAAGTGGTGGCGGGCGACGTGGTCGTTATCCGCTACGAAGGGCCGAAAGGCGGGCCGGGCATGCAGGAAATGCTCTATCCGACCACCTACCTGAAGTCGATGGGGCTGGGCAAGGCGTGCGCGCTGATTACCGACGGGCGTTTCTCCGGCGGCACCTCCGGGCTGTCCATCGGCCACGCCTCGCCGGAGGCGGCCAACGGCGGCCTGATCGCCCTGGTGCAGGACGGCGACATGATCGCGATCGACATTCCTCATCGCGGCATCCAGTTGGATGTCAGCGAGCAGGAGCTGGCGGCGCGGCATGAGGCGGAACTGGCGCGCGGCGACGCGGCCTGGACGCCGAAAAACCGTGAACGTCAGGTGTCCTTCGCGCTGCGCGCCTACGCCTCGTTGGCCACCAGCGCCGACAAAGGCGCGGTGCGCGACAAGAGCAAACTGGGGGGATAAGCAGCATGGCGGTCTCTCAACCCCTACCCAGCGCCCCCTGTGGCGCGGAATATCTGCGAGCGGTACTGCGCTCGCCGGTCTACGAGGTGGCGCAGGTCACCCCGTTGCAGGCCATGAGCAAAATCTCTTCGCGCCTCGGCAACACCATTTTGGTGAAGCGCGAAGATCGCCAGCCGGTGCACAGCTTCAAGCTGCGCGGGGCCTATGCGATGATCGCCGGGCTGGACGAAGAGCAGAAGGCGCGCGGCGTCGTAACGGCTTCGGCCGGCAACCACGCGCAGGGCGTCGCCTTCTCCGGTAAACGGCTGGGGCTCAAAACGCTGATCGTGATGCCGGTGTCCACCGCGGACATCAAGGTGGATGCGGTGCGCGGTTTCGGCGGCGAAGTGCTGCTGCACGGCGCCAATTTCGACGAGGCGAAAGCGAAGGCGATCGAGCTTTCCCAACAGCAAGGAATGACCTTCGTGCCGCCGTTCGATCACCCGACGGTGATCGCCGGCCAGGGCACACTGGCGATGGAGCTGCTGCAGCAAGACGCGCATCTTGATCGGGTCTTCGTGCCGGTCGGCGGCGGCGGCCTGGCTGCCGGGGTGGCGGTGCTGATCAAGCAGCTGATGCCGCAGATCAAAGTGATCGGCGTCGAAGCGGAAGACTCCGCCTGCCTGCGCGCGGCGCTGGATGCCGGCCATCCGGTAGATCTGGCGCGCGTCGGGCTGTTCGCCGAAGGCGTGGCGGTGAAGCGTATCGGCGACGAAACCTTCCGCCTGTGCCGTGAATATCTGGACGACGTAATCACCGTGGACAGCGACGCTATCTGCGCGGCGGTCAAAGACCTGTTCGAGGACGTGCGTGCGATTGCCGAACCTTCCGGCGCGCTGGCGCTGGCGGGGCTGAAAAAGTACGTCCAGCAGCACAACATTCAGGGCGAGCGTCTGGCGCACGTGCTGTCCGGCGCCAACCTCAACTTCCACGGGCTGCGCTACGTTTCCGAACGTTGCGAACTGGGCGAACAACGCGAAGCGCTGTTGGCGGTAACCATTCCGGAACAGCAGGGCAGCTTCCTCAAGTTCTGCCAACTGCTGGGCGGCCGCTCGGTAACCGAATTCAACTACCGCTACGCCGATGCCGACAACGCCTGCATTTTTGTCGGTGTGCGTCTGACGCGTGGGCACGCCGAACGGCGGGAAATCATCGACGAGCTCAACGCCGACGGTTATCAGGTGGTGGATCTGTCGGACGACGAGATGGCCAAGCTGCACGTGCGCTACATGGTGGGCGGGCGTCCGTCGAAGCCGCTGCGCGAACGGCTGTACAGCTTTGAGTTTCCGGAGTCGCCGGGCGCGCTGCTGAAGTTCTTGCAGACGTTGGGCACGCACTGGAACATTTCGCTGTTCCACTATCGCAGCCACGGCACCGACTTCGGCCGGGTGCTGGCGGCCTTCGAACTGGCGCAAACCGAGCCGGAATTCGAGCGGCACCTGCAGGCGCTGGGCTACGATTGCCACGACGAAACCGACAACCCGGCGTTCCGCTTCTTTTTGCAGGGGTGAGTCGGATTGATAAGCAACCGTGACGCGTTAGTCAGTTTATGGGTTGCATGGTTGTGATTTTGTCGTGCATTTTTATACTGCCAAGACTTCTGACGTATAGGGATGCACGACAATGAAAACCGCTTTTTCTACGCCGTTCGGTTCCCCCGAAGACGATTTGACCAACGCCGAGTTTGCCCGCCTGTTGGGCAATACCGGCGTACAAGAATTCTATCGCGATATTAATCTGCAAGCCTTGCAGGACTCGCTGGACTGCAGCCTCGCCTTTCATGGCGTGGGCATTATTTTTTCCGACGGGCAGAACTCATTTTTAGTCCGCCCGACGCAGCACACCGGTTACTCGAACGCTTCGCAGGTTACCCACGTGGTCATCAGCAAAACGGTGGCTCATACTTCACGCGTTGCCGCGACCAATACGCTGTCGGAAGCGTTGAGCAAACCCAGCGTCAGCAAAGAGTTGGCCTCGGCCGCGCTGTCGTGCGGAACGCTGCTGGTATCGGTATTTTTACTGGCGTCGGGCAGTGTCGCCGTGCCGTTTACCGGCGGCACCAGCTCGGCGGTGGCTTATCTGGGCTATGCCGGCATGGCCGCCAGCGCGTTGCAGTGCGGCAATGGGCTGTACCGCGTCAACAAGCTTTATGATGGGAAAGGCGATGAACTGGCTCAGCTCGACTCAGAACAGTGGTATATCGCCACCAGTACCGTGCTCGATGTGATCTCGCTGGCCAGTGCCGGGGCTGCCCTGAAGGAAGCGACGATGACCTACCGCGCCATGCGCCGCATTTCGGCACGCAAGGCGACGGAATGGCTGAAAAGCATGCCCCGTAGCGAAAGGAAGCGGCTGACCGAAAACATCATTCGGGCGGAGAATCCGGGAATTTCCAATAACGTCTTGAAAGAGATGGTGAAGAACGGCTTATACCCGAAGCGCTACCCGACGGAAGCGATCCAAAACGGGCTGCGCCAGCAATTGCATTCGGCGCTCAATAACTCATTGACGTTCGTGGGCAGCGGCATCAGCGGCACCCTGTCTGCGCCGGTGAATGTGAAAACCACCGGGCAGTATTTTGTGGGCATTATGCAGAAATTGCCGCAGATGGTGAGGTAATGGCGGACTGGATGATTAAACGCCTGATCGCGCAGGGCCGGGAGATGGAACGCCAAATCGCGGCGCGCGATGGCGCGCTTTTCGCCGGTGTGGATGCGCAGCTCGAGCAGCATTTCCTGACGCCGGGCCAGCGGCTGTCGCCGCCGGGCGTCGGCAATGTCATGTTGCTGATGGTATGCCTGACGCTGGGGCTGGCGGGCGTGATGGGCCTGGCCACGGACGTGGCGGCCGCCTGGAGCGGCAAGACTTCCGCTGCCGTTCTCATGGGCAGCGGCGCGATCGTGGCGGTGTGGATGACGTTGATCCTGTTCCAACTGGTGCAGGGTAAAAACAGCGGGGTGGTATTGTTGCAATATTACCTTGGCATGCTCGGCCTGTTTTGCCTTGGCGCCGTGGCGGCGTGGGCGGCGGGGATGACCGGCATCGCCACTGTCGCCATGCTGCTGGGGGGCGTGGTTGGCGGGGCGCTATTCAGCAACCGGGCGGCGTTCTATCTCTATGTCGCTTATTTTCGCACGCGTCGGCGCGTATTTATCAAACGCCGTTGGCAGAGAGAAGATCTGCGCAACACCCGATAAACCGTCAGAACGGAAAAACTTATGACGCAACCCTTCTCCGGCTTTAGCCAGCAGGGTCTGAATTTCCTGCAGCAGGTGCGGATCGAGAACGATAAGGCGTGGTTCGACGGCAACCGCGACATCTACGACCGCGAGCTGCTGGCGCCGTTTCGCGCGCTGGTGGAGCAGTTGGCTCCCGGCATGCTGGCGATCGATCCGCTGCTCGAGACTCGCCCGGCGATCGGCAAAACGCTGTCGCGCATTCATCGCGATACGCGCTTTTCACATGACAAATCGCGCTACCGCAGCCGCATGTGGCTGACGTTCAAGCGCCCGAGCAAAGACTGGAAAGACGCGCCGGTCTACTTTTTCGAACTGGGGCCGGACATGCTGCGCTATGGGCTCGGCTACTACAGCGCCAACAAGCCGACCATGGATCTGTTCCGCCATACGCTGAGGCAGCGGCCGCAGCCTTTCCTTGAGGTGGCCGCCTGCTGCCGGCCGCCATTCGAGCTGGTGGGCGAAAGCTACAAGCGCCCGCTGGTGAAGGAGCAGGCGACGGAGATCGCCACCTGGTACAACCGCAAGTCGTTCGCGGTGATGGTGACCGACTGCGAAGTGGAAAAGCTGTTCAGCGCCGATCTGGCGCCGCTGCTGGCCGGGGCATTTTTGCAGCTTGAGCCGCTCTACCACTGGCTGATGCAGGTAGAGGCGATGAAGCAGGTCGATCCGGCGGACCTTTAAAAGCCCCGCGTCAGCGGGGATGCAGCAAGCGCCAAAAGGCGTCGATCAGCGGATCGCTGAGGCGCTTTTTCTGGACGCAAACCCCCAGCTCGAACGGTTCGACCATCGAGATGTTATCCAGCTGCGAGATGCGGTTGCGTACCGGCTCCGGGCTGTTGTCCACCACCACGCTCGGGATCAGTGCGATGCCGCAGCCCAGAGCGACCATCGACACGATGGCTTCGTGGCCGCCGACGGTGGCGTAAATCAGCGGATTGCTGATGCGGTGGCGGCGGAACCACAGCTCGATGCGTTTTCGCGAAGGGCCGTGCTCCGGCAGGATGAACGGGATTTCGGTCCAGTCGGGCTTGTCAGCGAACGCCTGGCTGCGCACCGCGCAGGGCAGCGCCGGCGCGATCAGCACCAGCGGAATTTCGCCGATTTTGGTGAACGCCACGCTGGTGGGCAGCGTTTCCGGCCGGCCGGCGATGCCGAGATCGGCCTCGTTGGATTGCACCTTGTCGACCGCATCGGCGGCGTCGCCGGTGGTCAGCTTAATCTCAACCAGCGGGTGCTGAGCGCGGAAGCGATCGAGGATCGGTGGCAGGTGGCTGTACGCCGCGGTCACCGAGCAGAACAGCCGCAGTTCGCCGCTCAGCGAAGGGCCGTGCTGGCCGAGCGAGTGCTTCAGCTGCTGATACTGCAGCAGCGTTTGCTGGGCGAATTCTTTCAGCTGTTCGCCGGCGTCGGTCAGCTGCACGGTGCGGTTATCGCGCAGGAACAGCGGCTGCCCGAGGATCTCTTCCAGCCGCTGGATCTGGCGGGAGAGCGTCGACGGGCTGACATGCATCGCCTTGGCGGTGCGCCCGAAGTGATGGCTTTCGGCCAGATGCAGGAACAGCTTTAAATCACGTAAATCCATATCGATACGCTCGCAGTGAGAGTGTTGCAAAAATTGCAATATCACGTTCTCAATATATCAATTTAAGCAACGCATTTCCTGTTATACATTGAGTTTAACGAATCTCCGCACAGACAGGGCGGGGAATGAAAATAACAATGCAAGACAACATCAAACCGGAGTACCACCATGGCTAACTATTTCAACACATTGAACCTGCGTCAGCAGTTGGCGCAATTGGGTAAATGCCGTTTTATGGCGCGCGACGAATTTGCTGACGAAGCCGGCTACCTGAAAGGTAAAAAAGTGGTGATTGTCGGCTGTGGCGCCCAGGGTCTGAACCAGGGGCTGAACATGCGCGATTCCGGTCTGGACGTCGCCTATGCCCTGCGCAAAGAAGCGATCGACGAGAAGCGCGCTTCCTGGCGCAAGGCGACCGAAAACGGCTTTAAGGTCGGCACCTACGAAGACCTGATCCCGCAGGCGGATTTGGTGGTCAACCTGACCCCGGACAAGCAGCACTCTTCCGTGGTGCGCGCGGTGCAGCCGCTGATGAAAGACGGCGCGGCGCTGGGTTACTCCCACGGCTTCAACATCGTTGAAGTGGGTGAGCAGGTGCGTAAAGACATCACCGTGGTGATGGTCGCGCCGAAATGCCCGGGCACCGAAGTGCGCGAAGAGTACAAACGCGGCTTCGGCGTGCCGACCCTGATTGCGGTTCACCCGGAAAACGATCCGAAAGGCGAAGGCATGGCGATCGCCAAGGCCTGGGCGGCGGCGACCGGTGGCCACCGCGCCGGCGTGCTGGAGTCCTCCTTCGTCGCCGAAGTGAAATCCGACCTGATGGGTGAGCAGACCATTCTGTGCGGCATGCTGCAGGCGGGTTCGCTGCTGTGCTTCGACAAGCTGGTTGCTGAGGGCACCGATCCGGCTTACGCCGAGAAACTGATTCAGTTCGGCTGGGAAACCATCACCGAAGCGCTGAAACAGGGCGGCATCACGCTGATGATGGATCGCCTGTCCAACCCGGCCAAGCTGCGTGCCTATGCGCTGTCCGAACAGCTGAAAACCATCATGGCGCCGCTGTTCCAGAAGCACATGGACGACATCATCTCCGGCGCTTTCTCGAGCGGCATGATGGCCGACTGGGCGGAAGACGATGTGAAATTGCTGACCTGGCGCGAAGAGACCGGCAAAACCGCGTTCGAGAATGCGCCGCAGTTTGAAGGCAAAATCAGCGAGCAAGAGTACTTCGATCACGGCGTGTTGATGGTGGCGATGGTGAAAGCGGGCGTTGAGCTGGCGTTCGAAACCATGGTCGATGCCGGTATCATCGAAGAGTCGGCTTACTATGAGTCGCTGCACGAGCTGCCGTTGATCGCCAACACCATTGCGCGTAAGCGTTTATATGAAATGAACGTGGTCATCTCCGATACCGCAGAGTACGGCAACTATCTGTTCGCCAACGCGGCGGTGCCGCTGCTGAAGGACTTCATGACCACCCTGCAGGCGGGTGATTTGGGCAAAGCCGCGGCGGGTACGGCGGTGGACAACGCGCAGCTGCGCGACGTGAACGAAGCGGTGCGCAGCCACCCAATCGAAACCGTCGGCCGCAAACTGCGTGGCTACATGACCGACATGAAACGCATCGCCGTTGCGGGCTGATTTTCCGCAAGGCAAATAACAAAACGCCGGCTGCGATGCCGGCTTTTTTTATGCCTCCGGCATGACCGCGGCGGGAATGATGGCGCCGCGATGTTGGATCACCGTCGCGGCAAGCCGGTGACCGCACTGCGCCGCCTGCCGGGCGCTGCCGCCGTTCAGGCGTTCCGCCAGATAACCGGCGCTGAAAGAGTCGCCCGCCGCGGTGGTATCCACCACGCGCTCCGGCGGCAGCGCAATCGCCGGTACCTCAAGCCGCTCTCCCTCCACGCTGAACACCAGGCAGGCATCCGCGCCGCGTTTGATCACGATCTCACCGACGCCGAGCGCCTGCGTGCGTGCCACCACCTGTTCCACCGGCTGCGTGCCCCACAGCAGCTCTTCGTCATCCAGCGTCAGGAAGGCGATGTCGGTGCAGGCCAGCACCTCACGGTAGGCCTGCAGCGTTTCCTCACGGCTGGGCCACAGGCGCGGGCGATAGTTGTTGTCGAAGATAACCTGGCCGCCGTTGGCGCGGCAGCGGCGCAGCAGCGCCAGCAACTTCGCGCGGTCGGCAGGCGCGAGGATCGCCAGGCTAATGCCGCTGAGGTACAGGTAATCGAACTGCGCCAGCCTGGCGCACAGTGCCTCGGTCTGGGGGCCCGCCAGCCAATACCGGGCGGCGGCGTCGTTGCGCCAGTAGTAAAAGGTGCGTTCGCCGGCGGCGTCGGTTTCGATCACGTACAGGCCCGGCAGTTTGTTTTCCAACTGCTGAATCAGCCCGGTCTCGATCTTCTCTTGCCGCCAGGCCTGCAGCATCTCGCCGCTGAAGCTGTCGGTGCCGAGTGCGGTGACGTAATGCACCTGCAGCGCCTGTTCCGGCATTTGGCGGGCGAGGTAGACGGCGGTGTTGAGGGTATCGCCGCCAAAGCCGCGCGTCAGCTGCGCGCCCTGCTGCGACAGTTCGATCATGCATTCGCCGATCACGGCGAGATTTCGGATAGACATCGTCAATAAGCCCTGGCTAAAGAAGAAGCAACAACCGCCAGTCTCCACGCAAGGCGGTGGGGTAGTCAATAAATTAAAACAGTGTTTTGATTTTTTATGATCGCGATCGGCCCATGCCAAAACAGGGTGAAGAAGAAACCGTGCGGCAATTCGTGCTTAAAGTTTTACACGACGCGGCCGATAAGTTGGGTAAAGAAACAGCGGCAGCGCTCTCACTTCCCCGCCACGGCGATAGTATCGATGATAACCAACCTGATCTCGGGTCTGTTGGCGCCCTGTTTTGCCCTCTATGCCTGCGCCAAATCGCGGCGCTACTGGCGGCAATGCCGGCGCTTGTATACCTTCCAGCCGATTTATCGCACCAGCGGCGCGTTGCTGGCGGTGGAACTGCTGACGGCGGTATATCACCCGAATGAGCCGGACAAACGACAATCCCCCGAACAGTATTTCGCCTCGCTCGGCGTCGCACAGCGTTTGCGGGTGATCCAGGAGCAGCTGGCGCTATTGCAGCGCTGGCAGGCGTTGTTCATTCGCCACGCGGTGATGGTGTCGGTCAATATCGACGGTATGGCGCTGCAAGCGTTGCAGCGCCATAGCGAGCTGCAACGGCAGATCGCCGAGATGCCCTATCTGCGCTTCGAGCTGGTGGAGCACGCCGAAACGGCGTCAAACCACCCGTTGCAGCAGATCGTCGGCGGCGAACGGCTGTGGCTGGATGATTTCGGCAGCGGGCTGGCCAACTTCTCCGCCGTCGGCGCCTGGCGCTATCAATACATCAAGGTGGCGCGCGAGTTGTTCACCTTGCTTAAACAGTCTGAAGAGGGCGTACAGTTGCTCGGCACCCTGATCAAGATGATGAACCAGCACAGCGACGGGGTGATCGTTGAAGGCGTGGAAACCGAGCAGGAGTGGCGGCTGGTGCAGCGTTCCGGCGCGTTGGCTGCGCAGGGTTACTATCTTTCCCGCCCGGCGTGCTTTGAAACTCTGCACAGCGTACCGACGTTGTTCGCCGCGCCCGGCGCGCCGGCGTGAACTCCGGCCTATCCTCAGCTAGGCTTAAACGGGGCTGCTCATTCCTTTTCCTTTCATTCTGCAGCCCGGTTTATGTGCTGAGGGAGCCCTATGACAAGAACAGGAAAGGTTTTCAGCTGGCTGGGCGGCATTGTGCTGCTGGCGATCGTTGCGCTGGCGATCTTCATCGCTACCTTCGACTGGAATCGACTCAAACCCACCATCAACGACAAAGTGTCGGCCGAGCTGCGGCGGCCGTTCGCCATCCGCGGCGATCTGGGCGTCGACTGGTCGCGTAACCGGGATGAGGGCGGCTGGCGCGCCTGGGTGCCCTGGCCGCACATTCACGCCGAAGACGTGTGGCTGGGTAACCCGAAAAACATGCCCGGCGACAGTATGGTGACGCTGCAGCGCGTCGACGCCAGCATCGCACCGCTGGCGCTGCTGAGAAAAGAACTGCTGATCCCGCGCATCTGGCTCAAGCAGCCGAATGCGTCGTTGCAACGGCTGGCCAACGGCGACAACAACTGGACGTTTGACCTGGCCGCTGGCCAGGATCCGCAGCAACCGCCTTCCGCCTGGTCGTTCACCGTTCATGACATCGTGTTCGACAAGGGGCAGATCGCTTTTAAAGACGCCACCCTGAAGGCGGACTTCCGCGCCGTCATCGACCCGCTCGGCAAACCGCTGCCGTTCAGTGAAGTGACCGGCAAACAGAGCGGCGGCAAGGCTGCCACCCCTGACTACGTCTTCGGTTGGCAGGTCAAGGGCAAATATAACGGCGAACCGCTGAGCGGCAGCGGCAAGATTGGCGGCATGCTGTCGCTGCAGAGCGCCGATTTGCCGTTCCCACTACAGGCCGACGTGCGTTCCGGCAGCACCCGGGTGGCGGTGGCGGGCACCTTGTCCGATCCGCTGAATCTCGGCGGCCTGGACGTGCAGCTGAAATTTTCCGGCGAAAGCCTGGGTAATCTCTATGGCTTGACCGGCGTGCTGCTGCCGAACACGCCGCCGTATGCGACCGATGGCCATCTGATTGCCCGTCTGCATCAACCGGGCGGCGCCGTGTTCGAATATCAGAAATTCGACGGCAAAATCGGCGACAGCGACATTCACGGCGACTTGAAATACGTTGCCGGTAAACCGCGGCCTACGCTGAGCGGTGCGGTGAGCTCCCGGCAGCTGAGGTTGGCGGATCTGGCGCCGCTGATCGGCGCGGACTCCAACGCCGCCAAAGCCGGGCGCGGCGAGAAGAGCCGCCAGCCGGCGGATAAAGTGCTGCCGGTCGAACAGTTCGATACGCAAAGCTGGCGCAAGATGGATGCGGACGTGAAGTTTGCCGCCGCACGCATTGAACGCGGCAGCGATTTGCCGCTGAGCGATTTGGCCACGCACCTGAAGCTGAACAATGGCGAACTGCGCCTGGATCCGCTGCGCTTCGGCATGGCGGGCGGCAGCCTGAACGCCGTGGTGCGCCTCGACGGCGGCAAAAAGCCGATGCGCGGCCAGGTGGATATGCACGCGCGCAAACTCCAGCTCAAACAGCTGTTGCCGAACGTAGCGGCGATGAAGCGCAGCCTCGGGCAGATGAACGGCGACGCCAGGCTGGCGGGCAGCGGCAATTCGGTGGCCGAGCTGCTGGCGACCAGCAACGGCGACCTGCGCCTGTTGATCAATAACGGGGTGATCAGCCGTAGCCTGATGGAGATCCTTGGCCTGAACGTCGGCAACTATCTGGTGGCGCAACTGTTCGGCGACGACGTGGTGGGCATCAACTGCGCGGCGGCGGACGTCGGCATCCGCAGCGGCGTTGCCGCGCCGCGGCTGTTCGTGTTCGACACCGAGAACGCGGTGATCAACATCACCGGCAACACCAACCTCGCCACCGAACGGCTGGATTTATCCATCGATCCGGAAAGCAAGGGGATGCGCGTGCTGACCCTGCGTTCGCCGCTGTACGTGAAAGGCACCTTCAAGCACCCGGACGCCGGGGTGAAAGCCGGGCCGCTGATCGCGCGCGGCGCGGCGGCGGTAGCGTTGGGGGCGGTGCTGACGCCGGCGGCGGCGCTGCTGGCGCTGGTCTCGCCCAGTGAAGGCGGCGAGGAAAACCAGTGTGGGCAGATCCTGCGGGAGATGAAAGGCAAAAAGTAATCAGGCGCGCGGCGGCGGCGTGAGCAGCCGGCAGTCGTGATCCTGGATCTCTTCCGCCGAGGCCAGGGTGAACGGCAGCAGGCTGCGCTCGGTCGCCAGCAGCAGGAAATCGCCGTCCGGCAGCGCGGTCATCGCCAGGCCGAAGCTGCCCATGCGCCCATCGGCGCGCGGCAGGCCGGAGGCCAACAGGCGGAAGGCGCCCTGTTGTTCCAGCTCGGCGGGGGTTACCCGCCGCCCCAGATAATCATGCCCCAACAGACCACCGGGCAGCGGTTGCCATTGCTCGATGAAATCGGGGCCGATCTGCGCCAGCCGCTGTTTGACCGCCGGCAACAGGCAGGAGATATGAATATGCAGCTGGTTTTGCGTGCGGCCATATTCCGAGTTGATCGCCAGTGAAATATCGCCATCGTCGATCGGTTTGCCATAGCGTATCGCCATCACGTGGCGCGCGCGCCAGGCCTGGGCGAAGAAATTCGGCGTGGCGGCGTCCAGCACCGCCGGGCTTTCTATCCCGGTGATTTTGGCGCTGGGCATCAGCAGGTATTGCAGCGGTCCGTTGCGATCTTTAAACACCACGAAGCCGGCCGGCACATCCACCTGCGCGCAGGGCGCCGGGTTGTCATGCGCCTGCTGATTGGGCAGACATTGCTGGCTGACGATGCGCCACAGCGCATCGGGATGGTCAGGTTTCAACCCGTAATAGAGCGCGATGGCGAGAGCCGCCAGCAGCGCAACGCAGATAAATACCCCACGACGCAGAGACATCGGCCGATCCTGTTACCGAGATAAACATCCAGCATAGCCCGGTTTTATGACAGGAAACGAACAACGCGTGCGGCCCCCCGCAGTGAGGGGGGCCATAGGGGATCACAGCGACTGGTGGCGGGTTTCTTTCATCAGCAGCAGGGCCAGCAGCGTCAGCCCGGCCATCGCCGCCAGGTACATGCCGACGTAGAACAGCCCGTAGTGGGCCGCCAGCCAGGTGGCGATATAAGGCGCCACGGACGCACCGAGGATCGACGCGACGTTGTAGGAGAACGACGCGCCGGTATAGCGCACTTCGGTAGGGAACAGCTCCGGCAGCAGCGCGCCCATGGGGCCAAAGGTCAGCCCCATGATGCTCAGGCCGCACAGCAGGAAGCCCATCACCAGCGCCTGGTTGCCGGAACCGAGCAGGGTCGGGAACAGGAACGCGAAGCCGATCATCAACAGGGTAATGGCGATCATGGTCTTGCGGCGGCCGAACGCGTCCGCCAGCAGGCCGGCGATCGGCACCATCACGCCGAAACCGATCACCGCCACCATCAGCATCCACAGGAAGCTGTTGCGGGAGTAGCCGAGGCCCAGCGGGTGCGGCGCGGTGCCGTAAGTCATCGAATACACCGTCATCAGATAAAACAGCGTGTAGGTCGCCAGCATGATGAAAGTGCCGAGGATGGTCGCTTTCAGATGCTTGCTCAGCAGCGTGCCGAGTGGCACTTTCACCTGTTTGCCGGCTTTGGCCACTTTGGCGAACACCGGCGTTTCATGCAGCGACACCCGAACGTACAGGCCAATCAGCACCAGCGCGGCGGAGAGGATGAACGGCACGCGCCAGCCCCATTCCATAAACTGCTGGTCGCTCAGCAGCCAGGAGAGCAGCAGGAAGGTGCCGTTGGCGAAGAAGAAGCCGATCGGCGCGCCCAACTGGGGGAAGGAGCCGTACAGCGCGCGCTTTTTGGCCGGCGCGTTCTCCGTCGCCAGCAGGGCGGCACCGCCCCATTCACCGCCCAGCCCCAGGCCCTGCCCGAAGCGCGCCAGCGCCAGCAGGATAGGGGCGAAGATGCCGATGGTTTCATAGCTCGGCAGCAGGCCGATCAGCACGGTGGAAATCCCCATGGTCAGCAGCGAGGCGACCAGCGTCACCTTGCGCCCCACGCGATCGCCGAAGTGCCCGAACAGCGCAGAGCCGATAGGGCGCGCGACAAAGGCGACGGCGAAGGTGGCCAGCGACTGCAGCGTTGCGGTGGTCGGGTCGCCCTGTGGGAAGAAGATATGTGGAAACACGATCACCGCGGCGGTGGCGTAGATGTAGAAGTCGAAGAACTCGATGGCGGTACCGACCAGCGAGGCGACGATGACTTTCCCGCGGGAGTTCACCGGTGTGGACGCGTCGTCGGCGTCGAGTGGGGGTGCGATGGTGGCTTGCATAATATTTCTTATTGTTGGAAGGGGTAAAAATCCATCTTAGTGACAGCATTCGGCCTTTTCAACGCGGGAACTTTGGGCAATGGCCCCGCTAACCGGTTAAAAAGACTAATGTTTTATCTGGCTTGTTTTCTGCAGCGTTAAACGTTGAGAAAGGGCTTTCGTGCAGAGGGAATGGCTGTAAAAGCGGCAAAGAAAAGTGAGCGGGCAGTTTGTTATGCTGGTTTTCCGGATGGCTTACCGCATGATTCAGATGAATTGACTGGTTTTCTGGTTGTTAACCAGGGGAAAGTGCCGGCGTGTGCGATAACACCGGCACGATTGCATGGCTTCAGCGCGCCGGCGGCTCGCGTTCCGGCAACGCTTTGTCGCCTTTATAGTCGGCGGTGGCGATCCAGGCGGCGCAAAACAGCGTTAAACGGGCGAAGAAGTAGAAGAACGCCATCAGCCCGATCACCGAACCGAAGGCCGCGCCGGAAGGCGACTTCGCCACCTGCGGCAGCGTCATGGTCATCACGAACTTGATCACCTCAAAGCCGATGGCGGCGAGCAAGGTGCCGCGCAGCAGCGCTTTTTTCTTCGGTTTGTGGCGCGGCAGCATCCAGAAAATCCACAGGAACAGCAGATAGTTGGCGAAAATCGAGATCGACAGCGCGATCAGCGTCAGCGCCGGCCGCAGCCATTCGATGCCGTCCAGCCCCAGCGCGCTGACGATCGCCGCCTGCGCCGACCCGGCAACCGAGGTCAGCGACAGCGTAATGATGAGCGCGACCACCAGCCCGGTCAGCGAGATGAAGTCGCGGGTGTACTTGAAGTAGATTTTCTCCTGATCCTGCGGATTGCGCTCCCAGACATCGCGCGACTGCGCGCGGATCGCCTCGCGCAGGTTGCCCATCCAGCTGATGCCGGAATAGAGCGCCAGCGCCAGACCGGTCAACCCCACGGTGGTGCGCTGCTGAATGGCGGTGTTGACGGTGTTCTTCAGCGTGCTGGCCAGCGTCGGATCGCTGATGCTGCCGACGATCCTGTTGATCAAGCGGGCCAGCAGATCCGGATTGGAGGCCAGCACGAAGCCGGCGGCGGCGAACGACACCATCAGGATCGGGATCAGCGAGAGGAATGAAAAATAGGTGATGGCGGCGCCGAACTGGCTACCCAGCCGATCGTTAAAGCGTTCGGCCGCGCGCAGCAGGTGCGCCACGCTCGGCCAGGCTTTGATCCGTTCAATCAGACGTGAAAAACCACCGATGCGGCGGTCGAGGGTCTCATGGCCGGTCTTGATGGCGATAAGCGGCTTCGGCGGCGTGTCTTGTGCGGGCTGGCGGCGTTCCTGGTCTGGTCCTGTAGGCATTACTTCACGATTTCCTTAACGTTAAACGGCATGTTTCAGCGTTGATTATAGCCAAAGCCCCGCAGCGTTTTGAACGCCGGGGCGGCAAACGGTCATTTTCCGAGCTTAGCGCGTTAGCGCCCGGCATGAAATGCCGGGGAGGGGCCGATAGGTAAAATTCCTATGAAAACCCCGTGGCGCCTCGGTTGTTTTCACTTCCCTACCTCCAATTTTTATCTGTTTCGTCGGCGAGAAAGCGTTTACTCATGATGTGGCGTCGCGCTTTTGCCGCCCGCCGCTCCGCTGCAGCCGTAGGGGCTGGAACGGTCTCATCCGTCATCAACAGAAAAACTGGAAGGTCTTATGAAATTGCTTAATCACCCCACCTGTCGTCCGTTTACCGAAGCGGGCAATCTGTCGCAGCTGTCCGCCTACTATGAAGAGGGGCGGCACATCATGTGGATGCTGCTGCGCGCCGCGCCGCGCCCCTGCTTCAACCAGGCGCTGATCGAAGACATCATGACGCTGGCGCAGGCGGCGAAGGAGTCTTCGCTGCGGTTCGATTTCTGGGTCACCGGCTCGCTGGTGCCGAACATGTTCAACGTCGGCGGCGATCTGCAGTTCTTCGCCGAAGCGATCAAAAACCGCAAGCGCGAGGCGATGATGGCCTACGCGCGCGCCTGTATCGACTGCGTACATGCGGCGGCGCGCGGTTTCGACACCGGCGCGGTCAGCATTGCGATGGTCGAAGGCAGCGCGCTGGGCGGCGGTTTTGAAGCGGCGCTGGCGCACCATTTCGTGCTGGCGCAGAACAACGCGCGCATGGGGTTTCCGGAGATCGCGTTCAACCTGTTTCCCGGTATGGGCGGTTACTCGCTGGTGGCGCGCAAGGCGGGCATGCGCTTGGCTGAGGAGCTGATTTGGGGCGGCGAGTCGCACACCGCAGAGTGGTTCGAGAGCCGCGGGCTGGTGGACCAGCTGTTCCAGCCCGGCGACGCCTACATGGCGACACGCACCTTTATCGATACCATCCGGCCGAAGCTCAACGGTATGCGCGCCATGCTGCGGGCGCGTCAGCGCGTGTTGCAACTGACGCGTTCCGAGCTGATGGACATTACCGAAGATTGGGTGCACTCGGCCTTTACCATCGAGGAAAAAGACCGCGCCTACATCGAGCGGCTGGTGATGTTGCAGGATCGCCATACTCTGAACCTGCGTCGTGCCGGCTAACGTTAACGCGCCCGCCTCATGCGGAGGGTGAGCGCGGGCGATAGGACTGCAGCCAATGCTCCAGCTGTTCCGGGAGCATTGGCCGTGCAAACAGAAAGCCCTGTTTTTCGTCCACGCCGACCTCGTCGAGGAACTGGTTTTCGCTCTCGGTCTCCACCCCTTCGGCAATCACGCGGAAGGCCAACGCCTCCGCCGCCGCGACGATCGCACGCACCAGCGATTGCGATACCGGGTTGAAATTCACCCCGCGCACGAAGCTTTTATCCAGCTTGATGGCATCCAGAGGAATGCGCGCCAGCTGCGCCAGCGACGAATAGCCGGTGCCAAAGTCGTCGAGATGTACCTGCGCGCCCAGTTCGCGCAGCCGGGTGATCAGTGAGCGCGCGCGGTTCTCGTCTTCAATCAGGCTGCTTTCGGTCAACTCGAAGTCCAACAGACAAGGGGCCATGCGGTGACGGCGCAGCACCCCGAGCAGGTCGTTGACGATGCTGTCATCGGCCAGCTGCCGGGCAGAGAGGTTGACCGCCACTCGCAGATTCAAGCCCTGTTCTTGCCACTGCGCCGCCTGCCCGGCGGCGGTCTGCAGCACCCATTGGCCGAGCGGGCCGATCAGGCCGGACTCCTCGGCGTAGGAAATGAACTGCAGCGGTGGGATCAGGCCGCGCTCCGGCGAATCCCAGCGCACCAGCGCTTCCACGCTGTGCACTTCGCCGCTGCGTGCGTCGATTTTCGGCTGGTAATACAGCACCAGTTGATTTTGCTCCAGCCCTTTGCGCAGGTTGGTGTCCAGCCACATGTACTCGGCGACGCGCTTGTTCATCTCCGGCGAGAAGACGGTATAGGTGCGTTTGCCGTGCTCCTTGGCGACGTACATGGCGGTATCGGCGCTGCGGATCAGGCTGTCGAGATCGTTGCCGTGCTCCGGGCACAGCGCGATGCCGATTGAACAGCCGGTATACACCTCAATCAGACCAATGCGGAAAGGGGTCTTCAGCCTGTCGATAATGCGCTGCGCCAGCGTTTGCAGGCGCTCGCGATCGGTTTGCGGCGCCAGCACCAAGAATTCGTCGCCGCCGAGGCGGGCGAGCACCTGATCCGGGCTCAGGCAGCCGAGGATCGCCAGCGCGACCTCGACCAGCAGCCGATCGCCGAACATATGGCCGTAGGCGTCGTTGACCTTTTTGAAGTTGTCGAGATCGAGGTACACCAGGCCGAAACTCTCTTCGCCGCGCGTGGCGATGGCGTGATTGATCTTGTCCTGTATGGCGTTACGGTTTGGCAGGCCGGTGATGAGATCGGTGTTGGCCAGCACCCGCAGCCGTTCCTGCGCCCGGCGTTCTTCGGTGATGTCGGTACCGGAGCAGATAAGATATACCTCGTTTTTGCCGCTGCCGCTGTGCACGAATTTGTTGCGGAACAGGAACAGCCGTTCACCCTTGACCGTCTTTACCCAACGTTCCACCTCATAGGACGAACCGTTGCGAAAGAAGCCGGCGATGTTGCGCCGCGAGGCGGCGGCTTCTTCCGGGCTCATAAACAGCTGGAAAACGTTTTTGCCGATCACCTCGTGTTCGCGCAGCCCGGTGTACTCCTCGCTCAGCCGGTTGAAGCGTTGGATGCGGCCGTGCTGATCGACGATCACGATCACCGAGTTGGCTTCGGACACCACCTGCTCGGCGAAGGAGAGACCGTGCACCAGGTCGCGCGCCACGGATTGGGTGTCGCTGAAGGCGGAAGCGGTGCCCGCCCATTCGAGGTTGTTGACGCGGCGCCCCACCAGATGCAGATGCAGCGGTTCTCCGGCGAGCGTAATGGTCAGCTCGAGACTGGCGGTCACGCCGGTCAGACGGCGGATTTTCGCCGCTTCCATGGCGCTGAGCGCCACCGCGACGTGGGCTTTGCCCTTAACGGCGGACAGCTCCAGGGCATGGCTGTCAAACGCCAGCCGCCAGTGGGGGCTTTGGGTGCCGAAGTGAGCGCTAAGAAGCTCAGGGCCTTGGTCTGCGGGCATGACAATTCCTCAAAAGAGCACGGGCGGGCGGCCGGCGCAGCTCCGGGCAGTCTGTTGGCCCGAAAGCGATCGCCGTACGCCTCTGTGCATCATATAACAGGTTTTCACAGGCGGGGCGGGTGATAGAAACTATTATATAAGCAATGATTAGTTTTGCGGTGTAAACGTCGCCCGGCGGCCGCTTGTCTTCAAGTGTAGGAGAACATCGGATCGTATGATGCTGGTACTGATTTCCCCTGCTGTCGGAAAACGGTTGATGCAAGGTTGCCTTGCAGGCGAGTAAATTATAGCGGCGAGGGGAGAGCGGAAAAATAACTTCACCGGGGGGATTTTTGCCGGGAAATTAAAATTTCCATCAAATAAACGCCATCTTCATAGTTTTCTCATAATTGGTGAATAAATCCGAGACGGGTTTTAAAAAGTTTACACACCCTCTCATTACTTGAAATTTATCAGCCTATTATTATCTCCGACGACGATGAGCCTGTTAACGTACAGCGCTCCTGATGAAGAAAAACTTTTAAGGAAATGATTATGCGTAAATTGACGGCTTTATTTATTGCTTCCACGCTGGCTCTGGGTTCTGCTTCCGCAGCGTTCGCTGCAGACACCACTGCCCCGGCGGCGGATGCGGCGCCGATGAAAATGATGCATCACAAGGGTGAAGGCAAAGGCGGCCCGTTCGCCGGGCTGAACCTGACCGAGCAGCAGCGCCAGCAGATGCGCGATATCATGAAAGAGTCGCACCAGAAGCGCGGGCCGGGCATGAAAGAGGAGCGCCAGGCGCTGCACAATCTGGTCGCTTCCGACAGCTTTGACGAAGCGAAGGCGAAGGCGCAAATTGACGCGATCGGCAAAGCGCAATCCGAACGCATGCTGGAGCGCGCCAAAGCGGAAAATAAAATGTATAACCTGCTGACGCCTGAGCAGAAAAAACAATACAATGAGAATTATCAGAAACGTGAGCAAAAGATGATGGACCACATGAATAAAATGAAGGAGCAGATTTCCTCCGGTCAGTAATATCCGCTCGCGATGAATAATAAAGGGCCAGACTATTTGTCTGGCCCTTTTTCTATTTGGCGTTATCACTGGCAGGCTATGCAGCGAGTGATAATCATTCTCCGCCGACAATGTGCCGGAACTGTTCGGCTACGGCCTGGGCAAAGCATGGGTCGTTAATATGATAAGGCGTTTTTATCACTCGGCGTTTGTCGGTGGCGTGTACCGTTTCTTCCAGCGCTTGCATAAAGGCGGCCAGCGCCGCCGGATCCCAGAACGGTTGTCCGGGCGCATCCAAAGCCGATACGCCGCCCGTTGGGATAACGAAACGCACTTCGCCTACGCAGGCATTGATCTTTTCGCCCATCCAACGCCCCATTAACGCATTCTCCCGCACGCTGGTGCGCACCAGCGTCACTTGCGGGTTGTGATGGTGACGCAGACGGTTGGTATAGCGAGCCGGTACCGTATGCGGCGCGCCGAAGTTGATCATGTCTATCGCGCCGCAGGAAAGCACGCACGGGATGCCGGTACGTGCGATGGCGCCGAAACGATCTGTATTGCAGGGCAGCACGCCGCCAAACAGGTAATCGGCCACTTCGGAGGTGGTCAAATCGATGGCGCCGTGCAACTGGCGGTTATCGATCAGTTGTTCCAACGATCTGCCGCCGCTGCCGGTGGCGTGAAACGTCAGACAATCCCATTGCGATCCCAGTTCGGCAACCAACGCCTGAACGCAGGGTGTGGTGACACCAAACGTCGTCAGGCCGATCGCGGGTTTGTCGTCGTCATAGTCGACGGCGGCGAAGTGCACTGCGCCGGCTAACTGGCGCGCCGCGTTGCCGAGCACCCTTCGCGAGATGCGGTTCAGGCCGGCGAGATCGGTGACCGAATACAGCATGTTGATGTCACTGGCGCCGACATAGGCGGAAACGTCACCCGCCGCCATGCTTGAGACCATTATTTTCGGCAGGCCGATCGGCAGCCGCTGCATGGCCGGCGTGATGATGGCGGTGCCGCCGGAACCGCCCAGACCAAGCAGGGCGGCAATATCGCGGCGCGTCAGGATAAAGCGTTCGAAAGCGGTTGCCATGGCCACGATCGCCTGGCCGCGGTTGGCGCAGAAGACCGCGCCGGCCCCTGCCGGATGGTGGCGGGCAACGTCCTCTGGGCTGATATCGGCGGGGGAATCAAACGGCAGGCTGCGGGTGGAGAGATCGACGGTTCGCGTAGGTAAATTCAGGGCAGCGATCAGCCGCCGTACGTACTCCAACTCTTGTCCTTTGGTATCTGCTGTGGTAGCAATATAGACAAAATTTGAAGTGTTTCTCATGTATTTTTCCTGGGTGATTCTAATTTTTATTTTAAAATTAATATATTATATTTTTTTTAGTTCCCTGGCGCTGGCATTTAAATTAAATTGATTAATGTATTTATATAATGAGACGGCAGTATCATTTTTGCAAGGGCTGCTCGATGCAAAATGGGACTCCTGTCTCATTTTTGAGCTTTTCAATGTGGCCGGCGCTTTGCCGGCGGCCAGTCGACAGAGGCGCATCCTCTGTTGCGCAAGCGTGTGCAGATGCATGAGGTTTATGTGCCGATAGATGCTTTTTCCACTCCGTTCGATCCTTCATTGACCTCCACCCGGGCAAAAACCTACCGTTTGTTGCTGGCCAGCGCGATGGCGCTGTATGACGAAGGGGCGTTTCCTTCGATCACCGAACTGGCGGCGCATGCACAGGTATCGCGTGCGACGGCCTACCGTTACTTTCCGACCCAAAGTGCGCTGATTAGCGCCGTGGTGGCGGAAAGCCTGGGTCCAATCCTGGAATGGCGCCCGCAAGACGATGATGCCCTGAAGCGCATCCAGCAGTTGCTGACCTTCGCCTATCCTCAGATGGAGCGGCATGAGGGGGCGTTGCGCGCGGCGCTGCAGCTCTCTTTACAGCAGTGGGCGAACGCCACGCCGGGCGAAAAATTCGTGCGCGGCAACCGCAAGCGTCTGTTGGCGCTGGCGGTAGAACCGTTGCAGGGCAAACTGCCGCCGGAGTCTCTGCAGAGAGTGATTCATGCTTTCTCTCTGATTTACGGCTCGGAAGTATTTCTGGTGTTGAAAGATATCTGGGGGCTGGAGCTTGAGAGCATTCAGAACGTCACGCAATGGATGGCCAAAGCCATCCTGCGTCAGGCGGAAGAAGACGCGATGAACAGCAAAAAAACATCAGCAGGATAATCCAATTTTTGCCGATGGCTGAGTGAAAATTCAGCATAATTCACTGAGTGAATATTGGCAAAATTTATAATAAAAAGTGATAAAAGACGCCTGTTAAGCACTTTTCAGGCGACCACACCCTTCATTCCTTACTGAATTATATTTTTATTTATCAGCATATTATCATTTATTTCCTCACTTGTTATCGCCGCTTCGATGCCGGTAAGCGTCATTGCCATTTCTTATCGGCACTGGCCTGATTCACCCCTGAAACTTTCTCCCCTCCCGCCGAACTGCCGGATGACACATTAAGCGTACTTGAGATTGTTGTGCTTTATTTATTTGGTGTTACCAAACTGTTACACAAAAAATCTTATAAAACATTTGCAAACAACAACGGACGGTATCTGGGATGGAGAAGAAACTTAGAGGAGTCAAATCCGCTCGGGCGGCCTTCGGCTGGCCTGAAATCGGAGTTCATCGCGCACAATGGAGCGCGATGCTGATCTGCCTGACGGCGATCGGCGGGGCGCAGGCCGCCACCTATATAGAGAACGGCAAAGCGGGCGATCCGGCCAGCTGGCGCAGCAGTGAGTTCAACGCGGAATGGGGGCTGGGGGCGATCCACGCCGACCAGGCCTACGCCGCCGGTTATACCGGCAAAGGCATCAAACTTGGCATTTTCGATCAGCCGGTCTATGCCAAGCACCCCGAATTTGCCGGTGAGAATAAGGTGATCAATCTGGTCACCGAAGGCATCCGCGAATACACCGACCCGTATATTCCGGTGAAAAAAGGCGACGTTTTCCGTTATGACGGTACGCCGAGCGTGGATTCCGATGGCACGCTCGGTTCGCATGGCACTCACGTGGGCGGCATCGCCGCCGGCAGCCGCGACGGCGGCGCCATGCACGGCGTGGCGTTTAATGCGCAGATCATCAGCGCCGAAAATGGCGATCCCGGACCAGAAGACGGCATCATCCTCGGTAACGACGGCGCGGTTTACCAGGCCGGTTGGAATGCGCTGGTGGCCAGCGGCGCGCGCATCATCAACAACAGCTGGGGCATTGGCATCACTGAGAAGTTCGATAAAGGCGGGTATGACCCGGCTTATCCGCACTTCACGGTGAACGACGCGCAAAAGCAGTTCGATCAGATTAGCGTGATCCTGGGCACCAAGCCCGGCGGCGCCTATCAGGGCGCGATCGATGCGGCGCGTAGCGGCGTGGTCACCATCTTCGCCGCCGGCAACGACGGCAACCTCAACAACCCGGACGCCATGGCCGGCCTGGCGTATTTCGTGCCGGACATCGCGCCGAACTGGCTGTCGGTCGCCAGCCTGCAGGATCCCACCAATACCGGCGATTACAGCATCAGCACCTTCTCTTCCCGCTGCGGCTACACCGCCAGTTTGTGCGTCTCGGCACCGGGCACCCGGGTATACAGCTCGGTGATCGAAGGCACCAGCGTGGAGAATCTGACGACCGGCTACGCCAAATACAGCGGCACCTCGATGGCGGCGCCGCACGTGGCCGGCAGCGTTGCGGTGCTGATGGAGCGTTTCCCGTATTTGAATGGCGCACAGGTGGCGGAAGTGCTGAAAACCACCGCCACCGACATGGGCGCGCCGGGCATCGACGCGCTCTACGGCTGGGGGATGATCAACCTGGGCAAGGCCATCAACGGCCCGGGCATGTTGGTGACCGTCGAAGATATTCCTGCGGAGTTCCGCATCCCGGATCCGACGGGCGTGGCCTACGGCCCGACCCAGTTCGTGGTGGATTTGCCGGGCGTCGGCGCGGTGCTGGACAAGGGTAAACCGACCGAGCGCGTTTGCAGCGATGTACTGTGCGGCCTGGACTTCTGGAGCAACGACATCTCCGGCCACGGCGGCCTGACCAAGCAGGGCATCGGCACCCTGGTACTGACGGGTAACAACACCTATTCCGGTCCGACGCTGGTCAATCAGGGCCGGTTGGCAGTCAACGGCTCGGTCACCTCGGCCGTCAGCGTGCAGAACGGTGGCATCGTCGGCGGCAGCGGCACGGTCGGTTCGCTGACCGCCCGTCAGGGCGGCACCGTGGCGCCGGGCAACTCGATCGGCACCCTGAACGTGGCGGGCAACGTCAGCTTCGAACCGGGTTCGCGCTACGCGGTGGAAGTGGGGGCGAACGGCCAGAGCGATCGGATCCAGAGCAGCGGATCGGCGACGATCGGCGGCGGCGAGGTGGCGGTGACGCTGGAGAACAGCCCCAACCTGCTGACGCAAAGCGAGGTACGCAGCCTGCTGGGCCAGCAGTACACCATTCTGAGCGCGCAGCAGGGGGTGAGCGGGCAGTTTGACGCGGTGGCGCCGAACTACCTGTTCCTCGGCACCGGGCTGAGCTACCAGCCGACCGGAGTGACGCTGAGCGTCGGGCGCAACGGCACCAGCTTCGCCAGCGTGGCGCAGACGCCGAACGAGCGGGCGGTGGCGGCGGCGGCGGATGCGCTGGCGGCGGGCAACCCGGTGTACGAGAGTCTGCTCGGCAGCGGCACGGCGGGCGAGGCGCGGCAGGCGTTCCGTCAGCTGTCGGGGCAAATCCATGCGGATATCGCGTCGGCGCTGGTGAACGACAGCCGCTACCTGCGTGAGGCGCTGAACGGGCGTCTGCGTCAGGCGGAAGGGCTGGCGAGCTCGTCGGCCATCAAGGCGGACGAGGGCGGTGCCTGGGCGCAGCTGCTGGGGGCGTGGGACCACGCGTCGGGCGACGCCAACGCCACGGGTTATCAGGCCTCGACCTACGGGGTGCTGGTGGGGCTGGACTCGGCGGCGGCGGACGACGGGCGGCTGGGGGTAGCGACCGGCTACACCCGCACCTCGCTGCACGGCGGGTACGGGTCGAAGGCGGACAGCGACAACTACCACCTGGCGGCGTACGGCGACAAGCAGTTCGGGGCGCTGGCGCTGCGCGGCGGGGCGGGCTACACCTGGCACCGCATCGACACCAAGCGGTCGGTGAACTACGGGATGCAGTCGGACCGCGACACGGCGAAGTACAGCGCGCGCACCGAGCAGCTGTTCGCGGAGGCGGGCTACAGCGTGCAGGGTGAGTGGCTGAACCTGGAGCCGTTCGTGAACCTGGCGTACGTGAACTTCGAGAACAACGGCATCGCGGAAAGCGGCGGCGCGGCGGCCTTGCGCGGGGATAAACAGCACACGGATGCGACGGTGTCGACGCTGGGCCTGCGTGCGGACACCGCCTGGCAGGTTAGCCCGGGCACGACGGTGGCGCTGCGCAGCGAGCTGGGGTGGCAACACCAGTACGGCGGGCTGGAACGAGGCACCGGGCTGCGGTTCAACGGCGGCAACGCGCCGTTCGTGGTGGACAGCGTGCCGGTCTCGCGTGACGGGATGGTGCTGAAGGCGGGGGCGGAAGTGGCGGTGAACGAAAACGCCACGCTGTCGCTGGGCTACGGCGGGCTGCTGTCGCAGCACCACCAGGACAACAGCGTCAACGCCGGCTTCACCTGGCGCTTCTAAGCACAAGCACCATCGACTCAATCCTTGTAGGGGAACCGTCTGCGGGCGGTTCCTTTTTCACATCCTGCTAATGAGAGCCCGGCGCACCTGGGGCGTCGGCCAATAACAAGCAAAAGGTAAGGAAATGACAACAACAATGGGTTTTGATAGCAAAGGAAACGCTCCTCGCTCGCCGTGGCGGCTGAACGCGCTGGTCTGCTGCATGGCGCTGGCGGGGTATGCGCAGGCGGCGCCGCACGAGGTGAACGGCCAAGCCGGCGATCCGGCCAGCTGGCGCAGCGCCGAGTTCAACGCCAACTGGGGGCTGGGGGCGATCCACGCCGATGAGGCCTATGCCGCCGGCTATACCGGCAAAGGGCAGAAGGTGGGCATTTTCGATACCCCGGTCAACCGCCATCCCGAGTTCGCCGGCGACGGCAAACTGATCAATGTGGTCACCGAAGGCTATCGCGCCTACACCGATCCGCACCGGCCGGGCATTAACGCCGGTGACCGCTTTTACTTCGACGGCACCTTCCACTTCTACAGCGGCTCACAGGGCATGCTGAGCAATCACGGGGTGCACGTTGCGGGCATCAGTGCCGCCAACCGCGACGGCGTCGGTATGCACGGCGTGGCCTTCGATTCGCAGGTGATCAGCGTCGATAACGACAACGACGGCCCGGCCTACGGCGAATTCCTCGGCCTGGACGGCGCCGTCACCAATGCCGGCTGGCAGGCGATGATCAAGAGCGGTGCGCGGGTGATCAACAACAGTTGGGGCGTCAGTATTCCCGACTTTCTGTCCGACGGCGGCCGCGATCCTAACGCGCTGCACTTTGAGCTGAAGGATGCGCAGGAACAATTCGATCAGGTCAAACCGCTGCTCGGCAGCCTGGCCGGCGCAGGCTATCAGGGCGCCATCGACGCGGCGCGCAAAAATATTCTGGTGCTGTTCGCCGCCGGCAACGATGGCAACTACAACCAACCGGATGTGATCAGCGGGCTGGCCTACTTCGTGCCGGACATCGCGACGAACTGGCTGTCGGTTGCCAGCGTGGCGCAGGATGCGGCATCGACCAACAGCGTGCCTTACACCATCAGCAGTTTCTCTTCCCGCTGCGGCTATACCGCCAGCTTCTGCGTCTCGTCGCCGGGCAGCAAAATCTACAGCACCGTGGCCAACGGGTCCGATCCGGCCAACCTGGTGTCGGACTACGGCAATAAAAACGGCACCTCGATGGCGACGCCGCACGTCACCGGCGCGGTGGCGGTGTTGCTGCAGCGCTTCCCGTACATGAGCTCGGCGCAGATTGCCGACGTGCTGAAAACCACCGCCACCGACATGGGCGCACCGGGTATCGACGCGCTCTACGGCTGGGGGATGATCAACCTGGGCAAGGCCATCAACGGTCCGGGCATGTTCTATACCGTCGAAGATATTCCTGCGGAGTTCCGCATCCCGGATCCGACGGGCGTGGCCTATGGCCCGACCCAGTTTGTCGCCAATATTCCGGGCCTGGGCGCCGAGGTGGATGCCGGCACGCTGCACGCCAGGAAGTGTGACGACATCAGCTGCGAGCTGGAGGTTTACTCCAACAACATCTCTGGCCACGGCGGCCTCACCAAAGAAGGGATGGGCACGCTGGTTATGACCGGCACCAACACCTATGCCGGCCCGACGCTGGTCAATCAGGGGCGGCTGGCAGTCAACGGCTCGGTCACCTCGGCCGTCAGCGTACAGAACGGCGGCATCGTCGGCGGCAGCGGCACGGTCGGTTCGCTGACCGCCCGTCAGGGCGGCACCGTGGCGCCGGGTAACTCGATCGGCACCCTGAACGTGGCGGGCAACGTCAGCTTCGAGCCGGGTTCGCGCTACGCGGTGGAAGTGGGGGCGAACGGCCAGAGCGATCGGATCCA
>NZ_JBQZFT010000019.1:0-30390 GCF_052692115.1 Serratia sp. TSA_105.2
CTCTGTGAAGTTGTTCACATGTTCCGTGTCGATGGAGGCGCATTATAGGGAGTTCCACGCAGGCCGCAACAGGTATTTTCAGCAAAAACGATCGTTCGCTGCATTCCACAGCAAAACCCCGCCTTATACCCACTTGCACACAGCGTTATCCACAGATGCGATTTGTACGGAAAATTTACGAGCGCCACGCAAACGTTTTCGCTACAATTCCCCGCGACGAAACGATCCCCCTTTTTATGGGGGCGTTACCTGAATATGTGCCTGCACCTCCCTTTATAAGGCAAAAACCCTTCCTTATAGAGGGAACGAGGTGGACATTCACGTAACGCTCTTTAATTGCGACTCAAAGCCAAGGGATAAAACCATGCAACAACCTCGTCCAATCCGCCGGGCCCTGCTCAGCGTGTCTGACAAAGCCGGTATCGTTGAATTCGCCGAAGCGCTTTCCCAGCGCGGCGTTGAACTGCTCTCCACCGGCGGCACCGCCCGCTTGCTGGCAGACGCCGGCCTGCCCGTTACCGAAGTTTCCGACTACACCGGCTTCCCGGAAATGATGGACGGACGAGTTAAGACCCTGCACCCGAAAGTTCACGGCGGTATCCTCGGCCGCCGCGGCCAGGACGACGCCGTCATGAATCAGCATGACATCAAGCCTATCGACATGGTGGTCGTCAATCTGTACCCATTCGCCCAAACCGTGGCGCGCCCGGATTGTTCGCTGGAAGACGCGGTCGAGAATATCGATATCGGCGGCCCGACCATGGTGCGCTCCGCCGCCAAGAACCATAAAGACGTCGCCATCGTAGTGAAGAGCAGCGACTACGCCGCCATCATTACCGAGATGGACAACAACGACGGCTCGCTGCGCTATGCCACCCGCTTCGATCTCGCCATCAAGGCCTTCGAGCACACCGCCGCCTACGACAGCATGATCGCCAACTACTTCGGCGCGCTGGTGCCGGCGTACCACGGCGAGACCGAACAGCCGTCCGGCCGCTTCCCGCGTACCCTGAACCTCAACTACATCAAGAAGCAGGATATGCGCTACGGTGAGAACAGCCACCAGCAGGCCGCCTTCTATATAGAAGAAGAGGTAAAGGAAGCGTCCGTCGCGACCGCCGAGCAGCTGCAGGGCAAGGCGCTGTCGTATAACAACATCGCTGATACCGACGCTGCGCTGGAATGCGTGAAAGAGTTCGCCGAACCGGCCTGCGTGATCGTCAAACACGCCAACCCTTGCGGCGTGGCGATCGGCGACGACATCCTGGCCGCCTACGAGCGCGCTTACCAAACCGACCCGACCTCCGCCTTCGGCGGCATCATTGCCTTTAACCGCGAGCTGGATGCCGCCACCGCGCAGGCGATCATCAGCCGCCAATTCGTGGAAGTGATCATCGCGCCAAACGTCACCCAGGAAGCGCGCTCCCTGCTGGCCGCCAAACAGAACGTGCGCGTGCTGGCCTGCGGCCAGTGGCAGCAACGCGAAGCGGGACTGGACTTCAAGCGCGTCAACGGCGGCCTGCTGGTGCAGGATCGCGATCTGGGCATGGTGACCGCCGCCGATCTGCGTGTGGTATCCGAGCGCCAGCCGACCGAGCAGGAACTGCGCGACGCGCTGTTCTGCTGGAAAGTGGCCAAGTTCGTGAAATCCAACGCCATCGTTTATGCACGTGACAACATGACCATCGGCATAGGTGCCGGCCAGATGAGCCGCGTTTACTCCGCCAAGATCGCCGGCATCAAAGCAGGCGACGAAGGGCTGGAAGTGAAAGGGTCCGCCATGGCCTCCGACGCCTTCTTCCCGTTCCGCGACGGCATCGATGCCGCGGCGGCGGTCGGCATCACCTGCGTGATCCAGCCGGGCGGCTCTATCCGCGACGACGAAGTGATCGCCGCCGCCAACGAACACGGCATCGCCATGATCTTTACCGACATGCGTCACTTCCGCCATTAATTCCTTTTGCCGCGTGCGCTCCGGCGCACGCCATTCGTGGAGCCCCTGATGAACATTTTGATTATCGGCAACGGCGGGCGCGAACACGCGCTGGCCTGGAAAGCCGCCCAGTCTCCGCTGGCGGACAAAGTCTACGTTGCGCCGGGCAATGCCGGCACCGCGCTGGAAGCCAATCTGGAAAACGTAGCGATCGCCGCCACCGACATCCCTGCCCTGGTCGCTTTCGCCCAGAGCCATGACATCGGTCTGACCATCGTCGGGCCGGAAGCGCCGCTGGTGATCGGCGTGGTCGACGCCTTCCAGGCCGCCGGCCTGAAAATCTTCGGCCCGTCGCAGGCCGCCGCGCAACTCGAAGGCTCCAAAGCCTTCACCAAGGATTTCCTGGCGCGCCACCGCATCCCGACCGCCGAATATGAAAACTTCACCGAGGTAGAGCCGGCACTGGCCTATGTGCGCCGCAAAGGCGCACCGATCGTCATCAAGGCCGATGGCCTGGCGGCCGGTAAAGGCGTGATCGTCGCGATGACGCTGCAGGAAGCGGAAGAAGCCGTGCGTGACATGCTGGCCGGCAACGCGTTCGGCGACGCCGGTCATCGCATCGTGGTGGAAGAGTTCCTCGACGGCGAAGAAGCCAGCTTCATCGTGATGGTCGACGGCGATAACGTGGTGCCGATGGCCACCAGCCAGGACCACAAGCGCGTCGGCGACGGCGACACCGGCCCGAATACCGGCGGCATGGGGGCCTACTCCCCGGCGCCGGTCGTAACCGATGAAATCCACCAGCGCGCCATGGATCAGGTGATCTGGCCGACGGTACGGGGCATGGCGGCGGAAGGCAACACCTACGTCGGCTTCCTGTACGCCGGCCTGATGATCGCCGCCGACGGCCAGCCGAAGGTTATCGAATTCAACTGCCGTTTTGGCGATCCCGAAACCCAGCCCATCATGCTGCGCCTGCGTTCCGATCTGGTGGAGCTGTGCCTGGCGGGTGCCGAAGGCCGCCTGAACGAGAAGAGCTCTGACTGGGACGAACGCCCTGCGCTCGGCGTGGTGCTGGCGGCCGGCGGTTATCCGGGCGACTATCGCAACGGCGAGGTGATCCAGGGATTGCCGCAGCAGGAAAGCGCCGACGGCAAGGTCTTCCATGCCGGTACACGCCTGCAGGGCAATGACGTCGTCACCAGCGGCGGCCGCGTGCTGTGCGTAACCGCGCTGGGCGACACCGTGGCGCAGGCGCAGCAACGCGCCTACCAGCTGGCCGAAGGCATTGAGTGGCCGGGCAGCTTCTGTCGCAAAGACATCGGTTATCGCGCGATTGCGCGCGGCAAGTGATTTGACCGTATAAGGTCATGACGAGAGGCTCCGCAGCGCGGGGCCTTTTTTATAGCTGGTCTTCTTTCGGCTCCCAGCTGCAGAAGTCGTCGTTCGCTACCAGCAGCAGTTCGCTGCCTTCGGGCGCTTCCAGCCAGGCGACGCTCACCGGCCGGCTGCTGCTGCGGGCACGCTTCTCGATCCAGACGATGGAGGCGGCGTCCAGCCCCGGTTTCATGCGTTGGCCGTCGCAGGTTTGCACCTCGCCCTGCATCCAACGCCCCTGCAGCAATTTGACCTTGCCGGCGCGCAGTGCATTGCTCACTTCGAGGATCCGCCGCGCCTGATATTGGTACAGGGCGATTTCATCGCTGGTCAGCGGTTCGCGGCGTGTCGCCAGCTGGCGCTGCATAAAGCTCACCGTGCCGTCATCGGCAAAGCGCAGTTGAATAGAGTCCCGATCGCCGTCGGCGTCGTTACGTTTGATTTGGCGCAGCACGTCGCCCTGATAGGTGTACAGCGTGGTGATGGTACCCGGCCCCCGGTAGGGGCTATAGACGCTGACCAGCACCTGCGGGCGATGTTGCTCATCGTCTTTACGCCACAGGCGTATCACGCCCTGATCGGCCACAAAGCCGCTGGCGGTAAAGCTGGGAATATCGGAATGGAAACTGCAGGCGCTCAGACCGAGGGCGATGCCGGCGGCCATGAGCACCCGACGAGTAAACAAAAGGGGCGCCATCGCCCCTCTGTTTAATCTTTTCACCGAGGCGCGGTCTTATTTAACAGCGTCTTTCAGTGCTTTGCCAGAAACGAACGCAGGCACGTTGGCTGCTGCGATTTTGATTTCTTTGCCAGTCTGTGGGTTGCGGCCAGTGCGCTCGCTACGATGGTTTACTTTGAAAGTACCGAAGCCAACCAATTGTACTGCATCACCTTCTTTCAGAGACTCAGTAATAGCAGCCAGGGTGGATTCCAGAGCCAGTTTAGCTTGTGCTTTGGAAAGGTCAGCCTTGTCCGCGATTACATCAATCAGTTGAGTCTTGTTCATAAGTTATCCTTACAGTGTGTTTATCGTTTGCAAAGCATCGAGTGCGACGGATATGCCGATTGACAGCACTCTCCTGCATACACGCACCGATAGCCACTTTTTTTACGCCCCCCAAATGTAGACCAGACAGGGTGCGGATGTGAAGCCTTAAGGCATGACAAATCAGGCGTTAAATCACGTTTTGTTGCCTTATTGCGCTAAATTTATCCCGATGTTGCTGACACCCGCCTCTCGCAGGTCGGATCGCAGCCCCTTGATCAGGTCTATATCGCGCTCTTCACAGGCGTCCAACAGGCGGAAAATTTCCCATTGAATGTCCCATTCTTCCTCTACCGCAGGCAAACTTCCCAACTCTTCGTCGGTCATTTCCTTACCGGCTTGAGTCATTTCCAACATCGCCACGGTGCGAATCGATGTTTCGCTGATGGCGATGGCGTGCTCCAGCGTCTCCCCGCCGAGCCGCGAATGGATCAGTTCCCCTAATGCGATACAGGCATCAATTGCCGGGTAAACGCCGTAAAGATCGTAATCTTCCGCCGACGGAATCGCCTCTTCCAACTTCTCGAGCTGGCTGTCGAAGTTGACCTTGGCGTCCTTCACCACCAGCGTTTCCCACACCAAATCCAGAATGCGGCGATAAACCGCCGGATCGCCGAACTCGGTCTGTTTGCAGAACATCTGGTAATTCGGGTACATACGCTCGCACAAACTGGCCATAAAGGTCAAATGTTGCCAAGCCTCGTGCCGTTCCAGACGTAAATGAATCGGGTTACGTAGCATGCTTTACTCTCTTACGCGTTATCTGCGGCGCAGTGTACCCGAAATCGCTCATGGCGACACCTCCGGATGCTGCTGCAACCAACGCTGAAACGCTGGGCGCCGCGACGCAATGGCGTCGGCCCAGCGAGTCGGCTCCGGTAAACGGTAGCCCGCCATGCAGCGTTGCACCCACGCCAGCGCGCTGTCGGCGCTCACGCGATGGCCGGTAGAGATGAACAGCGGGTTGCAACGCGCCTTGCTGCGCCACACCCAACCCAGCTGTTCACCCTTATCTTCCAACGGTGCCAGCGCGCCGACGGCAGCCTCCAGCGGCGCAAATTTGCCGCACAGGCGCTTCTTGGCCACGCCGATGGTCGGCACATCGACCAGCAGGCCGAAATGGCTGGCGACGCCGAGACGCCGCGGATGCGAAATGCCGTGCCCATCGACGAAGATCAGCCCCGGTTTCTGCTGCAGCTGCGCCCAGGCGGCCAACAGCGCCGGGTATTCGCGAAACGACAGGAAGCCCGGGATGTAGGGCATGACGGTGGCGATGCGCGCCACCTGATACTCCACCAGCTCCAGCGACGGATAGCGCAGGATGGCGATGGCGGCGCGCGTCACCGCCCCTTCTTGTTCGAAGCCCACGTCGGCGCCGGCGATGAAGGCCGGCGGTTCGGCCGGCAGATCGTCGTAGCGAATGACTTCAGCCGCGCGCCGCAGCTGTTCGGCGCGCAGGGCCGCCATATCGGTCACATCGGATCCTTAACGGTGGTATTTCGCCGAGTGCGTGTGTACCGCCTCGACGAAGGCGCCGGCGTGCTCCGGCGGCACATCCTGATGGATGCCGTGGCCCAGGTTGAACACATGGCCGTTGCCGTGGCCGAAACCGGCCAGAATGGTCTCCACTTCTTCTGCGATGCGCGCCGGGGAGGCATACAGCATCGACGGATCCATATTGCCCTGCAGCGCCACTTTGTCGCCCACGCGCCGACGCGCGTCGGCGATGTCGGTGGTCCAATCCAGCCCCAGCGCATCGCAGCCGGTGGCGGCCATCGCCTCCAGCCACTGCCCGCCGCCTTTGGTGAACAGCGTCACCGGCACGCGGCGGCCGTCGTTTTCACGCAGCAGCCCGTCGACGATCTTGTGCATGTAGTGCAAAGAGAACTCGCGGTAATCGCGCCCGGTCAGTACGCCGCCCCAGGTGTCGAACACCATCACCGACTGCGCGCCGGCTTTAATCTGGGCATTGAGGTACAGGATCACGCTGTCCGCCAGCTTGTCCAGCAACAGGTGCAGCGTGGCCGGTTCGGCATACATCATCTTCTTCAGCTTGGTGAAGGCCTTGCTGCTGCCGCCTTCGACCATATAAGTCGCCAGCGTCCACGGGCTGCCGGAGAAGCCGATCAGCGGCACTTCGCCCTTCAGCTCGCGGCGAATGGTGCGCACCGCGTTCATCACATAGCCCAGCTCCACTTCCGGATCGAACACCGGCAGCTTATCGACGTCGGCGCGGCAGGTAACGGGAGAGCTGAAACGCGGGCCTTCGCCGGCTTCAAAGTACAGGCCGAGCCCCATGGCGTCGGGAATGGTGAGAATGTCGGAGAACAGGATGGCGGCGTCCAGCGCATAGCGGCGCAGCGGCTGCAGCGTGACCTCGCAGGCCAGCTCCGCGTTCTTGCACAGCGACATGAAATCACCGGCCTGGGCGCGGGTCGCCTTGTACTCCGGTAAATAACGACCGGCCTGGCGCATCATCCATACGGGGGTCACATCCACCGGCTGGCGCAACAGCGCGCGCAGGTAGCGATCGTTCTTCAACTCAGTCATTTATGGGGCTCCCTTAATAATCTGCCGGCCATTGTACATTATTCTGCCCGGCACAGCGCCACGGTGTCCTCAATCAACCGGCGCGCCACGGTGCCGGGCGGCGGCAACAGCGGCAATTGGTCGTAGCGATACCAGCCGGCGTTGAGCAGCTCCTTGGGATCGTGACGAATCTCACCCTGATGGTAATCGGCCATAAAGGCCATCATCAGCGAGTGCGGGAACGGCCAGGGTTGTGAAGTGACGTAGCGCAGGTTTTTGATTTCGATATTGCTCTCTTCCATCACTTCGCGCGCCACCGCCTGCTCCAGCGTTTCGCCCACTTCGACGAAGCCGGCCAGCACCGTGTGGATGCCACCACGATGACGCACGTGTTGCGCCAGCAGGATCTGATCCTCGCGCCGAATGGCGACGATCACGCAGGGTGCAATCTGCGGGTAGTACCGCTCTTTGCAGTGGCCGCACAGGCAGGCGCTTTCGGTGCGGCTGAGGTGCATTTCATGGCCGCAGTAGCCGCAGTAGCGGTGGGAACGGTAGAAATCCGCCAGCTGCACGCCGCGCCCGGCAAGCTGGAACAGACCGCGATCCTGATCCAACAGCTGACGCACCGAGCCCATCTCCCGCGGCATCGCCTGGCGCACCAGCCAGACCGGCGCGCCCTCCCATTCACCGATGGTGCGCGCCATGTGGCCCCGCAGCCCAAGAGCGGCGGCAGTCCCCGACGGCAATTCACCGTTCGGTAACCAAAGTTTGCTTTCATGGCTGACAATCCACCAGCCGTTTTCATTGCCCGTTAATGCAAGTTCCATATCGTTGTTGCACAACCTCAGCTTCACTGGCACTCTACGAATCGGCTTTGTTACATTTTAATAACTTACCGGTTACTTTTATTACTTACACGGAGTCAAACATGCTCAACCGTTTGGAAAGGCTGACTCAGCGCGTTGGCGGTAGTAATGAATTAGTTGATCAATGGCTTCAGGCCCGCAAACAGTTGCTGGTTGCCTACTGCACGCTGGTAGGCCTCAAACCGAATAAAGAAAAGCATACGCCGCTGAATGAAAAAGCGCTGGAGAACTTTTGCCACAACCTGGTGGATTACCTCTCCGCAGGGCATTTTCATATCTATGACAGAATTATCAAACAAGTGGAAGGCGCAGCCAGTCCGAAAATGTCGCTGGCGGTGAACATCTACCCCAAGCTGTGGGCCAATACCGAACAGATCATGGCGTTCCACGATCGCTATACCGAAGTGGATATCGATCAGGAGGTTTGTCTGGAATTCCACCAGGCCCTGTCGGATATCGGCGAAACGCTGGCGGCGCGCTTTGCGCTGGAAGATAAGCTGATCCAGCTGGAGGCGGAGGCCGCGCAGCAACCGCTGCCGGACCAGACGCTGGATCCGGCGCGTTAAAATTTTATAGTTTTTTTTCTTATCCCTCCTATACTGGGGGGCATCTTGTCGGAGTGCCTAGCGCCTGATTTGTTCATCGAATCAGCCAGGCTGAGACCGTTAATTCGGGATCCGCGGAACCTGATCGGGTTAATACCCGCGAAGGGAACAAGAGTAATCTATCGCCACAGGCACGGCCTTCCCCTTGCGGGCGCCCTGCCTTATCGGCCACCATCATTACTCCCTCCGAGCTCCAGACAAGCAACTTTCCCAACCCAACACACTGGTAGGAACTTGCTATGTCTAACGTTAATCCACCGCGCGCCCGTAAAGCGCAACGCGAAGCCGCCCAGCAGTTTATCGACACCCTGCAAGGCATGGCTTTCCCGAACTCACGCCGCATCTATCTGCAAGGCTCGCGCAGCGATATCCAGGTGCCGATGCGCGAAATTCAGCTCAGCCCGACCCTGCTCGGCGGCAGCAAAGACAACCCACAGTATGAACCCAACGAGGCGATCCCGGTGTATGACACCGCCGGCCCCTACGGCGATCCGCAGGCCGAGCTCGACGTGCACGCCGGCCTGGCCAAGCTGCGCGCCGGCTGGATCGACGCACGCGGCGATACCGCCACCCTCAGCGGCGCCAGCTCCGGCTTCACCCAACAGCGGCTGGCGGACGAGGGGCTGGATCACCTGCGCTTCGAACATCTGCCGCTGCCGCGCAAGGCGCTGCCGGGCAAGCGCGTGACCCAGCTGCACTATGCCCGCGCCGGTATCGTCACCCCGGAGATGGAGTTCATCGCCATCCGTGAAAACATGGGGCGCGAGCGCATTCGCGGCGAGGTGCTGCGCCACCAGCACCCGGGCCAGAGCTGGGGCGCTAACCTACCGGACAACATCACGCCGGAGTTCGTGCGTCAGGAAGTGGCCGCTGGCCGCGCCATCATTCCCGCCAACATCAACCATCCGGAGGCGGAGCCGATGATCATCGGCCGCAATTTCCTGGTAAAGGTGAACGCCAATATCGGCAACTCGGCGGTCACGTCGTCGATCGAAGAAGAGGTGGAGAAGCTGGTGTGGTCCACCCGCTGGGGCGCGGACACCGTGATGGATCTCTCCACCGGCCGCTATATTCACGAAACCCGCGAGTGGATCCTGCGCAACAGCCCGGTGCCCATCGGCACCGTGCCGATCTACCAGGCACTGGAGAAGGTCAACGGCGTGGCGGAAAACCTCACCTGGGCGATGTTCCGCGATACGCTGCTGGAACAGGCGGAGCAAGGGGTCGACTACTTCACCATCCACGCCGGCGTGCTGCTGCGCTACGTGCCGATGACCGCCAAACGCCTGACCGGCATCGTATCGCGCGGTGGCTCGATCATGGCCAAATGGTGTCTGTCGCACCATCAGGAAAACTTCCTCTATCAGCATTTCCGTGAAATCTGCGAGATCTGCGCCGCCTATGACGTTTCGCTGTCGCTCGGCGACGGCCTGCGCCCCGGCTCGATTCAGGACGCCAACGACGAAGCCCAGTTCGCCGAGCTGCATACGCTGGGCGAGCTGACCAAGATCGCCTGGGAATACGACGTGCAGGTGATGATCGAAGGCCCGGGCCACGTGCCGATGCAGATGATCCGCCGCAACATGACCGAAGAGCTGGAACACTGCCACGAAGCGCCGTTCTACACCCTCGGCCCGCTGACCACCGATATCGCCCCGGGCTATGACCATTTCACCTCCGGCATCGGCGCGGCAATGATTGGCTGGTTCGGCTGCGCCATGCTGTGTTACGTCACGCCGAAAGAGCACCTCGGCCTGCCGAACAAAGAGGACGTCAAACAGGGCCTGATCACCTACAAGATCGCCGCTCACGCCGCCGATCTGGCCAAAGGCCATCCGGGCGCGCAGATCCGCGATAACGCCATGTCCAAGGCGCGTTTCGAATTCCGCTGGGAAGATCAGTTCAATCTGGCGCTCGATCCGGCCACCGCGCGCGCCTATCACGACGAAACCCTGCCGCAGGAATCCGGCAAGGTCGCCCACTTCTGCTCGATGTGCGGGCCGAAGTTCTGCTCGATGAAAATTTCGCAGGAGGTGCGCGACTACGCCGCCGCCCAGGAAGCCGCCAAGCCGATCGAAGTGCAGCTGACCGGCATGGAGAAAATGTCCGCCGAGTTCCGCGCCCGCGGCAGCGAGCTGTATCACAGCGCCGGCACCCTGCAAGAGGAGACAAGCAATGACTGATATCACGCCCCCCTTCCCGGCTACGCCCCACAAGCTGGGGCTTTACCCGGTCGTCGACAGCGTGGAATGGATCGCTCGCCTGCTGGAGGCCGGCGTCACCACGATCCAGCTGCGCATCAAGGATCTGCCTGACGAGCAGGTCGAAGAGGATATCGCCGCCGCCATCGCGCTGGGCCAGCGTTATCAGGCGCGGCTGTTCATCAACGACTATTGGCGGCTGGCGATCAAACACGGCGCTTACGGCGTGCATCTGGGCCAGGAAGATCTCGATACCACCGATCTGGCAGCCATTCACCGCGCCGGGCTGCGGCTGGGCGTGTCCACCCATGACGACGCGGAACTGGCGCGCGCGCTGGCGATGAAACCTTCCTACATCGCGCTGGGGCACATCTTCCCCACCCAAACCAAAGACATGCCTTCGGCGCCGCAGGGGCTGACGGAGTTGAAACGCCACATCGCCGATTTGGCGGATTACCCGACGGTGGCGATCGGCGGGATCAGCATCGATCGCGTACCGGCGGTGCTGGCGTGCGGCGTCGGCAGCGTGGCGGTGGTCAGCGCCATCACCCAGGCGCCGGATTGGCGCGCGGCGACGGCCGAGCTGCTGCGGCTGATTGAAGGCGAGGATCCGAACGATGCTTAACGATCAGGAATTCCTGCGCTACAGCCGCCAGCTGCTGCTGGAGGACGTTGGCCCGGAAGGCCAGGAGAAACTGAAGCGCGCCACGGTGCTGATCGTCGGTTTAGGCGGGCTCGGTTCCCCGGCTTCGCTGTATCTGGCCGCCGCCGGCGTCGGCACGCTGCTGCTGGCCGACGACGACCAGCTGCACGTCACCAACCTGCAGCGGCAAATCCTCTACCGTAGCGCCGATACCGCCACCGGCAAGGCGGCGCTGGCGCAACGCCACCTGCAGGCGCTGAACCCGTTGGTGGAATCCATCCCGCTGGCGCAGCGGCTACAGGGGCAAGCGCTGCGCGACGCGGTCGCCCGCGCCGATCTGGTGCTGGACTGCTGCGACAATATGGCGACCCGTCATGAGGTCAATGCCGCCTGCATCGCCGCCGCCAAGCCGCTGATCAGCGGCAGCGCGGTCGGCTTCAGCGGCCAGCTGCTGGTGCTCGAGCCGCCCTATGCGCACGGCTGCTACGCCTGCCTGTACCCGGAACAGGAAGAGCCGCAGCGCAACTGCCGTACCGCCGGGGTGCTCGGCCCGGTGGTGGGCGTGATCGGCACTCTGCAAGCGTTGGAAGCCATCAAAATGCTGGCCGGCATGCCTTCCTCCCTCAGCGGTAAACTGCGGCTGTTCGACGGCAAGCAGCAGAGCTGGAGCACGCTGCAACTGAGCCAGGCCCGCACCTGCCCGGTATGCGGAGGCGCGGCATGAAGATCCGTCTGAACGACCAACCGCTGGAGCTGGCGCAGCCGCTCAGCGTCGCCGCCCTGCTGACCCAGCTGGAACGCCACCAGCCGGGCACCGCGCTGGCGATCAACCAAATCATCATCCCGCGCGCCGACTGGGCCGACCATCAGGTGCAGGACGGTGACGACATTTTGCTGTTTCAAGCGATCGCCGGAGGCTGACATGCTGAAAATCGCCGATACCACTTTTACCTCGCGCCTGTTCACCGGCACCGGCAAGTTTGCCACCCCGGCGTTGATGCTGGAGGCGCTGGCGGCCTCCGGCTCACAGCTGGTGACCATGGCCATGAGGCGCGTCGATCTGCGCGGCGGCAACGACGCCATTTTGGCGCCGCTGCAGCAGCTGGGCGTCAGGCTGTTGCCCAACACCTCCGGCGCCAAAACCGCCGCCGAAGCGGTGTTCGCCGCCCGGCTGGCGCGCGAAGCGCTAGGCACCCACTGGGTGAAGCTGGAGATCCATCCCGATGTGAAATACCTGCTGCCGGATCCGATAGAAACGCTGAAGGCGGCGGAAACGCTGGTGAAAGACGGTTTTGTGGTGCTGCCCTACTGCGGCGCCGATCCGGTGCTGTGCAAACGGCTGGAAGAGGTGGGTTGCGCGGCGGTGATGCCGCTCGGCGCCCCTATCGGCTCCAACCGCGGTCTGCGCACCCGTGACTTCCTCGAGATCATCATCGAACAGGCCAAGGTGCCGGTGGTGGTCGACGCCGGCATCGGCGCGCCAAGCCACGCGCTGGAAGCGATGGAGCTGGGTGCCGACGCGGTGCTGGTGAATACCGCCATCGCCGTGGCGCGCGATCCGGTAGGAATGGCGCGGGCATTTCGCCTGGCACTGGAGGCCGGGGAACTGGCGCGCAGCGCCGGATTAGGCTCGAGCCAGCGCGGTGCGGTCGCCTCCAGCCCGCTGACCGCCTTCCTCAGCCAGCCAGAGGAGGCACAGTGATGGCCGACGATTTCAGTAGCCGCTGGCAACAGTTGGACTGGGACGACATTACGCTGCGCATCAACGGCAAAACCGCACGCGACGTAGAACGCGCGTTGAACGCCGACAAGCTGACGCGCGACGATTTTATGGCGCTGATTTCCCCCGCCGCCGCGCCGTATCTGGAACCGCTGGCGCAGCGCGCGCAGCAGCTGACCCGTCAGCGATTCGGCAACGTCGTCAGCTTCTATGTGCCGCTGTACCTCTCTAACCTGTGCGCCAACGACTGCACCTACTGCGGCTTTTCGATGAGCAACCGCATCAAGCGCAAAACGCTCGATGCGACGGAGATCGCACGCGAGTGCGAAGCCATCAAGGCGCTGGGGTTCGAACACCTGTTGCTGGTCACCGGCGAGCATCAGACCAAGGTCGGCATGGACTATTTCCGTCAGCACATTCCGGCGATCCGCCGCCACTTCAGCTCGCTGATGATGGAAGTGCAGCCGCTGGCGCAGGACGAGTACGCCGAACTGAAAACGCTGGGCCTGGACGGCGTGCTGGTGTATCAGGAAACCTACCATCCGGCCACCTATCTGCAGCACCATCTGCGCGGCCAGAAGCAGGATTTCCATTGGCGCCTGGCCACGCCGGATCGCCTGGGGCGCGCCGGGATCGACAAGATCGGCCTCGGCGCGTTGATCGGCCTGTCCAACAGCTGGCGCACCGACTGTTACCTGCTGGCGGAACATCTGTTCTACCTGCAGCAAACCTACTGGCAGAGCCGCTACTCGATCTCGTTCCCGCGTCTGCGCCCCTGCGCCGGCGGCATTGAGCCGGCGTCGATCATGAGCGAGCCTCAGCTGGTGCAGCTGATCTGCGCCTTCCGGCTGTTCGCGCCGGACGTTGAGCTGTCGCTGTCTACGCGTGAGTCGCCGCACTTCCGCGATCATATGATCCCGGTGGCGATCAACAGCGTCAGCGCCGGATCCAAGACGCAGCCCGGCGGCTATGCCGACGACGTGCCTCCAGAGCTGGAACAGTTCGAACCGCACGACGGCCGCACGCCGCAACAGGTTGCCGAGGCCATCAGCAACGCCGGGCTACAGCCGGTGTGGAAAGACTGGGACGGTTATCTGGGACGCGGCGCGCAATAATCGGCAACGTTTACCGCCGTGTGAAGAAAACGCAGGAGCGGCCACGCAATGCCGAACGGTGGCGCTGGCGCCGGCAAGCTCTCCGGCTATAGTGGCCTTGCCGGCCGCCAAACCCGGTGCCGGCCGGGGCCGTCTCCCTCTCGATGGCCCCGCCTTATCCCATCCCGGATCGCGTCGGAGATTCTCTTGCGCGACGCCGGGCCCTCGTCCGCGGCAACGCGCATGTCGCGTATCACGGCCTGTAAGGGTGTATGGGCAGGTTGTCTTGTCGGCTAATGGGCAGTCAGAAAGATGGTCTAGTTGCGTTCGGTATTCACTCAGGAGTGATATTCATAGGGCGCTGTTACGGCAGAAAAGTGAGGAACGGGGAAAAAGAAGGTACAGCGACGAAGAGAGGTTCGAGTAGTCATCCCCGGTGCTGCCAATGGCCCTGGTGTTGGCCGCGGATCTTTTTGCCGCCTGCTCCCTGCTTACGGACAAGAGCAGGCGGTTTATTTTGTGAGACTGGCACCCCCCCAGGACGCGAATCACACAGTATGTGCGCTAATTAACCATACAAACGATTAAATGTGAATGTCTTTTGAGTGTTTTTTTATTTGATATCGAGTGTGTTATGAGTTTGCCAAGGAAAATCAAACTGATATCGCCGCAACCGCCGGGGCATCATCTATAATCCAGCACGGGTCCTCGCGCAGGTTTTTCAGCGCTCGCGGTCAACATCAAAAAAGCCAAGGTTGTCATGAAGAAAACGCCAAATTATATCGATGCAATCAGCGCGTTGCTCACTCTGAAAGGAGTTGGCGACAGAAAACATGCCTCCACGATGGCCAACATACTGAACCTTCAGTACAACAGCGCCAAACAGAAACTGGATGGCAAAAGGGGCATCACCCTCGATGAAGTCAAAAAGGTTTTCCAGTACTTCAACGAGCCCTTTGCCGGCCAAAGGACGCATAACGGCGTCTTTATCATGAACAGCATTCACAAGCGCTGCAGCATTGAGGTCGACGAGTGCCCAGTCACGCAAGCGGACAGCGACGAAACCTACGCCTACAAAAAAGACGATCTTTTCATCATCAACACCAATCGGGAACATGCCGCCGAGGCTCCGCTGTACAAAGTCAACAAGATAGACTTTCTGCCAGCCCCGCGTATCGCGATCCTGGATAATGACGGCGATATTCTCGAACTGTTGAAGAAGATCGCCAGCCGATACGGCATCGAGACTGAGACCTTTCAGACGGCGGACGCCATGCTGGCCGCGCTGGAACAGCAGTCCTTTGAGGCGTTTATTCTGGACTGGCTGTTGGACTTCGGCGAGACCTCCGAACGCGTCGTGAAAAAAATTAAAGACGCTCTCGATCCGCACGCCCGCATCATTATTCTGACCGGCCAGCTGAATCACTACGAGAAAAACATCGGCGATATGATCCTGCACTATGACGTGCACCTGGTGGAAAAACCGACCAAGCCGCTGATTATCTCCTCGCTGCTGCTGTCCAACCTATTCTTTAATTAGTTTGACCGGGATGCGGATCAAAAACGATGAGCCCACTCCTTCGACGGATTTGGCTTTAATGGTGCCTTTCATCGTCGTGACGTAATTTTTGATAATGGTCAGCCCCAACCCCAACCCCTGCCGCGTTTCCCTTTCGACCCCCTGATTGAATGCCTTATATAACCGATCCAGGTTATCGACGTTAAACCCGATGCCGGTATCTTTCACCCGAAAATACAGATTGCCGTGGCACAGCTTCACATTGAGGGCGATCGCGCCGTGGTGGGTAAATTTGTCCGCGTTGCTGAGCAGGTTGGCCAATATTCGGTAGAGCTTGTATTTATCAGAACCAATCAGGCCGGCATAAGACGAACGGTGAATCACGAGGCGATTGCCGCGCCCGGCGCCGATGCCGGTTACGGCATCGTCCACCACCTCATTCAACCGGAAGGTGGAAATATTGATTTTAACTTCTCCCATCTCAAGCCGAGAATAATCCATCACCTCGCGCGTTTGTTCGGCAATCTTATTACCGTGATAGGAGATCAGGCGGGCTTCTTTTTTCAACTCTTCCTGCGCCAGCTCGTGTTCCATGATATCTGCGGCAATGACGATGGCCTGGGTCGAGCCGGCGATCTCGTGGTAGATGGAAGAGATAAAGATGTTCTTGTTCTTGATGATCTCTTTCAGCGAGAAGGCATTTCTCAGCACCAGGAACATCATCAGGAACACCAAAATCAGCGAAAAGAGGGCGAACATCTCGGCTTTACTCGAGTTGTCCTGAATGATGCCTTTCACCTCGGTAAAGTTTTTAATCTGTATTCGATAAATAATTTCCTGGATATCGACCAGCGTGCTCTCGATATCATCCATATAAGAGAGAATGTCCGCCTTGTTTTTCTGCCCCACCAGCAAGCCGGCGGAGAGATCGTCCAACGTGCGGTACTGCTGCTTCAGCAGCGCAACATTCTTGATGAACTCGTCGTCGTAATAAAAAGAGTCGCTGAAGGTCGAACGGCTCTCCAGGATCTGAATCTTCGAGTAGAAAATTTTCTTTTTGATCTGGAAGGCGTCGTAGTCGTTGTTTTCACTGAGCAGCAGCGCGGTTTTGGTCCTTTCAAACGCCAGAAAGAGGATCTCGGCCACCGAGTAGTTGTCCAGATTGGGCTCGATCTGCTTATAGCGTTCTTTTACGCCGCCGAAGTTAATGGCAATCAACAAAATCAATAAGGAGAAGATGGCAACCAACGCGATAAGAGTACCGATCAGTTTTTTGCTCATCTTATTTCAGCTCCAACCGTTTAACTTGCCAGACGGTTTTCGCATTCACATCCAGGTTATTCAGCTCGGCGTAGCCATCGCGCGGATAAATAATGGCGAACGGCCCCAGCTCCCCAACGTCGATCGGCTTGCCACCGCGCTGATAGGCGACGATCACGCGGTATTTAATCATCTCGTCAATCGGCATCGAATAGGAGTAATCGTCCCAGGCGAAAGCGCGCACCGACTGGCCTTTCAGGTGATAGGCTTTCACCAGCTCCGCAAACTCAACGCCGGTGAACGTATCTTCCGGGGTGAAATTGGTCGAGGTTTTAATCGTATGCCGCGGCATCGCCTCCAGCATCTGCCAGGTTATCTTGATCTTCTCGCCGTCGAGCGGTTTCAGGTAAAAATAGTCAACGGCCGCATACAGCGGCGCGCTGAACAGCGAAAGCAGCAGTAACGTCATCAATCCTTTGATTGTCATTATTCACCCTCTTTGCGTTTCACCAGTTCAGCCTGGCCAAACTCATCCTGCCCGACCACGACCCAGCCATGATGTTGATAAAAGCCTTCGGCTTTGGAGCCGGAATCGGTGGTTAAGTGGATCGCTTCGGCGCCGCGCTCAAACATCCAGTGAGTGACCCGTGCCAGCAAGGCGGAGCCGATCCCCTTCGACTGGTATTCCGGCTTCACGAACAGGCCGCCGATCAGCGGTTCAGGGATGAATAACCCGAAACCAACGCCGGCATAGTCGTCGCCGTGCTTGCAGATCCAGCCGCCGCCCTGGTTGATATCCTCCAGCGCCTGTTTGCGCTGCAGATACTGTATCTGATGCGGGTGCAGCAGGTTTTCTTCAACGGAAAAGCGGATCTCATACAGGTAAGGCAGGTGTTGCGCCGTCAGTTTCTCGAAGGTAATGAGGCTGTCCATGTTCGCACTGTCCTTGGTTGTCTGGTAAAAAGCGCCGGTCAATTTCTGCTGTAACCATAGTAGCAAAGTTTGCTCTGCCCCGGCATGAGGCGAAAAAAAACCGCTCCCGAGGGAGCGGTTTATCTGGCGATGGGCCCGGCATGCCGGGCCCGCGGCGCGGATGACGATTACTCGTCGTCGCTGCCGCCCAGGCCTGCGTTGAGCAGCTCGGCCAGGTTAGCCGTCGCTTCTTCCGCGCTGACTTGCGGAACAACCGGCGTTTCACCCTGAGCACGACGACGCATGCGATCCTGATGATAAGCGTAACCGGTACCGGCTGGGATCAGACGGCCCACGATGACGTTCTCTTTCAGGCCACGCAGTTCATCACGCTTGCCGGCTACGGCAGCTTCGGTCAGAACGCGCGTCGTTTCCTGGAACGATGCAGCGGAGATGAAGGACTCGGTCGCCAAGGAAGCCTTGGTGATACCCAGCAGATCGCGCGAGAAGGTTGCCGCGATTTTACCTTCAGCTTCCAGCTGACGGTTGGCAATCTTGACGCGAGACACTTCAGCCTGCTCGCCTTCCAGGAACTCGGAGCCACCAGCGCTAACGATGGTGCCTTTACGCAGCATCTGACGAACGATAACTTCGATGTGCTTATCGTTAATCTTAACGCCTTGCAGACGGTAAACTTCCTGCACTTCGTTGGTGATGTAGCGGGTAACCGCATGCACGCCACGCAGACGCAGAATGTCGTGTGGAGACTCTGGGCCGTCGGAAACGACGTCGCCACGCTCCACCACTTCGCCTTCGAACACGTTGAGCTGACGCCATTTCGGAATCATCTCTTCGTAAGCGTCGCTGCCGTCCAGCGGAGAGATCACCAGGCGACGTTTGCCTTTGGTCTCTTTACCGAACGAGATAATCCCGCTGATTTCAGCCAGGATTGCCGGCTCTTTCGGACGACGTGCTTCGAACAGGTCGGCAACGCGCGGCAGACCACCGGTAATATCCTTGGTACCGCCGGATTCCTGAGGAATACGCGCCAGGGTATCACCCGCACCGATCTGAATGCCGTCTTCCAGCTGAACGATCGCTTTGCCCGGCAGGAAGTATTGAGCAGGCATATCAGTACCAGGGATCAATACGTCTTCGCCCTGAGCGTCAACGATTTTCAGTGCCGGACGCAGGTCTTTACCGCTACCGGTACGCTCTGCGCTGTCCAGAACTACCAGAGAAGACAAACCGGTCAGTTCGTCGGTCTGGCGAGTAATGGTCTGGCCGTCAACCATATCCGCGAAGCGAATGAAGCCGCTGACTTCACTGATGACCGGCATGGTGTGCGGATCCCAGTTAGCGACGGTTTCGCCGCCGTTAACTTCTTCACCGTCGCCTTTGCCCATCACGGCACCGTAAGGCACCTTGTAGCTTTCTTTGGTACGGCCGAATTCGTCGATCAGTTTCAGTTCGGTGTTACGCGAGGTGATCACCAGCTTGCCCGCGGCGTTCATAACGAACTTCACGTTGCTCAGCTTGAGGCTACCCTTGTTTTTCACCTGGATGCTGGATTCAGCAGCCGCACGAGATGCCGCACCACCGATGTGGAACGTACGCATCGTCAGCTGTGTACCCGGCTCACCGATGGACTGGGCCGCGATAACGCCGATGGCTTCACCTTTGTTGATGATGTGGCCACGTGCCAGGTCGCGACCGTAGCAGTTTGCACACACACCAAAGTCGGTTTCACAGCTCACCACGGAACGGACTTTAACGCTGTCGACAGAGTTCTCTTCCAACAGGTCACACGCCTTCTCGTTCAGCAGGGTGTTGCGTGGCACCAGAATGTCCGCCGTACCCGGCTTGAGGACGTCTTCTGCCGTCACACGGCCCAGAACGCGTTCACGCAGCGGCTCTTTCACGTCGCCACCTTCGATAACCGGAGTCATCAGGATGCCGTCGTGAGTGCCACAGTCGTCTTCGGTCACCACCAGATCCTGCGCCACGTCAACCAGACGACGGGTCAGATAACCGGAGTTCGCGGTTTTCAGTGCGGTATCCGCCAGACCTTTACGAGCACCGTGGGTGGAGATGAAGTACTGGAGTACGTTCAGACCTTCACGGAAGTTCGCGGTGATTGGCGTTTCGATGATGGAGCCGTCCGGCTTCGCCATCAGACCACGCATACCGGCCAGCTGACGAATCTGAGCGGCGGAACCACGCGCACCGGAGTCGGCCATCATAAAGATGCTGTTGAAGGAAACTTGCTGTTCCACTTCGCCGTCACGGTTAACCACGTCTTCTACCGACAGGTTTTCCATCATCGCTTTCGCAACGCGTTCGTTCGCTGCTGCCCAGATATCGATCACTTTGTTGTAGCGTTCGCCGGCGGTAACCAGACCAGACTGGAACTGCTCCTGGATCTCGGCAACTTCGGTTTCCGCTTCTTCGATGATCTCCGCTTTCTTGGCCGGGATAACCATGTCGTCGATACCTACGGAAGCGCCGGAACGGGCTGCGTAAGCAAAACCGGTGTACATGATCTGGTCAGCAAAGATAACGGTCGGCTTCAGGCCCAGGATGCGGTAACAGGTGTTCAGCATCTTGGAGATCGCTTTCTTGCCCAAAGGCTGGTTAACGATCGAGTACGGCAGACCTTTCGGTACGATCATCCACAGGATGGCGCGGCCGATGGTGGTGTCGATGATGCTGGTCTGAGAAGTCCATTCGCCTTCGGCGTTCTTGACGTCTTCGGTGATACGCACTTTAACGCGCGCATGCAGAGACGCCAGGCCGGCGCGGTAAACACGCTCAGCTTCTTTGGAACCGTTCAGCACCATGCCTTCGCCCTTGGCGTTAACACAGTCGCGGGTCATGTAGTACAGACCCAGTACAACGTCCTGAGAAGGAACGATGATTGGCTCGCCGTTCGCTGGGGACAGGATGTTGTTGGTGGACATCATCAGCGCACGCGCTTCCAGCTGGGCTTCCAGCGTCAGCGGTACGTGAACAGCCATCTGGTCACCGTCGAAGTCGGCGTTATAGGCCGCACAAACCAGCGGGTGCAGCTGGATCGCTTTACCTTCGATCAGAACCGGTTCAAACGCCTGGATACCCAAACGGTGCAGGGTTGGTGCACGGTTCAGCAGTACCGGGTGTTCGCGGATCACTTCGTCCAGGATATCCCAAACGACGGCTTCTTCACGCTCAACCATTTTCTTGGCGGCTTTGATGGTGGTGGCCAGGCCACGCAGCTCCAACTTGCCGTAGATGAACGGTTTGAACAGCTCCAGCGCCATCTTTTTAGGCAGACCGCACTGATGCAGACGCAGGTATGGACCTACGGTAATTACGGAACGGCCGGAGTAGTCAACGCGTTTACCGAGCAGGTTCTGACGGAAACGACCCTGCTTACCTTTGATCATGTCGGCCAAAGATTTCAGAGGACGTTTGTTGGAACCGGTGATGGCACGACCGCGACGACCGTTATCCAGCAGGGCGTCTACCGCTTCTTGCAGCATACGCTTTTCGTTGCGCACGATGATGTCCGGCGCAGCCAGATCCAGCAGGCGTTTCAGACGGTTGTTACGGTTGATCACGCGGCGATACAGATCGTTCAGATCCGACGTCGCGAAACGACCGCCATCCAGCGGAACCAGCGGGCGCAGATCCGGCGGCAGTACCGGCAGCACGGTCAGGATCATCCACTCCGGCTTGTTGCCGGACTGTACGAACGCTTCCAGCAGCTTGATACGCTTGGTCAGCTTCTTGCGCTTGGTTTCGGAGTTGGTTTCGTTCAGCTCTTCACGCAACTGCTCGCACTCGGCTTCCAGATCCATGTTTTTCAACAGGGCCTGAATGGCTTCCGCACCCATCTTGGCGTCGAATTCGTCACCGAACTCTTCCAGCGCGTCCAGATACTGCTCTTCGGTCAGGATCTGACGACGCTCGAGGTTGGTCATACCGCCTTCGACCACCACATAGGATTCGAAGTACAGTACGCGTTCGATGTCACGCAGCGGCATATCCAGCAGCAAACCGATGCGGGATGGCAGCGATTTCAGGAACCAGATGTGCGCGGTCGGCGAAGCCAGCTCGATGTGGCCCATGCGCTCACGACGCACTTTGGTCTGGGTCACTTCAACGCCGCACTTCTCACAGATCACGCCGCGGTGTTTCAAGCGCTTGTACTTACCGCACAGGCACTCGTAATCTTTTACCGGCCCGAAGATACGGGCGCAGAAAAGGCCGTCACGCTCTGGTTTGAACGTACGGTAGTTAATGGTTTCCGGCTTCTTAACTTCACCGAACGACCACGAACGGATCATGTCTGGCGAGGCCAGAGCAATCTTGATCGCATCAAACTCTTCGGTCTTAGTTTGCGCTTTCAGAAACTTCAATAAGTCTTTCACGGATTGGCTCCTGTCGGAGTTAAACCTGTTGGGTACCCACAACCGCAGTAGGTACCCGTGTGACCTGAACAACCACCCTCAGGCTCCCTTAGGCGGGGAGCCTGAGCCGGAATGACGATTACTCGTCTTCCAGTTCGATGTTGATGCCGAGCGAGCGGATTTCTTTCAACAATACGTTGAAGGATTCCGGCATGCCTGGCTCCATCCGGTGGTCGCCATCCACGATGTTTTTGTACATCTTGGTACGGCCGTTAACGTCATCCGACTTAACGGTGAGCATTTCCTGCAGGGTATAAGCCGCGCCGTATGCTTCCAGTGCCCACACTTCCATCTCACCGAAGCGTTGACCACCGAACTGCGCTTTACCACCCAGAGGTTGCTGAGTCACCAAGCTGTAAGAACCGGTTGAACGGGCGTGCATTTTATCGTCAACCAAGTGGTTCAGTTTCAGCATGTACATATAGCCGACAGTAACCTGGCGCTCGAATTGCTCACCGGTACGGCCATCGAACAGCGTGATCTGACCGGAGGTCGGGATACCGCCCATTTCCAGCAGTTGCTTGATTTCAGTCTCTTTCGCACCGTCAAACACCGGCGTTGCGATCGGCATACCTTTTTTCAGGTTCTCTGCCAGACGCAGCACTTCGTCGTCGCTGAAGGTGTTCAGGTCAACTTTCTGGCAAACGTCGTCGCCCAGATCGTAGGCCTTCTGGATGAACTCACGCAGCTTGGCCACTTCCTGCTGCTGCTTCAGCATCTGGTTGATCTTCTCACCGATGCCTTTCGCAGCCATACCCAGGTGGGTTTCCAGGATCTGACCGATGTTCATACGTGATGGTACGCCCAGCGGGTTCAGTACGATGTCTACCGGCGTGCCGTTTTCATCGTAAGGCATATCTTCGATCGGGTTGATCTTGGAGATAACACCCTTGTTACCGTGGCGGCCCGCCATCTTGTCACCCGGTTGGATCTGACGTTTAACGGCCAGATAAACCTTGACGATTTTCAGCACGCCCGGCGCCAGATCGTCGCCCTGAGTGATCTTACGACGCTTGGCTTCCAGCTTCTTCTCGAAGTCGGATTTCAGTTCGTCGTACTGCTCAGCCAGCTGTTCCAGCTGGTTTTGCTTCTCTTCGTCGGTCAGGCCCAGTTCCAGCCAGCGCTCGCGCGGCAGCTTGCTCAGCTTGTCGGCTTCGATGCCACCGGCAACCAGCACCGCGTGGATACGCGCAAACAGGCCAGCTTCCAGGATCTGCAGTTCTTCAGTCAGGTCTTTCTTCGCCTGCTTCAGCTGCATCTCTTCGATTTCCAACGCGCGTTTGTCTTTTTCCACGCCATCGCGGGTGAAGACCTGCACGTCGATAACCGTACCGGAAACGCCGTTCGGCACACGCAGAGAAGAGTCTTTAACGTCAGACGCTTTCTCACCGAAGATCGCACGCAGCAGTTTCTCTTCCGGTGTCAGCTGGGTTTCGCCTTTAGGCGTTACCTTACCGACCAGGATGTCACCGCCAGTCACTTCCGCACCGATATACACGATACCGGATTCATCCAGCTTGGAGAGCGCAGCTTCACCCACGTTAGGGATATCGGCGGTGATCTCTTCAGGCCCCAGCTTGGTGTCGCGAGACACGCACGCCAGTTCCTGGATGTGGATGGTGGTGAAGCGATCTTCCTGCACCACGCGCTCGGAGACCAAGATGGAGTCTTCGAAGTTGTAGCCGTTCCAAGGCATGAACGCTACGCGCATGTTCTGGCCCAGTGCCAGTTCGCCCAGGTCTGTCGATGGGCCATCCGCCAGCACGTCGCCGCGCTCGATTGGCTCACCCAGACTCACACACGGCATCTGGTTGATGCAGGTGTTCTGGTTAGAACGGGTGTACTTGGTCAGGTTGTAAATATCGATACCTGCTTCGCCCGGGTACATCTCGTCTTCGTTAACTTTGATAACGATACGGGAAGCGTCCACGTACTGGATCACACCGCCGCGTTTGGCAACGGCGGTTACGCCGGAGTCAACCGCTACAGCGCGTTCCATACCGGTACCGACCAGCGGCTTGTCAGCGCGCAGGGTAGGTACGGCCTGACGTTGCATGTTCGCACCCATCAATGCACGGTTGGCGTCATCGTGTTCCAGGAATGGAATCAGTGAAGCACCAACGGAAACAACCTGTTGGGTGGATACGTCCATGTAGTCAACCTGGTCGCGGCTGAACAGGCTTGATTCGCCTTTGCTGCGGCAGGTGACCAGGTCTTCTACGAAGCGGCCTTCTTCATCCAGGTTGGAGTTCGCCTGGGCGATAACGAAGTTGCCTTCTTCAATAGCAGACAGGTAGTTGATTTCATCGGTCACCACGCCGTCACGCACGCGGCGGTACGGGGTTTCCAGGAAGCCATACTCGTTAGTCTGTGCGTACACGGACAGGGAGTTGATCAGACCGATGTTTGGACCTTCCGGCGTTTCGATTGGGCACACGCGGCCGTAGTGGGTCGGGTGTACGTCTCGAACTTCAAAGCCGGCGCGCTCACGGGTCAGACCACCCGGGCCCAGTGCGGAGATACGACGCTTGTGCGTGATCTCGGACAACGGGTTGTTCTGGTCCATGAACTGGGACAGCTGGCTGGAGCCGAAGAACTCTTTCACCGCCGCCGAAATCGGCTTGGCGTTGATCATGTCCTGAGGCATCAGGGTATCCAGATCGCCCAGAGACAGACGCTCTTTCACCGCACGCTCAACGCGCACCAGACCTACGCGGAACTGGTTCTCGGCCATTTCGCCGACGGAGCGGATACGACGGTTGCCCAAGTGGTCGATATCGTCCACTTCGCCCTTGCCGTTACGGATATCGATGAGCTTCTTCATCACTTCGATGATGTCGTCTTTGCTCAGGATGCCCGAACCTTCAATCTCGTCGCGCAGCAGAGAACGGTTGAACTTCATACGGCCAACCGCGGACAGATCGTAGCGGTCTTCGGAGAAGAACAGGTTCTCGAACAGGCTTTCGGCAGCTTCGCGCGTTGGCGGCTCACCAGGACGCATCATGCGGTAGATTTCTACCAGCGAGCTCAGACGATCGCTGGTCGGATCGACGCGCAGCGTTTCAGAGATGTACGCGCCGTGGTCCAGATCGTTGGTGAACAGCGTTTCGATGCGCTTGTGGCCGGACTGGCTCAGCTTGGCCAGCAGGTCCAGCGACAGCTCCATGTTGGCTGCGCAGATCAGTTCGCCGGTATTGGTATCGATATAGTCTTTCGCGACCACTTTGCCCGCGATGTACTCTACCGGTACTTCAATGCTCTGAATGTCGTCTTTTTCCAGCTGACGGATATGACGAGCGGTGATGCGACGGCCTTTCTCTACGTAGATTTTGCCGTTGGCTTCGATATCGAACGAAGCGGTCTCACCACGCAGGCGCTCTGGCACCAGCTCCATCTGCAGCTTGTTGTCGCGGATTTCGAAGACGATCTTGTCAAAGAACAGGTCGAGGATCTGTTCAGTGGTGTAGTTCAGCGCGCGCAGAATGATGGTCGCAGGCAGTTTGCGGCGACGGTCGATACGCACGAACAGGTTGTCTTTCGGATCGAACTCGAAGTCCAACCATGAACCGCGGTAAGGGATGATGCGTGCGTTGTACAGCACTTTACCCGAGGAGTGGGTTTTACCCTTATCGCTGTCGAAGAATACGCCAGGACTACGGTGCAACTGAGATACGATAACCCTCTCAGTACCGTTGATCACAAAGGTGCCGTTTTCGGTCATGAGCGGAATTTCGCCCATGTAGACTTCTTGTTCCTTGATGTCTTTGACCGTACCTTCAGGCGCTTCGCGCTCATAGATAACCAGGCGCAGTTTTACGCGCAGCGGTGCAGAGAACGTCACACCACGGATCTGGCACTCTTTGACGTCGAAGACCGGCTCACCAAGACGGTAGCTAACGTATTGCAGCTCCGAATTGCCACTGTAGCTCTGGATAGGGAAAACAGAACGGAATGCGGCTTCAAGGCCGTACTGCCCTTCTGGATCTTGCTCGATAAACTTCTGGAACGAGTCAAGCTGGATAGAAAGGAGATATGGTATGTCCAGCACTTGTGGACGTTTACCAAAATCCTTACGAATACGTTTTTTCTCGGTATAGGAGTAAACCATAGGGTTCCTCAGCTCGCTGATCAGTGACCCAATCTGTCCGTCCGATTAGGGACAGTTCATGCAACACCGTTTTGTCGACCGGAAAGCGGGAACACTTTCCGCAATGTCTCTTGCTATCACGCTTAAACCATTTCATCGCGTCTTCCCCCAGAACTCCTGGTAGTGCAAAGACCGCGGTATATTAAGTCGTCAATAGAAACAAACATTGGGAGGCGAAACCAGCAGCCAAACAGTGTGAAACGCTACTGGCGCCCTACAGCGCAAAAAGGCTGGTGACTAAAAAGTCACCAGCCATCAGCCTAAAAGACTAGGCTGCAACCGGAAAGGTTGGCTTATTTAACTTCAACTTCTGCGCCAGCTTCTTCCAGAGATTTTTTCAGAGCTTCTGCGTCATCTTTGCTCACGCCTTCTTTCAGAGCGGCTGGAGCAGATTCAACCAGGTCTTTAGCTTCTTTCAGACCCAGGCCGGTAGCGCCACGTACTGCTTTGATAACAGCAACTTTGTTAGCGCCTGCAGCTTTCAGGATAACGTCGAATTCAGTTTTCTCTTCAGCAGCTTCAGCTGGGCCAGCAGCAACAGCTACAGCAGCAGCAGCAGAAACGCCGAATTTTTCTTCCATAGCGGAAACCAGTTCAACAACGTCCATTACGGACATAGCGGCAACTGCTTCCAGGATTTGGTCTTTAGTGATAGACATAACAATTGTTCCTAAAATTCAGAAATAGTTTAAATACGTTAGCAAAGGCTAAGAAAGAGTGGCTTACGCCGCTTCTTTCTGATCGCGTACTGCAGCCAGAGTGCGAACCAGTTTGCCGGCAGCGGCTTCTTTCATGGTTGCCATCAGGCGTGCGATCGCTTCTTCGTAAGTTGGCAGCGTCGCCAGGCGGTCGATTTGCGCCGCTGGGATCAGCTCACCTTCAAAGGCCGCAGCTTTAACCTCGAATTTTGCATTCGCTTTCGCGAACTCTTTGAACAGACGAGCAGCAGCGCCCGGGTGTTCGTGAGAGAATGCAATCAAGGTAGGACCGACAAACGTGTCTTTCAGGCATTCGAATGGAGTGCCTTCAACTACGCGACGCATCAGGGTGTTGCGAACAACACGCATGTAAACGCCAGCTTCACGACCTGCTTTACGCAGTTCAGTCATTTTATCTACGGTAACGCCGCGGGAATCCGCAACAACCGCAGACAGCGCGCCTTTGGCTACTTCGCTGACTTCAGCAACAATCGCTTGTTTGTCTTGAAGATTTAATGCCATTAGCTTTTTGCTCCTGGATTAGCCGGGGAAAATCCCCCGGAACTCACTTCACTCGGCGCTTTGTAAAACGCCACGCCGAGCGGCTTAACACGGTGAGCAGAATCCAGCAAAGACATTCTTTTATAAAAAAGAAAAATTTTCTTAGGCTCTGTCACCGTCTACGCAGGAAGGATTAAGTATCTTGCGATACACCTGCGGTCTTGGACGGAGGCCTGGATAGGCCAGGCTCCAACCGAAAAATCTTTGTTTTGCCTACGGCATAGCCAATAGCAAAACCTTGGGGCATAAGATTCTAGACAAATCTTGGCCCCAAGTCAAAGCGATAATCGCAAATGCGATTAGTTCGCTGCAGCAGACAGGCCGCTCTGATCGATAGCAACGCCAGCACCCATGGTGGTGGAGAGGCTAACTTTCTTGATGTACATGCCTTTCGCCTGAGAAGGTTTTGCTTTTTTCAGCGCAACCAGCAGGGCTTCCAGGTTTTCTTTCAGTTTGTCTGCGTCGAAATCAACCTTACCGATAGTGGTATGGATGATGCCGTTTTTGTCGTTACGGTAGCGAACCTGACCTGCTTTAGCGTTTTTCACTGCTTCAGCAACGTTCGGAGTAACGGTACCCACTTTCGGGTTTGGCATCAGGCCGCGTGGACCCAGGATCTGGCCCAGTTGACCAACAACGCGCATTGCATCCGGGGAAGCAATAACAACGTCGAAGTTCATTTCGCCTTTCTTGATCTGGTCAGCCAGATCGTCCATACCTACCAGCTCTGCGCCGGCAGCTTTCGCTGCTTCAGCGTTAGCGCCTTGGGCAAATACGGCAACGCGAACGGAACGACCGGTGCCGTGTGGCAGAACGGTAGCGCCACGAACGTTTTGGTCAGATTTACGAGCGTCGATGCCGAGGTTAACGGCAACGTCAACGCTTTCTACGAATTTAGCGGTGGCCAGCTCTTTCAGCAGAGCAACAGCTTCAGTGATGTCATACTGTTTAGTAGCATCAACTTTGTCACGGATCACGCGCATGCGCTTGGTCAGCTTAGCCATCTCTTAATCCTCCACTACCAGGCCCATGGAACGAGCGGTACCTTCGATGGAGCGAGTCATCGCTTCAACGTCAGAACCAGTCATGTCCGCAGCTTTGGTTTCTGCGATTTCACGTACCTGAGCACGGGTCACTTTACCTACTTTGTCTTTGTTCGGCTTACCGGAACCAGACTTGATACCAGCCGCTTTTTTCAGCAGAACTGCTGCTGGCGGGGTTTTGGTAACGAAAGTGAAGGAGCGATCAGAATAAACGGTGATAACAACCGGAATCGGCAGACCTTTTTCAACGCTGTCAGTCTTAGCGTTGAATGCCTTACAGAATTCCATGATGTTAACGCCCTGCTGACCCAGAGCTGGACCCACTGGTGGGCTCGGGTTCGCCATACCAGCTGCAACTTGCAGCTTGACGTAGGCTTGTACTTTCTTAGCCATTTAAATTTCCTCGGTTTGGGTAGTATCGCCTCGTAAGAGGCTCCCCATGTTTCACCCCGCCCAACATGCATCAGGCAAGGCATCTAAAAACAAAAGGCGCGAAATTGTAGTTCAATTTCGCGCCTTTGACAAGCGGCAACGCGCCACTCATTGCTGATTATTCGATCAGCCTTTCTCAACCTGGCTGAAGTCCAGTTCCACCGGCGTTGCACGGCCAAAGATGGAAACGGAAACTTTCAGGCGGCTCTTCTCGTAATCGACTTCTTCGACCACACCGTTGAAATCGGCAAACGGGCCGTCGTTGACGCGCACCAGCTCGCCCGGTTCGAACAGCGTTTTCGGACGCGGCTTGTCACCAACCTGCTGCAGGCGGTTCATGATCGCATCAACTTCTTTATCGCTGATTGGCGCAGGACGGTCAGACGTACCGCCGATGAACCCCATGACGCGCGGTACGCTGCGCACCAGGTGCCAGCTGGCGTCATTCATCACCATCTGCACCAGCACGTAGCCAGGGAAGAACTTACGCTCGCTCTTGCGACGCTGGCCGCCACGGATTTCAACCACTTCCTCCGTAGGCACCATCACTTCGCCGAACAGCTCTTCCATATCGTGCAGTTTGATGTGTTCACGCAGCGATTGTGCTACGCGACCTTCAAAACCGGAAAACGCCTGAACGACGTACCAACGTTTTTTTGGAGCTTCAGACATTTTAGAACCTCAGGCCAGTAATAAACGACACCAGACGGACCAGAATTCCATCCAGCCCCCACAGAATCAGTGACATCACGGCGGTTACCGCGGCAACGATCAACGTGGTGTGTAGCGTTTCCTGACGAGTTGGCCAAATCACTTTACGTACTTCGGTACGCGCTTCGCGGGCAAACGCAACGGTGGCTTTGCCTTTGGTGGTCATCAGAGCCACTGCACCTGCAACGGCGATGATCAGCACAACTGCCAGCGCGCGCAATGGCAGGCTTAAATCACGGTAGTAATAGTTACCGACAATAGCCACAACCAACAGAACGGCGACGATCAGCCACTTTGCCGCTTCCAGGCCGCGTCCGCTCCCTTGAGCCTCGGTATTCGCACTCATAAACCAACCTGTCACAATGATGATTCAGAACAAACAACTTTGCCTCGCATTGCGAGGCAAACCAAACCGATCGGATACCGCTTCAGCGCTATCCCGGTGTTTTACGCTATGACGTATTTCAGTCAATACGGTTTAAGAGCCCATCTCACCAATGATTATGACTGCAAAATCGCTGATGAGATAGGTTCTAGTTCACAGCGTAGAAAAAGGGCATCAAATGATGCCCTTTTACCGCGTGTCGCGTCAAACTTTATCAGCGATTAAGCGATAACTTTAGCAACAACACCAGCGCCAACG
>NZ_JBQZFT010000020.1:0-25580 GCF_052692115.1 Serratia sp. TSA_105.2
TTCTTCCCGGCCGCTGTGTGAAGTGAATCACTTGCGCCGTGTCGATGGAGGCGCATTATAGGGATCCGAGTTTTTTGCACAACCCCTTTTTTGATCTTTTCTTTCTGTTTGCACACTTTTCAGCCCTTCCGGGTGGATCTTGTGCGATCAGGGCCATTTTCCGCAGGATCCGGCGCTGCCGTTGGTTGTAATTCCATCGCCAGAGTCTAGTATTGCCGGTAATATGATCCCGACGTGAGGCAGCACTATGTCCGATGCAGTACGTTCTTATCTTCAATACACCCCCAAACTCGGTCAGCGCGTCTTGATCGATCCTTCCAGCGTCGTGATCGGCGACGTCGATCTGGCGGATGACGTCAGCATCTGGCCGCTGGTCGCCATCCGCGGTGACGTCAATGCGGTAAAGATCGGCGCGCGCAGCAATATTCAGGACGGCAGCGTACTGCATGTGACTCACCGTTCCGAACATAACCCCGACGGTTATCCCCTGCTGATTGGAGAAGATGTGACCGTAGGCCATAAAGCAATGCTGCACGGCTGCGCCATCGGCAACCGGGTGCTGGTCGGTATGGGTTCGATCCTGTTAGACGGTGTAGTAGTAGAAGACGACGTCATGATTGGTGCCGGCAGTTTGGTGGCGCCGGGCAAGCGCCTGGCGAGCGGCTATCTTTATATGGGTAGTCCGGCACGCCAGGTTCGGCCGTTGACCGCCGCCGAGTTGGAGGGATTGCTTTATTCTTCTAACAACTATGTACGCTGGAAAGACGAATACCTGTCGGAAGATATCTGATGGGCGCCCCGTTCCCTATAAAGAGAACGAGGTAGGATTTATGCCGCCAGCTCGCTGCGCAGCTGGCGCAATACCGGCTCGATCTCTGGCATCACTCCGTGCCAAAGCAGGAAAGCATGCGCCGCCTGCCCCACCAGCATGCCCAACCCATCGGCATATTCCGTTGCCCCCCGCTGCTGCGCCCAGGCCAGGAACGGCGTAATGCCCTGCTGATAGAACATGTCATAGCAACGGGTTTGCGCGTTCACCACGCCTGCGGGCAACGCCGGGATCTCCCCGCTGATACCGGACGCCGTCGCGTTGATCACCAGATCGAACGCTTGCTGATTCAGTTGATCCATCGGTATCGCCGAGATCTCCCCCAGATGCCGGAAAGCGTGGGCCAACTCTTGAGCCCGGCTGAAGGTGCGGTTGGTGATCGTGAGCCGGCAGCCGAAAGACAGCAGCGGTAGGATCACACCGCGCGCTGCGCCGCCGGCGCCCACCAGCAGAATGCGATCCTGCGGCCGGATCAATTGTTGACGCTGCAGATCGGTCAGCAAACCGATGCCGTCGGTGTTATCCCCCAATAGACCGCCATTCGGCAATACCTTCAGGGTATTGACTGCCCCGGCCATCGCTGCACGCTCGCTCAGCTCGGAGGCGAGCTCATAAGCACGCTCTTTGAAAGGCACCGTGACGTTCGCCCCCAGCCCTCCGGCGTGGATAAACGCCTGCAAACGGGTTTCAAAACCGTCCAACGGCGCCAGCACCGCTCCATAAGGATGCTCAATGCCAGTCTGGGCAGCGAACAGCGCATGAATTCGCGGCGACTTGCTGTGACCAATAGGGTTGCCAAATACCGCAAACTTCTCCATGCCCATTACCTCTAGCCCTGACGGAGCTGTTCGCCGGTCAGAGCATCTCTGATTTCGGAAGGATTAAGACGGCCACCCACCTCGCCGGCCAATACCGGGAAAGCAGTGCCGAATTGTCGTGTGACTTCATCCGCACTGCGGCACGGCTCCAACCCACTGAGATTGGCACTGGTCGATACCAGTGGCTTGCCGTACTGCCGACACAGCCGCTGCACCAACGGGTGATCGCTAACGCGCACCGCCAGCGAGCTGAAACGCCCGGTCAACAAGCGCGGCGTCTCCGGCCGAGCAGGCAACACCCAGGTTACCGGTCCTGGCCAACTGGCAAACATCGTCGCGCGCTGCTGTTCGCTGAGCGCGCTATCGTCGATATAGGGCTTAAGCTGTGCATAATCGGCGGCGATCAGAATCAGCCCCTTTTCCCACGGCCGCTGTTTCAACGCCAGCAGCGCATTGACCGCCTGTTCGCTGTCGGGATCGCACCCCAGGCCGAATACCGCTTCGGTAGGATAGGCAATCACCTGCTGTTGATGCAAAGCATCGATGATAGATACAAGGTTCGGGCTTAATTCTGAGTTCATGATGTGATTATTCTGTAGTCGCGACGGGTTTTCCGCACAGCTTGCTGGCACAGCACAGGACGGGGCCTTTTGCCGTACGCTTTTCCATCAGCAGCGGATAATGGCAATAGGCACATTCACCGGCGACAGGTTTAACATTGAGGGCGAATTGGCATTCAGGGTAACGATCGCAGGAATGAAAAATCTTGCCGTAGCGCGACTTGCGCTGCAGCAGTTTGCCCTGACCGCACTGCGGGCAGATAATGGCGGTTTCGTCAGGCTTATCGATCACTTCAGTGTGATCGCACTGCGGATAATCGCTGCAACCGATAAACATGCCATAGCGCCCCTGGCGCAGCACCAACGTCGCCTGGCACTTCGGGCACTGCTGCCCATCCAGCACCTTGACGATATGCCCATCGGCCTGCGCTTTCAGCGGGCGAATATATTGGCATTCAGGATACTGGGAACAGCCGAGGAAGGGGCCATGGCGACCGCTACGGATCACCAGCTCGGCCCCGCATTCCGGACAGGGTTCATTTTGCCTGGCGGCAAAAATCGCGTTTTTTGTCATAACGTCTTCTATGCGCGTTATCGGCTCAATGCAGATAACCTTCGTTCACTTCAAACAACAGTTCTTCCATTTGCTGATAGGCGCTTTCATATCCGGGGATATTAAACAGCACCATCAACACGACCCATTTCAGATCTTCGAGATCGAATTCCGCATTATCCAAGGCCATAACGCGGTCGATAACCATTTCACGGGTTTCGAGGTTCAATACCTGAATCTGTTCCAGGAACAGGAGAAAACCACGGCAGCCGGCGTCCAAACGCGCGCTTTCCTCTTCGGTGTAGATCCGCATTGCCAGCGGATCGGCATCCATAAAGTAAGGCGCATTTTGACCTTCTTGCAGGTCAGCCAACTTCTCAAGCCAATTCAACGCGTTGTAGATATCATCCCGATGAAACCCCGCCTGAGCGAGATCATCGGTCAGTTGATCCTGATCGACGCGCATCTCTGGTTCATTGTGGATATAAGTTTCAAACAAGTACATGAGTACGTCGAACATGGCTTGCCCTCCTTATTCGGACATAGCCGCCGGGTACAGCTGCGATCCACCCTGCTAACTCCAGTTCGAGTAACTTGATTACCACCACTGGCACAGGTTGGCCGGCACGTTCAGCGACGACGTCAACAGGTGTCACCTCATCTCCTACGTTAGCCAACACATCGGCAAATGGCAATTCAACTTCAGCCTGCGACGCACAAATAGTTGTATTTTCGTTCAGTGGCAGCCATTGGAGACCGCTTCCCAGCAATTCGGCGATATCTTTCGGCCCAGTCACCAGATGCGCGCCCTGTTGGATCAGCCAATGCGTGCCTTCGCTCATCGGGTTCCCTAACGGCCCCGGCAAGGCGAATACCTCACGCCCCTGCTCCAGCGCATAGCGAGCCGTCACCAGGGTACCGCTGCGCAACGAGGCTTCTATGACCAGAACGCCCTGGCTCAGCCCGCTGATAATGCGGTTGCGGCGCGGAAAATGGTCGGCCAGAGGCAAATCGGTGACCAAATGATCTGAAATCACCGCGCCGCCCTGCTCGACAATCTGCTCCGCGAGCCTGCGGTGCCGGCGTGGATAAACATTGGCCAGCCCACTGCCCAACACCGCTACCGTGCAACCCCCGGCCGCCAGCGCTGCACGATGGCAAATGCCGTCGATACCGATCGCCAAACCACTGGTGATGGTGAAACCGCAACGCGCCAATTCCTCGGCGAAATAATTGGCCCAACGCTCGCCGTAGTGGCTGAATTGCCGGCTGCCAACCATGGCGAGCTGCCGGCGCAGCAACGCCTGAGGATCGCCCTCGATCAGCAAAAACAGCGGTGCATCGTCGATCTGGGCCAGACGTTCGGGATAGCCGGCCGCTCCGTAGTTCAGCATACGGTGCGCCGGCTTCTCCAGCCAACGCAGGCTGGCCGCCAGATAACCGGGATCCAGCTGGTTGAACTGCGCCCGCTGCCGCTCGTTCAATCCCAGTTCACGCAACGCGCTGCGAGGCTCGTTCCCCATTTGCGATAGCTGCCGCACGATCCGGCTGGCCACGACGGTCTGCAGCCCCGTTACCCCTCGCATCCGTAAAGCGATCTCTTCCGGCCGCATCTTCTGTTCCCTCAGCAAAAACGGTGGTATTACCAATCCGAGCAATTGGTGCGCAATGCTGTCAATCAGGCCGGGAAATGTCTAGAATAGAGGTTAAACCTCGTTCATTACTCGGATACAGATCTAAAGATATATGTCAGTCTTGCAGGTATTACATTTCCCAGACGAGCGTCTGCGCAAAGTCGCAGCGCCGGTAAAAGAAGTCAATGCAGATATCCAGCGCATCGTGGATGATATGTTTGAAACCATGTACGCAGAGGAAGGCATTGGTCTGGCTGCGACCCAGGTGGATATCCATCAGCGCATTATCGTGATCGACGTCTCCGAGAACCGCGATCAGCGCCTGGTGCTGATCAACCCGGAGCTGCTGGAAAAGAGCGGCGAAACCGGCATCGAGGAAGGCTGTCTTTCCATTCCCGAGCAGCGTGCGTTGGTACCCCGTGCCGCGCAGGTGAAGATCCGCGCGCTGGATCGCGAAGGCAAACCTTTCGAGCTGGAAGCGGACGATCTGTTGGCGATCTGCATTCAGCACGAGATGGATCACCTGATGGGTAAACTGTTCGTCGATTACCTGTCGCCGCTCAAGCGTCAGCGCATTCGTCAGAAACTGGAAAAAATGGCCAAGCTTCAAGCCCGCGCCTAACCGATCAGGAAATCAACGTGTCTGATTCTTTACGGATTATTTTCGCCGGAACACCAGACTTCGCAGCGCGTCATCTTGACGCGCTGTTGTCATCTGAGCACCAGATTGTCGGCGTTTTTACCCAGCCAGACCGCCCGGCGGGCCGCGGCAACAAGCTGACGCCAAGCCCGGTCAAAGTGCTGGCCGAGCAACACCAACTGCCGGTATTTCAGCCCAAATCGCTGCGCCCCGAAGAGAACCAACGCCTGGTGGCCGATCTCAACGCCGACGTGATGGTGGTGGTTGCCTACGGGCTGATCCTGCCGCAGGCGGTGCTGGATATGCCGCGTCTCGGTTGCATCAACGTACATGGCTCGCTGCTGCCTCGCTGGCGCGGTGCGGCACCGATCCAGCGTTCGCTCTGGGCCGGCGACAGCGAAACCGGCGTGACCATCATGCAGATGGACGTCGGTCTCGATACCGGCGACATGATGCACAAGATTGCCTGCCCGATTGAGAGCAGCGATACCAGCGCCAGTCTCTACGACAAGCTGGCACAGCTCGGCCCGCAGGGTATGCTGACTACGCTGCGCCAAATGGCAGACGGCAGCGCCACCCGCGAAGTGCAGGACGAAGCGCTGGTCACCTACGCAGAGAAGCTGAGCAAAGAAGAAGCCCGTCTGGACTGGCATCTGTCCGCAGCCCAGCTGGAGCGCTGCATCCGCGCCTTCAACCCTTGGCCAGTCAGCTACTTCACCATCGACGATCAACCGGTGAAAGTGTGGCAAGCCAGCGTACTGGCGCAAAGCGCCAACGCGGAGCCAGGCACCGTTGTCCATGCCGACAAGCACGGCATTCAGGTAGCGACCGCCGACGGCATCCTCAATCTGATCCAACTGCAGCCCGCCGGCAAGAAACCGATGTCGGCGCAAGACCTTTTAAATTCACGTCGTGAATGGTTTACCCCGGGTAACCGGCTGTAAGTCACCCCACTGCCCGGCCGTTCATCGCCGGGCCGTTATTTTCTTAATGCCGATCGTTATCAGCTTCAGCCTATGAAAAATAATTACAATCTCCGCAGCATCGCTGCCAAAGCCATCGGCCAGGTGCTGGATCAAGGGCAGTCGCTCAGCACTGTCCTGCCAACACTCCAAACCGCCATCAGCGATAAAGATCGCGGGTTGTTGCAGGAACTGTGTTTCGGCACGTTGCGCGTGCTGCCGCAGCTCGAATGGTGCATTCAACAATTGATGGCCAAGCCGCTGACCGGCAAGCAGCGTACGCTGCACTATCTGCTGATGGTCGGCCTGTACCAGCTGCTGTATACCCGTATCCCGGCGCACGCCGTATTGGCCGAAACCGTGGAAGGCGCGGTGGCGCTGAAACGCCCGCAGTTGAAAGGCCTGATTAACGGCGTCTTACGGCAATTCCAGCGCCAGCAGGAAGAGCTCCTGCAGCGCGCCGCCAACAATGACAGCCGCTATCTGCACCCGAGCTGGTTGCTGAAACGCATTCAACAAGCCTATCCCGCCAACTGGGAACAGATCGTCGACGCCAATAACCAGAAGCCACCGATGTGGCTGCGCGTCAACCGCCTGCATCACACCCGCGAAGTTTATCTGCAGTTGTTGACCGACGCCGGTATCGCCGCAGAGCCTCATTCAGACTATGCCGATGCAGTGCGGTTGCTGGCGCCTTGCGCCGTGACCGATCTGCCTGGGTTCGCCGACGGCTGGGTCACCGTGCAAGATGCCTCAGCCCAGGGCTGTGTCGATCTATTGGATCCGCAAGACGGTGAACAGATCCTCGATTTGTGCGCCGCGCCTGGCGGCAAAACCACGCATATTCTGGAAGCGGCACCGAAAGCGCACGTCCTGGCGGTCGATATCGACGAACAGCGCCTGGCGCGGGTGAAGGAAAATCTGCAGCGCCTGCGTTTGCATGCCGAGGTTAAACTGGGCGATGGCCGCACCCCGCAGCAATGGTGCGGTGACAAGCAGTTCGACCGGATCCTGCTGGACGCGCCTTGTTCCGCCACCGGCGTTATCCGCCGTCACCCCGACATCAAATGGCTGCGCCGCGATCGCGACATCGCCGAACTCGCCGCGCTGCAGGCCGAGATCCTGGAAGCCGTCTGGCCCCATCTGAAATCGGGCGGCGTGATGGTTTACGCCACCTGCTCTATCCTGCCGGATGAAAACAGCAGCCAGATCGCCGCGTTTTTGCAGCGCCACGCCGATGCCAAACTGGTTGAAACCGGCGATGCGCAGCGGCCAGGGCGGCAGAATATCCCGCATCCCGAGGACGGCGATGGCTTCTTTTACGCTAAGCTGATTAAAATGTAATGCTTCGGGGCGTGCGTGCGCGCCCTAAGTCTTTCAGTGTGAAGCAGAGAACACGATGAAAATAATTATTCTTGGTGCCGGTCAGGTTGGCGGGACGCTGGCGGAAAACCTGGTGGGTGAAAACAACGATATCACCGTCGTCGATACCGATTCCGGTCGTCTGCGTCAGCTGCAGGATAAATTCGATCTGCGCGTGGTTCAGGGGCACGGTTCTCACCCTAGGGTACTGCGCGAAGCCGGCGCGGAAGACGCTGACATGCTGGTCGCCGTCACCAACTCCGACGAAACCAACATGATCGCCTGCCAGATCGCCTATTCTCTGTTTAATACCCCCAACCGTATCGCCCGTATCCGCGCGCCGGAATATATCCGCGAGTCGGAGAAACTGTTCCTGCCGGAAGCGGTGCCGATCGACCATCTGATTTCACCGGAGCAGTTGGTCATAGACTATATCTACAAGCTGATTGAATACCCCGGCGCGCTGCAGGTGGTCAATTTCGCCGAAGGCAAGGTCAGCATCGCCGCGGTTAAAGCCTATTACGGCGGCCCGCTGGTCGGCAATGCGCTCTCTTCGATGCGCGAACACATGCCGCATATCGACACCCGCGTCGCCGCTATTTTCCGCCAGGACAGACCGATCCGTCCGCAAGGCTCGACCATTATCGAAGCCGGTGATGAAGTCTTCTTCGTCGCCGCCTCACAGCACATCCGCGCGGTGATGAGCGAACTGCAGCGGCTGGAAAAACCGTATAAGCGCATCATGATCGTCGGCGGTGGTAACGTCGGCGCCGGCCTGGCCGCCAGGTTGGAAAAAGACTACAACGTCAAACTGATCGAGCGGAACCAGCAACGCGCCGCCGAACTGGCCGAGCAGCTGCACGATACCATCGTGTTCTATGGCGATGCCTCCGATCAGGAACTGCTGGCCGAAGAGCACGTCGAGCAGGTGGATGTCTTCATCGCCATCACCAACGACGATGAGGCCAACATCATGTCGGCCATGCTGGCCAAGCGCATGGGCGCCAAGAAGGTGATGGTATTGATCCAGCGCCGCGCCTATGTCGATTTGGTGCAGGGCAGCGTGATCGATATCGCCATTTCTCCGCAACAGGCGACCATCTCTGCCCTGTTGGGGCACGTGCGCAAAGCGGATATCGTCAGCGTGTCGTCGCTGCGCCGCGGCGTAGCGGAAGCGATCGAGGCGATTGCCCACGGCGATGAAAGCACGTCCAAAGTGGTCGGCCGCATCGTCGAAGACATCAAGCTGCCACCGGGTACCACCATCGGTGCGATCGTGCGTGGCGACGACGTGATCATCGCCAACGGCAATAGCAAAATCGAACAGGGCGATCACGTCATCATGTTTATTACCGACAAGAAATTCGTGCCGGACGTTGAACGCTTGTTCCAACCGAGCCCGTTCTTCTTGTAGAACGAATTTATTAGGCGATGGTCTATAATCGCGTAGTTGTTCTCTGCCTTGGGGGGAGATAAAACTTCTCTCCTTTTGTGGCAAAGGGAAATTGCTTTGTTAAACTTGAGTTATTAATTCTGCAAGGGGTGCGTTCTATGAGTATGTTGAAAGAGTTTCGCGAATTTGCCATGCGTGGCAACGTGGTCGATTTGGCCGTCGGTGTGATTATCGGTGCTGCATTCGGCAAGATTGTTTCGTCCTTCGTGGCCGATATCATCATGCCACCTCTGGGCCTACTGATCGGCGGCGTCGACTTTAAACAGTTCCATCTGGTATTACGTGAAGCTCAGGGCGCCGTCCCGGCGGTGGTAATGAACTACGGTTCATTCATTCAAACCGTATTCGACTTCGTGATTGTCGCCTTCGCCATCTTCCTGGCGATTAAATTGATGAACAAAATGCGCCGCAAGCAGGAAGAAGCCCCGGCAGCACCGCCAGCACCTACCGCAGAAGAGAAACTGCTGACGGAAATCCGTGACCTGCTGAGCCAGCAACAGCAGCCAAAACTGTAAAACAGCGTTTGATTACGCCAATAAAAAGCCACCTGCCGAAGGTGGCTTTTTTAATCCCTTAAAACCAGAAGGCCAGTGGTAACTTATCGTTTGATAGTTTACCACTGGCCTCCCAGTTACCGCCTTTGTTGTGTTTTTCTTTACGCCGATAGCTGCCTTTGCCTTTCACATTCTTTTCTACTCGTTGACGGAATAGCGGATCATGCAGCAGCGCCTCAATGGCGTTATCTTGAATCTGACCTTTAGTGTGACGATATTTCGTCATGATAATGCTCCTGTAAAAGGTGGGGTAATAAAACGGGGCGATAATACTGCCGGCGGTATAAAAATTAAAGTGCCGTCAGCAACCTTTTTTGCCTTTTTCATCGCTGGCGCCCTGTTCCAAGGCCTCCAGAATAGAGCAATAATTGCTGGTATGGGCAGTGCCGCAGCAGGCATCACTCAGCCGCTTCAGCGATTCGCGCATACGAGTCAGCTCCGCCAACTTGCTTTCCACTTCGCTCAGGCGCGCATCGACGATCGACTTCGACTCCTGACAGGTATGATGCTCAGGATCGACGCGGATCGACAGCAGTTCGGCGATCGTTTCCAGAGTAAACCCCAGCTGCTTGGCATAGCGAATGAAGCGCAGCCGCTGCAGATCCTGTTCGGTATATAAGCGATAGCCGCCTTCGGTGCGGACATTGTGATCCATCATGCCCTGCTTTTCATAGTAACGCACGGTATCCGGCGTTACTTCGGCAAGCTTGGCCAACTGACCTATCTTGAACATTACTTCTCCTCCCGAGTGAATTTTCCGTCCAATGCACGCTGATATTCGCCATGCAAGAAATCCGTACTCATTCCGGCCTGACGCAATCGATGCTCCAGCAGCGCCATGCGTTTGCTGAGTTCGACATAGTCCGGATGTTCACTGCTAATCCCTTGCAGCAAGCGAGCAACGGTCAACGCCTCTTTGCGATCTTCCAGCTCCGGTGGCAGGTAACCGGCATTTTTCAGCAGACGGTAACCCGCGCGGAGTTCAGCCGGCACCGCGCTGTCATCTTCCAGCGCCAACGGTTGGCCCTGGCCGGGCAGATTGTCGAACTCGCCTTTATCCTGGGCCTCAAGGATATGACGTTCCGCCCATTGATCGAGCAACCCCATGACAGACAGCCTCGGTTAGCCTAATGAATAAGCCTTAGCATAGCGGATAGGGGCGTGGATCTTAAGCGCAGCGGGGGAATTACGCATATTTGGCTGGGTTTGGACGTAAAAAAACCGGGCAAGCCCGGTTTTTTTACGCGTCTACAGATTACTCTGCAGTTGCTACTTCTGCTTGAGACTCAGCACGATCAACCAGCTCGATGTATGCCATCGGCGCGTTGTCGCCTGCGCGGAAGCCACACTTCAGAATGCGAGTGTAACCACCGGCACGGCTCGCGAAACGCGGGCCCAGCTCGTTAAACAGTTTTGCCACGATCTCGTTATCACGAGTACGGGCGAATGCCAGACGACGATTAGCTACGCTGTCGGTCTTGGCAAGAGTAATCAGCGGCTCAACAACGCGACGCAGCTCTTTTGCTTTTGGCAGGGTCGTCTTGATGATCTCATGACGAACCAAAGAGCCGGCCATGTTACGGAACATAGCCTGGCGATGGCTGCTGTTACGGTTCAGTTGACGACCACTCTTACGATGGCGCATGACCTTATCCTTCTCAGTAAAACCTTAACCTGTGATCCGGTTACTCGTCAGCAATGCTTGCCGGCGGCCAGTTTTCCAGGCGCATGCCCAGAGACAGACCACGTGAGGCCAGCACGTCTTTAATCTCGGTAAGAGATTTTTTACCCAGGTTTGGCGTTTTCAGCAACTCAACCTCGGTACGCTGTACCAGATCACCGATGTAGTGGATAGCTTCTGCCTTGAGGCAGTTAGCAGAGCGGACAGTCAATTCCAGATCGTCAACAGGGCGCAGCAAGATCGGATCGAACTCTGGTTTCTCTTCTTTAACTTCCGGCTGACGTACATCACGCAGGTCAACGAAAGCTTCAAGTTGTTCAGCCAGAATGGTGGCCGCACGGCGGATCGCCTCTTCAGGATCGATCGTGCCATTGGTCTCCATCTCGATGACCAGCTTATCCAAGTCAGTACGCTGTTCTACACGCGCAGCTTCAACATTGTAGGCGATACGCTCTACAGGGCTGTAGCAGGCGTCAACCAACAGACGACCGATTGGGCGCTCATCTTCTTCCGAATGAATTCGGGCAGAAGCCGGCACATAACCGCGACCGCGCTGAACTTTGATACGCATGCTGATAGCCGCGTTCTCATCAGTCAGGTGGCAAATCACGTGCTGAGGCTTGACGATTTCGACATCACCATCATGGGTGATGTCGGCAGCGGTCACAGGGCCAATGCCAGATTTATTCAGGGTAAGAATAACTTCGTCTTTGCCTTGAACTCTCACCGCCAGCCCTTTCAGGTTGAGCAGGATCTCCAGGATATCTTCCTGTACGCCTTCTTTGGTGCTGTACTCATGCAGTACACCATCAATCTCAACCTCGGTCACCGCGCAACCCGGCATAGATGAAAGCAGAATACGGCGCAGTGCGTTGCCAAGAGTATGGCCAAAGCCACGCTCTAAAGGCTCAAGGGTCACCTTGGCGTGCGTCGAACTGACTTGCTCGATATCTACCAGGCGCGGTTTTAGAAACTCTGTCACAGAACCCTGCATTGTGTCCTCTCTTTGGTACTAAGCTTTACTTGGAGTAAAGCTCGACGATCAGGTGTTCGTTAATGTCCGCAGACAGATCGGTACGTTCAGGCATACGCTTGAACACGCCTTCCATCTTCGCAGCATCAACTTCCAGCCAAGTCGGCTTTTCACGCTGCTCAGCCAGCTCCAGAGAAGCTTTAACACGAGACTGCTTTTTAGCTTTCTCGCGGATGCTGACTACGTCATTCGGAGATACCTGATAAGAAGCGATGTTAACAACGTGACCGTTTACCATAACTGCTTTGTGGCTAACCAGCTGACGTGACTCTGCACGAGTAGCGCCGAAGCCCATACGGTAAACAACGTTGTCCAGACGACCTTCCAGCAGCTGCAACAGGTTTTCACCGGTGTTGCCCTTCAGGCGGGTTGCTTCTTTGTAATAGTTACGGAATTGACGCTCCAGAATGCCGTACATACGGCGAACTTTCTGCTTCTCACGCAACTGAACACCGTAATCAGACAGACGCGGTTTACGCGCACCGTGCTGACCAGGTGCTTGTTCAATTTTACACTTGGAATCGATCGCGCGAACGCCAGACTTAAGGAACAGGTCTGTGCCCTCACGACGGCTCAGCTTGAGCTTAGGACCCAAATATCTTGCCATTTTCTTTCTCCAACAATCCTAAAAGCTGCGTTACACGCGGCGCTTTTTCGGCGGACGACAACCGTTATGAGGGATCGGAGTCACATCAGTAATATTAGTGATGCGGAAACCAGCCGCGTTCAGAGCGCGGATAGTAGACTCACGACCAGGACCAGGTCCTTTAACCATAACTTCCAGGTTCTTGATACCGTATTCTTTTACTGCGTCAGCACAACGTTCTGCTGCAACCTGTGCTGCGAACGGAGTGGACTTACGAGAACCACGGAAACCGGAACCACCGGCTGTTGCCCAACCCAAAGCATTACCCTGACGATCAGTGATGGTAACGATGGTGTTGTTGAAAGAAGCATGGATATGAGCCACGCCGTCAGAGACTTGCTTTCTTACACGCTTACGTGTACGAACAGGTGCCTTTGCCATTATTCAATAACCCCGATTATTTCTTGATCGGCTTGCGCGGACCCTTACGGGTACGAGCGTTGGTCTTGGTGCGCTGACCGCGTACCGGCAGACCACGACGATGACGCAAACCACGATAGCAACCAAGGTCCATAAGACGCTTGATGCTCAGGGTAATTTCACGACGCAAATCACCCTCAACGGTGTATTTGGCAACTGCATCACGAAGCTTTTCGATTTGCTCTTCAGACAGCTCACTGATCTTAACATTTTCAGCAATACCCGTGGATGCACAGATAGCCTGTGAACGGGTTTTACCGATACCGAAGATCGACGTTAAGGCGATAACGGTATGTTTATGATCAGGAATGTTAATGCCTGCTATACGGGCCACTATGCACTCCTACTATTTTATACAGCAACACCATTCTGAAAAGCCCGTTTTCAGGATACTCAAATAGTGTTGCAGTGCGACATACAAAAGATTGGCTGGCTAATCTAGCCAGCTCAACCCAACTTTGCAAGAAAAATATGCGAGATAATCAGCCTTGACGCTGTTTATGCTTCGGCTCGGCGCTGCAAATCACACGAACGACACCGTTACGCTTAACGATTTTGCAGTTACGACATAATTTCTTGACGGAAGCACGAACTTTCATTTTTACTCTCCGTAACTTCTCAAACGAATCTGACTAGCGGTTATAGCCTTTCAGATTTGCTTTCTTCAATGCAGACTCGTACTGACTTGACATCATCAGAGTTTGCACTTGAGCCATAAAGTCCATGATGACGACAACCACGATCAGTAGCGAGGTACCACCAAAGTAGAATGGTACTTTCATTGCATCACGCATGAACTCCGGGATCAGGCAGATGAAAGTAATGTACATCGCGCCCACCAGGGTTAAACGCGTCATTACTTTATCGATATACTTCGCCGTTTGCTCTCCCGGACGAATTCCTGGTACGAAGGCACCGGACTTCTTCAGGTTATCTGCTGTCTCACGCGGGTTGAAGACCAACGCCGTGTAGAAGAAACAGAAGAAGATGATTGCAGACGCATAGAGTAACACATAAAGCGGTTGCCCTGGCTGCAAATACAGCGAAATCGTAGTCAGCCAGTTCCAACCGGTACCGCCCCCAAACCATGATGCAATCGTGGCCGGGAACAGAATAATGCTGGAAGCGAAAATCGCCGGGATAACACCCGCCATGTTCACTTTCAACGGTAAATGTGTACTCTGTGCTGCATAAACACGACGACCTTGTTGACGCTTCGCATAGTTAACGACGATACGACGTTGACCACGCTCGATGAAAACAACGAAGAAGGTTACTGCAAACACCAATACTGCAACCAACAGCAGCAGGAGGAAGTGCAGGTCGCCTTGCCGCGCTTGCTCGATAGTATGGGCCACTGCCGGCGGGAGCCCCGCTACAATACCCGCGAAGATAATGATCGAGATACCGTTGCCGATACCGCGCTCAGTAATCTGCTCACCCAGCCACATCAGGAACATTGTCCCGGTTACCAGGCTCACAACCGCAGTAAAGTAGAATGCAAAGCCTGGGTTTAACACCAGGCCCTGCATACCAGGCATATTCGGCAGACCGGTAGCAATACCGATCGACTGGAATATGGCCAATACCAGCGTACCGTAACGAGTGTACTGGCTAATCTTGCGACGGCCAGCCTCCCCTTCTTTCTTGATTTCCGCCAACGCTGGATGAACCACCGTCAGCAGCTGGATAATGATCGACGCCGAAATATACGGCATGATCCCCAGAGCAAAGATAGAAGCACGGCTGAGGGCACCACCAGAGAACATGTTAAACATTTCAATGATAGTGCCTCTCTGCTGCTCAAGCAATTTGGCAAGCACAGTGGCATCGATACCAGGAATCGGAATGAAAGAGCCGATACGGAAGACAATCAGCGCGCCGATTACAAACAAAAGTCTGCGCTTCAGCTCGCCGAGCCCGCCTTTAGCACTTTGAAAATCTAATCCTGGTTGCTTAGCCATCTGCTACTTATTCCTCAATTTTACCGCCAGCAGCCTCGATAGCAGCACGAGCGCCTTTGGTGACACGCAGACCACGCAGGGTTACCGGACGAGCGACTTCGCCAGAAAGTACAACTTTCGCGAATTCGATCTGGACACCAACTACGTTAGCGGCTTTCAGCGCGTTCAGGTCGATAACATCGCCTTCAACCAGAGCCAGTTCAGACAGACGAACTTCTGCCGTGATCATCGCTTTGCGTGAAGTGAAGCCGAATTTCGGCAGACGACGGTACAGAGGCATCTGACCACCTTCGAAACCACGACGTACGCCACCGCCAGAACGAGACTTCTGACCTTTGTGACCACGGCCGCCGGTTTTACCCAGGCCAGAACCAATACCACGACCTACACGCTTAGGCGCATGCTTGGCACCTTCAGCCGGAGACAGAGTATTTAAACGCATCTGTTACTCCTCAACTTTAACCATGTAGGAAACCAGGTTGACCATACCGCGAACAGCAGGAGTATCCTCGCGCTCTACGGTGTGACCAATACGACGCAGACCCAGACCGAGCAGAGTAGCTTTATGCTTCGGCAGACGGCCAATTGAGCTGCGAGTTTGTGTAACTTTAATAGTCTTAGCCATGGTCAATTACCCCAGAATGTCGGCAACGGATTTACCACGCTTAGCAGCGACCATTTCAGGAGACTTCATATTCGCCAGAGCGTCGATAGTTGCACGAACCACGTTGATCGGGTTGGTGGAACCATAAGCTTTAGCCAATACGTTGTGCACCCCAGCAACTTCGAGAACGGCGCGCATTGCACCACCCGCGATGATACCGGTACCTTCATGAGCAGGCTGCATGAACACGCGAGAACCCGTGTGAGCGCCCTTAACAGGGTGCTGCAGGGTGCCGCTGTTCAGCGCGACGTTCATCATGTTGCGACGGGCTTTTTCCATCGCTTTCTGGATCGCTGCTGGAACTTCGCGTGCTTTGCCGTAGCCAAAACCAACGCGACCGTTACCATCACCAACTACAGTCAGTGCGGTAAAGCTGAAAATACGGCCACCTTTTACGGTTTTAGATACGCGGTTTACCGCGATCAGCTTTTCCTGCAGTTCGCCAGCTTGTTTTTCGATGTGAGCCATCTTAAACCTCTTCCTTAGAACTGAAGGCCAGCTTCACGGGCAGCATCTGCCAGTGCCTGGACTCGACCATGATATTGGAAACCGGAACGGTCAAAGGATACTTTCGCAATCCCTTTTTCCAACGCGCGCTCAGCCAGAGCTTTACCTACGGCTGCTGCTGCGTCTTTGTTACCGGAATACTTCAGTTGCTCCGCGATAGCTTTTTCTAAAGTAGAAGCGGCTACCAGTACTTCAGAACCGTTTGGAGCAATCACCTGTGCGTAAATGTGACGCGGGGTACGATGTACCACCAGGCGGGTTGCACCCAGCTCTTGGAGCTTGCGGCGTGCGCGGGTCGCACGACGGATACGAGCAGATTTCTTATCCATAGTGTTACCTTACTTCTTCTTAGCCTCTTTGGTACGCACGACTTCGTCGGCGTAACGAACACCTTTGCCTTTGTAAGGCTCAGGACGACGGTAAGCACGCAGATCTGCTGCTACCTGGCCAATGACCTGCTTATCAGCGCCTTTCAGCACGATTTCAGTTTGGCTTGGGCATTCAGCAGTGATACCTGCCGGCAGCTGGTGATCGATAGGGTGAGAGAAGCCCAGGGCCAAATTCACCACGTTGCCTTTAACGGCAGCACGATAACCAACACCTACCAGTTGAAGCTTTTTGGTGAAGCCTTCGGTAACACCAACAACCATTGCGTTCAGCAGAGCGCGCGTGGTACCCGCTTGAGCCCATGCGTTAGCAAAACCTTCGCGCGGAGCGAAAGTCAGTGCGTCAGCTTCTTGCTTCACTTCAACGGCGTCGTGGATAGTACGAGTCAACTCGCCGTTTTTACCCTTAATCGAAATAACCTGACCGTTGAGTTTTACCTCTACGCCGGCAGGAATGACGACGGGTGCTTTTGCAACACGAGACATTCTTTCCTCCCGAATTAAGCTACGTAGCAGATAATCTCGCCACCAAGACCAGCCTGGCGAGCTGCACGATCGGTCATAACACCTTTAGAGGTAGAAACAACAGCGATACCCAAACCGGCCATAACTTTTGGCAGCTCATCTTTTTTCTTGTAGATGCGCAGACCTGGACGGCTGATACGTTGAATGCTTTCTACCACAGCTTTGCCCTGGAAGTACTTCAGTACCAGTTCCAGAACAGGCTTGGCGTCGCCTTCGATTTTGAAATCTTCAATAAAACCTTCTTCCTTCAGCACGTTGGCAATTGCCACTTTCAGCTTGGAGGAAGGCATGGTGACCGCAACTTTGTTCGCGGCTTGACCGTTACGGATACGGGTCAGCATATCCGCGATCGGATCTTGCATGCTCATCTGTCTTTACTCCCGTGATTCAATTGGTAATTACCAGCTAGCCTTTTTCAAGCCTGGTACTTCACCGCGCATAGCGGCTTCACGAAGCTTAATACGGCTCAACCCGAATTTGCCCACATAACCATGTGGACGGCCAGTTTGGCGGCAGCGTTTACGCTGACGAGACGGGCTGGAATCACGCGGCAGAGTTTGCAGCTTGAGAACGGCATTCCAACGATCTTCATCGGATGCGTTCACATCAGAGATAATAGCTTTCAGTTCAACGCGTTTTGCAAAGAACTTGTCAGCTAATTTCACGCGCTTGACTTCGCGTGCTTTCATTGATTGCTTAGCCATCAGTAACCCTGCCTTACTTGCGGAACGGGAAGTTAAAAGCAGCCAGCAGCGCGCGGCCTTCATCATCAGATTTCGCAGTAGTGGTAATGGTAATATCCAAACCACGAACGCGATCGACTTTGTCGTAGTCGATTTCTGGGAAGATGATTTGCTCACGCACGCCCATGCTGTAGTTGCCACGGCCATCGAATGACTTGGCGGACAGGCCACGGAAGTCACGGATACGTGGAACAGCAATGGAGATCAGGCGCTCAAAGAACTCCCACATGCGTTCGCCACGCAGAGTTACTTTACAGCCGATCGGATAGCCCTGACGGATTTTGAAGCCTGCAACAGATTTGCGGGCTTTGGTGATCAACGGTTTTTGACCGGAGATAGCTGTCAGGTCCGCTGCGGCGTTATCCAGCAGTTTCTTGTCAGCAATCGCTTCACCAACACCCATGTTCAGGGTGATCTTCTCGACCCGAGGGACTTGCATGACAGAGTTGTAATCAAACTGAGACATCAGTTGTTTGACTACCTCGTCTTTGTAGTAATCATGCAGTTTCGCCATCGTATTACTCCAAATTACTTGATAGTTTCGCTGTTAGATTTGAAGAAACGGACTTTTTTGCCGTCTTCGAATCTAAAGCCTACACGGTCAGCCTTGCCGGTAGCCGCGTTGAAGATAGCAATGTTAGAAACCTGAATTGCAGCTTCTTTTTCAACAATGCCGCCTGGTTGGTTCAGAGCCGGAACCGGCTTCTGGTGTTTCTTAACCAGGTTGATGCCTTCAACAATGACCTTGCCAGCAGACAGGACATTTTTTACTTTACCGCGTTTACCTTTGTCTTTCCCGGTAATCACGATAACTTCGTCATCACGACGGATCTTCGCTGCCATGTTCGCTCCTTAGAGTACTTCTGGTGCCAGAGAGATAATTTTCATGAACTTCTCATTACGCAGTTCACGAGTTACCGGCCCAAAAATACGCGTACCGATTGGCTGCTCGCTGTTATTGTTCAAAATAACGCATGCATTGCCATCGAAGCGAATGACAGAACCGTCCGGGCGACGTACACCCTTCTTGGTGCGCACCACTACCGCCTTCAGAACATCGCCTTTCTTCACCTTACCGCGAGGAATTGCTTCCTTGATGGTAATTTTGATGATGTCGCCGACGCCTGCGTAGCGACGGTGCGAGCCACCTAGAACCTTGATACACATTACGCGACGTGCACCGGAGTTGTCGGCGACGTTCAGCATAGTCTGTTCTTGGATCATTTTAGTGCTCCGCTAATGTCAACTACTACTTTAAAGACCCAAGTAAAATTAGGCCGTTGAAAAGCCCCATAACCGAGGGCGCAGCATTATAACACCGCTTACTTGGTATGGGTAGAAAAAATAAACGGCTCATTTTCTGAGCCGTTTATTAAGTGAGAGCCAGCTACTCTATTACAGAATCGCTTTCTCTACAACGCGAACCAACGTCCAGGACTTAGTCTTGGACAGTGGGCGGCATTCGCGGATTTCCACCACGTCGCCGGTACCACATTCGTTGTTCTCGTCATGTACGTGCAGCTTGGTCGTACGTTTGATGAATTTCCCGTAGATCGGGTGCTTCACAGTACGTTCGATAGCAACAACGATGGATTTCTCCATTTTATCGCTAACAACACGACCCTGCAGGGTACGGATAACTTCAGTCATTTACACACCCGCCTTTTGAGTCAGTAAAGTCTTAACGCGTGCGACGTCACGACGCACTTGTTTCAACAGGTGAGTTTGTTGCAGCTGGCCACTGGCCGCCTGCATGCGCAAGTTGAATTGCTCACGCAGCAGGTTGAGCAGCTCGGCATTCAGCTCTTCAACGCTTTTTTCACGCAGCTCTTGTGCTTTCATTACATCACCGTCTTAGTTACAAAGGTGGTTTTGATCGGCAGTTTCGCTGCTGCCAGTTTGAATGCCTCGCGGGCAACCTCTTCTGGCACGCCGTCCATTTCGTACAGGACCTTACCAGGCTGGATCAGGGCAACCCAATACTCCACGTTACCCTTACCTTTACCCATACGCACTTCCAGCGGCTTCTCGGTGATCGGTTTGTCCGGGAATACACGGATCCAGATCTTGCCTTGACGCTTAACTGCACGAGTCATTGCACGACGAGCTGCTTCGATTTGACGAGCAGTCAGACGGCCACGGCCAACAGCTTTCAGACCGAAAGTGCCGAAGCTAACATCCGTACCTTGCGCCAGACCACGGTTGCGGCCCTTGTGCACCTTACGGAATTTTGTACGCTTTGGTTGTAACATCAGCGACTCTCCTTACTTGCGGCCTTTACGCTGCTGCTTTTTAGGTTGAGCAGCCGGTTCCGGTTGTTCAACTGCAGCCATACCACCCAGGATCTCACCTTTGAAGATCCATACCTTAACGCCGATTACACCATAAGTGGTGTGCGCTTCAGATGTGTTGTAGTCGATGTCCGCACGCAGAGTGTGCAATGGAACACGACCTTCGCGGTACCATTCGGTACGTGCGATTTCAGCGCCGCCAAGACGGCCGCTTACTTCAACTTTGATACCTTTAGCGCCAAGACGCATTGCGTTCTGTACTGCACGCTTCATAGCACGACGGAACATAACGCGACGTTCCAGCTGAGAAGTGATGCTGTCAGCAACCAATTTAGCGTCGAGTTCCGGTTTACGGACTTCGGCGATGTTGATCTGTGCAGGAACGCCAGCGATGTTCGCTACGACCTTGCGCAGTTTTTCGACGTCTTCACCTTTCTTGCCGATAACGATGCCTGGACGAGCAGTGTGAATGGTCACACGGATGCTCTTCGCAGGACGCTCGATAACGATGCGAGAAACGGAAGCTTTCGACAGTTCCTTAGTCAGGAATTGACGAACTTTAAAGTCGCTGTCCAGGTTGTCAGCGAATTCTTTGGTATTCGCATACCAAGTAGAGTTCCAAGGTTTGACAATACCCAGGCGAATACCATTAGGATGTACTTTCTGACCCATTGCTAGTCTCCAGAGTCTCAGCGATCGGACACAACCACAGTAATGTGGCTGGTGCGCTTCAGGATGCGATCTGCACGACCTTTTGCACGCGGCATAATGCGCTTCATGCTTGGGCCTTCGTCTACGAAGATTTTCGTAACTTTCAGATCATCGATGTCAGCGCCATCGTTGTGTTCTGCGTTAGCAATGGCAGACTCCAGCACTTTCTTAACCAGACCAGCAGCTTTCTTGTTGGTGTAGGTCAGAGTTTCCAGAGCTTGCGACACTTTCTTACCGCGAATCAGGTCAGCAACAAGGCGAACCTTCTGAGCAGAAGAACGAGCGTGGCGATGTTTAGCGATAGTTTCCATCTCTTCCTCCTACCTTAGCGCTTTTTAGCTTTTTTATCAGCCGCATGGCCGCGATAAGTACGAGTCGGCGCGAATTCACCCAGTTTGTGACCGACCATTTCATCGGAAACGAACACTGGTACGTGCTGACGACCATTATGGACAGCGATGGTCAAACCGATCATGTTAGGAAAGATCGTTGAACGACGGGACCAAGTGCGCAAAGGCTTCTTGTCACCGCTTTCCACCGCTTTCTCTACCTTCTTCAGCAAGTGCAGGTCAATAAAAGGACCTTTCTTGAGAGAACGTGGCATGGCTTATCCTCTAATTATTTTTTGCTACGGCGACGTACGATGAACTTATCAGTACGCTTGTTGCTACGGGTCTTCTTACCTTTGGTCTGAACGCCCCACGGAGTTACCGGGTGCTTACCAAAGTTACGACCTTCACCACCACCGTGCGGGTGATCTACCGGGTTCATCGCCGTACCGCGAACGGTAGGACGAACACCACGCCAACGTGCAGCACCTGCTTTACCCAGAACGCGAAGCATGTGTTCAGCGTTACCGACTTCACCCAGGGTGGCGCGGCAATCAGCTGGAACTTTACGCATTTCGCCGGAGCGCAGACGCAGAGTTACGTAGGAACCATCACGAGCAACGATCTGAACGTAGGCACCAGCGGAGCGAGCCATCTGGCCGCCTTTACCTGGTTTCATTTCTACGTTGTGAACCGTTGAACCAACTGGAATGTTGCGCATCGGCAGGGTGTTACCCGCTTTGATTGCAGCATCAACGCCAGATTGAATCTGGTCACCAGCTTTCAGGCCTTTCGGCGCCAGGATGTAACGGCGTTCGCCGTCTTTGTACAGAACCAGCGCGATGTTCGCGGAACGGTTCGGATCGTACTCCAGACGCTCAACCACAGCAGGGATACCGTCTTTGTTGCGCTTGAAGTCAACCAGACGATAATGTTGCTTGTGGCCACCACCGATATGACGGGTGGTGATACGGCCATTGTTGTTACGACCACCGCTTTTGCTCAGTTTTTCCAGCAGCGGGGCATAAGGTTTACCCTTGTGCAGCTCAGGGTTAACCACTTTAACAACGTGGCGACGACCCGGAGATGTAGGTTTACATTTAACAATTGCCATTGTTCTTACTCCTCCGACTTACTCTGCGCCGCCGATGAAGTCCAGATTCTGGCCTTCTTTCAGGGTGACGTAAGCTTTTTTCCAGTCGCTACGACGACCAACACGCTGACCGTGACGCTTCACTTTCCCTTTAACTACCAGGGTGTTCACGTCTTTGACTTCGACTTCAAACAGTTTCTGCACTGCAGCTTTGATTTCTGCTTTGGTCGCGTCTTTGGCAACTTTGAGAACGATGGTGTTGCTTTTTTCCATCGCAGCGGATGCTTTTTCAGATACGTGCGGTGCACGCAGCACTTTCAGCAAACGTTCTTCACGGATCATGCCAGCATCTCCTCAACTTGCTTCACAGCATCAGCAGTCATAACCACTTTGTCGAAGGCGATCAGGCTAACCGGATCGATACCTGCTACATCGCGCACGTCAACCTTGTACAGGTTGCGAGCTGCCAGGAACAGATTCTCATCCAGTTCACCGGTCACGATCAGCACGTCTTCCAGAGCCATATCTTTCAGTTTCTGTGCCAGCAGCTTAGTTTTAGGCGCTTCTACAGAGAACTTCTCGACAACGATCAGACGATCTTGACGTACCAGTTCGGACAGGATGCTTTTCAGCGCGCCGCGGTACATCTTTTTGTTTACTTTCTGACTGTGGTCCTGTGGCTTAGCAGCAAAGGTCACGCCGCCTGAACGCCAGATCGGGCTCTTTACAGAACCTGAACGCGCACGGCCGGTGCCTTTCTGACGCCATGGCTTTTTGCCGGAACCAGTTACTTCAGCACGGGTCTTCTGAGCACGAGTACCTTGACGGGCACCTGCTGCATAAGCAACAACAACCTGGTGTACCAGCGCTTCGTTGAAATCACGACCGAAGGTAGTTTCGGAAACAGTCAGCGCGCTTTGCGCGTCTTTCAATACTAATTCCATTGCTATCCCCTTACGCCTTCACAGCTGGTTTAACGATCAGGTTGCCACCGGTTGCGCCCGGTACAGCACCCTTAACCAGCAGCAGGTTGCGCTCAGCGTCAACACGTACTACGTCCAGGCTTTGAACGGTTACGCGCTCATCACCCAGGTGGCCAGCCATTTTCTTGCCTTTGAACACTTTGCCCGGAGTCTGGTTCTGACCGATAGAACCCGGAACGCGGTGAGACAAGGAGTTACCGTGGGTAGCGTCTTGGGTACGGAAGTTCCAGCGCTTAACAGTGCCAGCAAAACCTTTACCTTTAGAAGTACCGGTAACATCGACTTTTTTAACGTCAGCGAAGATTTCTACGCTAATTTCCTGACCTGCAGCGAATTCTTGACCTTCTTCCAGGCGGAATTCCCACAGACCACGGCCAGCTTCAACGCCAGCTTTAGCGAAATGGCCCGCTTCCGGCTTGGTTACACGGTTAGCTTTTTTGCTACCAGTGGTAACCTGAACGGCACGGTAACCGTCGGTGTCCAGGCTTTTAACCTGAGTCACGCGGTTCGCTTCAATTTCAATTACGGTTACTGGGATAGAAACGCCATCTTCAGTGAAGATACGGGTCATACCCACTTTTTTACCGACTAAACCAATCATTGTTTCAACCTCTCAATCGCTCAATGACCTGATTAACCCAGGCTGATCTGCACGTCTACACCGGCAGCCAGATCCAGACGCATCAGAGCATCAACGGTTTTCTCGGTTGGCTCAACGATGTCAACCAGACGCTTGTGAGTGCGAATCTCGTACTGATCGCGCGCGTCTTTGTTAACGTGCGGAGAGATCAGAACGGTAAAGCGCTCTTTGCGAGTTGGCAGCGGGATCGGACCACGGACTTGCGCACCAGTGCGCTTTGCAGTCTCGACGATTTCCGCGGTTGATTGATCGATCAGACGATGATCAAACGCTTTCAGGCGGATACGGATTCTTTGGTTCTGCATGAGACCAGAGCTCCAATTATTTATAAACGTAAATAATTACTCCTCACACCCATTTCGATTGATGGGGGAGTGTAATCGTCAACATATAACCCCCATATCGGGAGTATTGTTCGAAAGGCAAAAAAGGCCTGCCAATCGACTGATTCGCTAAAATCAGGCTTACCAAGATTAGGTAAGCCCGCGCATTATACGCAAAATGGCCCAGGAAGCAAGCCGCAGTTGGAAATATGCTCAGGAAATCGTCATTTTTGCGCGTTCAGCGGCAGTCGCGAGATGAGGACGGCTAACAGGGTATGAATTATGCTTGGCGGGGAAGCTCCCCTGCCCCACCGTAAAAACGGTCGCCGGCAGGAGAGACGATGACGAACGGAAGACAGGCTTACTCTTTGCGCTCTAGAACCTGGGCCTGGGCATAGTTTTGAATACCGAGGCGAGCGATCAGATCCAGCTCGGTTTCCAGCCAGTCGATATGCTCTTCTTCATCGGCCAGGATATCGATCATCAAATCGCGGCTGACGTAATCATGAATCGAGTCGGCATAGGCGATACCTTCACGCAGGTTTTTAGCGCCTGCCAGCTCCAGCGCCAGATCGGAACGCAGCATCTCTTCAATGTCTTCGCCGATGTTCAGCTTGCCGAGATCCTGCAGGTTAGGGAGCCCTTCCAGGAACAGGATACGCTCGATGTAGCGATCGGCATGCTTCATTTCGTCGATCGACTCGTGGTATTCCTTGTCGTTGAGGCGCATTAAGCCCCAATTCTTGAACATGCGGGCGTGCAGGAAATATTGATTGATGGCAACCAGCTCGTTGCCGAGCAGCTTGTTGAGGTGAGCAATGATCTTTTTATCGCCTTTCATAGGTAACTCCTCCTGGCCAGTTCTAAAAGTGTAGAACCTGTAAGCCAAGAGTCAAAAATAACCTTACCCTTTGTTAGGCAACTTCATGCATTGGGATGATAGTTCCGCGCTCCTCCACCATAATCTGTCTTGCCTGACGAATGCACTTTCCACAATCGGTACCAATCGGCACAAGTTCACGCAGCTGCTTCATGGTATGGGGATTGTGCTGACGCACCGCATTACGGATCGCTTTGTCAGTCACCGCATTACACAGACATACATACATAGAGAGACTCACTTCTTAACCAATGCATTGAGTCTAAATAGGAATGGTTTTTATTTCAATTAAGATTTGAACAAATTGCATAAAAAAAGGGCACCGAAGTGCCCTTTTTGTGTCGAAAAATTATTCGCGATTAAGCGATAACTTTAGCAACAACACCAGCGCCTACA
>NZ_JBQZFT010000021.1:0-18012 GCF_052692115.1 Serratia sp. TSA_105.2
TTGAGGCGAGACTAACAGGGACGTTTGTCGCAGCCGACCCGCCCGACAATGCAGACGCGGCGAGGGTATCCGCACAGCGGACAGTCGGTGTTAAGCGAAGGCGCGGGTGGAGGGGCCGCGCCTTCGGCCCCTCCAATTGCCGTTCATTGTGGTAACAGAGAAATTCGGGGCATTTACGGCAATTCATCCTGCACGACACGTAAAGAGACTGGATAAAAAAATGCCACTCGGGCTTAAGTGAGCGGCATTATGTGAAAAAGAAACTTTTTCTTGGATTAAATCGTCGGCTGGTTCACCAGACCGTCTATCAGCACCTGCGGCGTGCCCTGCGAGCAGCGTTCGATACGCCCGCGCACGCCGTAGACCCGCGCCAAGCTCTGCGGCGTAATCACCTGTTCCGGCGCACCGTCGGCGATCAGATCGCCATCCTGCAGCATCAGCACGTGGTCGCCGTGGCGCAGCGCGATGTTGATGTCATGCACTACCACCACCGTCACGATATTGCGCTTGCGGGTTTCGCGGCGCACCAAATCCATCACGTGGAACTGATAGTTGAGATCGAGCGCGCTCAGCGGTTCATCCAGCAGCAGCAGCGAGGGCTGACGGATCAGCGACTGCGCCAATCCCACCAGCTGTTTCTGGCCGCCGGACAGCTGATCGAGATAGCTCAGCGCCAGGTGGGCGATGCCCAGTTGATCCAGCAGGGCCATCACCTCCGCTTCGCTGCCGGCGTTGCTGCGGCCGCCCGAGGCGCGCTGCGCCACGATGATCGACTCCAGCACGTGCAGATGCACCCCGGCGGGCAGCGACTGCGGCAGATACACCACTTTCTCCGCCCGACGGGCGAACGGCATCTGCATCAGATCGTCGTCGTCCAGCCACAGCTTGCCCTGCGCCGGGTTCAGCCCGGCCAGCGAGCGCAGCAGCGTCGATTTGCCGCTGCCGTTCGGCCCCAGCAGCACGGTGATTTGCCCGCGTGGCAGCATCGGCACCGAGAGATCGTCGATCACCTGGCGCTTCGGGTAGCCCGCCGAGAAGTGTTCTATTCGCAAGCCCTGACTCATACGTTCCCCCGGTGGCGCAGAATAATGCTCAGGAAGAACGGCACCCCGACCAGCGACGTGACGATGCCCACCGGAATGATCACCCCGGGCACCAGATTTTTCGACGCCACCGAGGCCATCGACAGCACCAGCGCGCCAATCAGCGCGCTGGCCGGCAGATAGAAACGGTGATCTTCGCCGAAGATCATGCGCGCGATGTGCGGCGCCACCAGGCCGATAAAACCGATCGGCCCGACAAAGGCCACCGCCAGCGCCGAGAGAATGCTGATGCGCAGCAGCGTGGTCAGCCGCAGACGGCGCACGTCGATGCCGAAGCTCACCGCCCGGTCTTCACCCAGACGCAGCGCGGTCAGTTTCCACGAGCTCATCATCGACAGCGGCAGCAGCACGGCGAACACCCCGAACAGAATGCCCAGCTTGTCCCACGAGGCGCGCGCCAGGCTGCCCATGGTCCAGAACACCAGCCCCTGCAGCGTGTCCTCGCTGGCGATGAACTGCATCATCGATACCAGCGCGTTGAAGGTAAACACCAGCGCGATGCCGAACAGCACCACGCCGGAGGTGGCGACCCGCGTCCAGCGCGTGATGCCGTCGAGCATCAGCGCGGCGAACAGCGCAAAGATAAAGGCGTTGGCGGAGATGAACCACTGATCGGGAATGCCCGGAATGCCGATGCCGAGCACGATCGCCAGCGCGGCGCCAAAGGCCGCGGCGGATGACACGCCGAGGGTGAAGGGGCTGGCCAGCGGGTTATTCAGGATGGTCTGCATTTCCGCCCCGGCCAAACCGAGCGCAAAACCCACCACCACCGCCATCAGCGCGTAAGGCAAGCGGATGTCCCAGACGATGACCCGCGTGCCGGCATCGGCCGCGGCGGGATCGAGCAGCGTTTGCCATAAGGACGACAGCGACAGCCCGGACGGCCCCATGGTGAAATCCAGCAGCAGCGAGCCCAGGATCGCCAGTGCCAACACGCCCATCATCAACAGGCGATGGCGAAGAATATGCTGATAACGTCCCATCACGCCGGCGTTGGGTTGCCCCTTGGCGTCGGTCATGGGATCGGTGGATACGCTCATTCGTTAAGATACCTGTTACAACCATCATGACAGCGGCGCGAAGGCGTCCGCCGTAAACCGGAAAGCGCGCGGCGACAGCCTGCGCGCAGCCGTCCACAATAAAGCAAACGATAATACTTATCAATCATATCAATAGGTGAAAACAGCGCCATCGAAATGTAACAATTTGTTTTTACAGGCCATTTTCAAAGCACCACGCTTACTCCCGCCAGCGGCCATAAGGTTCATTATTCTGAAAGTTATGCCTGATCCGACCAGACTCTGACAAATAACGACAAAACCACATAGAATCCAAACCACAGCACCGCGCGTGCAACAAACCTTCAGGCCGCCGCAAGAGCGGCCTTATTGACGAGGCTGTAATGAGAAGTCCATCTCCGGCGGTAACGCCCAAACGCCCGGCGCTGCTGAACTGGCTGTTGCACAGCCCGCTGCACGCCGACGACGAGCCGTTTCAACGCCAGCTGCGGCTCACGCTGACGCCCTCTCCTCTCACTCCCTGGCTGAATGCCGTGGGGCCGGCAGCGCTGTTGGTGGGGTACGCCTGGCTGAACCAGCGGCTGGTCGGTATCGTTCTGCTGCTGCTGTTGCTGCTGTTGACCGCCGGGCGCGCCGGGTTGGCGCAGCGGCAACAATACGCCTGGCCGAACGCCATGCTGGTGACGGTGTTGCTGTGGGCGCTGCTGGTTGGCGCCAGCGCCGCGCTGGCGATGCTGTCGGGCCGCTTCGTGCTGATCCTGTTCGCCGGTCTGACGATCACCGCCCTGGCCTGCTGGCTGATGCAGCGCCATGCCGCCGCCCCGCGCTTCGCGCTGCTTGAGGTGATCGCGCTGACGCTGCCCTACCTGCTGGCGGCGCCGCTGTCGCGCGTGCAAAACCTGTTTGTCCTGGCGGACCTCGCGCCGCTGTGGCTGGTGCTGGCCCATGGCATGATCGCGCGCTACCACCGTCAGCGGGTACAGCACGTCACGCTGGCCTGGGAGAAGCAGCAGGCGTCCCACCGCGATCGCCTGACCGGCTTCCTCAACCGCGCGGGCGGCGAGGTAGTGATGCGCAGCATCTGCCGCCCCGCAGCGGCACAGACGATCTCCCACCTGTTCATTCTTGAATTCGGCCCGCTGGCGGCGCTTTACCAAAGCCACGGCGTCCAGATCGGCGATGACGTGCTGCGCACCGTCGGCGAGCGCCTCAAGACGCTGCTCCGCCCCAGCGACTACGTCTGCCGCTACACCGGCGGCCTGTTTTTGATTCTGGTGCACGATCTGCCTTACGGCGCGGAAAGCGAGTTCCTGGCGCGCATCGTGCCGCCGCTGGAGGCGCCCTACGATTTTGGCGCGTTCGGCGAGGTGAGCATGCAGCTCAACGCTGGTATTTTGGCGCTGACGCAGGATTATGCGACGGTGGAAGATTTGATGAGTTCGGCGCAGCAGGCGCTGGCGGAAGCCAAAGGCGGAAAAAAGTAAAACCACACGCGGCGGGAGCCCCCGCCGCGTGTCATTCACCAAAGATTACTTCACGTCCATCTTCGGGAATTCCATTTCGCTGTACTTCACGACGCGGGTGCCGCGCGACAGCTTGTAACCGAACCAAATCAGCAGGAACAGCGGAATGCCGATGTAGGTCGCGGTCACGCCGTACCAGTCGATCTTGTCTTGCAGGAAGGCCTGGTAGTTCTGGCCCAGGGTAATGATCAGACACAGCACGAAGGCGAAGATCGGCCCCAGCGGGAAGAACCCGGAACGGTACGGCAAATCGTTCAGATCGCGGCCCTGCAGCATGTAACCGCGGCGGAAACGGTAGTGGCTGATGGCGATGCCCAACCAGGCGATGAAACCGGTCATGCCCGAGGTATTCAACAGCCACAGATAAACCGACTGGTTGCCGAACATTGACGTCAGGAAGCACAGGCCGGCCACCACGCAGGTCGCATACAGCGCGTTACGCGGCACACCGCCTTTCGACAGCTTGGCGAAAATGCGCGGCGCCTTGCCTTCCGAAGCCAGGGTGTACAACATGCGGGTCGATGCGTACATGCCCGAGTTACCGGCCGACAGCACCGCCGTCAGGATCACCGCGTTCATCACCGCCGCCGCCGACAGCAGGCCGGCATGCTGGAACACCAGGGTGAACGGGCTGACGCTGATGTCTTTCACGTCGTTGCGCAGCAGGCTCGGATCGGTGTACGGAATGATCAGGCTGATGATCAGAATGGCGAAGATATAGAACAGCAGGATACGCCAGAACACCTGGCGCACCGCGCGCGGGATGTTTTTACCCGGATTCTCCGATTCGCCGGCCGCGATGCCGATAAGCTCGGTGCCCTGGAACGAGAAGCCGACGATCATGGCCACGCCAATCATCGCCGAGAAGCCGCCGGCGAACGGCGCGTCTCCTACCGTCCAGTTCTGCCAGCCGGCGTGCTCGCCGCCCTTTAGAATGCCGACGATCATCAGCACGCCGACGGCGATGAAGATAATCACGGTGCTGACCTTGATCAACGCGAACCAGTATTCCGCCTCGCCGAACCCTTTCACCGAAATGTAGTTCAGCAGGAACATCAGGCCGAGGAACAGTGCGCTCCAGATCCAGCCGGGGGTGTCCGGGAACCAGTAGTTCATCACCAACTGCGAGGCCACCAGGTCAACGGCGATGGTCACCGCCCAGTTGTACCAGTAGTTCCAGCCCAGCGCGAAGCCGAAGCCTTCTTCCACGTATTTGGCGCCGTAAGTGGAGAATGAACCGGAGACCGGCATAAAAGCCGCCAGTTCGCCCAGGCTGGTCATCAGGAAGTACACCATCAAACCGATCAGCGCGTATGACAGCAGCGCCCCGCCGGGGCCTGCCTGAGAAACCGTGGCGCCCGAGGCGACGAACAGGCCGGTGCCGATGGAGCCGCCGATGGCGATCATGGTCAAATGCCGGGCTTTCAGCTCACGGCGCAATCCGGGTGCTTGCTGCCCCGATGTTTTTATATCCTGCTGAGCCATTCGAACCCTATCTGCTCTTTGAAAAAATGAGGGCGGATTGTAACAAATACCCGCCGGTGAACTAGCAACATTGCACTGATATAAGATAGCTTCATAATTCAGAGGCAATTATTAGCCGCGGCCCTTATGGCCTTACTTACTCTCATTAATGTGAGCGCGCGCAGGTTTTTATGCTTTTTCCGGCCTGCGCGGCAGCAGAGGACATGACGCGCTGTCGATTACAGCGCGCAATAGCTGAGAAAACGCTGCAACGCGTTGGAAATGTGCTTTTGCCGATGGCGGATCAGGTACAGGGTGCGCCGCAGCGGCGGCAGCGGCACCGGCAGTTCCACCAGCGCGCCGCTGGCCAACTGTTCCGCCACCACCCGCCGCGACAGGCAGCTGATGCCGATACCATGCCGCACCGCGTGCTTGATCGCCTCCGAGTTGCCGAGCTCCATCACCAGTTGGAAGTGCGGCAGGTGCGCCAACAGCAGATGATCCAGCACCTCGCGGGTGCCCGAACCGCGCTCACGCAGGATCCACGGCGCATTGGCCAGCGCCTCCAGCGTTGGCGGCTCGCGGGTCAGCGGGTTGTCCGGCGCCGCGAACACCACCAGCTCGTCCTCCAGCCACGGCTGCGTCACCAGCTCCGGCATATGGCAAGGCCCTTCGATCAGCCCCAGATCGACGCGAAAATCCGCCACCGCCACGATCACGTCCTGGCTGTTGCCGACGTTCAGCTCCAGCGGCGTGGCCGGAAAATCCCGACGGTAACGGGCGATCATCTCCGGCAGCATGTAGTTACCGATGGTGCTGCTGGCGGCGATGCGCAGCGCCCCGCCGTCATGACGAAACAGCTGCTCGATCTCCCCCGCCTGCTCCAGCAACGCCAGCGCCTTGGGATACAGCAACCGGCCGTGCTCGTTGATCACCAGCCGTTTGCCGACGCGATCGAACAGCTGCACACCCAGCTGCCCTTCCAGATCCGCCAGCGCCGCACTGACCGCCGACTGCGACAGCGCCAGCACCACCGAGGCCTGAGTGGTCGAACCGCTTTTCAGCACTTCGGTAAAGACTTCCAGTTGACGCAACGTGATATGCATAGCCGTCCCGGTAGTGAAAAAGGGTTCTGCCAGAGAACCGCAAAATGATGTCAACATGATGTGGGTAGCCCGGCGAGGCTACCCCATTTACGGCCAATTCGGCGCGTTACTTGCCCAAGGCGACCAGCTGCGCCGCCGCGGCCAGCACCGCCTCGCGCGGCGTGCCGGTTTCGTCCCGCTGTATTAATTGCAGCATCGCCACCAGGTGGTCGCGATCGACCGCCTTGTTTTCTTCAATCAAACGCCGCACCGCGCGCCCCACTTCCTGGTCTATCTGCTCTCTGCGTTGATCGTCGGTATCCATCGCCTGCTCCTGTTCAGTTGGAAAGTTGACGGCGGCTCGCCGCTCCTCCTCACCCTAGCCGCAATGCGGCTGTATGCCAATGCCTGACTCAATACCACTTATTCAGATAGGTTATAAATATATAATCAATTTCTCTTTTATTCAGCCCAAACGTACTCTTAGCAGCAAGAAACAGACTGAAGGACTGACTTTTATGGCGACTGATACCACTCACACTTATCCCGAGCGACGCTTTCCGCTGTTCGGCCTGCCGCGGCTGGTGCCGGGGCTGGCGCTGACCGGCGCGCTCACCGCGCTGGCCGTCTGGGCCGGCGATATTCCCTGGGTGGCGGAGCTGGGCCTGGGGGCGCTGACGCTGGCGATCCTGTTCGGCATTCTGGTGGGCAACACGCTGTATCCCCGCTGGCAAACCGTTTGTCACGGCGGCGTACAGCTGGCCAAACAACGCCTGCTGCGTCTGGGCATTATCCTTTACGGCTTCCGCCTGACCTTTCAGCAGATCGCCGACGTGGGCGCCAGCGGCATCATTATCGATGCGCTGACCCTGACCACCACCTTCCTGCTGGCCTGTTGGCTCGGCAAGAAGGTATTCGGCATCGACAGCCAGACCGCGATGCTGATCGGCGCCGGCAGCAGCATTTGCGGCGCGGCGGCGGTGATGGCCACCGAGCCGGTGCTGAAGGCCGACTCCAGCAAAGTGGCGGTGGCGGTCTCGACTGTGGTGGTGTTCGGTACCCTGGCAATCTTCGCCTACCCGTGGCTGTACCAGTTGAATGAACACTTCCAATGGCTGCCGTTCAGCCAGGAAACTTTCGGCATCTACGCCGGCTCCACCATCCACGAAGTGGCTCAGGTGGTCGCCGCCGGGCATGCCATCGGGCCGGACGCCGAAAATGCGGCGGTGATCGCCAAGATGATCCGCGTGATGATGCTGGCGCCGTTCCTGCTGCTGCTGTCGGGCTACATCAGCCGCGGCAGCGCAGGCAAGGCGGAAAAATCCGCGATTACCATTCCGTGGTTTGCCGTGCTGTTTATCGCCGTCGCCGGGCTGAACTCCTTCAACCTGCTGCCGGCCACGCTGGTGCGCCACCTGATCACCGCCGACACCTGGATGCTGGCGATGGCGATGGCGGCGTTGGGGTTGACCACCCACATCAGCGCCGTGCGCCAGGCCGGGGTGAAACCGATTCTGTTGGCCACGCTGCTGTTCGTCTGGCTGCTGGTCGGCGGCGGCGCGATCAACCAGCTGGTGCAACACTGGCTCTAATCATTCCCTTCTGCGGCCCGCTTCGGCGGGCCGCATTTATTCCGCCCGCCATCAATGCCATAATGTCACCGATAACACAGGAGAATGAAGATGAAGTTTGTCGGTGCACATGTCAGCGCGTCAGGCGGCGTGGATCAGGCGGTGATCCGCGCGCACGAATTGGAGGCGACCGCGTTCGCCCTGTTCACCAAAAATCAGCGTCAATGGAAGGCCGCGCCGCTGGCCGCCGACGTGATCGATAAGTTCAAGAGCGCGTGCGCCCAGTACGGCTTCGGGCCGGGGCAGATCCTGCCGCACGACAGCTACCTGATCAACCTGGGCCACCCGGTGGCCGAGGCGTTGGAAAAATCGCGCGAGGCGTTTATCGACGAACTGCAGCGCTGCGAACAGCTGGGGCTGACGCTGCTGAACTTCCACCCCGGCAGCCACCTGCTGCAAATCGATGAAGACAAGTGCCTGGCGCGCATCGCCGAATCGATCAACATCGCGCTGGATAAAACCGCCGGCGTGACGGCGGTGATCGAAAACACCGCCGGCCAGGGCAGCAACCTGGGCTTCAAATTCGAGCACCTGGCGGCGATCATCGACGGCGTGGAAGACAAGAGCCGCGTCGGAGTTTGCATCGACACCTGCCACGCCTTCGCCGCCGGCTACGATCTGCGTACCGAAGAAGAGTGCGAGCGCACTTTTAAGCAGCTTGGCGACATCGTCGGTTTCAACTACCTGCGCGGCATGCACCTGAACGATGCCAAGAGCGAGTTCAACAGCCGCGTCGACCGCCACCACAGCCTGGGGGAAGGCAACATCGGCAAAACGGTGTTCAGCTACATCATGCGCGATCCGCGTTTCGACAATATCCCGCTGATTCTGGAAACGGTAAATCCGGATATCTGGGCGGAAGAGATTGCCTGGCTGAAGGCGCAGCAGTAACCCTTCCCTGGCCGCTCGCCTAAGCGCGAGCGGTTTCTCCCACCGCGTGCTCCGCCGCCAGCATGGCGCTGTACTGGCGCAGCGTTTCTTCATCCAAACCCGCAGCCCTGAACACACCGGCGGTAAAACTGACCGGCGCCGATCCCGGTGCCGTAATGACACGGTCATCCACGACGGCGGCGGCGCTCGCAACGAAATGGCGCTGGCCGGTGTAGCCCTCAACATGGCGCGTCAAGAACTCGGCAGCGTTGGCTGTATGCGCCCTGCCGTTCAACAGGCCGGCCCGTGCCAACGCCAACGTTCCCCCGCAAATGCCCGCCAGGGTTGCGCCGCGTTGAAACTGCTCGTTGAGCAACGCGCTGATGTCCGGCGCCCGTTCGGTTTCCCACAGGGTGCCGCCGACCACCACCAGCACCTCGGGGCGCCAATCCGCCAATTCGGCCACGCTTTTTTCAACCTCTACCGTCAGCCCGCCCTGTGAACGAAGCTTTCCGGCCTGCGGCGCAAAAAACGCCACATCCAGTCCATAGAACGGGCCGCCAACGCCGGCAATCAGCGCGTATTCCCAATCGGCGAAACCGGATGTCAGTACGATCGCCACTTTTTTAGCCACGGATGAATCTCCTTGAGTCATTGCTTGCTCGCAGGAACAAAGTCGCGTCATCAGCTTAGAAAGCGCTGTGATTTTTGGCCAGGGGTAAATCGTGCTGACTGACTAAGGCACAAACAAAAACGCGCAGCTCGGGGCTGCGCGTTTTGCGGTATCGACGAGGCTTACGCCGCGGGGGTAACCGGCACTTCAGCACGTTTCAGCAGGGCATAAGCCACACCCGCCAACAGCGTACCGGCGGCGATCGCCACCAGGTACAGCAACACCGGCGAAATCGCGCCCGGGATCAGCAGCACGAACAGCCCGCCGTGCGGCGCCATCAGCTTGGCGCCGAAGGCCATCGACAGCGCGCCGGTCAGCGCCCCGCCGGCAATGCAGCACGGCAACACGCGCATCGGGTCGCGGGCGGCGAACGGAATCGCCCCTTCGGTGATGAAGCACAGCCCCAGCACCAGCGCTGCCTTGCCGCCTTCCTGTTCGGATTTCGGGAACTTGCGGCGCGCCAGCAGCGTCGCCAGCCCCATCGCCAACGGAGGCACCATGCCCGCCGCCATGATCGCCGCCATCGGCGCATACACCGAGGAACTGAGCAGCGCGACGCCGAAGGCGTAGGCCGCTTTGTTCACCGGGCCGCCCATGTCGGTACACATCATGCCGCCGAGGATTGCCCCCAGCAGTACGGCGTTGGCGGTGCCCAGCGATTGCAGCCAATGAGTCAGGCCTTCCATGATTTTCGCTACCGGCGTGCCGACCACGTAAATCATGATGAGGCCGGTGATCAGGCTGGCCACCAGCGGAATGATCAAGATTGGCTTCAGCGCTTCCATACTCTGCGGCAGGCGCAGCTTGCTGCTGATCGCCTTGGCGACGTAACCCGCCAGGAAACCGGCGATGATGCCGCCGAGGAACCCGGCGCCGGTGCTGACCGCCAGCATGCCGCCGATCAGGCCCGGCGTCAGGCCCGGACGATCCGCGATGGAGAAGGCGATGAAACCGGCCAATACCGGCACCATCAGCGCAAAGGCGGAGCCGCCGCCGATCTGCATCAGCGCCGCCGCCAACGTGCCTTTGACTTCAAACGCCTTGATGCCGAACACGAACGACAGCGCGATGCACAGGCCGCCGGCCACCACCATCGGCAGCATGTAGGACACGCCGGTCAGCAGGTGGCGATATGGGCCGGTGCCCTCTTTCTTTTTCGCCGCCGGCGCTGCGCCGCCGCTTTGCTGCGGCTGGAACACCTCCGCTTCGGCCAGCGCCTTGTCCAGTTCCTGGGCGGTTTTCTTCAGCGCCAGGCCGGTGGAAGTGCGGTACATCGGCTTACCGGCAAACTTGTCCAGATCCACTTCGATATCCGCCGCGACGATCACCAGATCCGCCGCCGCCACCTCTTCCGGGGTGATGGCATTGCCGGCGCCCACGGAACCGCGCGTTTCCACCTTCACCCACCAGCCGCGTTTCTTCGCTTCACTTTCAATGGCTTCGGCCGCCATAAAGGTATGCGCCACGCCGGTTGGGCAAGCGGTGATCGCCACAATGCGTTTTTGCCCATCGGCTTTCACCGGCGCCGCCGCCTGCGGTGCCTGATAGGTTTCAGCTTCGGCCTTGGCGCGCGCCAGAAAAGCGTCCGGTTCCCGCACCGCCTGTTCTACGTCGCCCACATATACCAATTTGCCGTTCAGCCCGGTGTCAGCAGGGGCAGACTGCCCCGCCACCGCCACCAGTTCGGCGTCCTGCAGCGACTCGACCAGCGTCAGGCCGGTTTTGGCCGCGGCGGCCTCCAGCATGCGTTTCGCCAGGTGGCCACGGGCCTGCCCCAGCGAACTGTCTACCATCAGCAGCGTTTTCATTCTGCCTCCTGCTATTGATTGAAAGGTTTCAGATCGACGCGCGCCATCATCGCGGCCAACTGGGGACGATCGGTCACGCCGACGTTGCTCTGGCTGACCGCCAGCGCCGCTACCGCCGTGGCCAGACGCAGGGTGTGTTCACTGGATTCGCGCATCAGCAGGCCGTAAATCAGGCCGCCGACCATCGAATCGCCGGCGCCCACGGTGCTGACCACCTCACAGGACGGCGGTTTGGCGATCCAGGCGCCCGAGGCGTTAACCCACAGCGCACCTTCCGCGCCGAGGGAGATCACCACGTGGGCGATGCCCTGCTCGCGCAGCGCATGCGCGGCCTCGACCACATCCGCCAGCGTCGGCAGCGGGCGGCCGGCCCAGATTTCCAGCTCGCGACGGTTCGGCTTCACCAGCCACGGCGAGGCCTTCAGCCCGGCGACCAGCGCTTCGCGGCTGCTGTCGAAAATGATGCACGGGCACTTGGCGCGCAGCTGGGTCATCCAGTCGGTAAAGGCATCGGGATCGACGCCGGCCGGCAGGCTACCGCTCACCGCCACCATGTCGAACTGGCCCAGCCAACTCAGCGAATCGCTGACGAAGCGATCCCAGTCCTGCGGCGTCACTTCGAAGCCGGAGAAATTGAAGTCGGTGACTTCGCCGTCTTTTTCCGTCAGCTTGACGTTGATGCGGGTGCGGCCCGGCACCACCTGGAAGCGGTTGGCGATCCCGAGATCGCTGAACAGCAGCTGGAAACCGTCCTGATTGTCTTTGCCCAGGAAACCGCCGACGGTGACGTCGATGCCTAAATCCTTCAACACCTTGGCGACGTTGATGCCCTTACCGGCGGCGTGCAGGCCGGCGGTTTTTACCCGGTTGACTTCCCCGCGCTCGATCTGCGGGCAGAAGCCCACCAGATCGTACGCCGGGTTCAGGGTGATCGTTGCTACTCTTCTGCTCATGCTGCGCCCTCGCCCAATCCTTCATTAATTGCTTCACCGATCGCCTTCAGCGCGGCTTCAGCATCTTCTCCATTGGCGGTAAAGCGCAGGTGATGCCCTTTCTTCACGCCCAGCGCCACCACCTTCATCAGGCTGCGCCCATTGGCCGGCTTGCCGCTGCCGTCCAGGTTGGTGACGGTGATGTCACTGTTGAAACTTTTGATCACGTTGACCAGCGCCGTGCCCGGCCGTGCGTGCAGGCCGTGCTCGTTGCGGATCACAAACTCGGCGCTCAGCACGCTGCTTTCCTCGGCCACTTCGCTGGTCAGCAGTGCCAGCACCCCGGCGGCATCCGCCTTCAGCAGGCGTTCAGCTTTGTTGGCCAGCAGCAGATCGCTGAGGTAGTTGAGCACCGCCAGCGGCTGCGCGTCGGCGACCGATACCGTCAGCAGCAGCGCCACCGGCTCGCCGTCCTCCACGAAAGCCTGCGCCGGGCGGCTGACGGTGGCCGCGCTGGCCAGGTTGCCTTCGACGCTGTCGCTCAGCCAGATGCCCTGCCCCAGGTTCAGAGGCTTGCGAGTGATGGCATCGCTGACGAACTGCGCGTTGACTGCGCCAACCTTTTGCAGCCGGCCGGCGTTCAGCGCCTGCAGCGTCATCAGGCTGTCGGCCGCGACGTCGAGCGCAATCAGCGAAACGTCGAACTGGAATTCGGCGCTCTGCTGTTCGCCCATCAGCAGGCTGCGCAGCTCTTCCGCGGAGGTGGTTTTCGCCAGCCGTTCCGCCACGCCGTCATCGCTCAGCACGTGAGTGAGCTGGCGCAGCAGCGCCAAATGCTCGTCGGAGCGGGCGGCGATGCCGATCGCCACATAGGCGGTCTGGCCTTCGCCCCAGGCGATGCCCTGCGGGAACTGGAACACCTGCACGCCGGTTTTCAGCACCAGATCGCGGGTATCGGTGGTGCCGTGCGGAATGGCGATGCCGTTGCCCAGGTAGGTGGACGTCTGCAGTTCGCGCTGCAGCATGCCGTCCACGTAACCGGCGCTGACGCAGCCGGCTCCGGTCAGGGCGGCGGCCACCTGGCGGATGGCCTCTTGCTTACCGTCGGCAGCGGCGCCCAGATGAATGTCTTGCGGTGACAACTGGAACATGATTCTCCTCTCCTGCTGAATTGAATCGTTTCAGCTTTATTGAGAAAAAGGAGCGTGACCCGTTCGCCACAAGCGGCCGGATAACGCTGAAACGTTTCAAGGAGTGTGTAAGCAGTGCAAGGTGAAAGCAAGCTTTCTCCCTTTCGCCATTGCAGATTTTTGAGCTTACGCACACTTTCGCCGGCGCATTGGTCAGCGCCGAGGCAAAATGACATACTGTGCTGAAATTTTGCTGACGGAGAAAAGCATGAACGTAGTGACGGGCGTCGGGGTGATCATCGTCAACCCGCAGGGCGAGATTTTGTTGGGCAAACGCTGCGGCCCGCACGCGCCCTTTTGGTCGATCCCCGGCGGGCATCTGGAGGCCGGTGAAACCTTCGAGCAGTGCGCCCAGCGCGAAATCGCCGAAGAGACCGGGTTGCTCATCGCTCCGCCGCGCTTCGTGGGCGTCAGCAACAATCTGCAAACCTGGCGCGCCGAAGGCAAACACACGGTGTCTGTCTGCCTGCAGGTGGATCATCCCGGCGGCGACGCCGAGCTGAAAGAACCTGAAAAGTGCGCCGAATGGCGCTGGTGCACGCCAGACGCCCTGCCGGAACCGCATTTCGAAGCCAGCCGCACCGCCATCCGCCTGTGGCTGAGCGGCCAGGCCTATTTGCCCACGGCCTGACCCATCGCGAGCGCGTGTTGCGCTCGCTTCCCCTGCCGTACCGCCCCATCGCTATATAAATTAGAATATAACGCTATTTTTTACGATATATGCCCTTTTTTTGACTACGGATAACCCTATGGGGTTAACCCTCTTCTATTATTACCCCTGCAATCGACGTGGCATTCTGACCTCCGGTCGGCGGCCTTTTGGCAAGATTTTATTTTAAATTCATAATTATAAGCGGGTTTACCATGAGCAAAAAACTGACTGGCTTTGAAAAAAAGCGCCGGTGGGGATGGCTATGGCTTTTGCTGCTGGGGATTATCCTCGGCGCGGCGCTGTTGGCCGGGACCGCCACCGTATTCCATAAAACCAGCGATACCGCCTTCTGCGTTTCCTGCCACACCATGCAACAGCCGCTGGCCGAATATCAGGGCAGCGTCCACTTCCAGAACACCAAGGGCATCCGCGCCGAGTGCGCCGACTGCCACGTGCCGCACCAGCCGATCGATTACCTGTGGACCAAAATCCGCGCGGTAAAAGACATTTACGGCGAGATGGTCGGCACCATCGATACGCCGGAAAAATACGAAGCGCACAAGCTGGCGATGGCACAGTCGGTCTGGAAAACGCTGAAAGAGAACGACTCGGCCACCTGCCGCTCCTGCCACAGCTACGACGCCATGGACATCACCGCCCAGCGCCCTGAGGCGCGCCTGCAGCACCCGGTGGCGATCAAACAGGGCGAGACCTGCATCGATTGCCATAAGGGCGTGGCCCACATCCTGCCGGATATGAGCGGCGAAACCCAGGCCGGCGCCGCCGAGCTGGCGAAGGCCGCGGCGCTGACCGCACCGGACGCCACCACCCTCTACACCATCGCCACCGAACCGTTCTTCCTCAGCGCGGATGACAGCCATAACGCCGGCAACCTGATGCCGTCCACCGAAGTGCAGGTGGTGAAACAGGATGGCGACAAGGTGCTGGCCACCGTGAGCGGCTGGCAGCAGGACGGCGTCAGCGAAGTGTTCTACGCTGCGCAGGGCAAACGCATCCTCAGCGTGCTGCTGGGTGAAGACGCGCGCCAACAGCTGAAGACCGCCTCCACCCAGACCGATGCGGAAACCGGCCTGGTCTGGCATCAGGTTTCTCTGCAGGTGTGGCTGCCGCGTAAACAGTTGATCGACGATCAGCAAAAAATCTGGCGCTACGCCGCGGACATGATGTCGGCCAACTGCACCGGTTGCCACGGGCTGACCGCGCTCGATCGCTTCAATGCCAACCAATGGATCGGCGTCATCAAAGGCATGGCGCCGCGTACCTCACTGACGCAGGAACAGCTGCGCGTGCTGACGCAATACGTACAAAAACACGCCAGCGACATGCCACCTGCCGCACCGGCCAAGCTTTAAGGGAGAAGCGCAATGAGCAACCAACAACCGTTAACAATGAGCCGCCGCCGCTTCCTGACCGGCGCCGCCGCGCTGGCCGCCGCCCCGCTGCTGGCGGGCTTATGGCCCAAAGCGGCGCTGGCGCAGGCCATCAGCGAAGCGCTGCCGCAGTTCATCGTCTTGCGTCAGGCGCAAAAAGGCATTCTGACCGGCGCCCACTGGGGCGCGTTCGAGGCCATCGTGCAAGACGGCAAGATGGTCGGCGTGCAGCCGGTGCAGGACGATCCGTACCCCAATGAGCTGATCACCATGGCGCCTTATCAGGTGCACGCCGAGAACCGCATCAAATACCCGATGGTGCGTAAAAGCTGGCTGGAGGGCGGCCCCGGCAGCCGCACCGAACTGCGCGGCCGCGACGAGTGGGTGCGCGTCAGCTGGGACAAAGCAACCGAGCTGGTGTGCAATGAGATCGTTCGCCTGCAAAAAGATCACGGGCCGCAATCGATCTACGCCGGTTCCTACGGCTGGAAAAGCGTCGGCATGCTGCACAACAGCCGCACGCTGCTGCAGCGCCTGATGAACCTGACCGGCGGTTTCCTCGGCTACGCCGGCGACTACTCCACCGGCGCGGCGCAGGTGATCATGTCGCACGTGGTCGGTTCGATGGAAGTCTACGAACAGCAGACCGCCTGGCCGAACGTGATCGAGAACAGCGAGCTGGTGATCCTGTGGGGCTGCAACCCGATGGTCACGCTGAAAAACAGCTGGAACGTGCCGGATCACGTCGGCCAGACCGGCTTCGAGGCGCTGAAGAAGAAAGGCACCCGGGTGATCAGCATCGATCCGGTACACAGCGACAGCGCCAAGTTCGTCAATGCGCAGTGGATCGCCCCGCGTCCTTATACCGACGGCGCCATGCTGATCGGCATCGCCCACACGCTGCTGACCGAGAAGCTGCATAACCCGGACTTCCTGAAAACCTACACCGTCGGCTTCGACAAGTTCCAGGCCTACCTGCTGGGCGAGAGCGACGGCGTGGCGAAAACCGCCGAATGGGCGGCCGACATCAGCGGCGTCGATGCCGACACGCTGCGCGCACTGGCGCGCGAGATGGCGAAGCATCGCACCATGATCATGGGCGGCTGGGGCATTCAGCGCCAGCACCACGGCGAACAGCAGCACTGGCTGCTGGTGACGGTGGCGGCGATGCTCGGCCAGATCGGCCTGCCGGGCGGCGGCTTCGGCTTCAGCTACCACTATTCCTCCGGCGGCAGCCCGACCGCCAAGGGCGGCATCATCGCCGGCATCTCCGCCGGCAACGCGCCGAAGAACTCCCCGGCGCCGATCCCGGTGGCGCGCATCGCCGAATGCCTGAGCAACCCGGGCAAAACCATCGACTTCAACGGCGCCAAGGTCACCTACCCTGAGGTGAAAATGGTGTATGTGGCGGGCGGCAACACCTTCCACCAGCATCAGGACACCAATAACCTGGTCAAAGCCTGGCAGCGGCCGGACACCATCGTGGTCAACGAGCCTTACTGGACCGCCACCGCCAAGCATGCCGACATCGTGCTGCCGGCCACCACCAGCTACGAGCGCAACGATCTGGAAATGGGCGGCGACTATTCGCAGCTCTACGTGTTCCCGATGCATCAATGCGTGCCGCCGCAGCACGAGTCACGCAGCGACTTCGACATCTTCTCGGCGATGGCGGCCAGGCTGGGCGTGCAGGAAGCCTTTACCGAGGGCAAGGACGAAACCCAGTGGCTGAAAGGCATGTACGACGACATGAAGAACCAGGCGCGCGCGGCCCGGGTGGCGCTGCCGCCGTTCGACATGTTCTGGCAATCCAACAACTACGTGCGCTTCCCGGTGCCGGAGGCCAACAAGCAGTGGGTGCGCTTCGCCGACTATCGCGACAACCCGCTGTTGAACCCGCTGGGCACGCCGTCGGGCAAGATCGAGATCTACTCCGACGCCATCGCCAAAATGCATTATGAGGATTGCCCCGGCATCCCGACCTGGATGCCGCCGCACGAATGGTATCGCGGGCCGGAAGCGGCCAAATACCCGCTGTCGCTCAATACCGCGCACCCGACCAACCGGCTGCACTCCCAGCTCGACAACACGCCGCTGCGCGAGAAATACGCGGTGGCGGATCGTGAAGCGATCCTGATCCACCCGCAGGACGCGCAGCCGCGCGGCATCAGCGGCGGCGATCTGGTGCGGGCGTTTAACGATCGCGGCCAGATCCTGGTGGGCGCGGTGGTCAGCGAAGACGTGCGGCCCGGCGTGGTGCGCATCAGCGAAGGTGCCTGGTTCGATCCGGCCGATCCGGCGCAGCCCGGCTCGCTGTGCAAGAACGGCAACGTCAACTGCCTGACCTTCGACATCGGCTCTTCCAGCCTGGCGCAGGGCAACTGCGGGCAGATGGCGCAGCTGCAGATCGAGAAGTATCGGGGGCCGGTATTGAAAAATACCGCGCACGCGGTGCCACAAGGCGCCTGATTTACCGGCAAGCAAGGGGCGTAACGCGTAATGCTGGTCAGTTAGCGTTTTTCTGAACGTATTTGTGCAGTTTTCGGTCGATAAAGGTGAGATGCGCCATGAGGCTCATACGCCTCGACCGAGCCAGGGGCCGAAGGCGCGGCCCCTGGCAACCCGCGCCTTTGCCCTATCAGACGGTTGGCTTTGCCAACGTTACTCAGCC
>NZ_JBQZFT010000022.1:0-5789 GCF_052692115.1 Serratia sp. TSA_105.2
CGAAAGCCCTGAACTGACGTTCAGGGCTTTTTGCTATGCGTAAAATAAATATCCTGACTGTATCTATTACTTTGAAAAATACCTTTTTGGCATATGTAGCTTAGTCTTATAAGGAAGCATAATGTTTTTTGTCGGGGAAATAGCCAGATCAATATATAATTGATAGCTTCAGATTATTATTTAAATAATAAAAATGCCTATTTATTAAGATGTTGATGAGAATTATCCGGTTATATCAAAGATAAATCTTAATTCTTCAGTGTATTATTCGATAAATTTCACGTTAATTAAAACAAATATTAGCCAGACGCCTCGAATCGAGTAGACTAGGCGAAAGATTATTTCCGTATAGGTACTGAACGTTATGTCTACTGAAAGCGCGTCTTTAAAAAACCACAATACGTTTGCGCTCCCGGTCAACGCAGCGCACCTGATCATAGCCGATAGAATTGAGCAGATGCTCAAGGTTTGGCAACAAACGCGCAAGCGTCAGGAGCCGCTGCTGATTCTCGGTGAAGGTAGCAACGTGCTGTTCCTGGAGGATTTTTCGGGCACGGTCATGGTCAATCAGCTAAAGGGTATCGACGTCCGGGAAGATAACGATGCCTGGCATCTCCACGTCAGCTCCGGTGAGAATTGGCATGATCTGGTGCAATATACGCTGCAGGCCGGGATCTGCGGTCTGGAGAACCTGGCGTTGATTCCTGGATTGGCCGGCTCCGCGCCTATTCAGAACATCGGCGCCTACGGCGTCGAATTGAAAGACGTTTGCGAGTATGTCGACTTGCTGGATTTCTCTACCGGCGCTATCGATCGCATTCCGGCTGCCGAATGTGGTTTCGGCTACCGGGAAAGTATTTTCAAACACCGTTTCCAAATCGGACATGTCATTGTCGGGCTGGGTTTACGCCTCAACAAACAGTGGCAACCCAAATTGAGCTACGGCGATCTTGCTAAGCTGGATCCCGCTACGGTGACGCCGCTTCAGGTATTTGAATCCGTATGCGCCATGCGCCGCAGCAAGCTGCCCGATCCGCGTGAAACCGGCAATGCCGGCAGCTTCTTCAAGAATCCGCTGGTGAACGCAGAGAAAGCCGCAGGACTCATCGCCAAATATCCCGGCATGCCGCATTATCCACAGCAGGATGGCCAGGTGAAGCTAGCCGCCGGCTGGCTTATCGACCAATGCGAACTGAAAGGATATCGTCTCGGTGGTGCTGCGGTACACCACCAGCAGGCGCTGGTGCTGGTGAACATCGACAACGCCCACAGCCAGGATGTGGTGGCGCTGGCGCGCCACGTACGCAAGACGGTGGCCGATAGATTTGGCGTCTGGCTGGAGCCTGAGGTGCGTTTTATTGGCGCGACCGGTGAGCTGAATGCCGTGGCGGTGCTGTCATGAAAGATACCAAGGTTCCGTTAAAACTGATCGCGCTGCTTGCCGACGGCGAATTCCATTCCGGGGAACACCTCGGTGAGTCACTCGGCATGAGCCGTGCTGCGATCAATAAGCATATTCAAACCATTCGCGAGTGGGGGCTGGATGTTTTTACCGTGCCTGGCAAAGGTTACAGCCTGCCTGGTGCCATCCAGCTGTTGGAAGCCGAGCGTATCCTCAGCCTGCTGGAAGACAAGCGTGTAAGCGTGTTGCCGGTGGTCGATTCCACCAACCAATACTTGCTGGACCGCATCGCCGAATTGCACTCCGGTGACGCCTGCGTCGCTGAATACCAACAGGCGGGGCGTGGGCGCCGCGGGCGGCAGTGGATCTCGCCATTCGGCGCTAATTTATACCTGTCGATGTTCTGGCGCTTGGAGCAAGGCCCGGCGGCGGCAATGGGGCTTAGCCTGGTGATCGGGATGGTGATGGCGGAAGTTCTGCAGCGTCTCGGTGCGGCAAACGTGCGCGTTAAGTGGCCTAACGATCTTTATCTGAACGATCGTAAACTGGCGGGAATCCTGGTCGAACTGACGGGAAAAACCGGCGATGCGGCTCAACTGGTCATCGGTGCCGGCATTAACCTGGCGATGCGGGATACCAACGCCAGCGCCATTACCCAGGGCTGGATTAACCTGCAGGAAGCGGGAATTCAGATCGATCGCAATGAGCTGGCTGCAACCCTGCTCAATGAGCTGCGTCAGTCGTTGAAACAGTTTGAGATAGACGGACTGGCGCCCTTTATCGGTCGCTGGCGTACCCTGGATAACTTTATCGACAGACCGGTCAAGCTCCTGATTGGCGAGCGGCAGATTGTGGGCATCGCCCGAGGCATCGATTCGCAGGGGGCGCTACTGCTGGAACAAGACGGGGAGATAAAACCCTTCATCGGCGGGGAGATATCGCTGCGCAGTGCGGAATAGTTAGTGAAAGGGGGACGGCAACGTCCCCTGAATCGATCGGTAGGCTTACTTTCTTAAACGCACGCTTTCAACGGCGTGGTTAGCGCTTTTGGTCATGATCAGGCTGGCTCTCTCGCGCGTAGGCAGTATATTCTGTTGCAAATTCAATCCGTTAATCTCATTCCATAATTGCGTGGCGATATTAATCGCTTCCGGTTCCGGCAATTTTGAATAGTGATGGAAATAAGAATCGGGATTGGAAAATGCGCCCTGACGGAATTTCAGGAAGCGATTGATATACCAGCTTTGCAATAGCGTCTCTGGGGCATCGACATATATAGAGAAGTCGACAAAATCGGAAACGAATACGCGATGCGGATCGTGAGGGTAATCCATACCGCTTTGCAATACGTTAAGCCCTTCCAGGATCAGAATATCCGGCTGCTCGATGACTTTATTGCCCTCGGGCACAACGTCATAGATCAAATGCGAATAAACCGGGGCGGTGACGCGTTTGGCACCGGATTTCACTTCCGACACGAATTTCACCAGGCTATGCATATCGTAAGACTGCGGGAAGCCTTTTTTCTTCATCAGGCCGCGTTCGTTCAGCACCTTATTAGGATGCAAGAAACCGTCGGTCGTGATCAGCTCAACGCTGCGGTGTTCCGGCCAGCGGCTCAGCAGTGCCTGCAACAAGCGCGCTGTTGTGCTCTTACCGACGGCTACGCTGCCGGCGATGCCGATGACATAGGGAATCTTTTGCCCATCGGTGCCGAGGAATTGCTCCAGTACCGCCTGCCGCCGCAGGTTGGAGCTGATATAGAAGTTCAACAGTCGTGACAGCGGCAGATAAATCTGCGCAACTTCTTCCAACGAGAGATCTTCGTTAATCCCTTTCAGTTTAACGATCTCTTCTTCCGACAACGTCAGCGGCACCGAATCTCTCAACGCAGCCCATTGGGTACGATCGAACTGTAGGTAGGGCGTTGCTAAAGATTGATCTCTTTTTATCATAAGCCAAATTCTGCCTGTTAACGCAGGTTGGGAAAGGCGCCGGACGCCAGCTCCAGAGAATAAACAAGCTGCATATTATAGACAGCTTCGTTTTTGGCGTAGACTTTTTTCGCAAAAGTTGTCGATAGGCAGCAGTTTATGTCAATTGTGCGAAGCGGCGCGCAGTTGATAAAGCGGGGTTGCAAGGCGGTATCATCGGGGCCGGATACCGCCTGAAGGCTAGCTGGCGATGGCGCGCGAAGGTTGGTTCACGGCGAACAGGCGTTTGTAATAAATAACGGTTGGATGGTAATGCCCATCGGGCCCTGCCGCATAATCCGGTAGCTCGCCCAAACAGCGATAACCCAGGCTGCGATAAAGCGCTTCTGCTGCCGAACCGGCCTGCGTATCCAGGTACAATAGCCCGCGCTGCTGTTGCAGTGCCGCGTGCTCCAGTGACTTCATCAGCGCCTGACCTACGCCGTTTCGGCGAGCGCGGCTATGCACCAACAGCTTCACTACCTCCGCACGATTACGGCCGTTCGGCTTCTGGCAGAGCTCGAGTTGCACGGTGCCAACGACGCCGCGCTCGTCACGGGCAATCCACAGCAGCAGTTCACCTTTGGCCAAGGCCGGCCGCAGACTGTGGAAGTAGCTTTCGGCGTCTTCGTGAGGGATTAAGGTGTCGTAACCGACAGAAGCGCCGTGCGTGACGGCATCGGTCAACAGGCGGGCCAATTCATCGCGGTAAATCGGTAGCGTAGCGGCGTTGATAGGCACTATTTTCATCGGTCATTCCTCCTGGGATGGGGGTAATGAAGAGAAGCAATAACTGAGCCACAGCGGCGAAAGGCATGGCGACGGCAAAAGGGCGAGGGATCAGTGTAGCCCACGCCGCAGTCCGGGGCAGGTATCCCCTTTTTGGTGCATCGATCCCGCTCACAGTTTACCTGCGCGGGTTAAGTGTTTTGAGAAGCCCGACACGGAGAAAGCGGCGCTCAAGGCTTGCAAAAAGTGGATAAAATTGTAGAGAATGATTGCCGCGAGTGATGAATGTTTGCACGCCGCAGGCTGCGAATTGCATGACAGTATGCAAAATTGACTGATTTATGAGCGAAAGTGCGCGTAAAGCAATTTTTTTGTTGCATAGGTCGCCCGCTCTACCTAGAATGCGCTGCACTTGATGCCGGCTTAGCTCAGTAGGTAGAGCAACTGACTTGTAATCAGTAGGTCACCAGTTCGATTCCGGTAGCCGGCACCATTCAAGTCACAAGTAGTTAAAATCTGGTGGGGTTCCCGAGCGGCCAAAGGGAGCAGACTGTAAATCTGCCGTCACAGACTTCGAAGGTTCGAATCCTTCCCCCACCACCAAATCTTGCCTTCGGCGATTAACTGAGATGCGATAAATACCGCAACGGTTGATGGCGGGAGGAGAGGGCGAAAGCCTTCGGCAAGGTTCGAGCTGTGCAGCGCAAGGCGCAGCCGGCCCGAAGGATGCGAGCCGAGTGATGAACAATCCTGCTCCATCCCAAAATTCTACAGAAAAATCAGGTAGCCGAGTTCCAGGATGCGGGCATCGTATAATGGCTATTACCTCAGCCTTCCAAGCTGATGATGTGGGTTCGATTCCCACTGCCCGCTCCAAGATGTGCTGATATAGCTCAGTTGGTAGAGCGCACCCTTGGTAAGGGTGAGGTCGGCAGTTCGAATCTGCCTATCAGCACCACTTCTTAATTTCTCGCCCCCTGATTTTCTTTCTGTTCTGGATTCAACGAGCAAATGCTTGGTTGATGTGGTGATACCACCGATTTATCCGTGTCTTAGAGGGACAATCGATGTCTAAAGAAAAGTTTGAACGTACAAAACCGCACGTTAACGTCGGTACTATCGGCCACGTTGACCACGGTAAAACTACCCTGACTGCAGCGATCACTACCGTACTGGCTAAAACCTACGGCGGTTCTGCACGTGCTTTCGACCAGATCGATAACGCGCCAGAAGAAAAAGCTCGTGGTATCACCATCAACACCTCTCACGTTGAGTATGACACCCCGACTCGTCACTACGCGCACGTTGACTGCCCAGGGCACGCCGACTACGTGAAAAACATGATCACCGGTGCTGCTCAGATGGACGGCGCGATCCTGGTAGTAGCTGCGACTGACGGCCCAATGCCTCAGACCCGTGAGCACATCCTGCTGGGTCGTCAGGTTGGCGTTCCTTTCATCATCGTATTCATGAACAAATGCGACATGGTTGATGATGAAGAGCTGCTGGAACTGGTAGAAATGGAAGTTCGCGAACTGCTGTCCGCGTACGACTTCCCAGGCGACGACCTGCCAGTAATCCGTGGTTCCGCGCTGAAAGCGCTGGAAGGCGAAGCTGAGTGGGAAGCGAAAATCATCGAACTGGCCGAAGCCCTGGACAGCTACATCCCAGAGCCAGAGCGTGCG
>NZ_JBQZFT010000023.1:0-5285 GCF_052692115.1 Serratia sp. TSA_105.2
CAATTTATCAGACAATCTGTGTGGGCACTCCACAAGACGATATCCAGCATCTTCGGATGCAAAAAAATATCAAGTCTTGAAGAGTGACTAACTGAAGTAAAATTCATGCAGTAAATCTTTGAGCATCGCTTCTCGAGTGGAAGCAAATCAAGCTTTTAATTGAAGAGTTTGATCATGGCTCAGATTGAACGCTGGCGGCAGGCTTAACACATGCAAGTCGAGCGGTAGCACAGGGGAGCTTGCTCCCTGGGTGACGAGCGGCGGACGGGTGAGTAATGTCTGGGAAACTGCCTGATGGAGGGGGATAACTACTGGAAACGGTAGCTAATACCGCATAACGTCGCAAGACCAAAGAGGGGGACCTTCGGGCCTCTTGCCATCAGATGTGCCCAGATGGGATTAGCTAGTAGGTGGGGTAATGGCTCACCTAGGCGACGATCCCTAGCTGGTCTGAGAGGATGACCAGCCACACTGGAACTGAGACACGGTCCAGACTCCTACGGGAGGCAGCAGTGGGGAATATTGCACAATGGGCGCAAGCCTGATGCAGCCATGCCGCGTGTGTGAAGAAGGCCTTCGGGTTGTAAAGCACTTTCAGCGAGGAGGAAGGTGGTGAACTTAATACGTTCATCAATTGACGTTACTCGCAGAAGAAGCACCGGCTAACTCCGTGCCAGCAGCCGCGGTAATACGGAGGGTGCAAGCGTTAATCGGAATTACTGGGCGTAAAGCGCACGCAGGCGGTTTGTTAAGTCAGATGTGAAATCCCCGGGCTCAACCTGGGAACTGCATTTGAAACTGGCAAGCTAGAGTCTCGTAGAGGGGGGTAGAATTCCAGGTGTAGCGGTGAAATGCGTAGAGATCTGGAGGAATACCGGTGGCGAAGGCGGCCCCCTGGACGAAGACTGACGCTCAGGTGCGAAAGCGTGGGGAGCAAACAGGATTAGATACCCTGGTAGTCCACGCTGTAAACGATGTCGATTTGGAGGTTGTGCCCTTGAGGCGTGGCTTCCGGAGCTAACGCGTTAAATCGACCGCCTGGGGAGTACGGCCGCAAGGTTAAAACTCAAATGAATTGACGGGGGCCCGCACAAGCGGTGGAGCATGTGGTTTAATTCGATGCAACGCGAAGAACCTTACCTACTCTTGACATCCAGAGAACTTAGCAGAGATGCTTTGGTGCCTTCGGGAACTCTGAGACAGGTGCTGCATGGCTGTCGTCAGCTCGTGTTGTGAAATGTTGGGTTAAGTCCCGCAACGAGCGCAACCCTTATCCTTTGTTGCCAGCGGTTCGGCCGGGAACTCAAAGGAGACTGCCAGTGATAAACTGGAGGAAGGTGGGGATGACGTCAAGTCATCATGGCCCTTACGAGTAGGGCTACACACGTGCTACAATGGCATATACAAAGAGAAGCGACCTCGCGAGAGCAAGCGGACCTCATAAAGTATGTCGTAGTCCGGATTGGAGTCTGCAACTCGACTCCATGAAGTCGGAATCGCTAGTAATCGTAGATCAGAATGCTACGGTGAATACGTTCCCGGGCCTTGTACACACCGCCCGTCACACCATGGGAGTGGGTTGCAAAAGAAGTAGGTAGCTTAACCTTCGGGAGGGCGCTTACCACTTTGTGATTCATGACTGGGGTGAAGTCGTAACAAGGTAACCGTAGGGGAACCTGCGGTTGGATCACCTCCTTACCTAAAGATATTAGTTCGAGTGGCGTGCTCACACAGATTGTCTGATGAAAAAGTAATGAGCAAACAAAACCTTGTGGTATAGGTAAGTGCCGGGAGATTTGTGACTGTCCAGTGCAGTGACAAACGACAATGGCGCTCGATTTTTCACGAAAAATCTCACCTTTACCCGAAATTATCGAATCGGTGATTCGATAAGCCAATTTCGGGTCCCCATCGTCTAGAGGCCTAGGACACTGCCCTTTCACGGCTGTAACAGGGGTTCGAATCCCCTTGGGGACGCCATTCCGATAATGAGTGAAAGACATTATCACCGGTTAGCGATAGCCGAAAAAATCTTAAAGATGACTTGCGAGTCATGTTTAAGATATTGCTCTTTAACAATCTGGAACAAGCTGAAAATTGAAACATGACGGCTGAAATTTATCCCTCCGTAGATGTACTGGGATGAAGAGTAACCTGTCATAGAGTCTCTCAAATGTTTGCAGCACGAACGATGGAAACATCTTCGGGTTGTGAGGTTAAGTGACTAAGCGTACACGGTGGATGCCTAGGCAGTCAGAGGCGATGAAGGGCGTGCTAATCTGCGAAAAGCGTCGGTAAGGTGATATGAACCGTTACAACCGGCGATACCCGAATGGGGAAACCCAGTGTGTTTCGACACACTATCATGTCATGAATACATAGTGGCATGAGGCGAACCGGGGGAACTGAAACATCTAAGTACCCCGAGGAAAAGAAATCAACCGAGATTCCCCCAGTAGCGGCGAGCGAACGGGGAGGAGCCCAGAACCTGAATCGGCTTGTGTGTTAGTGGAAGCGTCTGGAAAGTCGCGCAGCAAAGGGTGATAGCCCCGTACACTAAAATGCACAGGTCGTGAGTTCGATGAGTAGGGCGGGACACGTGACATCCTGTCTGAATATGGGGGGACCATCCTCCAAGGCTAAATACTCCTGACTGACCGATAGTGAACCAGTACCGTGAGGGAAAGGCGAAAAGAACCCCGGCGAGGGGAGTGAAATAGAACCTGAAACCGTGTACGTACAAGCAGTGGGAGCACCTTCGTGGTGTGACTGCGTACCTTTTGTATAATGGGTCAGCGACTTATATTTTGTAGCAAGGTTAACCGTATAGGGGAGCCGTAGGGAAACCGAGTCTTAACTGGGCGATTAGTTGCAAGGTATAGACCCGAAACCCGGTGATCTAGCCATGGGCAGGTTGAAGGTTGGGTAACACTAACTGGAGGACCGAACCGACTAATGTTGAAAAATTAGCGGATGACTTGTGGCTGGGGGTGAAAGGCCAATCAAACCGGGAGATAGCTGGTTCTCCCCGAAAGCTATTTAGGTAGCGCCTCGTGAACTCATCTTCGGGGGTAGAGCACTGTTTCGGCTAGGGGGCCATCCCGGCTTACCAAACCGATGCAAACTCCGAATACCGAAGAATGTTATCACGGGAGACACACGGCGGGTGCTAACGTCCGTCGTGAAGAGGGAAACAACCCAGACCGCCAGCTAAGGTCCCAAAGTCATGGTTAAGTGGGAAACGATGTGGGAAGGCATAGACAGCCAGGATGTTGGCTTAGAAGCAGCCATCATTTAAAGAAAGCGTAATAGCTCACTGGTCGAGTCGGCCTGCGCGGAAGATGTAACGGGGCTAAACCATGCACCGAAGCTGCGGCAGCGACGCTTAGGCGTTGTTGGGTAGGGGAGCGTTCTGTAAGCCGTTGAAGGTGGCCTGTGAGGGTTGCTGGAGGTATCAGAAGTGCGAATGCTGACATAAGTAACGATAAAGCGGGTGAAAAGCCCGCTCGCCGGAAGACCAAGGGTTCCTGTCCAACGTTAATCGGGGCAGGGTGAGTCGACCCCTAAGGCGAGGCTGAAAAGCGTAGTCGATGGGAAACAGGTTAATATTCCTGTACTTGGTGTTACTGCGAAGGGGGGACGGAGAAGGCTAGGCTAGCCGGGCGACGGTTGTCCCGGTTTAAGCGTGTAGGGGGTGTGACCTGGTAAATCCGGTTGCATATCAACCCTGAGGCGTGATGACGATGCACTACGGTGCAGAAGTAGTTGATGCCCTGCTTCCAGGAAAAGCCTCTAAGCTCTAGGTAACATTGAATCGTACCCCAAACCGACACAGGTGGTCAGGTAGAGAATACCAAGGCGCTTGAGAGAACTCGGGTGAAGGAACTAGGCAAAATGGTGCCGTAACTTCGGGAGAAGGCACGCTGGCATGTAGGTGAAGTCCCTTGCGGATGGAGCTGAAGCCAGTCGAAGATACCAGCTGGCTGCAACTGTTTAATAAAAACACAGCACTGTGCAAACACGAAAGTGGACGTATACGGTGTGACGCCTGCCCGGTGCTGGAAGGTTAATTGATGGGGTCAGCCGCAAGGCGAAGCTCTTGATCGAAGCCCCAGTAAACGGCGGCCGTAACTATAACGGTCCTAAGGTAGCGAAATTCCTTGTCGGGTAAGTTCCGACCTGCACGAATGGCGTAATGATGGCCAGGCTGTCTCCACCCGAGACTCAGTGAAATTGAACTCGCTGTGAAGATGCAGTGTACCCGCGGCAAGACGGAAAGACCCCGTGAACCTTTACTATAGCTTGACACTGAACATTGAGCCTTGATGTGTAGGATAGGTGGGAGGCTTTGAAGCGTGGACGCCAGTCTGCGTGGAGCCATCCTTGAAATACCACCCTTTAATGTTTGATGTTCTAACTCGGCCCCGTGATCCGGGGTGAGGACAGTGTCTGGTGGGTAGTTTGACTGGGGCGGTCTCCTCCCAAAGAGTAACGGAGGAGCACGAAGGTTAGCTAATCACGGTCGGACATCGTGAGGTTAGTGCAAAGGCATAAGCTAGCTTGACTGCGAGAGTGACGGCTCGAGCAGGTACGAAAGTAGGTCTTAGTGATCCGGTGGTTCTGAATGGAAGGGCCATCGCTCAACGGATAAAAGGTACTCCGGGGATAACAGGCTGATACCGCCCAAGAGTTCATATCGACGGCGGTGTTTGGCACCTCGATGTCGGCTCATCACATCCTGGGGCTGAAGTAGGTCCCAAGGGTATGGCTGTTCGCCATTTAAAGTGGTACGCGAGCTGGGTTTAGAACGTCGTGAGACAGTTCGGTCCCTATCTGCCGTGGGCGTTGGAAGATTGAGAGGGGTTGCTCCTAGTACGAGAGGACCGGAGTGAACGCACCACTGGTGTTCGGGTTGTCATGCCAATGGCATTGCCCGGTAGCTAAGTGCGGAAAAGATAAGCGCTGAAAGCATCTAAGCGCGAAACTTGCCTCAAGATGAGTCTTCCCTGGGCCTTCAAGGCCCCTGAAGGAACGTTTAAGACTAAGACGTTGATAGGCTGGGTGTGTAAGTGCAGCGATGCATTGAGCTAACCAGTACTAATGATCCGTGAGGCTTAACCTTACAACACCGAAGGTGTTTTTAGAGAGATTTTCAGCGAAGTTCCGAGATTGGTTCTGATGGCGACACGAAAGTGAAGCGGTTGGAATGAAACAGAATTTGCCTGGCGGCAATAGCGCGGTGGTCCCACCTGACCCCATGCCGAACTCAGAAGTGAAACGCCGTA
>NZ_JBQZFT010000024.1:0-530 GCF_052692115.1 Serratia sp. TSA_105.2
ATCGACAAGCCGTTCCTGCTGCCAATCGAAGACGTATTCTCCATCTCCGGTCGTGGTACCGTTGTTACCGGTCGTGTTGAGCGCGGTATCATCAAAGTTGGCGAAGAAGTTGAAATCGTTGGTATCAAAGACACCGTTAAGTCTACCTGTACTGGCGTTGAAATGTTCCGCAAACTGCTGGACGAAGGCCGTGCTGGTGAGAACGTAGGTGTTCTGCTGCGTGGTATCAAACGTGAAGAAATCGAACGTGGTCAGGTACTGGCTAAGCCAGGCTCCATCAAGCCGCACACCCAGTTCGAATCTGAAGTGTACATCCTGAGCAAAGATGAAGGTGGTCGTCACACGCCATTCTTCAAAGGCTACCGTCCACAGTTCTACTTCCGTACTACTGACGTGACCGGTACCATCGAACTGCCAGAAGGCGTAGAGATGGTAATGCCAGGCGACAACGTGAACATGGTTGTCACCCTGATTCACCCAATCGCGATGGACGACGGTCTGCGTTTCGCAATCCGTGAAGGCGGCCGTAC